>JAZKIC010000016.1:0-87503 GCA_040385065.1 Pseudomonadota bacterium
GCACCTGGTTTGGGACCAGGGGGTCCAAGGTTCGAATCCTTGTACTCCGACCAAGATTCATTCATTGAAAAGCCCGCATCAGCGGGCTTTTTTTTGGGTGCTGCGGATTGCCATTCGTCAGATCGATTGAAAGCGCTCGGTGGGCTCAGCGGGTAATCGCGATAAGTTCGTCGTGATAACTTCGGCCGCTATGATTTACGCTGGCGCAATTTTTTGCGCTCAGCCAGCGTGATACCGCCACGCAGCACTTCAGTTCAATCTGCCCGTAGCTCAGTCGGATAGAGCATCAGCCTTCTAAGCTGAGGGTCGGGGGTTCGATCCCCTCCGGGCAGACCACACACCTTGCACGATCAATAGGTCGCGCGCCCGCCTGAGATGTCAAATACGCTGGCGGTGGTGAAGGCGCAATCGCTTGACGACAGCCAGGCCACCATGGCGGCAGCTTCATCGACTTCGAGAAAGCGGGCCATCGGAATCCGGGAGAGCATGTAATCGATGTGCTCCTGCTTCATCTGATCAAAGATTTCGGTGCGCGCGGCTGCGGGTGCGATGGCATTGACCAGTATGTTCTTCGTAGCGAGCTCCTTGCCCAGCGATTTCGTCAATCCAATCAGGCCAGCTTTCGATGCGCTGTAGTGCGACGCATTGGGATTGCCTTCTTTGCCCGCTACCGAAGCGACATTGACGATTCGGCCCCAGCCGCCTTTGAGCATGTGGGGAACGGCCGCACGGCAGGTCAGGAAAGGGGCGACCAGATTGACTTCGATGACTCGGCGCCAGACTGCCGAGTCAAGTTCCCAAGTAGGCCCGTTGCCGCCCGTGATACCGGCGTTATTGACCAGAATGTCCAGTCGGCCCAGCTTCGCGACCACGTCCGTCATGCCAGCGTCGACCGCCTCGCCGTCGGTCAGGTCCAGGGCCAGCGCCTCCACGCGGCGGTCAGCAAACTCAAGTTGAAGGCTCTGTTGCGACTTGGCCAGACGCACAGCGTCAACATCCCAAAGCGAAATGTCGGCGCCGGACTTGAGGAACCGCTGGGCCACGGCGTAACCAATGCCGCGAGCACCTCCCGTGATTACGGCCACTCGGCCTGCCAGGTCTATCTGATTCATCGCTTGAGCTTTCGGTTACGGTCGGGGAAGGTTCAGGTTTCGAGTCGGCTTGGTCCGGGCTAAAAGGCGAAACGGTGCGCCAGTGCGGCGAGCCAGGTGCCAGCACAAAGCAAAAGGCTCAGCAGTACGGCTGAGCTGCCCAGATCCTTGGCGCGGCGGGACATTTCGTTCCACTCCGGCCCGACCCGGTCAATCGCCGTCTCAACTGCGGTGTTCAGGAGCTCGACCACCATGACGAAGACGACGCTGGAGATCAACAGCGCACTTTCCATCCAGGACTTGCCGAGCCAGAAAGCGAGTGGCAGCAGAACTACCGCCGCTAGAGCCTCCTGTCTGAATGCGGTTTCTCGCCAACCTTCCCGCAGACCCGCCAAAGAGTAGCCGAGCGCATGCCAGATGCGGCTCAATCCTCTACGGGTTTTCTGTGGGTTGGCGGAACCTGACACCGCGCCAGAGGCGGCAGGTAGCGGGCCAGGTGAAGCGGGGTCAGACATGGGCAGCATTGTCGCCCACGGCTGGCGCCGAAAAGAACGGCTTCAGAGTTGGTCGACCGGCCTTTTCTTGTCCGGTTTCGTTTGCCAGGTGATGAGCCGCGTGCCGGCAAGGGCGTCATGCCAAAACTGGCCGTTGGGGTGAAATCGCGCCAGGATGGCCCAGACGGCAATCCATCCTCCGGCCAGGACCAGCGCCTCTTGGACTTCCAGCCCCATTGCCCAACTGACGGCCAGAGGAGGCAGGAACCAAACCCAGCTCAGCGTATAGCGCACAAGCGCACGGGCTTGGCTTATCGGCTGTCCCGTGAGGTCGGTGACCCGGATATTCCAGGTTTTCATGGCAAGCGTCTGCCCCTTGGCCCAGAACCAGACGAAGTAAATTCCAAAGACCACAAAGAGGAAAGCCTGCTGGGCATGGCGGTTGTCCAGGGCGTGGCGCGTCTGCGTGAGCGTGCTGAAGAGGTAGTCCGCAATGAAGACGACGCCGAACATGAGCATGCCTTCATAAAGCCAGCAAGCCATGCGCCTGCGTAACGAAGGAGTGTCGAGACGGGTCATATAAATAAACGCACCAAAACGCGGCCACGAGTGAAGAGGCCGCTAATGTAGCCTTCGTCAGCAATCTCGGCGAATTTCAGGGTTTTGCAGGGAGCAAGGTAGCGCCGGACTCTGCGCCCGGCGCGGGGCCTGGCGGCACCGCTGGCTGCGCCGGCACGCCCCGGGCGGGAGACTCCGTAGCGACTCGCGCAGGCTGCGAAGAAGTGCCGGCTGGCCCAGGGAGGGTGGCGAGCTTTTGAGCAGCCACCGGCCTGGCTGCCGGGGCTGCGCCCGTCGGTTTGCGGCTTGCTTCGCTGGCGAGTTTTTTCTTTTCCTCGGCAGTCAGCGCCTGATAGGCCTGCCATTTCGCCCGCTTCTCTTCAGGCGTCAGCTCTTTGGATAGCTCGGTTGTGATGCCGAAGTTGAGCCGGGCTTCAGTGCGTTGCCGCGAACTCAGCGCAGCCCATTCGCCCGCGCGGCTGTGCATTCGCGCCTGATCTTCGCCGGGCAGATTGGGGTAATTCTTGGAAACCTCCAGCCACTTGCGTTGCTGCGCTTCACTCATCGTGTGCCAGATGGGTGCCAAAGGCTGGAGCGCTTCTTGTTGCTTGCTCGTTAGCTTGGCCCAGGCTGCCTTGGCGTTGGAGGCCTTGAGGGCCGCCGACGATGCGGTCTTGGGAGCAGAAGCGGCGGACTTTGCCGGCACGGGCGGAGTGACGATTTGGGCAAGTGCCAAGCCGGGCAATGCAAGGGCCACGAGCAGGACGGCTCGGCTTGCGACAAGCAATGCTGACGAATAGGTCCGGCTCGGAGCCGGGGACGGGCAGGGCGCGCGCATCGCGAACGCGTCCTACGGATTGGTCTTTAGGAACTGGATGAAGCCGGGGTCTGCAAACGCAGCGGGAGGCAAATCATCGGTCAGAAGCGCGACATCAATTTCCGCCAGTTCGCGGGCGCGGTTGTCGTTCTGGACTGAATTGATGAAGAGGAGACCAAACACCAGTGCGATCAAAGGCACGATGGCACCGAGCCTGCCCAGCCAGCCTGGTCCGTCTTCACCCCAAAGCAGCGATGCACTGCTTCCATTGGACACCGTCGTGAGCGCGGCTGCGGCGGCCAGCTTGCGTTGCGCCAAGGCCTGCATGCGAGCCACCCGCAGGCGCTCGGTAACGTCATGCGGCAATGCGGAGGCGGCAACGCTGAGATAGGAGGCTACTTTGAGCCCCTGTCGGTCTTGGAGGATCTCGGTCCTGTTCATGGTCGAATTCGTCATAGTTTTATCCCTCGGGCGCTCAAGGCTTTGCTGAGTGCCTGAACTGCTCGCGAACAGTGTGTTTTGACACTGCCTTCAGAGCAGCCCATGGCCGCTGCCGTCTCGGCTACGTCCATCTCCTCCCAGTAACGCATCAGGAAGGCCTCTCGTTGACGGCCAGGCAATTGTGTTATTTCGGATTCGATCTGACGCATGATTTGTGCCCGCTCCGTCGCATCTTGGGCGCTCTCCGTTCCCTGAGAGTCGTTTTCGCTTTCCAAAGTTTCCAGCAAATCGAAATCTCCGTCCTCGCCCCCGGATTCGAAGTCGCTCATGTTCGAAAACAGTGCGTTGCGGGTCTTGCGCCTGCGAAACCAGTCGAGCGTCGCGTTAGACAGGATCCGCTGGAAAAGCATCGGCAATTCGGCTGCCGGCTTGTCGCCGTAGTGATGGGCCAGCTTCATCATGCTGTCCTGAACGATATCGAGCGCGGCCTCCTCATCACGGACGTGATAAATGCTGCGCTTGAAGGCCCGTTTTTCAACGCTCTTCAAAAAATCGGAAAGTTCTTGTTCAGTTGCCAACGGAGGGGTGTCTCGTTTTTCCTGCGCCCGCGGGCCACGCAATAGCCCTGGTGCTGCGGCACTCGAAACGGACTTGAATTGTGAAAATTATCGCATCAAGCGCTGAGCCAGAGGAAGATCCTTCGGGCTCAACGCAGGCCTTAGTGTCGAGGTGTCATAATGCTAGCTGCAAGTCAAAAATGCAAACGGGTCATGACTCGGCGGAATATGAATCTGCCCATGGTTTTGGCCTCAAGTCTTGACGCTGTTTCATAAGAACGGGCGAAGAGGCACCCAAGGTATTTCGTTAGAGAAATTCACAAAGGTTCATCATGGAAATCTCCAAGGCGGAACTCGCTTCCGCAGCAGCCGCATCGCCTGTCGACGGCAAAAACACTGATTTGATGGGTGCGGAAATTCTTGTCCGCGCGCTCCAGGCCGAAAACGTCAAGCATATCTGGGGTTACCCGGGCGGCGCTGTCCTCTATATCTACGACGCGTTCTACAAGCAGGACACGATTCAGCACATTTTGGTGCGCCATGAGCAAGCTGCCGTGCATGCGGCCGATGGCTACGCACGGGCCACGGGCGAAGTGGGCGTGGCGCTTGTAACGTCCGGCCCTGGTGTGACCAATGCGATTACGGGCATTGCAACGGCCTATATGGACAGCATCCCGATGGTGATCATCACGGGGCAGGTGCCTACGCATGCCATTGGGCTCGACGCGTTTCAGGAGTGCGACACCGTTGGCATCACGCGCCCCATTGTCAAGCACAACTTCCTGGTCAAGGACGTGCGCGACCTGGCGATGACGATCAAGAAGGCGTTTCATATTGCCCGTACCGGCAGGCCGGGCCCTGTTGTCGTTGACATTCCCAAGGACGTGTCATTTAAAAAGTGCGCCTTTTCTTACCCCGCCACGGTCGAAATGCGCAGCTATAACCCTGTGCGCAAGGGCCACGGCGGGCAGATCCGCAAGGCACTGCAACTTTTGCTCACGGCCAAGCGGCCCTACATTTACACCGGTGGCGGCGTCTTGCTCAGCAACGCTTCCCAGGAACTTCGCACGCTGGTTGACATGCTGGGGTTCCCGTGCACCAACACATTGATGGGCTTGGGCGCTTACCCGGCGAGCGACCCCAAGTTTCTTGGCATGCTCGGCATGCACGGCACGATCGAGGCGAACAACGCCATGCAGAACTGTGACGTGCTGCTGGCGGTCGGCGCGCGTTTCGATGACCGAGTTATCGGCAATCCCAAACACTTTGCGCAGAACGAGCGCAAGATCATCCACATCGACATCGACCCGTCCAGCATTTCCAAGCGGGTGAAGGTCGACATTCCCATCGTGGGCGACGTCAAGGACGTCTTGACCGAATTGATCGCGATGATCAAGGAGTCTCCCCTGCGGCCTGATGCAGGCGCTCTCGGCGGATGGTGGGAAACCATCGAAGGCTGGCGCAAGCGTGATTGCATGAAGTACAGCCTGGGTAATGGCGATGTCATCAAGCCCCAGTACGTGGTCGAGACACTTTGGAATCTGACAAAGGACGCTGATACCTACATCACCTCCGATGTTGGCCAGCACCAGATGTGGGCCGCCCAGTACTACAAGTTCGACGAGCCGCGCCGCTGGATCAATTCAGGTGGCCTGGGCACGATGGGCGTGGGCATTCCCTACGCCATGGGCATCAAACTCGCCAAGCCTGACAGCGAGGTGTTCTGCATCACAGGCGAGGGCTCGGTGCAGATGTGCATCCAGGAACTGTCGACCTGCCTGCAGTACAACACACCCATCAAGATCGTTTCCCTGAACAACCGCTATCTGGGCATGGTTCGGCAGTGGCAGGAAGTCGAGTACGCCGGCCGCTACAGCAGCAGCTACATGGACGCCTTGCCCAACTTCGTCAAACTGGCGGAGGCTTATGGCCATGTTGGCATGCTGATCGAGCGCCCGGAAGACGTCGAGCCGGCGCTGCGCGAAGCACGCCGCCTGAAGGACCGTACGGTGTTTATGGATTTCCGTACCGACCCGACCGAAAACGTGTTTCCGATGGTCCAGGCTGGCAAGGGCATCACTGAAATGCTGTTGGGAAGCGAAGACCTGTAAATCCCTGCCTTTCTCTAATCGCCCGGGCCCAAGTGCTTTGAAGCTTGTAGCCCGACCCTGACGAATCTATTGCTTGCCAAGCCCGCGCATTACCGTGCACGGGGGAGGGCAGCGAAAAGAGGAATCTTTTATGAAACACATCATTGCCGTATTGCTCGAGAACGAACCTGGCGCCCTGTCGCGCGTGGTCGGTCTTTTTTCTGCCCGTGGCTACAACATCGAGAGCCTCACCGTTGCACCGACCGAAGACCCGAGCCTGTCGCGGATGACCATCCAGACGACGGGCTCTGACGACGTGATCGAACAGATCACCAAGCACCTGAATCGCCTCATCGAAGTGGTCAAGGTCGTCGATCTCACAGAAGGCTCATATACCGAGCGCGAACTCATGATGGTCAAGGTGCGAGCCGTGGGCAAGGAGCGTGAAGAGATGAAGCGCATGGCCGACATTTTTCGTGGCCGCATCATCGACGTGACGGAAAAGAGCTACACGATCGAGCTCACCGGAGACCAGACGAAGAACGACGCTTTCCTCGAGGCGATCGACCGAAGTGCGATTCTCGAGACGGTTCGTACAGGATCGAGCGGCATCGGTCGGGGTGAGAGAATCCTGCGGGTCTAGTTTTTTCAACGTCCGTGCGCGCATTTTTTCGACAGGCAGCGTGCCCGGATTTCTTGTGGCGATATGCGTAACCGTTCGCCCTCAGCCTGTCGAAGGGCATTTTCGCCAGAACCTATCCGGAGATAAGAATGAAAGTTTTTTACGACAAAGATTGCGACCTCAGCCTGATCAAGGGCAAGACTGTCGCCATCATTGGCTATGGCAGCCAGGGCCATGCCCATGCGCAAAACCTGAACGACAGCGGCGTCAAGGTCGTCGTCGGCTTGCGCAAGGGTGGCGCTTCGTGGCCAAAAGTCGAAAAAGCTGGTTTGAATGTTGCCGAGGTGGCTGATGCGGTGAAGTCCGCAGACGTCGTCATGATCCTGTTGCCCGACGAACAGATCGGCTCTGTCTACAAGAACGACGTTGCGCCAAATATCAAGCAGGGTGCTTCCCTGTGCTTCGCGCACGGGTTCAACGTGCATTACGGCCAGGTCGTTCCGCGCGCCGACCTCGACGTTTGGATGGTTGCCCCGAAAGCTCCAGGCCACACGGTTCGCAACACCTATACGCAGGGTGGCGGCGTGCCGCACCTCGTAGCGGTGCATCAGGACAAGAGCGGCAAGGCGCGTGATCTGGCCTTGAGCTACGCGATGGCCAATGGTGGCGGCAAGGCCGGCATCATCGAGACCAACTTCCGTGAAGAAACCGAGACTGATTTGTTCGGCGAACAGGCCGTCCTGTGCGGCGGTACGGTTGAGCTCATCAAGGCGGGCTTCGAGACCCTGGTGGAAGCTGGCTACGCTCCCGAGATGGCCTATTTCGAGTGCCTGCATGAACTCAAATTGATCGTCGACCTGATTTATGAAGGCGGTATCGCCAACATGAATTACTCCATCTCGAACAACGCCGAATACGGCGAGTACGTCACTGGCCCGCGCATGGTGAACGAAGAAACCAAGAAGGCCATGCGTGCCGTGCTGAAAGACATTCAGACAGGTGAGTATGCAAAGAGCTTCCTGCTGGAAAACCAGGCGGGTGCGCCCACTTTGCTGAGCCGCCGCCGCCTGAACTCCGAACACCAGATTGAAGTCGTCGGTGCAAAGCTGCGCGCCATGATGCCCTGGATTGCGAAAAACAAACTCGTCGACCAGACGCGCAACTGATGCCGTACCAGGCCCTACCGGGTCTGGTCTGGTGATCTTTCAAGCCGTGCAAGCAATTGCACGGCTTTTTTCATCGGCACGGCTTTTTTCATTGCTCAACCGTGGGCTCCCCGTTTGGTATCCTCAAGCTATGACTCATCCTCGCGCGACCCCCGGAGCCTCGGCTCAAACAATGACCACGAGGCACCCTCATGCATGACGGCAACGGCGTAGAGCCGAGCGGTGAAGAAGCGCATGTACGTAAGCGCCGCAAGGGCATCTACATTCTCCCGAACCTCTTTACCCTGGCGGCACTGTTCGGCGGTTTTTACTCGATCGTCATGGCCATGAACGGCAGGTTCGATCAGGCTGCCATTGGAGTTTTTTGCGCGATGGTCCTCGACAGCCTCGACGGACGGGTGGCGCGCATGACGAACACCCAGAGCGCCTTCGGCGAGCAGATGGACTCCCTGTCCGACATGGTGTCCTTTGGGGCAGCGCCTGCGCTGATCGCCTACGTCTGGGCCTTGACCAGCCTGGGACGCTGGGGCTGGATTGCCGCCTTTGTCTATTGCGCATGTGCGGCCTTGCGTCTTGCCCGTTTCAATGTCAACACGGCCGTTGTCGACAAGCGGTTTTTTCAGGGCCTTCCATCCCCCGCAGCCGCAGCGCTGGTGGCCGGCTTCATCTGGTTGATGACGGAAGCTGGCGTGGAAGGGGAGGACGTGCGCTGGTTCATGTTTGCCCTGACCTTGTACGCAGGCCTGACGATGGTGACTAACGTGCCGTTCTACAGTTTCAAGGACGTCAGTCTCAAGAAAAGCGTGCCGTTCGCGGTTATTGTTTCGATTGCCCTCGCCATCGCGGTGATCAACATCGATCCACCCACGGTGATGTTCAGCCTGTTCGTCTTTTATGGCTTTTCGGGGTACGCGCTTTACGCCTGGCGCAAGGCGAAGGGCGTGCCAACCAGTGTGATTTCGACGTCCACAGATGAGCCTGAAGAACGCGGCTTGCATAAGTGAGCCGAAAAAGGTGAGCCGATAAAGCTGTGATACATTTCAGGCCATGAGTTCTTCCCTGCGTTCGCTACTTCTATCCACCTACGGGCGGAGACGGTAGCGCGCACGCGTACACCCTTTCCAACGGCCCGTTTGCTCCAGCAACGGGCCGTTTTTCATTGGGTTGCTGGATTCGAAATCATGCTTAAAGACTGAAGAGAGATCCCATGCTGCAGACCCCCTCGACCAAATACCGTTCTTTCCCCCGTGTTGCCTTAGCAGACCGGACGTGGCCCGATGCATTACTGAGCAAGGCGCCCATCTGGTGCAGCGTGGATCTTCGGGATGGCAACCAGGCGTTGATCGAGCCCATGGATCTGGCACGCAAGCTCAAGATGTTCCAGACCTTGGTGAAGATTGGCTTCAAGGAAATCGAAGTGGGCTTTCCCTCGGCTTCGCAAGTTGAGTACGACTTCGTGCGAGGCCTCATCGAGGGGGGGCATATCCCCGACGACGTGACCATCCAGGTTTTGACCCAGGCACGGGACCCGCTGATCGTGCGAACGTTCGAATCTTTGCAGGGAGCCAAGCGCGCGATTGTTCACCTCTACAACGCGACGGCACCGGTGATGCGTCGCGTCGTACTGGGTATGGATGAAGACCAGATCGTCGAGCTCGCCACGGCGAACGCCGGTCGTTTCGTCGAACTCGCCAAGGCGCAGCCTGAAACCCACTGGATTTTTCAGTACTCCCCCGAGATGTGGTCGGGCACGGAGCTCGCGTTTTCCAAGCGCGTTGTCGACGCAGTTACCGAGGTCTGGCAGCCGACGCCTGAGCGCAAGTGCATCATTAATTTGCCATCCACAGTCGAGCATTCGACGCCAAATATTTTTGCCGACATGATGGAGTGGATGCACCGAAATCTCGCGCGCAGGGACTCGATCGTTATCTCGGTCCATCCTCATAACGACCGCGGCACCGGCACCGCTGCGGGCGAGTTCGCCTTGATGGCCGGCGCTGATCGCATCGAGGGCTGCCTCTTTGGCAATGGCGAACGCACCGGCAACGTCGATCTTGTGAACATCGCGCTGAATTTGTACACACAGGGCGTCTCACCCGGACTGGATTTTTCAGACATCGACGAAATCCGCCGTACGGTTGAGCATTGCAATCAGTTGCCGGTTCATCCGCGGCATCCGTACGCCGGCGACCTTGTTTACACGTCGTTTTCGGGCTCGCACCAGGACGCCATCAAGAAGGCTTTCTCAGCGCGGCGTGAGAGCGATATCTGGGACATGCCTTACTTGCCTATCGATCCCAAAGACCTGGGGCGGAGTTACGAAGCGGTGATCCGGGTCAACAGCCAGTCCGGCAAGGGCGGCATTTCCTACCTTCTGGAGACCGAGTTCGGGCTCGAGCTTCCGCGGCGGCTTCAGATTGAGTTCAGCCAGATCGTGCAGCGCGTCATGGACGCAACGGGCAAGGAACTTACCGCCCAGGATCTTTACGCCTTGCTGGACAAGGAATACGGACTCACTTCAGTAGCGGGCCCTGAGCAACTCGTCATTGAAGAAAGCAAAGAAGCGGGCAATCGGCAATTCACGATTCGTGCAGCCATTTCCCTGCAGGGCCAGTTGCGTCAGATTGAAGGGCAGGGGACGGGCCCCATCGATGCTTTTATCCATGGACTTGCGCAGCAGACGGGGCACGAAGTGCGCGTGTTGGACTACCACGAACACGCCATCGGCGCTGGCGCCAATGCGCAAGCGGTCGCCTACCTGGAGCTGAGAGTCAACGGGGAGACTCTCTTTGGTCTGGGCATCGACAGCAACATCGTGTCGGCCTCGCTCAAGGCCATTGTCTCCGGCATGCAACGCTGCGGTGCCACCGTATCGGCCGCGGCTACCATACCGGCCTGATACCGGGCAATCACCTCCCCCCATTCATCATCAATCATCACTTGGGACAGCGCCATGGCAGACAAACTGATCATCTTCGACACCACCTTGCGTGACGGCGAGCAATCCCCCGGCGCCTCCATGACGCGAGACGAGAAGCTGCGCATCGCGCGGCAGCTCGAGCGCCTCAAGGTGGATGTGATCGAGGCTGGCTTCGCCGCAAGTTCGAACGGCGATTTCGAAGCGGTTCAGGCAATCGCAGGGGCCATCAGGGAGTCCACGATCTGCTCGCTTTCACGTGCGAACGACAAAGACATCGCCCGTGCAGCTGAAGCTTTGAAAGGTGCCGCTTCGGCGCGCATTCACACCTTCATCGCGACGAGTGCCCTGCACATGGAAAAGAAGCTGCGCATGACCCCCGAGCAGGTGCTCGAACAAGCGAAGCTTTCGGTCCGTTTCGCTAAAAATCTGGTCGGCGACGTCGAGTTCAGCCCTGAAGACGGCTACCGCAGCGATGTCGATTACCTTTGCCGGGTCATCGAAGCCGTGATTCACGAAGGTGCCACCACGATCAATGTGCCGGACACCGTGGGATACGCCGTGCCTGAACTCTATGGTGAATTCATACGCACCTTGCGCGAGCGCGTACCCAACAGTGACAAGGCCGTGTGGTCAGTGCATTGCCATAACGACCTGGGTATGGCGGTGGCCAATTCGTTGGCCGGCGTCATGATTGGCGGTGCGCGGCAGGTTGAATGCACCATCAATGGCCTGGGCGAGCGCGCCGGCAATTGTTCCCTGGAGGAAATTGTCATGGCGATCAAGACCCGCCGCGACTACTACAAGCTGGACATGCGCATCGACCCGCTTCATATCGTCGCGGCAAGCCGAATGGTCAGCCAGACGACGGGCTTTGTGGTGCAGCCGAACAAGGCCGTGGTCGGCGCCAACGCATTTGCGCACGCATCGGGGATTCATCAGGACGGCATGCTCAAGGCGCGGGAAACCTATGAAATCATGCGGGCCGAAGACGTTGGCTGGAGCGCCAGCAAGATGGTGCTGGGAAAGCTCAGCGGACGCAACGCTTTCAAGCAGCGGCTTCTGGACCTGGGCGTTCAGATGGAGAGCGAGTCAGACATCAACAGCGCCTTTGCCCGGTTCAAGGAACTGGCTGATCGCAAGAGTGAGATCTTTGACGAAGACATTCTGGCATTGGTCAGCGATGAAAGCATTTCGCATGAAAAGGAGCGCTATGGATTTGTTTCGCTCGCTCAACACAGCGAAACCGGCGAGCGGCCGCAAGCCAGCGTGGTTTTCACTATCGATGGCTCGGAAGTGAAGTCTGAGTCGGAAGGCAATGGCCCAGTCGACGCATCCCTCAAAGCCATCGAAAGTTGCGTCAAAAGCGGCGCCGAAATGGTGCTGTATTCCGTCAATGCCATCAGCGGCTCGACCGAGAGCCAGGGCGAAGTGACCGTGCGGTTACAAAATAGTGGTCGGGTGGTCAATGGAGTCGGCTCTGATCCCGACATTATTGTTGCGTCAGCGAAAGCGTACATCAGCGCATTGAACAAGCTGCATAGCAAGGCAGATCGTGTCGCGGCCCAGGGCTGAGTGAAAATAAATGTTTAAAATCAAGCACTTAGACTCCCAGCTAACCGGATGAAGCATAAAACCTCAGGTAGCTCGACAGTTTTTTGACTTTGCATGAACAACACGGCGCAAGCAATTGATATTGCGCTTGTTTTTCATTGTCGATACACTTCGTCATAGCTTCTGTTAGGAAAGAACCAATGCGCCACTTGACCTCACTGACGTTGAAAAACGCAATCAAAGCGGTTGGGGTGGTTGTGATTTCCGCGGCATTTTCGATCCCCGCCTTCAGCGCCACCCCTTCGAAATCCCAGGGTGTCAAGAAGCAGCAGGTGTCAAAGGTATCCAGGAGCACAAAGGTAGCCAAGGCAGAGCGTACCCGCCGGGTCAAGGTCGCGATGGTCAAGTCATCGTCAGTCGTGCGTGTTTCAGCGCCTGCCCGCCTTTCATTTGGTCAAATCGCCGGTTTGCACAGTGCAACCGACCCGCTCGAGCTGAAGTCCAGCGTCGCACTGGTCATCGATCAGGACACACGTGAAGTTCTCCTGAGCAAGAATGATCACGCCGTGCTGCCCATCGCGTCCATCACCAAGCTCATGACCGGCGTAATTGTCAGCGCGTCCAAGCTGCCTATGGACGAAACCATCACCATTACGCAGGACGACGTCGACACCGAGAAATTCAGCCGCTCCCGCCTTCGGGTCGGCACGTCGTTGACGCGCGGAGAACTTTTGCACCTGGCACTGATGTCAAGTGAAAACCGGGCCGCGCATGCGCTCGGACGCACGTACCCGGGGGGCATGTCGGCCTTTGTCACGCTAATGAACGCCAAAGCCAAGATGCTGGGCATGAACGACACCCGTTATGTAGAACCGACTGGCCTGTCCAGCCAGAACCAGTCCAGCGCCCAGGATCTTGCCACCCTTGTGAACGCCGCTCATGGCGATCCTGTGGTTCGTGAACTGTCGACTTCGGTGGGGTACCAGGTCGCGGTGGGACGTCAGACTTTGCAGTTCAACAACACCAACCGGCTCGTGAAAAACCCGGAGTGGGACATCGGTTTGCAAAAGACTGGCTACATCAGCGAAGCTGGCCAGTGCCTAGTCATGCAGACCAAGATTGCCGGTCGCAAGCTGATCATGGTATTTCTTGATTCGGCCGGCAAGCTCACGCGCATTGCAGACGCAGAGCGCGTTCGCCGTTGGGTCGAGGCGCACCCTGCTCTCGATCGCAAGGTGCTCGGCGTCAGTCCTGTGCAAAGCGTTTCGCTCGTCGAGCCGGTCAAAGCGGGTATCTGAGCGAGCCGCGCGTTTAGCTTCTGCCTCGTCACATGAGGCCTGAGCTATTTTTGCTGGCGGTAACCAAGAGCGGCCGAGATCTCGTGCGCTGTTGCTTGCAACTTGGGTAGCCAGCTTTCGTCCAGGCGGTCCGCGGGCGCCGAAATCGACAGCCCCGCAATAAGTTTGCTCTGGTCGTCGTAGATGCCCGCCGCCATGCAGCGGACCCCTAACTCCAGCTCTTCATTGTCACGCGCCAAGCCGTACTGGCGCGCTTTTGCCAGCTCACGCTCCAGCACGGCCAACTGCGTGATGCTGTTGCGGGTATGGCCCGCCAAGCCGGTACGCGTCGCGTAATTTCGCAGGCGCTGCGGGTCGTCAAAGGCCAGGAAAAGTTTCCCCACCGAAGTCAGGTGCAATGGGGCTCGACCTCCGATGGCACGAACCACCTGCATGCCTGAGCGTTCGCTGTAGGCGCGTTCGACATAGATGATTTCGTCGCCTTGGCGCATGCTCAGGTTGACCGGCTGCTGCGTGAGCTTGTGCAACTCGCGCATGGGAATCAGCGCCGCATCCCTCACGCTCAAGCGAGCCTTCACAAGATTGCCCAGCTCGAGCAGTCGCATGCCGAGCCTATAGCTGCCTGCGACTGGCCGGTCTACGAAACGGCCGGTTGCCAGGTCATTCAAAATGCGGTGGGCCGTCGACGGGTGAAGCCCTGATTTCTCGCTGATTTCCTTAAGGGAGACTGCGTCCTCCCGCTCGGCCAAAATCTCCAGAAGCGTGAACATGCGCCCGATAACCTGCACGGTGGGGGTTTCTGTGCCGGAGAGTTCTTTATTTCGCATAGTTCGTGTCATTTTATGTTGTGAAAATGACATTCACATTGCTACTGACCCAGAGGCGCTTGCACGCCCGTAAGGACGATTCAGGCGGGACTGATCATGCCGGAGTCCACCGGCCCTCTACCAGCAGTTCGTGCGGCTTAAACCGCGCCTTGTAATTCATCTTGGGACTCTCGCTGATCCAGTAGCCCAGATAGAGATAGGGCAGGCCCAAGCGCCGCGCCTGTTCGATCTGCCAGAGCACGCTGTAGTTGCCAAAACTGGCGTGTGGATCAGGATCGTAGAAGGTATAGACCGCCGAGATGCCGTCTTCGAGCACATCGAGAATTGACACCATCTTCAGAGCGCCGGCACTGCCATCGGTGTTGTGTTCGCGGAACTCCACCAGGCGAGAGTTGACCCTGCTTTGCAATAGGAATTGCGTGTACTGGTCAATGCTGTCCTGGTCCATACCGCCACCGGCATGCCGGCCGTTTTGATAGCGCAAATACAAGGCGTAATGCTCTGGCATGAAGCAAAGCTTTAGCACTCGAGCTTGCAGGCATTCGTGGCGGGACCATGCTCTGCGCTGGCTCCTGTCCGGCTGGAAACGCGCCACGGGCACGCGCAGCGGCACACAGGCCTGGCAGCCGTCGCAGTAAGGGCGGTAGGTAAACATCCCGCTTCTGCGGAACCCGTTCATCACGAGATCCGAATAGGCGTCATTGTGAATAAGGTGGCTGGGTGTCGCTACCTGCGACCGGGCGTGACGGCCGGGCAAGTAGCTGCACGGGTAGGGCGCCGTCGCATAAAACTGCAGCGTCTGTAGGGGGAGTTCTTTGAGGTGTGTCACGTGGAAACCGTCAAAATCTCGTTCCAGTATAGGGTGTCGAAATTCCATTGTGGAGGTGTTCGGGCAAGCCGCCGACGCACATGATCGACAAACTCCTGGCGAGGAATTTCTTGCGCGCCCAGGAACGACAGATGCCCCGTGTTTTGCTGGCAGTCGATCATGTCGATGTGATGGACCCGGCAAAAGGCGACCAGCGCCGCAAGCGCAATTTTCGAGGCATCCGTCCGGTTGGCAAACATGGACTCACCAAAAACCATACCGCCAAGATTGACGAGATAGAGTCCACCCGCGAGCTCCCCGTCCATCCAGGTTTCGACGCTGTGGGCATGACCCGCCTCGTGCAGGGCCACGTAGGCGGCGATCATCTCGGGAACGATCCACGTGCCCGGCTGGCCCTGGCGTGGCTGGCTAGCGCATGCGTTGATGACGCGTTCAAAGCAACGATCGAAGCTCACCGCGCAGTCGGGCTGGATGTTGAAGGCTTTGATGACTTTCTTGAGTGAACGATGCAGGCGAAAATCGCGAGTTTTCAAGACCATGCGCGGCTCGGGACTCCACCACAGCACGGGTTGGCCCAGGCTGAACCACGGGAAGACACCCTTGCCGTAAGCCTCCAGAAGACTCGGCACCTCCAGCGTTCCCCCGGCGGCGAGCAGCCCGGGTGCGGGCTCTGCCGGGCCCCAGGCCTCCTCCACGGGCGGAAACGGCTCTCCGCGGCTTAGCCACGGTATCGGTCTTGGCTGTCGGCGCATGTTTCGAAAAGGAAGCGAGGGAGTCGAAACCCCGGAACGACCCGCAATCGTATCTTCGTTGCGACATGTTGAGCACAACAAGTAGGAAGACGGCGTGAGTTAGCTCATCCGTAATAGCGGTTTGGTGGTTTATATACTCCCTACTTGTAAGATAGTTCAGTAGATTTCATAACTTCAATGAGGACATCCATGACAAGCTCCAACAAGAGGACCGCTGGCTCGCGCCCTGACCAAATCGCTCGCGCTGTCTCCAGTGGCCGTGTTCTGCGTCTTGCTGCCATCCCTCTTGCCCTGATCGCATCCGTGTCGACAACTGCCCAAGCTGATGAGCAAGACACGCTCCAGTTCAAGGCCGGCCAGAGCTTTCAGCATGAGAGCAATATTTTCCGCGCGCCGAACGCTCAATCGGACACTGTCGGTGTGACCACGGTGGGCGTCAAAGTCGACAAGTCCTACAGCTTGCAGCGCTTTGAACTCGAGGCCGACGCCAACTACTACCGCTACAACAATTTTTCGGGCCTGAACTTCACCGCGGTGAATTACGCAGCTGCCTGGCGCTTTGCCGTCACACCGAAGTTGCGCGGTAACTTGACGACTGACCGCCGCGAATACATCGACACGTCGGTAGACCAGACCATTGCCGGGGTAGTCAACCGCCGTACCGAACGCTCCACACTGCTCGACGCCGAGTACGAACTCGGTGCTGCATGGCGCTTGCTGGGTGGCGTCTATGAGCGCAAAACCGCGAACAGCGAGCCTCTTTCCTTCGAGGGCGATGCGTCCGTGCGGGGTGGAGAAGTTGGCGCCAAGTACGTCACGGCAGCCGGCAACTCGCTAGCCTATCGATTCAAGAGCGGTAAGGGCGAGTATTCCAACATCGTTCCCGGCACGCTCACCGGTGTCGACTTCAATGAGCGCGAGCATGAGCTGCGTGGAGAGTACGCCTTGACCGGTCGCACCACCGTTCGTGGCCGCGCTGCCTATCTGGACCGCGAACACAAGGGCGCGGGCTCCCGAGACTTCTCCGGACTGGTGGGACAGATCGATGCCAACTGGGCCGTGACCGGCAAGACCACGCTTTCCGGCGGTGTAGCCCGCGATCTGGTCAGCTACCAAACCAATAACGAAAGCTACTACGAGGGCTATCGCATCTTTGTCGGCCCGACCTGGAAGCCCACCGAGAAAACGGCCGTACGTTTGCGTTTCGAGCACGGGGTTCGCAACTTCAAAGGCCCATTGCCCGGCTTTGCGTCCAGCGGTCGGCGTGACACTACCAACGTAGCGATGGTGGGCGGGGAATGGGAAGTCATTCGTGCCGTGACGCTGGGCGCGTCTGTGCAACGCGAGCACCGCAATTCCAATCTGCCGGGCCTCGATTACACGAACAACATCTTCATGATCTCGGCACTCGCAAAGTTCTGACAGTTCTGAAAGACGTTGCCTTTGGGGCTGCTCGAAGGCAACCTCTCAAAAGCAAAAACTTTTCGCTTGATGAGAGAACCGATGGCCTGCGAGAGCGAGGAGTCCGATTTTTCCGGGCTATAATCTGAGGCTTCATTCCTCAATAGCTCAGTTGGTAGAGCGCCGGACTGTTAATCCGTAGGTCCCTGGTTCGAGCCCAGGTTGAGGAGCCAGAAATTCAAGGACTTAGCTGCGCGAGTGGCTAAGTCCTTTTTGCTTTGCCCTAAGTCCTTGCAGTTGATGTTGCAGTAGGAACGGGGCTAGGGCGGGATGATTGCGCACTCGATTGCAATCAGAGGTTCGGGGCCTTCCATCCGCCCTGGCCGCCGTTGCGTGCCCGCCCGTGATGCAGCGTCTTGCGTGGACCAACGAGCGTCGAAAAACATTCCAGACTCAGCGAAATAAAACGGTGCAGCTTGACCAACTCCAGCTCGCGCGAGTCCCGGTGCACCGATTGGATGTGCTGCACGTCAGAGCAGCAGAGCATGGCGTAAGACTGCACCCGTCGCCCGGCTTTAATCAGCGCAAAGTCCAAAGCCCAAAACACACAGCACACAGCACACGGCACACAGCAGATGCCTCTTGCCCACGCCGGGCAGGCCAAACAAAAACACGTTAGCGCCGTGGTCCAGCCAAGGCTTGCCTTTGCCAGCGCCATCACCTCATGAATGCGTGGTTTCCTACGCCGCCGCAAGCCCGGCCGCTTTAGATTGGGTAATTAGTCACACCAAACGATTGGCATGAACAATTCCTCCGGTCAGGCATCAGCGTGTCGCTTCTGCGGCTCCGCCGTTCTTCACACCTTTACGGATCTGGGGGTGTCGCCTCCCTGCGAGGCAATTCTTGCCGCCGACCAGCTCGACCAGGCCGAGGCGTTCTTTCCGCTCCGAGTCCTGGTGTGCGAGGAATGCTTCCTGGTCCAGCTCAAGGAGTACATCAGCCCGGCGGACATATTTACCGAGTACGCTTACTTCTCTTCCTATTCCGACAGCTGGCTGGCCCATGCTCGACGCTATGTCGACATGGTGACCGATCGATTCAAGCTCAACCCGCAGAGCCTCGTGGTGGAGCTGGCCAGCAACGATGGCTACCTGCTGCAATATTTTGTGCAGCGGGGCATTCCAGTCCTGGGGATCGAACCGGCGGCCAACGTGGCGCGCGACGCCCAGCTGCGCGGGGTGCGGACACGGGTAGACTTTTTCGGGCTTGAAGTGGCGCAGCAGCTTGTCGAGGCGGGATCGCAGGCTGACCTGATCGTGGCCAACAACGTGCTTGCCCACGTGCCTGACCTGCGCTCGTTCGTAGCCGGGATAGAAACCCTCCTGAAGCCGAACGGCGTGGTCACGATCGAATTTCCGCACCTGATGCGCCTGATGGAAGGCATCCAGTTCGACACGATCTACCACGAGCATTTCTCTTACTTTTCCTTCCTCACGGCAGTCCGAATCCTCGACGGCTTCGGCCTGACGGTTTTTGACGTGGAGGAGTTGCCCACCCATGGCGGCTCGCTGCGCGTCTATGCGCGCCACCGCGAGGCGCCGGCGCCGGCCGTGAGCGAGAAAGTGCGCGAGCTCGCCAGTCGCGAGGAGGCTGCCGGCTTCCTGCGGCTGGAGACGTACCTCTCGTTCGACGAAGAGGTCAAGGCCGCGAAGCGCCGCATCCTGGCCTTCCTGATCGATGCGAAGCGCGCCGGCAAGACGGTGGTGGGCTACGGTGCGCCCGGAAAGGGGAACACCCTTCTCAACTACTGCGGCGTTCGCACCGACTTCCTCGACTACACGGTGGACCGCAACCCGTACAAGCACGGCAAATTCCTGCCCGGTACGCACATCCCTGTCTACGCCCCGGAGCGGATCGCGCAAACACGGCCCGACTACATACTGATCCTGCCGTGGAACCTGAAAGACGAGATTCGTCAGCAGCTGGCTTATGTTCGCGAATGGGGAGGGCGGCTCGTGGTGCCGATTCCCGAGGTGGAGATTCTGGATTGATGGGAAATTCCCCGATCCAATCCTGCCCGATTGCGATTGCGATTGCGATTGCGATTGCGATTGCGATTGCGGCTGCGACTTCCTCGACCGCAGCAGCTGAAGCATGACGTCCGCATCTCGCCCGCTCCAGGATTTCGCCAGCCTGAGTGCGATCGACCCCGTCGCGCTGGGCGCGGACATCTACGGGCTGGTCCGCGACTTGTATCCCTATTGCCGCAGCATCACCGGCGAGGGGGTGCGCAAGACGCTCGCGCGCCTCGGTCGTGAAATCGCCCTGAAGATGCATGAAGTGCCCAGCGGCACTCGCGTCTTCGACTGGACCGTACCGCGCGAGTGGAACATCCGCGATGCGTGGGTCAAGAACGAGCGCGGGGAGCGCGTGATCGACTTCCAACGCCACAACCTGCATGTCGTGAGCTACAGCGTGCCCGTGCGGGCAAGGATGCGTCTGGGCGCGTTGCGCGCGCACCTGCACAGCCTTCCAGAGCAGCCCGACCTCATTCCTTATCGCACGTCGTACTACAAGGAAGACTGGGGCTTTTGCCTGGCCCATCGCGACCTGGAGCTGCTTGCCGATGAAGAGTACGAGGTCTGCATCGACGCGACGCTGCAGGACGGCCACCTCACGTACGGTGAATGCGTCGTGCCGGGAACGACGCGCGAGGAGGTGCTCGTGTCCACCCACGTCTGCCACCCGTCGCTGTGCGACGACAACCTCTCAGGCATCGCGGTCGCGGCATTTCTCGCGCGACACCTGGCGCGGGTTCGGCTTCGCCACACCTATCGCTTCGTCTTCATTCCCGGAACGATCGGCGCCATCACCTGGTTGAGTCGCAATGAGGCGCAAGCGCGGGCGATCGCGCACGGTTTGGTGCTTACCTGCATCGGTGACCAGGCGGGGTTCACCTACAAGCAGAGCCGCCGGGGCGATGCGCCCATCGACCGCGCCGTGGCCCATGTGCTGCAACGGTCGGGGGAGGGCCATGCCATTGAGCCGTTCTCGCCTTACGGCTACGACGAACGCCAGTACTGCTCGCCGGGCTTCAACCTTCCCGTCGGTTGCCTGATGCGAAGCCCGCACGGCCGGTTTCCCCAGTACCACACCTCTGGGGACGACCTGGCGTTTGTCGCCCCCGACGCGCTGGCAGCCTCTTTCGCAACGCTAGTGTCTATCTTCGATGTGCTGGAACACGATCGCCGCTACCTGAACCTGAACCCGAAATGCGAGCCACAACTCGGCAAGCGCGGGCTCTACGCCGGCGTGGGCGGTACGGGGATCCACGATCTGCAGATGGCGATGCTGTGGGTGCTCAACCTCTCCGATGGCCAGTGGGGCCTGCTCGGGATCGCGCAGCGGTCGGGCCTGGCTTTCGCGACTGTCGCGCGGGCGGCCGATCTGCTTTTGCAGCATGGGCTGCTGGCGCTGGCCGAAGAAGAGGCGGTGCTACCGTGAGCGCGCTGCACGGCCAAGTCGCCGTGGTCACCGGCGCAAGCAGTGGCATCGGCGCGGCGATCGCGCACGCGCTGGCGGCGCAGGGTGCGCGCCTGTGGCTGGTCGGCCGGCGGCTCGCGGCGCTGGAATCGGTCGCGCAAAGTGTGCCCGGGCCGCAGCGCCACCGCTGCGCAGTGGCTAACCTTGCCTTGGACGCCGACCTCACGGCGCTCGCGGCAACCCTGCTGCAGGACGGAGGCCCCATCGACATCCTCGTGCATGCCGCCGGCGTTTTCGAATGGGGTGCGCTGCAAAGCGCGTCGGCCGATGATTTGGACGTGCAGTACAGGACCAATGTGCGCGCGCCGTTCGTCCTTACCCGTGCGCTGTTGCCCGCGCTCAAGTCATGCCAGGGCCAGATCGCTTTCGTCAATTCCAGCGCCGGGCTGTCGGCGCGCGCCAATGTCGGCCACTACGCCGCAACCAAGCACGCCCTGAAGGCGCTCGCGGACAGCCTGCGCGAGGAACTGAACCCGGCGGGGGTCCGAGTGCTCAGCGTGTTTCCTGGCCGCACCGCCAGCGCCATGCAGGCGCAGGTGCACGCAGCCGAGGCCAGGGTCTACCGGCCAGAAGCGCTGATGCAGCCGCAAGACGTGGCCGCCGTCACCGTGCACGCGTTAACCTTGCCCCGGCGGGCCGAAGTGACGGACATCATGATCCGGTCAAAGCTGAAAATTACCTGACCACGGCTCGCGCTTGCCGGCGAGCTCGCGCAGCACTTTCTCTCGCAACGGCGCACTGGCCTCGTCCGCAAATTTGCGCGCAAAATACGCACCCGACTGGCGCAGCTGCTCGATGTCTTGAACCTCGAACCTGCCCGTATGGGCGCCCTCGTAGCGCTGGATGAGGTGGTTGCTTGGGCCTTGATGCACCCCCAGGTGTTTGAGCATCGTCGGGATAAGAAACTCGTCGGCGATGTGCAGTCGGCTGAAGTAGCTGTGAATCTCAGGGCGCGAAAACAAGGCCGTCATGTCCGCGATGACCTTACGCCGTGCGCCGAACCAAGTGGAGCCATAGTAAGGGTGGAACGGCTCCCGAAAAACGTGGCGGCCGACCACTGGATGACGGAAGGCGTGCACCACAGCGCGGGCGATCCAGGGCAACAGGCCGGCCGCATGGCCGGTCCGCAGCCAGACGCCTGCAACGTCTCGGCGCCCCTGCGACTGCCCAAAATACTCCCCTGAAAGGCGGCGCAGGAGGCGGTGCCGCATCGCCCCTTCGGGAGTGAAGGCGCGATACCCGACGGACATCAGCGCATCGATGTTGCCGACCAGGTCGATGGCGTCGAAATGCGCGCCGCAGGGGCCACTGACATGCGACTCGAATTCGCGCATCGGTCGAATGGGCAAGCACGTCGGGCTGAGGAGTTGGAGATAGTCGAACTCCAAGTGCTCGAGCGCATGGCGCATCGAGTGGAAAATGCCTTCGACGAAACCGAAATTCGCCCAGCCCGTTCGGCGCGGCTGGGGCACCCATCGCACGTTCGTAGATGCAAGCTGGAAAACCGGCGTTTGCGAAAAGTCGTGGTGCACCAGCACAGTGTGCGGCGCCAGCGACGCGGCGAGCTGGTCCACGGTGGCCTGCGGGGCGACCGCCGACATCAGGAGAAAAACAATGCGAGGCCCGGCGGCCGGGGCATCCGTACGGCTATAAGTGGCGCTCGTTTCACTTTCCCTGACGGCAACAGGGACGCGGTCTTCTTGCGTCCGATCAGTCCGCCTGGAGTACGGCCACGAGGAGGCGGGCGCAGCCATCAACGCCCGCTCACGCTTAACGTCATGCCGCGCCCGCGCCCGCGCCCAGCACGAACTTGCGGCAGTAAAAGGCCTCCGCGTAGCGGGCGGCGCACTCGATGCCGCGCAGCCGCAGCAGCGCCAGGAAAGTGTCCTCGCTCATCCAGCCCTTGTCCCTTTCGCTCACGAAGGCTTCAAGGATGTAGCGCGCCTTGCGGAGACAGGTGTCCGCGTCCAGTGGGACAAAGCAATTCGGCCGGCCCATGTCGCCGTCGTACTTGGGGATTTCGTATTCAAGGATCATGTGGCGCCGCCACGTGTTCCAGGTCAGGTCGCTAATGATCCGGTGATCCTGGTGACGGTCATCGCGGAAGTGCGTAAACACCAGGTGCGGATCGGTCTTTTGCTTGAGCTGCTCGAAGCTTTGCTTGATTTCGCCGCCGTGGTGAGGGAAGTACCCGTCCGGGAACATGGGCAAGATCAGCTCGTGGCTGACCGCGCCCTGCAGAAAAAAGCTTGCGCCGTTACGGGCCTCCTGTTCGCGCACCCCCGCCGAACTGAAAACCACCCAGGTGATATGCACGTCCGGGCGGGTGGCCAGCAGGTGCAGCAGCGTGCCGCCGCAGCCGATTTCGATGTCGTCAGCATGGGCCCCGAGACACAGGACGCGCAGCGGAGATGCGCAAAGCGGCAGCGGCAGCATCAGCGGCGGCCGCTCGGACGGGACTTCCACACTTCCCAGGGTGCTTCGGATGCGGCAGAGAGGGCTTCAAGCCGCTGCAGGTCTTTGAACGTGTCCATGCATGCCCAGAAACCGTCATACGCGAAGCCGACGAGCTGGCGGTCGGCCACGAGCCGCTTGAACGGCTGCTCAACCAGTTCCTCGCCGTCGCGCAGGTAGTCGAAGACTTCCTTGCGAAAGACGAAAAAGCCTCCGTTGACCCGGACCTCCCCATCATTGATCGGATGGATGCCCTCGACCAGGCTCGAGCCCTGCGGAAGCGATACCACGTGGTAGCTCAGATTGGGCCGGACGCACATGAAGCTTGCCAGCTTGCCTTGCTGGCGGAAATCATCGAGCTGGTCCGGCAGGTGCAGGTCGGTCAAGCCGTCGCTGTAGTTCGCGAGGAATTCCGTCTCGCCCTCGACGAACTGCTGCACCGCTTTCAGCCGCTGCCCGATGTTGGCGTTGACGCCGGTATCGACGAAGGTAATGCGCCAATCATCGATATCGCTGCTGAGCAGCTGCAAGTTTTTCGAACTGCCGGACATGACAAAGTCGTTCGAGACGCACTCGTTGTAGTTCAGAAAGTAGTTCTTGATGGCGTGCCCCCCGTGCCCCAGGCAGAGGATGAAGTCCTTGTGCCCGAAATGGGCGTAATACTTCATCACATGCCACAGCAATGGACGGGCGCCAATGTGGATCATTGGCTTGGGCGTGTTTTCGGCGTTGCGCAAACGCGTGCCGAGTCCGCCACAGAACAGGACGACTTTCATGGGCGGTGTTTCTTATTTTTGCTTCCCCTAAAAATACTCCCGCATCGAGAAATGCTGAGGCAGGACGTTACGGCTGACCAATGTAGGAAATGCCCGGGCACGCCAATGCGGGCAGCCGAAGAGTGGATCGACAGCTTCTTTCGCAGCCGCACCGATCGGAAGATTGATCGATTGATCTCCGCATGGGCTCCGCAGATGGTTCTAGGCCCCCCAGACGCGTTTGTTGTCGAGCGTTAGGACGCTCCGACGCAGGCGTACCGGAGTAGATGCTCCGCTGGAGCCTGCAGTCAGCCGCTGCAATGGCTCAGCGAACCAGATAGAGCATCAAATCAACAGTAGCCACTGCGCCTACCAAGAAGACAACGGCGGTCAGCGCGACTCGGGGTGCTTGATGAATAAACGTCCAAGCCGCTTTGGAATGCCGGGCAGGGCGGTGCATCGGTGCTTCGAAGGTGGAGTGTGGGTAGTTCATGAGTGAATAGTAGCTTATCGGTTTAAGCATTTCAAACAGTTTTTACGCAAAATCTAACGATTTATTTGATGTGAATCAAAAAAAGAACGTCATGCTTGGCGGCCAGCTCACTCAATCGAGGCCAACGGGGGCGCAATCGCATCCGGCAGCTTGCGCAAAGCCAGGGCTGCGCCTTCATCAACGGTCATGCTCGACGGATTGATGACCAAAGTCGAGGGCGCGAGGTCGGGCTATCCCGGCAACGACGAGCAGGAGACCGCGGCATCAAGGTCAGGCGGTGAATTATCAGCAGCGTGCAACAACGCCCTCGACCGAAACGAATCCGTCTAGCAGCTCGTCCAGGAGCACGCTTGCTTCACGGGTCGGGCTCCTGATAGCGGCCAGACCGACGGGCGACTGAACTCGAAAGCTCAACCCGCCTTCTATTCGAAAGCGGTCGAGCAGGCGGGAATTTCCTCGTAATCGGACTCCGGGTTCATCGATGGGCGCATGCGCATCGGGCTGGCTCCACCAAAAATCCGCGGGGTTTATGCCTCGCGGTCGAAGTGAAGTAGGCGCCAATCAGAGCGGAAAATTCGCTTAGTTGACGCAATGTGAGCGGAGAGCCTCGAAACTAAAACCAAGGTACTAGAAAAATCAGCATGACACTGAAACCCGGGGGTTTTACCTAGCGAATGATGTCAACGGATACCGTTGAGCTTCGTTACTATCTTGTCCTCGAAAAGTTTTCGGGGATCTTTCCAATAACGTTATTCAGGATACTCAAATGAACAAAATTCTCGCTGTGCTGGTTTCCGGTTTCTTCGCTGCTGGCGCGTTTGCCGCTTCGCACGCTGGTGCTCCTATGGCTGCTGCTTCCAAGCCAGCTGCTGCCGCTGCTGCCAAGCCAGCTGCTTCTGCCGCTGCTGCTGCACCTGCTGCCAAGCCAGCTGCTGCCGCTTCTGCCAAGAAGTAATCAGTCATAAAGTGCGGCTCGGCCTTCTGGCCTGGCCCGCTGCCGAAAGGCGTTCAAGCTCCGATGCTCACAAGGCGTCGGGGCTTTTGTTTTTTGGGCTCGGCTTCCAGGGTTCTCAGAGGGGCGCCGCACCCGCGATGGCGCTCTGCAACAGGCGCGACGCAGCTTCCGGGTCTGGAGCCGCTACCAGAGCCCGAACCACGGCTACCGATCCAACGCCGCTTGCCAGCACCTCCGGCAATCGGCTCGCATCGATTCCACCAATGGCCACTGTTGAATAGTCGCGCATCAAACGCGCATAGGCGTGCAATCGGCCTGCGCCCTGGGGTGCTGTTGCCATGCGCTTGAGGGTCGTCGGAAACACTGCACCCATAGCGATATAGCTGGGGCTCCACGCATCGGCTCGCATCATCTCGGCGTAGCCGTGCGTGCTGATTCCCAGCCGCAGACCGGCTTGGCGAATGGCGCCCAGGTCAGCCTCGTCGAGGTCTTCCTGCCCCAGGTGAACGCCGTAGGCTCCAGCACCGATTGCTTCCCGCCAATGGTCGTTGATGAAAAGCAGGGTGCGCGTGCCTTGCACCGCATTGACGGCAGCCTCGACTTCACGCGCGACAGCCTGTCGATCTTCGGACTTGAAGCGCAGTTGCACCGTCGGCACGCCAGCCTGTGCCATGCGCGCCACCCAAGCTGCATCCGGCAAAACTGCGTAAAGGCCCAGACGCTTTGGACATTCGGGGAATGCATCATCCCGCGGCCAGGCTCGCATGCCGAAGTCGACTGGCTCGTCAGGCCAGGCCAGGGGGTCAAAGTCGCCCGTGCGCTGAACGCACCGTGACCACGCCTGGGCCACACACGCTGCATCGGCGGGCACAAAACCCAGTTGCGCACAAGCGGCATACGCCATGCGGTACACGGGATCGGCATGGCTGGAGGACCCGGCTTCCCGATTCGCGGGCGCATCCAGCCCGAAAGCGCTTCGGTGCACGCTGACGATTCGAGCAACGGCAGTGTCGTGGTCGGGCAGGCATAGGGGAGAGTTCATGTAATCGGTACCGTTTGGATGGATCAGGTCGTGTGGTGCCAGAACGGCGTGCCGAGCACGGGTGTGCTGGGCTGGGCCGATTCCTGTTCGGCCATCACGCCGCTCAGGTAGGCGGCGCGCCCGGCGCGCACTGCGTTGGCGAAGGCCCCTGCCATGGCGACCGGGTCCTGCGCCAATGCCACTGCGGTGTTCAGCAGCACGCCGTCGTAGCCCCACTCCATCACCTGGCAGGCATGCGAGGGTAGGCCGAGCCCGGCGTCCACGATCATCGGAACTTCGAGCCTCTCGCGCAGCATGCGCATTGCATAGGGGTTAATGGGGCCCTTGCCCGTGCCAATGGGTGCAGCCCAGGGCATGACAGCCTGGCAACCTGCGTCAACCAGGCGCTGGCATAGCACCAGGTCTTCCGTGCAATAGGGCAGCACCTTGAAGCCATCCTTGATGAGTCGGCTGGCCGCCTCGACCAGGTTCAGCGTGTCGGGTTGAAGGGTGTAGTCGTCGCCGATGAGTTCGAGCTTGATCCATGGCGTCTCGAACACTTCCCGTGCCATTTGCGCCGTCGTGATGACTTCCTGAATGCTGTGGCAACCGGCAGTGTTGGGCAGTACCGGCACGTCCAGAGTCTTGAGCATGTCCCAGAAAATCTGTCCGCCGTCGTTTCCGGCCCCTTGCCGTCTCAGCGAGGCAGTGAGCATGCCGGGCTGTCCCTGCCTTAGCGCTGCCTCCATGACCTTGGGGGAAGGGTAGCGCGAGGTGCCAAGAAGCAGGCGGCTGCCAAAGTGTTCGCCATACAGAACAAAAGGGTCCTCGGCGGATTGAAGAAGCGGCATGGCGGGACTTTCTAACCGCCCGTGATGGGGGCGATGACTTCGATCTGGTCGCCTTCGGCCAGCCGGGTAGTGGCGTAAAGGCTCTTGGGCACGAACTGGAGATTGACCGCGGCAGCAAAAGGCGGGCGCGCCGCAACCGCAAGGAGCGCGTCGCTGAGCGTGGCCTCGTCTTCAAGTTCGCAGGATTGCTGGTTGACAAAAACTTGCATGACTCAGGCGATTTCCAGGCGGTGGTTTTCGATGCTCAGGTGGAATTGCCCTGCCAAATCGCTTGCACCGTCCTCGACGAGTTGCATGGTGACGTCCAGCATGGCCGGCGCAATCAGGAAGCCATGACGATAAAGGCCATTGAGCTGCAGGCACCTCGGGCCTTTCCATCGGATGGCCGGAAGGTTGTCAGGCAGGGTCGGCCGGCATTGCGTCGAGATTTCGAGCAGGCGCGCTTCGGCAAAGCCAGAATGAACGGAGTAGGCGGCGCTGAGCAGTTCGAGCGCGGAGCGCACGCTGGCGGGGGACATGTCTTCCGATTCGATTTCGGTGGCACCGATCACGAACAGATGGTTTTCCTTGGGGGCGATATAAAGCGGATAGCGCGGGTGAATCAGCCGCACCGGACGCGCCAGCGAGACCTCGGGCGCATGTACGCGCACCACTTCCCCCCGTACCCCACGCAAGCTTTTCCACTGCGGCTTGGCGCCCAGGCCGCGGCAATCGAAGACCCAGTCGGGCTGGCCGTCTTCCCCCGGTCTGAACGACTCGGGGCTCTGACTGCTGTTCCAATGAATAGTCACCTGCTGGCGTTGTAGCGACAGAAGAAGGTTGTCCAGCAGTTGCCTGTTGTCGAGCTGGCCCTCGCCCGGCAGGAACAGGCCGTTTGAAAAGCGCGTGGCAAGCGCCGGCTCCAGCGCCGCGATCTGTGAGCCGTCCAGCGATTGAGCAGGGGCGATGCCGGGCAATGCGAGCGAGGTCGATCCGAGTTGCCGCGCAAAGCGTGACGCCTCCGCCGCGTCCTGCCGGTGCCACACGATCAGCGTGCCGTTCGCCTGAAAAAAAGTGGGCCGTTCCAGCTGCGCAATGATTTCTGTCCAGCGTTTGAGGCTGTGCTGCCCCATGCGCACCACGCTGTGCTCTGTTACCGCCGACTCGGCCAGCGGCGCGAGCATTGCAGCGGCTGCGTATGCGGCGGAGGATCGGCCGTCCGCGCCGCCCGCATCATGCAGCTCGACGCGGTGCCCGGCGCGTGCGAGCGTCAGGGCGAGCAGGCGCCCCATGAGGCCAGCGCCGATGACCAGCATGTGTCGAGTCGAGACTTGAGGAGGCATTTGATCCATCTGAAGGGCAACAGGTGGACAAAACAGGAGGCGCGCTGCAAAGGCAGGCCAGCGTTTGAAAACTTCCCACGCCAGCATGATCTGGATCGGGTCTTAGGGTTTTTCTCAGACCTGCCGGCGGCAAGACACCCCTGTTTCATCCTTGGATGGAATTACAGCACATCTCTCCAGCGCGGCAGTGCAGAGGGGAACTTGTCCGATAATTTTCGGATGACAAGCCATGACCTGATCCCCGAGCCCACCCATCGCTACGCGAGGGTGCTCAGTATTGCCGGATCTGACAGCGGCGGCGGTGCAGGTATTCAAGCTGACCTGAAAACCTTCAGTGCCCTCGGCTGCTACGGCATGACGGCCATTACCGCGCTAACGGCGCAGAACACGCGCGGCGTCAGTGGCATACACGGCGTGCCGGCGGAATTCCTGAAGGCCCAGCTACAGGCCGTCATCGAAGACATCGGTGTGGATGCGGTCAAGATCGGCATGTTGCATTCGCCCGAGGTGGTGCGCACGGTAGCGTGGGCCATCTCGCACTACGGACTTCAGCGCGTGGTGCTGGACCCGGTGATGGTGGCCACCAGCGGCGACCGGCTGATCGCGGAGGAAACGGTTCAGGTTCTGCGCGAATGCCTGTTCCCGCTCGCGGACGTCATCACGCCGAACCTCGACGAGGCCAGCTTGCTGCTCGGCCGAAATATCGAGGACATCGCGTCTCTGGACGAGGCCGCGCGAGACCTGCTGGGCATGGGCGCAAAAGCCGTACTGCTCAAGGGAGGCCACTTGCGAGGGTCAGCGGTGGTCGACGTGCTGGCCCAACCAGGCCAGCCCTGGCTGCATTTGCGCTCGGAGCGCATCCCCAGCAAGAACGTGCATGGCACCGGTTGCACACTATCTTCTGCGATAGCGGCAAACTTGGCGCTGGGCCTCACGCTCAAGGAAGCCGTTCAGCAAGCACGCGTCTACATACTCGACGCTATCCGCGCAGGAGCGCAGGTGCAGACGGGGCACGGCCACGGTCCGCTGAACCATGGGCACGCTCCGCAGTCAATGATGACCTTCGCGCTGAAAGCCGCGTGATAACAACTTTGCAGGCAGCTTTCAGGCGGATTTCGGACGGCTCGCGTAGGCGAGTCCAAAGCTGATCACCAGCGACGGCAGTGCCGACCCGAGTGCCGGCGTGAATCGGCTGGACAGGTGATACAGCGCAATTCCCGCGATCCAGATGGCCACGGCAACGCCGTCGACTTTTCGACCTTGAGCCAACAAGCTGCTGGCCGAAACTCCCCAAGCCAGGCGCCCCAGAATCACGCCGAAGAGTGGCACGAATACCGAGCTCAGAAGCAACAGGAAAGGCTCCAGGCTGTGCATCGGCAGCACGAGCGCCAGCAGCGTGCAGGTGACGGCCATGGCGATGCCCCACTGGCGAATATTCCATGAGGGCAGGATGCTGTGCGCCGACACAGCACCGGAGTACGTGTCGCCATAGGCGTTGTCGACTTCATCGATGAGGATGAGTGACAAGGCAATCAGGCCGCCTTGCGCCAGCAGTAGCGCAGTGACCAGATCGGTGCTCGGCAATGTCAGCGCCACCAGCACGCCCAGGCTGTAGCACCATATGTTGGCAAGAGCGTAGCCCAGCCAGGTTCCGCCCAGGGCTGCCGAACCGCGCCGGCCGTGGCGAGCGTAGTCGGCCACCAGCGGCAGCCAGGAAATGGGCATGGCGATCACCAGGTCAAGGGCAGGCATCACCCTCATGCCACCTTCACCGGGACGCAGCCAGATTTTTTCCCAACCCTGCGCGGCCGCCAGTGAAGCGAATTGCCAGCTTAGCCACAGCAGCGACAACACCACGAGCGGCAGAGCCACCCTGGCGATGATCTGCCGCACGAGTTTGATCATGGAGCCGCTGATCAGGAGCGTGATGACGCCGCCCCACAGCAAAGTGGCAACGTAGGGCCACCAGGCCGCCGACAGGCTCCCCGATTGCTTGCCGATGGCGACGGTGGCGTCTCGCATTACCACCAGCTCGAAGGTTCCCCAGCCCACCAGTTGAACAATGTTCAGCACGATCGGAAGGCGCGCGAACGCACTGCCGTAGACGGCGTGCATCAGGCCCGCGCTGGCCAGGCCACTGTCGCAACCGAGTTTGGCGACCCAGCCCAGCAGGCCCGCGCCGATGACCGAGCCCGCCAGTATGGCGAGCAGCGCATCGCGCGTTCCCATGGCTGGCATGAGGTAAGCGCCGACCTGCATGACGAGCAGGCCCACTCCCAGGCTGAACCACAGGGCGGCATGATCGTTCCACGCAAAAACGCGGTCTGCGGTGGGGACTGGCGCTATCGCCTGGTTGAGGACGGACGGGGGAGATGCAATTGCCATGAACGTTTGCTCCTTGCAAAGTCAATGGCAGGTCGGCTTGGCCAGCCGGAACTTTGAAGTCATTCGGAGATACGCATGACGGTCCGGCGAGCTGCTTCCCTGCGCGAGGATTACCTCAATCAGGTTCAAAGGGACTTTCTCAGTCGTTGCCGCTTTCGTCGCGGCGTCAACACCCCCAGCTAAGGCTCTTTCGAGCCAGCACGCATTCTAAGGCGACGCTTCAAAGAAAAAACCCGCCAGGATCTCGCCGGGCGGGTTTGTTTGCTGACTGCGACAGTCCGGGTGACCGGCTTCGCTGGGTGTCAGTCGAATACCGGCGTTTCCACGCCCAGCACCTTGTGCAGCTTGGGGCTGGTCGTCGTGTACTGGAGATGAATTTTCTTGTCCGGGAAGATGAAGGGCGCGGCGCCGAAGGCCGCCAAAGCGCACTCATGAAAGCCGCTCAAGATCAGCTTTTTCTTGCCAGGATAAGTGTTGATGTCACCCACCGCAAAGATGCCAGGAATGTTGGTCGAGAATTTTTCGGTATCGACGGCCAGTTGCTTGCGCTCGATGTCCAGGCCCCAATGGGCAATTGGGCCGAGCTTGGGCGACAGGCCGAAAAACACCAGCATCACGTCCAGCGGAACGACGCGGGTCACGCCGTCCGCACCCGTCACCTTCGCGCCAACCAGTTTCCCGTCTTTTTCTTCGTAGCCCGTTACCTGGCCCACGATGAACTGCATTTCGTAGGCGTCACACAGCTCTTTCATCTTGGCGACGCTAGCCGGTGCCGCCTTGAAGCCGTCGCGGCGGTGAATCAGGATGACGCTTTCGGCCTTGTTCGAACCGTCCTTGACGAAGTTCAATGCCCAGTCGAGGGCAGAGTCGCCGCCGCCCACGACGACGAGGTTTTTGCCCGCAAAATCGGCCGGATTACGCACCCGGTAGAACAGCTGGGTGTCGTCGAACTTCTCAAGGCCATCGACCCGCAGCAGGCGCGGCTGGAAGGCGCCCACACCGGCGGCAATGAAAATGGTCTTGGTGAGAAAGCGCGTGCCCTTGGAGGTCTCGACAAAGAAACGGCCGTCTTCCTGGCGCTCGACTGTGCTGACTTCCTGTCCGTAATGGAAGGTGGCGCCGAACGGTTCAATCTGCTTGAGCAGCGAATCCGTCAATTCCTTGCCGGTGCAGACTGGCACGGCAGGAATGTCGTAAATGGGTTTGTCGGGGTACAGCTCGATGCACTGGCCGCCGGGGTAGGCGAGCGAGTCGATGACGTGTGCCTTGATTTCAAGCAAACCCAGTTCGAACACCTGAAACAGACCCACCGGTCCCGCGCCGACGATAACGGCATCGGTTTCGATGGGGCCGTCATGTGCTGCGGCCGTGTTGATGACTTCTTGGTTCAGTTGAGGTTCCATATTTATTGTCTCGCCTCGCGGCGTTCAGGCCGCTCCAGGCGGCAGGGGTTCAGCGGACGAGTTCGGAAAGCTTTCCGGTCTTGTCTTTCCAGTCGTCGGCATCGGGAAGGGCCGGTTTGCGCTTGGTAATGCTTTTCCAGCCGGCTTGCTTGGAAAGCTCCACGTTGAGCTTGATGAAGGCAAGCTGGTCGGCCGGCAAATCTTCCTCGGCATAGATGGCGTTGACCGGACATTCGGGAATGCAGACTGCACAGTCGATGCATTCGTCCGGGTCGATCACCAGCATGTTCGGGCCTTCACGGAAGCAGTCGACAGGGCAAACGTCCACGCAATCGGTGTACTTGCAGCGGATGCAGGATTCGGAGACGACGTGGGTCATGGTTGTTTTTGTGGGTCCGTGAAAACCCTCGATTTTAAATAAGTTTGTGAAGCCGCCTCAGCCGAGGTGTTTTCCGTCATTCAAAGCACTGTCACGAGTCGACTGCGGCCTTGCACGCTCATTGCGAAAACGCCTCGTTCGATGTCGATCGCCTGTTACGGTACCGACGCCAGGGTGTGATTCAGTCGCGAACCAGCAGCGCTCCGGATGTCCGGTGCGAAGCGGTGTCCACCAGCACCAGGGAACCGAGCACACGGGACTGCTTGTAGGCAAGTGTGGCCAGCGGCTGCTGCAGCGCCAGCTCGATCACGCCGATCGCATTAGCACGCAGCTCGTCGGCTGGCTGGTGTTCCAGGGTGTTGATGTTGACCTGGTGAACGATGCGCTTGACTTTGGCCTTGACCCAGCGGTGGCCGTGCAGTGCCCAGTAAAGCCGTCCGGGAATGAGCGGTTCGTCGTCCATCCAGGCCACGGTCGCGGTGATCTCGCGCTGGTCTGTATGGTTGTCGAAGCCTTCGGCTGCAACCAGCATGTCGCCGCGCGACACGTCCAGTTCACGGTCGAGAATGACGCCAGCGCTGTGACTAGCACGCACGGTCTTGGCAGTACGCGCGTGATCGAGCACCTCCGCCACTATGGCGGTTTGGCCGCCAGGCAGAACCTTCACCGACTGCCCGGGCTGCACGGCGCCACTGGCGATTCTTCCCCAGAAGATCCGGCGACCTTGGGACGTGTCTGCGCTGGACGAAAACTTTTCGACCCATTGGACGGGCAGGGCGAAGGGTTGGGCGATGTCTGCCGGGGTGGCGGACAGCTGCTCAAGAATGGCAAGCAGCGCCGGGCCGGAGTAGTTGCACCAGCCGGGGCTTGCGTCCACCACGTTGTAGCCAATCAGCGCAGAGACCGGAACAATCCCTGCAATTGAAACGCCTGCGGCATCGGCAAATTTTTTGAGGGCCGCGCTGATGTGCGCGAAGGCGATGGCCGGGTCTTCCACCGCGTCGAGCTTGTTCACCGCAAAGATGATGGCCGGAACGCGCAAAAGATTAACCAGCAGGGTATGACGTCGCGTTTGCGCGAGCAGCTCCGGCAACGCGTCTTGCCAGGCGAGCTTGGTGGCATCTACCAGTACCACGGCGGCGTCCGAGGCCGACGCTGCCGTCACCATGTTGCGGGTGTACTGCTCGTGACCGGGCGCATCCGCGATGATGAACTTGCGCGCTGCCGTGTTGAAGTAGCGGTAGGCCACGTCGATGGTAATGCCCTGTTCCCGTTCGGCCTGAAGGCCATCGGTGAGCAAGGCGAGATCGACTTTGCCGCTGCGGTGCACGCTGGCGAGCTGGTCTTGCAGCACGGCTTTCGAGTCGACCAGCAAGCGGCCAATCAGGGTGCTCTTGCCGTCATCCACGCTGCCGCAGGTTACGAATCGCAGGGCGGCGCGGGTGTCCTGAACGCTCGCAGGCAGCAGATCCGGTGGAGTCAAAAGAGTGGATGTCATCAGAAATAGCCTTCTTTCTTGCGCTTTTCCATGGACGCGTCGGAAGTTTTGTCGTCCATGCGCGTGGCGCCGCGCTCGCTGACGTCGGCCGAGAGGGTTTCGATCACGATCTGCCCGGCGTCGGAGGCGGAGCTTTCAACGGGGCAGGTGCAGGTGATGTCTCCGACCGTACGGAATCGGACGGTTTTTTCTATGACTTCTTCACCGTCGCGCGCGGGCGTGAGTTCAGTTACCGGAACCAGCAAGCCCTTGCGCTCCACGATCTTGCGCTGGTGCGCGAAGTACAGCGAGGGAAGCTCGATCTTTTCGCGATCGATGTATTGCCAGACGTCGAGCTCGGTCCAGTTGGAAATCGGGAACACGCGGAAATGTTCACCTTGCTGCAGGCGCGTATTGAAGAGGGTCCATAGCTCGGGCCGCTGGGCCTTGGGCTGCCATTGACCAAACGAATCGCGATGCGAAAAGATACGCTCCTTGGCGCGGGCCTTTTCCTCGTCGCGGCGGGCCCCACCAATGAGCGCGTCAAAGCGGAATTCCTCGATGGCTTCGAGCAGCGTGACCGACTGGTGCACATTGCGCGACTCTCCCGCATGCGCCAGCCGGACCGTGCCGCGTTTCATCGAATCCTCGACGCTGCGCACGATGAGCTCCGCGCCCAGTTGCTTGGCACGGTAGTCACGGAAGTCCGTCACTTCATGGAAGTTGTGGCCCGTGTCGATCATGAGAAGCGGGTAGGGGATGTGCCCACCGCGCTTAGTGTCAAGAAAGGCCTTTTCGGCACATTTCAACAGCACCAAGGAATCCTTGCCGCCTGAAAACAGCAGGGTGGGGCGTTCGAACGAGGCGGCAACTTCACGCAGGATGAAGATCGCTTCTTCTTCCAGTGCGTCCAGATGGGCGTTGCTCAGTTTGCCCAGGATGGCGGGCTCTACTCGGGCGTTCATGCAGAAACTTCCTTGATCGGGATGATTGAAGACGCGGCGGCTTCGCCAGCCACGTGAAGACCACATTCCTTGGCACTTGCCTGTTCCCACCACCAGCGGCCGGAGCGGATGTCTTCGCCGAGCGTGACGGCGCGCGTGCACGGCGCGCAGCCGATGCTCGGGAAGAACTCGTCATGCAGCGGGTTGTAGGGAATTGCGTGCAGCCCAATGAAATGCCACACGTCGCCCGCCGTCCAGCGGGCCAGCGGATTGACCTTGGCGCGCTCGCCTTCTAGCTCAATGAACTCGACTTCTGCGCGCGCATCGGATTGCTCGCGGCGCAGTCCGGTCAGCCAGCCTTTTTTGCCCGTGAGTGCGCGTTTTAGCGGTTCGAGTTTGCGAAAGCCGCAGCATTGCTTGCGCAGGGCCAGGCTCTTGTACATAGCCTGCTCGCCGAAATTCTGGACAAAGTCGGATGCAACGTCGGTATCGGGGCCGTAGATATCGACTTTGCGCTGATAGCGCTCTTCGATACGCGGCACGAGCGCCAGGGTTTGTTCGTGCAGCATGCCGGTGTCGAGCACGAAGATGCTGCTGTTCACCTCTGCAAGATCCAGCAGGTGGGTGATGACCATGTCCTCGGCGCCCAGACTGGAGGCTTGCGTGAGCGGCTGAAGCGTGGCGTCGGCTTTTTTGAGCAAGGCAATGGTTTCAGCCAGCTTGGCATCGAAATCCGCCGATGCCCTGGCGTAAAGCGTCACCGCAGTCATGCGCTGGCTTCCGCTTCCAAAACGAAGTGCGGCGCAACCTGAACGGCGTCACCCTGGTAGCGGCCCACGCCATAGCCGGGATAGCTGCGCAGCACCCGCTCGGCCACCTCCAGCGGCTGATCGGCCCGCAGCACGGCGGATGTGAAGCCGCTGCGCTCCATTTGCGCGAGCTGGTCAACGAGGACGTCGCCCGTCGCGCGGATCTCACCGTTGAACTCCCGGCGGCGGCGCAGCAGGAAAGCCTGGCTGAAGGCGCGGCCATCGGTGAACTTGGGGAAATGGAGGTCGATGCGCGTGATGCCATCGAGCGAGATCCCGGCGGGATCAGCGTCATTGGCAAGCACCAAGGTACGCGCGTCGCCGGCATCGACCGTGTGGTCTGAAGCAGGAATGAGTTTCATGGGGTCCGTCGGATTCATGAGGTCTAGCCCGCCTGTTCGGCGGGGGCGATACGTGCGGCCTTCGCGGCGGCCTTGTACGGGTCCATGCCAACGCGGCGCAAGGTGGCGATGAAGGTTTCGCCAGCGTTGCGGTGGGTGCGGTAGGTGTCGAGCACGGCTTCGATCACTTCGGGCACTTCCGAGGCGGAAAAGGACGGGCCGACGACCTTGCCGGCCACGGGCGGGCCGCTCAGCGCCGAGCCATCGGAGCCTCCGAGCGACACCTGATACCACTCGAGACCGTCCTTGTCGACGCCCAAAATGCCGATGTGCCCGCTGTGGTGGTGGCCACAGGAATTGATGCAACCGCTGATGTGGAGGTCGATCTCGCCGAGGTCGTGCAATTCGTCGAGGTCCTGGTAGCGCTCGGTGATGGCTTCGGCAATGGGAATCGAACGCGCGTTAGCCAGCGAGCAAAAGTCGCCGCCAGGGCATGCAATCATGTCGCTCAGCAGATGAATATTGGGTCGTGCGAAGCCTGCTTGGCGCGCAGCACGCCACAGGTCGACCAGATCGTCGGCATGGACCCAGGGAAGCAGCAGGTTTTGGTCATGCGTGACACGCACTTCGCCGGCGCTGAACGCGTCCGCGATGTCGGCTGCGGTTTCAAGCTGGCCCGCCGTGGCGTCGCCCGGAGCTTGCCCCAGCCGCTTGAACGACAAGGTCACGGCGCGCAGTGCCGGGTTGCGATGCGGCGCGACGTTTTGCTTGACCCAGCGAAGGTACTCAGTGTCTGCCAGTGCCGACGCGTGGACGATTTCACTGACCTTCGCGTCGCCCGCCTTGCGCGGCGCAAGTGCGGGCTCGACGAAGCAGGCGGTCACGCGATCGAGTTCGGCTTGCGTAATCGTGTGCGGGCCGCCGTCGTGCTCCATGATCTGTTTGTATTCGGCTTCGACGTCGTCGATATAGCGCTGGCCTTCGGCCTTCACCAAAATCTTGATGCGTGCCTTATAGATGTTGTCACGACGGCCGTAGCGGTTGTACACACGCACGATGGCTTCGATGTAGTTCATGACCTGATGCCAGGGCAGGAACTCACGAATGGTGGTGGCAATAACGGGGGTACGCCCCATGCCGCCGCCCACCAATACCTTGAACCCCAGTTCACCGGCAGCATTGCGGATGAGATGCAGGCCGACGTCGTGCCAGGCCGTCGCTGCCCGGTCTTCCGTTGCTCCGCTGATGGCGATCTTGAACTTGCGCGGCAAAAAGGCGAATTCGGGGTGCAGCGTGCTCCACTGGCGCAGGATTTCGCCGAACGGCCGTGGGTCGGCGATTTCATCGATCGCAATGCCGGCACGCTCGTCGCTCGTGATGTTACGGATGCAGTTTCCGCTGGTCTGGATGCCGTGCATATTGACGCTGGCCAGCAAGTCCATGACGTCAGCCGACTTGTCCAGAGGAATCCAGTTGTACTGGACGTTCTGGCGGGTGGTGAAGTGAGCGTAGCCCGTGGTCAGGTTGGATTTGACCGACCGCCCGCCGGGGAGCGCCACGGGGCCGAGTTTGTCCTGCGTGGCTTGCGCACGGGCAAAAAGTTCGGCGTTGGGCTGGTCGTAGTCCCGCGCGATGCGTGCCAGTACCCGAAGCTGCGCAGACGAGAGTTCGCCATAGGGCACGGCCACGCGGAGCATCGGCGCGTAGCGCTGGACATACCAGCCGTTTTGCAGCCTGAGGGGGCGGAATTCGTCTTCGGGCAGCTGGCCGGTTTGCCAGCGTGTCAGCTGGTCACGGAACTGGGCGGCGCGCGCCTTGACGAACTCGCGGTCGAAATCGGTGTATTGGTACATGTCGTGTGAACAGGAAATTAAAGCGTCAGATCAGGACCAACTTCACGCCGGCATAAGCGAGCAGGACGGAAAGGAGGGACCGGATGATTCTGTCAGGCGTTTTATGCACCAATTGGCTGCCCAGCCAGATCCCCGGCAACGAGCCGGCCAGCAGCTTGCCGAGCAAGGGCCAGTCGACCGAGCCGAGTGAGGCGTGGCCAAGACCCGCAGCCAGGGTGAGCGGCACGGCGTACGCGATGTCTGCGGCCACGATGCGAGGCAAGGGCAGCAGTGGATACAGCAGCATCAGTGCGGTGACGCCAATGGCGCCGGCGCCGACCGATGTCAGCGTGACGAGCGCGCCGATCACTGCGCCGAAAAGCAAAGGCAGCGCCCAGTGACGTGGCCGGGTAGCAGCGTCCAGGTCATCGAGCGAAATCGAGCGGGCAACCTGCTTGCCACGGATCGTCTTGTAGAGGGTCGCGGCGGCGGTGAGCAACAGGGCCAGGCCCAGCGTGAACGTCATGGCTTTCTGCACGGCTGGATCAGCGGGCCCCAAGTGGTCCAGGACGAAGAGCGTTGCCAGGCAGGCCGGGATGCTGCCCAGGCTCAGGGTCCCGACCAGGCGCCACGGCACGATGCGCTGGCGTGCAAGGCTGACCGTGCCGCCCATTTTGGTGAACGCGGCAAAGAGCAGGTCGGTTCCGATGGCCAGATAAGGCTTGAAACCAAAGCCGAAAATGAGCAGAGGCGTCATCAATGAGCCCCCGCCCACGCCGGTGAGGCCTACGATAAGGCCCACGGAAAAGCCGGCAAAGATAAGGGCGAGGTCATGCATACCGCGCACTTTAATGTTGCGTGGCCGTGATCCAAACAACAAAAACGTTGTTCACTTATGCGCATATGCTTATGCGCCAGCAGTGGTGCGGGTCGCAGCGTTCCGTCTATCAACTTGCGTTTGGCGATGACGCCTCCATCTCAATGCCAGGGGGTGTTTCGCACCTCATCGCTGGTACAGTGCCTGCTTCCGAAACAGGCCATCACTCAGGAGAACGCCCCATGAAAATTAGCAAGCGCACTGTACTAGGTGGTCTGGCTGCCGCTGTGCTCGCACCGCTGGCACTGGCCCAGGCGCCCGCCAAAGGAAACCCGATCAAGATCGGTGAAATCAACAGCTACTCGACCATGGCGCAGTTCACCCAGCCCTACCGGCAAGGCTGGATGCTGGCCGTTGAAGAGGTCAACGCAGCGGGCGGACTGCTGGGGCGCACGGTGGAAGTGATTGCGCGCGACGATGCCGGCCGACCCGAGGAGGCGATACGCCACGCCATCGAACTGAGCTCGAAAGAAAAGGTCGACGTGCTGGCAGGCGGCTTTCTCTCGAACGTAGGACTCGCGCTGGCGGACCATGCGCAGAAAAACAAGCGCCTTTTTATTGCCAGCGAGCCGCTGACCGACGCCATGGTCTGGGACAAGGGCAACCGCTATACCTTCCGCCTGCGCCCGAGCACCTATATGCAGGCTGCCATGCTGGTCGAAGAAGCCGCCAAGATGCCCGCCAAGCGCTGGGCAACCATCGCACCGAATTACGAATACGGACAAAGCGCCGTGACCAGTTTCAAGGAACTCCTCAAGGCCAAGCGTCCTGACGTGGAATTCGTCGGCGAGCAGTGGCCGGCACAGGGCAAACTCGAAGCGGGCACGACCTTGCAGGCGACGATGCAGTCGCGGCCTGATGCGATCTTCAACGTGACTTTTGGCGCCGATCTCGCCAAGCTGGTCCGGGAAGGCAATCAGCGCGGTATTTTCCCCAAGACACCCGTGGTGTCGCTCTTGTCTGGCGAGCCAGAGTATCTGGATGTGCTCAAGGACGAGACGCCGAAGAACTGGATCGTTACGGGATACCCCTGGGACCAGATCGACTCGCGCGAGCATGCGAGCTTTGCTGCGAACTATTACCGCCGCTTCGGCGAATATCCCAAGGTAGGTTCTGTCGTCGGCTACGCCACGATGCAGGCGATCTTTGCCGGCATCAAGAAGGCGAAATCGACGGACAACGAAAAGCTCGTCACGGCGTTCCGTGGTCTGACGTTTTCAACGCCTTTCGGTCCGGCCGAGTTTCGCGCGATCGACCACCAGTCCACCATGGGTGCTTATGTCGGCAAGCTCGACATTCGTGGCGGCAAGGGAACCATGACCAACTGGCGCTACGCCGATGGCCGCGCCTACCTGCCGAGCGATGCGTATGTGAAGGCCCGGCGACCCGCAGAAGCGATGAAGTAAATCACGTCGATGTCGCCCCGCCAGGACCTGGCCGGACAGTAACGCAGCGGCTGGCCAGGAGCGATCTTGCCAGTCGCTTTTCTATGGGTAAAGGCTCGGCGTGCAGCCATGACGCCATCAGTTCCGCCGCCAGTATCGAGAGGGTCAGTCCCCTGGAGCCGAAGGCCGTACAGAGCCACAGTCCCGGGAGCAAGGCTTCATTTACTGGCCCCAGCACCGGCAGCCGGTCCGGTGAGACGCAGCGCACTCCCGACCAGCTTTTTACGGCTGGACCGGCACCCCGTGGTTCCATCAAACCGGCGCTGCGGGGCAGCAACTGCTGCAGACGCCCGAGCAACTCCGCTTGCGGCGCTACGGATCTGGCCGCGCTGGGGTCCCGGTCGTAGGTTGCGCCCATCAGCCAGGCCGGCGGGTGTGCCGATGCTTCTGATGCTCCATCCGTCGCAAAGCGTGGAATGAAGTTGCCGTTGCCGTTGACCGGAAAGGGGGGAAGGGGTGGGATGGGCGGGAGGGATGAATAGCCGGAGCCAGAATCTTGCGGATGCAGTGACCAGGCAAGCTCGCCGTGAACCGGAGCCAACGCGACTTCGATCTGTTGCGCATGACCCCGCTGGAAGTGTTCAAGTACGCCAGGGCTGCTCGCGCCGCCAGCTAATACCACCAACTGCGCCTCGGCAACTTCGTTGCCTCCTGCATCAAGAATGCGCCATGCCGCCCGCTCGACGATTCGCTCGATCCCTGCGACGAAGGTGGCGCAACGCACTTCGATGGACGGGCTATCGAGCAAGGCCTTAACGAGCTTGTGCGGACGAATCCAGCCCGCCGCGGCGTGCCACAGCGCCCCATGCACACCAGGCGAGCCTTCGGTGCCTTGAAGGCCTGCGGCGGCGAGCAGGTCGGGCGTTGCACCCCGGCTCCAGAACTCTCCCGCTTCCGGCCAGTCGGGCGGCAAGGCGCCACTGGCGTCGAAGCGGCGCTGCAAGACCCCGGTCTGTGCCCAGTCCGTGCCTTGGTCCAGCAGGGCCTCTGCGGCTTGAATCGTCGCGCTAACGCCAGCCCTGCTCAGTCTCGACAGCGGACTCTCGTCCGGCGAGACATGCGGCGAAAAAATGCCTGCAGGCAAGCCCGACGCGCCTTGGGCAGGCTGGTCGCCCGCGTCCAGCACCAGCACCTTCCAGCCGCGCCGCGCCAGGCTGGAGGCACATGCCGCACCGGCCATCCCGGCGCCGATGACCACGCACACTGCAGGCGCCATGCGTTGGGGCTCGGACGCCGTATTTCTGCGAGGCTCCCAGGCAGGATCGAACACGGCGGCCAGGTTGTCGCGCTTGGGCGCTACACCCGGCGTCTTGAAGACCTGGAATCCGCATTCGCGCAGGCCATCCATGACGCTTCGGGCCACTGTCCAGGTTGCCAGGCGTGTCCCGCGCCGGGCGCAGCGAGCGACGCTCTTGAGGGTGTGGAGGTCCCAGATGTCCGGGTTTTTCGTGGGGCTGAAACCATCGAGGTAGATGGAATCCGCCTCGAAAGCCTGTTCCCGTAGCATCAGTTTGGTGTCACCGATGCACAGGGTCAGCAGGACCTGGCCCGACTCGAACCACAGCCGGTGAAAGCCGGGCATCAAGCCCTGGAATTTCGCCTGCAGTTCAAGGGCGAGCGGCAGCAGTGCCGGATGATCGCGCAGCGCGCGCACGATGTCATCGCCACTGGCCGGATAGGCTTCTGTCGAGAAGAAGTGCAGGAGCGCTGGCCGCGCCGGGTCCTCACGCCAGCACTGCCATGTCACCAGAAAATTAAGGCCCAGGCCGAAACCGGTTTCCAGAACTCGCCACTGGGGCTGCGCTGCCCAGGCGCCGGGCAAACCGCAACCCTCGAGAAAAACCTGACGCGCCTGCGCATAGCCGCCGGACTCGCTGCGGTAACGGTCGCCAAATCGCGGACTGTAGGGCGTGCCGTCCTCCAGCCATTCGATAGGCTCAGGCATTGCCAAGGGGGCGCAGGCTGACTAGCAACCGGCAACCGCCTTCAAGGATTCGGAGGAACGTAGCCCGCGACAGCGTCCGCGCCGCCGCCGAAAAAGTGGAGTTCCATTTGCCGGGCGAGGTATTGGCGTGCGCGTGCATCGGCGAGGTTGAGGCGGTTCTCGTTGACCAGCATCGTCTGCTGCTTCATCCACTCCGCCCAAGCCTGTTTGCTCACCTCTTCGTAGAGGCGCTTGCCCAAGGGACCGGGGTAGGGCGGGAAGTCCAGGCCTTCCGCTTCCTTGCCGAGTTTGATGCAGTTGACCATCCGTGCCATGGGTTCTCTCTTCGTCTAGAAATTTGGTTTGAAAGCAGGGATCTTATGGGCTAATGACCGGGGAATGCGATCGGAGTGCTGCAAAGCTGTCTACCCCTCCGGGACACCGCTGGAAATGTGGCCAGGTTTTGCTTATGGGCCACCCCGAAGATTCAAGGCGACGGGAGCGTTCAGCTCCGACGCGACCGCGCCTTGACCCGTCAACCGCGACCGCCCTGAGGTTCCCTTTCGCCAGGGATATCCCCACCCTCGATCCGGACAAGGCTCGTGCCTGTGCTTTGCAGTTAAAATCGAGGTTTGAAGCGAAGGGTCGGCTAGCAATTCGATAGCGCACCGCTCAGGCAGCCAGTTCTTTCCAGAATGGTTGCGCCAATGGCGGTGCTTGTTTTTGCGGTCCCAATCCCCAGTTAAGGTGCATGACTACCCCTACCCAATCTTCGACTTCGAGACTGACCGTCACGCACGTACTGGCCGAGTTGCTGGAGCGTTTGGAGCACAGCCCCGTGCCGGTAGGACCCGAGCAGTACCGATCCGTGGCGCTGCATCTGGTCAATGAACTCAAGGATGTGCAGTCCGATACCGAACTGCACATCTTGCTGGACTCGCACCCGGCCGCGGCCGAGGTGTATGAGAACGTGAATTACGAGTACGCGGGACTGTGCCGCTCTTCCCTCGACGCTTCGCTGGCTGCGGAGCTGAAAGCCAAACAAGCCATAGAACGCGCAATGCGCCAACCGAAAGAAGGCAACGCCAGTGGCAAGATCTGAAACAAAAACGGCCGTCCTGCCTGATGGACTACGCTACAAATCCAAAGTGTCGGGTTCGCCCTTTGTGGCCACCACATCCTTTGGTAGCGCGACGATGTCGTGCTTCATGTGCGGCAAACACCGCCCGCGTTCCATGATGGGAACCCGCAAGGTCCTGGGTAAAGCCCAGGCCGTATGCGCACCCTCGTGCAAGGAACTCGACGCCGCGCTGAGCAACCCCGCAGGCTAGCACCTCGCTGCCTGTGGTCGCGCGCCGTCCGGGTCAAGCCTCGCGACGGTAGCTCGCAATTCATCGGCAGACCCGAAAGCCGCCTGTTTCCAGGTGGAAATGGTCCTTATGCGCGGCGTTGTATTCAGGGCCGAGAACGCCGCGGAACATCGCGCATCCTCCCTGGTGCGCCTCCCTCAAAAATCTACCAACCGGTGTCAGTGCTGGCGCTGGTTGTCCTGATGGCCAATCTCTTGCGATCGAGACCCGCTCCCCGTCGGCCAAGCTGAAAGCGGCGATGTCAAGCGCGTTTGCGGTCGCGTGCCGGCTGCGATTTGTCATATCAGCATCGCCCATGGCTCCCGACGACCGTCCGCGGTTGATGTTGCGGCACGCGTAACTGCCGAGATGTTCCAGCGCGACGACACGCTGGTTGAGGTGCCGCGTTGCCGCAGGTTGCAGTACGTGCCTCTCCCACATGTAAAACGAAACAGCCATGGGGCAACTCAAGGCAGGTGCGGGCTGGAGCCTTACAGGGCCTGAACGCAGCAGGACGGCATTGTCAAAGCCACATCCTGGGCCGGTCGTGCGATCAGGCAGGACGTCGTACTTCATGCGTGTCTGGCCTAAAGCAGCGAGGCATGCTGTAGGCGACGCAAGGGCCCTTTCCATTTTGAAACGAGTCAGGAAGCCGGGCGTTTCATACACATCCAGAGGTGCCCACGGGTTATAGCGATCGGGCAGCCGGATGTCTCCGCGCATCAGACCGGCCGCCGCCAGAGCGAGCAGCAGTAAACCCGCAATGCTCAGCAACCAGTGCCACCGAACGGCACCGACCGCAGCTGACTTCGAATGTGGACGGGTGTTGTGGCGCAAAAGTTCGTCGTAAAGCGATCAGGCTCAACCATTGCGCGTCTTGAGGCCATGCCGTGTCAGCCGTCGCCGCGTATGTCGCTCAGCAAGAAGACCTTGCCTCCGGACAGAGCCGAAACGTCCCAATAATGAGTTTTTGCTGCAAAGAAAGAAAGGTCGAGCTCATGGATCCCATTCATATCGCTGTCATCGTGGGGAGTCTCCGAAAAGAGTCCTTCAACCGAAAACTCGCCCACGCGCTTGCCAAGCTGGCGCCGCCGGATTTTGTATTTGAGGAACTGCGCATCGATGACTTGCCGCTTTACAACCAGGACGATGATGCGCACCCGTCGGAGCCCGTGAAGCGCCTCAAATCCCGCATCACCGCTGCGCAGGGCCTGCTGTTCGTGACGCCGGAATACAACCGATCCATGCCGGGTGTCCTCAAGAATGCGATTGACCACGCTTCACGACCTTACGGACAGAGCGCATGGAAGGGCAAGCCCGCCGGGGTGATCGGCGCCTCCGTAGGTGCCATCGGCACGGCGATGGCGCAGCAGCACTTGCGAAACGTCCTGGCCTACCTGGACGTCCCCACGCTGGGCCAGCCGGAAGCCTTCATCCAGGCGAAAGAGGGCCTCTTCGACACCAATGGGGAATTTGGCGAAGCCAGCCGCAAGTTCATGCAGGATTGGATGAACCACTACTTGGCGTGGGTCAAGCAGTTCATCCCGGCCAGGGACAAGGCGCCCGTCTGAGCGCCGACCGCCGACCCAACGACACGCAGAAGTTCAGGCCACGACCGGAGCCTCATCCAGGGCAGGTTGCAGCGCCAGAATGTCAAGCTCGGCGGCAGCCAGAGCCTCAGCGCGCTTTGCTTCGCCCATTGCGAGCCCTTCGGCCCGGACAAAGCGCACATCCGTGATACCGAGAAAGCCGAAGACGGTCTGCAGATAGCTTTCCTGATGTTCCATGGCGCGGCCCGCTTCACTGGTGGAGTAGGCGCCGCCGCGCGTCGAGGCCACGATGACGGTTTTGCCGCCGGCAAGCCCGACAGGACCTTTCTCGGTGTACTTAAAAGTCCGGCCGGCCTGTGCCACGCGGTCTATCCACGCCTTGAGCTGTGTCGGGATGGCAAAGTTGTAGAGCGGTGCGCCGATGACGATCACGTCCGCCGCGAGGAACTGTGTAACCAGCGCTTCCGAAAGGGCGTTCTCACGGCGTTGGATATCGCTCAGATCGCCGCTCGGTGGCAGACGAAAACCGAGTGATTCTGCGGACAGGTGGCTCGGAGCGTCCTTGGCAAGATCGAGGTAGTCGACCACCGTGCCAGGGTGGGTGGCGCGCCATTGTGCGGCGATGCGCTGAGTCAGGGCGCGCGACACGGATTGTTCGCCGAGGATGCTGGAATCGATGTGCAAAAGACGGGTGCTCATTGGAAATCCTTTATCTGGAGTTAAGCGGCTGCTCCCTGGGTTGAGAAGCAGCTACCAATGGAAACTATTGTGTATTCGAAGCCAATCGCGCACTAGACCGTCAATTCGAGATACATTGTCCTGCTAACAGGACAATGAGCTGCCTTAATCCAGCCAAAAAACCATGCAGGACCTTAACGACATGGCTTACTTCGCCGAAGTTGTCGAGCGAGGCAGCTTTGCGGCAGCCGCCCGAGCCCTGCGCCTGACCAAATCGCTGCTCTCCAGAAGGGTCGCTGACCTGGAGTCGAATCTGGGCGTCCGGCTGCTGCAGCGGACCACGCGCAAGCTGTCGCTGACGCAAGCGGGTGAGATTTACCTGCGCCATTGCGTGGCGATGCGCGAAGAGGCGCGGGCAGGGGACGAAGCCATTGCCCAGGTGCAGACCGAACCGCGCGGAACGCTGCGCCTGAGTTGCCCGGTCACGCTGGCGCAGGCCACGCTCGCACCACTCATCCCACGATTTTTGGCGCTGCATCCGCATGTGAATGTCGACATGCTCGTGACCAATCGCGTCATCGATCTGGTCGAGGAGGGCATCGACGTGGCCCTGCGCGTCAGGCCGACGATGGACGCCAGTGGCAGTCTGGTCGTCAAAAACCTGGGCAAGACTTACGCGCATCTGGTGGCCACGCCGGCCCAACTGGAGCGCCAGGGCTGGCCGCAATCGCCCGAGCAGCTCAGCCTTCTTGACACCGTCTCGATGGCAGGTCACGACGGCAGGGCCTCATGGCGCCTGCTCGGGCCGGCCGGCAGGGAATTCGACTTCCAGCACCGGCCGCGCTACATCGCCGACGATCTGCTTACGCTAAAAGCCGCGGTCCTTGACGCCACTGGCATTTGCGCCCTGCCAGACTACATGTGCAAGGATGAGCTGGCCACTGGACGGCTGGTGCTGGTGCTTGAGGGTTGGGCGCCGCTGCCCAATGTGGTTCACGCCGTGTTTCCCTCGCGCCGGGGTCTTGTTCCGGCCGTGCGGAGTTTCCTGGACTTTCTGGGCGAAGAAGTGCGCGGGGCCGCCGACCAGGCTGAGCTGGCAGATTACGCGTTGCCCAAGGGCTGACCTTATATTCGCCTCGCCATATAAAGAAACAACAATATGTTCGTTTGCCGAGCCCGTTGCAATGCCGACAATCGCGCACACTTGCAGTCCTTGCCGTTACAGGAACCAACATGACCACACTCCGCCTTGGCGATACCGCCCCCGATTTCACCCAAGACTCGACTGCCGGGAAAATCTCTTTCCACGAGTGGGCAGGCAACTCCTGGGTTGTGCTGTTTTCGCACCCCGCCGACTTCACGCCGGTCTGCACCACCGAACTCGGCAAGACCGCCGCACTGGCCACGGAATTCGCCAAGCGCAACGTCAAGCCGATTGCCGTGAGCGTGGATCCCCTGGAATCGCACGGCAAATGGGTCGAGGACATCAACGAGACGCAGAACACCACGGTGAATTTCCCCATCCTGGCCGATGCAGACAAAACAGTCGCAAACCTCTACGACATGATCCACCCGAACGCTTCGACCACGGCTACCGTGCGCAGCGTTTTCATCATCGATCCGAAGAAAGTGATTCGCACCACCTTCACGTACCCGGCGAGCACCGGCCGTAATTTCGACGAGATCCTGCGCGTCATCGACTCATTGCAGCTCACGGACAGCCACAAGGTGGCCACGCCCGCAAACTGGAAGGACGGAGACGACGTGGTCATCGTTCCCAGCCTGCAGGACCCGGCCGAACTCGCGCAGCGTTTCCCCAAAGGCTACAAGGCCGTGCGTCCCTATCTGCGCATGACGCCACAGCCGAACAAGTAAATCGAGTCGCTCGCCGGCTGACAGCCTGGCGGGCGCGCTTCACTATTTCTTTTTCTATGCGGCCGGGCCGCTGCTTTGCCCGAAATTTGACTGGACTGACCATGAAACTCTCATTTAAAACAACATTCGCAGGCCTGCTGCTGGCCGCCTCCGGCCTGGCTTCGTCACAGACATTGCTGAACGCCTCGTATGACGTGGCGCGCGAGTTCTACAAGGACTACAACGCTGCCTTCCTCGCCCACTACAAAAAGACCACCGGCAAAGACCTGAAGATCGACCAGTCGCACGGCGGCTCCAGCGCCATCGCGCGCTCGGTGGCCGATGGCCTCGACGCAGACGTCGTCACCATGAACACGACGACCGACGTGGAATTTTTGGCAGGTGCGGGCGTTGTCGCCAAAGACTGGGCCAAGCGCTTCCCGAACAATGCCGCGCCAACCACCTCGACCATGATGTTTCTGGTGCGTAACGGCAATCCCAAAGGCATCAAGGACTGGGACGACCTGATCAAACCCGGCATCCAGGTCATCGTGGTCAATCCCAAAACTGGCGGCAACGGCCGCTACACCTATCTTGCAGCCTGGGGCTACGCCAAGAAAAAGGGCGCCAGCGATGCACAGGCGGCGGAGTTCGTCGGCAAGCTGTTCAAGAACGTGCCGGTGCTGGGCAAAGGTGGCCGCGATGCCACCACGGTATTTTTGCAGCGCAATATCGGTGACGTGCTCATCACCTTTGAATCCGAAGTGGTTTCGGTGAACAAGGAGTTTGGCGAAGGCAAGGTCGACGCCATCTATCCGAGCATGAGCATCCTGGCCGAGAACCCGGTAGCCGTCGTAGAGCGCACCGTCGCCAAGAAAGGCACGGCAGATCTGGCCAAGGCTTACCTTGACTACCTCTACTCGCCTGAAGGCCAGGAGATTGCAGCCAAGCACGCGATGCGTCCGCGCTCCGAAGCGGTCCTGAAGAAGTACTCGAACGTATTCAAGCCGATCCAGCTGTTTACCGTGCAGGAAATGTTCGGCTCGCTGACCGAGGCGCAAAAAGTCCACTTCAACGACGGTGGCCAGTTCGACAAGATCTACACCGTCAAGTAAGCCATGGCTGTGACATCCGCAGCGCTGCCGTCCGGCATGGGCGGCCAGGCGCTGACGGGCAGCAAACGCGCCGCCAGGCGCGTGCTGCCCGGTTTTCATTTGACGCTGGGCTACACCGTGCTGTACCTGAGCCTGATCGTGCTCATTCCCTTGCTGGCACTGTTCCTCAAGACGTTCACGCTCACGTTCGACCAGTTCATCGCCGCGGTCACTTCCCCGCGCGTAATGGCTTCCTACCGGTTGACATTCGGCGCTTCGCTGTTTGCGGCGGTGGTGAACCTGTTCTTCGGCTTGCTGCTGGCCTGGGTGCTCGTGCGCTACACCTTTCCGGGCAAAAAGCTGGTGGACGCGCTGGTGGACCTGCCATTTGCACTGCCCACTGCAGTGGCGGGCATTTCGCTCACGGCGCTGCTGGCGGGCAACGGCTGGCTGGGCCAGTACCTCGAACCCATGGGAATCAAGCTGGCCTTTACCCCGGCCGGCGTGGTCATTGCGCTGATCTTTATCGGCCTGCCTTTCGTGGTGCGCACCGTCCAGCCCGTGCTGGAAGATGCCGAGAAAGAACTCGAAGAGGCGGCGACGTCGCTGGGAGCCAATCGCTGGCAAATCTTCTACAAGGTCATCCTGCCGCACATCGCGCCTGCCTTGCTGACAGGTTTTGCGATGGCTTTTGCCCGCGCCATCGGCGAGTACGGCTCGGTCATTTTCATCGCCGGGAACATGCCCATGGTCTCGGAGATCACGCCACTCATCATCATCGGCAAGCTGGAGCAATATGACGTGGCCGGCGCGACCGCCGTTGGCGTGGTGATGCTGGTCATTTCGTTTTGCCTGCTGCTCGTCATCAATGCGCTGCAAGCCTGGCAGCGGCGCAACGCAGGGGCACCCGCATGAGCGCAACACCATCCCCGGGCAATCGCGCGACCTTGCGCATCGGGACCACCGAAGCGCCGTGGGTTCGCTACACCTTGACCGGCATTGCATTGGTCTTCGTGTTGCTGTTCCTCATCCTGCCGCTAGCCGCAGTGTTCACCGAAGCCCTGCGCAAGGGGTTCGGTGCATACATCGCGGCTTTGCAGGAGCCCGATGCGTGGTCCGCCATTCGCCTGACCCTCATCGCCGCCGCCATCGCCGTGCCACTGAATCTGGTGTTCGGTGTTTCGGCGGCGTGGGCCATCGCCAAGTACGAGTTTCGCGGCAAGTCTTTTCTCACCACGTTGGTCGACCTGCCGTTTTCCGTGTCCCCGGTTGTGGCTGGCCTGATGTACGTGCTGATTTTCGGAGCGCAGGGCTGGATCGGGCCATGGCTGCAGGCGCACGACATCAAGATCATTTTTGCCGTACCTGGCATCGTGCTCGCCACGGTATTCGTGACCTTTCCTTTCATTGCCCGCGAGCTGATTCCCTTGATGCAGGCCCAGGGCAACGACGAGGAGCAGGCCGCCATCGTGCTGGGTGCCAGCGGCTGGCAGACCTTCTGGTACGTGACGCTGCCCAACATCAAGTGGGGCCTGATCTATGGCGTTATCTTGTGCAATGCGCGCGCCATGGGCGAGTTCGGCGCCGTGTCCGTGGTTTCAGGCCACATTCGCGGGCAGACCAACACGCTGCCACTGCACGTCGAGATCCTCTACAACGAATACCAGTCGGTGGCTGCCTTCGCGGTGGCGTCGCTGCTGGCCATTCTGGCGCTCGTGACACTGGCCATCAAATCCGTGGCCGAGTGGCGCCAGGAGGCTGAAATGAAGGCCGCAGCCGAGTTGCCGCCGGAGCGTCCACGAACGCCCGCCGCTACGCCACGCGCAGCGTAACCGGACCCAGGAAAGAACAAGACCATGAGCATAGAAATCCGCAACGTCAGCAAGCATTTCGGCGACTTCCAGGCGCTGGGCGACGTCAGCCTCGACATCGATTCAGGCGAACTCGTCGCCTTGCTGGGCCCCTCGGGCTGCGGCAAAACCACGCTGCTGCGCATCATTGCCGGCCTGGAAACAGCCGACCGGGGCAGCATACTTTTCAGCGGCGAGGACACCACCGACGTGCACGTGCGCGAGCGGCAGGTCGGCTTTGTTTTCCAGCACTACGCATTGTTCCGCCACATGACGGTCTTCGAAAACGTCGCCTTCGGCCTGCGCGTCAAACCCCGCAGCCTGCGTCCGAGCGATGCGCAGATCAAGGAAAAGGTTCACTCGCTGCTCAACCTCGTTCAACTCGACTGGCTGGCCGACCGCTTCCCTTCGCAGTTGTCGGGCGGACAGCGCCAGCGCATTGCGCTGGCCCGGGCGCTTGCCGTCGAGCCCAAGGTGCTGCTGCTTGACGAACCCTTTGGCGCACTCGACGCCAAGGTGCGCAAGGAACTTCGCCGCTGGCTGCGCCGCTTGCACGACGACCTGCACGTCACCAGCATTTTCGTGACGCACGACCAGGAAGAAGCCCTTGAAGTCGCCGACCGCGTGGTGCTGATGAACCAGGGCAAGGTCGAGCAGATCGGCTCCCCGCAACAGGTCTGGGACCACCCCGCCAGCCCATTCGTGTACGGCTTTCTGGGCGACGTCAACCTGTTCCACGGCCGCGCGCACGAAGGTGAAGTCCACCTGGAAGGCATGCGCCTGAATGCCCCCGAGCATGCCGATGCCCAGGATGCCAAGGCCTTTGCCTATGTGCGTCCGCACGACCTCGACGTACAACGCCACGTCGCCGGCCAGTCACTGGGGCAGGGCATCGTCGCCAAGCTCGAACGCGCCATCGTCATCGGCCCGATCGCGCGGCTGGAACTGGTGCCTGTCGAGCCGGCCGCGTTGGGCAGTACTGGCTCAGCCGACCCCATCATCGAGGCACAGATGCCCTCGCATCAGTTCTCGGAGATGGGCTTCAAAGAGGGCGACACGGTGGTGGTCACGCCGCGCAAGGCGAGGGTGTTTGTGGAGGGTTGAGGGCGAACCCGGCAGGATTTGACGGCTTTGATGCGTTCGGGAGCGCGACGACGCGGTCCCGTTCATTCTTGAGTTTCAGGTGTGTGTAAGTTGTTGGCTTATCATCAACCTGAACTTTCGGATGAAAAGCTTGAAACCCTCTGAAGCCTTGAACTCGAACCGTGCCGCAATTCGTCGCGTGGTCGAGTCTCACCGTGCCCGGAATGCACGCGTGTTCGGCTCGGTCCTGTACGGCCAGGACACGGAAAGCAGCGACCTTGACATCCTTGTCGACCCTCTGCCGGAGACGACATTGTTCGATATCGGCGCCATTCGCCACGAACTTGCCAAGTTGCTGGGTGTTTCGGTAGACGTATTGACCCCAAACGCGCTACCCGACACATTCCGGGAGTCAGTGATTGCAGAAGCCCGCCTTGTATGAGCCGGGATCGTCAGCGTCTTGACGACTTTCTGGCCCATATTCTCGAAGCTATCGCGCGAATTGAGCAATACACAAGCGGCATGGCGGACACGGATTTTTTGAAGAAGCTGCTCGTACAGGACGCTGTCATCCGAAATCTGGAGATCATCGGAGAAGCCAGCAGCAACATCGAAAAGCAATATCCCGAATTTGCGACCACCCATCCGGAGTTGCCTCTGGCTTTCGCCTATCAGATGCGCAACGCTGTCGCTCACGGTTATTTCAAAGTGGACTTGCAAATCGTCTGGCAGACGATTCGAAGCGACCTGCCTGGCTTTCGGGATAAGGTTCGCGCGGCGTCCAGATAGACCCCAAGCGTCGTTCGGCCGACGAGTCTTTGTCGAGTTCAGTGCGCAAGCCGATGCGGCATGGAACTTCTGGCCTTGTCGCTGTCTCAACCACGGGACAATAGTCAAAACAACAGCAAGAGGGAAGTCAATGTTTGCACGGTTTCTTGATGAGCAGCCGCGTGCGTTGCTGGCGATAGTGGCGGCGGTTTGCGTGGGGCTGCTGGCCTTTGGTCTTTACCTGCAGCATGTGGTCGGGCTGGAACCTTGCCCCATGTGCATCGTGCAGCGGTATGCGCTGGTACTGGTGGTGGTGGTGGCTGGCCTTACGGCCATCGGCAGTAGCCGGGGTGTGCTGATGACGGGTGCAGGCCTGCTGGTTCTGGTGTCGGGTTTCGGCGCGTTTGTAGCCGCGCGGCAGAGCTTCTTGCAGTGGTATCCGCCCGAGATCGCTTCCTGCGGCCGCGACTTCTACGGAATGATCGAAACCTTTCCGCTCAAGCGCGCCATACCCATGATTTTCAAGGGCAGTGGCGACTGCACGAAGATCGACTGGACCTTCCTGGGCTTGTCGATTGCTAACTGGTCATTCCTGTGCTTCGCGGCGATTGTGGTAGTGGCATTGCTGCTGATCATTCGACGGCGCGCGTGACCTGCCAGTTGTAGCCGTAGCCGTAGCCATACCATCCAGCCCCGAAAAAGTTCGCGTCGGCAAAACATCGACTGACTTTAGTTTGGAAGTTGTCGGGCTTCATTGCGGAGGGCAGGGCATCCTCGCAAGTCGGTAAAGTTACGCACACTTTCCAAATGAGCAAAGCGCTCGCTAAGCGTCTGGTCCCCTGCGGAAATCGCAAAATAATCGTAATCCACGGCTCGTTCATGGGCCATCAAGTACTGAAAATGCATCCTGTATTTGTCCTGGCGAAGTGCCTGGTAGGGCAGCAACGGGAACATCTCGGCAAATTTCGGTGACAGCAGCTTGGGCGACCGACCCCGTCCGTCATCAGTCAAAGCAAGCGGGTCGCTCAGCGCAAAGCAGCAGCCGTCTGGCGGCGCAGAAAAGTCGATCCAGTCAACCCATGCTGCTTGTCCAAGCAAAGCCAGTTCAGCCCTGAACCGCTTGGCCTGTGGCAAAAGCGCCAGCAAGGGGATGCATTGCCCCAGCTTCATCAATGACAACTTGGCCCGCGGTGTGCCATGCGGCAATGCTTGGAGTAGTGCGCAAGCCCGCGCCGCGATGGACACAGCCATGATCGTGCCCGAGCTGTGCCCGACCACCAGAACCTCGTCGTCTTGCTCCGAGCAGATACGCTCGACCAAACGGAGGGCCTGCTCGTCCAGGCGAGCTTCCAGATCGGGCGTTTTCCCCTTCGCCTGCCGCGCGGTAAACGCATAGCTGCGCGTGAGCCAGTACATGCTGTAGCGCGCCTCCAGGTAGCGGCCTGTCAGCGCTAAACCCGCCACGCTCAGGGCCGAAGCGCCCACACCCGTCCATAGCGGCAACTCATGGGCGGCTACGATCCAGCCGCCCAGCAACACTGTCGCCAAGGGAGCCAGCAACGCGATCAGCACCAACAATGCAAACGGTGAGAACAAGGCCACGGCCGGTGGCCAGGACAACTGGAACATTCGCCACAGACTGCCGTGCCGCAAGTTGAACAGCGTAGTTGCCAGCAAATCCCGCCACAGCGCCAAGGTGTGCATAGGCCAGTTCTTGCGCACAACATCATCCCAGCGCATGACCTCGTAATGCGTCTGGACTTCAGTGCCCTTGCCATCCTGCGCGTGAATCGGCCAAGCCGAATTGCCACCCGGCAGCCGTTTGCGTGCGCCTACATCCAGCTGCCAGCCATTCAGCCGGCTCTGCTTGGTAGCCTCAGCTTGATAAAGCGCGTGGTAGTGCGCCGCCCCCTTGGGGTCAAAGCCGCTCACATAGAAAACGCAACGCTTGCGCACTGGCGACAAGGGCGACACGGGTAGCATCCTTAAATAACGGTGGGCCGCTCCAGCCCCTTTTGCAGCACCAGGTCCACCACTGGTTGCTCGCGTCGATTTGCCCGCCTGCAGTGATCTTGCTGAAAGCGGTCAGTGACCCAAATGATGCCGCGGGCCCACAAGCGGTGGCGTTCACGCCAGGCGTGAGAAGAAACACTTTCCCACGCGTAGCCGTTGAACACCGAGGCATTCACGAAATGGTCTAGTGCGCGCACACCCGCCCGGGCGCGGACGTTGGGACCTGAAAAGCCCACCACAACCAGAATCAAATAGCCGAGCAGTGCCAGCGGCACCACGGCCGACATCAGCACAAAACCCATCAAACGCTCTTTCATTCCTCAGGCCTCCGGTGCAGCTTAAGACGCACGCCGTTGCCAGACCGAATCGTCAGCCGTCCCACTGGCTGTGGCACATGGCCCGGCACTGCCTCCAGGAGGAAGCTTCCGACCAGGCTCGCCAGGATCAAAACCGCCTCTTGCAGCGCGAACGCAGCGCCAATACACACGCGCGGCCCTTCGCCAAACGGCAAGTACGCCGTGCGCAAAGACTCCCGCGTCTTTTCGTCTTGATAGCGGTCGGGGTTAAAGGCATCGGGCTCTTGCCACCACAGACGGTGGCGTTGGATGAGCCAAGGTGAAATCAATACAGAAGCGCCCTGCGGCACAGCCTTGTCTCGCAACGTACAAGCCTTGGCTGACTCGCGCACCATAAAACCGACGGGCGGAAACAGCCGCAGGGTTTCCCTGAACACGTTCCAGGTCAGCTCAAGTTGCTTCAAGTCAGATTGCTCCACACTGCGCCCTTGCAACCGCGCGCTCAATTCACCCTTAACACGCTCTTGCACATCGGGCGCCTTGGCCAGCAAATAGCAGGCCCATGTCAAAGCACTGGCCGACGTTTCATGACCCGCCAGAAACAACATGGCCACCTGGTCCACAAGCTCGTCAAAACTGAAAGCCCGCCCGGTTTGAGGGTCACGCGCGGCCATGAAGGCCGCCAAAATGTCCACAGTGAGCGACACACCATCGCGTTGGTAGGCCTCGAATCGTGGGCGAATCAAAGCCTCCAGCAAGCCCCTGATTTCTCGGGCCGCCCGTCGGCTGCGCCACACGTCCCACGGCCAAACCAGCCAGCGCATGGCGTACATGGCTGGCAGCATCAGCTTGGGCGCCAACGCCTGAAAGCGTGCAAACGCCTCAAACACGCGATGCGCGTCGGGCCCCGCCAACGGCTTTGAGAATATGGTCCTGAAAATAATGTCGGCGGTGACAAACGTCATCTCCACCTCTACATCGTGCTCCGCGCCATCGGGCAGGCTTGCGAGTCGCTTGAGCATGTCGTCCGCTGCGTCCTTCATGACCGGAAAAGCCACCTGCAACCGCGCCTGTGCAAACGCTGGATTCATCATGTCGCGCTGGCGCCGCCACATGGCACCGTTGGTCGTAAAGACGCTTTCACCCAGGAGCGGCCGCAATGCGTCGCCCAGCAGCGCACTTTTAGGAAAGTCGGCCGACTCTTCTTGCAGGACGCGCTTGACCACTGCCGGGTCGTTGACCATATATAGATGAACACCCGGCAAGTGCAGCTCGCCCATTTGCATGCGGTAGCTTCGGTCGTAAAGTCCGTCGATCCATGAACGGCGGGCGCTGAAAAATAATTTGAGCACGCCGGTTCGCCTTTTTTTAGGCGTCGGATAGGCCGGGCAAAAGTGGCTCATCAAGCTGCCTTCTCAGGGTATCGCTGGCGCAGGCTCCTGGAGCCCGCCGTTATAGAAAAGAAGTCGTAGCCGCCGGGCACTTCGTCGACTTGTCCGGTCGCTACTTCTCCTGCCATCAAATACTGAAGGTGCATACGACGCTTGTCCTTTTTCAGCTTGGCATAGACAGCCGGCGCAAACAAAGTGTGAAACCTGGGCGAGGTCATGGCCCTCGGATTGACCGCATCAGTTGATGAAAACGCCGTGCACAGCTTCACAGGATTCACGAAGGCAAAGCTCCCCCAATCCGAAGGTGCCGAGCAATCAACCCAGAACAAATCGCGGTTAAGACCGACATCAAAAAACCATCTTCAAGGCGAACCACCTTCACCCCAGGCGGCACCCCCGCCGGTAATTCGCAGGCACCCCACAGCAGGAGGGTGGCGTCGCTTGGCACTTGGCTGCCACGTCGTACAAACTTGATGTCAGCACGCTGCACAAACCGCCGCAGCAGCGCCCGCTTGCGCCAGGAAAATCCATACGCCACCCATGACGCGCTCATGACTCGACTGCCTCAATCTGCTCGAGCAGTCGCTGCACCTGCTCAAAATGTTCGTCCCAAGTGGGCAGGGCGAGTGCTTGCATGCGCTGCAGCTGGGCCTGCCGGCGTGGGCCGTCAGGCGCGGCATAGTCGGTGATGGCTTCCAGCCAGCCCAAGCCGTCCAGCGGGCTCAGGTACTCGGGCACATCACCGGCAATTTCTTCAAACACTGGCAAGCTACTGGCCACCACGGGCGTGCCTGCCTGCAAAGCCTCGGCAAGCGGCATGCCATAGCCTTCGGCAAATGACGGAAAGAGCAGCGCCTGCGCATGGTGCAGGTAGCGGGGCAGTTCAGTGTCTTTGCAATCCGGCACCTCGTGTACCAGGCCGCGCAGCGCTTCGCAGCGCTCCAGCAGGTCGGCTGCGTTTTCGCATTCCCAGCCGCGCTGGCCTATCACCACCAGGTGCGGCGCAGCCGTGCCCAGCCGCTCTGCCAACTCGCGCCACAGCGTGAGCAGCAGCACATGGTTTTTACGCGGCTCTATGGTGCCCAGCACCACAAAGTAGGGCGGTGCCATGGGGCGCGTGCTCAAGGCAGGCGCCGGCAATTGAGCGGGTGCCAGCAGCGCCACCGTGGCCGGAGGCATGGCCAGGCCCTGCGCTTGCGCAAATGCAGTCAAGCTGGCCAGAGTGGCCGCTGAATTGGCCACGACTCCAGCGCCCAGCTGCAGCGCCAACCGCATGCGCTGCGTGTGGGCTTGTGTTTCACCTGGGCGGCAATACTCCGGGTGGGTGATGGGTATCAAGTCGTGCACAAAAAACACCGGCTTTTGCCGCGTGCGCTGCAGCCATACCCCAAAGCCCGGGCGGTCCAGCTCTGAATGAGCCAGATAAAACGCCACCCGGCCCTTGGCGTCCTGTGATGGCCAAGGGGGCACGCAGGCCCGGGCAATCAGCTTTTTAAGCCGCCAGGCAAAGTCAGCCGTCGGGCGTTGTACCAAGTCAAACAGTGCGTGCGACTCGGCAGCCGGCACCAGCCGCCTCCAGGTGCCTTTTTGCAGCACGGCCTGCGCCCGCGAACCCCAGCGCGACAAATAAGCCAAGCCCACGCGGTCAACCCCCGTGGGCAAACGGCCTTGCCCAGCACGGGCCAACAAACGACTGATATCAATCAGCACCAGAGTCTTGTCCTGTCAGTCCGTCAAAGCCCGCAACGTCAAAATCGGCCCCGCCACCGAGCCAACGATGTTCAAGAACTTCTGCAGCTCCGCCGCTGGCGCGTTGGATACATACATCACGTCCCGGTGCCGCATGGGAAAGTCTTGCGCCACAAAAAACATGGCGGGGTCTTTCAGGTCAACCCGGTAAACCACAGGCACCTTCGCTCCTCCCGTGGCACCCGCCGTGGTGGTGGCGGCACCCAAGGCGGCTGGGTCTTCAAAGCGAAACACAAACACGCCCCGCGCGTCAGCCCGGGCGTCTTGCAGCCCGCCCACGCGGCCCAGCGCCTGCGCCAGCGTGATTCCCTGCGACTCGAAGTTCAGCTCTTCATTGCGCCCCGTGGCGCCCAGCGCCGTCAGGCTAAAGGGCTGGTGCAAGGCGGTGACCACATCCCCCGGCTGCAAAGCAATGTTCTGCAAGGGGTCTGAAATGATCACGTCCAGCGGCAGCGCCAGCACCTGGCTGCCCCGGGTGATTTGCAGCGTCATCTTGCCCACGGGCTGGCGCACACCGCCTGTGGCGGCCAATGCGTCTAGGAGACGCTCACCCTTGGCTGTGAGCGGCATGCGCAGGCTTTGCGCCACCTCGCCCACCACCGTCACGTTGCTGGTGGCGTTGCGCGTCACGCGCACCATCACCTGTGGCTGGTTGGCCTTGCCCTTCAGCCGCTGGGTTATGTCTGCCTCGATGTCCTGCGGCATGCGGCCCGCCGCAGGCACAGCGCCTGCAAAAGGCACGTTGATGGTGCCCGCCGTGTTCACCATCTGCTCGGGCAGCGCCGTGAGCCTGGCCGCCTGTGCGCCAACCCGCGGATCCATCACAGCCGAGGCGAACAAGCTGGCCGGCGGCGCCTCCCATACGGAAACCTCCAGCACATCACCCGCGCCCACCACCAGGCCCAAGCTCTTGGCTTGGCCCCAGTTCTCTGAAAAGAGCGTGCGCCGCTGGCTGGCCTTGACTTGGCGGGCTACTGCGTCAGTGACGTCCACCACCTGTATGGTGTTGACCCGGTGTGTTGCCTGCGGCCGCGCAGCGGCTGCGACCTGCTGGGCACTGGGGCCAGCTGCGGACAGCCAGCCGGATTGTGCGGCGCAGCCGTTTAATAAAAATGCACAAATGCCCGCAAAAACACTTTGCAGTATTAGGTTCGCAATAACGGGGTGAGGACGGCAACTCATAAAAATTCTAATTCTTAACAAATTCGACCCATACACCGTTAGCCATGTAACTCTTCCGATCCTCCGGAATTAATTTATCCCAGTCTTCAAGACGACTTAAAACGGATTCAATTTCCTCGGTCGGTATAAAACTTCTTATTTTTGAAACAGATAATGCCCAATCAACCAGAAAATTCAACGAGGTGTCGTAAAAAATATTTTTTGGCTTCAGATCTTTAAATGCATAAATTACACCCCAAGGTGTAGCATTAAAAAAATGCTGCCCTTCACTATGTATCGGCTGCATAAAAGACCAACAAACCAATGCCCTTCCACCAGCTTTTAAAACTCGCGAAACCTCTTTGGCAGCCTGGAGAGGATTCTGAATATGCTCAAAAACACCAGACGAATAAACCGCGTCAAAGGAGCCGCTTTTAAATGGAAGACACATAGCATCTCCAATTATGTCGGGCTCGGCATAAGCCGCATAATCCAAGTTCAAGTATCTGCTGTCAAGCACTTGACGGTTGCCGCCGCCCAAGTCAAGGAGAAGGCCATTCGCAGGCACAGACGCTAATAACTCGTGAAATTTATCATTAAAATCGGATCCACGAACCTTGGAATCTCTCGTGTAAATTAAAGGAGAAACCTCCGAAGTTTGCGTTTTATAGCCAGCGAACAAGCATTGACCATCAAAAGATAAGGGGTTCTTTGATAGACTTATTGTGATTGTAACGGTGCAAGTTTCAGAGCCGACGTCAACAAACTTTGGAGTAGGAATGGTTGTGTGGGGAGCATACAGGTCTTGTACTATTTTGTTGCCACAATAGGCAATCTCAACCACTCCTGACCATGGATGCGAAAATAATAGAATCTCGACCAACCCCTTCGCTTCAAAGCTAATTGATGCACCGCAACCAGATATGTAACACATGTCCTCGCTGTTCAATTCGCCACGATTTCCAAAATAGGAAACCGACTCATCGTCATATCGAGTCAATGACCAAACCGGAGCGAAATCCGATCGATAGGGCAGTACACCATCTTTGACGGCTTGAAGAAGTTCATCAGAGAGTAACGGTTCATCGTGACGAACAAAGTCGATCTGAAAATTTTTTATCGAACCAACTATCCTATCTAAATGTCGACTAACCAGGAAACCTGAGCGAACTGCGTTGTTGGCCACTTCAATACGTATCAAATCAAGGGGCCCGTGTGTTTCCGGACAAGCCAATCTAGAAAGAACTTTACTCTGGACCTCCTCTGCAATAGTTTTACCAGAAACACGGGCTAGGCCAACATGACAATCCAAATTACGACGCTGAACATCAAGCGAAGGGAGAGAAATAAAAGAGTTGGTTGATGAGCTTTTGCTGGATAGCCGCTCGCCGACCTTTTGAGCAAATCTTCGATTCGCATCGATAGAATCTTGTAGGGCTTCTTCGGCAATATATCCGAATTTCAAATACCTTCTCCACTCAACGGGCGAGCAGATCGGGATTGGATACTTAAAGTTCAGCATTTTAGAGGTTGTCGGGAAACATATAACTTTTTTCCCCAACAACTGAGCCCAATAAGCCCCATGGTAAGAGTTGGTTAGAACCGTATTGCCCGACTTAATGTGTGCAATAATTTTCTCAAAACTATTATTATTATCCAGCGGATTTGGGAGCGCCTCTGAGCCACTAATAAGCGAGCGGTCAGAATGTAGAAGAGTCACAAATTCGTTCAGTGGTTCACCCCCTGGAGCTTGGAAAACCTCATGCATACAACTCGCGCAAGGCACCCAGTCAAACCCAGAGCTATAATCTCGGACCCCGACCAAATCAAACCCCGAAAGATTTTCTCTGCTGGGATTAAAAATATCACTATAATAGTTTAAATTATATTTATTAAAGCCCGCGCCCCACAAGACCTTCAACTTGGCATGCCTTAATTTTGTAATTAACTCAAGTTCTGGTGCAAAATATTCGCAGTCAAGCAAACCACCGCCGCCGACAATTAGAGAGGCGCCCTCAAAAGAAATTTTATTGCTTGGATCATTTACACCGAAATCCCTGACCGACTTCACGTCTACGATTAAGGAATTCTCTCGAAGAAAATCAAAATACAAATGGGGGGCACTCATCAAATCGCCCGCATTGGGTGTGGAGCATCTGTATATATTAATTGTAGACATATTTGATAACTAAAAAACTAAGAGCGCGCAGATGATGTAATGCGCGAGCCTAAATTAAATGCTGCTCCGCTGACGAAACATGTTCAGCTATGGAAGGCGTTAAAGCGTCAAGTTGCCGCACAATCTTTTCTTATGTTCCTGTACATGTCGAGGCAGGATGCAGCCATTTTTTCGGCAATAAAATTTTCGGTGAAACTTTTATAGCCCGCCATTCCAAGTCGATCGCGCTTGTTTTTGTCCACGATTAATGACTCGAGGGCAAGTCTAAGTTGATCGACATTGTCTGAGTCACATAAAATGCCGTTGACTTGATCCTCGATTACCTCTGGTATCCCGCCCACTTTTGTGCCCACGCAAACTTTTGCGAAGCGCATGGCCTCGACGAAGATCAGCCCGAAGGATTCATAGCGACTTGGGGCAACAAAGACATCGCATGAGGAGTAGTACTTGCTTAGGCTATCTGAGTCGACCCGCCCCGTAGCAAGAACTCTTCCAAACCAAGATGAGTTTTTGTGACGTTCGACAAAAGAACTCCAAATAGAATTTTTTCCATCTAGTAGTTCATTATCGCCGACCAAAGTAACTGTCAGATTGCTGTTTTTTTCGAGCAGTTCAGGCAGGCAATCGAGAAGTAAGTCGATTCCTTTTCTTCGTTCAAAGCGGCCAACATACAGGATATTGACATCGTCATTGGTTTCAAAACTAATTCCGCGAATCTCTAAAGACTTATCAATTGGCGCAATCCCGTGCGGGATAACGAAAGGACTCGACCTTGTTAGGTTTACTTCGTATTCTCGGATAACATCTGCTACGATGGCATTTGAATTCGCCAGAATATACCTAGAATTCTCAAGTAGCCATTTCTCGCCTTCAATAATCTTGTCAATATGATTTTTCTTGTACTCGGCATTATTCGCCCAATCTGGTTTGCTTGGTAGTGCGAGCCGAAATGTAGTATGCAAACTAAGAACATTAATTAACTCGACATCGGCAATGCAAGCGATTCCCTCAAGATCCCATATTGGACTTGAGACTAGATCTATCCCGCGAACGAGCCTAATTCTCATGACCTCGTCATATACAGTGTATGCGTAGTCTTTTGTTATCTGGGGAATATCTGGCGGAATGGGCGGCACTGTTCTCTCAGGTTGCCAGACCGGAACCACACGATGAACCCAAACGCCCTCTTGAAAGTCAACGCGATTGTGCTCAGCACCCTTTGTAATCACGGTTACCTCGTGCCCCAGTCTTGCTAGCGAGGTCGCAAGCGTATGAGTCCAGTTGCCAATTCCGCCACATGGATTAGGAGGGTACTCCTGCGATAAAAAACAGACTCGGATACGCGTCGGGGCGGCTAAAGTGGGAGGATATGCTTTGAAAGATTGCTTCGTGTCAGACCTTTCCCTGTTCATTAATTTTCTGTCTAGGAACGCATTCCTAAGCCCATCGCTTATCCCTCGATCGATGCCTTGGTGAAGATTTCTGTGGTGATGGACGTCGATCTGCCCGTGGTGAAGATACCAATCGTAATCTGACCGAAGCGAACTTCGATACTTTTCAAGATGATCCAAAACTATGGCCGAGCCATGGACGGGCGCGGCATTTTTCATGCAGAAATAGGCTTTACTTCGCGCGGGCAGGTAAATGGATGTTGGGATTCTCGTGGCTGTTCTAAGATGGCTGGACGCGTATTTATGATGTATCTCCGCGGAGGGGACGTAGACGATCTTGTAGCCGCGATCGACAAGCCTGAGTACAACATCGGTTTCATCCAGGAAATAAGCATACTCCTCATCAAACCCGCCAATTTCAAATAGTGCGGATCTGCGAAACGTACAATTCGTACCTGTTAGGCTATAAAACTCTGGAGGCGACGTCGTGGATGTCTTCAGTTTGACTGCATCCGGAGATTCGTAATTAACACCTTCGCCGAACCTGTTGCATACAACTGCTCTACTTTGATAAGAGTACCCCGTGTGATCTCGGATATATCCCCCAACGGCGCCAACCTCCGGAGATGTGTAGCCTGTTGCTATCATATCTAGCCAGTTCGGTTCCGGGATTGCGTCGTCATCAATAAAGCACACCACATCACCAGATGCAGCAGAGATTCCTATGTTCCTTGATACTGATAAGTTGGCCTCTGAACAGTTGAGGTGAATGATATCGTCACGATACCGTTTCAAGATTTCCTCGGTCGCATCAGTGGAGGGGCCATTGACGACCAATACTTCGAAGCTCGGATATCGCAGGTACTTCAACGACTGAAGCGTATCTTCAATCGTATGCGCGCGGTTGTATGTGTTTATAACTATCGAAAACTGAATCGTCATTTTTTTTCGGTCTTTTCGATTTTCGTTAGTGCCGCATAGACTCCATCAAAAATGGACGCGCTCAAGTTGTTCCGTAGTTCTCCCTTGAAAAAGTTTTCATCCACCTTTGCTTGAAGCTCTATCTGCTTCTTTTCCATATTTTCAACTCGCTGCTGTAATGTATAAATAGCTGCAGAGTAGGATCCGAGCTGGGCCTTATCCGGGCCATGCCTCTTTCCGGCACCGTTACTTTGTTTTTCATCAATCCAGACCGTGAACTTCCACAAATATCGAAGTAGGGGATCGAGAATGAATGGCCCGAGAAGGGGTATTTTTATTGATGCGAGATAGAAACCTTTTAATTCACTGGTCAACTTCACGGTTAGCTCCCTTTGTATTTACACTAAATCTTAGTCGCCTGGACAGTTTTCAATGGATCTTTGATCACTAGTTGGACTGCGCTTCATATAAGTCGAAGGCTTCTTCCACTTGATTAAATGTGGTGAGCCGACCTTTGTCTAAAACTGCGGCATGATTACAGTGCTCGCGCACATAGCCAGCGTCATGCGAGACGATAATCATGGCTCGATCCTTGCGCTTTTCAAAAAGCTCAACTCGGCACTTTTCATGAAATCGGTTGTCGCCCACAGCCACGATTTCATCAATCAAGAAGCAGTCAAATTCAATAACCATGCTGATGGCAAACGCCAGCCTGGCTCGCATACCTGCGGAGTATGTTTTGACGGGCTCCTGAAGGTAGCGGCCAAGCTCTGAAAACTCTTGAACAAAAGCGACTTTGTCATCCGTGCTGGCGCCGTACACGCGGCAAATAAAGCGCAGGTTATCCAGACCCGTGAGGGTGCCTTGAAAGGCGCCGCCAAAGGCCAGCGGCCAAGACACGCTCATGCCGCGGATGATGCGGCCAGACGTGGGCCGTTCGGCACCGCTAATGAGCCGGATGATGGTGGACTTGCCGGCCCCGTTGCGGCCCAAAATGCCCACCTTTTCCCCCGGGCGGATGGTGAGATTGACATCGTCAAGCACAGTCACGCTGCCGCGGCGGGTGACGTACTGCTTGCTGACGTGTTCGATGCTGATCATTCGGGCATCACCGTGCGGCTGATTTGCCGCGTTTTTGCCAGGCCCAGCAGCGTCAAGACGGTGCAAACCAGCGCCATGTAGCCAATGTCGTAATGGGCGCGGAAGGTGGAGCCGAAGTAGCCTTCGCGCAGCAGCTCGACGCCATGAACCATGGGCAGCAGCAGCACAGCTTCTTGCGCCGCTGGGGGCAGGGCGTCAACAATGAATGCTGCGCCGGAGAGTGGAAACAGCAAATATGAAGCCGGGTGCCACAGCTTTTCGATGACTTCAGACTGCTCGCTCATGGCGCCCATGAATATGGCCAAGGAGCAGCCAAACCAGGCCGTCATGAACCAGCCAAGCAAGACCTTGGCCACGTCTTCTGGTGGACTGATCCAGCCGATGAAACAGAAAAAGATCGACAGTGCTACGAACGAGATGGTGGCACCAGCCGCTTCCAAGGCGAGCCGGGACGCAAAAATGTCTACTACTTTGACGTGCCGGTGGTACATAAGGGCAAGATTGGGGCCGATAGCGCCTATGCAGCGGTTGGGCATGTTGCGCCAGAGCAAAATGGTGGAATAACCGGTGATGGCAAACGCAACGATGGGCAAGTTAGAGCCGTGCCCCGCGCCCGCCAGCGTCCACAGCGTAGTGACGCCGAGCGTGAACATCATGGGTTCCACGAAGAGCCACAAAAACCCAATGTTGTGACGGCCATAGCGGGTCAATACCTCGCGCATAAGCAGCGCGCCAATCACCCGACGCTGAATGCGCCATGACTTGCTGAGTGAGGCTTGGCCGGTCACGCGATGGGCCCTTTAGTCTTGGTGCTCGCGCACACCGGCCAGCAGCATGCTCAAGATGCCCCAAGCCATGAGGCCGAGCACAAAGGTAGACAAAATGCCCCGCAAGCGCCGCGGCTCCATGGCTTTGTCAGGCAGGCTGGGTGCCACGATGCGTTCGAGGTAAACCTGTTTGCGCTGGGCTTCGTTGCGGGCTTGCTCTAATGACACCATGGCGCTGGCAAGTTGCTTGTCGGCAAACTCGCGCTCAAGCGCCAATCGCTGAAAGTCGGCGGCTTTGTTTGTTAATGAAAGCTCTCCGCCTGTGACTTTGCGGGTTTCGTTGGCCATCTCTGCGCGCAGCGTGGCGGTGCGCAGTTGCAGGGATTCGATTTGCGGGTTTTGCGGTGTAAAGGTTTTGAGCTGGGCCAGCTGCGTGGTGGTGGCAATGATTTCGTCTTGCAGCTTGGCGACTTGCTGCAGTTGCACGGTGGCCTGGCGTTCTGGGTCGACCACGCCTTTGGCGTTGCGGTAGTTGGACAAAGCCAGTGCGGCGGCTTTTGACTGTTCTTGCGCCTTGGCCACTTCAACGCTGGCAAACTGAATCAGGTCTTGGCGGCCGCGCTCGTTCAGGCGGTTGATCAGTGCTTCGCTGAGTTCGAGCAGTTTGGTGTTGATGGCCTGGGCGTCTTGGGCGGTGTAGGCCCGTACGCTCAGGGTCGAGATTGACGAGGCGCTGTCGTGCTGCAGGTCAATCTTTTTTTGGTAGTAGCGGTGCAGTGCCTCAAAGCTGGTGTCAAAGCCGGCGGTCATGTCGAGCCCGCCAAAGCGGCTAAAAATGTCAACGCTGCCAGCGCCATAGGCTTTGCCTACGTCCAGGGCGGCGTTGACTTCCTTGAGCGCGTCACGAGACAGCGCATAGTCATGCACGGTGTAGCTGTCGTCTTGTGATCGTGAAAAGCCTGCGCCTTTCAGGATGGAGCCGAGTGCTGACGTGGACTGCCGTTCGGGGCTGCGTACCACAAAGCGGCTTTCAGAGGTGTACACGTCTGACGCAATGAGGCCAAAGTAAATAGTTGCTACGACGGTGGGAATAACGACTGTGGCAAGAAACAGGCGGTTTTTAACGAGGCTCATCTACACGCGGCCATATTGGTCTGAAAACCGGACGATGTCGTCTTCGCCCAGGTATTGGCCGCTTTGCACTTCGATCATGACCAAGTCAATGACGCCGGGGTTGTGCAGTCGGTGCTGGTGCCCAGCCGGTATGTAGGTGGACTGGTTGGTATGCAGCATGGTTTCTTCGTCGCCGTTTTGCACAGCGGCAGTGCCGCTCACCACAATCCAGTGCTCACTGCGGTGGTGGTGCATTTGCAGGCTGAGCTTGGCGTTGGGCTTGACTTCAATGCGTTTGATCTTGAAGCCATTGCCCTCACCCAGGATGGTGTAGCTACCCCACGGGCGCTGCACGGTGCGGTGCAGCTTGTGGCTCTCGTGGCCCTGCGCTTTGAGTTGGCTGTAGATTTGTTTGACGTCCTGGCTGTTGTTCCGGTTGGCCACGAGCAAGGCGTCAGGGGTATCAATAATGATGAGGTCGCTCACGCCAACGACGCCCACCATGCGCTCAGCGCTTTGTACAAAGCAACCTGTGGCGTTGTGCATGAGAGCGTGTCCTTCTACGCGGTTGCCTTGGCCGTCGGCCACGGCCAACTCACCCACTGCGGCCCATGAGCCAATGTCGCTCCAGCCAATTTGGCAGGGCACCATTGCAATGGCTTGGGTTTTTTCCATCACCGCGTAGTCGATGGAGTCGTCTGGCACCTTGGCAAAAGTGGGCGCGTGCAGTTCGACCTGATAGCCGCCGCCTACAGGTACAGCCGTTGACTCTTTCAGGCAAGCCTGAGTTGCCTCAAGGATGGCCGGGCAGTGCTGGGCCATTTCGCGCAAAATGGCGCCCGCCGTAAAGCAGAACATGCCGGAGTTCCAGAAATAACCACCGGTGGCAAGGTACTGCTTGGCCGTTTCGAAGTCGGGCTTCTCAACAAATCGCGTGACGGTGTTGCCCTGCGCCTGGATGTAGCCAAAGCCGGTCTCAGGACTTTCAGGGTGGATGCCGAAAGTAACGATGCGGCCTTGCTGGGCCAGCACCTGGGCTTGCGCCACGGCGGCGGCAAAGGCGGCTTGATCGTTAATGAGGTGGTCTGCCGCCAAGATAAGCATGACTGCGGCATCTCCATGCGTGCGCTGCACTTGCAGAGCTGCAGCGGCGACGGCGGCGGCGGTGTTGCGGCCAAAGGGCTCCAACACGTAGCTGATGGGCAGGCCGGCTTGCTCGCCCTTGGCACTGATCTGCCGGAAGTCTTCTTTGGTTTTAAAGAAGAGTTCCAGATTGGTGACCGTTAACACTTCCCGGACGCCAGGAAGGGCGGCACCGCGCATGAAGGCTTTTTGCAGCAGGCTTTGACCGTCGGCCAAGCGCATGAAAGGTTTGGGGTGTGTCTCGCGGGACACTGGCCACAGCCGGGAGCCAGCGCCGCCGCAAAGAATAACGGGAATGATCATGAGGATTGACAAACGGAGCTGGTGGTAATCGGTCGCGTGAAAGAAGAAACCGGGGCAACGAGGGTTGCAGAAGCCCAAGCCGAGGCCGAGGCCGAAGCAGGGGCTTCAGCAGTGGACGCAGTTGCCAGCACGGCGTCCCACGTAATGGGCTCGCTGCGCAGCGCATAAACACTGACAGGCGCCTGGGTGAGGTTTTTCATTTGCGCCAAGAAACTGGCGGTTTCTTGGGGGCAGGGCGGACGCCCGTGGCGCCAGAACTGATCTAGCTTGCCCGTGAAGGTGAGGTGGGCTGCTTGTAAAGCGCTTCGCCCAGGACCATGAGAGGCGCGCCGCGCTCCAAGGCCTGCAGACCCACGGTGCTGTTGATAAGCACTACGCCGGCTGAGTGTTCGGCCAGGTCGGGTGTATCTCCTTCAACCATATGGAACACACGGTGGCCAATGCCCAGGTCTGCGGCCAGGCCATTGATGAGTTCTCCATGCCCGGGGCCGCCGCGGACAGGGGGATGTTGGCGAAACACCAGCAAGCTCTTGACTGGCGCATGCTTCGCAAATGACAAAATGACGCGGTTGACGAACTGGGCGTTGTCCGAAAAGTTGCTGTGGTGGGTGATTTGGGCGTCACCGTCGTGCTGCAGCGGCACAAAGTAGAAGGGGCTTGTGGCTTTGGCTGCAATCAGGCGCTGCTGCAATTTGCGGCAAGGCCGGACGTGCTTGAGCTTGCGTAGCCATGACCGGATCCAGTAGGTAAAGTAGTAGCTGGGTTGGCTGGCCCGGTGGTGCAGGTAGTGGTTGAATTCGTGCCTGGCTTTCCACAGGGCCTTGTAATGCAGGCTGGCTTGTATGGCCATTTTCTGGAAATGGCGGGGTGAAACGTCTGGCTTAAGGCCTTGCGCCGCAGAAGCGGGCCGCCAGGTGTACTTGCCCAAGGTGTCAGAAAAGCCGTTTACGCCGCCCAGCTCCATGGTGATGTAGCCGGGCCTGAAGTAGCCTTCTTCGAGCACCAGCACGCTAATGTCCTGGCTCTTGCAGAGGTCAATGGCGGCTTTGTGATTCCGGCGGGACTGGCCAAATAGCACGACCAGGTCGATTTGATGGGCTTCGAGCAGGTGGGCCAAAAAGTGGGGCCAGTCTGCCTGGTTGAATACGATGGGCTTAACGGCGCGGCTGTCATAAACGTCACCGCCATGAAAAGCCACGCGCTGAACTTGCGTACCCTTTTGCTGGAGCCAGACAGTCAATCGGTCAAAAAAAGCACCCACCGGGCCTTGCAAAAGCAAGACGTTTTTCGACTGCTGTAGCCGCAGCAAAGCGGGGTTGCAGACGGTGGACTCCAGAGCTGAAGCCGTGTCTAGCTGCTGGTCTTGGATGACGTTTGGAAGTACCATTTCACAGGGTTGGGATCAGATGTAGTAACTATAGTTACAAAGCGTAAAACTTTAGAAGTGTAAAACTATTATTTAGCTTATGCAATTGTTTTGTATCGTTTTTTAGAAGACTCAACACTTTGAAGTGCGCCATAACAAGTAGCCAACGAAGGTTTCCGGGGAATCCGAGAGCGCGCATTCCTGAGGCTGTAGCACTGAGGCCGCGTATTCATTGCGTTGGGCTACTGATCAATCCGTGGGCTGAAAGATCGGCTACGTGCCGCAGACCCTTCTTAAGCACACGGTTGCGTTAACGGTTGCGTTAACGGGTGCGTTGGCAACCAAAGTAGTAAGGCTGCAGCTTCTTTGCTGATGGAAAGCCCGCCTGATTTCCGGGAATTGAGATTTGCTTTCCGGGCGGCTTAAAGCGTGTAATACTGTATGCGCATACAGTATTTTCAGATGTCAGCCCTTCCCATTTTCAGTTCAGTTTCCCAAGCTTTTCAGCCTGAAAAAGCCTGCCTTTCCGACCCATTCAAGCCCGGGCTGGAAGGCGTTTGGCGGGCTGACGAACTGGCAGATGCGCTGGTGCCCACCCTGGACACGGGCTATCCCGAGCTCAATGCCGTTTTGCCCGGCGGTGGCTGGCCTCTGGGGGCCATGACCGAGCTGTTGCAAGCTCTGCCCGGATGGGCCGAGTGGGGGTTGATTGCGCCGGCCCTCGTCAAAGCGGCCGCCACTTGCGCCACTGCCGGAGCCGCGCCCCGGGCCCGGCGTGTGGTGCTGGTCGCTGCGCCGTTCATGCCTTTCGGCCCGGCCTTGGCGGCCCGTGCACTGGACCCCCGCAGCCTGTTGTGCATTCAGGCTGATGCCTCGGCAGGGCGACTGTGGGCGGCCGAGCAGGCCTTGCGCTGCGCCGAGGTTCACGCGGTGCTGGCCTGGCTGCCGCGCGTACAAATGCCGCAACTCAGGCGATTGCACCGTGCTGCCCAGGAGTACGGCAAGCTGCTGTTCGTTTTTCGGCCTGTCTCGGTACGTGAAGAGTCGTCACCCGCGCCGCTTCGCTTGCTGCTTTCGCCCGGCGTGCCGCTCGGATCCGTCCCTACCTTGCAATTGCAGGTGTTCAAGCGGCGCGGCCCGCCTTTGCAGGAGCCGCTCACCCTTTGCACTGCAACGCCCCGGCTGCAAGCCTTGCTTGCGGCCAGCCGTGCCCAGGCCCGGCAACGCCGCAATGCCAGCCTGAACGCTGCCGGCTTGTTCAAGCCCTCACCCATTCCCTCACCCGCAGGGCAGGAGAGCCAGGGTGCTCTGGATCGCATTGCAGCCGCTTCCTGACGGCGCCGAAACTCCGGCCGAGTCCACCAGCGTTTTACAAAGCAACGCGCTGCTGGCTCTGGCCTGGCATGCGCTGGCCTTTACGCCGCGCGTCACGCTCGAGGACGAAGCCGTGTTGATGGAAATCTCCGCCAGCGTGCGTCTGTTTGGCGGTACGGGCCGCCTCTTGAAGCGCCTCCAGGCAGCGCATGCCGGGCCCGATTCATCGCCTGCATCTCTTCGGTTCGCGCAAGGCCCGACGGCGCTGCTGGCATTGGGCCGTCTGCGCAGCGGCTTGCCTTGGCGCGAGTCGTCGCGTTGTGAGCCCGCCCGCTTGCCGCTGGCTTGCCTGAGTGCCGCGCGTGAGCACCTCGGCGTGCTGGAACGCATCGGCTGCCGCTCGTGGGGCGACCTGCGCCGTTTGCCACGCGACGGCCTGGCAAGGCGCTTCGGCCAGCCGCTGCTCGACGCACTTGACCGCGCCTTTGGCGATCAACCCGAAAGCCACAGCTGGCTCAGCCTGCCCGAAGTGTTCGAGGCGCCGCTCGAACTTCCCGCGCTGGTTGAAAACGCCAATGCCCTGATGTTCGGCGTCAATCGTTTGCTCATGCTGCTCAAGGCCTGGCTGGTGGCACACAGCCGGGGTGTGCTCGGGGTAGAGCTGTCCTGGCTGCTCGACCCGCGCCGGGACGTGCCGGCCAGCGGCAAGCTGGACGTGCGCATGACCGAGGCTTCACAGGACATGACGCATGTGGCGCGGCTGATGGCCGAGCATCTGGCGCGTGTTCGCCTGCCAGCACCTGCGCACACCATCTGCCTGCGCTCGCTCGAAACCCTTTCCTTGACCGGCAGCAACCACAGCTTGCTGCCTGACGAGTGCCTGCGAGGTGACAGTCTGGCGCAACTGATCGAGCGGCTAAGTGCCCGGCTCGGCCCGCAACAGGTGCGCCGGTGGCAGGCCTTGGCCGATCACGTTCCCGAGCGGATGCAGTGCTGGTTGCCTGCGCAGTCTGCCAACATGGTCGGGATGCCGCCACAGGGCAAGCTGTCCCGGACGAAAAAAACAACCCGGCAATCTGCTGAAAAAGCGTTGCCCGATATCGACTCCTGCCAGCCGGATGCGCTTTTTCCTTCCTGGCTGCTGCATGAGCCTTTGCCGCTGGAGATGCAGGGCGAGCGCCCCTGGCACGAGGGACCCCTGACCTTGCTCGCCGGGCCGCAGCGTCTGGAAGCCACGGGCTGGATGGGCAAGGGCGGGGGGCATGCAGGCGTGAAGGTGCGGGCGCCCGGCCAGTCGCAAGACCCGCAAGACCCGCAAGACCCGCAAGAGGAGGGTGCCGACCGGGCTGCTGTCATGCGCGACTACTTCATCGCCCGCAGTGATAAAGCCGGGCTGCTGTGGATCTACCGCGAGCGTACGGGCAGCGCCGCGATGCTGCACAAGCAAAACCGGCCCTCTCCAGGCATCTGGTACCTGCACGGCATCTTTGCCTGATGCTGAACCGCAAATTTCCAAATTCACCATGTGGACGCCGCTGCCGGCCTATGCCGAGCTTCATGCCCTGAGCAATTTCAGTTTCCAGCGCGGCGCCTCGCACGCCGAGGAACTGGTCGAGAGGGCGCAGGCACTGGGTTACCAGGCGCTGGCCATCACCGACGAATGTTCGGTGGCGGGCGTGGTCCGCGCTCATGTGGCCGCCAAACAGCACGGACTCAAGCTGGTGCCTGGCGCCGAGTTTTTTGTGCAGGCAGGCTTGCCTTTTCGGCTGGTCGTGCTGGCGCATGACGCCTGCGGCTGGGGCAATTTATGCGAGTTCATCACGGCGGCCCGTCAGGCCGGCGACCTGATCGAAAAAGGCAGTTACCGGGTGACTCTGGGCGAAAGCGATTTCGCATCGCTGACGCATTGCGAAGTGCTGCTGTGCCCGCTTCTCGAGGAAGACATCGACACCCAAGCGTTGCAAGCGCATTTGCAATGGGCCAAAAAAGTCTTCAGTGCCAGCGACGGCCTGCATTGCTGGCTGGCGGCGGAACTGCACAAGGGGCTGGACGATGCGCTGCGCATGGTGCAACTGCAGGACGCATCCGTGCAAAGTGGTGTGCCCCTGGTGGCGGCCGGCAATGTACGCATGCACGTGCGCTCGCGCAAGCCGCTGCACGACGTCATGACGGCCATTCGCTTGGGCCGTACGGTGCATGAATGCGGCTTTTCGCTGCAGGCCAATGCCGAGGCGCACTTGCGCCCGCGCATGCAGCTGGCCGAAACCTATGCCCCCGGCCTGCTGCATGCCACGCTGGAAGTTGCCGCGCGTTGCCGCTTCAACCTCGATGAAATCCGTGACCTGTACCGCTATCCCAAGCAGGATTTCATCGCCACCGCCGAGACGCCCGGACAGTGCCTGCGCCGCCTTACGGCAGAAGGTGCCTGCCAGCGCTATCCGCAGGGCGTGCCCGACAAGCTCCAGCGCCAGCTCGCGCACGAGCTCGACCTCATCGAGGAACTCCACTACGAGATGTACTTCATCACGGTGTATGACATCGTGCGCTTTGCCAATGAGCGCCGCATCTTGTGCCAGGGGCGCGGGTCGGCCGCCAATTCGGCGGTGTGCTATTGCCTGGGCGTCACGGCCGTCAATCCGGCCGAGAGCCAGTTATTGTTCGAGCGTTTCATCAGCCGCGAGCGCCTTGAGCCGCCCGACATCGACGTGGACTTCGAGCACCAGCGGCGCGAGGAAGTCATCCAGTACATCTATGAAAAATGCGGCCACGACCGCGCCGCCATTGCGGCCACAGTCATCAGCTACCGGCCGCGCAGCGCCTTGCGTGACGTCGGCAAGGCGCTGGGTATTTCGCAGGAACTGATCGACCATTTCGCGAAAGACCATTTCTGGTTCGACGGACGCGGCGCGCTCGACGAAAAGCTCAAGGAGGCCACGGCTGGCATGGCGCTGGGCATCAGCCCGGGTGCCGTGGTGCAGTGGCTGGAAATGGCGGCACGCCTGATTGGTTTTCCACGCCACCTCAGCCAACACGTAGGCGGCTTTGTTCTCACACAAACCAAGCTCACCCGGCTGGTTCCGGTGCAGCCAGCTTCCATGGAGGCGCGCCGCATCATCCAGTGGGACAAGGACGACCTCGACGCCATGGGGCTTTTAAAGGTGGACGTGCTCGCGCTGGGCATGCTGTCCGCGATTCGCCGTTGCCTGCAACTGGTAGACCAGACGCGCGGCGGAGAACTCCAGATGCACCAGATCGAGTCCGGCAACGTCCAGACCTACGACATGATCTGTCAGGCTGACACGGTGGGCGTTTTCCAGATCGAAAGCCGCGCCCAGATGTCGATGCTGCCGCGCCTGAAGCCCCGCTGCTTTTACGACCTGGTGGTGCAGGTGGCGATCGTGCGGCCGGGCCCCATCCAGGGCGGCATGGTGCATCCCTACCTGCGCAGGCGTGAGCACCCCGAAGAAGAGGTCTACCCGAACGAGGAACTGCGCCACGCGCTCGGCCGCACGCTGGGCGTGCCGATCTTCCAGGAGCAGGTGATGCAGATCGCCATGATCGCGGCGGACTTCACGCCCGGCGAGGCCGATGACTTGCGGCGCTCCATGGCGGCCTGGAAGAAAAAAGGAGGTGTCGAGCGCTTTCATGCGCGGCTCGTCGATCGCATGGTCGAAAAAGGTTACGAAACCGAGTTCGCCGAACGCATCTTCAGCCAGATCCAGGGCTTTGGTGAATACGGTTTTCCCGAGAGCCACGCCGCCAGTTTTGCCAAGCTGGTCTACATCAGCTGCTGGCTCAAGTGCCATGAACCGGCGTGCTTCCTGGCGGCCATGCTCAACTCACAACCCATGGGTTTTTATGCGCCTTCGCAACTGGTGCAGGACGCGCGGCGGCATGGCGTCGAGGTGCGGCCGGTCGATGTGACGGCCAGTTTCTGGGACTGCTCGCTGGAGCCTGCCAGCGGCCCTTTGGAGTCAGAGATGCAGGCGCGTCATCCGGGAATTCGCGAAGGGCAACCGGCAGTTCGGCTGGGCTTGCGCATGGTCTCCGGCCTGCCCGAAAAGGCCGCTGAGCGCATTGTCCAGGCGCGAAATGAGGGGGCTTTTTCCAGCACCGAAGACATGGCGTTGCGGTCCCGCCTGGATGCTCGCGAAATCAACGCACTGGCCGCCGCCGACGCCTTGCTGACCCTGGCGGGCCACAGGCGGCAGCAGGTCTGGGAAGCGGCGGCGCTCAAACCGGCCCCGCAACTTCTGCGCGCCGTACCCACGCACGAAGCCGCATTGCAATTGCCCGACACCCCCGAGGGCGAAAACATCCTGTTCGATTACCAGTCCACCGGCCTGACCCTGCGCCGCCATCCGGTGGCCCTTTTGCGGCCCCGGTTGGCGCGCAAGGGCCTGCTCAGCGCAGGCCAGCTCAACGAGTTGCCCGACGGCAGGCACGTGGCAGCGTGCGGCATCGTTACCGTGCGCCAGCAACCCCAAACCGCCAACGGCACCATCTTTCTCACGCTCGAAGACGAAACCGGCGCGGTCAATGTCATCGTCTGGAAATCGTTGCGCGAGCAGCAGCGCGGGCCTTTGCTGCATTCACGGCTGCTGGCGGTGTGGGGCACATGGCAACGCAGCGAAGAAAGCGGGGGGCAGGCCAAAGGCTACGGCGCCGTGCGCAACCTGGTGGCGCAGCGGCTAGAAGACCTGTCGCCTTTGCTGGGGCGGCTTGGGGCGAAGAGCCGGGATTTTCATTGAGCTTTTGAAGGCATGGTTCATAGCTCGACTGAGAGGGAAACCGCACCGGATAAGTAGCACCGGGAATTCGTGTTGCGTCACGCGTCGGGCATGGCCCCGGCGACCTTAGGAACCACAACAGAGCGCTTTTCGACCTAGCGCATGAAGCTAGCGTTCACCCGTTCGAAGCGGTGCGAAGGCAAGGCAGCTTGTTGCTGAAGTAGAGGCGGACGTACTTTGCAAGTGCTGCTACGCGAACCGCACTGGCCCGCCATTTGCCAATGGATGGAGAGCTCTGGCATCTGCGTGTCTTGTGCTCATAATCACGGCAGGCAGGCCAACCAAAATTGGGGAGACCCGAGCACTTGCTCTGCAATTGGCGCGGGGGCATTACAGATGGTCAATCGCTCCACGACCAGCCGTTCTGAGCGTGAGCATGCAACACAGGTTTATTACACATAATGCGGCCCTTCTGGCTTGAGCAGGCACTTTGCAAAGATGGGGACCTCGCGCCCGCCCTGCAAGGTGCGCAGCGCACCGATGTGTGCGACGGGCCGTCAAGATGGAACTGAGACAGCTCCGGTATTTCGTGAAAATTTGCGAGCTAGGCAGCATGGGTCGCGCCGCGGCGGAGTTGTGCGTCCATACCTCGGCGCTCAGCCAGCAAATCAGCCGGCTCGAAGGCGAACTAAGCACCCGGCTCCTGCAGCGTCTGTCCACGGGCGTGGCGCCCACCGCCGCCGGGCTGGCCTTCCTTCATCAGGCTCAACTCACTTTGCGAAGCGCCGACGCCGCGGTTACCGCCGCAAAGCGGGGGCGGCTCTCCGGGCATGTCAGTGTGGGGCTCGCCCCAACAACTTCATCGGTGCTGGGTGTTCCGCTTTTGCTGGCCATGCGCGAGTCGTACCCGGATATTCGCCTGCACATGGTGGAGTCGCTGTCTGGTCATCTGGCGACCATGCTGCAGGCTCGGCAGCTCGACCTTGCAGTCTTGTTTCAAGCTAACGCTTCTGGCAGCTGGAGTGTTGCGCCCCTGCTGGAGGAAAAGCTGTTCGTGATCGCATCACCTGGCCTTCCACAACGGCCAGCAGGCGCCAAGGTGCGGCTCTCCCAGCTTGGCGGCGTGCCTCTGATTCTTCCGAGCGCAAACCACGGGTTGCGGGCGACGCTGGTGGCCGCGTTTGCGCGCGCGCGCATCGAGCCTGATGTCGTGGCCGAGATTGACGGGCTGGCCTTGCTGATGGACGCAGTGCGCGCCGGGCTGGGAGCCACTATCCAGCCGGGGGCTGCGACTGTGGGCTATTCGGGCGACGACTTTAACCACTGCCAAATCGCGGACGCGCACGTGGGTCGCCGCAACCTGCTGGTCAGCCTCTCTGATGATGAGCTTTCTCCAGCCGCGCTTGCCACGCGGGTAGTGATGACCGACACCGTACGCAAACTGGTGAAGGACGGGCGATGGACGGGCGCAAGTCTTCTCGATTGCTGAACACCTGTTGATAGGACGGGCCTGTCGCCCGAAGAGCCGATTCACTACATTGTGTCCATACCCAAGGAGACACATGTGATCGATGTACTGGTGGTCGGTGGCGGAAACGCCGCGCTGTGCGCCGCGCTCATGGCGCGAGAAGCCGGCGCTAGCGTGCTGCTGCTGGAGAGTGCGCCGCGCGAATGGCGGGGCGGCAATTCCAGTCACACCCGTAACTTGCGCTGCATGCACGACGCACCTCAAGACGTCTTGGTCGACGCCTACCCGGAAGAGGAGTTTTGGCAGGATCTGCTGAAGGTGACGGGAGGCCGCACCGACGAACGCCTTTCACGACTGGTGATTCGCGCTTCGTCGAGCTGCCGGGACTGGATGCGCAGTCACGGTGTGCACTTTCAGCCGCCGCTCTCAGGCGCGTTGCATGTCGCGCGGACCAACGCATTCTTCATGGGCGGCGGAAAGGCACTCGTCAATGCGTATTTCCGCAGCGCTGAACGGCTTGGTGTCCAGATCCGTTACGAGACACCCGTGGCGTCAGTTGAAATGGACGGCGACCGATTCGTCGCTGTGCACACCGAACGTGGTGAACGCCTGGAGGCGAAGAGTTGCGTACTGGCCGCCGGGGGATTCGAATCAAATCGCGACTGGCTGCGCGAAGCGTGGGGCCAGAACGAGCGAGGCGAGTGGCCGGCCGACAACTTCCTCATCCGTGGCACGCGTTTCAACCAGGGCGTGCTGCTCAAACACTTGATCGATGCAGGCGCGGACTCGATCGGTGACCCGTCGCAAGGTCACATGGTTGCCATTGATGCCCGGGCGCCGCTCTACGACGGCGGAATCTGTACACGAATCGACTGTGTGTCGCTGGGCGTCGTGGTGAACCGTAACGGACAACGCTTTTACGATGAGGGCGAGGACTTTTGGCCCAAGCGCTACGCCATCTGGGGCCGACTGGTGGCGCAGCAGCCCGGGCAGGTGGCCTATTCGATCATCGACCAGAAAGCCGTCGGGCGTTTCATGCCTCCAGTGTTTCCTGGAACCACCGCCGGATCGCTTCCGGAGCTCGCAGGGAAGCTCGGCCTGGACGCCGACACCTTCAGCCAGACGATTGCCAGCTACAACGCGGCTTGCCGCATGGGCAGGTTCGACCACACGGCGCTCGATGATTGCCACACCGCGAACCTCGTGCCGGCCAAGACACATTGGGCCCGACCAATCGATACAGCCCCCTTCTACGGCTATGCCGTCAAGCCGGGCATCACTTTCACGTACCTCGGGCTGAAGGTGGACGAGACCGCGGCGGTACGTTTCGGGGGCCGCCCCAGCCCCAACCTTTTTGTCGCCGGTGAAATGATGGCCGGCAACGTGCTTGGCCAGGGGTATACGGCAGGCGTCGGGATGAGCATCGGCACGGCCTTCGGCCGCATTGCAGGAACACGCGCCGCGCGGGCCGCCGCCAAGGCCAGAACGGAGCAGCATGCAACAACTTGAAGCCTTGAGTCGAGAAGCCTCGTCACTCGCAAGCGGCCAGCATCGGGTCATCCCGATCCTCACGGCCAAGGAAGCTGAAGTGGGCCGGCAGATGCAAATCTGCAATTCGTGCCGCTACTGCGAAGGCTTTTGCGCGGTGTTCCCTGCGATGACGCGGCGGCTTGAATTCGGCAAGGCCGACATTCACTTTCTGGCCAACCTGTGCCACAACTGCGGCGCCTGCCTCCACGCTTGCCAATACGCGCCGCCTCATGAGTTTGCTGTAAACGTCCCGAAAGCCATGGCCGAAGTGCGCGGGCAGACCTATGTTGACTACGCGTGGCCGCCTGCACTAGGCGCGCTGTACGAACGCAACGGCCTGACCCTCTCGGTCGCGCTGGCTGCGGGGCTCGCGCTTTTTCTCATCCTGGCGGTCGCCCTGAACGGAACACTATGGGATGCGCGTCTGGGCGGCAACTTCTACCGCTTGTTCCCCCACAACTTGCTGGTCAGCCTGTTCGCCCCCGTGTTCCTGTTTGCCGTACTGGCGTTGACGATGGGCGTGCGGCGTTTCTTGAGCGACATCACCCCAGCCACCAGCGGGGCGCCGGTGTCCGCGCACGCGGCGGCCGAGGCCGCGGATGCCGTGTTGCGCCTCAAATACCTGGGCGGCGGGCACGGCAAGGGCTGCAATAACGAGGACGACGCTTACGCGCTTTCGCGGCGCCGCTTCCACCACCTCACGTTCTACGGGTTCATGTTGTGTTTTGCGGCCACCAGCGTGGCAACCGTCTACCACTACGTGTTGGGTTGGATGGCCCCTTATGAGTGGCCCAGCCTGCCCAAGCTGCTGGGAGTGGCCGGCGGCGTGTGCCTCGCCGCCGGCACAGTCGGCCTCTGGCATCTGAACCGCCGGCGCCATTCGTTGCACGGCGACCTTGCTCAAAAGCCGATGGACCTGGGCTTCATCGCATTGCTTTTCCTCACCAGTGTGAGTGGCTTGGCGCTGTGGTTGGGGCGGGGCACCCAGGCGCTGCCAGTGCTGTTGTGCCTGCACCTGGGCGCAGTGATGGCGCTATTTGCGACGTTGCCTTACGGAAAGTTCGCTCATGGCGTCTTTCGCACGGCCTCCCTGTTGCGTCACGCCACTGAAAAGCGCAAGCCCAATCCGGTCGGCCTGGCGGCCGACTGACGACTCCATTCACAATGATCAAGGAACAAATCCAATGAACAAATCCTGTCTGCGCCGCGCCCTCGCGCTAGCTGCACTTCCTCTGTTGTTTGCCGGGCAAGCCCAGGCACAAGACTTTCCGCCCAAAAAACCGGTCACGATGGTGGTCGGATTTGCTGCGGGTGGGGCGGCTGATGCGGCCGCGCGCCTCATCGCCAAGAAGCTGGGTGAGAACATCGGCCAGAACGTCATCGTCGAAAATCGCGCAGGCGCGGGTGGCAACATCGCTCACCAACAAGTGGCCAACGGACCGGCGGATGGGTCCATGCTGCTGTTCGGCTCGATCGGCCCGCTCACCATCGCCCCCCATGTCATGAAGGTGCCGTACGACCCGTTCAAGGATCTGGCCGCGGTATCCGGCGGTGTGAACTTCCCGAACGTGCTTGTTGTGCACCAGGGCCTTGGCGTGAAGACTCTGGTGGACTTTGTCGCACTCTCGAAAAAGAAGCCGGGCAGCATTGATTTCGCTTCGACGGGCGCTGGATCTGCATCGCACCTCGCAGGAGAACTTTTCAATCAGCGTGCAGGCATCGACATGGTCCACGTGCCGTACAAAGGAGGCGCTCCCGCCTTGCAAGATTTGCTCGGTGGGCGGATCGCGTCCTATTTTTCGGCGCCGCCGACGGCAATGCCCCACATCGAGGCTGGCAAACTCATTCCACTGGCGACAACGGGTCCGACCCGCCCGGCCTACATGCTGAACATCCCGACCGTGGCCGAATCCGGCTACCCCGGATTCGAAGCGCTCAATTGGTACGCATTCGTCGCACCAGGAAAGACACCTGCGCCCCTGCTCGACCACTGGAACACGCAAATCGTGAAAGTGCTGAACGACCCCGGAGTGAAGGAAGCGCTCAACAAACACGGACTAACGCCCCAGCCCACTTCACGCGCGGAGCTGACGACTTTCATGAAGAAAGAAGACGTCAAATGGGGTGCCATCGTCCGCGAGCGCAAGATCACCGCCGAGTGAAAAGGAAAAATCCCGATCAGCCGGTTATCGCGGCAATTCAAGCAGGAGGCTGTGCGGCTGGTCGAGGGCGAACAGCCCCACCGCCGCGGTAGCGCGGTCGTCGGGCGTGGTCGATCAGACCTTGTGCGACCGGGTCAAGTCCAATCGGCAGCGCAAGCTCACGGGCTGCGACAGCAAACCTGTGGGCACTGAGCAGATGGAGATCGCCCGGCTTCGAGCCGAGCTGGCGCGGGCGAAATTGGGGAGCGCGACTTTGCCGAGTTGTTTGAGCGAGACTGAATGGTTATTTCCGGGCGGCACCTCAGGGCTGCTCTGAGCCGGATACGCGCAGGCTCGCGCGCCACGTGGCCGGTGGAATGCCGAACTCGCGGCGGAACGCCCGCGTAAATGCCGGGTCGGATTCATAGCCTACTTCTTTCGCTACCTGAGCGATGGCCAAGGAGCTGGTGCGAAGCATTCCTGCAGCGAGGGCCATGCGCCAGCGACCCAAATAATGCATGGGCGACTGCCCCACGTAATGCGTGAAGCGTTCGGCCAGCACTGAGCGTGACGTTCCGCAGTCGCGAGCCAGCGTCTCCACGGTCCAGGCAAAGGCAGGCTGGCCGTGCATGAAGGACAGAGCCTGACCGACGAGCCGATCGCGCACCCCCGCGAGCCAGCCCGTTTGTTCCGGTGGCAGTTGGGTCATGTAGCGCCGTAGCGTTTCGACGAACAGCACTTCCGAGAGCTTTGCAAGTACTCCCGCGCCGCCGGGACGCACGGCCGCTGCCTCGGCGACGGCATAGCGAATGGACAGTTCGAGCCAGCCCGGGTCGCCTTGGCCGCGCAGGTTGAGCGTCAGTACACGCGGCAGGGCGTTCAGTATGGGACGGCACAGCCTCGGGTCACAGGCGAAGAAGCCGCAGATGAATCGCGTGGTTTCGCCGCCTCCGCCAAACCGGATCTCACGCGGGCCACGACGCAGCAGCGACACCAGATCGGCTGGCGGCCCGGGCGCGACTTCCGGGCCCGAAGACATGAGGTGGGCATCGCCATGCGGGAAGACGATGATGTCTCCGGCGTGGAGGGTGGTTGCCGGCGAACCTTCGACCTCCAGCCGGCACTGGCCATCGGTCAGTAAATGAAAAATGACCAGGCGCTCAGCGCCGGGCTGAAGGGTATGCATTACCGTGGAAGCCTCCGGAGACGCGAAACACCACGGCGCACTGAATCTGGCATTGAAAAATACGGCGCTGTTCAGTTGAACGACGCGCAGGACTTCAGATAGTGCGTCCATCATTGGGCGGGCGAAGCCCGAACATGCAGGTCAAGCGAGACCTCCAGTTCGCGCCGCAGGCCGTCTGCCATGGGGGACTTGGCGCTGGCCGACGTCACCAGGTCACGCAATTGCGCCTCTGGCGTATCGGCCGCGTCTAGTGAGATCGTCAGCCACATACGCAGTGGACCCGAAGCGATCGACGCATTTCCCAGCATTCCGCGTGCATCCGATTCGCTGTTCGCCACGACCTCCAGGCGTGACAGGCGAATGCCCAGCAGCGCCGCCTCCATGGCGATGCTCGTCGCCATGCAGGAAGCGATCCCGGCGCGAAAGTACCAGCCTGGCGAAGGCCCATGGCCTTCTCCGCCTAGCGCAGCGGGAAGGTCACTGTGAACGGCCCCCGGCAAGGCAGGATGCTGCATCAAGGTCGAGACGCCACCCTGCCAGACAGCCAGCGCAGGAGAATCGTTTTGCAACGCCGCCGACGGGCGCCGCTCGAAGGCCTCTCGCGCGCGCAGGAGGGAATCCCGGATGTGCTGTTGCATGTGCATGGTGGAGGCCCCGACAACGTGCTGAAGTCTCGGCCATTGTGCTCAATCGGCTGGCCGGCGTCGATGGGCTCGGGAGCCTCGGACAAGAAAATCGGACGCCGAATGGAATGACAGCTCAGCCGTTGGCAAAAAAGAGCGTTTTGAACAAAAAGCCAGGTGCTTCGGAGAACGACAAACCGAACGTTCGGAGGAACACTGCAACACATGGACAAACTTCCCGCTCACCAACCAGAGGCCGATGTGCGAGCGCGCCAGTCTGTCTTGCGATCGAGCTACCGCCTGGATCCCCGGCGTGCCGAGGTCACCGACCTCGCGTGGACCTGCGGCGAGGGTGATCTGGCCAGCCCCATGCAAGGCAGAGTGCACTTCGGCAGTCACGCCGAAGCCCAACTCGACTATGGCGTGCATGGCGCGATAGGCGGTACCCACGCGGCCCCGGTTCCTGGAGACCTGCTCTGCGCCGCACTGGCCAGTTGCCAGGAGTCGAGCTTGCGCATGGTTGCCGCGGTACTCGAGGTCCGATTGCTTGAGTTGCGCGTGAACGTTCGCGCGAAGGTGGACGTCCGCGGAACGCTGGGTGACCCGCTCGTGCCGGTGGCGTTCCAGTCATTTGAGCTGTCCGTGCGGCTTCGCGCGGCGCCAGGCACACCTCAACAGCGCATGCGCCAGCTTTGTCGCGCGGCCGAGCGATCCTGCGTCGTGCTGCAGACCTTGAAATCAGGCGCGCCCGTGGCGGTCCTGATCGATGCAACGGCCGATCCAGGCCCCTCTTCCGATTCAACCCTAGAAACCTTGAACACACCAGGAGCAACACCATGAGCACCATGACCGTTCAGACCGAACCCACCACCAACCCCAATCAGGCACTCTGGGAAAAGGGCGACTTCACGCAGATTGCCGCAGCCATGCGCAAAAGCGGAGAAGCACTGGTCAAGTCCCTCGGCATCGGGCCAGGAGACAAAGTGCTTGACCTGGGTTGTGGAGACGGCACGACCGCCTTGCCGGCAGCACGATTGGGCGCCGATGTGCTGGGTGTCGACATCTCCCGTCCGCTGGTCGAAGCGGCCAACCGCCGCGCCAAGCAGGCGGGCTTAACGCATTGCCGATTCCAGCAGGGTGACGCTTCGGACATGAAAGGCGTCGACAGCAATAGCTTTGATCATGTGGTGAGTATCTTTGGCGCCATGTTCGCGCCCCGGCCCTTTGACGTTGCAAAGGAAATGGTGCGTGTAACCCGGCCTGGTGGCAGCATTGCGATGGGCAACTGGATTCCGAACGATCCAACCCTCGTCGCCCAAATCCTGAAAATCAGTTCGGCCTATTCTCCGCCCCCACCGGAAGGCTTCATCAGCCCGATGACCTGGGGCATAGAAAGCAACGTGCTGGAGCGGTTTGGCCAGGCCGGCATTGCCGCAAATGCCATCACGTGTTCAAAGGAGACCTATACCTTTGAATTCGACGGGTCTCCCTCGGCATTTGTAGATGCATTCCGGCGCTTCTACGGCCCGACGATGAACGCGTTCGATGCGGCGGATAAGACCGGACGCGGCGACTCACTGCGCTCTGAGCTGGAAGCGCTTTTCGATAGCCAGAACCGCAGCGTCACTGCCAACGCCACGACGATTCCTGCAACTTTTCTTCTGGTCAAAGTCCGGGTCGATTGACCGAGAAGCCTCGCGCCTCATCTGGGGCACTACAGGTACCTTATCGGTGTGTGTAGGGGTGGATTCCAGGGCTTGGGACCTGCGTTAGGCGCGCGCGACGTCTCATTGAAGGGTTACATCGAGCAAACGGGGCGCAGCCCGAGCAAGAGCAACGCGCTGCGCAATCGAGTCGCCACGACTCTTCCTAAAATCCCCTGATGACCCAAAAACTCAAGATCGCCGTGATGGGCGCAGGCGCAGTCGGCTCCTACTTCGGCGGCATGCTGGCCCGCGCCGGGCACAGCGTCCTGCTAATTGCCCGGCCCCAGCATGTCGAGGCGCTTGTACAAAACGGCCTGCGCATGCAGACCACCGCGTTTGACGAAGCCGTGCCCGTGCAAGCCAGCAGCGAGGCCAGCGCCGTGAAAGGCGCTGATGTGATTCTTTTTTGCGTCAAGTCCATGGATACCGAAACGGCCGGCCGGCAGATGTTGCCTTTTCTCGGGCAGCAAACCCTGGTGCTGTGCCTGCAAAACGGTGTCGACAACGCCGACCGCCTGCGCGCCGTGCTGCCCGGACATGACGTGGCGGCCGCCGTGGTGTACGTGGCCACTGAAATGTCGGGACCGGGCCATGTGAGGCATCACGGCCGGGGCGAGCTGGTGATTGAGCCGGGCAGGGGGAGCGAGTCGGTTGCCGAGGCGCTGAAAGCGTCCGGTGTGCCCACCGAAATTTCACCCAATGTACGGGCGGCCCTTTGGACCAAGCTGATCCTCAATTGTGCCTACAACGCGCTCTCCGCCATTACGCAGCGGCCTTATGGCGAGGTGGTGCAGGGCGACGGCGCTACCGATGTCATGCGTGACGTGGTGCTGGAGTGCCTGGCTGTGGCCAAAGCCGAAGGCATCACCATTCCGGTCGACATGCATGCGGTGGTGGCCGGGCTTGCGCCGAGCATGCCGCTGCAGTTCTCGTCCACTGCGCAAGACATGGCCCGTGGCAAGCGCACAGAGATCGATTACCTCAATGGGCTCATCGTCAGGCGCGGTGAGGCACTGGGTGTTGCGACGCCCGTCAACCGGGCCTTGTGGACACTGGTGAAAATGATGGAGCAGCCGCGCAAGAGCTGACGAATACGCAAGCTCAGGCGGCTAGCCTGTACATCGCCGTGAGCGAGGGCAGGACGAGCCCGGCGCTGGTGAGCAGCAGCAGCGCGCACACCAGCTTGAGCACCGCCGGCCGTGACCAGCCTGGCGGATTTTTTTCCAGCCACCAGCTCAACACCAGCACGAGCGGCGTGGCCATCAGGCACATCTTCAAGGAATTGAGGCTGAAGTGGCCAGCGACCAGCACGATGACGAGCCGCATGGACGCACTCGCTGCCAACGTGGCCAGTAAAGTGTCCCGGACTGTCTTGAGCGCCATTGGCTGGCGGTAAAGGTGGTAAACAAGAGGGGGCCCGCCGGTTGCGAAGAGACCGGTCAAAAGGCCCGACAGCAGGCCCCATGCGCGAAATGCGTTAACCGAGGAGCGCACGTGCACCGCTGCGGTTTTGCGCAGGACGACGATGGCACAGGCGCCGACGGTAATGCCCAGCAGCAAACGCAGCAGCAAAGCCACATTGACGCTGAGCCAGCCCAGCAGCAGCACGCCGGCCGCAATGCCCGCCACACTGCCTAAGGTCAGGTTGCGAAATGCCGGCCCGTCCATGGTCTTGCTGGAAGCTCGCAAGGCAATCACACCATTGATCAGTGCCAGTACGGTGGCGACGTTGACGAGGTCGGAAAGGGGCGCGAGATCGAGCAGGCCGGCGAGACTCAGCATGATGAGTGCGAAAGCAAAGCCGCTGAGGTTCTGCGCACACGTGGCGACCACCACGCACAGCAGAAAAAGCACGGTCTGAAGCGCCGTCATGGAGTGGTCGGTCCCAGTTTCTTTGTGGCCGCGCTTGAAGTATTCCTAAGCATGCATAAGGATAACCGGCACTCGACCGGGGGCCGGCGACGGTTGGCGATTAAATGTGTGGGGTCTGGCCCCCAGCTTCTTCGCGCGTGCCGCCTTCGGCTACCCCCTCAAGAAAGGAAATCCAGATGACCCCACTTGCGCCTGCCACCGATCTCGCCAAGGCTGCGAGCCGACCTTATCCGAATGACAGCGCGGACTACCGCAAAGCGCGCGAAGCACTGCTGGCCGAAGAGATCGAGCTGCGGCGGCATATAGAACGTGTGGCCGAGCAACGCCGCGCCCTGCCGCTAGGGGGTGAGGCGGGCACCTATCAGTTCAAAGATGAGAGCGGCCGGACACTTGTGCTGGCCGACTTGTTCGGGTCCCACGACACGCTGGTCACGTACTTCTGGATGTACGGCCCGCAGCGCGAAAAGGCTTGTCCGATGTGCACCGCGTTTCTCGGTTCGCTGGACACCCCCGTGCGTGACATTTCACAGCGCGTGAGCTTTGCCGTGATCGGCCGCTCTCCGGTGGAGCGGCAACTCGCCTATGCCCGCGAGCGCGGCTGGCGAAACCTGAAGTTTTTCATGTGCGGCGACGACTTTGCCCGCGACTATCGCGGCTTGGCCCCTGACGGCAGCGAGTGGCCGGCGCTGGATGTGTGGGTCCGCCGGGACTGCAAGGTATTTCATTTTTGGGGATCGGAAATGGGCAGCACCGCAGATCCCGGCCAGGACGCGCGGGGCGCACCCGATCCGACGCCGCTGTGGAACATTCTCGATCTCACGCCTGGCGGAAGGGGCAGTGACTGGTATCCGAAGCTGTCTTATGAATGACGCCGAAGGGTCAGCCCGAACGGGAGAGGGGTGCTTCTGCTCGGTCCTAAAGGGGACAGGGACTTCGATACCTCAGTCCGAACGGGAGAGGGTTCGCTTCGACGGCTCGGTCCGAACGGGGACGGGGACTTCGATACCTCAGTCCGAACGGGGACGGGGACTTCGATACCTCAGTCCGAACGGGGACAGGGACTTCGGTACCTTGTTTCTTAAGGACTTGGTTTCGGCCGGTTCACGCAGCCCGCGATACCTCTGGGTTAAGGCGATCCAGGAAAGTGAAGGGGGAATTTCCACGGGTTAGGGATGGCCGGTACTGCCTT
>JAZKIC010000016.1:87603-248781 GCA_040385065.1 Pseudomonadota bacterium
CTCCCGTTCGCCCTGAGGTATCGAAGGGCTTGGACGTGTCGAACGGCTTCCTCCCGGGGTCAGGCGATGGCGTGCTCGCGCCTGGTGAAGCACGGCCAAAACTGGTGGTAAGGAAGACCGTTCGATACTTCAGTCTGAACGGGAGAGGGGACGCTTCGATGCTTGGTCCCAACCGGGGATAGTGACTTCGATACCTCAGTCCGAACGGGAGAGGGGTACTTCCACGCCTCGGTCCGAGCGGGGACAGGGACTTCGATACCTTGTATTTAAGGACTTGGTTTCGGCCGGTTCACGCAACCAGCGATACCTCTGGGTTAAGGCGATGCAGGAAAGTGAAGGGGAAATTTCCAGGGGCTAGGGATGGCCGGTACTGCCTTCTCCCGTTCGCCCTGAGGTATCGAAGGGCTTGGACGTGTCGAACGGCTTCCTCCCCGGGGTCAGGCGATGGCGTGCTCGCGCCTGGTGGAGCACGGCCAAAACTGGTGGTAAGGAAGACCGTTCGATACTTCAGTCCGAACGGGAGAGGGTCGCTTCGATGCTCGGTCCTAACGGGGACAGGGGACTTCGATACCTCAGTCCGAACGGGAGAGGGGGTGCTTCGATGCTCGGTCCGAACCGGGAGAGGGGCGCTTTGCGTCGATCAGATACGTCTACCCCGCCAATCCCACGTACACATTCTGCACATCGTCGTTCTCGTCGATCGCAGCGAGGAAGGATTCGACTTCGTGCAAGTGGGCCGGGTCCATGCTGGCGGGATCGATCGGGTTCTTGGGCTTGTAGCCCAGTTTGGCGGATATCACGTGAAAGCCGTGCGCAGGCAAGGCGCGGCTGACGAGATCGAGGTCGGCGGCGTCGGTCAGAAACAAGGTCGAGCCCTCTGTTTCGCCGGCTTCAAAATCCTGCGCGCCCGCCTCGATGGCGGCCACTTCGGCGTCTGCGCCCGCTGCCGTGGGCTCGGCCTCGATCATGCCGACGTGGTCGAAGTCCCAAGCCACGGAGCCTGACGCACCCAGTTGCCCTTTGCGAAAGAGCACCCGCATTTCGGGCGCGGTGCGCTTGACGTTATCGGTCAGGCACTCGACCATGACGGGAACCTGGTGCGGCGCGAACCCTTCATACATGACGTGCTCGAAATGCACTGCTTCGCCGGTCAGGCCCGCGCCCTTCTTGATGGCGCGGTCCAGCGTGTCCTTGGGCATCGATACCTTGCGCGCCTGCTCCACCACCAGGCGCAGGCGTGAGTTGCTCGCCGGGTCTGCGCCGTTGCGCGCGGCCACCATGATGTCCTTGGCGAGGCGCCCGAACAGCTTGCCCCTGGCATTCGCGGCAAGTTCCTTGCCCTTGGCTTTCCATTGCGCGCCCATAGTTCGTCTCCTCGAAAAATCGTGTTGTGCAGCTGACAGCGGGGCAGCAAGGCATAACGCCTCGCTGCAGCCCCGTTATTGCGCGGGTTTGCCGAGGAGTTTACAGACCGCCCGCCAGTGCCTGGGCTCTACTGGCGTGATTGACAGCCGATTGCCTTTTTTAAGCACCACCATGTCGGCCAGCTCGGGAATCGAGCGGAGCTCTGGCAGCGTCAGGTTGCGGGTCTTATGGGTCACCTGCACGTCCACCAGTTGCCAGCGCGGCGAGTCGTGGCGCGAACCGGGGTCGAAGTAGTCCGACTTCGGATCGAACTGCGTCGGATCGGGGTAGGCGCTCGACGCAACGCGTGCCAGTCCCACGATGCCAGGCTCGGCGCAGCTGGAATGGTAGAACAGCACGCCATCGCCCACATGCATGGCGTCGCGCATGAAGTTGCGGGCCTGGTAGTTGCGAACGCCCACCCAGGGCACGGTGGCGTCGGGTGCGGCCAGCGCGTCGTCCACCGAGCATTCGGCAGGCTCGGATTTCATCAGCCAATAGTTCATGACGTGATTATTCAGCCGTACTCGCGGCTTCGCCAGCCGGGCCGTATTGCGACCATGCCTGCGACGACCGGCCGAGCTAGAGCAGCCTGAGTTTGGGGGCCGAAGTTTCCTCTGGGTGGACCCGGCGGGACGAAGACAGACTCTTGCGTACCAGCGCCAGCGCAGCCGTGTCACGCGGCAGGGCTTTGCGCATGGCTTCCTCGGCCTGGGCCACGTGGTCGTCGAGAAGCACCCTCACGGCCTCATGGCCGAGCAACGACACCAGGGTGGACTTGCCCGCGTCCTGATGGCGGTCCTTGGTCAGCGGTGCAACGAGGTGTTCACCGTCCTCCAGGTCATCCTTGAGCTGGAACGCATGGCCGATGTGGCTGGCCGCTTGACGTAGCAAACCAGCGGTGTGCTGCGGCGCTTCCGAGGCAATCGCCGCCATTTCGAGTGCGGCCGCAAACAGAGCGCCGGTCTTCTGGTAGTTGGCACTTGCGACTTCGGACGCCTGGCGCTGCGCGGCGCCTTCGCGCAGGTCGCGGTACTGGCCACGCACGAGCCCGTTGACGCCGATGGCGTCGCAGAGCACCCTGACCAGCTGGGCCTGCCGGGAGGGGTCGAGCCCGGGGGCGCTGGCCACCGTGGCGCTGGCCTGGCTAAGCAGCGCTACCGCGCCGAGCATGGCAACGTCCTCGCCAAAGCGCGCATGGACCGCCAGGCGGCCGCGCCGCAGGCGGGCGTTGTCCATGCACGGCATATCGTCAAGAAAAAGCGAAGCGGCATGCACCATTTCGACGGCGCATGCCAGGTGGAGCAGAGCGCAACCCGGGCCTCCCAGGCTTTGACCCACCAGCAGCATCAAGAGGGGCCGCAAGCGTTTGCCTGGCGCAAGCACCCCGTCTTGCATGGCCGCGGCGACCAGATCGTGCGCATCCACCGGAGCGGGCAGCAGTTCGGCCAGCGTCTGGTCGATGCGACGCCGGAGAGCCTGAACGGCGTCACCATCGGCTTCGCTTGCGTCGACGACGGCCAGCGGTATCGGTTCGGACATTCGATCAGTGCGCATGGCGGTTTTCGGGTAACTCGGCGGGTGGGACTGAGGTCCCGGTTTTTTGATCGGACCGTATTTATAGAGCCCGTATGCAAAAAAAGTACCTCCTCAGTCCGCAATGCGCAAACGTCCTACGCACAGGCTGGCTTGTCTTGAATAAACCGGAGGCTGTTGTCCGGACGCCAGCCCTTCAGATGATCCACTTCGCCCTCGTTGCCCCACCTTTTTTGAGCCATCTGCGTGCCCTTGATGCACTTGCGGGGCAATTGATGGTGCGGGGACACCGCGTGACCTGGCTGCAGCAGGCAGACGTGGGTAGCCTCATGGACTTTGGGCGCGCGGGCTTTGTTGCGCTGGGCGAGGGCACGCATCCGCCGGGCTCGCTTGGTGCCGTGATCGCACGCGCTGCGCGGCCAGGCGGGCCGCTGGGAATTGCACGCGTGATCCGCGACATGGCTCGCGCCACCGAAATGCTTTGCCGAGAAGCCCCGGCGGCCCTCCGCGAACTGGGTTGCAATGCGGTAATTGCCGACCAGATGGAGGCAGCAGGCGCGCTGGCGGCGGAGGCCGCTGGTCTGCCCTTTGTCTCGGTGGCCTGCGCCTTGCCGCTCAACCGTGAGCCGCGCGTCCCCTTGCCTGTCATGCCCTGGCGCTATGCGCTGGATGCCCAGGCGGAAAAGCTCAACGAAACCAGCGCCCGGGTTCATGACTGGCTGTTGCGGCCCCTTTGCGAGGTCATTGAATTCCATTCACGGGCCATGGGCCTGGCGCCGAAGCGAACTCTCGCGGATTGTCTTTCTCCACTGGCGCAGCTGAGCCAGACCGTCGCCGCCTTCGATTTTCCGCGCCAGCATTTGCCGCCGCACTTTCATCACGTCGGGCCGCTGCGCGCGCCCATGACGGCAGAGCCTGCGCTCGATTTGCCGGGCGATGACGGGCGCCCCGTCGTCTTTGCATCGCTGGGTACGCTGCAGGGGGGCCGCTTCCGGCTGTTCGAACGGATCGCCCGAGCCTGCCGGACCGTGGGTGCGCAAGTCCTGGTGGCGCACTGCGACCGTTTGATGCCAGCCCAGGAAAAGTCACTGCGCCGGGCCGGGGCAACCTGGGTTACCGGTTTTGCGCCGCAACGCGCGGCAATCCGCAGGGCCGATGTGGTGCTGACACATGGAGGCCTGAACACGGTGCTCGATGCTTTCGCGGCGGGCAAGCCGGTGCTTGCGCTGCCCATCGCCTTCGATCAGCCGGGGGTGGCTGCGCGGGTCGCGCATCTCGGCGCGGGGCTGCGCGTACCGGCCTCGATGGCGACGTCGCGCGCCATCGGAACGGCGCTTCGCCGCCTGCTGACTGAACCCGCCTTCAAGACGCGCGCGAGTGATCTGGGCATAGCAGTCGCAGCCGCCGGTGGGGTCGAGCTTGCAGCCGACATCACCGAGGCGGCAGTGTTGCTGGGTCGCCCTGTGCTCACTCGTCCCCCCGTAGCCCCCGCCTCCCTCACCTCCACGGAGTACAGCCCCCATGTCGAACCAGAGTTCCGACCTGCGTGATCACGCCGACCACCGCGCACTGGATGCAGACCTGATCCTGGTGGGTGGCGGGCTGGCTAATGGTTTGATCGCCTGGCGCCTTGACGCGCTCCGGCCTGAACTGCGGGTGAGGGTGCTTGAGGCAGGCGATGCGCTGGGTGCGGACCACACCTGGTCGTTTCACGACAGCGACCTTAATGAATCACAGCATCGCTGGATCGCGCCGCTGGTGGCGCACCGCTGGGCGCGGCACTCGGTCGCGTTTCCTGAGCTGCGGCGCAGGCTGGACAGCGGCTACGCCTCCATTACGGGCGAGCGCTTCGATGCGGTGCTGCGCCCCGCGCTGGGCGACCGCGTCCAGCTGAACACGGCCGTTTCGCAGGTCGGGCCGGACCGCGTCATGCTGGCCGATGGCTCCGAGCTCCGCGCACGGGCGGTCATCGATGGGCGTGGCGCCCGGCCGAGCCCGCACCTGGCGCTGGGATTCCAGAAGTTTCTGGGGCATGAAGTGCGGCTCGACGCCCCGCACGGCTTGCAAGGGCCCACCCTGATGGATGCCTCGGTGGCGCAGCAGGACGGCTACCGTTTTGTCTATCTGCTGCCTTTCAGCCCTGACACTCTGCTGGTTGAAGACACGTTTTATACCGATGACCCCGCGCTCGACCTGAACCGCTTGCGCCACAACATTGCGGCGTATGTTCGGGCGCGTGGCTGGACCGTGGCCGAACTTCTGCGCGAGGAGCGCGGTGTGCTGCCCATACTGCTGGACGGTGACTTCGAAGCCTACTGGAAGGACGCGAAGGACGTGCCGCAGTCCGGCATGTCGGCCGGCCTCTTTCATCCAACCACGGGCTACTCTCTGCCGGAAGCCGTGCGGCTGGCCGATCTGCTTTGCACATTGCCCGACCTCTCCGCGCGGCCTCTCTTTCGTGTAGTCCGTCGCCATGCCGAGCAGCGCTGGCACGCGCAGGGCTTTTACCGAATGCTCAACCGAATGCTTTTTAGAGCCGCCGCGCCTGCGGACCGCTGGCGCATGATGCAGCGCTTTTATCGCTTGCCCGAGCCGCTCATTCAGCGCTTCTACGCGGGGCGGCTGCGTATGGTCGACAAGGCGCGCATCCTGACCGGCAAGCCGCCAGTACCCATTCCGGCTGCACTGCGCGCAGTTTTCTCGACGCCGGCGCGCCGCGCGCTGGCAAGGGAAGGTTCGGCATGAGGCTCGTTCCCGAGACTTCCCGGCCGGGCGCGCCAGCCCCGCAGCCCGGGCATCCCAAAACGGCTGCCGTCATCGGCGCCGGATTCGGCGGCATTGCGCTGGCCATCCGGCTGCAGGCCGCCGGTGTGCAGACCACCTTGTTCGAGGCGCGCGACAAGCCAGGTGGCCGTGCCTATGTGTACGAGGACCAAGGTTTTGTGTTCGATGCCGGTCCCACGGTGATCACCGATCCGGATGCTCTGGAGGAACTATTCGCGCTGACGGGGCGCAAGCTCTCTGACTATGTGGAACTGCTGCCCGTTTCGCCTTTTTACCGGCTTTGCTGGGAGGACGGCACGCACTTCGACTACGCGAACGATCAGGAGGCCATGGACCGGCAGATTCACGCGCTCAATCCGGCGGATGTTGCGGGCTACCAGCGTTTCCTGGCGTATTCGCGGGCTGTGTTCGAACAGGGTTACGTCAAGCTCGGCACGGTGCCGTTTTTAAGCTTTCGCAGCATGGTGCAGGCCGGCCCGCAACTGGCCCGGCTGCAGGCATGGCGCAGCGTGCACTCGATGGTGGCCAGCTTCATCCAGAACGAACACCTGCGGCAGGCCTTTTCGTTTCATTCGCTGCTGGTGGGTGGCAACCCCTTCGCCGCCTCGTCGATCTATACCCTCATTCATGCGCTGGAGCGGCGGTGGGGCGTCTGGTTCCCGCGCGGCGGTACCGGAGCGCTCGTCAACGGCCTGTTGCGCCTGTTCAATGACATGGGCGGCACGCTGCGCCTGAACGCGCCGGTGCAGCGGATCGAGCTGGCCCACGGGCGCGTAGAGGGGCTGGTGGTCGACGGCGTGCGGCTGCCCTTCGATCAGGTTGCCTCCAACGCAGATGTCGTGCATACCTATGCGCGATTGCTGGGCCACGAAGCGCGTGGCCAGGCCGAGGGCGCCCGGCTGAAGTCCAAGCGCTTCAGCATGTCGCTTTTCGTGGTGCATTTCGGCCTGCGTCGCCCACAGCCCCAACTGCAGCACCACACGGTGTGCTTTGGTCGGCGTTATCGCGAACTCATCGATGAGATCTTCAACGGCCACACACTGGCGGAAGACTTCTCGCTCTACCTGCACGCGCCTTGCGCCACCGACCCCGCGATGGCGCCACCGGGCTGCTCCACCCACTACGTCCTGGCGCCGGTGCCTCACCTCGGGCAGGCCGCGATCGACTGGACGGTCGAAGGCCCGCGCCTGCGCGACCGCATCCTGGCCTATCTGGAGCAACGCTACATTCCGGGATTGCGGCGTGACCTCGCGACGAGCCGGATATTTACGCCGGAGGACTTTCGGGACCAGCTCGGCGCGCACCACGGCTCGGCGTTTTCACTCGAGCCTGTGCTGACCCAGAGCGCGTGGTTTCGTCCGCACAACCGTGACGATGCCATTCCCAACCTTTACATCGTGGGCGCGGGCACGCACCCGGGTGCGGGCATACCGGGCGTGGTCGGCTCCGCGAAGGCTACCGCCGGATTGATGCTGGAGGAGGTGCGATGACAGACGCCTCAGTGCTGGCGCATGCGACGCGGTCGATTGAACTTGGCTCCAAGAGTTTTGCCACCGCGGCCCGCTTGTTCGAGCCCACGACCCGCGAGTGCGCCGTGATGCTGTATGCGTGGTGTCGCCATTGCGATGACGTGGTCGATGGTCAGTGTTATGGGCACTTTCAGCGCCAGGGCGATCGCAGCCACGGCATGGAACGCCTGGACGCGCTGGAAAGAGCGACCCGGCTCGCCTGCGCTGGGGAACCTCCGAACGATGCCATTTTCATGGGCTTGGCCGAGACGGTGCGCCGCCACGCCATTCCCTTGCAGTACCCGCTCGAACACCTGGCCGGGTTCCGGATGGATGTGCAGAACCACCGCTTTGAAAAACTCGACGACACGCTGGCCTACTGCTGGCGTGTCGCGGGCGTCGTGGGCGTGATGATGGCCATGGTGATGGGACAGCGCAGCCCTTCGACACTTGACCGCGCGAGCGACCTCGGCATTGCGTTTCAGCTCACCAACATTGCGCGCGACGTACTGGAGGATGCTGCCATTGGCCGCGTCTATCTGCCACAGGAATGGCTGCGCCAGGAAGGCATCCGCCCGCAGGACGACGTGCTTGACATGGCGTACCGCGAAGCACTGGCACGCGTCGCGGTGCGCCTGCTCGACGTGGCAGACCCCTATTACCGATCGGCTCTGGCGGGCATCGCGGACCTGCCCCTGCGCTCCGCCTGGTCAGTGGCTACCGCACGCGGGGTTTACAGGGAGATAGGCCGCAAGGTCAAGGCTCATGGCACACACGCGTGGGACCGGCGCCTTTCAAGCACGCGCATGGAAAAGCTCTGGTTCGTGGCGCGGGGCGCGGCGGTGGCGCTCGCCACCCAGCAACTGAAGCCACCGCCCAGGCCCCGGGATCTTTGGCAACGGCCGGTTTAAGAGCTAGCCCTTCGCGCGATCGAGCTCGCGTTTGAGCCGTGCGGCAGAGGGGGCCCAGAGAAAGCCGAAAGACACGCAATCCTGCGGACCGCGCCTTGCATGGTGCAGCCGATGCGCTTGATACAAGCGCTTGAAGTAGCCGCTGCGCGGCACCCATCGCAATGGCCAGCGCTTATGGACCAGCCCATCGTGCGCCACAAAGTAGAGCAGTCCATAAAGCGTCATGCCGGCGCCTATCCAGCGAAGCACCTCGAAGCGCGAATCCCCTACGGCCGCCATCGCAATCAACGCAATGGCGACCCCGGCAAACACCACGGCGTAAAGATCGTTGCGCTCGAACCAGCCGCGCCGTTCATGGGCAGGCGCGTGGTGCGATGCATGCCAAGCCCAGCCCCAGCGGTGCATGACGTACTTGTGCGAGGCCCAGGCGAATACCTCCATCCCGATGACGGTGGCAATCACGATAAAAGTGTTTTGAAGCATCGAGCTCATACAGGCAGGTGCGAACGACTGGCCCTGCACAAAACACTTTAAGAGCGGAACGATTCCCGAGAAGAATTCAAGGGCATGCCGTGCAAGCCCTGGCTCAGCTGGAGTGTGGGAGGGGCGGCGAGGATCTGCTAGCGTCTTCTTTTGCTGTTCTTTTGCAGAAGAATCTGCAGATTCTGCAAAATGGGCATCTATGCTTGAGCAATACCTGAGCACGCTAGAGATCAAAACCCCTGGCCGGGCACTGATCGACGTCACGGCCGAGTTGCGTGGGAAAGTGGCCGCCAGCCGTATCCAGCAAGGCCTGCTGACACTCTTCATTCGACACACCTCGGCCAGCCTGCTGATCCAAGAGAACGCTGACCCGGATGTTCGAGCCGATCTGGAACGGTTTTTCAGCCGTCTGGTGCAGGACGGTGACCCCTTGTTTGAACACCGCGAAGAAGGCGCCGATGACATGCCGTCCCACGTGCGCTCTGCACTGTCGCAAACGCAGCTGTCCATTCCCGTGCTCGATAGCGCGCTGGCGCTGGGCACCTGGCAAGGCGTCTACGTGTGGGAGCACCGCTTGCGCGGACAAGTGCGTGAGCTGGTGGTGCATGTGCTGGGAAGCTGATGTCCGGTTCTGATGTCCGGGTCCGATAGCGATGAGGTCGCCGCGCAGCGTTTTCACGAACTGCAATGCACCCTCAAGTCTTGGGATCGCGCCAGACCAAATAAGGGTTCAGCGCAGTGCCGCGCCACCACTGCCGTTCAGGGCCGAGCTTGAAAATGGCGAAATGCAGATGTGGTGCATCCGCGCGCGCATTGCCGGTGCTGCCCACATAGCCGATCACCTGACCTTTGCGCAGCGCTGAGCTCTCGGCCAAGCCGTCGGCGTAGCGGTCAAGGTGGGCGTAGTAATAGGCGTAGCGGCCTGTCGGGTCGAATTGGTACAGGGTGATTCCACCGGCCTGGCTGAGGAACAGCTTGGCCACTTTGCCGTCTTCCACGGCAATGACCGGCACGCCCCGTGCCGCCATGATGTCTATTGCTTCGTGCGGTGCACCGGCTGCCCGTGCCTGCGTGTAGGTGTCCACAAGCTGTCCCGCAGCAACGCCGCTTACGGGGATTGCCAGATCGCGCAGGCGCAGCAGAGTCGCGTCAGCGTCGGTGCCGGCCGCGATTGCGATCGGCGCGGTGGAAGAGGGCGATGCAGGAGCTGCGGAAACTGCGGGAGGCTCTGTGTTTGTCCTGCCAGCATCCTCACCGGACCCCTTCTTTGCGCTTTGGCCCGGAGGCGGGTCCGCAGCCGGGCTACCCGCTACGGGAGAGCTGGCGACCTTGGAGGATGGCTGCCTGCTCGCCACGAACAAGGTGATTGCCAGCACCGCTGCAAAGGCGGCTACCCATCCTACGGCGATGACCGTGCGATGGAGTACAGAGGGCGGAAGTGCCATCAGGCTTTGATGCTGACCTTGAAGCCGGCCTTCACCAGGCTAGACAGTCGCTCGACGTCCCAGTTCGTCATGTGGATACAGCCATTCGTCTCTGAATGTCCGACATTGGCAGGGACGGGCGTGCCGTGGATGCCCCAGTGAGGCTTGGTCAATCCCAGCCAGACCGTGCCGACGGGATTGTTGGGTCCCGGCGCAATATCGACCTTTTGCGCGTCCTTGGGCGAGTTCTTCAGGATGGACGGGTTGTAGGTGAAGCTGGGGTTTCGCACCTCGTTCTTGATCGCCAGCATGCCCAGCGGAAGCGGGTCGTTCTTTTCATTGCCGATGCTGATGGGAAAGCCGGCTACAAGGCGCTTGGCCGTGTCGAGCACAAACAGCACCCGCTCGGATTTGTCTATTTCGATGGATGCGGCGCGTGTGGGGACAGGGGTCGAGCCCACGTTGGGGACAGTGATCTGCCTGCCGGCTTCGATGGGCGCAGTGCCGTTGAGTTGCTTCAGATAGCCCGGGCTGACGTGAAACTTCTCGCCAAGTGCTTCTTCGACTGACTCATAACCCAGGGCCTTGAGCTTGGCGCGATCGTCCATGGCAACCGGTGTCTTTTCGAAAGGACCGGCAAGGTCTTTGTCGGTGACGGTGTAGCTCGTAAGCAGCGGAGCGTTGTCCTGGCGCAGCAACGTCCATGTCTCGGCCGTCACGGTTCCGGTTGCCTTGAGGTCGTGCGCCAATTGGTAAGCCTTCACCATGCGCTGCATGTTGGTTGCAAATCGTCCATCGATTTCGCCGCAAGAAAACCAAGCCCGGTCCAGCAGGATTTGTGCGCGCGCCACGGCTGCTCCCTTTGCGCCATTGCGCAGCAAGGGGCTGTCGCTCGCGTTGTTGAACGCCTCGACGTCCAGCGGTGCGCCGCTGGCTGCGCTGGCCTTGGGCTTGGCCGCCCAGGCGTTATTGCCAGACAGGCCAAGCCCCGTCAGGCACAGCGCCAGCACCAACCCGCGGCGGGCGGGGTGGGTAGGCAAATTTATGGAGGCGATGGACACAGTCGAAGCTTTTGAAGTCATGGCTTCAGTGTGGTCTGCGCTCGTACCCCGGGCTGTCAGCACGGGCGCACCCCGAGGGTCAGGTTTACGCTTGAGCTTGGGCAGTTGCGTCGGGCCGGGTGGTCCCCTGGCCGTTGCGCCTTTAACGCGAAGGCATGAACGACGCAGCAGCGGGACGCCCTGGCAGCCGCAGGGCCGTGTTCGACATCGGCGCTTCTGCCAGCAGGCTCCCACGACGATAGACCTTCAGGCGGTTGGCGCGGAGCCTGATGGCCTCTACCGGGTCGCGCGCCTGCAGCAGCACAAAGCTCGCATCGCAGCCCACTGCCAGCCCGTAACCTTCGAGTTGCATCACTTTCGCGGCGTTGGAGGTGACTGCATCAAAGCATTGGCGAATGCCTTTCTGGCTGGTCATCTGTGCCACGTGAAGTCCCATGTGGGCTACTTCGAGCATGTCGCCGCTCCCCATCCCGTACCAGGGGTCCATCACGCAGTCGTGTCCGAAGGCCACGTTGGCACCCGCCGCCAAAAGCTCGGGCACACGCGTCATGCCTCTGCGCTTCGGATAGCTGTCGTGGCGACCTTGCAAGGTGATGTTGATCAGCGGATTCGCCACGACGCTGACGCCGGACTCGGCAATCAGGGGCAGCAATTTGGACACGTAGTAGTTGTCCATGCTGTGCATGGAAGTGCAGTGGCTGGCGTTGACGCGCCCCTGAAGACCCAGACGCTGGGTTTCGAATGCAAGCGTCTCGATATGCCGGCTCAGCGGGTCGTCGGTCTCGTCGCAGTGCATGTCGACGCGCTTGCCCATTTCCGACGCCAGCTCGCACAGTAGCCGGACGCTGTCTGCACCCTCGCTCATGGTGCGCTCGAAATGGGGGATGCCGCCGACGATGTCAACGCCCAGGTCGAGGGCGCGCTTGAGCTTGTCCAGTCCGCCCGGGCTGCGCAGCACGCCATCTTGTGGGAACGCGACGAGCTGCAGATCAAGGTACGGCGCTACCCGCTTTTTGACCTCTAGCATCGCCTCGACCGGCAGCAGGCTCGGGTCGCTGGTGTCCACATGGCTGCGGATAGCCAGCAGGCCCTTGGCTACCGCCCAGTCGCAGTAGGTCAGTGCCCGCTGAATCATGTCTTCCGCCTTGAGCTGGGGTTTGAGCTCACCCCAGACCTGGATGCCTTCGAGCAGTGTTCCGCTTTCGTTGACGCGCGGCAACCCGTAGCTGAGGGTCGCATCCATGTGAAAGTGCGGGTCACAAAAAGGCGGCGTCACCAGCATGCCGCCAGCGTCCAGGGTTTCATGCGCCGCGGCTGCCAACCCCGGCTCCAGGCCGACGATCTTGCCGTCCTGCACGGCAATCGACATGCCGCTGCGGCCGTCGGGGAGGTTGGCGTTGTGAACGATCAGGTCAAGCACAGCGATCTCCTGTCAAAAAAAAGCGGCGCTAGCGGCTAGCGATTTATGGGCCACGCGCCTATTTTCAAACCGCAGTCCAGCCTTTGCTGCGCACAGTGGCGCTGGTCGAACCCTTGATCTACAGATCGAACATTCGCTGCACCAGCCACCAGCCCGCCAGCACCGCCACCAGCATCGAGCCGCCCTTGAGTACGCCAACGCGGTAAAAGCGGGTGCCGCGCAGCCAGAAGGCCAGCGGCAGAAACACGGCAACGATGCCGAGTTGTCCGAGTTCCACGCCCACGTTAAAGCCGATCAGCGCCACAACCAGCGCGTCCTTGGGCAGGCCGAGGTCGGCCAGCACCGAGGCAAAGCCGAAACCATGGATGAGGCCGAAGGCAAACGCCATGACCCAGCGCTTGTTCTCGGCCTTGCCGCGCAGGTTGTTCAGCGCCGCGATCACGACCGACGCGGCAATGGCCGATTCAACCAGGCGTGAGGGCAGGCTGACGACGCCCAGCGCCGCCAGGCTCAGCGTGATGGAATGGGCCAGCGTGAACGCCGTGACCACCTTCAGCACTTCCTTGACGGAACCGCCCACGCTGGGCGCGCCTTGCCAGCGACCATTGCTGCGGACCAGTACAGAGGGCAGCAGCAGCGCCAGCAGGAACAGGATGTGGTCGTAGCCTATCCAGATGTGCCAGACGCCGTCCACAAGGTATTGGCGTAGCGTTTCCATCGCACCCTGGGGCTTCAGGGCGAGCGCTTGTTCGGCGGATTCGGTCCCGAATATGAGTGCCTGCGCGCCGTCGCCGGCGCCCGGTGCGATCCACTGGACCAGTCCGCGATGGGAAGGGTCTACGTCGAAGAACAGCGAATAGCGGCCCTTGAGTACGCCGTTGAGGCTGGCACACGCTGCCTTCAGGCTGAGCACGGCATAGGTGCCGTCGCTGTGCCTGTCGAGCATCAGTGGGGCGGCGTTGCTCCAGGCGCAACTCTTGTCGTCCAGGCTGAAGGCCATGTGGCCGGTGGCAAGCCGCACGATGTCGTTTTCGCGCTGACGTACTTCGCCCCAGGTGATCTCGCCGTTGCTGTCCCGGTCGAGCTGCAGCACGTAGTCGAGGTCACGCAGGGCGATGTCCCAACGCACGGCGAGCTCGCCGCTGCCGGCTTCGGCGCGTACGGTCAGGTAGCTGTCGCTGGGCTTGTGCGCCAGCGCTGCGGGCATAGCCAAGAACGACACGCAGAGCAGCGCAAGCTGCATGAAAAGGCGGATCATCGCGTGGCTCCCTTGCTCACGAGCTGCGCGGCGATCGCGGTGAGTTCCGGGTCTTCGTAGCGGCTGGTGCGCAGCCAGTCGAGTGCGGGCTGCGCTGCCTTCGCCTGGTCGGCCGCCAATGCTGCGCGCATGAGAATCTCGGCGTCGCGGGGTTCCTTTTGAATGGCGTAGTTGCGTGCGGCGAGTTCGAGCGCCTGGGCTTTTCGGCCCTCGATGTCGAGCTCGAAGCGCGCTGCCTCCTGCTCGTGCAGGCGGTCACCGCGCAGGGCGGCAGCCTGGAAGCGCTCGCGCAGCTGGCTGGCCCAGTCAACGGCTCGGCCGTCGCCCGCGGCGCGTCCGGCAAGGGCCAGGCGCAGCAGAAGGATGTCCGAGCGTTCCCATCCGGCCAGCAGGGTGAGAACTTCTGCGGGGCGCTTGCGGGCGAGCAGAAAATCGGCATAGGCACCCAGCAGGAACTGGTCTGTTACGCCCAGCTTGAGTGCGTTGTTGTAGTAGGTTTCGGCTTGGGGAAAGAGTCCCATGCGTTGCGCCATTTCGGCCAGCCGTGTGTACTCCCACAGCATGAGTTCCGGCACGGCGCGGGGCGTGCCTGCAGCGGCCTTTACGCCAGCCGACAGTTCTGCATACGCCAGGTCGAGTTCACCCGACGAGGCGCGCACGTAAGATTTCCAGCCGAGGCCCAGCAGCGGGTCGGCCAAGGGCATCAGGCGATCGATTTCGGCCAGCGCCTCGGGATAGCGCGCCTGCACCATCATGATGGCGATGCGCCATGAAATCGGCTCCGGCGATTTGGGGTCGAGCTCGCTGGACTTGGCCAGGCTGGCGAGGGCGGCCGCGAAATCGTGGCTGTATTGCTGCAGTTGACCGCGCACCAGCCAGTACTCGGCCGTGGCCTGCGGGTTGCTTGCCAGCGGTGCGATCGCGGCGGCTGCATATCCGGCAAAGCGCGGGTCGCCTTGCGCCATCGCCAGTTCGAAATAACGCCGGGCAATCTCGACGCGCAGTGTGGCATCGCCGGGCCGAGCGGCCAGCTGTTTGCGCAGGGAGTCGACCCGGCGTGCCGATGGGTCGCTGGCCATGGGCAGCTTTTCGACCACTTCGCTATCGGAAGCCGGAGTGAAGGGCGCGGCATGGACGAGGCAAGCACTGCCGTAGAGGCACAGGCCGAGCAGGAGCCGGGCGGCTGGCTGCCGCCCTTGTAAACAAGGAATCATGGGTTTACTTGGTACCGAAGATGCGGTCGCCCGCATCGCCGAGGCCCGGCAGTATGTAGCCGTGGTCGTTGAGTTGGCGGTCGATGGCCGCGGTGAAGATGGGCACGTCGGGATGCGCCTGCTGCAAGGCGGCAATGCCTTCCGGGCAGGTCAGCAGGCAGACGAACTTGATCGAGCGTGGGTTGAGTTCCTTGAGCCGGTCGACGGCCGCAATGGCCGAGTTGCCGGTCGCGAGCATCGGGTCGACAACGACGATGTCGCGCTCCTGCATGTCGCTCGGCATCTTGAAGTAATACTCCACCGCAGTCAGGGTCTTGGGGTCGCGGTACAGGCCCACATGGCCGACGCGCGCGCCGGGCACCACGCTCAGCATGCCTTCCAGAATGCCGTTGCCAGCGCGCAGGATAGAAACGAAGACGAGCTTTTTACCGTCGATGACGCGGGAGGTGGTGCGCTCCAGCGGCGTCTCGATCTCGATCGACTGCATGGGCATGTCACGCGTCACTTCATACGCCATCAGCATGCTCAATTCATTGAGCAATGTGCGAAACGTATTGGTGCTGGCGTCCTTGCGGCGCATGAGCGTGAGCTTGTGCTGCACCAGCGGGTGGTCCACCAGCGTGACCGGCGCCGTTGTGCGGATGGGGCTGGCAGCGGCTGAGGTGGGGTGTGTCGGGTTCATGGAAGGATTCTCGGCTTTCGGATGCCCAAGGCAGGGCGAGGCGGCAGATGCTTCGATTGTTGCAGAGCTTGGGCGGCCGAAAGCGCCACGCAATGGTGCGTTGACGCTAAAAAACCGTGCCGTCGCTCTCGATGGCAAGCGGGGGACTCCCCCCTCTCAATTGTTGTGCCAGCACGCGGCCCGCCGCCCAGGTGCCGCCTTCGAGCACGCAGGCCAGCGGCAATTGGGAGGCCGTCAGGTAAAGCTGCTCACGCACCAGCGGCGCCAATTCGTCCAGCAAGGCGATCGTCAGGGCTCGCCATTCGACGATCAGTTCTTCCCCTACCGCATGCGGCTGGTCGGCCACTGCAGGGTCTTTCAGTCGCAGCACGCCGCTGTCGAGGAAAAGCCCGCCGTTGCGGTACTCGGGCAGGCCGGTCAGGGACTCCAGCCCCTCGACGCGCACGCCCGCCCATTCGAAGGGTTCCAGAAGCGAATAGGTAAGCCATTGCGATAGCTTGTGAAAGGGCATCCAGCCGGAGGTTGCGCCAGCTCCGACCGCCGCGCCGTGACGCCAGCAATCGCCCAGGGGCGCGCCCGCAAGCTGGTTGTCCGAGGGCCAGATCGGCGAAAGCTTGTCCAGCAGAAACTCCAGAATGTCGTCAGCGCGCACGGCTTCGGCGGGCGGAGCGCCTGCGAGGACGTCAAACATGCGCCCGGGGCGCCCGTCACTGCCGAAAATTTCGGGACGATTGGCCAGCGTTTCGCCCAATCGGCGCAGCAGGGCGGCACGGCCCTCCAGGCCCACCATGGGGTTTTTGGGTGTGACCTGGAAAGCCTCGGCCAGCACCTGCGCGGTGACCTGCTGCAAGCCATTGGCATCAGCTTGCATCGGCGCGTCGGGGTCACTCGAGAAAAGCCCCCGCATGAAGGCGTGAAAGCTCGCGACGCCCAAGCCCTCTGACCGGGTGAAGACACCTTCGATGTGCAGGCTGTCGTGCGGTTTCTCGACAAAGCGCCAGTTGGGCCCGGCGCCCGCGTCGAGCAGCACGCTGACCACCGCCAGGTCAATCTGGGCTCGCGCCCGCTTGACGGGTTGGTCGTCGGGCAGTGCGGCATTCAGCAAGCCGGTGCGGTCGACGCCACCCGCTTCGAAATGTCGCCAGCGGCTGTGGTACGGAATGCCCAGGTCGGGGTAGCGGGCGCGGGTCAACTGCGCCACGACGGTGGCCGTGGTGAATAGGGCACCGTCGTTGACCGCGAAAAAGCGGGAGTCGCCATGCCTGGCGCGCGCGAGCAGCGCTTGGGCACGCTCCCGAATGGTCCGGGTGGAGCGGAGCAATGCAACATCCGACGGCGCCGCGCAAGCGAGCGTGTGATCCTGGGAATCGCCAGGGGCGGGTGTGGTGTCAGTCATCCAGGGCTCGGCCCTTGGCTATCTTGAGTTCTTGCGCGTTGGGTACAGGTCCCTGGGTGAAATAACCCGCCGCCTTCTTGGCGTCCATTTCTACGCGTGCGTCTTCAGGAATCAGCGACTCCGGAATATTGACCCGCTCGCCGATCTCGATGCCCGCCTTGATGATGGCGTCGTATTTCATGTTGCTCATCGACACCAGACGGTGGATCTTGCGCACGCCGAGCCAGTTCAGCACGTCGGGCATGAGCTCCTGAAAGCGCATGTCTTGCACCCCCGCCACGCACTCGGTGCGGGCGAAGTACCGGTCGGCCGTGTCGCCGCCGACTTGCCGCTTGCGCGCGTTGTAAACGAGAAACTTCGTCACTTCCCCCAGGGCGCGGCCTTCCTTGCGGGAGTACGACACCAGCCCGACGCCGCCGCGTTGCGCACCCTGGATGCACTCTTCGATGGCGTGCGTGAGGTAGGGCCGACAGGTGCAGATGTCCGAGCCGAAGACGTCCGAGCCGTTGCATTCGTCGTGCACGCGTGCCGTCAGTTCCACCTCGGGATTCGCCAGGTCGCGAGGCTCGCCGAAGATATAGACGGTCTGCCCGCCGATGGGGGGAAGAAACACTTCCAGATCGCTGCGTGTGACCAGTTCGGGGTACATGCCGCCGGTTTCCTCGAACAGCACGCGGCGAAGATCCGCTTCGGTGCAGCCGAAGCGCCGCGCCACCTCGGGCAGGTACCACACGGGTTCGATGGCCGCCTTGGTGACCAGCGCCGCGCCCTGGGCGGTCAGGAATTTGCCATCGGGCTTGAGCCGACCGGACTGCAGCGCTTCGAGAACCTCGGGCAGGATGACGTGGGCCTTGGTAATGGCGATGGTCGGGCGGATGTCGTAGCCTGCCGCAATCTCTGACGAAAAAACGTTGGCGACCAGCGCGCCCCACGGGTCCATCGAGACAATGCGACCCGGCTCGCTCCACTGCGGATACGGTCCGATCTGGTCGGTCGGCGAGGTGTTGGTGAGGTCGGCCTTGTGGCTGGCGGAAAGCGCACCTGAAGCGATGGCAAGGGCTCGGTAGACGCTGTAGGAACCGCTGTGCGTGCCAATCACGTTGCGGTGGCTGCGCTGGGTGGTGGTGCCCACGATGGGGCCGCGTTCCGCAGGGCTGGCCGCAGCCCAGTGGATTGGCAGGGCGCCGTGACTGCCGGCGTGTGAGGTGAGGCGAATATGTCGCGGCGAGGCCGCGGCTTCGGATGACATGTTGACGAGCCCCTCAAAATTCCAATGTAACGATGAGGCCGGACAGTGGCAAGAGTCCAACACCGCGACATCGCGAAATTACGACAGGCTTATGGCCGCGCTGCTCGAACTGGTGGGCGCAGCGCGCGCCGGTTTCGCCAGGTTGGCGGCTGGCTACCGCCGCTTTCCGCCAAAAATTCCACCCAGCACGCCGCGGATGATTTCGCGACCGACGGTGCTGCCCATGGTGCGCACCGCCGACTTCACCATCGCCTGCGCCAGCCCTTCGTGCTGCCCGCCGCGCGGGCCGGTACGGCCGAAGAGGATGTCGTTGATCCCGCCCATCACGCCGCCTTCTGCCGTCGAGCCCACACCGGCCGGACCTGGGCCTGCTTTTTCCGTCGCTGCTTCGGCCCGTGTCTTGAGGGTCTCGTAAGCCGACTCGCGATCGACGTCCTTTTCGTAGACTCCGGCCACCAATGAGCTTTGCAGCAAGGTCTGGCGCTGCGCCGGCGTGATGGGGCCAAGCTGGCTGGCCGGCGGGTAGACAAATACCCGCTCCGTCATGCCGGGGCGGCCCTTGGGATCCAGAAAACTCACCAAAGCCTCACCTACAGCCAGCTCCGTGATGGCGGTCTCGATGTCCAGGCCAGGCTTTTGGCGCATGGTTTCGGCGGTCGCTTTCACGGCCTTCTGGTCGCGCGGGGTGTAGGCCCGCAGGGCGTGTTGCACGCGGTTGCCCAGCTGGGCCAGCACCGAGTCCGGAATATCGAGCGGGTTTTGCGTCACGAAATAAACGCCGACGCCCTTGGAGCGGACCAGCCGCACGACCAGTTCGATACGCTCGACCAGTACCTTCGGCGCTTCGTTGAACAGCAGATGGGCTTCGTCGAAGAAAAAGACGAGCTTGGGCTTTTCGGGATCGCCGATTTCGGGCAACTGTTCAAACAGTTCGGACAGCATCCACAGCAGGAAGGTTGCATAGAGGCGCGGCGAATTCATCAGCTTGTCGGCTGCCAGCACATTGACGACGCCGTGTCCGGCCTCGTCGGTCTGCATGAAGTCGTTGATGTTGAGCATGGGCTCGCCAAAAAACTTCTCGCCGCCCTGGCTCTCGATTTGCAGCAAGCCGCGCTGGATCGCGCCGACGCTGGCGGCGCTTACGTTGCCGTATTGCGTCGTGAACTGGCTGGCGTTGTCTCCCACGTACTGGAGCATGGCGCGCAGGTCCTTGAGGTCCAGAAGCAGCAGGCCGTTGTCGTCGGCGATGCGAAACACCAGGTTGATGACGCCGGCCTGGGTCTCGTTGAGGTTGAGCATGCGGCCCAGCAGCAACGGCCCCATGTCACTCACCGTCGCGCGCACCGGATGCCCTTGCTCGCCGAAGACGTCCCAAAGTTGGACGGGGCAGGCGGCGGGAGCTGGAATCTCCAGTCCACGCTCCTTGAGCACGGCCGCCAGTTTTTCGCTGACTGAGCCGGGCTGGCTGATGCCGGTGAGGTCGCCTTTGACGTCGGCCATGAACACCGGCACGCCGATGCGCGAGAACTGTTCGGCCATGGTTTGCAGCGTCACGGTCTTGCCAGTGCCCGTGGCCCCGGTGATCAGGCCGTGGCGGTTTGCCAGGCCTGGCAGCAGCTCGGCAGTGGTGGAAGCGTTTCGGGCAATCAGCAGCGGTTCGGCCATATTGGGGTTCCAGTCGTGGAGTCGCGGGGAGCGGTCGGGGCAAAAAGTAAAATGCCCGACAAGGTTAAATCAATTCAGTAGAGATTGATCGCCAGCCGATCAAGCAGAACAGGACTTCCTCGTGGCCGGACACAGTAAATGGGCGAATATTCAGCACCGCAAGGGCCGCCAGGACGAAAAAAGGCAGCGCATCTGGACCCGCGTGATGCGCGAGATCATGGTGGCAGCCCGAATGGGTGGGGGCGATCTGGGCACCAATCCGCGCCTGCGGCTGGCGGTGGACAAGGCCAAGGCGTCCAATATGCCCAACGAAAACGTCAAGTACGGCATCGCCAAGGCGACGGGCAGCCTGGAGGGCGTGCAGTATGAGGAAGTGCGCTACGAGGGCTACGGCATTGGCGGAGCGGCGATCATCGTCGACTGCATGACCGACAACCGCGTCCGGACCGTGGCCGTCGTACGCCACGCATTCAGCAAGCACGGCGGCAACATGGGCACCGAAGGCTCGGTCGCCTTTCAGTTCAAGCATTGCGGCCAGCTCATCTTCGCGCCCGGGGCCAGTGAAGACCGGATCATGGAAGTCGCGCTCGATGCAGGCGCCGACGACGTCATCACCGACGAAGACGGTGCCATCGAGGTGCTCACGCCCTATCAGGATTTCGAGACCGTGAAAAACGCACTGGAAAGTGCTGGCTTCAAGCCCGAGGTGGCCGGGGTCACCATGCGGGCCGACAACACCATAGAGCTGTCGGAGGGCGATGCGCAAAAAATGCAACGGCTCATCGATGTGCTGGAAGACCTGGACGACACGCAGGACGTTTTTCATAACGCAGCCATCTAGACTTCAGAGCGCCTGGTACTCCTGTAAAGAACCCATCGAAGAATTGCCTCGCCGCGAAAGCAGGCGGAGCCAGAAAGAAAAAAGAATGAAAGTATTAGTGGTGGGTGGCGGCGGCCGTGAACATGCGCTGGCCTGGAAACTCGCGCAATCGCCCAAGGTGCAGGCAGTTTATGTAGCGCCCGGCAATGGCGGTACGGCGCTGGACAGCCGCCTGGAAAACATCGACATCACCGACGTCAAGGCGCTGCGTGAATGGGCGCAAGCGCAAAAGATCGTGCTCACCGTGGTCGGGCCCGAGCAATTTCTGGCCGCCGGAATCGTCGACGAGTTTCGCGCGCATGGCCTGCGCATCTTCGGGCCGACGCGGGCGGCCGCGCAGCTCGAAAGCTCGAAGGCGTTTTCCAAGGCTTTCATGAAACGCCACGGCATCCCGACCGCCGAGTACGAGACCTTTTCCGATGCCGTGGCCGCCCACGCCTACGTGGACGAAAAAGGCGCACCCATCGTGGTCAAGGCCGACGGACTTGCCGCCGGCAAGGGCGTGGTGGTGGCGATGTCGCTTGCCGAGGCGCATGAGGCTATCGAATTCATGCTGGCGCCCGACGCCGACTTCAACCCGCTGGGCGTCAAGCACAACGAGGGCGGCGCCCGCGTCGTGATCGAAGAGTTTTTGCAGGGCGAGGAGGCCAGCTTCATCGTGATGTGCGATGGCAAGAACGTTGCGGCGCTCGCCACCAGCCAGGACCACAAGCGCCTGCTCGACCATGACCAGGGGCCCAACACGGGCGGCATGGGCGCGTATTCGCCAGCGCCGGTCGTCACGCCCCAGGTTCACGCCCGAGCCATGCGCGAGATCATTCTCCCGACCATTAAGGGCATGGAGCAGGACGGCATTCCATTCACAGGTTTCCTCTATGCTGGCCTCATGATCGACGCCGAAGGCCATCCCAAGACGCTTGAATTCAACACCCGCATGGGTGACCCGGAAACCCAGCCCATCATGATGCGGCTCAAGTCGGACCTGTACGAAGTCATGATGGCTGCAACCTCGGGAACGCTGGACCAGGTCGAGCTCGAGTGGGACCGACGGCCCGCGCTCGGCGTCGTCATGGCTGCGCACGGCTATCCGCTGAATCCGCGCAAGGCCGACGCCATTACCGGACTGCCTTCACCCGTCAATAACTTGCCGGAAAATGTCGTCGTGTTCCACGCAGGAACCCGGCAAATCGCCGGCGGCGGCAAGGGTCAGGTCGAAACTTCGGGCGGGCGGGTTCTGTGTGTCACCGCCTTGGGCAGCACCGTCCGTGATGCGCAACATCGGGCCTACGAAGCAGCGCAGCACATTGCTTTTGCTGGCGCGCAGTACCGCAAGGACATCGGTTACCGGGCGATCAAGGGCTGATGCAGCGGGCGGCAAAGTCAGCCGGACTCGACGTGCGCTTAGGGGCGAAAGCGGAGACAAATAAAAAATGACCACCATCGACGCCGCTTCTGGCCGCGAATTCCTGCTGGGACTACAAACCAGAATTACCTCGGCCATCGCCGCCGTGGACGGTGGGGCTTTCCGGTCCGACCCGTGGAGCAAGGACCCCGGCGAGCCTTTGCAGGGCAACGGCGTCACGCAGATTCTCGAAAACGGCAAAGTTTTCGAGCGTGCCGGATGCGGCTTTTCGCATGTGCGCGGCAGCAAACTGCCCCCGTCGGCGACCCAGCACCGGCCAGAACTGTCGGGCGCACCCTTCGAGGCCATGGGCGTTTCGTTGGTCTTTCACCCGCGCAACCCTTATGTCCCCACCGTACACATGAACGTTCGCATGCTCAGCGCCACGTCGTCGACCGGCGAGCAGGCAGTGTGGTTTGGCGGCGGCATGGACCTGACGCCGTACTACGGTTTCGACGAGGACGCCGTGCACTTCCATACGGTGTGCCGCGACGCACTCGCACTGTTCGGCGACGACAAGTACCCACGCTTCAAGACCTGGTGCGACGAGTATTTCTTTCTCAAGCACCGGCAGGAGCAGCGCGGCATTGGCGGCGTTTTCTTCGATGACTTCAATGAGCTGGGCATCGAGGGCAGCTTCGCCATGATGCGGTCGGTGGCGGATTCCTTCATTGGCGCTTACCTGCCCATCGTCGAGCGGCGCAAGGACACGCCCTACGGTGAGCGTGAGCGCGATTTCCAGCTCTACCGCCGTGGCCGCTACGTGGAGTTCAACCTGGTCTGGGACCGTGGGACGCACTTCGGCTTGCAGTCGGGCGGGCGAACGGAGTCCATTCTCATGTCGATGCCGCCCCTGACGAGCTGGTCTTACCGCCGCGAAGACCCGGCCGATTCGCCCGAGGCTCGCCTGACCCGGGACTTCATTGTCCGCAAGGACTGGATTTGAGCCTCGCGCCCGCCGCCGGTCGCGATGAAGGAAGCGGGGGCGCCCGGCGCATCGGGCTGTTCGGGGGGGCGTTCGATCCCCCGCATGTGGCCCACGTGGCGCTGGCGCGGGCCGCGGTCGAGCAGCTGGGCTTGGACGAACTCAGGATCCTTCCCACCGGCGACGCCTGGCACAAGGAGCGCGCGCTTTCACCTGCCATGCACCGCCTCGCCATGGCAAACCTGGCCTTTGGCAGCCTTGCCAATACCGTCGTGGACGACCGCGAGATCCGCCGCAGTGGCGCCAGCTACACCATCGACACGCTCGAAGAAGTTGGGCGGGAGCATCCCGGCAGCAAGCTCTACCTGGTGATCGGGGGCGATCAGGCCGATGCCTTCAGGAGCTGGCGGCGGTGGCAGGATATACTCGAGATCGCTACAGTTTGCATAGCTGAACGCGTCCGCCCCTTGCGGCCGGACGTCGAGGCAGGCAGTGACGACGCAGTTTCGGAGGCCTTCCGGATCCTCGACCTGCCCCTGATGCCTGTCAGTGCCACCGACATTCGGCGGCAAATCGCGGCCGATGCCGCGGAACCCGGCGCGATTTCCCAACTGGTCCCCGAATCGGTTGCGCGTTATATTTCCCTCCACCGGCTTTACGGCAACCGCCCGAGCCAACCACCCGAAGCCACTGCATGACCGACAACCTCACCAGCGCCGCAGCCAAAAAAGACATCCAGAAACTGCAACGCGCGATCGTTGACGGGCTAGAAGACGTGAAGGGTGTGGATATTCAGGTGTTCGATACCGAGCACATCACCTCGCTTTTCGAGCGGGTCATCGTGGCGTCAGGCGCCTCGAACCGACAGACCAAGGCGCTTGCCGCAAGCGTGCGTGATGCCGTGCGCGAGGCTGGCTTTGCCAAGCCGCGCATCGAGGGTGAAGAAAATGGCGAGTGGATCATCGTGGACTGCGGCGCTGCGGTCGCGCACATCATGCAGCCCAATATCCGCCAGTATTACCACCTGGAAGAACTGTGGGGCGAGAAGCCACTGAAGATCAAGCTCGGCGCTGCCGCACCTCTGGTTAAAGCTTCGCGCTCGGCCGCGCTGGCGGCCGCCGAAGCCGAAGCCAAGCAGACGGGTGGCCGCACGGCGGCGCGGACCGTCGCTCGCAACGCGGCCAAAAAGGCCGCCAAAACCGCCGATGCGGGCGACGCCAAAGCCGCTCGCAAGACGCCCGCCCGAAAGGCAAGCAGTCCAGCGCCAGCCAAAACCGCAGCAAAGCCAGCCAAAGCCGCAGCAGCGCCAGCTAAAGCAGCAGCGCCGGCCAGGAAGGCTGTGCCGCGCAAGGCGCCCGCCAGCAAAGCCGCTGCCAGCCCGGCGGCTCCCGCTAAAAAGGCAGCGCCTCGCAAGGTGGCCGCCAAGAAAGCAGCACCCGCCAAGACCGCCAAGGCCGCCAAGACCACCACCAGGAAATCTGTCGGCGGCGCATGAGGCTCTACATCGTCGCCGTCGGCCTGCGGGTTCCCGACTGGGCGCAAACGGCTTACGACGATTACGCCAAGCGATTTCCCCCGGAGCTGAAAGTGGAGCTCAAAACCGTCAAGACGGAAGCCCGGGCGTCCCGCACGCTCGAGAGTCTTCTGTCCGCCGAACGCGCCCGCATCGAGGCGGTCATTCCCAAGGGCACACGCACCATAGCGCTGGACGAGCGGGGCACGGCCGTGACCACCGTTGCGCTCGCCGGCAAGCTCAAGGACTGGCAGCGTGAAGGCGGGGACGTGGCCATCGTCATTGGCGGACCTGATGGACTCGACCCGGCGTTCAAGCAGGGCGCCCACGAACGGCTGCGGTTGTCGGACCTCACGCTTCCCCACGCCATGGTCCGGGTGCTTTTGATCGAACAGTTGTACCGTGCCTGGACGATCACGGTGAATCATCCCTACCACCGTGAATAGGCCGGGCCGAGCCATGCGTCGACGCGTCATCGGGGCCTGAACAGGCATGCCCGACTTTATCTACCTCGCCTCCCAGAGCCCCCGGCGTGCGCAGCTGCTCGAGCAGCTCGGTGTGCGTTTCGAATTGCTGCGCCCGGAGCCCGGCGAGGACGCCGAGGCGCTGGAATCAGTGCAGGGCCGGGAGTCGCCGCTGCGCTATGTGCAGCGCGTAACACAACTCAAACTCGATGCGGCCGTGCAGCGGCGCGTGCGGCTTGGCCTGCCAGAGGCACCTGTGCTCTGTTCGGACACCACCGTGGCCCTCGGCAGCCGCATTCTCGGAAAGCCGGCCGACGCATCGGAAGCCGAAGATATGCTGCACGCCCTGGCCGGGCACACACACCGCGTGCTGACGGCCGTTGCGCTGCAGAAAGGCCCCGCCCGAACCGCCGCCGTGAGTATTTCCCGGGTGCGTTTTGCCGACATGACGCGCGAGCAGATTCGCCACTACGTTATGAGCGGTGAGCCGATGGGAAAGGCGGGCGCTTATGCGGTGCAGGGCAGGGCGGCCATGCACATTGCCCACATGAGCGGAAGCTATTCGGGCATCATGGGCTTGCCCCTTCATGAAACCAGCCTGCTTCTTCGGAATGCGGGCTTCACGGTCTAGCCGAACTTCGCGATTCAAATTTTTCACCTATGCCCCAGGACATCCTGATCAACTGGTCGCCCCAGGAAACCCGCGTTGCGGTGGTTGAAAACGGCGCTGTGCAGGAGCTGCTCGTCGAGCGCTCACTCGAACGTGGACTTGTCGGCAACGTCTACCTCGGAAAGGTTGCGCGCGTGCTGCCCGGCATGCAGTCCGCGTTCATCGACATCGGACTTAACCGGGCGGCGTTCCTGCACGTGGCCGACTTGATGAGCAGCATCAGCAGCCGCCATGCCGAGGCCGACAGCGCGTCGTCCGGAACGGCGCCGTCGCCGATCGAAAAGCAGCTCTTCGAGGGCCAGGCCATGATGGTGCAGGTCCTCAAGGACCCGATCGGTACCAAGGGCGCCCGGCTGACCGCCCAGGTCAGCATCGCGGGCCGCCTGCTCGTGTTTTTGCCGCAGGACAACCATATCGGCGTGTCGCAGAAAATCCCGCCCAAGCAGCGCGAGGAATTGCGCCAGCGGGTGCAGGCGCTCAGCGGTGACCTCGGCGGCGGCTTCATCCTGCGCACCAACGGCGAAGACGCGACCGATGCCGAACTCTCCGAAGACATCGCCTACCTGCGCAAGACCTGGGGCCGAATCAAGGATGCGGCATTGCGCAAGCCGCCGGCCTCATTGCTGCACCAGGACCTGACGCTGATGCAGCGGGTCTTGCGCGATGTGGCTTCTGAAGCCACGCAGACCATACGCGTCGACTCGCGCGAGCAATTCGCCTTGCTGCAGACTTTTGCCACCGAGTTCATGCCTGCCACCCTGGGCAAAATCCAGCTCTATGCGGGTGAACGCCCCATCTTCGACCTGTTCAATATCGACGACGACATTGCCAAGGCACTGGGACGCCGTGTCGACCTGAAGTCGGGTGGTTACCTGATCATCGACCAGACCGAAGCGCTCACGACCGTCGACGTCAATACAGGGGGCTTTGTCGGCGCACGAAATTTCGATGACACGGTGTTTAAAACCAACCTCGAAGCGGCGCAGGCGATCGCGCGGCAGCTTCGGCTGCGCAACCTGGGCGGCATCGTCATCGTCGACTTCATCGACATGCTGCGCGAGAACCACAAAGACGCCGTGCTGGCGGAGTTTAAAAAGCAGCTTGCACGTGATCGCGTCAAGACTTCAGTGAACGGTTTTTCGGCGCTCGGCCTGCTCGAAATGACCCGCAAGCGAACCCGCGAATCGCTCGCGCACCAGTTGTGCGAGCCCTGCGCGGCGTGTTCCGGTAAGGGCATCGTGAAGACGGCCCGGAGCGTGACCTATGACATCCTCCGCGAAATCCTTCGCGAGGCGCGGCAGTTCAACCCCAGAGAGTTCCGGGTGGTCGCTGCGCCGCAAGTGATCGAGCTTTTCCTCGACGAGGAAAGCCAGCATCTGGCCGGGCTGAGTGACTTTATCGGCAAGCCGATCTCGCTGCAGTCCGAAGCGGCGATGGCGCAGGAACAGTACGACATCGTCCTGCTATGACGACCGTGGCAGCTGCAGCGCTCGCGGCGGGAGTGACGGCCAACAGCCGTCCCATCCCGATCCTGGTTTATCACCAGATTGCCGATGCACCGCCCAAAGGCAGTGCCTTTCGCAGCCTGTATGTTTCGCCGGCCGCTTTTGCCCGCCAGATGGCTTTGCTCAAGCTGCTGGGTTTTACCGGACTGTCGATGAGTGGCCTACTGCCCTATCTGCGTGGCGAAAAGTCGGGCAAGGTGGTCGGCATCACCTTTGACGACGGCTACCTGAACAACCTCACGCATGCGCTGCCTGTGCTGAGTCGCCACGGTTTCAGTTCAACCTGCTATGCCGTCAGTGGGCTGCTTGGCCAGACAAATGTGTGGGACGAGGCTATAGGCGTGGCGCAAACGCCGCTCATGAATGCCCAGCAACTCGCCGCCTGGGCTGCGGGTGGGCAGGAAATTGGCTCGCACACCCGCACACATGCCAACCTGAACGAAGCCAGCGAGGCTACGGCACAAGAGGAAATTTTCCGGGGAAAGATCGAGCTCGAGCCCCTTGCCAATGGTGCGGTCGATCATTTTTGCTATCCGTTCGGTTATTACACGGCCCGCGACGTGGCGCTCGCGCACAACGCAGGTTTTCGCACCGCCACCACGACCCGTCGCAGCCGCTGCCACGCCGGGCTGGCGCTCCTTGAATTGCCGCGTGTCCCCGTGGTGCGTTCGACCACCTTGCCGGTCTTCTGGCTCAAGCTGGCTACCCATTACGAAGACAAGCACACGCCATGAAGCGGCTCAAGGTGGCGGTACTCAGCCGCAATTTTTCACCCACGGGGGGCGGCGCCGAGCGTTACGCCATTGCACTGGTCGAGCAACTCGCCGCAGACCATGACATTCATGTCTTTGCCCAGACCATCGAACATGTCTGGCCCGGCGTTGCGTACCACGTGGTCGGCCCCAGGCTGCGCAAGCCACGCTGGCTGAACCAGCTGGGTTTCGCCTTTGCCACCTGGCGTGCCACGCGCAGCGGATTCGATGTGGTGCACTCGCATGAAAATACCTGGCACGGCGATGTGCAGACTGCCCACGTTTTGCCTGTTCACCACAACCTCCTGCACGACAAGCGAGGTGTGGGACGCGCCCTGCGCTGGCTCAAGGTGGCCACTAGTCTTCGCCTGATCACTTACCTGGGCCTGGAGAAAGCCCGGCTTGCGCCCCGCGCAGGCCGTCGCATCGTTGCAGCGTCGCAAACCTTGGCCTCCACGCTGGCCCACAGCTACCCCGCTTCAGCCCCCATGCTTTCCGTGATCACGCCGGGTATCGATCTGCCGGTGGCATCACGCCGCCATGAACGCCCCGTGGCGCGGCGGGCGCTTGGGCTACCTGAGACGGGACGCTGCCTGCTGCTGGTAGGCAATGACCTGCGCAAGAAGGGCCTGGGCCCGCTGCTCACAGCCCTGGCCGACTTGCCCAGGGACGTGTTCGTCGCGGTGGCGGGGAATCCGGAGCAGGCCCCGGCGTTCAAGGCGCAGATCGAGCGGCTCGAACTTGGCGGTCGCGTGCATTTTCTGGGTTCGCAATCGGACATGTCTCTGGCCTATTGCGCCGCTGATGTGCTGGTGCATCCCACCGTCGAAGACACTTTCGCGATGGTGGTTCTGGAGGCCATGGCGTATGGCTTGCCGGTGGTGGTCAGCGCGGCCAGGTATTGCGGCATATCGAGCTTGCTCACGCATGGGCAAAATGCCTTGCTGCTGGCTGATCCGCGCGTTGCCACGCAGATTCGCGAGCAGGTAGGCCGCGTGCTCGAGGACAAGGCCTTGCGGGATGGGCTCTCAGCCGAGGCCATAAGGTTCGCAGGAGGCTACAAATGGCCGGAAATTGCGGCTTTGCAGGCGCTGTTGTATGTCTCGGTGCATGCCGAGAAAAGCCGCAGGACTGAGTCTGTCGCGACTTGAGCCATCAAAGCTGCAGACGACAAGCCCTCCGGCTCTCAGCCCACCAGCTTGAAATGCTTGCGGCTGAAATCCAGCCCAGTCATGGTTTCTATGCGCCGCATCAGGTGGTACTTGTTTTCCTTGGGCGTGGGCTTGTAGTTCGGGTCGATCTGCAGGGATTGCTCGGCGCCCGTCTTTAGCCACGCCTCGACTGCGCTTGGATGCGTACCGGTGAAGGGCGCCAGCGCGCGCGCGTCGAAGCGGCTGTAGTGCACTTGCGCGGCCGTGCCTGACCAGTACTTGCTGACCTGGTCGAGCTTTTTTTGCATGTCTTCGTTGCGGCGTATCCAGCCGTAGTGGTAGATGTGCGCATTGGCCAGCGCGGCACGGGGATTGCGCCCGCGCTTGTGGTCGGTCGTGACCAGCCAGTACTGACCGTCGGGCGCGTAGCTGCGGATGGTGTTGCGGATCAGGCGGCACTCCCGCCGGTACCAGCCCGGACTGATCGAGATCCACTGGGGCGCGCCGTAGAAATGCAGATAGTCGAAGACGAGCGCCTCGACGGCGGCATTGCCGTGGTGCCGCTCCACGCTGGCGCGGATGCGAGGCAGGTCGTCTTCGTGCACGACTTCGTCGCCTTCCAGGTAGAAGGCCCAGTCACCGGTGCAGGAGTACTGCGCAATCATTTTTTGCTGCGCATACACAAAGCCGCGGTCTGCCATGCGTTCGTTCCAGCGCGTCTCGATGATCCTGATTTTCGGGTCCCCTATGGCGCGGATGCGGGCTAGCGTATCGTCCGAGCCTTCGCCTACGGCGACCACGAACTCATCGACCAGAGGGAGCAACGAGCGGATGGAGGCTTCGAAGGGAAAGCCCAGCTCGACGCCGTTGCGGATAAACGTAAAGCCGCTGATGGAAACAGGCATGCGCTCTAACTTTCTTTCAGTCTTTCAGGACGACTCGTGCCGCGCGGAAGTGGGGGCACTACCTGCGCTGCCCGGAAAACCCAGGCGATAAAGGTGGCTGTAGGCGCCCTGCAGGGCCATGAGTTCGGCGTGCGTGCCTGACTCCACGAGCCTGCCTGCATCCATCATGACGATGCGGTCCGCGTGCTGGATGGTCGAGAGCCGGTGCGCGATGATGAGCGAGGTGCGGGTGGATGTCAGCCGCTCAATGGCTTGCTGCACCGCCAGTTCGGACTCCGTATCGAGCGCCGAGGTGGCTTCATCCAGGATCAGCAGCGGTGCGTCCTTGTACAGGGCACGGGCAATCGCCAGCCGCTGCCGCTGGCCACCCGACAGTTCGGTGGCATTGTGGCCGAGCACGGTGTCGATGCCCTGTGGCAGCGACGCTACCAGTCGTTCCAGATTGGCTGCCTCGAGGCAGCGCATCACACGCTCGGCGTCCACCGGCTGGCCGAGTGCGACATTGACCGCGATCGAATCATTGAGCATGACGACGTGCTGGCTCACGAACGCGAACTGGCGCCGCAGCGCGGCAAGGTCCCATTGGCGCAATTCGCGGCCGTCCAGGCGGATTTCGCCCGCCGAGTAATCGAGGAATCGCGGCAGCAGGCTGACGAGTGTGGTCTTCCCCGAACCAGAAGTGCCGACCAGCGCCACGGTTTCACCCGGACGGATGCTGAGGCTGAAGTTGTCCACGGCAGGTGGGGCGTCTTCCTTGTAGCGGACCGTGACGCCGTCAATTTCGAGCGCGCCTTCTGCCCGTCCCTTGCTGAAATTGCCGCCGCTTTCGTCGGGGTTCAGGTCCATCAGTTCCAGCCCACGCTCCAGCGCGGCGAGGCCACGAGTGATGGGGGTGGCCGCATCCGAGAGGCTCTTCATCGGCGCGATGAGCAGCAGCATGGCGGTGACGAAGGCCACGAAGCCCCCGACCGTGGTGCCGTTGCTGGCGCTTTGCATCAGGGCAATCGACACCACGGCTGACAGCGCCACGGCCGCCAGCACCTGGGTGATGGCGCTCATGCCGGCGTATGCCACGGTCGATTTCATCGACAGGTGGCGAAGTGAATCGCTCAGCAGCTCGAAGCGGCTGGATTGCCCCGCCTGCGCTGCATGCAGACGAATGTCACGGTGCGCCAGAACGTTTTCCTCGACGACATAGGCCAGGTTGTCGGTGGCGGTCTGGCTCTGTTTGGTCAGGCGGTACAGGCGACTGGACAGCACCCGCACCACCCACACCACGGCCGGCAGTATCAGTGCGACGACCAGCGTGAGCTTCCAGTTCAGGTAGAGCAGGTAACCGATGAGCGCGATCAGGCTGAGCAGGTCCTTGGCCAGACGCATGACGGCATTGATGAGCTGCGTCGAGCCGTTCTGCACTTCGTAGACGACGGTGTTGGCGATGGCGCTGGACGACTGGTCCGCGAACAAGCTGAAGCGGGCGCTCAGGAGTTTGCCGAACATGGCAGCCCGCAGCCGCTGCAGTCCCCGGTTGGTGACGTGCGCCAGCGCGAACTGGCCCAAGAACCCTGCCAGGCCCCGGGCGCCGAAGAGCAACATGAGAAAAACAGGCACCTGCCAGATGGGGAAGGTCCCGCTTTGAAACCCCCGGTCCAGCAATGGCTTGAGCAAGGCAGGAACCAGCGGCTCCGTGGCCGAAGCAAGAATGGTGGCAAAAATGGCCAGTGCCCAGCCACCACGCGACTGGCTGAAATAGGGCCACACGCGCAGGAAGCGTTGCTTCAGGGGAGGCCGCCGCGGCGCCTGGCTCATGCCTGGTAACCCTCTGGCAGCGGGCTCAACGGGGTCACCGGGCGCATGGGCCAAGGCGTGAGCCAGCCTGCAAGGAGGCGAATCGCACGCGAAAGGATGGGCTGCGCAAGATGGTGGCCAGGTGGTTGGGGAGCCCGCATTATCGGCGATCACTGCTCCCGATAAGATAGTGCTCTGCCGTGCCTGCGGCGTCCAGCCATTGCCGTCTTACGCGGTCTTCGGGAAATCTCCTCTTGAGCCTGTCCGTCATCGTCATCGCCCGCAACGAAGCGCACCATATTGCCGATTGCCTGCGCTCGGCAGCCTTTGCGGACGAGCTGGTCGTGCTCGACTCGGGCAGCACCGACGGGACGCAGGCGATTGCGCAGAGCCTGGGCGCCAAGGTTCACAGCACCGTCGACTGGCCGGGGTTCGGTCCGCAAAAGAACCGCGCTCTCGCGCTGGCAGCGGGAGACTGGGTGCTGTCCCTCGATGCGGACGAACGCGTCACACCGGCGTTGAAGGATGAGATCCTGGCGGCTATGCGCACGGGCGCGCATGAGGTGTATTCGTTCCCGCGTCTGTCGAGCTACTGCGGGCAGTACATGCGGCACTCCGGTTGGTACCCCGACCGCGTGCCGCGGCTTTTTCGGCGCGGCGCGGCCCGTTTTTCGGATGACCTGGTTCATGAACGGCTCGTGTTTTCAGGCGTTTGCGGCCAGCTAACGGCCGACCTGCTGCACGAAACCTACGAAGACCTCGAAGCCGTGCTGGACAAGGTCAACCGCTATTCGAGTGCGGGTGCGCTCGACTATGCCGCGCGGGGCAAATCCGGCTCGCTGGGAAAGGCACTCGCGCACGGGGTGTGGGCTTTCTTGCGCTCGTATTTCTTTCGAAGGGGCTTTCTGGACGGCAAGATGGGATTCGTCCTGGCGGTCTCCAATGCAGAGGCCAGCTATTACCGTTACCTCAAGCTGTGGCTTTTGCCCAAGTCTGCCGAGCCATCCGGCACAAGTAAGATGCGATGAGCCGGGTCTGGTCAAGCGTTGTGTATTTTTCCGGCAGGAACTGGGTGCAAAACCTTCCACAAACTGTTGCATCTGGGCCGTCGGAGCACCGCGTTTATCGGGTTAAAAACAACCGCTTACGTTCTCGCTTGAGTCATGCGTGCAGGGTGCGCGGAATCGAGCGGTGTCCAGCATGACGAGAACGCATTCGAACTGGCAATGAGAAGAAACCAAAAAATTATGCAATCTTGTGATCTTTGGCGTCGTCGGGTCGTATTGGGAGCACTGGCAAGTGCCGCAGTCCCCGCCATGGCGCAGTTCCGGGTCGAGGTGTCAGGCATCGGCGTGACACAGCTTCCCATCTCGGTGGTGCAGTTCAGGGGCGAGCCGCAGGCGCCTCAAAAGATCGCAACCATCGTCAAGGCCGACCTTGAGCGCAGCGGCCTGTTCCGGTCGATCGATCCTGCCGGTACGCAGGCAGACGAGAACGCCCGCCTCGACACCTCGGTGTGGCGCCAGCGGGGCGCTGACTCCGTGGCCGTCGGCAGTGTTACGCAACTTGCCGACGGTCGCTACGACGTTCGGGTGCGGCTCTGGGACATCGTGCGGTCGCAAGACCTGGGTGGCCAGAGCCACGTGGTGCCGGCCAGCGAGCTGCGGGTGGCATCGCACCGGATTGCCGACTTCATTTACGAAAAACTTACCGGTGAGAAGGGCGTTTTCTCGACCCGCATCGCCTATGTAACGCGGGCTGGGCAGCGCCACACCCTCTGGGTTGCCGACGCTGATGGCGAGAGCGCGCAGTCTGCCCTGGCCAGCCCCGAGCCGATCATCTCGCCCTCGTGGTCGCCCAATGGCGCACAACTGGCCTATGTATCGTTCGAGTCGCGCAAGCCCGTGATCTATTCACATGAAGTCGCCACGGGCCGGCGCCGCCTGCTGGCCAATTTCCGCGGCTCCAACAGCGCGCCAGCCTGGTCGCCCGATGGCCGCCAACTGGTGGCAACGCTCAGCCGCGAAGGCGGCTCGCAGATTTTCTCGATCGACGTCAATGGTGGCGAACCACGCCGCCTGACGCAGTCGCAGAGCATCGACACCGAACCCGTTTTTACGGCCGACGGCAGACTGATCTATTTCGTCAGTGACCGCGGTGGCGCACCGCAGATCTACAGAATGTCGCCCGGCGGTGGCAATCCGGAGCGTGTCACCTTCAGTGGTACCTACAACATCTCTCCTGCTCTTAGCGCAGACGGTCGCTGGATGGCTTATGTCTCCCGCGTGGGTGGGGCTTTCAAGCTGCACGTCATGGACCTGGGCAGCGGAGCCACCACGGCGATTACCGACACCTCGGCCGACGAAAACCCCAGCTTCTCGCCGAACAGTCGGCTGATCCTTTACGCAACCCAGCAGCAGGGCCGGGAGGCGCTGATGACCACCACGCTTGACGGAAAAATCAAGGCCCGCCTGGCCGGTGCGGGCGGTGACATTCGCGAGCCCGACTGGGGCCCTTTCCAGCGCTGACGCGCACCTGGTCATTTATTTCAAATCACTCAACCACTTACTCAACGAGGTACTCATGAATCGCGTGCTCCTTTCCCTTTGTTCCAGCCTGACGCTGTCGGCGGCGCTCGTCGGCTGCGGCTCGGCGGTCAAACTGAGCGATGTGCCTGTCGAGGACAGGAATGCGAGCTCCACCGGCAACCTGGGCGCAGGTGCTGCAGCGGGCTCGGGCGCAACCGGCCGGGCCGTGGCACCCGTCGAGATCGCCAGCAGCGACAGCGCTGCCCAAGGCCCAGCCGGTGCGCCGCGCATCATCTATTTCGACTACGACAGTTTTACGGTCAAGCCGGAATACCAGGGTGCAATCGAAACGCACGCCCGTTTCCTCGCCAGCAATAAAGCCCGCAAGGTTGCTGTCGAAGGCCACACCGACGATCGTGGCGGCCGTGAATACAATTTGGCTTTGGGCCAAAAGCGCGCTGAAGCGGTTCGCCGCTCGCTCATGCTGCTGGGCGTGACGGATGCGCAGGTCGAGGCCGTGAGCTTCGGCAAGGAAAAGCCAGCGGTGCAGGGCGCCACCGAAGACGCTTACGCCAAGAATCGTCGCGCTGAAATCAATTACCGATAAGCCGGAGAGCCTGCCTTGAAGATCCAGACCCACAAACTTCGCCTGTCCCTGCTGGGCCTCGGCTGCGCCTTGGCCTTCCATGCGCAAGCCGCACTGTTCGAGGACGACGAGGCGCGACGGGCCATTCTCGATCTCAGGCAAAAAGTCGACGCAGTGCAGTCGCGCGGCTCGGAAGAAGTGCGCCGCGCGGTCGAAGAAAACGGCCAGTTGCGCCGCAGTGTTCTTGAGCTGTCGAGCCAGATCGAAATGCTTCGTGCAGACCTTGCCCGCATGCGCGGGCAGGAAGAGCAACTGGCGCGTGAAACTTCGCAACTCGCCAAGGAAGTGGCCGAGATCCAGCGCAGGCAGAAAGACCTGGTCAGCGGCGTTGACGACAGGTTCAAACGCTTCGAGCCCATCAAGGTTTCAGTTGACGGCCGTGAGTTTTCGGCCGACCCGGCCGAGACCCGTGACTTTGAGGCAGCGCTGGCGCTGCTGCGCAAGGGCGAGTTTGCGCCCGCTGAAAAAACATTCGTCGATTTCGTGCGGCGCTATCCGGCCAGCGGCTACACCCCGTCAGCGCTTTTCTGGCTGGGCAATGCGCAGTACGCGCTGCGCAACTACAAGGACGCGCTGGTCAACTTCAGGTCTTTGGTCACCAGCGCACCCGACCATCTTCGTGCGCCGGAAGCGATGCTCTCCGTGGCGAACTGCCAGCTCGAACTCAAGGACCCGAGAGCGGCCCGCAAAACGCTTGAAGACCTGGTCAGGCTCTATCCCCAGGCTGAAGCTGCCTCGGTGGGCAAAGACAGACTTGCGCGCCTGAAGTGATCGTCGAGGCCATCGCGCTCTAGAATTCAGGGGAGGGCTTTACCGGCTAGCAGGCGCGAACCGGGCCCTGCGATCAACGCCCGTACGCCGCAGTCACCAATCTGCGGCCTCCTGCTCTCCTCATGATGAACACACCCCTTCCATTCGCATTGCCGGAGGCCGACCTCGAGCGCCGCTTCGGTGGACTCGCACGCTTGTATGGCGCCGCAGGCGCGCAGCGCATTCGTGCGGCCCATATCGTGGTGGTCGGGATCGGTGGCGTGGGATCGTGGGCTGCGGAGGCACTCGCCCGCAGCGGCGTTGCAAGGCTCACCCTCGTCGATCTGGACCACATCGCCGAGTCCAACGTCAACCGGCAGGTCCACGCGCTGGACAGCACGCTGGGCCAGTCGAAGACCAGCGCCATGCAGGAACGAATTGCCCAGATTCATCCGGGCTGCGAAGTCATCGGCATCGAGGAATTCGTCGATGCGAACAACTGGCCCGGCGTCGCGCAGTTCACGTTGCAGGGGCTCGATGCTCCTGACGCGGTCATCGATGCGTGTGATCAGGTGCGGGCCAAATCGGCCATGGCCGCGTGGGCGATCTCCACGCGCGTACCCCTGATCAGTGTGGGCGCTGCGGGTGGCAAGCGGCATGCGCACCGTGTCGAGATCGAAGACCTTGTACAGGTCACCCATGATCCGCTGCTGGCCCAATTGCGCTACCGCCTTCGCAAGGAGCACAGCGCGCCTCGCGTCGGCGCCATGGGTGTGGCGTGCGTGTTCAGCCGTGAGTCTGTGCTTCAACCCGACGCGGCCTGCCTCGTTGCACAAGCCGGTGATGAAGTGGCCGGCCAAAGCGATGGAACCCTGAACTGCCACGGGTACGGCTCGGTCGTAAGCGTGACGTCCACGTTCGGCATGTGCGCCGCAGGCTGGGTGCTCGATAAAGTTTCGCGTGAGTCCGGGAGGCCTCAAAAAAACGCTATAATTTGAGGCTCAGCTGATAACCAAACAGCTGAGAAAAAGAAGAAAAACGTGGGACGTTAGCTCAGTTGGTAGAGCAGCGGACTTTTAATCCGTTTGTCGTGGGTTCGACCCCCGCACGTCCCACCAGAATTTAGTTGCGAATAAAGCACTTAGCGCAGAAATGCCTAGGTGCTTTTTTCTTGCCGGAAATTAATCGCCGGAGATTCATTTGCCAGAAATTCATTGCCAGAATTTATTGGCAGATCGTCGCCAGAATTTGGCCACGGGCAGTTGTACTTTGTTGGACAACTGGCAATGAAATCCTTTTGAGCCCTTGTCGCGTGCCACCCCATTAGCGGGACTCGGCGCCGCTAATTTATTTGATCGCTCACCAGTCCTTGCGTCGGTCCATGGCCGGTGCCGATTCGGTCGAGCGCACGAACTTGCGCTTTTACGCGCGTCGCGGCGTTGGTCAGATGTTGAGCACGGGACAGTTGCAGGCACCGATTGGTGCCCATCTGCTTTTTCCTCTGAAAAAAGGATTGACCCTGGAAATGCCCTAGGCTAAGATACGCGTATCGTACACATGTACGTATAGTGTACAAAGGGAAGGAGCCCATGAAGTCCGGTCAACCCAGCTATTTCAAGTGGCAGCGTTACGAGAGTGCCCGTCCGCAGGAGCTCGACGGACCAGGGCCGGCTTTCCAGGTGGCAGTGGTTGGTGCAGGGCCCGTCGGCCTGGCATCTGCCCTGACGCTGGCCCAGCAAGGAATTCGCGTGGTGCTGCTCGAAACGCGCGACCAGCTGTCGGCGAATAGCCGGACGATCGCCGTATCGCGCCGCAGTGCGCAGGTCCTCGACAGGCTTGGACTGGCAGGGCCATTCAAGGACGTGTCAGCGGTTAGACAGTTCAACCAGGTCTACCACGGCAGCCGACTGGTCCATACCGCCTCTTACGAAAGAGTCGCGGCGGAAAAGTGGCCAGATACGAGCTCGCTGCAGCAACCATGGACCGAAAAGATCCTGCTGGACGGCGTGCTAAATCATCCCAACATCGATCTGCGTTGGCTCAACGAGGTCAGGGGTGTCGATCTCTCTGACCCACAGCGGCCGAAACTTGCAGTCCATTCTCCGCACGGCGACTATTCACTTACCGCAGACTATGTGATCGCGGCGGATGGCGCGCGCAGCAGCGTCAAGCGTTGCCTCGGCTGTGAGTACGAGGAAATCGGCGCTGGCACCTCGGGCCGCCGTTTCGTTATTTGCGATTTCGAGATGAAGACATCTTCGCCCTATACGCGGCGCCTCATGCTTCATCCTCCCTACAAGCCAGGGTCGGTGGCACTGCTGCACCGGCAGCCCTTTAACGTTTGGCGCCTGGATTACGCGATCGACTCCGACGAGGACATCGAGGAGCAGACGCGTGAGGATGTCGTTGCCGCGCGCGTCCGGGCACAGATCGACATGCTGGACGATCCGACGGCGGACAAGGATGACGTGAAGATCGTCTGGATCTCCGGCTACACGCCCCGTGCGCTCTCTTTGCCAGATTACCGCCATGGCCGGGTCTTCTTCGCTGGCGATGCAGCACACCAGACTCCGATCTTCGGCGGACGCGGCATGAACCAGGGCTTGCTGGACCAGGCGAACTTATGCTGGCGTCTGGGCTTTGTCATCAACGGACACGCTTCACCCTCCATCCTTGATCGCTACGACCTGGAGCGGCGGCCCATCATCATCCGGAACCTGCGGGCGGTCGAGCAGGCGACCCTTTTCATGAGCAATCCCACGCGCGGATCAGCCGTGATGCGCGAGGCGGTGCTGGGGCTGCTTCCCACCGAGCCATTCGTGCTGGGCCTGATTGACGCATTCGCGGCGGCAAGGGCGGAATCCAACCTCACGCCTGCTCCAGATGTCGACCCTCCCATCGGCGCGGCCGAGGGCAGTCCACTGCCAGACGCGCAGATCAAGGGGTTGCCGGACGGAAAAGCGACTTTCGTGCACGAACTACTGCGCAGCGGCGGATTCACCGGCATTTACTTTACCGAGGACGGCTCCGTACCAGGGCCTCTGGTCGAAGCCTTTAAAAGCCTTCACTCAGGTAATGCACCCTTTCGGTCCGTTGTCGTCGGCAGGGTGCCCGAGGGCGCCTGCACAGCTTGGGATGAAACGGGAACCGCCTTCGAGCGGCTTGCTGTTCGCCACGGAAGCTTGCTTCTTGTGCGACCCGATGGTTACGTCTGCGCGCGACTGGAGCGTGCGGAGCCACTGGCCCTGCTTGCCGCCTTCAGGGCGGTGCTCGGTTTCTCTTGATTTGGAGTCGACTAAAAATGGCCATGCAAAGACCTTCCGAACACGCATTCCGCACGACCTCCGAAGCCCTGGACCGCTTGCCCGAGGGCAAGGGACAAGTGTTTTTGGCACGACTCGTGTTGATCATGGCCGAGCACCTGAGCGACCCGCAGCAATTCGAAGCCATGATTAGGCGCGCCCAGCGGCCTGACGAGGACCTGGCATGAGCACGACCAACGACACCTTCCTGGGGCATCACCTGCGGTCGATGACCACGGCGCAGGTCCTTGCCGACAAGGCCTCGAGCCAGCCCGACCGGGTTTTCCTGCGTTACTTGCCCGACGGTCGAGAAATCACGTTCGCGCAACTCGACGCACTGAGCAACCGAATCGCGAACGGACTCGCACGCGCAGGCGTCGAGCACGGAACCCACGTCGCGGTGCTGATGGACAACAGTCCCGAGGAGCTGCTGACGTTCTTTGCGCTGGGCAAACTGGGCGCGGTCGCGGTGCCCATCAACACCGCCAACCGGGGTGCTTCCCTCAAGTATCTGCTGACACATTCCGACTGCGCTGCCTTGGTGGTCGACTACGGATTGTGGGATCGCTTTTCGGAGCTCAGCAGCGACGTTCCCAAGCTTCGCACTGCCATCGTCTTGCGCGGCAGCTCCAACGATGCGATGCCTGACGCGCCGGGATTGAACGTTCTCGATTGGCGAAGCTTCGAAGATGAACCGGACACACCGCCCACGGCGCAGGTTCATTTCACCGACACCGCGTACATCATCTACACATCGGGGACGACCGGGCCTGCCAAGGGAGTGATGATCACGCAAACCCAGTGCTTCATGTGGGGCCTGAGTCATGCGCGAGCGTTTGGTCACCGGTCCTCCGATGTGATCTACATCTGCCTGCCGCTGTTCCACGTCAACGCACTGCAGGGGGCCACCTACAACGCGCTGATGCTCGGATCGACCATCGTTCTGCAGAAGCGATTCTCGGCATCGGGCTTCTGGAACGACATCCGTGCCAACGATGTCACTATTACCAACCTGCTCGGATCGATGGTGAATATCCTTTGGAGTCGTCCAGCGGAGACGAGTGATTCCGACAACCGCTTGCGCATGTGCATGTCGGCGCCGATACCGGCTTTCGGGCCGGGATTCGAGCAGCGCTTTGGCTTGCGGTTTATCCAAAGCTATAGCCTCACCGACTTCGGTCCCTCTCACGCCTACACGCTTGTCGACCCTGCCGATCGGCTCGGCTCCTGCGGAAGGGTGCGTGCCGGAGTCCTGGCTCGTGTCGTAGATCAGGACGATCTCAGTCTGCCGAACGGCGAGCGCGGCGAACTGGTGCTCCGCCACGAGGTGCCGTGGATGCACTCTCAGGGTTACTACAAGATGCCCGAGGCCACGGTCAAGAGTTGGCGCAACGGCTGGTTCCATACCGGTGACCGCGGCTACATCGACGAGGAAGGCTATTTCTGGTTCCTCGACCGCATGAAAGACGCGATCCGCCGGCGCGGCGAGAACATCTCAGCCTACGAGGTCGAACAGTCGCTACAAAGTCACCCGCAGGTCAAGGAAGTGGCGGTGTTCGCGGTTCGCTCCGAGATGTCCGAAGACGAAGTGGCTGCCGCGGTAGTTCTTCGGGACGGTGCCTACGTGACGCACGAGGAGCTGATCGATTTCTGTCGCCATGCGATGGCCTATTTCATGGTGCCGCGCTTTCTGGTCTTCATGGACGACCTGCCGCGCAACCCGAGTCATAAGGTCGAGAAGTTCAAGCTTCGGGAGATGGCCAACGACGACATGTCACTCTTGTGGGACCGCGAGCGCGCTGGCATCGTTATCAAACGCTGAATACGAAAGTCGAAAAAATGGGCGTACGTCTCTTCCTCAAAATGGCGCTTGCCGTTGCCATCGGTCACGCTCACTGCGCGACCTCGCTGGCCCAGGCGCCATTGGCGCAAGCCGAGCGAGCGTTTCCCGAGGGACCCCTCACATGGACGGTGGCATCTGATCTCGAGGTACGCGCAACCTTCGACCAGGTGGGCTCGACCGTGGAGTCGAGCACCCCACAACAGTTTTCCGACTACATCCTTTCGGAGTCGTCCAAGTGGACCAACCCGGTTCGAGCGCGGAACATAAAGCGGGAACCGGGCACATGACAGACATTTCCGAACCGATCCGCCTGCCGGCACTGGAGCCGCATACGTATGCTTTCTGGACCTCGGGGTCACGCGGGGCGCTGGAAATTTGCCAATGCCGAGACTGTGCACGCTACATTCACCCGCCCCAGCCCATGTGTCCTCATTGCCGCAGCGACGCCGTCATCGCGCAGGCCGTGAGCGGTCGAGGCCATGTAGCGTCCTATTCAGTCAACTACCAGCCCTGGGTGCCGGGCCAGGTGGTTCCGTTCGTCTTCGCCATGGTCGCACTCGTTGAGCAGCGCGGCCTGGTATTGATGACCCGGCTTGTCCATTGCGCGGTCGAGCAGGTCTACATCGGAATGTCGGTTCGCGTCTTCTTCGAGCAGCACGAAGATGTCTGGCTCCCACTCTTTGAACCAGAGGCCGCATGACAGCCCATCATCCGGAAAAGTCGATTGCAATCACGGGCATCGGTCAGTCCGCGGTCACTCGCGAGCCTGGCGTGGGCGCCCTGCGCCTGACGCTGGAGGCTTGCAGGGCGGCTATTGCCGATGCGGGCCTGTCGATTGACGAAATCGACGGTATCGCCAGTTATCCGGGTACGCCCGACAACGGAACCGGGTTCTCGCCGGTGGGCTTGCACGACGTGCGCATGGCCATGAACCTGCGGCCGCAATGGTATGCCTCGACATCCATGGAATCCGCCGCGCAAATGAGTGCATTGTTCGCGTCCATCAATGCCCTAGCCGCCGGCATGGCACGCCATGTCCTGGTGTTTCGCACCACGGCGGAGGCTACGGCACGCCGCAACGCCGCCGGAGCGATGGCGTGGGGCGCCGGGGCACGGCGCGTGGAAGGCATGTGGCAGTGGACCGTGCCCTTCGGCGGGCACTCGCCAGCGCCCTGGTATGGATTGTTTGCCCAACGCTACTTCTACGAACACGGCCTGACCAGCGAAGGACTCGGCGCCATCGCGCTCAACGGACGGAAGATGGCGGCTGGCAATCCGGCCGCGATCTATCGCGAGCCCATCACTCTGGACGACTACATGGGGTCGCGCATGATCGCGTCACCGCTGCGGCTTTATGACTGCGACGTGCCTGTCGATGGATCGGTCGCTTTTGTGCTGTCGCGGGTCGATGCCGCTGGAGACCTTCGCAACCCGCCACTGCGCTTCGAGGCGATCGGTTGTTCATTCGACGGGGGAGGCGTACGTGCCCCGACCGATCTCACCTCCTTTGGCGCAGAGTCACCCGCTCGGATGATGTGGTCGCGCACCGACCTGCGTCTTGCGGATATCGACGTGGCCCAGATCTACGACGGCTTCAGCATTCTCACGGTGCATTGGCTTGAAGCGCTTGGCTTCTTCGCCAAAGGTGAAGCGGGCGACTACCTCAGCGAGCCGGGCAGGTTCGGTCTGCAAGCGAATTTGCCCATGAACACGGGTGGCGGCCAGCTTTCCGCAGGTCGGCTCCACGGTTTTGGCCACATTCACGAAGCTTGTGTCCAGCTGTGGGGGCGCGGCGGCGCTCGACAGGTCGCCGATCAACCCAGGGTGGCCCTGGTGTGCAACGGGGCCTATGGGTTGGGCTGCCTGCTGCTGCAGCGCGACTGAACACAAAAAAGAAGGAATGCCATGACAAGTGCTCTGTTCGAGCCGATTCAATTGCGCGGACTGACGCTGCGTAACCGCATCGTGATATCGCCCATGTGCCAATACAGCGCGACTGAGGGTTCGGCCACCGACTGGCACCTCATCCATCTTGGCGGCCTGTCACTCTCGGGCGCAGGGATCCTGATACTGGAAGCCACCGCAGTGGCGCCGCAAGGGCGCATTACGCCCGGCTGCCTGGGTCTGTGGAATGACGACAATGAGGACGCGCTCCGCCGTGTGCTCAAGGTTGTGCGCCGCCATAGCCGAATCCCGATTGGCATTCAGCTTTCACATGCCGGCCGTAAGGCCGCGGCCCATCCGCCATTTGTGGGGCGTGGCCCTCTGCTGGAGAACGAGGGCGCTTGGCCCGTCGTCGGGCCAAGTGCAGTGGCGTTTGGATCGAAGTGGCAGACGCCGCGTGCCATGACTCTCGAGGACATGGTCCAAACACAGGAGCAGTTCGTTCAAGCTGTGCAGCGCGCGCAGCGCCTCGGGCTTGATCTGATCGAAGTACATGCGGCGCACGGCTATCTGCTCAGCGCCTTCCTGAGCCCGCTGGCCAATCGGCGCGAAGACGAGTACGGCGGAAGTCTGGACAACCGTATGCGTTTTCCGCTGCGTGTATTTGAGGCAATGCGCCAAGCCTGGCCCGCCGAGAAGCCCCTGGGCGTGCGCATCAATGGGACGGACTGGCATGAAGCGGGGATCACGCCTCATGAAGCAGCAGAGTTTGCGGCAGAACTCGCTGCTCGGCGATGCGACTTCATTGATGTTTCTTCTGGCGGGAACGTGCTTGCGAACGTGCCGCTTGGGCCTGGCTATCAGGTCCCATTGGCGCAAGTGGTGCGTGAACGTTGCGGCTTACCGACTATCGCCGTTGGATTGATTAGCGAACCTCATCAAGCCGAAGCCATCGTCTCCGAAGGTCGCGCGGACATGGTGGCGATAGCTCGAGCAGCGCTAAACAACCCCCACTGGCCGTGGCAAGCGGCCGAAGTGCTGGGTGCGAACGTCGAGGTCCCGCTGCAGTACTACCGAGCCGCCACCCGTGCGGGGGTTCCTCCGCCCTACCACGTCGAAGCGAGGTCTTGAATGAGCTTTTACGAGCTTCGCCTCTACAGCGTCGAATCGGGTCGCATGCCCGAAATGCTTGCTCGCCTGCACGGGCCCCTGAAGCAACTTTTCGCCCGCCATGGTGTCACTGTGATAGACCACGGGGTGGCAACAGCCGGACCGTCGTGCCCGACCTTCGTGTACCTTATGAAGTGGCCCAGCTGGCAAGAGCGGGAGGCTGCCTGGGCCGGCTTCTATGCCGATCCCGAGTGGCACCGTGTCCGAGCGGAAACAAACCGCGGATCCGAACTGGTGGAACGCTTCGAACTCCACCTTTTGCGCGAGTCTGTGGGCTGGCACACGCCAGGGCCGGAGACGACCTGCTACGAGCTGCTGGTCAGTCAATGCAAGATCGGCGCCTCCGGCGCCGCGCATCACATGGTGCGAGAACAACTACCCACCCGTCTCGCAGAGCGCGGCGCAGTGCTGCTAGGCGCTTTCGAGTTCATCACTGGAGTGGATCTTCCTCGATTCGCGTTCTGGCTCGGCTGGAAGGACCGAGCCGAGCGGGACGCGGGGATCGACCTGCTTGCAATCAATCCCCTGGGCCGCAGTCAGCGATGGCTGCTCGAGCGCGTATCTCTCACGACGGCTTCCGTCATTTCCTCTTCCACTTCAATCAAGGAGACAAACTCGTGAACTTCCAACAAATGACGCGGCGCTCGGCCGTACGGACATTGGCTTGTGTCGCAGCCGCTGGTGCGGCCAGCGGAGTACTTGCGCAGACTGCCAACAATGCTATTACCTGGGTGGTGCCCTATGCACCTGGCGCTGCCACCGATGCGCTGGCGCGGGTGTTGGCCGAAGGCATGGGCCAGGATCTGAAGCGGAGCGTCGTGGTGGAAAACGTCGGCGGCGCGGGCACTGCCATCGCCGCGGCGCAGCTCGCCAGACAGACACCGGACGGCTCGCGAATCATGACAGCCGATATCGCCACACTGGCGATTACGCCGGTCGCGAATCCCAAGGCTGGCTACGATCCGCTCAAGAGCTTTACGCACATTGGCATGATCGCGCACCTGCCGTTCGTGCTCGTCTCGAACGTCCAAACCGGTCCGAAAGATCTTGGGGAAATGCTGCGTATTGCCCGCGATCAGCCCGGCAAGCTGAACTACGGCTCTGCGGGCCTCGGCAGCCCACACCACCTCGCCATGGAACTGCTGATGGAAAAGGCACAGGGCCAAATGGTGCACATCCCCTTCAAGGGTACCGGTCCGGCAATGACGGAGTTGCTCGCAGGCCGGATCGATGTGATGTTCGCAACGCTGGGATCGGTGGCTGCTCACGTCAAGTCTGGCACTCTCCGGGCCATCGCGGTGTCGAGCCCCGCGCGCTTTACCCAATTGCCGCAGGTACCGACGGTTGCCGAGCAAGGCATGGCCGGCTACGAGGCTGCAGCCTGGCAAGGCGTGGTCGCTCCGGCCGGACTGGCTGCGAACATCCGTGACCAGTTCAACGCCAGCTTGCAGCGAGTTCTGGCAAGCGAATCGACGCGACGCAGGATGAACGAGATGGGGATAGAGCCGATCACCGGGACGCCTCAGCAGTTCGAACAGTACGCGCGCCAGCAATTCCAACTCTGGAGTGCGCTGATCCGCTCCAGAGGCATCAAGCTGGACTGAACAAGCGGGGCGCTTCGCTGATTCCGGCAAAATTGCGTCGCGCTTCTGCTTGCCCTGCCCATATTCCATGCCCATTGACCAAGAAGATCCCGACTATGTGACTGCCCTCGCGAGGGGACTTGCAGTCATCCGAGCCTTCGGTAAGGGCGCGGAGAATCTCACGCTCTCGGACGTGGCGGAAGCGGCAGGCGTCAATCGTGGTGCCACGCGGCGCTCTCTGCTAACGCTTGAATCGCTCGGCTATGTCCAGCAGCAGGACAGGCACTTCAGGCTCTCGCCGCGGGTGATGGAGTTGGGCTTTTCTTACCTTTCCTCACTGCCGCTTTGGGAGCACGCGCAGCCGGTCATGAAGTCCATCGTCGACCAGATTGATGAGTCTTGCTCTCTCGCGGTGCTCGACGGCAGTGATGTGGTCTACCTGGCTCGGGTGCCGCCTCGACACATCTACACAATCCCTGTGCCCGTGGGTGCACGCATGCCCGCGTACGTGAATGCGATGGGTCGGGTCTTGCTCGCTGAATTGGACCCTGTATCGCTGGCCGATTACTTTCAACATACAGAAATCAAGAAGGTTAATGCCCATACGGTGACGGACGAAGGCGAACTTCGCGCGATCTTGAGCGAGGTCCGGAAGAGCGGCTTCGCGATGCCAGAACACGAGATGCACGACGGGCGGCGTTCTATTGCCGTTCCTATCCGCAATCGAGCGGGGCACGCAGTGGCGGCCTTGAACATAAGCGCCATGATGAGTCGGGCGTCACGAGAAGATTTTTTAGGCAAGTTCTTGCCGCTGCTGCGCAACGCGGCAGCAACCCTTACACCTTCAATCTGAGGCTGCCTCGCGCCCGGCGCGCGTCCGCCCTGGAGCTAACCATTTGGCAGCGCGAACTTTGCAGAGCGCGAGGTCGTACCTGGCAGGGATTGCACGGCAGACATCGGCTGCTGGCCGACGAGCGATCACATGAATGGCCTGAACCGAGTCGGCTCAGGCCATTGCGCTTATTTACTTGGCAGGAACGATAACCAGGGTGTCGCCCGTCTTGCCGCGCTGGCCGGTATCGCCAGTGGCACCGGTAGAACCTGTGGCACCCGTGCTGCCGGTCGAACCGGTTGCGCCGGTGGAGCCCGAGGCACCCGTCGAACCCGTGTCGCCCGTGGAACCCATGGATCCTGTGGACCCGGTTGAACCCGTGGCGCCGGTGGCGCCAGGCGCACCCGCTGGGCCGGGAACCGGAACGGTGACGACCGCTGGAGCGGGCGTAACAACTTCGCGCTGGCAAGCTACAAGCGAAAGGGCAAGCAGTGCCATGGCGAATGCTGTTTTGGTATGGGTCATGAAAACTTTCAAGTTGTTGTCGAAGATAACTTCCCTTGAAAGAACATCCGTTCAAGCGAGCGTCGACTGGACCAAGCGTACGCGGCGAACACATGAGCGACCGTAGGCCAGCGCGCCAATCGTTGAGTAAGAAGCGCCCCTTAGACGCTTCAGATTCGGCCCGCGATGACCACGGGCGTTGCCGAAAGGTTGCTCGTCGAGAGCCGCTACGTGGTGCTGCAACCCATCGGGCGTGGTGCTTATTCAGCGCGCAGCGACAACGACGAGCCGGTCCCGGCCCGTCCCTCTGGAGGGGTGAAGTTGCCGTGCGGAACCTTCAAGGGACCATGCCCGTCTACCGCGTGATGCTCGTTTTCCACATAGTTCGCCGTGACCGTTCCAGCGTAGCCGGTGGTGACCTGGAACCCGCAACTGAAGCATTTGAAAACGGTGTAGCAATTTTTCTTTATCTGCATCCCGAGCATAGACTTGCACGAGCGCTCATAGCAGTGTGGACAAAGATAATGGGCCGGTTCGCCCTCGCTCTGACTTTTCCTGAGCCCATAGACGAAGGCCGAAAGGCCTGGGCGAAAGAGCTGGTAGCGATGCTTGTCCTGCTGCCATTGAGTCAGCGCGTCCAATCGATCATTGAGGGCACTCGCTTCCTCTCGCGCACGCGCGAGCTCGTCTTCCAGGTCGACGGCCGACTTGCGCGCCAACATCATCAAGCGCCAGGTTTTAAGTGTGCTGCGGCCGCTGTGCTTTTTTTGAGTCATGGCTGAGTGATCGTTGTGACTAGCGAGAGCTCCGCAGTGAAGGTGTCCCGCAGGCGAGTCCGGCCCAGCGCGCTGTGAACTTGAAAATTGTGGGGAACGACGACCGCGCTCATTCCATCGTCCGTGGGTGAAACGAAAAGGTCTACTCCTCCGGAAAAATACGAGGCGGGTCCGAATGGTTCACAGTGGTCAATGTCCCAGCGCACAGTGAAAGTTCCTGATGGAATCAGGCTGCCCGGAATCAGGGGTTTGCCGTCGATCAGTACGCGCGTTCCGTTGTCGCAGGTGAAGTCCAGGGCGGCATCTGTCCAGCGGCGAGGGAGCGAGTCATCCATCAGCGGCACCAGCAGCGCATTCAATGCGAACTGTTGGAATTTCAGAGGTATTGCTACATCTGCAGCATCGTCCAGCAACGGTGTGGGCCGAATTGCAGTCGAGGCAGGAGCGGGCGCCAATCGTGTCGGCTTATTGGTCGGAAAGCTCGCGACGGTCGCGTAGGCTGTCAGAACTGCAATACCCGTGCAGATCAGGAAAACGGCCCGGCGGGTGCGGGAAACATTGAAAAAGATCGGCATTTCAGTCTGCATCCGCAACCAGAGCGGGCAGGCGTGAGGCTCGCATGCCATCAGTTGCCTTGACATTGATTCGCGTTGTCTGCAGAAGGCGCCATACGTTAATTGGAACCAGTGCGAAATGCAATACGAGAACGGGCCACAGGCCAGCCATGAGTCCGTAGGCAATGAACGCAACATTTGCCGCCAGCGCCAAGTAGCGTAGGCGCAGGATGTTGTTGCAGGAAAAGGCCAGCAAGGTCAGCGCAGCAGCAGACCAACCTACTACATCCGCCACGAGCGGCGCGAGATTCATGAGCTGCCTTCCGTTCGGCTGTATCCGACGGAAACGAGTTGAGTTCGCATGGGCGTAAAAGAATGGTTTAGCACTGGGAGCAAGTGTGCCGGGATGGCGCGTTTGCGTAGTCGGGCGGCCCTTGTTTCTCCACTCGGTAAAAAGCCGAAAACTGCTAATGCAATCCCTTAGGCGAGTGGATTGCTGTGGTCGAAAGTGGGGCTGTGATCTTTTAGCCGAACCGCTGCAGCATCAGAGCTCTGGCGCGTTTTGATCAGCTGAGTCCGCACGATGGGCGGGGTCGTGGCAGCGCCCGCGCCGTCGTCGCCCACGCGCGTTTTCTCCAGGGAAAAGAGCCGTCTGGAGCGCTCAGGAAACCGTGGGCCCTTTCGGGGCGGATGTCATCTGTACCGCAAAATGAACCAGTTCGCTGCCGCTGCCGAGGTGCAGCTTTTCTTTCAGGCTCGCACGGTGCGTTTCGATGGTTTTGACGCTCCGATTGAGCTTTTCGGCAATCTGCCGTGTACCGAATCCAAGACCGAGCAAATGCAGGACTTCGAACTCCCGCTCGCTCAGGCCTGCAATCGCCGTTGAGGTGTCGACGCGAGGTCCGAGCAGCCGGCGCGAGATCTGGCTGTGCATGGCAGCACTCAGGTAAATGTCGCCGGCAAGAATGCGGCGAATGGCGAGCAGGATGTTCGCTGTAACTTCCTGCTTCATCAGATAGCCGTCCGCACCCGCGCGTAGCGCGTGCTCGGCAAAAATGGTCTCGTCGTGCTGGCTCATGGCCAGCAGCGCGATGTGAGGGTGAGTGCGTCGCACCGTCCTGATCAGGTCCAGTCCCGACTCGAGCTTCAGGGCGACGTCGATGATGGCGAGCGCAGGCTTGCACACGGGGATGAGGGCGAGCGCTTCGCGTCCATTTCCGGCCTCACAGCACAAGTCCAGATCGGGCTGTGCATTGAGGAACTGCATCATCCCCTCGCGCACTATCGGATGGTCGTCGACCATCATGATGCGGGTTTTCGTGGAGAGCCCGCCGACTCGTGGCGGCGCTGCATGATGGACCTCAAGGCCTTGGGAAAGGGCATTGCTATTCACGCGTTGTTCCTGGTATCTGAAGTTGTTACGACGATGCATGTGCCGCCCGAGGGCTGCGGCGAAATGGCGAGTGTTCCTCCGAGCAGTCGCGCGCGGTAGCGCATGCTGTGCATGCCGACGCCGTGCTGAAGGGCCGCGGCGTCAATGTCGAATCCGATCCCGTCGTCACTGATGCACAACCGGTGTTGAGCTTGCGATCCGCTCAGTGCAATGTCCACCCGGCTGGCCTGGCTGTACTTGACCGCGTTGTTCACAGCCTCCTGCGCAATCCGGTACAGGTTGAGCGCAACCATGCTGTCCTGCACCTGGGCATCTGGGTCGCATTTGAAGCTGCAATTCATGCCCTTGAGCGCCTGCGTCTGATCGGCCAGTCGGTCGAGTGCAGCGGCAAGTCCACCAAATTCGAAGCCAACGGGGTACAGTCCGCGCGCCAGAGACTGCGTCATGGCACTGGCATCGTTGGCCAGCCTCACGATTCGCGCGGCAGCGTCGGATTCACTCGACAAGCGCTCCTGGAGCCGGTGCTGCAGGGTGGCAGCCATGAGCGCCAGGCTGGTCAGATGCTGGCCTAGCCCATCGTGCAGTTCACGGCCAATCGCCTGCTGCTGGATTTCGCTGATGCGGATGAGGTCGCTCTCAAGTTGCCGACGCTCTGACATCTGTTGCCGCAACTCGGCATTGGTGTTGAGCAGATCCCGGGTACGGGCTGCCACTTGCTGTTCGAGCTCGGTATGCGAGAGGCGCAGTTCGGCCTGTGCCCGGCGCTGTTCCAGCACCGATGCGGCCAACAGCAGGCCGGTCACGGCCACGACGATGGCAAAAACGCACCAGCGCACCAGGCTGTCCACCGGGTTCTCGACTACAAAGGGACCGGTACCTTGCGTCGTTCCCAACACGGCCAGCATGGACACGGTCAGGGAAAGCAGCGACGCCCCGAGTTGACCGAACGAAAGGGCTGCCCAGATGACAAATGGGAAGACGGCGAGCGCGGCAGGGTAGTAGCCCCGTCCGGCCATCTCTGGCGCGCCGAAGATGAGATAACTTACCGCAATCAGTGCGCCGCCGAGAACGAATGCCTCGCCGAATCGGACCCCTGAAATCGCTGGCCTGTTTTTGCCAAACCAGACCAGCAGCGCGGGGGCGACCACGAGCACGCCCATCATGTCGCCCAGCCACCACTTCAGCCAGGCCGAAGTCCAGCCATCCGGCGGCAACAGATCGCCCATTGCCAGCGCGGTCATTCCAACGGTGGCGCTGAGGGTGGTGCTGACGACGGCGGCCAGGGCAATCAGCGCGAGTACATCGCGCCTGCGGTCAAGCGACGTACGAAAGTGCATCTGCGTGGTGAGCAGCCATGCGCCCGCCAGCGCTTCGAGGGTATTGCCCACCGCCACGCCAGCGGCGACTTCCAGAGGGACTCCCGTCCAGAGGTTCGCGGCAAATGCAGCCAGGGCGACGCTTGCCGCCATGCGGTAGCCGAGCAGCAAAAGGGCAGCCAGAGCAATTCCGCTAGGCGCCCAGATGAGGGTTACCGTGCTGCCGACGGCCGCGTACGTGAGGCCGCCAATGGCGGTTGCCGCGTAAACCACGGCGACGCACACGAATGCCATGAGGCCATACCGCTCCGTGTGAGTCCAGAAGGTGGAACTGCCCGGATCTGCTCCGACCGCGATAGCTCCGATTCTTCTTGAAAACCACATGGAAAAGCCCTTGGCGTCCCAACGTCGGGATACCTGAATGTACGCACAGAGCATGCCATACGGCTTAACTCATTCGTATGTCCATCTGTAATCGCTCTCCTGACGAGCGGGGTGTAGGGTGAGCGCAACAGCGTCCGTATTCAGGACTTCAGTCATCCGCTCTCGGAACTTCTCATCGTTCCAACTCGGGCCGGCTAGAGATCGAAGTCCTTTTTCTCGAGGCCATCCATCCGCGAATCAATTCGAGAGTGCGCGGCCGGTCGTCGTAGGGGGTTGTCACCTTCAACTGAAAGACGAGCAGGCTTGTGGAGTCGAGCACGGCAAGACGCGGTAACCTCAAGAGATGGTGGCCCGGCAAGCAGCGCCCCCGCGCCGTGGTAACGGCTGTGGCGTAGCCCGCCTCGCGCGCCATCCGAACATGCTCGTCCGAGTGGCTGCCATAGGGGAAACAGAAGTGCGACACTTCCGCGTCGAGCAGGGTTTCAAGTTCAGACTTGCAGTTTGCAATCTCTGCGTAGGCCTCGGATTCGTCCATGTCATTCAAGGCGAGGTGCTGCCTGGAATGACCACCGATATCATTTCCCGGTTGCAGCCATTGCCTGAGTTCGGATTCGTTCATGAGCGGCGTGGCTGCGAGTGGATGATCCCAATCGTTGACTTGCCCAACGCGTTGGCTAACCACATAGTTGGTGGCTGTAAAGCCCAGATCCCGCAGCACGGGAAGGGCGTTGGTCAGCGCATTCAGGTAGCCATCGTCGAAGGTGATCGCGACCACACGGCCGTGTTTTATCCCACGAAGGTAAGGCTCGGCTTGACTCATCGACACCCCCCGATAGCCGAGGCGGTGCAGCAATTGCATCTGTCGGGCGAAGGCGTCAGGACGAACGTAGAGGTGATCGCGATAAGGGATGCGTTGGGCGGGCGGCTCGGAAATCTGGTGGTAGGTCAGGATGGGAATAGGCGAGTGGTTATGACAGACTTGGCTGGTTTGTTGCATGGTGAGTGTCCGGTATAGGTCCCTATGGCTTCGCACGGGCGTACCATAAAGTGCAAACATCGTCCGTGTTTCACCCGCATCGGACGGTTGATTAGGACGTTGGACCGCACGGAACGGTCGCGGTTAGTTTGTTCGGCGCATCAGAACGATTCGCCCCCGAAAAACCCTAGATTCCCTTGCAATCACCCCGGCGTAAGAATTCGCCGCGTGGCGGCGAAGTCAACTCTTCAGTCGAACATGTCGGGCTGGCTCTGGACGAGCTGGCCCCAGATGGGCTGAAAGTGCAGCCAGCCGATGTACTCGCTGCCCACGTGTTCCCGGCTGTAGCGGGCTCGCTCCGGTGAGACCAGCTTCGGCGCGATGCCCGTGGCATCGATCATCAGCTGCTGCTGGCAGCAGCGTTCGAGCCCGATGAACCAGAACGCCGCCGCTTCGATGCTGTGGCGGCTGCAGGTCAGCAGGCCGTGGTTCTGGTGAATGGCGGCCTTCACCCCCTTGAACGCTGACGCCACCTTGAGACCGGCATCGGTTTCTACCGCAACCTTGCCGCCTTCGTCGGTAATGACAACGTGGTCCTCGAAAAATACGGCGGCGTCCTGCGTGATGGGTTCGAGCTTCTTGCCCAGCGATGAAAACGCAACGCCGTAAACCGTGTGCGCATGGCACATGGCCAGGATGTCCGGATGCGCTTCATGCACGGCCGCGTGCAGTACGAAGCCGGCGCGATTGATGGCGTGCCTTCCTTCGACCACGGTGCCGTGGTGATCCGCGAGGATCAGGTTGGACAACTTGACCTGTGAGAAATGCACGGCCATGGGATTGGTCCAGTACAGGTGCGGGTGCTCCGGGTCGCGCACGGTCAAGTGGCCGGCGAACCCATAGTCGAGTCCGTGCAGCGCGAACGCGCGGCAAGCGCCGACCAGCCGTTCCTTGCGATGCTGCCGCTCTTGCGCATGGGTGGAAAAGCTGGGAATCTGGGGGAATTCAAGGCCCGCCTGTTCGGGCTGGTAAATCGAGACGCGTTTGACTTTGTCGAGCATGGAAGTCTCCAGGATCAGTGGCGTGGACGGGACGGGCAGCCGCCCGTCACGCGAATGATCTTATCCCGAGCGCCAGCTGCCGTGTTGATGGCCCGAGGGTACTAATGCGTCCGCCGCCTTTGGCGCGAATTCAGGTAAGCCCCCAGTCCGACGGCCAACGCCATCACCATGAGCGACACGACCGTGGTGACGGTTCCCAATGCGTAGATCGAGGGCGTCGTCACTGTAGTCGTGAGGCCCTGCAATTCGAGCGGCAGCGTGTTGACGTCGCCGATGGCCTGGGAGGTTCGGGCGATTTCATCCCAGCTCAGCGTGAAACCGAACATGCCGATGCCCACGACCGAAGGCGCAATCAAAGGCAGCACGACGTGGCGGAAGCCCTGCCAGGGCGTAGCGCCCAGATCGCGGGCGGCTTCTTCATAGGCGGGGTTGAAGCGGTTGAACACCGCGAACATGATGAGCAATCCGAACGGCAGCGTCCAGGTCAGATGTGCGCCCAGGGCCGACGTGAAGAGCCCGAGCGAGGTGCCGTAGCTTTCCACAGCGCCCGTCATGCCCATGAGTTCGAACGCCTTCTTGAGGCCGGAATCGATCAGCCGGAATTCCAGCCCGATGCCCAGGGAAACGATGATTGACGGCATGATCAGGCTGGCCACCACGATGAAGAACAGCGTGTTGCCGCCTGCCAGCCGCTTGCGAAAGGCAAGGCCCGCCAGTACGGAAAACACCACGGTGACTGCCATCACGGCCAGACCCAGGCCGAGCGAGCGCCGCAGTGCGGCGCCGATATCGACCACGCCCAGGCCTTCAGCCAATTTGTAGAACCAGTGCAGCGACACGCCGCGCAAAGGGAAGGTCAGTCCGCCCTCCGGGCCCTGGAAACTGAGGATCACGATGACCAGCATCGGGCCGTAGAGAAACAGCACGAACGCGCAAAAGAAGATTGCAAGGAGCCAGAAGCCCAGGCCGCGCCGGTCGTGGTTCAAGGTCAGAGCTCCTTGCGGATATCGACCATCCGGGTGAGTGCCCAGATGATCATCAGCACCACTGCCAGCAAGATCACCGCGTTGGCGGCTGCCAGGGGAAATTGCAGATACGACGTCTGCACCTGGATGATTTTGCCGATAGAGGCAATCTGCTGGCCGCCCATCACGCCGATGGTGACGAAATCACCCATGACGATGGTGATGACGAAGATCGAGCCGATGATGATGCCGGTGCGCGACAGCGGCACGATCACGTTCCACAGCGTCTGCCAGCCCGAGGCACCACTGTCGCTGGCGGCTTCAATGAGGCTGCGGTCGATGCGCATCATCGAGTTGAAGATGGGCACGATCATGAACATGGTGTAGAGATGCACAAACGCCAGCACCACGGAAAAATCAGAAAAGAGCAGCCACTCCACTGGCTGATCGACGACGCCGAGGGTGACCAGGCTCTGGTTCAGCAGCCCGTTGCGGCCGAGCAGCGGCACCCACGAGATCATGCGGATCACGTTGGAGGTCCAGAAGGGAATCGTACACAGCACGAACAAGAGCGTTTGCACGCCGGGCGAGCGGACATGAAAAGCCAGGAAGTAAGAAACCGAGAAGCCGGTGATGAGCGTGATCGCCCATACCAGCAGGCAAAACTTGAAGGTCGACAGATAGGTCTTGAGCGTGACGCACAGGTCGGCCGAACCACAGCCTTCAAAGATGGCGAAATAGTTCTTGAAGGTAAAGCCGGGCAGGAGTTCGTACTCGTTGAAATCCCAAAAGCTCACCATCAGGATCAGCGCCAGCGGAACCAGGAAAAAGAGCACGAACACTGCTGTCAGGGGCAGCGCCTGCCACCACGCGCCCAGGCTTCGCCCGGACGATCTGGCCGGGGTCCTGGGCAATGCGGTGGCGGGAGATGTCATGCAATGTGTCTCGTGATCAGAAAAAGCGCCGACAAGCTGGGGCGAACTTCGCCTCGCGTTGCCGGCGCAGGCATCCGTCAGGCTGCGACGAACTCATTCCATTTCTGGACCATGTAGTTGTTCTCGTCCATCACCGCGTTCCAGCACGCGATGCCGCCCATGCGTGCTTCGTAGCTGCCGCCGTCGCGCGTGGCGCCGGTTTTGGCCAGCAGGTCGCCGTTCGGGCTCTTGATGTCCTGCGACGCTGGCTTGCCTTCCATCCAGTAAGCCCATTCGTAGCCTTCCATCTTGGACTTGGCGGTATCCAGCACGGCGCTGTAGTAGCCCTGCCGGTTGAGGTAGGCGCCAGCCCAGCCGTCGAGAAACCAGTTGATGAACTCGTAGGCGCCATCGAGCTTCTTGCCCGAGAGCGTGGCCGGCAGACCAAAGCCCGCGGCCCAGGCGCGATAGCCTTCCTTGAGCGGCTGGAAGGTGCAGGCGATGCCTTTGGTGCGCACGGCCGTCACGGCAGGCGACCACATCGACTGGATCACGACCTCGCCGGATGCCATCAGGTTGACCGACTCGTTGAAGTCTTTCCAGAGACTGCGGAACTGGCCCGCCTTCTTGGCTTCGATCAGAGTCTTGATGGTGAGGTCGATCTCCTTTTTCGTCATGTTTCCCTTGTCGGGATACTTGTAGACGCCCATCGCCTCGACCACCATGGCCGCGTCCATGATGCCGATGGAAGGAATGTTCAGGATGGAGGCTTTGCCCTTGAACTCGGGGTTCAGCAACTCGGCCCAGGAGTTGATGGGGCGCTTGATCAGGTCGGGACGAATGCCCAGCGTGTCGGCGTTGTAGACCGTGGGGATCAGCGACATGAACTGCGTCGGCGTTTTGGCGAACACCTTGGACTTTTCACCTTCGAGGAAGATGACCTTCTTGGGTGCGGTGCCCTGGTCGCCCACGGCCTTGCCGCCAACCTGTCCGGTGGTGAAGAGCGGCGTGATCTTGCTGGCGTTCTTGATGCGCTTGGTGTCGATTCCCTTGAGGTTTCCCGTCGGGACGATTTTCTTCAGCGAGAAGTACTCGGTGTCGATCAGGTCGAAGCTGTTGGGTGCCGTGACGGCGCGCTTGGTCACGTCGTCGGTGGTGACGGCGACATACTGGATTTCGATGCCGGTGTCTGCCTTGAATTTTTCGGCAATGGCCTTGTCCTGGTTGACCGCGGTGCCGAGGTAACGCAAGACAATTTTTTCCTGCGAATGAACGGCCGGGAACATGCCGGTTGCCAGTATGCCCGCGGTGCCCTTGAGCAGAGTGCGGCGCGGCATTTGGCCGAGGGACGGTGCAACCTTGTCGGTATGGTTATCGCTTGCGTCTGACATCTTCGGGTACTCCTTGGGGAAGCTAAAAAGCCTTATTGCGAAGGCGGGGTGGAAAAGCTGGAATCAAGCTGGGTAAACAGAAAGCCTGGTCTGTTTTTCTTGTTTGTATGTTTTCTTGCGCTGCTGCCTAAAGCGCATGCGCCGACTCGGGCGCCCAGGCAAGGTGAACCGCATCGCCCAGGCTGCAGGGCGCGGCGCCAAAGCTCGCTTCCGACAACATGACCGACCATTGGGCGGTGCTGTGCGCCGAGGTGCTCGCCTCGGGCGCTTGCAGCCCAAGCAGCACATAGGTGCCCTGGTATTCGATGTCGGTGACGACGGCGGGGCGGGAATTCAGTGTGGCAGGGGCAGGCTGAGCGGCCGGGAAGAGTTGCATGTGGTCGGTGCGCACGCCCACCTTTCCGCTGCCTGCCTCAAGAATGTTGTGGCCGCCCATGAAGCGCGCCACGAACTCGCTGGCCGGACGGTTGTAGACGGTGTGCGGGGAGCCCACCTGCTCGATCCGGCCGTGGTTCATCACCACCATGGTGTCGGCGAGCGCCATGGCTTCTTCCTGTGAATGCGTCACGTGGATGAAGGTCAGGCCCAACTGCTTTTGCCAGCGGCGCAGTTCGGCCCGCATCTGGATGCGCAGAAAGGGGTCCAGCGCGGAGAGCGGCTCGTCGAGCAGCAGCACCTTGGGCTCGGTGATGAGGGCACGCGCCAGCGCGACGCGCTGTTGCTGGCCGCCAGAAAGCTCGGCGGGCTTGCGGTCGGCCAGGTGTCCCATAGCCACGCGCTCCAGTAACGCTGCTGCTTTAGCGCTGCGCTCCCGGGCGGCCATGCCTTTCATCTTCAGGCTGAAGGCAACGTTGTCCAGTGCGCTCAGGTGCGGAAAGAGCGCGAAGCTCTGGAACATCATGGCCGTACCGCGCTCTGCGGCCGGCATGTTGGTAATGTTGCGGTTGTCCAGCAGGATGTCGCCACCGCTGGCCGACTCATGGCCGGCGATCATGCGCAAGGTGGTGCTCTTGCCGCAGCCGGACGGTCCCAGCAGGCAGCAGTAGCTGCCGCTTTCTATTCTGAGGTCGATGTTGTCGACGGCAGGCTGCCCTTGCCCGTAGCGCTTGCTCAGGCCCGCCAGTTCAACTGCGGCGTGCGCGGGTTCCGGGTTCTCGAACGTCATGCCTGCACTGAGCAATACGTGTGCCAGTCATTGCATACGGTCGAGCCGAATGATTGTGTACCGCCTGCACTTCTCTGGTGCCGGGGCATTCGAGCTGCCGGTTTTTGGTGCGGTGCAGCGTCAGGCGAGCTTGGGAAAAGGCGTATAGCCGAGCAGCGGTATCTCCAGCTCGGCCTGGCGCGCCACACGGATGCAATCCTTGATGTGCTCCTCGCCGAGGTAGCGAATGGCTGCATAGCCCAGGAGGCCGGCAACCACCTGACCGGCGATGGGCACGAACTTGGCTGCCTGCCGGGTGGTGAGGCTCACGCCCAGCCGGGATGCGGCGCGCAGCACCAGATCGCGCGTGATGAACTTTCCGATGAGCATGGAGCCCACCAACGCGACGGCTTTTTGCACCTGCTCGCGTTTGCTAGGGTCCAGCGTGTCGAGCTGTTCCGGTGAAAGGCCGAACTGTGCATTGATCAGCGGGATAAGGCGCGAGAGCAGCGCCGCGTCGACAGCCCAGTCCAGGCCTGGCACGGGCAGCGTTCCGGCGGCGCCGGCCACTAGCGCACGGCGGTGCAGCAGCTGCCGGCTGCGCTTGACGGCCGCCTGCAGTGCGGCATCTCCTGAAGCCATCTTCATGGCGCTGGGCATGCTTCGCCTTTCAGCCGTCGGGCTAAAGTGTGAGGGGCTTCTAGGCCGTAGCCGTCTCGATCTGCTCGGTCAGGGTCAGCCAACGGCCTTCCAGCTGCTCGATCTGTTCTTCAAGCGCCTTCAGGCGCCTGCCATTTTGAGCCATCTCGGCCACGGCGCCGGGTTTGGCCATCGCGACTTCAAGCGCACTTTTCTCTGTGCCGAGGGCGTGCATTTCCTGGTCGATCTTGTCGAGTTCCTTGCGCAGCGGCTTGAGCGTGTCGGCGCGTTGCTGGCGCCGCTGAGCTTCGCCCTTGCGCTGTTGGGCGTCTGGCTGCGTGGCTGGCTTCGCTTCGGGGGCGGGAGCCACTGCAGGCGTATTGACGGCCTTGGTGCCGCCGCTGCTATTGCCGCTGTTGCCCGCCTTTTTCGCCTCTTCGCGCTGGCGCTTGGCCTCGTCGAGCAAGTAGCGCTGGTAGTCGTCGAGATCGCCGTCGAACGGCGCTACGCCGCCGCGCGAGACCATCCAGAATTCGTCGCATACGGCACGCAGCAGAGCGCGGTCATGGCTGACCAGCATGACGGTGCCTTCGAACTCGTTCAGCGCCATCGACAGGGCCTCGCGCGTGGCAAGGTCGAGGTGATTGGTAGGCTCGTCGAGCAGCAGGAGGTTGGGGCGCTGCCAGACGATCATGCACAGCACCAGCCGGGCTTTCTCGCCGCCGCTCATGCTGCCCACGGCCTGCTTGACCATGTCGCCGCCGAAGTTGAACATGCCCAGGAAGCTGCGCAGATCCTGCTCGCGCGTTTGCTGGCCACTGATGCGTCCGGCCGCGGTCACTTCCTTGACCAGCCGGATCATGTGTTCCAGCGGCGTGTCCTCAGGACGAAGAACGTCCAGCTCCTGCTGTGCAAAGTAGCCGATGTTCAGACCCTTGCCTTCGGTCATGTCGCCGCTGATGGGGGCGAGCGCACGCGCCACCGTCTTGACCAGCGTGGATTTGCCTTGTCCGTTGGCGCCCAGGATGCCGATGCGCTGGCCGGCCAGCACCGACTTGCTCACGTTCTGGACGATCACGGTGGGCGGTGTTCCCTCGGGCGCGTCTTCAGGGGGCGGATAGCCGAAGTAGGCGTTTTGCATCGACAGCATCGGATTGGGCAGGTTGGCCGGCTCCTTGAACTCGAAGGTGAAGTCGGCCTCGGCCAGCAGCGGCGCGATTTTCTCCATGCGGTCCAGCGCCTTGACGCGGCTTTGCGCCTGCTTGGCCTTGCTGGCCTTGGCCTTGAAACGCGCAATGAACTTCTGCAAGTGCGCAATCTTGTCCTGCTGTTTCGAGAACGCGGTTTGTTGCAAGGCCATCTGCTCTGCGCGCAGGTCTTCGAACTTGCTGTAGTTGCCACCATAACGGGTGAGCTTGGCACTTTCGATGTGCACCGTGACGTCGGTTACCGCGTCCAGGAATTCCCGGTCGTGGCTGATGACCAGCATCGTGCCCTGGTAGCGCTTGAGCCACGCTTCCAGCCAGACAAGAGCGTCCAGGTCCAGGTGATTGGTGGGCTCGTCCAGCAGCAACAGGTCCGAGGGGCACATCAGGGCGCGGGCAAGCTGAAGCCGCATGCGCCAGCCGCCCGAAAAGCTGTTGACGGGGTTGTCGAGCTCGCTGATCTTGAAGCCGAGCCCCAGGATCAGGGCCTGCGCCCGGGCCTGCGCGTCGTGCGCGCCGGCGTCGTAGAGCTCCATATAGGCATGCGCCATGCGGTCGCCGTCGCCGCTCTCGTCGGCGGCGTCGACCTCGGCCTGCGCGGCCTGCAGCACGACGTCGCCTTCGATGACGTAGCTGGTGGCGCTTTGTTCGGTTTCTGGCATGTCCTGTGCGACCTGTGCCATCCGCCATTGCGTGGGAATGGAAAATTCCCCGCCGTCCTCATGGAGGTTGCCGTTGAGCATGGCAAAAAGAGACGACTTGCCGGCCCCGTTGCGTCCGACCAGGCCGATTTTCTCGCCAGGGTTGAGCGTGACAGAGGCACTGTCGAGAATGACTTTGGCGCCGCGACGCAGCACCACGTTTTTAAGGATGATCATGAAGAAAGCAAAGCGGTAAAAAAGCCTGTCGGCCAGCAAGGTACGAGCGCTGGCGCCAGAGGTCGGATCGGGCGCCTGGCGCCAGAGTCAAGCCAGTTGCTGGCGCGTCAGCAGCAGGACCTGGTCGCTTCCGGCGCTGGTTTCAAACCAGAGCGGATCGAGCTGGGGAAAAGCGCGCGTGAAATACTCGCGTTCGTTGCCAATTTCCAGCACCAGAACAGCATTTTCGCTCATATGCGCCGCAGCGCCTGAAATGAGCCCCCGGATGAAGTCCATTCCGTCGCCGCCGCCTGCCAGCGCGAGCACCGGCTCGGCCTTGAACTCGGCGGGAAGCGCGGCCATGCTGGCCGCGTTTACGTAGGGCGGATTGCACAGGATGAGGTCATAGCCTGGCCCACACCCCGCAAGCCCATCCGACCGCAGCAGCGTGATGCGCTCGGCCAGGTTATGGCGGTCCACGTTGATTTTTGCCACTTCGAGCGCCGCAGCGCTGATGTCCACCGCGTCGACCGTGACGTCGGGGTAGGTCATTGCCGCCAGCACGGCCAGGCTGCCGTTGCCGGTGCACAGATCCAGTACGTTGCGGGTGTGCTCGCCCAGCCAGGGGTCGATGCTGGCATCGGCCAGCAGCTCGGCAATGAGGGAGCGCGGAATGATGCTGCGCTCGTCCACGTAGAACGGCACGCCCTGCAGCCAGGCTTCGCGGGTCAGGTAAGCCGCAGGCCGGCGCGTGGCGATGCGCTCCTGCACAAGTTGCCGGACTTGCTCGGCTTCACCCGCAGCTACCGCGTTATCCGCCACGTCGTCCAGGTTATCGAGGGGTAGGCCGAGCCGCCACATCACCAGCCACGCGGCCTCGTCAAAGGCGGTCAGCGTGCCCTGGCCGAGTCCGTTGGTGGCGCTCAGGCCGGCGTTGTCGATAGCGCGTTCCGCTTCTGCAATGAGCTCGATGACGGTCGCTTGCTGGGTCATAAGGCGGCCAGCCGTTCCAGTACGCCCTTGTAGATGTTTTTCAAGGGCTCGATCGAGCTCACCTGGACGTGCTCGTCGATCTTGTGGATGCTGTCGTTGACCGGTCCGAATTCGATCAGCTGCGGGCAGATGGCTGCGATGAAGCGGCCATCGCTGGTCCCGCCTGTTGTCGACAGCTCCGTTTGCAGTCCTGTTTCTGCGCGAATCGATTCCTTCACCGCGTGAACGAGCTGGCCCGGCGTTGTCAAGAAAGGCATTCCGCCCACTTTCCAGTCGAGGCTGTACTCGAGTCCGTGGCGGTCGAGGATGGCGTGCACCCGTTGCTGGAGACTTTCGGCCGTCGACTCCGTGGAAAACCGGAAATTGAAATCGGCCACGAGGCTGCCGGGAATGACGTTGGTTGCGCCCGCTCCCGAATGAAGGTTCGACACCTGCCAGCTGGTGGCGGGGAAGAATTCGTTGCCCTTGTCCCAACTCGTAGCGGCCAGTTCGGCCATGGCTGGCGCAAACGCGTGAATGGGGTTTTTTGCCAGATGCGGGTAGGCGATGTGCCCCTGGATGCCGCGTACCGTCAGCTTGCCATTCAGTGAGCCCCGGCGGCCGTTCTTGATCATGTCGCCCAGTTGCGCCACCGATGTGGGCTCGCCGACGATGCAGTAGTCGAGTACCTCGCCACGCGCCTCGAGCGCCTTGACAACAACCAGCGTTCCGTCAACGGACGGGCCTTCTTCATCGCTCGTGATGAGAAAGGCGATGGATAGCGCAGGGGAGGGCGATGCCTGCAAAAACTCCTCCACGGCCACCACCATGGCTGCGATGGAGGTTTTCATGTCGGCCGCTCCACGTCCGTATAGAACGCCATCTCGGTGGGTTGGCGTAAAGGGCGGGCTGCTCCATTGGTCCAGCGGTCCCGTGGGAACGACGTCGGTATGCCCGGCAAATACGAGCGTGGGGCAAGGCTTGCCCGGCGTGCTTGCCGAGCCATGGAATTTCGCCCAAAGGTTGGTCACGCGGAAGTCGGCGGGTCCGCTGACGATGGTCTCGCATTCGAAGCCGAGTGCGCGCAGCCGGGATGCGATCAGCTCCTGGCAGCCCGCATCTTCCGGCGTCACGGAAGCCCGGGCGATGAGTTGTTCGGTCAGTTGCAGGGTCGCATTCATGGGCAGTGCCTGTGGGTTTGTTTGTCGTCTATCTGGCCTGCAAGCAAAACTCGGGAGCCTCGGTAGTACTGCTCAGGCCGGTTTCACGTCCAGCGTGATGTGCGTGAACGATGGCTCGTCGTCATCATCGTCACGGGGATTTGACTCGTCGGCCTTTCTTGCGCTCGCCGAAAAATCATTTTCCAGCCGCCAGAGCAGGTTGGTGGGCGAGTCGGCGTGCAGCAGGCCTTCCTTGCGGGAAACCTTGCCGGAGCGGATCAGCCGGGCGATGTCCTGCTCGAAGCTCTGCGAGCCTTCGGCCATTGATTTTTCCATGGCTTCCGTGATGGCCGAGAACTCGCCTTTTTCGATCAGGTCGGCGATCAATTTGGAGTTGAGCATGATCTCCACTGCCGGCACGCGCGAGCCGTCCTCGGTGCGGAGCAGGCGCTGGGAAACGACCGCATTGAGCGCCGCCGCCAAGTCGCCCAGCAGTGTCGGGCGAACTTCCACCGGGTAAAAGCTCAGGATGCGGTTCAGCGTTTGAAAGCTGTTGTTGGCGTGCATGGTAGCCAGGCACAGATGGCCCGACTGCGCATACGCAATGGCTGCCGACATGGTTTCCTGGTCGCGTATTTCGCCAATCAGAATTACGTCAGGTGCCTGGCGCAAGGCGTTTTTCAAAGCAGTTTCCAGCGACTCGGTATCGGTGCCTATTTCTCGCTGGTTCACGATCGAGCGCTTGTTCTCGAAATGAAACTCGATCGGGTCTTCGATGGTGAGGATGTGCCCGCTGCTCAGCCCGTTGCGCTGGTCCAGCATGGACGCAAGCGTGGTGCTCTTGCCCGCGCCGGTCGAACCCACCATCAGCAGCAAGCCGCGCTTGGCCATGATGAGTTCGCTCAACACTGCGGGCACGTTCAGGGTCTGCAGTTCGGGAATTTTCGGCGGGATGAAGCGCAGCACGACGGAAAAATTGCCGCGCTGCCTGAACGCGCTGATGCGAAAGTTGCCTACCCCGGTCAGGGCGTAGGCCGTGTTCAGTTCACCTGACTGGCGCAACAGCTCCATCTGCGCGGGCGCCATGATCTCTGCCAGGAGATGCAGCGGCGCTTCGGGCGGAAGCAGCTGGTCGTTGATGGGAATTGCGCGGCCATTGATCCGGATCAGGCCCGCAGCGTGCGCCGACAGGTAAACGTCCGACGCCTGGCGGTCCGCCATGAGCCGGAGAATTTTTTCCATCATGCCCATGCCGGCATCCTCGTCGTGCAGGTGGTCTGTTGGTGACTTGCTGCAGGTCTCACTCGCGCAGCAGGTCGTTCAGGCTGGTCGTGGCCCGGGTCTTGGCGTCGACTCGCTTGACGATGACCGCGCAGTACATGCTGTACTTGCCACCCGCCTTGGGCAGGTTGCCCGAAACCACCACCGAGCCGGCCGGAATGCGTCCATAGCTCACGGTATCGGCTTCGCGATCGTAAATAGGGGTGCTCTGGCCAATGTAGACACCCATCGAGATGACCGAGTTTTCCTCGACGATCACGCCTTCGACCACTTCCGAGCGTGCGCCGATGAAGCAGTTGTCTTCGATGATGGTGGGGTTCGCCTGCAGGGGCTCCAGCACGCCGCCCAGGCCCACACCGCCCGAAAGGTGGACGTTGTTGCCGACCTGCGCGCAGCTGCCTACGGTGGCCCAGGTGTCGACCATGGTGCCTTCACCGACCCAGGCGCCGATGTTGACGTAGCTCGGCATCAGGATGGCGCCCCTGGCGATGTAGCTTCCGCGGCGCGCCACGGCGGGCGGCACGACGCGAACGCCGGTGGCGCGCATTTCGTCTTCGCTCAGGTGCGCGAATTTGGTCGGGACCTTGTCGAAAAATCCGAGGTCGCCAGCGCGCATCAGTTCGTTGTCCTTGAGCCGAAAGCTCAGAAGCACGGCTTTCTTGATCCACTGGTGGGTGGTCCACTTGCCGACACTTTCGCGGGTGGCAACGCGCAGGCTGCCGTTATTGAGCTCGGAAATCGTGTGTTCGACCGCGTCGAGAATCTCCGCCGGAGCGGATTTCGGCGAAAGATTGGCGCGGTCTTCCCAGGCGGCGTCGATGGTGCGTTGCAGGCTGTCTTGTGTCATTGTGGTTTTCTGGAAGCGTTGGAGTGAACGAACTGGACGATTCGGCTGGCAGCCTCGACGCACTCGGCGGTCTCGGCAACCAGCGCCATGCGAATGCGGCCCGCGCCGGGGTTGAAGGCCTGGCCATCGGTGCCGGGCGCCTGCCTTGCAATAAAGCTGCCCGGCAGGACCACGACATTGTATTGAGCCAGCAGCTCGCGCGAGAAGGCGGTGTCGGAGCCTTCGAAGTGCGGCGGGATCTCGGCCCACAGGTAAAAGCCCGCGTCGGGCAATTGCACGTTCATGACGGCCGACAGCATCGGCGTGACCTGGGCGAACTTTTCGCGGTAAAGCGCGCGGTTGTGAACAACGTGGCCTTCATCATTCCACGCGGCCACGCTGGCGGCCTGCACCACCAGGCTCATGGCGCCCCCGTGGTAGGTGCGGTACAGCAGGAAAGACTTCAAGATCTGCGCGTCGCCCGCCACGAAGCCGCTCCGCAGTCCCGGTACGTTGCTGCGCTTGGACAGGCTGGTCAGGGCAATCAGGTTCTTGAAGTCGTGGCGACCCAGTGCATGGGCCGCCTGCAGGCTGCCCAAAGGCGGCTCGTCGCGAAAGTAGATTTCGCTATAGCACTCGTCCGAGGCGATCACGAAACCGTATTGGTCACTGAGGGCAAAGAGGTGTTTCCACTCGTCCAGGGCCATGACGGCGCCCGTAGGGTTGCCGGGCGAGCAGACGTACAGCAATTGGGTTTTTGCCCATACGCTGGCCGGAACGGCCTGCCAGTCGACGGCGAAGTTGCGGGCCGGGTCGCTTGGCGCGAACCAGATGTCTGCGCCGGCCAGCAGTGCGGCGCCTTCGTAGATTTGATAGAACGGATTCGGGCAAACCACCGTCGCGCCGGGCCGGGACGGGTCGATGACCGTTTGGGCCAACGCAAACAAGGCTTCGCGTGACCCGTTGACCGGAAGTACCTGCGTGGCGGGATCGATATCGAGCGCATAGCGCCGTTTCATCCACCCGGCCATGGATTGCCGAAGCTCCGGCGTGCCCAGCGTGCCGGGATAGACCGCCAGCCCGGCGAGACTGCCGGTGAGCGCGCTCTTGATCAATTCGGGCGTGGCATGGCGGGGTTCGCCGATGCCCAGGCTGATGGGCCGGTAGGCCGGGTTGGGCGTGACGTCGGCATGGAGCTGGCGCAGGCGCTCGAAGGGGTAGGGCTGCAGGCGGGACAAAAGCGGATTCATCCTTCGCATTATCGAGTAGCCCGCGTGCCAATCCGGGTGTGTTGCGCGTGGCGCTTACCGGAGCTTTTAGCCGGAGCTTTTATCCAGACCGACCCCGGCGCACAATCGCCAAAAAAGGAGCTGCCATGCAACGCCAGATCATTCACACGCCGCTTGCCCCCCAGCCGCCGCCCACCTACAGCCAGGCCGTCAAGGCTGCGGGCCTGGTGTTCGTGGCGGGCACGGGTCCGTTCGATCCGGTCTCCGGTGAGGTGGTCGGCGAGACCGTGCAGGAGCAGGTTCGCCAGTGCCTGACGAATGTATCGGCCGTCCTGGCGGCGGCCGGAACATCGCTCTCGCAAGTCGTCAGCGCCACCGTCATCTTTGCTGAGGAGTCTGACTTTGCAGGGATCAACGAAGAATGGATCACCTGGTTCCCGGTCGACCCGCCCGCGCGTCAGGGCGCCAAGTTGCCGATTCGCAGCAAGGGAATGAAGGTCTCGATCGCGGTGATCGCGGCGGCCTGACGCGCGCACGGCGGCCGGCCTTGCTGCGGGCTTTTCCCTGCGGCGCGACGAAAAGATCGACTCGCGTCCGGGTAATAATGAGCCCCATTCGAGGCAGCCGACAGCGGCGATTCTGTGCTTTGGCCGGAATGTTCGTGTCTCGAAAGCTGAACGCTGTCAACGACTTACAGCCACAACCTCATCCTCGTCAGGTCTGCCGTGCGCCTCAATTCGATCAAGCTTTCCGGCTTCAAGTCCTTTGCCGAACCCACCAACTTTGTGTTGCCTGGCCAATTGGTCGGCGTGGTGGGGCCTAACGGCTGCGGCAAGTCCAACATCATGGATGCGGTGCGCTGGGTGCTGGGCGAAAGCCGGGCCAGCGAGCTGCGCGGCGAATCGATGCAAGATGTCATATTCAACGGCACGACCACGCGCAAGGCCGCCAGCCGTTCCAGCGTCGAGCTGGTTTTCGACAACGCCGACCACCGTGCCGGCGGCCAGTGGGGCCAATTTGCCGAGATCGCGGTCAAGCGGGTGCTGACGCGCGACGGCACGTCCAGCTACTACATCAACAACCAGCCGGTCCGCCGCCGGGACGTGCAGGATGTGTTCTTGGGCACCGGCCTCGGGCCGCGCGCCTACGCCATCATCGGGCAGGGCACGATCAGCCGGATCATCGAGTCCAAGCCGGAAGAACTCAGGCTTTTTCTCGAAGAAGCCGCGGGCGTGTCCAAGTACAAGGAGCGCCGCCGGGAAACCGCCAACAGACTCTCCGACACGCGCGAGAACCTGACCCGGGTGGAGGACATCCTGCGCGAGCTCAACGCCAACCTCGACAAGCTCGAAAAGCAGGCGGCCGTGGCGCTGCGCTACAACACGCTCCATGCCGACGGTACGCTCAAGCAGCACCAGCTGTGGTTTCTCAAGCGCGCCGAAAGCGAAGCCGACCAGGTCAAGGTCAAGGCCGATGCCGAAAAGGCGGTCAATGAACTCGAAGGGCGGGTCGCGGACCTGCGCCATATCGAGGCCGATCTCGAGACCATTCGCCAGGCGCACTACGCGGCGGGCGACCAGGTCAACCAGGCCCAGGGCAAGCTGTATGAGGCCAGCGCCGAAGTCGGGCGACTGGAGGCCGAAATCCGATTTGTGGTCGATGGCCGACTGCGTGTCGAGCAGCGGCTGGCTCAATTGCGAGAGCAAACCGCGCAGTGGGCGCAGCGTCAGGAAGAAGCCGCCACCGAAACTGAAAGCCTGGCGGGCCGTGCGGTAGAGGCCGAAGAGCAGGCCGAACTGCTCGCCGCCCAGACCGAAGACCGCGCGGCGCAGCTGCCCGCCCTGGAAGATGCCCTGCGCACCGCGCAAGCGGCGGCCAACCAGCAGCGCACCGGCGTGTCCCAGATCCAGCAGCAGATCCAGGTGCTGGCCGCCGACCAGCGCAATATTGAAGAACAGTCGCGCACGCTTGGTGGGCGGCGGGAGCGCCTGCTGGCAGACCGCAATGCCCTGAATGCGCCCGACGAAACCCGGCTGGCGAATCTGAGCCAGCAATTTGACGCGTCCCGACAGGCCCAGGACGAAGCCGAGGCCCGACTGCACGAACTGACCGAGAGCGCGCCCCAGCTCGATGAAGACAGGCGTGCCCGCCAGCAGGCGGTGAATCAGGAGTCATCGAGGCAGGCCGATTTGTCGGCCCGCATGGAAGCACTCAAGGCCTTGCAGGAAAAGGTCAAGACCGACGGCAAGCTCAAGCCCTGGCTCGCCAAGCATGGCCTGGACAGCTTGCAAGGCTTGTGGAGCCGCATTCACATGGAGCAGGGCTGGGAAAACGCCCTCGAAGCCGCGCTGCGTGAACGCCTGGGCGCCCTCGAGGTCAGTCAGCTGGATCGGGTGCGCGGTTTTGCAGGCAGCGATGGGCGCGACGCCCCGCCCGCCAAGCTGTCCTTTTATGCGCCCCCGGTGGCCGGCGCCTTGTCGCGCGCCACGTCGGTCGCCGGTCTCAAGCCGCTGAACGATCTGCTGCGCTTGTCGGACGCGGGGCAGGAGGCGCTGTTTTCGGACTGGCTGCAGGGCTGCTATACGGCGGCAAGCCTGGACGAAGCCTTTGCAGCCCGTGAACGGCTTCAACCCGGCGACGTCATTTATGTACAGGGCGGCCATGCGGTTTCCCGCCATAGCGTGAGCTTTTACGCGCAGGATTCAGAGCAGGCAGGACTGCTCGCCCGTGCGCAGGAAATCGAGAACCTCGACAAGCAGTTGCGTGCGCAAGCCCTCATCACCGACGAGGCCAAAAGCGCCCTGGTCAGGGCCGAGGTCGCTTATGCCGACGCGGCGCAGCGGCTGGTGGCCGCGCGGCGCGATGCCGCCGAAGGCCAGAGCCGCACCCACAACCTGCAGGTCGAAGTCTTGCGCCTGACGCAGCTGGCCGAGCAAACGCGCGCGCGCTCCGAACAAATCCAGGCCGACTTGCTGGAACTCGATGCACAAATGGACGAGTTGCAGGAGCGCCGCGTCACAGCCGAGGCCCGCTTCGAGGAGCTGGACATGCAGCTGGCCGACAGCCAGGAGCGCCATGCCCAGCTCGACGACCGCGTGATCGAGGCCGAACGTCGGCTCGGTGAATCGCGTGAACAGCTTCGCGCGCTGGAGCGGCAGGCGCAGGAAGCGCAGTTTGCGTTGCGCAGCCTCGCTTCACGACGGGACGAACTGGCCCGCGCCATCGACATCGCGGCGCAGCAAGCGGCCTCCATCGCGGCCGAGCAGCAGAGGGCGCAGGATGAACTGTCACGCCTGACGGATGCGGCTGCGAAGGCCGGCCTGCAAAACGCGCTGGCCTTGAAGCTCGAACGCGAGGCCGACCTTGGCGCGCGCCGCAGCCAGTACGACGACCTGACATTGAAGCTGCGTGCAAGCGACGAGCGCCGCCTTCAGCTCGAGCGCGAGCTCGACCCCTTGCGCCAGCGCATCACCGACTTCCAGCTCAAGGAGCAGGCTGCGCGCCTGGGCTTCGAGCAGTACGAGCAACTGCTGGCGGACGCCAAGGCCGACCTGCCCGCCGTGCAGCTTTCCATCGAAACCGGCAACGTGCGCCTTGCCGGCATGCAGGGCGATATCGACCGCATCAACCGCGAGATCCAGTCGCTCGGTGCCGTGAACCTTGCGGCGCTGGACGAGCTGAGCTCTGCCCGTGAGCGCAAGGGATTCCTCGACTCGCAGTCGGCCGACCTGAACGAGGCGATGGCCACGCTGGAAGACGCGATCCGCAAGATCGACATGGAAACACGCGAACTGCTGTCCAGTACCTTTGAGACGGTCAACACCCACTTCGGCAAGATGTTCCCCGAACTCTTCGGTGGCGGCAATGCGCGACTGATGATGACCGGCGACGAGATTCTCGACGCCGGCGTGCAGGTCATGGCGCAGCCGCCGGGAAAGAAGAACCAGACCATTCACCTTCTCTCGGGCGGCGAAAAAGCGCTTACGGCCATCGCGCTGGTGTTTGCGATTTTCCAGCTCAACCCGGCACCTTTCTGCCTGCTGGACGAGGTCGATGCGCCGCTGGACGATGCCAATACCGAGCGCTACGCCAAACTGGTGGCGAGCATGAGCAAGGAAACCCAGTTCCTTTTCATCAGCCACAACAAGATCGCCATGGAAATGGCCGAGCAGCTGATTGGAGTGACGATGCAAGAGCAGGGTGTTTCAAGAATTGTTGCGGTGGACATGGAAGCTGCCATCGGCTTCGCTGAAAAGGCGCTCGCCGCATGAGTACCTTGCAGATCAGCCTCGCGGTAGCTGGCGCCGCTTTGCTCGCCGGCGTGGTGGCGCACAGCGCCTGGTCCACCCGCAAGAACCTGCCCAAGCAGGCAACGCCGGAAAAACCCGATGCCGGCTCTTCGTCGGCTGCCACGACGGCAGGCGCAGGAGCTACCGATGCCGGAACAGATGCCCTGGGCGGTCGAAGGGAGCCTACTTTTGAAATGAGCGAGCTCGATTCCGGGCTCGGGTCATTGCAGCAATTGCGCGTGATGACGCTGCCGGAACGCAAGTCCGGCCTGGACCCCCTGATCGACGTTATGGCTCCCGTATCCGTCGATACGGCGGTATCGGGCGAAGCCGCGCTGGCCGCCATGCCAGCCACCCGGCGCGCCGGCAGCAAGCCGCTGGGCGTGGAAGGGCTGAACACACTGAGCGACGAGTGGGAATTGCCGGCGCCTGGCGGACGCTACAGCGCGTTTCAGGTAGGCGTGCAGTTGGCCAACCGCACGGGCGCGCTCAATGAGATCGAGTTTTCGGAGTTCGTCATCAAGGCTCAGGCTTTTGCCGATGCCATCAGCGGCGAGCCGGAGTTTCCCGACATGCTCGAGGAAGTCGCCCGCGCGCGTGAGCTCGACCAGTTCGCCTCCAGCCACGACGCACAGCTGGGCTTTACGCTGCGCGCGCTGAATACGGCGTGGAGCCCCGGGTACGTGCAGCAAAACGCTGCCCGCCTCGGCTTCATCCCGGGGGCGATGCCGGGCCGCATGGTCCTGCCCGGAACCGAGGAGGGCAGCGCGCCCATCCTCGGTTTGTCCTTCGACACCCAGGCCGCAATGGCCGATGAACCTGAGCAGACAGCGTTGCGCGAGGTCACGCTGTCGCTGGACGTACCGCAGGTGGCGCGTTCCGAGCGGCCGTTCGCGCGCATGTGCGAAACGGCCATTGCGCTGGCCAGACAGATGGACGGGGTGATCACCGACGACAACGGCAACCCGATCCGGCCCGAGGCGATGGAAATCATCAATGCCGACCTCGAAAAGTTGTACGACACGCTGGACGGGCGTGAGCTGTCGGCGGGCTCGCCGCTGGGCCGGCGGTTGTTCTCGTGAGTGGGCAGGCTTCCGGCCCGCAGGGTGCGGGCGCCGGCGCAGACCTTTTTTCAACCACTGTACTGGCCGATCGGGTCCATGCGTTGCGTGAGCAGGTCGGCTACCACGCCGACCGTTATTACCGCCTGGACGACCCCGAGATTCCCGACGCGGAATACGACCGCCTCTTCGCGGAGTTGCAGGCGCTCGAAGCGGCACATCCCGAGCTGTCCAGTCCTGATTCGCCGACGCGCCGGGTAGGCGGCGCGCCCCTGGCGCAGTTCGAGAGCGTGCGCCATGCCGTGCCCATGCTCAGCATTCGCACGGAGACGGACAACCAGGCTGTAGGTGCGCAGAACTTCGACGCACGCGTGCGCCGCGAACTGGGGCTTGCGCCGAGCGACACGCCCGTCGAATACGTGGCCGAGCTCAAGTTTGACGGACTTGCCATGAGCTTGCGCTATGAAAAGCGTGTGCTCGTGCAGGCCGCCACGCGAGGCGACGGTGAGGTGGGCGAAGACGTTACGCAGAACATGCGCACCGTCCGCCAGGTCCCCTTGCGCCTGCCTGCCGGCGCACCCGACGTGATCGAGGTCAGGGGCGAGGTCTACATGCGCCGCGACGATTTCGAAAAACTCAACGAAACCCAGCGCGACCGCATTGCCCAAGGGGCCAAGGGCGAGAAAACCTTTGTCAATCCACGCAACGCGGCTGCAGGCGCGGTTCGGCAGCTCGACCCGGCCATTGCAGCGCGGCGGGGCTTGAGCTTTTTTGCGTACGGGCTTGGCGAGATCACTCCGGCTTCGGCTGGCGGCCCGCGGTTCGACACCCATTTCGACCTGCTCATGCAGCTAAAGGCCTGGGGCTTTCCGGTGGCAGAGGAGACGCAAAAAGCGGTGGGCGCGGAAGAACTCGTGGCGTTTCACCAGCGCATCGGCGCGCTGCGCGACCAGCTGCCGTATGACATCGATGGCGTGGTCTACAAGGTCAATAGCCTGGCTTTGCAGCGTCAACTGGGCTTTGTAACCCGAGAGCCGCGCTGGGCCGTCGCGCACAAATATCCGGCGCAGGAGCAGCTCACCACCGTGCTCGCCATCGAGATACAGGTGGGGCGAACGGGCAAGCTCACGCCGGTGGCCAAGCTCGCGCCGGTATTTGTCGGCGGCGTGACGGTCACCAATGCCACGCTGCACAACGAGGACGAAGCACGACGCAAGGACGTGCGCGTGGGCGATACCGTCGTGGTGCGCCGCGCCGGCGACGTGATCCCGGAAGTGGTCAGCGTGGTTGCGGACAAGCGCCATGGTGACGCGCCCGTCTTCACCATGCCGCGCCAGTGCCCGGTGTGCGGTTCGGAGGCGCTGCGGGAAGAGGGTGAAGCCGACTACCGCTGTACGGGCGGGCTCTTCTGCGGTGCTCAGCGCAAGGAGGCCATCCTGCACTTTGCGCACCGACGCGCCGTGGAGATCGACGGCCTCGGCGACAAGCTGGTCGAGCAGCTGGTCGATGCACAGGTCATCCGCACGCTGCCCGACCTCTACAAGCTCGGCCTGGCGTCATTGGCGAGCCTCGACCGGATGGCCGACAAATCCGCGCGCAACCTGCTGGACGCACTCGAAAAATCCAAGCAGACAACGCTGGCCCGATTTGTCTTCGGACTGGGCATTCGCCATGTGGGCGAGGCCACGGCCAAGGAACTGGCACGGCACTTCGGCAAGCTCGACGCGATCATGAACGCCAGCGAAGCCGAGTTGCTCGAAGTCAGTGACGTGGGCCCGATCGTGGCCAAGAGCATCCGCACCTTCTTTGACCAGGCTCATAACCGCGAGGTGGTCGAGCAGTTGCGTGCCTGCGGCGTCACATGGCCCGAAGGCGAGGGCGCCGAGCGCGCACCACAGCCGCTCGCAGGCAAGACCTTCGTCATCACCGGCACACTGCCGACGCTGAGTCGCGACGAGGCCAAGGACCGGGTCGAGGCCGCGGGCGGCAAGGTGGCCGGCTCAGTCAGCAAGAAAACCGACTTTGTCGTGGCCGGAACGGAAGCCGGCAGCAAACTTGCCAAAGCGCTCGAACTCGGCGTCAAGGTGATTGGCGAAAGTGAACTCCTGGAGATGCTTGATGGCCGTGCGTGAAATCCTCAAGATGGGCGATGCCCGATTGCTGCGCGTGGCGCAACCCGTGACGCAGTTCGACACGGACGCGCTCCATTTGCTCGTCTCGGACATGTTCGACACCATGCGTGCCGTGGACGGAGCCGGGCTGGCCGCGCCGCAGATAGGCGTCGACCTGCAACTGGTCATATTCGGCACGGACCAGATCAACCCGCGCTACCCGGACGCGCCGAAGGTTCCGCGCACCGTCTTGCTCAACCCCGTGATCACGCCGCTAGGAAATGAAGAAGAGGACGGCTGGGAAGGCTGCCTCTCGGTGCCCGGGCTGCGTGGCCTGGTTCCGCGTTTTTCGCGCATTCGCTACAGCGGCTTCGATCCTTTCGGCGACCCGCTCGAGCGCGAAGTCGAGGGCTTTCATGCGCGCGTGGTCCAGCATGAGTGCGACCACCTGATCGGCAAGCTCTACCCCATGCGTATCCGGGATCTCACGAAGTTCGGATTTACCGAGGTGCTCTTTCCGGGTCTCGACGCTTCCCAGGACGATTGATCGTCAGGCGCCGGGTTCCGGGTTGCGGTGCGCACTGTCTCGCATGAGCGCCTGTACCTCTTCATCGGAGGTCTGGGGAAATTCTTCATACCAGGGGCTGATGGCGTAAAAGGGCTCAGGGACGGCAGGACACACAAGCTCGTCTGCAACCGCTCGCAGGCGCGTGCAAGTGTCCGCCGCGCCTACGGGCGCTGCGACAACGACACGGGCGGGCTTAAGCTGGCGCAGCGCGGCCACCGCAGCCTGCATGGTCGAGCCGGTCGCCAGACCGTCGTCCACCAGAATCACCGTGCGGCCCGTCATCACTGGCAGTTCGCGCGCGCCCCGGTACGCCATTTCACGGCGCGCCAGTTCTTTTTCTTCGCGGTCGATCACGGCATCGAGCGCGTCGCGCGCCACCGCCAGCCCTGACGGCGGATCGAAAAACCGGACGCCACCGCTGGCAATTGCGCCCATCGCGTACTCCTCGTGGCCCGGCAGCCCCAGCTTGCGCACCACGAGCACGTCCAGGGGAGCGTTCAGCGCGAGCGCCACTTCATAGGCGACTTCCACGCCGCCGCGCGGCAATCCCAGCACCAGAAGGCCCGGGGCTTGACGATACTTCTGTAGCGCAGCCGCAAGTTGCTTACCTGCATCACGCCGGTCCCGGTAAGGCAGACTGGCGCCCGTCATGGCAAACGCCCCGGCACGGTGGAATGGATGATTTTCACTTACTCCAGCATGCGTGGGCACCGGCGTATTCACAGTCGGACACAACGCCGCAAGGTGTAGGAAACGCGGCTCAGTTGCCCTTAGAGGGCTCGGCAGGAGCGATTGATCAGGTTTTCAGCCGCGCCTGCAAATCGATGGTGGGAACGCTGGCGAGCGCTTTGGACAATGGACATTCCCGCTTGGCGGTCTCGGCAAGCTGCTGGAACGTGGCTTCGTCCAGACCCGGGACTCTCGCCTCCAGCGTGAGGCTGATGCGGTCGATGAGGAAGCCTTCTCCTTGCTGGACAAGACGAACGCTCGCCTGTGTGTCGACCTCATCGGTGGAGAACCCGGCCTTGTCGCAGGCGAAAGAAAATGCCATCGTGAAGCAGGCTGCATGGGCCGCACCCAGCAGTTCTTCCGGGTTGGTGCCGCGCCTGTCGTCTTCGAAGCGGCTCTTGAAGCCATAGGGATAGGCCTTCAGCGCGCCCGTTTCACTGCTGATCTGTCCCACGCCTTCTTTGCCGCGGCCCTGCCAGTGCACGGTCGATTTCTTTTCGTTCATGTGAGTTTCCTTTGCGCGAGGTGCGACTGTGTGCCGCAGCGGCTCGGCACCCAGTGTTGGTGCTCGAAGAGGCCCGGCAAGTGAGACAGCAACGCAAGCGGAGCCGATCGTTCTCCTACAGACGGAGCCAATCGGAGCCAAGCGCCGTCCAGGCCCGATAAGACTCTTTTGTCCTACGGTCCACGGCCCTTCCGCCTCACAGCCCGGCGGCTGATCGGTTTTACAGTGAACTGGGTGAGCCCGGGGGTCACCCCGACCGGCGCACCACATCCAGCTTTTTTCCCTTTTTGATCTTACTTTTTTGCTTGGAGGCATCCCATGAATTCCCCATTTCCGACATCCGACAACAGCGGCAGCAACGCATCGCGCATGGGCGCGACATCGGGCACCGGTTCGATGGGCGGCTCCGGGTCCGGCGGCACCCCAGGCGCCTCGCAAAACCCAAGTGACATGGCCAAGAAGGCCGTAGACAGCGCGTCCAGCACAGCGCATGAAACGGTGGATCGCCTGGCCGGCAGCGCCAGCCGACTGGCTGACAGGCTCGACGAAAAAGCACGAGCGCTGACGGATGCGCCGATGCGTGCGTGGGAATACTCGCGCACTTCGGTCGAGCAACACCCGATGCAGGCCATCGGCGTGGCCTTGCTGATTGGCTATCTGGTGGGTCGTCTCTCAGCCCCGACCTACACGCGCTACTAAGCAAGCCAGGCAGACGACGGCTGAGCGGCTGGGAACACAGGTGCTCAGCCGGTCTGGCCGTTCTGCTTCAGGACTGCAGCGTTTTCACGAGCACCTGACTTTTGCGGTTCAGGTTGTACTTGCGCTTGCGCGCTTCAGGCAGCCACTCGGTGTCGACCGGCTTGAATCCCCGCTTGAGGAACCAGTGCATGGTGCGCGTGGTCAGCACAAAAATACTTTGAAGTCCCAGTGCCCGGGCTCGTTGCTCGATGCGCTTGAGGATACGCTCGCCGTCGCCCTGGCTCTGCGTGTGCGGTGATACGGTCAGCGCCGCCATCTCGGCGGTTTTGGCTTCCGGGTAGGGATACAGCGCGGCACATCCGAAGATGACGCCGTCGTGCTCGATCACGGTGTATTGGCCGGCGTCCCGTTCGATCTCGGTGCGGTCGCGTTTGACGAGTGTGCCGTCGCGCTCGAAGGGCTCGATCAGCTGGAGGATGCCTCCAACGTCATCTACCGTCGCTTCGCGCAGGCTCTCGAGCTTCTCGTCGATCACCATGGTGCCGATGCCGTCGTGCACATAAATTTCCAGCAGCAATGAACCGTCGGTGGCAAAAGGCAGGATGTGGCTGCGCTCGACCCCGGCACGGCAGGCCTTGACGCAATGCTGAAGATAAAAAGCGGTGTCGGTCGGTTGCTGGGGGTTGGGCAGGCTGGCAAGCAGGGTTTCGGCAGCGGCCAAAGGCAGTTCGGTGTCGATCGGGTTGTCTTCGCCTTCAGGTGCCGAAGCATCGATGCGGATGCCCGGAATCTCGGTCAGGAAAATCAGCTTGTCGGCTTGCAGTTCTATAGCGACGCTGGTGGCGACTTCCTCCATGGTGAGGTTGAACGCCTCGCCCGTCGGGGAAAAACCGAAAGGTGACAGCAGCACCATCGCCCCCAGTTCCAGCGTGCGCTTGATGCCGCTGGTGTCGACCTTGCGCACAAGGCCCGAGTGCTTGAAATCAACACCGTCAACGATGCCCACTGGGCGTGCCGTGATGAAGTTGCCAGAGATCACGCGGACTGTGGAGCCGGCCATGGGCGTATTGGGCAGCCCCTGGCTGAAGGCGGCCTCGATCTCGTAGCGCAGCTGTCCCGCGGCCTCCTGTGCGCAGTCGAGCGCCACCGAATCCGTGATACGCATTCCGTGCGAATACTTCGCCTCATGGCCTTTGGCGGCCAGCTGTTCATTAACCTGCGGCCGGAAACCATGCACCAGCACGATCTTCACGCCCATGCTCTGGATCAGCGCGAGGTCCTGCGCGATATGCTGGAGCTTGCCGGCAGCAATCGCTTCACCGGCCATGCCGATGACGAAGGTCTTTCCGCGATGCAGGTGGATATAGGGCGCCACGGAGCGAAACCAGGGCACGAAGGTGAAATTGAAGACGACGGACATGTTGGTAAGTTCTTTTTCCGGTGCGCCTTCCAGGGGAGGCTGCTGCAGAGGCGGGTGAAAGGATAATGGCGCTCTTGCCAGTGCGCGTGTCGTGTTGCTGGTTTGCTCTTGCGGGCTCCCGAGTCGCCTCCATTTGCCGGGCAAAGGTTCAGGAGGCTACGGCCGCGGGTTGCGCAGCCCAACCTTGATCGATCCGGATTTTCACCTAAGTTCTTCGCTTGTCCGCCATTTTTCCTCCCGTGCCCGTCATTGAGTTCCCCGAATCGCTGCCCGTGTCGGCCCGGCGAGACGAGATCACCCGCGCCATTGCGGCGCATCAGGTCGTCATCGTCTGCGGCGAAACCGGCTCCGGCAAGACCACGCAGTTGCCCAAGATTGCCCTGGCGATGGGCCGCGGCAAGCTGAATTACCCCGGAGGCCGGGGACCCCTGATCGGCCACACCCAGCCCCGTCGAATCGCCGCGTCCAGCGTGGCAAAGCGCATCGCGGAAGAACTCAAGACACCGCTGGGCGACGTGGTGGGCTACAAGGTGCGCTTTCAGGACCGCCTGAGTCGAGATGCGTCCGTCAAGCTCATGACCGACGGCATTTTGCTGGCCGAAACGCAGACCGATCCGCTCCTCAAGGCCTATGACACGCTGATCATCGACGAGGCGCATGAACGCAGCCTGAACATCGACTTCCTTCTCGGTTATTTGCGGCAATTGCTGCCGCGCCGGCCGGACCTGAAGGTGATCATTACGTCGGCCACCATCGACGCGCAGCGTTTTGCCGATTATTTCGCCTCAGCCAAGGGGCCGGCGCCCGTCATCATGGTGTCTGGCCGGATGTTTCCGGTCGAGCAGCGCTACAGGCCCTTCGAAGAGTCCCGGGAATACGACCTGAACGACGCGATCGCCGATGGTGTCGACGAACTCTGGCGCAACCCGCACAGCGCTGGCGACATTCTGGTTTTCCTGCCTGGCGAGCGCGAAATCCGCGAGGCGGCGGATCACTTGCGAAAGCACCTGAGCCATCAGCCCGTGATGCGCAACGCCGAGGTCCTGCCGCTGTTTGCGCGACTGAGCCAGGCCGAGCAGGACCGTATTTTCGAAGGCCACACCGGCAGGCGCATCGTGCTGGCGACCAACGTGGCCGAAACTTCGCTGACGGTTCCCGGCATTCGCTACGTCATCGACGCCGGCACTGCGCGCGTGAAGCGCTACAGCTTCCGCAGCAAGGTCGAGCAGCTGATGGTGGAGCCGATTTCGCAGGCCGCAGCCAACCAGCGCGCCGGGCGTTGCGGGCGTGTGGCCGACGGCATCTGCCTGCGCCTGTACGAAGAGCAGGACTTCCTGTCGAGGCCGCGCTTCACCGACCCCGAGATTCTGCGCAGCTCCCTCGCGGCCGTCATCCTGCGCATGAAGTCGCTGCGGCTCGGCGCGGTCGAAGACTTCGCCTTCGTCGAGCCACCCCAGCGCCGTGCCATTGCCGATGGCTACCAGCTGCTGGCAGAACTCGGTGCGGTTGATGACGACAACGAACTCACGCCGGTGGGGAACACGCTTGCCAAGCTCCCGCTTGATCCCCGCGTCGGCCGCATGATCCTGGAAGCGCGGGATCGCAAGGCGCTGGACGAAGTGCTGGTGATTGCCAGTGCGCTCAGCGTGCAGGACGTGCGCGACCGCCCCATGGACAAGCAGGCGCAGGCCGACCAGGCACACGCAAAATTCGATGACGAGAAAAGCGAGTTCAGCGGCTATTTGAAGCTCTGGAAATGGCTGGGAGAGTCTCGCGGCGGCGTGGCCTTGCCGGTCGAGGCGCCACCGTCTGCACCTGCAGGCCGCCAGGGGCGCAAGCAAGTGGTGGGCACGCCAACGCACAAGCTTTCAAACCGCCAGTACGAGAACCTGCTGCGCGAGAACTACATCAACATCCGCCGCGTGCGGGAGTGGCGCGACATCCATTCACAGCTTCACAGCGTCATCGGCGAGCAGGGCTGGCAACTCAATGACAAGCCGGCGAGCTATGAGCAGCTTCACCTGTCGATGCTGGGCGGCCTGCTGGGTAACCTGGGCGTCAAGAGCGAGGAAGAAGACTGGTATCTCGGCGCGCGGGGCATTCGCTTCTACCGGCATCCTGGCGCCAAGCTGAGCAAGAAGCCGGGCCGCTGGATCGTCGCGGCCGAACTGGTCGAGACGACGCGTCTGTTCGGCCGCGGCATCGCCAATATCGAGCCGCTCTGGGTAGAGCAGGTCGCCGGTCACTTGCTCAAGAAACAGTTGCTCGACCCTCACTGGGAGAAGAAGGCCGCGCAGGTCACCGCCTTGGAGCGCGCCACCCTGTACGGCCTGGTGATCTACAACGGCCGGCGCGTCCATTTCGGCCGGGTAGACCCGGTTAGCGCCCGCGAGATTTTCATACGCGAAGCGCTCGTCGCAGGCCAGTGGGATACCAAGCTGCCGTTTCTCGCAGCCAACCAGAAACTGATCACGCAGGTGCAGGACCTGGAACACAAGGCCCGCCGCCAGGACGTGCTGGTCGATGAAGAACTTATCTTCGCGTTCTACGACCAGCAGCTGCCAGCCGATATTTGCACCGGCGCGACCTGCGAGCATTGGTACAAGGAAGAAGTCAAAAAGCAGCCCCATCTGCTGCTGCTCAGCCGCGCTGAGCTTATGCGCCATGAGGCGGCCGGCATTACAACGCAGGCTTTTCCCCGAACCTTGCGGCTGGGCGGCGTGGATTGCGTAGCGACCTACCTGCACGAGCCGGGCGATGCCAGGGATGGCGTCACGGTGGACGTTCCGCTGTTTGCGCTGAACCAGGTCAACGAGGAGCGCTGCGAATGGCTGGTGCCGGGCATGCTCAAGGACAAGGTGCAGGCACTCATCAAAACCCTGCACCAGCGGCCGCGATCCCGTCTGGTGCCCTTGCCGGAAACCGCTGCGCGCATGACGGCCGAATTGCTGCAGCCCGAGCGCTTCGGTTCCGGCCCGCTCACCGATGCCGTTCTCAAGCTGGTGCGCGACGCGACGTCCCTGGACATACAACGCGGCGACATCAAACTCGACATGTTGCCGCCGCACCTTTTCATGAACTTCCGCGTGGTCGACGACGGACGCCAGCTCGGAACAGGTCGCAATCTGGGTGCACTGAAGGCAGACCTGGGTTCACAGGCGCGCGGCGCTTTTCAGGCGCTGGCAGGCATGAAGACGCGCGCCCTGGCCCCGGCAGAGACGACATCGCCCGGCACCGGGAAGGCTGCTGGCGGCGAGCGCGCAGCCGCGGGGTCGAACGCGGTGTCACCCTCTAAAAGTGTGGCGCCTGCAGCCAAAGTGCCCGATCGTTACACGGCCTGGACCTTCGGTGAATTGCCCGAGCTGATGGAAATCGGGCGGGGCAAGCAGACGCTGATCGGGTTTCCCGCGCTGATCGATCTGGGCGATGCGGTGACGATCGAGGTCTTCGACGAGCCCGAGCTTGCAGCTGCCAAACACCGGGCGGGTTTGCGCCGCCTTTTCGCGCTCCAAATACGGGACGCGCTCAAGTACCTCGAAAAGAACCTCCCCGATCTGCAGAAAATGGCAGCAGCCTACATGCTGGTGGGGCGCGCGTCGGACAATTCAGGCGGTGGCACGGTGGAGGAGTTGCGCCAGCAGATCATCGAGGTGGCACTGGACCGTGCTTTCCTGATCGAGCCTTTGCCTGCCGGCGAGTCAGAGTTCAAAAAACGTGTGGACGAAGGCCGGGGGCGCCTGACGCTGATCGCCACCGAAGTCGCCCGGCTCGCCGGCACCATTCTGGCGGAATTCGCCACGGCGCAGCGAAAAATCAAGGACACGAAAAACGCGCCCGAGGCCACCGCCGACGCTGCGCAGCAACTGCAGCGCCTCGTTTCCAAGCGCTTTCTTGCCGCTACGCCGTGGGCACAGCTGCAGCACTTGCCGCGATACCTCAAAGCCATCACGCTCCGGCTCGAAAAGTGGCGTGCCGACCCGGCCCGCGACGCTGCCCGACTGGCCGAGCTGAAGCCGCAGGAGCAGCGCTTCTGGCGCCTCGTCGCCGAACGCAAGGGTGTGACCGATGCCAGGCTGCAGGAGCTGCGCTGGCTGCTCGAGGAATTGCGCGTGAGCTTTTTCGCGCAGGAATTGCGGACTCCCCAGCCGGTCAGCGTGAAGCGCCTGGACAAGCTATGGGTCCAGGTGAACCAATGATCGCTTTCGAATCTTCGAGCTGACAAACAAAAAAGGGACTCATCCCGAAAGGATGAATCCCTTTTTTGGCTGTTGGCCAGCCTGTTTTGCAGGCAGGCGCTTTTCAGAGCCTCGTCAGATCTTTCCCATGAGCAGAAGGATCACGAGAATCAGCACCACGAGGCCGATACCGCCGCTCGGGCCGTACCCCCAGGACCGGCTATGGCCCCACGAGGGCAGGGCGCCGATCAGGATCAGGATCAGGACGATAAGCAGAATGAGCGAGAGTGACATGTTGGAACTCCTTGTAGTCAGCTCCATTCTTGCGAGCTGCACTGGAATTCACAGCGGGACAGCAGCGACTCGTGCCGTCAGGCGATGCCGACAGCCGAGCAGGCCGCACCTGTCCCATCGAGATGATTAAAGCGCCTTGAGCCGGTCCAGTGCCGCGTGGAGTGTCTCGTCTTTTTTGGCGAAGCAAAAGCGCACGACGCGCTGATCGAAACCGTCCCCGTAAAAAGCTGACAGCGGTATGGCCGCCACACCGATCTCGGTGGTGAGCCACTTGCAAAAGTCCGCTTCGCCCAGTTCGCTCACCGCGGAAATGTCGACGCACTGGAAATAACTGCCTTCGCTGGGAAGAAGCTTGAAGCGGGTTTTCGCAAGGCCGACGCGGAACAGGTCTCGCTTGCGCTGGTAGAACGCCGGCAGCTCGAGGTAGGCCGCAGGCTTTTGCATGTATCGCGCCAGAGCGTGTTGAACCGGCGTGTTGACGGTGAACACGTTGAACTGGTGCACCTTTCGAAATTCCGCCGACAGGGCGGCGGGGGCGGCGACGAAACCCACTTTCCAGCCGGTGACGTGATAAGTTTTTCCGAAGCTGCTGACGATGAAGGCCCGTGAGGCCAGCCCGGGAAAGCGGGCGGCGCTTTCGTGCTGGCAGCCTAGCGCGGCGTCGAACACCATGTGTTCGTAGACCTCGTCACTGATCAGGAAAATGTCGGTGGGCGCGAGCAGATCCTGCAGCGCCAGCATTTCGGCGCGGGTCCAGACCGTGGCGCTCGGGTTGTGCGGTGAGTTGATGATGATGGCGCGCGTGCGGGAGTTGATCGCAGCGCCGATCTTGCCGAAGTCGGGCCGGAAGGTGCCCGGGGTGAGGGGCACACGCACGACCTTGCCGCCGGCGAGTTCTATGTTGGGAACGTAGCTGTCGTAGCAGGGCTCGAGAACGATCACTTCGTCGCCCGGATGCACGATGGCCAGGATGGCCGTGATGATTGCCTGCGTTGCGCCAGCGGTGACCGTGATTTCGCTTGCGGCGTCGTAGTGCCGTCCATGCAGTGCCTCGACCTTGGCCGAGATGGCTTCGCGCAGTGCAGGCACGCCGGTCATGGGCGGATACTGGTTCAGGCCCTGCTGCATGGCTTCGGTCACCGCATCCACGAGAGCCGGGTCACAGGCAAAGTCCGGAAAGCCCTGGCCGAGATTGACCGCATTTTTTTCGGTCGCCAATGCTGACATGACCGTGAAGATGGTGGTGCCCACGTTGGGCAGGCGGCTTTGCAGGGACGGGGTGCGTTCGAGGGTGGCGTCAGGCGTGTTCATACTTCGTAATCGTTGATGCGGCCGCTCATGGCCTTGATGATCAGGTCGCGGCTGAGTTTGTCGCTCACCAGCTCGGCGAATTTATAAACAAAGTTTCGCAGGTAGGCGCTTCGCTTGAAAGCGACGCGTGCCACATTGTTCCCGAACAGGTTGCCTGCGGGCAGCGCCACCAGATCGGCATTGGTGCCGTCGTCCTTCAACGCCATCTCGGCCACGATGCCGACGCCCAGGCCCAGACGCACATAGGTCTTGATGACGTCCGAATCAATGGCCTCCAGTGCGATGCGCGGGGCGAGCTTCTTGGCAGCAAAGGCATTGTCGATGCGCGTGCGACCCGTAAAAGACGGGTGATAGGTGATGAGCGGCTGCTGCGCCAGTTCTTCCAGCGTGATCGAGGCTTGCTTGGCAAGCGGATGGTCAAGCGGCATCACGAGCATGTGCTGCCATTCATAGCAAGGCAGCGTGACGAGCTCGTCGTATTGCGCCAGGGACTCGGTGGCAATGCCGATTTCGGCCACCTCGTCGATGATCATCCGGGCCACCTGGTCGGGCGAGCCCTGGTGCAGACTGACGTTGACCTTCGGGAAAGCTTCGCGCAGCCGTGCCACCGGTTGCGGCAGGACGTAGCGGGCCTGCGTGTGGGTGGTGGCTATGGAAAGTGTGCCGCTGTCCTGAGCCGAGAACTGCTCACCGATGCGCTTGAGGTTGCCGACTTCCCGCATGATGAGCTCGATGCTCTTGAGCACGTGCTGGCCCGGCTCGGTCACCCGCTTGAGCCGCTTGCCGTGGCGGGCGAAAATCTCGACCCCCAGCTCTTCTTCCAGCTCGATAATGGCCTTAGAAACGCCGGGCTGGGACGTATGCAGCGCCCGGGCAGTCTCGGTCAGGTTGAGGTTGCGCCGGACAGCTTCCTGCACAAAACGGAATTGATGAAGGTTCATATTGAATTCGAGCTGAATAACGATTTCATTATGCCATTTAACGGCTAATGAATTCTTCCTTCAGTCGAGTTCACGCGCAGGCCAGATCGGCCAGCAAGCAGGTGAGTGCGGCAAATTCACCGGCGGTAGGCATGAGTTCTATATCCACGCCTGGATGAGCTGCGCGAATCTCGTCCATCAGGAGGGGCAGGTCTTCGCGGGCATGCTTGCCAACGCCCAGGAACAGCGGAAAAACGCGGATCCTTGACGCTCCCGATGCCACCATGATCGCGGCTGCCCTTGAGAGATTCGGTTCGCAAAGCTCCAGGTAAGCGCACGTCGCTCGGGCGGCAGGGTCGCGCCGCAAGATTTCCGATGCTACCGCCTCGATAGGCAAACGCCACAACGGATCACGCGAGCCGTGGGCAAACAAAATCACGGCGGGCGGCGTTGTGACCGGTCCGGGCTGGGCGGTTTCCACCGGCATAGTGCTCATCGCCGCAACACCAGCCAGCTGAACGCGGCCAGCGATATGGCCGTGTAAAGCATTCCAGGCGCTGCAGCAGCCAACCAGGGCTGCCAGTTCTGCAAGTTGCCGATGTACCCGAAGACGTTGTTCAGCAGGAAGAAACTGATCCCGATCATCACGCCGCCGAACACATAAGAGGCCACTCCGCCCGAGCGAAAGTGAAGGTAGGCGAAGGGCAGGGCCAGCACCACCATGACCAGGCAGCTGAGCGGGTAGAAAACTTTCTTCCAGAACTCGATTTCGTAGCGCTGGGCGCTTTGCCCGTTGGCCGTGAGGTGGCGGACATAGTTGAACAGGTCGACGGTGGCCATGCGGTCGGGTTTGAGCAAGGCGACCGACACCATCTCGGCGCTGATCTCGGTCGGCCAGCGATAAGGATCGGCGGTGGAGCGCGCAACGTTGGCTGTCGGGGCGTTACCCGTGGCACCTGCATTGGGACCTGAATCGACCGAAAAAACAGTTCGGGCTGCCCGGCTCAGCTCCCATTCCGCGCCACCGGTGAAGCGCGCCTCGGCCGCTTCGGTCGTGGCGACCACGAGTCCTTTGCTGTCGAACTCGAAAATCCGCACGCCCTGCATGGCGTTGTCGGCCGTGAGCGCCCTGACATTTACAACATAGCTTCGACTGCCTTGCTTTTCCTTGAGCCAGGCGCCCGTCTGCCCTATCGTGATGCGGCCCTGATAGCGTGCCTTGAGCAGCTGCGAGGCGCGGTCGGCCGCGGGCGCGAGATAGTCGCCAACCACGAAACTGAGGACGACGAAAAGCGCGCCCAGCGTCATGAGGAGCCGCAGGGCACGCCACGGCCCCAGCCCGCTGGTGCGCAAGATGGTGAATTCCGAGCTTTGCGCCAGCCGGGCCATCACAAAGATGCTTCCGATCAGCACGGAAATCGGCAGCAACTCGTAGAGATGGTTGGGGATCAGCAAGGCAACATACAGCAGCGCATGCCGGATCTGATAGATGTTGTTGACGCCGCCGAAGACGTTGTTCTTGCCCAGGTACTGCAGTTCATCCACGAGGTCGAAGAAGAAAAACAAGGACAGAAAGCCGACAGCGACCAGCGCAATGGCGGAGAGGGCTTCCCGGTAGACGAGCTTGCGGATGGTCTTCATGCTGCTGCCGCCGCAGTTCTGGTTTGCCTGCGATAAATGACGGAGCGCAGACTCCATCCGTAATGGCGCTTTGCCAGCCACATCAGGCCGAAGATGAAAACGCCGCCGTGCAGCGCAAGCAAGAGTCCAGGGAAACTGACCAGCCCCACAAAAATCCAGTTCTGGCCGAGGTTGATCAGGTTGTTGTAGACCACGAACACGAACAGCACGAAAAGCAGGTTGCTGCTGCGCCCGGCGCGCGGATTGACGCTGGCAAGCGCCAGCGCCAGCATCACGAAATTCAAGGCTGCAAGGGCCAGGCCGAGGCGCCATGCCAGCTCGCCCATGTTGCCCGGCGTGCGCTCACGCAGCAGTTGGCGCGTGGACAGGGCCTTGGCCTGCTGGGTTCCGCCGGCCAGTTCGGCAGCGCTGCGCGTGCGAGTTCCGTATTCGTCAAAATCGCTGATTTTCAGACCCGAATTGTCGTCGTTGACCTCGAGTCGCTGGCCGTTATCGAGCAGCAGCATCTGGGCGCCATCGACAATTTCCAGGCGCCCGGACCGCGCGGTCGTGACTGAACTCTTGCCTTTTTCGGTGGACGAAATAAAAACGTTATTGCCCCCGGTGAGTCCCTCGGGCTGGCGGTCTATGAAGAACACGCGGTTGCCATTGGATGATTCCTGGAACTGTCCTGGAGCGATCCGGTCGATGTCGCCACGGCGTTCATAGCGGGCGCGCATGTCGACCGTCTGTTGATTGGTCCAGGGCCACACGAACAACGAAGACAGGGCAATGACCAGCAGCACAGGCCAGGCGAACCAGAAGAGCGGCGTGAGAAACGAAACGAGCCCCCTGCCACTCGAAAACCAGACCACCATCTCACTGTCCCGATACATGCGCGACAGCGTGCTCACCATGGCCACAAACAGCGAGAGCGTCAAAAGCGTGGGGAGCCGGCCAAGCGCAGAGTAGGCCATGATCAGCATGACGTCCTGCGGACTGATGGAGCCGCGCGAGGCCTGGCCCAGCGTGCGAATCAGCACGATGGTCAGGATGATCGTCATCAGGACGACAAGGGTGGCGCCGAAACTCCTGGCCAGTTCCTTGCGTATTGAAGATTGGAATAACATCGGCCGAATCTCTGCTTTTTGCTTAACTTGTCAGACTGAATTATGGACTTTGAACTCAAGACGATGACCCGCCAGCGAATTGCCGCTGAAAAATGCGATGCCCTGGTGGTCCTGGTGCCTCAGGACATGGCCGCCGGCGACGACGCTTTGTCGGTCCTGGCCGACAGTGCCACCGCAGCCGGCGATTTCGAGCGCAAGCCGGGCAAGCTTTTGCAGGCCTATCAATCGGCAGGCATCGCCGCCAAGCGCGTGATTCTGGCCGGCGTAGCCGAAGCTTCGCCCAAAAGCATCCGCAATGCCGTGACGGCGGCGGTGGGCGTACTCAAAGGGGGCAACTCGCAGCGCGTGCTGATCTGCATGAGTACGCTGTCGGAGGTGACGGCCGCCCAGGTCCAGGCAGCCGTTGCGGCCTGCAACGACTGCCTGTACGTGTACGGCACCACCAAGTCCAAGCCAACCCCTCAAAAGCTGCAGAAGGCCGTGATCGCGGTAGCCGAGACGGCCGCCGCCGCGAAAGCCGGCTTCGACCGGGCGGTCGGCGTAGCGAAAGGCGTTGATTTCGCCCGTGAGTGGGGCAATCGCCCGGCCAACTACGCCACCCCGGTCTTGCTGGCAGGCGCGGCCCGGGAGCTCGGCAAGCTGCCGGGCGTGAAGGTGGAGATACTCGGCCCCAAAGAGGTCGAGAAGCTGGGCATGGGTTCGTTCATGGCCGTGGCCAAGGGATCGGAAGAGCCGCTGCGCTTCATCATCCTGCGCTATGAGCATGGCGACAAAACGGCCCAACCGGTGGTGCTGGTCGGCAAGGGAATCACGTTCGATACCGGCGGCATTTCGATCAAGCCATCCGCCGAGATGGATGAAATGAAATTCGACATGTGTGGCGCAGCCAGCGTGCTCGGCACGTTCCGGGCGCTGGCGCATCTCAAGCCCGCCATCAACGTGATCGGTCTGATTCCGGCTTGCGAAAACATGCCCGATGGCCGCGCCATCAAGCCCGGCGACGTGGTAACCAGCATGAGTGGGCAGACCATCGAAATACTCAACACCGATGCAGAAGGGCGCCTGGTGCTCTGCGACGCGCTGACGTATGCAGAGCGCTTCAAGCCGCGCGCCGTGATCGACATCGCAACGCTGACCGGCGCGTGCGTGGTTGCACTCGGCGGTGTGCGAAGCGGGCTTTTCTCGTCTGACGAAGCCCTCGCGGCCGCGCTCAGCCAGGCGGGGGAGACGTCGATGGACCTGTGCTGGAGGCTCCCCCTGGACGACGAATACGCCGACGGGCTGAAGACGAACTTCGCGGACGTCGCCAATGTCGCAGGCCGCGCGGGCGGTGCGGTCACGGCGGCCAAGTTCCTGCAGCGCTTTACCGGCAAATTCCCGTGGGCACACCTGGACATTGCAGGCACGGCCTGGAAGGGCAGTTCGGCCAAGGGCTCGACGGGCCGTCCGGTGCCACTGCTTGTCGAGTACCTGCTTTCGCCGACCGGAGCGGCCAGCGCGCCGCGCAAAGTGTCGAGCGTCGGGGCCGCGCGCAAAGCGCCGGCCAAGCCCGGCAAGGCATGACAGCCGTCGAGTTTCACTTCAACGTCGCCGACAAGCTGGCTTACGGTTGCAGGCTGCTGCGCAAGGCCCAGGCCGGCGGCGCCAATGTGACCGTAACCGCGGAGCCGGCCGCGCTCGCCGCGCTGGACCAGATGCTGTGGTCGTTTGCTCCCGTGGAGTTTGTTGCGCATTGCCGCGCGGATGCAGACGCTGCGACGCTCCAGGCAACCTCGGTCGTCCTGGCACCGTCGCTGGACAAAGCCTCCTCGCACGGCGTGCTGGTGAACCTGGGAGCGGCTGTGCCGGAGGGCTTCGAACGCTTCGAACGATGCATCGAGATCGTGCCCCAGGCTGAAGACGAGCGACTTGCAGCACGCAAACGCTGGAAGCACTACGCCGACCGAGGCTACGACATCCAGCGTCACGACATTGCCAGCAATCCTCCCGCGCAAAGGCCATGAAGCAGCCTCCGCGGTTCGTTCCCACACTGACCCAGATCGTCCAGGCGCCGGCTTGCTTACCGGAGGCATTCAGCACACCGGCTGCAGACGCCATTGGAGACGGTATTGCAGAGGCCATCGCAGAGTCGGAGCAGGTGCGCTCCCAGCTGACCGAGCGTGTTCTACGCCGTGTTGAGTTGTCGCTTGACAGGCGGATCAACGAAGCCATTGCCCAGGTGGTGCTGGAGCACACTCAGGCGCTGACCCCTTTGTTACGCCAGGAGCTCGAGCGTGTCGTTGCCGAGACCGTGGCTGATGCGCTGGCTGTCGAGACGCATGCGCCCGGGGCGTCCTCCTGACGAGCGAATTAGCGCATTCCGAACCCGTTTGCTGGGGTAAACCCCCTTATCGGCATACAGTCAGGGACGTTGCTATGGTACGGGCGCAGAAATTGCGTTATGTTCTCCCCCGTTGAGCAGAAAGTTAGTGTTCTCAACCCTTCAAACGGTAAATTCAAATCGGAGTATTTATGCAAATCAAAATGAAGCTGACCGTAGTCGCCGCCCTCGCCGCCATCGCTGGCATCGCAGCAGCACAGGACATGGTCGTCAAGATCGGTCACGTCGCACCCGTGTCAGGTTCGCAAGCGCACTATGGCAAGGACAATGAAAACGGCGTGCGTATGGCGATCGAAGACCTGAATGGTCAAAACATCGTCATCGGTGGCAGGAAGGTCAAGTTCGAGATCGTTGCTGAAGACGACGCTGCCGATCCAAAACAGGGCACTGCAGCCGCCCAGAAACTGTGCGACTCCAAAGTCGCTGGCGTAGTGGGTCACCTTAATTCAGGCACCACCATCCCCGCTTCGAAGGTCTATAACGACTGCGGCATCCCGCACGTGACCGGCGCGGCTACCAACCCCAACCTCACCAAGCCAGCCTACAAGACGACCTACCGCATCATCGCCAATGACAACGCCTTGGGCGCTGGCCTGGCTTTCTATGCTGCAGACACCCTGAAGCTGAAAAAAGTCGCCATCATCGACGACCGTACCGCCTATGGCCAGGGCGTGGCTGAAGTCTTCAAGCGGACAGCCCAGCAAAAGGGCATGCAAGTCGTCGACGAACAGTTCACGACCGACAAGGCCACCGACTTCATGGCCATCCTGACCGCCATCAAGGCGAAGGGCCCTGACGCCGTGTTCTTCGGCGGCATGGACCCACAAGCCGGCCCAATGCTGCGCCAGATGGAGCAACTCGGCATGGGCAACGTCAAGTACTTCGGCGGCGATGGCATCTGCACTTCCGAAATTGCCAAGCTCGCTGCTGGCGCCAAGACGCTGGGTAACGTGGTCTGCGCCGAAGGCGGCGCATCGCTGGCAAAAATGCCCGGCGGCGAAGCCTGGAAAAAGCGTTACGACACCAAGTACCCTAACCAGTTCCAGGTCTACAGCCCGTACACCTACGACGCAACCTTCGTTCTGGTCGACGCCATGAAGCGCGCCAACTCGACCGATCCGAAGGTCTACACGCCTGAACTGATCAAGACCAACTTCAAGGGCGTGACCACCACGATCGCCTTCGAGCCAAACGGCGAATTGAAGAACCCAGCCATCACCCTGTACGTGTACAAGGATGGCAAGAAGTCGGCCCTGAACTAAGCCGGTTTTTTATTCCGCAAAAGGCCACCGCAAGGTGGCCTTTTTTTGCCCGGAATATTTCCACCCACCCTTGAACACGTTGAACATCAGGAGCACGGGTGCATGACCTCAGAGCAGAGCAGCGCACTGCGGCTCAGCTTTACACTGAATGCCGCCATCCGTCGGGATGAATGATGTGTCAGGATTGCAGTGCTGAATGATCGCAACGATTTCCCCTTGTCGCTTCCGCGGCGCCTGATCCGCAGCGCGCTGTTTCGGGTGGGTCTGACGCGACGGCTGGGGCATTGGCGGTGGCGCCTCGTCGAGGAAGCGCCCTACATCCACTTGGTCTATCGGCGATCCAGCACGATGTTCGACGGAATGCCGACGGAGTTCGAGAGCCAACCCTTCACGGCTTTGATGAAGCAGGCATCCGCCCGCTGGAGCGCCCAGGAAGATCGAATCACCGCCATCGACAATTGCCTGGTGGAGCCTGATCGCTGCCTCATCATCGGCCCCGATGGCGCGCTGGTGAAGCAGTCTCTTCCGCATCGGCTGGCGCCGCTGTTTCCCTCCATCGTCGGTTATGCGCTGAAAAGAACGCCAACGCATATTCCCGAGGCACTGGTCTACGACGGCTTTGCCAGCCAGAACTTCTATCACCACCTCACCGAGTGCGTGGCCTCGCTCCTGCTGTTTCTTGAGCACGGGGACCGACCGGCCGACATTCCGGTAATAGTCGCCCGCTGGATTTACGACAGCCCCTTTTTTGCCGGGATCCGCACGCGCAACCCGCGCCTGGCATCTCTCAACTGGCGTGTGCAGGAGCCCGGTGAATGGCTGCAAATCGGTCGTGCCTACCGGGCGCATGCCATTCCCTTCGAGCCGCACTGGTGGCGCGAGGTTCGAACGCTCTATGGCAGTTTGAGCCAGCCCCGCGGGCGCCGCATATTCCTGAGCCGGGACAAGTCGCGTTACTCGCGCGGACTCCACAACGAAGAAGCGGTCGAGGCACTGCTGGGACGATATGGCTTTGAAATGCTGCACTTCGAGCATCTCACCCTGGCTGAGCAGCAGTGCGCCATGGAAGAGAGCGAGTACGTGGTCGCCCTGCATGGCATGGCACTCATCCAGCAGGTCTTCATGAATCCGGCACAGGCACGCGTCCTCGAACTCATGCCTGCAAGCCGTCTGCAGACGGAGTATTACTGGCAGGGATGGACGCTCGGGCTTCGCTATTACGACGTTCAGGTGCATTCAGCCTTGGCCGCCGACGGGCACTATGACGCCGATCTGGAGCGTCTGGAAGCAGCGGTCAAAAGGATGCTGGCAGCGCCAACTGATCGGCGAACCTATGGAATGACTGAAGTGCCTGAAGGGGCTACTGCAGTTCCAGTTGAAGTGCCGTAGCGGTAGCAGTCGAACAGAAGGCGGTGACCCCTGTGACGCAACCCTAGGTCCGCAAAAAAGTGGCGGAACAAATAAAAATGCCCGAAACCCACAACAGGGGTTTCGGGCTTGTTCATGGCGGAAAGGGCGGGATTCGAACCCGCGGTGGGTATAACCCCACGCACGCTTTCCAGGCGTGTGACTTAAACCGCTCATCCACCTTTCCGCGCAGCCTTCGATTGTAGCAGCGCCAGCGCGGCCATCACCCTGCCAGCGGGCCCGCGTCGGCTTATTGATGGGCGCCGCGGAAGGCGTGCTTTTGCAGATCGATGAGGCTCACGGTCCGCACCGCATATTCGTGGGTGGACTCGAGGACGACCTGGGGTGCGGCGCCGGCGTCCAGCGCTTCTTTCCACCGGTTCACGCACAGGCACCAGCGATCTCCCGGCTTCAAGCCAGCAAAGCGCCACTGCGGCCGCGGCGTCGTCAGGTCGTTGCCGCGTGCCAGCGAGAACTCCAGGAATTCCTGGGTGACCCGGGCGCACACCAGGTGCGAGCCAGCGTCGCTCTCGTCCGTATTGCAGCAGCCGTCGCGGAAGTATCCGGTCAACGGGTCGTAAGAGCACGGCACGAGTTCGGTGCCAAGAACATTGCGCGTAAACATGGATTCAGGACGTCGGGTTGGGTTTGTTGGCCTGGACCATTTTCATGGCTGAAGCAATCAGCGTTGACACTTCGGTCATGTTGCTGGGGATGATCAGGGTTGTGGTGGCGTCGCTTGCAACACGGGAATAAGCATCGACCGCGCGTTCAGCCACCTTCAGTTGAACAGCCGACTCGCCGCCGGGTTGCCGGATGGCAGCGGCAATGCGCTCGATGGCCATGGCGGTGGCGTCGGCCACGGCGGTAATGGCCGCCGCCTCGCCCTGCGCGTTGTTGATGGCGGCCAGCTTTTCGCCTTCGGATCGCGCGATGAAGGCTTCGCGCTCGCCGGTGGCGATATTGATCTGCTCCTGGCGCCGGCCTTCGGACGCGGCAATCAATGCGCGCTTTTCCCGTTCGGCCGTGATTTGCGACTGCATGGCGTGCAGGATTTCCTTGGGCGGCGTCAGGTCCTTGATCTCATAGCGAAGAACCTTGACGCCCCAGTTCAACGCGGCCTCATCGATCGCCGCCACAACCTGTGCGTTGATGATGTCGCGCTCTTCGAAGGTCTTGTCGAGTTCGAGCTTGCCTATGACGCTACGCAGCGACGTTTGCGCAAGCTGGGTCACGGCGACGATGTAATTGGAGGAGCCGTAGCTCGCGCGCATAGGGTCGGTCACCTGGAAATAAAGAATGCCGTCGACCTGCAGTTGGGTGTTGTCGCGCGTGATGCAAACCTGGCTCGGCACGTCGAGCGGGATTTCCTTCAGGCTGTGCTTGTAGGCAACCCGGTCGATGAAGGGCACCAGGAAGTTCAGCCCAGGCGTCAAAGCGCCGTGGTACTTGCCAAGGCGTTCGATCACCCAGGCGTTTTGCTGGGGCACGACCTTGACCGACTGGCTGATGAAAACGACCGCGAGGATCGCAATGACGATGGCAACTTCCATGAATGGCTCCGGTAATTAAGACTGAACGGGTTCTACCAGCAGGCGGTTGCCCACCACTTCTGTGACACGGTAGCGGCCAGGCGAGGGCTCATGTCCAGGGCGGTGGATCACCGTCCAGTTGGCTCCGCGGTACTTGACGGAGGCAGTTCCGTCCACAGCCCATGCGTCGATGGTGAGCAGCTCGCCAATGTCGAGGACCGCGCTGCGGTCGGCTCGTGGGGTAGCGTCGGTAGGCCAGCGTCTCTTGATGAGATACAGCATGACCACGGCCCCGCCTCCGGTCACCGCAGCCACGGCAATCTGCGTGACGAGGCCGGCGCCTGCGTGGGCCGCGAGCGCCCCCGCCGCCATGCCGAATGCCACCATCAGCAAAAAGAACGTTCCCGTCAACAACTCGGCGATGACGGCTCCCCCTGCGAATAGCCACCAGATCGTGGAGTCAGTCATGAGCGTTTCCTGATGTGTTTGACAAGATGGCCTCATTCTGAGGCAAATGGCTGGCTATCTCAGGAATAACCCGCATATTTCCGTACACTTCGCAGTTCCTTAATTGCGACCAACCCCCGGGGCAGCTGCCTGGCCCGCCTTCACCATGAAATTTCGCTTTCCCATCGTCATCATCGACGAAGACTTCCGCTCCGAAAACACCTCGGGACTGGGAATTCGCGCGCTGGCCCAAGCCATCGAATCCGAAGGCTTCGAAGTGCTTGGCGTGACGAGTTATGGCGACCTGTCGCAATTCGCGCAGCAGCAAAGCCGGGCGAGCGCTTTTATTCTGTCGATCGACGACGAAGAGTTCACCCCCGGACCCGACCTGGACCCGGCGGTACTGAACCTGCGCAATTTCATCGTCGAGGTCCGGCGCAAGAATCTGGACGTGCCGATCTACGTGTACGGCGAGACGAAAACCTCGCGCCATATTCCGAACGACATCCTGCGTGAGCTGCACGGCTTCATCCACATGTTCGAGGACACGCCGGAGTTCGTTGCGCGCCACATCATTCGGGAAGCCAAGAGCTATCTGGAGGGTGTGCAGCCGCCGTTCTTCAAGGCCCTGCTCGACTACGCGGAGGACGGCTCTTTCTCCTGGCATTGCCCGGGCCACTCCGGTGGCGTGGCCTTCCTCAAGAGTCCGGTCGGACAGATGTTCCATCAGTTCTTCGGCGAGAACATGCTGCGCGCCGACGTCTGCAATGCGGTTGAAGAGCTCGGCCAGTTGCTGGACCATACCGGCCCGGTCGCGGCAAGCGAGCGCAATGCGGCCCGCATCTTCAACGCGGACCATTGCTTCTTCGTCACCAACGGCACCTCGACCAGCAACAAGATGGTGTGGCACCACACGGTGGCACCCGGCGATGTGGTGGTGGTGGATCGCAACTGCCACAAGTCGATCCTGCACGCGATCATCATGACCGGCGCGATTCCGGTCTTTCTCAAGCCGACGCGCAACCACTTCGGCATCATCGGCCCGATCCCGCAGAGCGAGTTCGAGCCCGATGCCATTCGCGCAAAAATCGCGGCCAATCCGCTGCTCAAGGGCGTGGACGCATCGAAAGTCAAGCCGCGGGTGCTGACGCTCACGCAGTCGACCTATGACGGCGTACTCTACAACACCGAAACCATCAAGGGCATGCTCGATGGCTTCATCGACAACCTGCACTTCGACGAGGCCTGGCTGCCGCACGCCGCGTTTCACCCGTTCTACGGCTGCTATCACGCGATGGGCAAGAACCGCGTGCGGCCGAAAGAAGCGGTGGTGTATTCGACCCAGTCGATTCACAAGCTGCTGGCGGGTATCAGCCAGGCCAGCCACGTGCTGGTGCAGGACTCGCAGAACATCAAACTGGACAGGCATCTTTTCAACGAGGCCTACCTGATGCACACGTCGACCTCGCCGCAATACAGCATCATCGCCAGCTGCGACGTGGCTGCAGCGATGATGGAGCCGCCGGGTGGAACGGCGCTGGTGGAGGAAAGCATTGCCGAGGCGCTCGACTTCCGGCGCGCCATGCGCAAGATCGACGAGGAATACGGCAGTGACTGGTGGTTCAAGGTCTGGGGTCCGGACAAGCTGGTGGACGAAGGCATCGGCCTGGCCGAAGACTGGATCATCAAGGGCGAGTCCCGCAGCGCCAAGACGGCCAAAAACGGCGCTACCAACTGGCACGGCTTTGGCCAGATGGCCACGGGCTTCAACATGCTGGACCCGATCAAGTCCACCATCGTCACGCCCGGGCTCGATTTGAACGGCAAGTTTGCCAAGACGGGCATCCCGGCCAGCATCGTGACCAAGTTCCTCGCGGAGCATGGCGTGATCGTCGAGAAAACCGGGCTCTACAGCTTCTTCATCATGTTCACCATCGGCATTACCAAGGGCCGTTGGAACACGCTGCTGACGGCGCTGCAGCAATTCAAGGACGACTACGCCAAGAACCAGCCGATGTGGCGCATCCTGCCCGAGTTCTGCCAGAAGTTCCCCAAGTACGAGCGCATGGGGCTCGCTGACCTGTGCCAGCACATTCATGCGCTTTACGCCAAGTACGACATCGCCCGCCTCACGACCGAGGTGTACCTGAGCGACCTGGCTCCGGCCATGAAACCCAGCGACGCTTACGCACACATTGCCCACCGCACGACGGAGCGCGTTGAAATCGATCATCTCGAAGGCCGCATCACGGTCGGTCTGGTAACGCCTTATCCCCCCGGCATTCCGCTGCTGATCCCGGGCGAGGTGTTCAACAAGAAAATCGTCGATTACCTCAAGTTCGCGCGCGAATTCAATGCGCAGTGCCCAGGGTTTGAAACCGACATCCATGGGCTGGTCGAACAGGAAGATGCCAAAGGCAAGAAGCGCTACTACGCCGACTGCGTCAGGCTGGAACAGGCCAGCTGACTGGGCGGGAGCCGTAGCCAAAAATAACCCGCTTCAAAGGTCTTCATGAAGGCGCATGAATGAGGCGAAGCGGGGTATGCCGCTTCCGGTGACACCGCGAAAACGGTAAGTCACGAGCGCGCCCACTGCCGGGGGATTCCTGCGCTGTGCGTCTGAAAAGCCAGTGCCGAGCTTGAAGCGCGGCGGCACTTGGCCGGCCGGGCTCAGCATTTCAACGAGAAGCGCGCCCATGACCGCCGAGTGTTTGCCTTGTCCGGAAATATGGGCGATAACACGCGCCTCTGCGTCTTCGTAGGGTTTGAACTTCAGGAGGTCGTCGCTACGCACGCCGCGATACAAGGAATCGGCCCGGTGCAGCATCAGGCCTTCGCCGCCGGCCGCAACGGTTGTTTGAAGCAACTTCACCAGCGCTTCGTGATGGGGCAGCTTGGTCTGGCTTACCGGAACAACCCATGGCCTGGTCCTCGGTCCAACCAGGAGGTTAAGAGCATCTTTGCGCTGCGTGAACGGGCCGGGCTGCGCGGGCAGATCGAAGACCATGAACCGGATGCCACGCCATGCCGACTCGTCGGGCGTTTGTTGGCGCACCGTGGAAACGGCTTTTTGGAACTGTCCGTGTCCGGCCCACAACTCACCATCCATGGGGCTGGCGGGCCAGCCGGCCGTAAACCAGGCGGGTGCGAATACGCGCTCGCCGCCACGCGTCAGCAGTTGGTGGCCATCCCAATAGCCGCGCACGCCGTCATATTTCTCGCTCACCCAGAAAGCGTCGAGCGCCGCGCCCTGCTGGTACACCTTGGCCAGCATCAGCGCCGGTGCCTCGGCGGCGCTTGTTCGCGCTGTGAAGCCAGTTGCGCCGATGGCCCCCAGAACCAGCGAAAATTGGCGGCGCGACAGGCCGATCCCGATGTGCGAGCTCTGTGCTGAGGAAGTGTTGGTCATGGGCGATCAGATTGACCTGCTATTTTTGGCGGCCTGTCAGCCTTCGCGTAGCGCCAGCCGACAGCCGTGCCTTCTGGCCCGCACAATGGTCACGCGCGGCCATTAAAGTCGCGGATATCAAAGGGTAAGTGCCATGCAGGAAAGAGCCGCAGACGGACAGCAGCGTCTGGACGACCCGGACATCGAAGCGCTCGAGCGCGCAACGCTCGCGGCTGTGACGCCCGGGGAAGTTGGCCAAATGGGCGATTGGCTGCTGCCTTTTGACAGCGGCACGATCGGCCGTGCGAAGAGTGCGGTTCCCGTCAGCCACCGCCCGGTGGACGCGTCCGTGATGGAGTCCATCGAAGCTCTGTACCGCGCGCGCGGCCTGCAACCGATATTTCGGCTGCCGGACTTGCCGGCGTTCGCTGCGCTGCAAGAGCGGCTGGCTGCAAGCGGCTATGAGCGCGGTCCGGCGGTCAATGTCCAGGTGATAGATGCTGCGGCCCTGGCTGCCAGCGTCCCGGCGCAACTTCACGCACGCGTCGATCAGCGCCCCGATGCGGCCTGGGCCGAGCTTTTTCTTGGCCCGGGGTTCGACCCCGTGGATGGCGCCAATCGGGTGCGTAATCTGAGCCGCGCCGAGGGTACGGTGTTTGCCAGCCTGGTGGAGGAGGGTGCCACCATCGCGGGGGGCGCCGGCGGCATGGCCTGTGGCTGGGCGAGCATTCACGGCATGCGCACGGCGCAAGCTTTCAGGGGACGCAATCTTGCAGGCCGGGTACTTGCCGGGCTCGCCGCTCATGCGCTTTCACAAGGGTTGACGCGCATCTTCCTGCAGGTCGAGGAAGGCAACGCGTCCGCCCTGGCGCTTTACCGCCGTGTGGGCTTCAGCACGGCCTGGCGCTATCGCTACTGGAAGGCCAGCAGCGGCTAGTCGTGTTGACGGCGGCAGCGCACGCTGCTTTGGCTGCCCAGGGTCTATGCCGGCTCGGCGATTCCACCGACCACGTGGCTGAAGCCACCGTCTACATAGGTAATCTCGGCACTCACGCCGCCCGCCAGATCGCTGAGCAGGAAGGCCGCGACGTTGCCCACGTCTTCGATGGTCACGTTACGCCGGATGGGCGAAGCCTCGGCCACCACGCTGAGGATTTTTCCGAAGCCCTTGATGCCGCTCGCGGCAAGCGTCTTGATGGGGCCGGCGCTGATGCCGTTGACGCGCATGCCCTTGGGCCCCAGCGACTCGGCCAGATAGCGCACGGAGGCTTCCAGGCTGGCCTTGGCCAGGCCCATGGTGTTGTAGTTGGGCACTGTCCGGACTGCGCCGAGGTAGGTCAAGGTAAGCAGCGCCGACTTGGGGTTGAGAAAGGGAAGGGCCGCCTTGGCCATCGCCGGAAAGCTGTAGGCCGAGATGTCGTGGGCGATCTTGAAGCCTTCGCGTGACAGGCCTTCGAGAAAGTCTCCGGCGATGGCTTCGCGCGGCGCGTAGCCGATGCTGTGGACAAATCCGTCGAAGTGAGGCCAGTGGGCCGAAAGATCCTGGAAGAGCTTGTCGATCTGGGCATCGTCGCCGACGTCGCAGTCGAAAATAAGCGTCGAGCCGAAGTCGGCTGCGAACTCGGTGATGCGTTCCTTGAAGCGCTCGCCCACGTAGCTGAAGGCGAGTTCAGCGCCCTGCGCATGGCAGGCCTTGGCGATGCCGTAGGCAATGGAACGATTGGACAGGACGCCCGTGATTAGCAGCTTCTTGCCGGTCAAAAATCCCATGGTGCTTGGTCTCTGGATGAAGGCTCTTTCTGGCTATGCATCGTTGGCCCTGAGCCGCTCGGGGCGCCGTTGGCAGGGGCATACAGATGCTGCGCGCTAACGGGATGGATAGTTGATGCAGAATTGTCGCATGAGGTTCATGACCGTTCCGCTTGCCTTGTCCCTGTTGCTGGGAAGCGCTTCAGCGTACGCCGCCTACGGTTACGCCCTGTGGGGCGACCTGAAATATCCCGCCGGCTTCCAGCAATTCGACTACGTCAACGCCAGCGCGCCCAAGGGCGGCGAATTGCGCCTGGTCAGCAACCTGCGCACCTCCACCTTCGACAAGTACAACCCGTTCACCATCAAGGGCAGTTCGCCGGCCTACCTGGCCGACCTCATGTTCGACTCGCTGCTGGTCGGCTCGCTCGATGAGACGGCGGCCGGCTACGGCTTGCTGGCCGAAGACGTCACCGTGGCGCCGGATGGCCTCAGCGCCACCTTCACCTTGCGCAAGGAGGCGCGCTTTCACAATGGCGAGCCGGTACTCGCCGCCGACGTGAAGTACACCTACGACACGCTCATGGGCCCCTACACCTCGCCCGCGTACAAGACCCTGCTCGATGACGTGGCGGGCATCGAGGTGCTTGGCGAGCGCAGTTTGCGCTACACCTTCAAGAAACCCAACCGGGAACTTCCGCTCACGGTGGGTGGCCTGCCCGTGTTCAGCCGGAGCTGGGGCGTCACCAACGGCAAGCCCAAGCGCTTCGACGAAATCGTCATGGACATCCCGATCGGCAGTGGGCCCTACAAGATCGGTCCGGTCCGGTTCGGCAAGGACATCACCTATGTTCGCGACCCTGCTTACTGGGCGCGCGACCTCAACGTGCGCCGCGGCATGGCCAATTTCGACCGGATCACCGTCAAGATCTACAAAGACAACACGGCCCGGCTCGAAGCGCTGAAGGCTGGCGAGTTCGACCTGATGCGTTTCTTTTCCGCAGGCGACTGGGCGAGGCGGGTAAACGGCAAGAAGTTCGACTCAGGAGAGCTCGTCAAGGGCGAGTTCCGCCACAAGCTTCCGTCGGGTTTCCAGAGCTACGTGATCAATGTCCGCCGCGACAAATTCAAGGACGTGCGGGTCCGTGAAGCCTTGGGGCTGGCCATGGATTACGAGTGGATGAACCGGCAAATGTTCTACGGCGCCTACCAGCGCGTCAATGGACTCTTCGGAAACACCGACTGCCAGGCCAGCGGGACTCCCTCTGCCGAAGAACTGGCACTGTTGGAACCCTGGCGAAAAGACATTCCCGCTGCCGCCTTGGGTCCCATGACCGTACCGCCCCGTACCGACGGCGACAGCACCCTGCGTGAGAACCTGCGCAAGGCCCGCGAGTTGCTCAGGGCTGCCGGCTGGGTGGTCCAGGATGGCGTGCTGCGCAATGCCAAGGGGGAGGCCATGGTCATCGAATACCTCGACAGCAACGAGGGCGGCGCACGTGTCGTGACGCCTTGGGCGCGCAACCTGGAAAAGCTGGGTATCCAGTTGAACTACCGCGCTGTCGATTTCGCGCTCTACCAGCAGCGCCTGAACCGCTTCGAGTTCGACATCATCTCGCTGGCCTACGGCGGCACGCACAACCCCGGCCAGGAATATGCCGACCTGTTCGGCAGCAAGGCCGCCGTCACGGAAGATTCCGGCAACATGGCGGGCGTCAGCAGTCCGGCCGTCGATGCGCTCATCGGCAAGATGACCGCCGCAAAAACCAAGGCGGACCTGCTGCCGGCCTGCCGCGCCCTGGAGCGCGTCATCAGCCACAGCCACTACCTCATTCCGCAGTGGACAGCGCCCACGCATCGCATGGCCTTCAATAGCCGCCGCCTGGGCCGTCCCGCCGAAATGCCGCCCTATGCAACGGGTGAGGGCTGGGCCATCTATACCTGGTGGGCGCGCTGATGTTTGCCTATGTCCTCAAGCGCTTGCTGCTCATGGTCCCTACGCTGCTGGGCGTGTTGCTGATCACGTTCGCGGTCGTGCAGTTCGTGCCGGGCGGGCCAGTCGAGCAGTACCTCGCCGAAGCGAAGGCAGGCGCGGGCACAGGCGGCGCGGAGGGCGGGGGCTTCAGCTACCGGGGTGCGCAAGGCGTGGACCCCAAGCGTATTGAGCAGATCAAGGCGCTTTACGGCTTCGACAAGCCAGCGCATGAGCGATTTTTCCAGATGCTGGGGCAGTTCGCCCGATTCGATCTGGGCAAAAGTTTCTTCCAGAACAAGGCGGTTTCGGAGCTGATCATCGAAAAGCTTCCCGTCTCGATCAGCCTGGGACTGTGGACTTTTTTCATCAGCTATTTGGTGGCCGTTCCGCTGGGTGTGGCCAAGGCAGTCCGGGCGGGCTCGCGCTTCGACCTTGTCACCACACTGCTGGTGCTGGTGGGTTATGCAATTCCGGGTTTCGTGCTGGGTGTCGTGCTGCTGGTGGTGTTCGGCGGGCAATTGCAGTGGTTTCCGCTGCGCGGCCTCACGTCCAGCAACTGGGATGAGCTTGGCTGGGCGGCGAGAATTACCGACTACCTCTGGCATATCGCGCTTCCCGTTACGGCCATGGTGCTCGGCAGCTTTGCCGTCACCGCCATCCTGACCAAAAACGCCTTCCTGGAAGAGATCCGCAAGCAGTACGTCATCACGGCCCGGGCCAAGGGACTGGCGGAGCGGCAGGTGCTTTACAAGCATGTGTTCCGCAATGCCCTGATTCCGATCATTACGGGCTTTCCCGCCGCATTCATCGGGGCATTCTTCACGGGCTCGTTGCTGATCGAGACGCTCTTTTCGCTGGATGGCCTCGGCCTCCTGAGCTACGAAAGCGTGATCCGCCGTGACTACCCCGTGGTGCTCGGAACGCTGTATTTCTTTACCCTGATTGGCTTGCTCACCAAGCTGATCAGCGACCTTTGCTACGTCTGGGTGGATCCGCGTGTCAAGTTTGATTGAGCCTGTGGCCGCCCCTCACCTTGAGCCGCCGGCTTCGGCTACGCCCGGGCGTTTCGTGGCGTCGGCTTCCCCTTCCAAGCGGGCCTGGCTCCGCTTCAAGCGCAACAAACTGGGCTTTTACAGCCTAGTACTTTTTTGCATTCTGGTCTTGCTCAGCCTGGCTGCCGAACTGGTCTCGAATGACCGTCCTTTGCTGGTGCGCTACGAGGGGCAGCTCTATGTCCCGATGGTCCGGGATTACCCGGAAAAAACTTTCGGCGGCGACTTCGAGACTGCAACCGACTACCTCGACCCCTTTATCCGTGACAAGCTGTCGGCGGGAGGCAACTGGGCAATCTACGCCCCCAACCCTTACGGCCCCAAGACGCTGAATTACTTCGCCACCGAACCCAACCCCTCGCGCCCGACTCGTGCCAATTTACTCGGCACCGACGACCGCGGCCGGGACTTGCTGGCCCAACTGATCTACGGCTTCCGGGTGAGCGTGCTGTTTGCTTTTGCGCTTACCTTCACGGGCGTGGCGCTGGGCGTGCTTTCGGGCGCCATTCAAGGCTACTTCGGCGGCAAGGTCGACCTGGCATTCCAGCGCTTCATGGAGGTTTGGGGTTCCATGCCCGAGCTGTACCTCCTGATCATTTTCAGCGCCGTTTTTGCGCCGAGCATCGCCTTGCTGCTCGTGCTGCTCAGCCTGTTCGGCTGGCTCGGCCTGTCCGACTACGTGCGCGCCGAGTTCCTGCGCAACCGGCAGCTGGACTATGTGCGTGCCGCCCGCGCCCTGGGCCTGGGGCATTGGCAGATCATCACCCGTCATGTGCTGCCCAACAGCATGACGCCCGTGGTCACCTTTCTGCCTTTTCGGATGAGCGCGGCGATTCTGGCGCTGACCTCGCTGGACTTTCTCGGGCTTGGCGTGCCGCCCGGAACACCGTCGCTGGGCGAGCTGCTTTCGCAGGGAAAGAACAGCATCGACGCCTGGTGGATCTCACTGTCGACCTTCGGCGTGCTTGTCACCACGCTGCTGTTGCTCACCTTCATGGGCGACGCCTTGCGCGACGCACTCGATCCCCGAAAGGCCGACCAGTGACCGCGCAAAACCTGCTGGACGTCCAAAACCTCACGGTGAGTTTCGCAGGCAAGCAGGTCGTGCGGGGCATCGACTTTTCGCTTCGCGCTGGCGAAAAACTGGCCCTGGTCGGCGAGTCCGGCTCGGGCAAGACCGTCACGGCGCTCAGTCTTCTGGGCCTGGTTGCGGGTGCGCAGGTAACCGGCCAAGCCCACTTTGATGCGGGAAACGAGTCCCTGAATCTGCTGGGCGTGTCCGAACCTCGTCTGCGCGAAATCCGCGGACGCGATATCGCCATGATTTTCCAGGAGCCCATGACGGCGCTGAATCCGCTCTTTACCGTGGGCGACCAGATCGCCGAGGTGCTCGAGCTCAAGCAAGGGCGCTCGCGGCCTGATGCAGCGCGCGGCGCCATTGAACTGCTCGCCAGTACGGGAATTACCGAGGCGGCGCGCCGCGCGGGCGCCTTTCCGCACCAGCTGTCGGGCGGACAGCGCCAACGCGCCATGATTGCCATGGCGCTGGCCTGCCAGCCCCGCCTGTTGCTCGCGGACGAACCGACGACAGCGCTCGACGTCACGGTGCGCGGGCAGATTCTCGATTTGCTGGCGGAACTTCAGGCCAGAAACGGCATGGCGGTGATGCTGATCACCCACGACCTGAATCTGGTCCGGCGCTTCGCGGACCGGATCGCCGTGATGGAAAACGGCTACATCGTCGAGCAAGGCAGCGTCGAGGAGGTTTTCTCCAACCCCAGGCATCCTTACACGCGCAAGCTCATCGACAGCACGCCGGTCCGCAATGTCGTTGAAATCGAGGCGTCTGCGCCTCAATCTGATGGATTGATTCAAGCCCGGGAAATGGAAGTCAGCTATTCAGTTCCCATCCCGGGAATTCGCGGCTGGTTCCGGTCCGGTCAATTTGTCGCGGTCAAGTCGGCCAGCTTTTCGCTCGCGCAGGGCCAGACGCTCGGTGTAATTGGTGAGTCGGGCTCGGGCAAGTCGACCCTTGCCCTGGCAGTGCTGGGCTTGCACCCGAGCCGCGGCCAGCTGGAGCTGAACGGTCAGGGATGGGGTCAGGATGCCGCCGCCAACAAGCGCCTGCGCCGTTTTGTCCAGGTCGTGTTCCAGGATCCTTTTTCCTCGCTTTCGCCGCGCATGACGGTTGAGGAAATCGTCGGGGAGGGCCTGCAGGTCCATCAGCCGGGCCTCTCGCCGCAGGCCCGCCACGAGCGCGTGGTGAAGGCGCTTGCCGACGTGGGCATGCGCGAAGAGCAATTCCCCCGCTTGCTGGGCCGCTATCCGCATGAATTTTCAGGCGGTCAGCGCCAGCGCCTGGCCATTGCCCGGGCGCTTATGGTCGAGCCGGACGTGCTGGTGCTCGATGAGCCGACCAGCGCACTGGACGTGACGGTCCAAAAGCAAGTGCTCGAGTTATTGCAGCGCCTGCAGCGTGAACGGGGGCTGAGCTATCTGCTCATCACCCACGATGTTGACGTCATCCGGGCCATGGCGCATCACGTGATTGTCATGAAAGACGGCGAAGTGCTGGAGTCAGGCACGGTATCGAAGGTGCTAGACCAGCCCGAGCATCCCTACACCCAAGTGCTGGTGGCGCATGCCACCGCTTGATAAGCCGCGGGAAATCCATATCTCGAACATCGTCGTCCAGGTCGGAATCAGGGAGTTCCACGAGGAAAGCTTCCTCGAATAGTGATTGCAGGCACGCGTGGAGGGCGCTACAATACCGCCTTCACGACCAAATGGGCGGGTTTTCACCGCCCATTTTTTTTGGGCGTTTGTTTTTGCTGCGGATGAGTTTTTAGACTGAATGGCTTTACACGACACGATTGAGCAAACCGTTACCGGGCTGGGTTATGCGCTGGTAGACATCGAGCGCACCGGCGGTGGTTTGCTGCGCGTCACCATCGACATGCCCTACGTGGCCGGCGCCGAGCAGTTCATCAATGCCGAAGACTGCGAAAAAGTGACCCGCCAGCTGCAGTTCGTTCTGGAAGTGGAAGGCGCAGAGTATTCCCGGCTCGAGGTGAGCTCGCCGGGTATCGACAGGCCCTTGCGCACAGAACAGGACTTTGAGCGATTTTCGGGTGAACTGATCGACATCACGCTAAAGGAGCCCATCGGGGTTGCCGCAAGCGCAGGTTCGGCCGTATCGGCCAACCGCAAGAAATTCCGTGGCACGCTGGAGCGGGCCTCAACAGGTTGGCAGATCGTGTGGACGGACGAGCCCGCGGTCAAGCCAGGCCAAAAAGTGAGCAAAAACAAAGTGCCACCGCCTACCCAGGCGCTGGGATTCACGCTGGATGAAATCCACCAGGCGCGCCTCGCGCCGGTGGTTGACTTCAAGGGACGCCGACCCAAGAGCGTCCCGGCTGTAGATAAACAGACTGAGAAATAAGAGAAAGGCAGGCTTGTGAAATGAATCGCGAACTGTTGATGTTGGTTGATGCCATATCGCGTGAGAAGAACGTCGAACGTGACGTGGTGTTTGGTGCTGTCGAGCTCGCGCTTGCTTCTGCCACGAAAAAAGTTTACGCCGAGGGTACGGACATCCGGGTTGCGGTCGACCGCGACAGCGGCGTCTACGAGACTTTCCGCCGCTGGCTCGTGGTGCCCGACGAGGCCGGCCTTCAGAATCCTGAAGCCGAAGAGCTGGTCAGTGATGCACGCGAGGAAATCGCCGACATCGAAGAAGGCGACTTCATCGAAAAGCCCGTCGAGAGCCTGCCCATCGGCCGCATCGGCGCACAGGCGGCCAAGCAGGTCATCCTGCAGAAGATCCGCGACGCCGAGCGCGAAATGTTGCTCAGCGACTTCATGTCGCGCGGCGAAAAAATCTTCGTCGGCACCGTCAAGCGCATGGACAAGGGCGACATCATCGTCGAGTCGGGCCGCGTTGAAGGACGCCTGCGCCGCAGCGACATGATCCCGAAAGAAAACCTGCGCTCAGGTGACCGCGTCCGCGCCATGATCATGGAAGTCGACACCACTCTGCGTGGCGCTCCCATCATCCTGTCGCGCACCGCGCCCGAGTACATGATCGAGCTGTTCCGCCAGGAAGTTCCCGAGATCGAGCAAGGCCTGCTCGAAATCAAATCCTGCGCCCGTGACCCCGGCTCCCGCGCCAAGATTGCCGTGCTTTCGCATGACAAGCGGGTCGACCCGATCGGAACCTGCGTTGGCGTTCGCGGCACCCGCGTCAATGGCGTGACCAACGAACTCGCCGGCGAGCGCGTCGACATCGTGCTGTGGAGCGAAGACCCGGCGCAGTTCGTGATTGGCGCCCTGGCACCGGCCAATGTGTCGTCCATCGTGGTCGACGAAGAGCGCCACGCCATGGACGTCGTGGTGGACGAAGAAAACCTGGCCATCTCGATTGGCCGGGGCGGTCAGAACGTACGCCTGGCGGCGGAACTCACCGGCTGGAAGATCAACATCATGACGGCCGACGAGTCGGCGGCCAAGCAAGCCACCGAGACCGATTCGAGCCGCAAGCTATTCATGGAAAAGCTCGATGTGGACGAGGAAATCGCCGACATCCTGATCTCCGAAGGCTTCACCAGCCTGGAAGAAGTCGCGTATGTGCCGTTGCAGGAAATGCTCGAAATCGAGTCCTTCGACGAAGACACCGTGACCGAGCTGCGCACCCGCGCCAAGGATGCCTTGCTGACGATGGAAATCGCCCGTGAAGAAAACGTGGAAGAAGTCTCGCAAAACCTGCGCGACCTCGAAGGGCTGACGCCCGAACTGATTCACAAACTCAGTGAATCCGGGGTGCACACCCGCGACGACCTGGCCGATCTGGCCGTTGATGAACTTACCGAAATCACAGGCCAGTCCGCGGACGAGGCCAAAGCCCTGATCATGACTGCGCGCGCCCATTGGTTTACCGATGAAGCCGCCCCCGCAGTTCAAGAGCAATGATCATGGAGGCCGCAGGAAAAACCAATTATGTCCAGTACCACTACCGTCGCTGAATTCGCAGCTGAACTGAATAAACCCACTGCAACGCTGATCGAGCAATTGACCAGCGCGGGTGTCGCCAAGGCGCAGGCGGACGACCGTCTGTCCGAGTCCGACAAGCAGAAGCTCCTGAGCTATCTCCAGGCGAGCCATGGCACCGTCAGTGCCGAGCGCAAGAAGATCACCCTGGTCAAGAAGTCGACCACCGAGATCAAGCAGGCCGATGCCACCGGCCGCGCACGCACGATCCAGGTCGAAGTCCGTAAAAAGCGCACGTTCGTCAAACGCGATGACGGCTCCGACCAGCCGGCCGAAGAGACCAGCGCGCCTGCGGTCAACGCGGGTCCTTCTGCGGAAGACCTCGAATTGGCCCGCCGCGAGGACGAAGCCAACCGCCATGCAGAACTGCTGCGCCGCCAGGAAGAAGAGCTGACCGAAAAGCGTCGCCTGCGCCAGGAGCAGGAAGCGGCCGAGTCTGCTCGCGAGCAAGAGCGTGCTGCTGCCGAAGAGAGTGCCGCGCGTGCATCCGCCGAGGCTGCCGAGCTTGCCAAAGCGGCGGAAGCTGCCAAGGCAAAAGACAAGCCCACCATTGGCCGGATTTTCCCGAAGGCGGCCAAGCCCGCTGCCGAAGTGCCGGGTGCGGCAGAAGCCGCCGCAGCTGCACAAGCCGCTACGGCTCAAGCAGCAAAGGTCGCCGAAGCTTCCGCCGCCCAGGTGGCCGCCAAGGCCAAAGCTACGGCCGAATTCCAGGCCGATGCCGCCAAGGCGCAGGACCTGCAGGAACGCCGCCGCAAGGCCGAAGCTGAAGCCGCGGGCATTCGCGCGATGATGAGCGCGCCCAAGCGCGTGCTGGTGCCCCACGTCGATCCCAAGGCTGCTCTCAAGGGCACCTTGCACAAACCTGCCGTGGTGCCCGGTGCTGCAAAGCCCGCCGCTGCTGGCGCTGCTGCGGCCGGCACTACCGGCCCTGGCGGCAAGAAAGAAGTCAAGTCGGAGAACCTGTCTTCGACCTGGAAAGACGACGCCGCCAAGAAGAAAGAAATCAAAACGCGTGGTGCGCCGACGGTGCCTAGCCGCGGCAACTGGCGCGGCGGGCCGCGTGGCCGCCGCACGGGTGACCGCGACGCACGTCCGGATTCGAACTTTTCGGCACCGACCGAGTTCAAGATGATCGAAGTGCACGTACCGGAAACCATCACGGTTTCCGAACTCGCGCACAAGATGAGCGTGAAGTCGTCCGAAGTGATCAAGCAGCTGATGAAGCTCGGCCAGATGGCCACCATCAACCAGCCTCTCGATCAGGACACTGCCATGATTCTGGTGGAAGAGATGGGCCACAAGGCGGTCACGGCCGCCCTGGATGATCCGGAAGCCTTCACCGATGACGACGTGCAGGGTCTGCAAGCCGAAGCTTTGCCACGTGCGCCGGTCGTGACCGTCATGGGCCACGTCGACCACGGCAAGACTTCTCTGCTCGACTACATCCGCCGCGCCAAGGTGGCGGCTGGTGAAGCTGGGGGCATTACGCAGCACATCGGCGCCTACCACGTGGAAACTCCGCGCGGCATGGTGTCCTTCCTGGACACTCCGGGCCACGAGGCGTTTACCGCCATGCGTGCCCGTGGTGCGCAGGCCACCGACATCGTCATTCTCGTGGTGGCAGCGGACGACGGCGTCATGCCGCAGACGCGCGAAGCCATCAAGCACGCCAAGGCTGCTGGTGTTCCCATCGTCGTGGCGATCAACAAGATCGACAAGCCCGGCATCAACATGGACCGAGTCAAGACCGAGCTCGTGACCGAGGAAGTCATCCCCGAGGAGTTCGGTGGCGACGTGCCCTTCGTCGGCGTGTCGGCCCATACGGGTGCAGGCATCGACGAGTTGCTCGAGCAAGTGCTGCTGCAGGCCGAGGTGCTCGAGTTGCGCGCACCGGTCGATGCACTGGCCAAGGGTCTCGTCATCGAGGCCGAGCTCGACAAGGGCCGTGGTCCGGTGGCGACCGTGCTGGTGCAGTCCGGTACGCTCAAGACAGGCGACGTGGTTCTGGCAGGTTCGACCTTCGGCCGCGTGCGCGCCATGCTCGACGAGAACGGCAAGCCCGTCAAGACGGCTGGGCCTTCCATTCCAGTGGAAATCCAGGGCTTGACTGAAGTGCCCCAGGCAGGCGACGAGTTCATGGTGATGACCGACGAGCGTCGTGCCCGCGAAATCGCCACCTACCGTGCCGGCAAATTCCGCAATACGAAGCTCGCCAAGCAACAGGCCGCCAAGCTGGAAAACATGTTCTCGGACATGTCCGGCGGCGAGGTCAAGATGCTGCCGATCATCGTCAAGGCCGACGTGCAGGGTTCGCAGGAAGCGCTGGCGCAGTCGCTGCTCAAGCTCTCGACCGACGAGGTCAAGGTGCAGCTGGTGTACTCCGCCGTGGGTGGAATCTCCGAATCCGACGTGAACCTGGCCATCGCATCGAAAGCTGTCCTTATCGGGTTCAACACCCGTGCAGACGCCCAGGCGCGCAAGCTGGCAGAAAACAACGGCATCGAGATCCGCTACTACAACATCATCTATGACGCTGTGGACGATCTTCGTGCCGCCATGTCGGGCATGCTTACGCCGGACAAGAAGGAAGAAATCATCGGCAATGCCGAGATTCGCCAGGTGTTCAAGGTCAGCAAGATCGGCTCGATCGCGGGTTGTATGGTCACCGCCGGTGTGGTTCGCCGCAATGCGCGCTTGCGCATCTTGCGCGAAAACATGGTCATCTTTACGGGTGAACTCGAGTCGCTCAAGCGCTTCAAGGACGACGCCCGCGAAGTCAAGGAAGGCTTTGAGTGCGGCTTGAACGTCAAGGGCTACAACGATATCCAGGTCGGCGACGTCCTGGAGTTCTTTGAAATCCGCGAGGTCGCGAGGACGCTGGCGGTCTAAGGGCGGCGGCGGCGGGAAGGCCTGGTGCTTTCCCCCGCAACTGTCATGGCCTGCATGCAATTTCCCGATGCGCAAGAAATCATCCACACCCAACCGCGGCTTTCGCGTTGCCGACCAGATCCAGCGTGATCTGACGGAACTGATCGCCCGCGAACTCAAGGACCCCCGGGTCGGCATGGTCACGGTCCAGTCCGTTGAAGTGACTCCGGACTATGCCCACGCCAAGGTGTTCTTCAGCGTGCTGGTCGGTGACCCGAAAGAGTGCGAAGAAGCCCTGAACCAGGCGGCAGGATTCCTGCGCAACGGCCTGTTCAAGAAGCTGATGATCCACACCGTCCCGACCCTGCATTTCCAGTTCGATCGCACCACCGAGCGTGCGGCCGACATGAATGCGCTGATCGCCAAGGCCGTGTCTTCCCGCGCCCAGGAAGACTGAGACTTCGCGCCGTTTCCCTTCTTGACAGGTCCAGAGGCAAAACGGTGCCCCGCGAATGTGCGGATGTGTTTCGCCCGCAGGACCCGTCAGGAATTTATGAAGCCAGTTGCCCCTCTTCGCCAGAAAATCCAGCGACGTCCCGTCCACGGCGTGCTGCTGCTCGACAAGCCAATCGGTCTGTCGAGCAATCAGGCCTTGCAGAAAGCAAAGTGGCTGTTGCGCGCCGAAAAGGCCGGTCATACCGGCACGCTCGACCCGCTCGCCACGGGCGTCCTGCCCCTGTGTTTTGGTGCTGCGACCAAGTTCAGCCAGGTGCAGCTCGATGCAGACAAAACGTACGAAGCGGTGCTTCTGCTGGGCCAGAAAACGAGCACCGCCGATGCGGAAGGTGATGTCATCGAAACGCGTCCGGTGCCGGAAATTTCCGATGAATTGCTTGACACGCTGACGCGCCACTTCACGGGCCCGCTCAAGCAACTTCCGCCGATGTACTCGGCTCTCAAAAAAGACGGCAAGGCACTCTACGAATATGCACGGGCTGGGCAGGAAGTCGAACGCGAGATGCGTGACATCACCATCCATGAGCTTCATATGGCCCGGGCCGAAGACCCGCGTGCCCCGGCCGCCCTGAAAATCATTGTTCGTTGCAGCAAGGGCACCTACATCCGCACGCTCGGTGAAGACATCGGCGAGGCCATTGGCTGCGGAGCGCACCTGGGATTTTTGCGCCGTATCGAAACCGGCGGCTACACCAGCGCGCAGTGCGTCAGCCTGCCGGAGCTCGAGTCGATGAGTGAGGCAGACCGCCTCGCCAGGTTGCTTCCCCCCCAGTCCCTGGTCGCCTCGTATCCAACTGTCACACTGGACGAGGAAAATGCAGGGCGTTTCCTCAGCGGCCTGCGCCGCCGGGGGCAACCCGGGCAGTGGGGTGCGGATATTGCTGGGCATGTGGCACGGGTGCAGGTGCACGGCGCCAACCCCGCAGCCTTTTTGGGTACCGCGCATGTCACGGCCGATGAACTGATTCCCGACCGGCTGCTGAGTCCCACCGAAATCCGGGACATCCTGGACTCCGCTCTCAAGCCACCTGATACCCCCGATACCCCTGATACCCCGTCGACCCCGCCGACCCCGTCGCCGCAGCCCGCATAACGACCCAAGACCATTTTTGAAGTTTCCCCAGAAAGCCAACCATGAGCCACAAACAGATTCGCAACATCGCCATCATTGCCCACGTTGACCACGGCAAGACCACCATGGTCGACCAGTTGCTCCGCCAGTCGGGCACCTTTGCCGAGCACGAGAAAGTCGTCGACACCGTGATGGACAACAACGCGATCGAAAAAGAGCGCGGCATCACCATCCTGGCCAAGAACTGCGCCGTCACCTGGGAAGGCACGCACATCAATATCGTCGACACCCCCGGCCACGCGGACTTCGGTGGCGAGGTCGAGCGCGCGCTGTCCATGGTCGATGGCGTGGTGCTGCTCATCGATGCCCAAGAAGGCCCGATGCCGCAGACGCGTTTCGTGACCAAGAAGGCACTGGCTCTCGGCCTCAAACCTATTCTGGTTGTGAACAAGGTCGACAAGCCGGGCGCGCGTCCGGACTACGTCGTCAACGCCGCTTTCGATTTGTTCGACAAGCTCGGCGCAACCGACGAGCAGCTCGATTTCCCCGTGGTTTATGCCTCCGGCATCAACGGCTGGTCGTCGCTCGAAGAAGGCCCTCCCAATGAACAGTGGGGCCCGGACATGTCCGCGCTTTTCAACACCGTGCTCAAGCACGTTCCGGCCCAAAAAGGCGACCCAGCCGCGCCGTTGCAACTGCAGATCTCCGCACTCGACTTTTCGACCTTCGTGGGTCGCATCGGCGTAGGCCGCATCAGCCAGGGAACGATTCGTCCCATGATGGACGTGGTCGTCATGGAAGGCCCGGACGGCAAGGCCGTCAAGGGTCGCGTCAACCAGGTCCTGACCTTCCAGGGTCTGGAGCGGGTGCAAGCCACAGAAGCCGGCCCCGGCGAAATCGTCCTGATCAATGGCCTGACCGATATCGGCATCGGCGTGACGATCACCGACCCGGCCAATCCTGCTCCGCTGCCCATGCTGAAAGTCGACGAGCCCACGCTCACGATGAACTTTTGCGTCAACACCAGCCCTCTGGCCGGGCGTGAAGGCAAGTTCGTCACCAGCCGCCAGATCTGGGACCGCCTGCAGAAAGAGCTGCAGCACAACGTTGCCCTGCGCGTCAAGGAAACGGACGAAGAGGGTATTTTTGAAGTGATGGGTCGCGGCGAATTGCACCTGACCATTCTTCTGGAGAACATGCGCCGCGAAGGGTTCGAACTCGCCGTGTCCAAGCCCCGCGTGGTTTACAAGGACGTCGACGGTGTGCGCCACGAGCCAATTGAGCTGGTCACGGCCGACATCGAAGAAACGCACCAGGGCGGCGTGATGCAGGCACTGGGTGAACGCAAGGGTGATCTCGTGAACATGGAGTCCGACGGCCGTGGCCGTGTGCGTCTCGAGTACCGCATTCCGGCGCGTGGCCTCATTGGTTTTACCAACGAGTTCCTCAACCTGACGCGCGGCTCGGGCCTCATTTCCAACATCTTCGACAGCTATGAGCCGCACAAGGGCGAGATCGGCGGCCGCAAGAACGGCGTGCTGATTTCCATGGACGATGGCGAAATCTTCACCTACGCGCTGGGCAAGCTGGACGACCGCGGCCGCATGTTCGTGCGTGCCAACGACCCCGTGTACGAAGGCATGATCGTCGGTATCCACAGCCGGGACAACGACCTTGTCGTCAATGCGACACGCACCAAGCAGCTGACCAACTTCCGCGTTTCAGGCAAGGAAGACGCGATCAAGATCACGCCACCTATCGAGCTGACGCTCGAATACGGCGTGGAATTCATCGAGGAAGACGAACTGGTCGAGATCACACCAAAGTCGGTTCGCCTGCGCAAGCGCCACCTCAAGGAAAGCGATCGTAAGCGCGCCGGACGTTCATGATCTGTGCCGCCCCGCTGAGCTGCATGTGCAACTCGGCGGGCCGCATCTGCGCGGCTTTGGCTGCGCGGCAGGCTACTTCCTTCCCCCAGGCTTTTAGAACTCGCGCATGAAGCTCACACACAGCCGCGCCGTACTCGTCATGATCGCGGTGACCTTGATGTGGTCGATTGCAGGCGTCGTCACGCGGCACCTCGAGCAGGCGCAGAGTTTCGAGGTGACGTTCTGGCGGAGCTTTTTCACGCTGATTTCGCTGCTCATCATCTTGCCGCTTTTCCAGGGCAGGGCGGTGTTCAGCGGTATTGCCAAGGGCGGGCGCTGGCTCTGGGTCTCGGGTATTTGCTGGAGCGTGATGTTCACGGCCTTCATGGTCGCGCTCACGTTGACCACCGTAGCCAACGTGCTGGTCACGTTAGCCCTCGGCCCCTTTCTTACCGCGCTGCTGGCGCGCGTCGCCATCGGGCACAAAATCCCCTTGCGCACGTGGCTGGCCATCATCGCGGCGGGCGCCGGCATCGCCTGGATGTTCGGCGGACAGGCCAGCGCGGGCAGCGGCGAGGTCCTGGCCGGCACCTTGGTGGCGCTCTTCGTTCCGATTGCGGGCGCCATCAACTGGACCGTCGTGCAGCGCAGCCAACAGCACGGCGCCAAGGTCGATCTGGTGCCCGCTGTGATGGTGGGCGCTTTCATTTCCTCGGCGGTAACTTTGCCGCTTGCGCTTCCGTTTGCTGCGAGCGCGCATGACGTGGCGCTGCTGGCCCTGCTGGGCCTGGTGCAACTGGCAATACCGTGTGCGCTTTCGGTTCGCGTAGCGGGTGTGCTGAAGGCACCCGAGGTCTCGCTGCTCGGCCTGCTGGAAGTGATTTTTGGGATCTTGCTGGCCTGGCTTGGCGCGAACGAGGTGCCGGGGGCCAGCGTATTGGTGGGCGGTGCGATGGTGATCGGCGCGCTGGCGCTTAACGAGTTGATTGGATGGAGACAACGCGCATGACAACTGAAGACATGGGCAAGATGGCCACCTCGGGCGCCGTGATCGCCGAGCGTCGCGGTGCCGTGGGCCTCATCACCCTGAATCGCCCGAAGGCGCTCAATGCGCTTTCGCTGGAGATGATCCGGGATATCACAGCCGCCCTCGTGGCCTGGCGCGACGATCCCCTCGTGACGCTGGTTGCCGTGCGCGGGACCAACAAGGTGGGCAAGCCAGGCACTGCCGAAAGTCTCTTCGGTAATTTTTGCGCCGGCGGCGACATCCGCTTTTTTCATGAAGCCGCGCTGGCAGGGGACAAAAGCCTCGACGATTTCTTTACTGAGGAATACCGCCTCAACTTCCTCATCCAGACCTACCCCAAAGCCTATGTCACATTCCTCGACGGCGTCGTCATGGGCGGTGGCATGGGCTTGTGCCAGGGCGGCCAGCACCCGCTGCGTATCGCCACCGAGCGCACCAAGATGGCCATGCCCGAAACCAACATCGGCCTCTTTCCCGATGTCGGCGGCGGCTATTTTCTGAGCCGCTGTCCGGGGCATGTGGGCGAGTACCTCGCCATGACCGGCGAGGTGATCGGCGCCGATGCAGCCATGGCTTATGGCCTGGCAGACATCAAACTCGCGTCGTCTTCGTTGCCCGCCTTGTGGCAAGGGCTGGGTACGCCAGGACTCGGTTCAGTCGGCGAGATCAGGGCGTGGATTTCCGGGCAGGATGATTCACAGCGTTCCGATAGCGCCCCTCAGGCGGCGCAGTCTGTGCCGGACAGGGCGCGCGTCGACTCCTACTTTTCACTTGCCCGGGTCAAACACATCGTGGATGCGCTCGAGGCGTCCGATGACATCTGGGCCAAAAAGACGGCAGTGGTGCTTCGCAAGCGCTCGCCCCTGATGCTGCATGTGGCGCTGGAGCAAGTCCGCCGTGCGCGTAGCATGAGCCTGGCCGACGAGTTGCGCATGGAGCGCGTCATGGTGCATCAGTGCTTTTATTCGCGGCCCCCAGCAGAAAGCGAAACCGTCGAAGGCATTCGTGCACTGGCCGTCGACAAGGACTATTCGCCGAAATGGAAGCCCGCGCGTATCGATGACGTCAAGCCGGCCATGATCAATGCGTTTTTCGAGAGCCCTTGGGCGCCTGCAGCGCATCCACTGGCTGACCTTTAAGCGGCAAGCGCCGGAGGATTTCGACGGGTCAGGTTGACCCGGCGCCTCAGCGATTGCGCGACTTCATGGCGCGTTCGACCTCGCGTTTGCCTTCTCGGTCCTTGATGGTGTCGCGCTTGTCATGTTCGCCCTTGCCCTTGGCAAGGCCGATTTCGCACTTTACGCGGCCCGATTTCCAATGCATGTTCAAGGGCACGAGCGTGAACCCCTTTTGCTCGACCTTGCCCATCAGGCGCTTGATCTCTTCCTTGTGCATGAGCAATTTCTTGGTCCGCACAGCGTCCGGGCGCACGTGGGTAGAGGCGGTACCGAGCGGATTGATCTGGCAGCCGATGATGAAGAGCTCGCCATTGCGGATCACCACGTAGCCATCGGTCAACTGAACCTTGCCCTCACGCACGGACTTGACCTCCCAGCCTTCGAGAACCATGCCGGCCTCGTAACGCTCTTCAATGTGGTAGTTGAACGAAGCCTTCTTGTTGTCCGCGATCCGGACAGCGGCTGCTTCTGCTTTCTTCATGGCCTTGGGCGACGAAGCTGCTGCAGCTTTTTTGGAGACGAATGCTTCTTTGGTGGCCATGGTTCAAGAGGTGAGGGCAGGGGCGGCTAATACAATCGCGGCCAGCCTTCCATTGTATGAAAACCGTTCACAAGTCCGTCCTCATCTGGTACAGCGCCGAAGAAATGTTTGCATTGGTCACGGATGTGGCGCGTTATCCTGAATTTCTTCCCTGGTGCGATCGTGCCAGCGTCCTCCAGCAGGAAGCCGACGGCATGACGGCCCAGGTCGGCATTGCGATTGGCGGCATCAAGCAGGGCTTCACCACACGAAACACGCACGTGCCCGGTCGCTCTGTGGACATGCGGCTGGTCGATGGGCCGTTCTCAAACCTCGACGGACACTGGGAATTCACACCGCTGGACGATGGTGCCAAGCGCGCCTGCAAGGTCCAATTCACCTTGCGCTATGACTTTGCCAACTTTGCGCTGGCAGCGCTGGTTGGACCAGTCTTCGACAAGATCGCCGGAAGCTTCGTTGATGCTTTCGTCAAGCGCGCAGCGCAGGTTTATGGCGAGTCCTGAACCCGCAAACCACCCGCCAGGTTCGCTACACATCGTGGTGGTGTACTCACCCTCACCGCGAGAGGTTTGCGAGTGGTGCGTGACGCTCGCGCCAGGCTCCACCGTGAAGGTTGCAATCCTGGCCAGCGGCGTGTTCGTACGTTTCCCGGAACTCGCAGCGCAGATGCCTGAAGTCGGGATATGGGGCCGCAAGGTGGGGCCGGACGCTCAGGTCAAGGATGGCGACCGAATCGAGCTTTACCGGAATCTTCGGGTCGACCCCAAGGTTGCGCGGCGTGAACGCTTCAATAGCCAAGGCGCCCGAAGCGCAGGATTGTTCGCCAAGCGCCGCGAGGGCGGAAAAGCGGGCTACTGAGACGGGTCGCCTTGGGGCCAGCCCAGGCGCTTGACTCAGGTGCAGTCGGAGGCGATGACGTCCTGGGTCCGCTTGGTCTCGACGGCGCGGGCCTTGTCGTCCAACACTTCCCGCTCGCCCTTGGCATTGGTGGTGGAGATTCGCACGCCCGAGTCGAGCGTGGTGGCGAACTTGCGGGCCCGTTCGCAATTTTCAGCCTTGGCCCGTGCTACCTTCTCGGCTTCGGCTTTTTTGCGACCGGCTTCTTCGTCTTCGGCCTGCTTCTTGCGCGCTTCCAGTTGGGGGTCCTTGCCCGTGACCTTGGGCGCCTCGGGCACGGCCACGGCCGGTGTAGGGGTTGGCACGGCCGCAGTGGCAGGCGCGGGGGCTGGTGCCGCCGTCTTGGCCTGTCCAGCCGGCCGCTTGAGTATGTCTTTGTCCTTGACGTCAGTCGGGGGGGAGCGGTCGCTGAATACCTTGCGACCGTCCTTGTCCAGCCACTGCCACTGCGCATGCGCCGGGCCGACAAAGGCGCATGCGAAGGCCGTCAGCGCAGCGCATGCCAAGGGGCCGGAAAACCGCGAAAAATTCATGCTGACAGTGTATCCCTGCCCTTGTCCTGCAAGGCGTCTGGAGTCGCATCCGCGCCACGAACCGGGGCAAGGGCGAGGCACTGGAATTGCCCTTCGTGCGGTGGCAACGGCGCAAAACACACGCGGGTACAATCGTGTTTTTGGAGCTTACCTTTATGCGCCTCCTCGGCAAAGCGCTCACCTTCGACGACGTATTGTTGGTGCCAGCGTTCTCCCAAGTCCTGCCCAAGGACACTTCTCTAGCCACCCAGTTTTCCCGCAACATCCGCCTGAACCTGCCCCTGGTCTCGGCGGCCATGGACACGGTCACGGAAGCCCGGCTCGCCATTGCCATCGCCCAGGAGGGCGGCATCGGCATCATCCACAAGAATCTCACGCCGCAGCAGCAGGCCGCTGAAGTTGCAAAGGTCAAACGCTACGAAAGCGGCGTGCTGCGCGATCCGGTCGTCATCACGCCCACGCACACGGTGCGCCAGGTCATGGCGCTGAGCGAGCAGCTCGGTATTTCAGGTTTTCCGGTGCTCGATGGCGGCAAGGTGGTCGGCATCGTGACGGGGCGCGACATGCGTTTCGAGTCCCGCATGGACGTGCCGGTCAGCACCATCATGACGCCGCGCGAACGCCTCATTACCATGCCTGAAACCGCGACCCTGGCAGACGCCAAGGCGCTGCTGAACAAGCACCGGCTAGAGCGTGTGCTGCTGGTCAACGACCAGTTCGAGCTCAAGGGCCTCATCACCGTCAAGGACATCACCAAGCAAACCACCTTCCCGAATGCCGCGCGCGACGCCCGCGGCCAATTGCGGGTGGGCGCGGCGGTTGGCGTGGGTGAGGGCACCGAGGAGCGGGTCGAGGCCCTGGTGCGCGCGGGTGTCGACGCCATCGTGGTCGACACAGCCCACGGACACAGCAAAGGCGTCATCGACCGCGTTCGCTGGGTCAAGCAGAACTATCCACAGATCGACGTCATTGGCGGCAACATTGCAACCGGCGCCGCTGCTCTGGCGTTGGCAGAGGCTGGCGCCGACGCAGTCAAGGTCGGTATCGGCCCCGGCAGCATCTGCACCACGCGTATCGTCGCGGGCGTGGGCGTTCCCCAGATCATGGCCATCGACAACGTTGCCATGGCGCTGCGCGGCAGCGGCGTTCCCTTGATCGCAGACGGCGGCATCCGCTACAGCGGCGACATCGCCAAGGCTATTGCGGCGGGCGCCGGCACGGTCATGATGGGCGGCATGTTCGCCGGCACCGAGGAAGCTCCGGGTGAAGTCATTTTGTTTCAGGGCCGCAGCTACAAGAGCTACCGCGGCATGGGCAGCATAGGTGCCATGCAGCAGGGCAGTGCCGACCGCTACTTTCAGGAGTCCAGCACGGGCAACCCCAATGCAGACAAGCTCGTGCCCGAAGGCATCGAGGGCCGGGTGCCGTACAAAGGCTCCATGGTCGCCATCATTTACCAGATGGCCGGCGGCTTACGCGCCAGCATGGGCTATTGCGGCTGCGCCACCATCGAAGACATGCGCAACCAGGCCGAGTTCGTCGAGATCACATCCGCAGGCATCCGCGAAAGCCATGTGCATGATGTCCAGATCACCAAGGAAGCGCCGAACTACCGGGCAGAGTGATCGTGGCCCCATGCGGTGTCGTCTTGGCTTTTCCTGAGCTGTTTTCTCCCACCGGTCGCCGTGAGCAAGTCTATGGATTTACTGCGCTGCCTCTGCCCGTTCGCCCTGAGCCTGTCGAAGTGCTCGTGGGCCGAAACCCGTTCGTCCTGAGGTCTCGAAGGACGGGGTACTCAAGCTATCTAACGACGTTCCCCAAGGGTCTTGGTATTGACCAACGCGCCCCGGCACTGCAGCGCTCTCGACCCGTTCACCCTGAGCCTGTCGAAGGGCTCGTCGCCCGACACCCGTTCATCCTGATGTATAGAAGGATGCGACTGCTGTCCCTTCATTACTGAGCGCAAGCAAGTACGGCACGACAACCTCACCCCGATTTACCGAACTGCAAGAGACATACCCCTCCATGTCCCATCAAAAAATCCTCATCCTCGATTTCGGCTCACAAGTCACGCAACTGATCGCGCGACGCATCCGTGAGGCGCACGTGTTTTGCGAAGTGCATCCTTGCGATGTCAGCAATGACTGGATTCGTGAGTACGCGAGCGACGGCAACCTGAAGGGCGTCATTCTTTCGGGCAGCCACGCCAGCTTGTGGGAAGACGAGTCACTGCGCGCGCCGCAGGCTGTCTTCGAGCTGGGCATACCGGTGCTGGGCATCTGCTTTGGCATGTATGCAATCGCGGAAGCGCTGGGTGGCAAGGTCGAAGGCGGGCACAAGCGTGAATTCGGCTACGCCGAGGTGAGGGCGCGTGGCCACACCAAGCTCTTCGACGGCATCCAGGACTACGCCACCGCCGAGGGCCACGGCATGCTGCATGTGTGGATGAGCCATGGCGACAACGTCACGCAAATGCCGCCAGGCTTCAAGCTCATGGCCTCGACCGACTCCTGCCCCATCGCCGGCATGGCCGACGAAGAACGGCACTTTTACGCGGTGCAGTTCCACCCCGAGGTGACGCACACCACCCAAGGCAAGGCCATTCTCGAACGCTTCGTGCTGGGCATCTGCGGGACGCGCCAGGACTGGGTCATGGGCGACTACATCGAAGAAGCCGTGGCGCACATCCGCGCGCAGGTTGGCGACGAGGAGGTCATTCTCGGCCTGTCGGGCGGCGTCGATTCCTCGGTGGCAGCGGCGCTGATCCATCGCGCCATCGGCGACCAGCTGACCTGCGTGTTCGTGGACCACGGCCTGCTGCGCCTCAACGAGGGCGACATGGTCATGGACATGTTCGTCGGCAAGCTGCATGCCAAGGTCATCCGCGTAGACGCCAGCGACCAGTTCCTGGGGCACCTCGCCGGCGTGAGCGAACCCGAAGCCAAGCGCAAGATCATCGGCCGCGAATTCGTCGAGGTCTTCAAGGCCGAGGCAGCGCGCCTGAAGGCAGGACTCGACGGCGCGTACAAAGGCGCAAAGTGGCTGGCGCAGGGCACCATTTACCCCGACGTCATCGAGTCGGGCGGCGCCAAGAGCAAGAAGGCCGTCACCATCAAGAGCCACCATAATGTCGGCGGCTTGCCCGAGCAACTCGGCCTCAAGTTGCTGGAACCGCTGCGCGAACTCTTCAAGGACGAGGTGCGTGAACTGGGCGTTGCACTCGGCCTGCCACACGACATGGTCTACCGCCACCCTTTCCCCGGACCTGGCTTGGGTGTTCGTATTCTGGGCGAAGTAAAAAAAGAATACGCCGACCTGCTGCGCCGCGCCGACGCAATCTTCATCGAAGAACTGCGCAGCTTCAAGGACGCCGAATCCGGCAAGAGCTGGTACGACCTCACCAGCCAGGCCTTCACGGTATTTTTGCCGGTCAAGAGCGTAGGCGTGATGGGCGACGGCCGCACCTACGATTACGTGGTGGCGCTGCGCGCTGTGCAAACCAGCGACTTCATGACAGCCGACTGGGCTGAACTGCCCTATGCCCTGCTGAAGAAAGTCTCGAGCCGGATCATCAACGAAGTGCGCGGGATCAACCGCGTAACCTACGACGTCAGCAGCAAGCCGCCTGCGACGATTGAGTGGGAATAGCACAGCGCTTTCTGCAGGCGTATCCATAGTCGGCAAGTTTGGGACTGTGAGTTGCCGAAATTAAAGAATCCGGCGAGTTGAATATGGCCTCGACAGCGTCCCAAGGCACCGTTAGGTCCTGGTTCCAGGAGGTCAGGTAGTCCCGCACGCGCGGACCTGGGCAGCGTTCGAACTTGCTTGTGCGGTTTCGACACGGTGCGGACCGGGCAAGCAGATGTCTAGCGAAGCGCCGCGCGGAGACAAACGCCTCGGGCGTCGCTCGCTCCTGGACTAGAGGCGTCACCGACGGACACGCCGCTTGCCCGTCAAGTTCTCAGGTGGGTCACCGGAAGCTGTCAGGCGTCAGGCCAGGCGCTCCGCCACTAGCCCTGGACACATAGAGAGCCAGCGCCGCAATCTGCTCGTCCGTCAGCGCAGTCTGAATGAAGACATGCTGCCAAGCCCGTCGCGCAAGTTGGCCACACGCGAAGCATCGGGTTGAGCTCGTCCAATATCCGGCCTACTGCGCCCTCGGCGCCGCCGTCCTTCAGGGTGTGGCAGATCGTAGAGGCGGGCAATGGCAGCCTCACGCGTGGGGTCGCATGACAATAGAAGTCGCTGCGCAAGTGCTGCAACGCTGGCCTTCCCGTCGTATCGCTCTTACACTCAGTTTCATTTATTTCGTTCGATAACAGCATTACTGGACAGCTTCGCAGCTCCTGAGCTCTATGAACGGCATCATTTCTGTGGTCCTGGTGGAGGATAACCCGCTGCATGCGCAGCGCTATCGCGAAAACCTCGCTCTTGATCCCCTGCTATGGCCAGCCGGCGAATTCAACTGCGTCCAGGATGCAATTTGCGGAATCGAACGCCTGGCGCCCGACGTTGCCTTGATCGACCTCGAACTGCCCGATGGCAGTGGGCTGGACGTCGTGCGTCACATCCGCAGGCAGTTGCCAGACACGGCGGTAATGGTGGTCTCGATATTTGGCAACGAACGCAGCCTCGTCAACGCCATCGAAGCGGGCGCCACCGGTTATTTGCTCAAGGACAGCAAGGCCACCGACTTCAACCAAAGCATTCACGCGCTTCGCGCCGGGGAATCGCCGATCAGCCCATCGCTTGCCCGCCACCTGTTGCGGCGCATCGAGCTGGCTCCGAGCGTCCCGAAAGCGGCCATCGCATCGCCGTTGTCTCCGCGTGAGACCACCATTCTCAATGCCATCGCCCAGGGCCACGGCATTGCGGAAATCGGCATCGAGCTGCACATCTCGCCGCTCACCGTTAAAACGCATGTGCAGAACATTTATCGCAAACTCGAAGCCCGCTCCCGGCAGCATGCGGTTTATCTGGCGCAGCAGCAGGGACTGCTCACGCCGTGAAACGGGCCGTCCGTTCCCTTGCCTTGCTGGTGGCCATGGCGCTGGTGATCGCAGGGGTTGCGCTGCAGCTGCGCCAACCGGAGCCCGGTGGAGAGCTGGTCGTGATTTCGGAGACGGAATTCATCAAGTCCGACGAGCCGGCACCACCGCCTGACGGCGGACAGTGGCTGCAGCGCACCCTGCCAGACAACTGGCGCAAGTCCAATCCCGGCCTTTCCGGCTATGGCTGGTACCGCGCCAGCTTTTTCCTGCCGCAAGCACCGGCCGACCCCTGGGCGGCATATCTACCAACGGTCGGCACCACCTACCAGATGTTCCTCAACGGTGTGGATGTTGGCACCAGCGGAGGCATGACGGGCCAGATCACGCGCAGCCTGGGCGTTCCGCAGCTTGACCCCATTGCGCCGCAGCTACTTTTGCTTGGCCAGAACGAGCTGTTCGTGCGCTTGCGTGTTGCGCCGAACCTGCGGGGCGGACTCAGCCCGATCACCCTCGGCCCGCGTGAGGCGGTCGAAGCCATCTACGACGCCGACTATTTTGCGCGCGTGACGATGACGCGCTCACTGAACATCTCTCTTGTCTTCGCCGGCGTGCTGGTGCTGCTGCTATGGCTGCGTCGGCCGGAGCAGCACATCTACGGCTACTTCGGGGCGCTTTCCATCGTGTGGTCGCTGCGCAACTTTCACTACACCGTGTTCGTGCCCGCGATTCCGTCCAACCTCTGGGAGGCTTTCATCCTGGGGAGCCTGGGTGCCGTGGTGGTGCTGCTGTGGCTCTTCATCCTGCGCTTTACCGGCGCGAGCTTCCCGCGTGCCGAGCGCGCCGCGACGTGGGCTTGCGGCTTGTCCGTTGTTGCCATCACAGCGCTGGACCCGCAGCTGGTCAGCGCGATACGGGTGCCCTGGTACCTGCTGTGCGCCGCTTTCGGCGCGTGGTCCATCGTCATTTTGCTCAGGTTCGGTTTGCGGCCGGCCAACCGGCGCCGCAGCGGGGTCTGGGCGATCCTGGCCGCGGCTTGCGTCACGCTGGCGCTCGGACTGACAGACCTGGCAGTGACGGCGCAGCTGCTGCCCTTTGGCCCCTCGGCGCGAATGGCCTACGGAGCGCCTGTGCTGCTGTGCGCGCTGGTTTACGCGCTGGCCGACGCCTATTTCCGAACCTTTGACCAGGTGCGCTCGCTCAATACCGACCTCGAGGTCAAGTTCGCGGCACGGGCGCACGAACTGCAACTTACACACGAGCGGGTGAGGGCGCTGGAACGGGCGACAACCCTGTCATCCGAGCGCGACCGCATGATGCGCGACATGCATGATGGTATTGGTTCCCAGCTCATGACGACGCTTGATGCGGTCGAGAGAGCCGGGCCTGGCCAGCGCGACGTTGCGGCCATGCTGCGCGAATGCATCGACGACCTGCGGCTCATGATCGACTCGCTGGAGCCTGACGAGGAGTCGCTGTGGGTCTCGCTGGCCAACCTGCGCTACCGCCTGGAGCCGCGGCTGGCCGCGGCAGGCATCGCACTCGAATGGCAGATGCACAAAGGCACCGCGCTGTCGGCGCCTGGCGAGGTGCTGCAGGTTCTGCGAATAGTCCAGGAGGCAGTAACCAATACGCTCAAGCATGCGGGGGCCTCGCGGCTGCGCGTCAGCGGCTGCCAGGATCATGGCTGGCTGGTGCTGCGAGTGCAGGATGACGGCTGCGGCATGCAGTCAAACTCCGCCGCGCGTGCGCCGAACAGGGCCAGGCGTGGTATCGAAAACATGCGGACCCGGGCGACCTTGCTGCGCGGCTCACTGGACGTGACCAGCGCCGAGAGCGGCACGCTGCTGACACTGCGGGTGCCGATGGCGGCGGCAGAGCACGCCGCCGGCGCGGCTCAGCACATTACTCAAAACGGCGGATAGGCACATCGCGCGAGGCCCGCTAACGTCCGGCCCGTGCGCCATGCTTTCGTTCCCGTCCACAAACTCAAAAGCCTGCTGTTCGCTGCCTGGCTTGCGGGCACCAGCGGCTGCGCCTTTTCCGCCGTCAACTACATCTCGTCGGGCGGTGGCCTGATGCTCCACATGGCGGGTGACGATGCGGTCCTTGCCCCCTGGGGCGTTCAATCGCCAGTCCAGGGGTTCTCGGGCTTCGGTCAGGTTCACCTGGCGGGTCGCTGCCTGACGGGCCGCCAGGCCGGACAGCAGTTACGCTGGGAAGGCTGCCGCGGCGGCGATCAGGCTCAGGTCTGGTCGTTATCGCGCGGCACCCTGGTAAATCAGCAAGCACTGTGCGCACAGGCAGATGCCGGCGGCGGACAGCCTCATGCAAACGTGGCAGGCGTCGCATGCAGTGGTGATGCGGGCCAGCGCTGGAACAGCTATTCAGTGCAAAGCGCGCAACGCTACGCTGCGCGGATCACCGACCCTCGGGTTCGAGCCGCATTTGTGCGCACCGCTCGATCTGCCGGGCCGGGCACCTTCATCAGCGTGACCACCGGACTGCCCCTGCCCGCCAGCCCCACGCCACCCGAGGGCAGTGTGATCGCTACCGGTGGCGCCAACGTTATCGCCCAGAGCGGGCAGTAGGAGAAAGTCCTCGGCAAATTACTCTGATCAGAGTATTTGCGGCCTGTTGCGCTGACCCTACGCTCCTTCTGTCTGCCTTGCCATGTTCCTCAATCCATGGAGTTTTAACGATGAACCACTCGCTCACTGCCCGCGTCCGCGCCGTCCTCACAATCGCCGCCGGCGCCGTTTGCATATCCTTCGCGACCACGAGCTTTGCTGCCGGCGACCTCGGTCAGCTCGAAGCGCAGATGCGCAAAGCCACCGAAGACGCAAAGGCCAAGGCAAGCAGCGGCCAAAAAAGCTATTCGGTCCAAAGCGCCAGCACCTTCGATGCCGAGCTGCGCGAGTTTGTCTCGCTCCTCAACGGCGTTCTGACCTGCGCGGCCAGCCACCCGCAGTTCCAGCAGCAGTATTCGGCCCAGATCAGTCAGGGCAAACAGATGCTCGGCCACGCGCAGCAGTTTCAGGGTAACGCGATGCTCAAAGCCTTTGCCGGTCCTGCCAGCGTTGTCCTGCAGTCCGCGCTGCCAGTGGTTCGCACCTTGGCAGACACGTGCAAGAAGAGCACTGGTCAGAGCGCCGCTGCCGGCAAGTACGAAAAGGTGTCGGCCGTGATGAAGCAGGTGTTCAGCGGTGGCGATCTGGGGCCAACCTCGCGCGCCGTCAAGCACGCCGCTGACGTTGACATGCCAGCCCGCGGCGGCACGCCAGAGGCCCTGCGCGCCTATCTCAACTCGCAAAACGGCACCATCAAAAACTGGTACCGCACCAATTTCGGTCTGCGCTAACACAAGGTATTTAGTACATGAACACGCCATCAGTGATTGGACTCGGACTGCTCGCGCTGCTTGGCGTGGGTGCCGCAAATGCAGGGACCTGCAGCGACGCCTGGGTAACCAAGGCCATCCAGGAAGTCACCGGCCGCGCGCCATCGGGTTCGGGCAACTCGGGCGACTGCAACATTCAGAACTACGGACGCGGTCAGTGGAGCAGCTATGCCGATCTGGTGGGTAAGGTGCGCGCAGCGAAGGCACCGTCAAAACCGTCGGCGCCAGCGCCACAAGCCGGCGTGTGCAGCGACGCCTGGGTCACGAAGGCGGTCAAGGAAGTCACAGGGCGTGCGCCCAGTGGCGCCGGCACCATGGGAGACTGCAACGTCCAGAAGTACGGGAACGGCCGCTGGAGCAGCTATAACGATCTGGTTGCCAAAGTACGCACAGCAAACGGAATGGCGTTGGCAGTAAAGCCCAGCGCGCCAAACGCTCCGGCTGGTGGCACTTTGCTGGGAGGCGCAAACGGTGGCCGGGTCATCGCTCCAGGCGGAGGCAATGTCATAGCTCCGGGTGGGGGGAACCTTGTCTCCGGCGGAGCGGGCAACCTTGTCTCCGGCGGTGCTGGCAACGTCATCGCTCCAGGCGGCGGCAACGTCATTGCTCCCGGCGGCGGCAACCTCCGCTGACAGGGCCTCTTTTTCAGGTTTCGGCAGAACCGGCGCCATGCGCGGCGGTAGTGCCCGGCTCAGCCATGTTCCGGATTCACCATGCATCACCCTGTTCCCATGGCGCTGGCGCTGGCGCTTGCGCTAGCCGCTTCCGCGCACGCACAAACCCCCGCAGCCGTGACCAGCCGCACTCCGGCAACACCGGCCCTGAGCTACAGCAATGTCCTGCCGGACAGCATTATTTCGGCGACACTTCCGCTGGAATTCCGGCTGGCGGCGCCGCTGGCGTCGGCACAGGGGCAGCTGACCTTGCTGGTCAACGGCAACGACATCGGTAGCTTCCTGCAGACCAGCGACGCCTTGCATTACGTGCTGGAGCCCGCGCAGTTTGCCCTGCCGGCCGGGGAGCTGGTGATAGAGCTGGTGTTCGAGCCCACTGGCGGCGGCGAGCCGATAACGCTGCTGCTGGCGACCGTCATGCTGCGAGGCAATGGCGATGAGGCTACCGGGCAGGTCGACCCTGGCATTCCCCCGGACGGGACCGCGCTGGCTGGCCAGGACGGCAGCGCAGGCCAGCCCGAAGGCGGCCAGGTCGGCAGCGAGCCCACGCCGCCGGGCTTCAAGCCCAAAGCCGAGTTACAGGCCGGCTTGGTGTCTTCCCGGCGTACCCTGAACGGCACCACGACCGATATCGTCACCCGCGAGTTGGGGTTGCAGTTGGGTCTTCGCTATGAGTCCGACGATGACGGTCGCAGGCTGGCACTTGGCTCCAATTTTGTCGGCAACAGCGTGCAGAACAAGGCCGTGCGATTCGGCACGGCCGGCTCGGCGGCGCAGAAAATCGACCTGAACGACTACCTGCTCGAATTCCAGACCGCGAGCGCGCGCCTTTCGCTGGGAGCAGCGTCGATGGCCGGAAATCCGCTGCTCGGGCAGAGCTTTGACAACCGCGGTATCAGTAGCACCTACCGCTGGAACAGTGGCTTCGACGTCGCCATGACCAGCCAATCGGCCTCTGCGTTGATCGGCGGCAATCCGCTGTTCGGCTTTACCGATGTCCAGCGCCGGGTCTCAGCGGTAACGGTCGGCTGGGAAGCGATGCCCGACCAGCCCGGCGCTTTGCGAATCGAAACCACGAGCCTCACGGGCTCAGTCGGGCGGGGCCTGAATCAACCGCTGGTGCCGGCCGGGTTCAACGCCCCGCAGCCGATAGCGCCGCCGGTGGGCTCGGGGGCATCGCCTTCTCCCGAACACAGCCGCGGACTGGGTCTTCGGGTGCAATGGGCTCCCGTCAATTCGATCTACAAGGTGGACGCGGCTTATGCAAAGTCCACCTCATACCAGACTGACCCAATAACCGGCCTGCCGACGACGACGGGCCGCAACGCCTACTTTGTTGACGGAACCGCTCGGGTGTTTGACGATGCGGCCGATGCAGGCCAAAGGGCACGACGGCTGGTGCTGCGCGTGCGACACGAATTTGCCGATACCGACTACCGCAGCGTCGCCGGTGGCATGATGGGCGATATCCGCCGCACACTTCTTGGCGCCGAGGGGCTGTTCGGGCCTGTGCAGGCGCAGTACAACCACAGCTTCGGCCACAACAACGTCAGCCGCATCGTCGGCTTGCCCGTGCTGCAAACGGTGACCGATACGCTCAGCCTCGCGTTGCCACTGTCCAGGCTGATGTCAGACCCGCAGGCTCCGGCTGGGCAGGAACCGCAAGATGCGTCGAATCCGATCTCCAATTCCACGGCGCTGGCGCTCGCGCCGCCCGGTCCATCAGGTTCATGGTGGCCGACACTGCAACTCGGTTGGCAGCACAACCGGCAGAAGCCCGTGGATTTGCCCGCCAGCGTGCTGCCAGCCCTCGTTCCCGCGGTGGCAACCACCAATGCGACCATGAACGCCCAGTGGAGCCGTAACCAATGGACCTGGTCCGGCGGGATCACCTACGGCATGCGCGACAACCAACAGGCGGGCAGCGAGAACGAGGATCAGCGCGCCCATGGCGTCCAGGCGCAGGTTCAGTGGCAGGTATCGCCGGATTTCTCCACCACAATGGGGCTGCGCCGCTCGCGGGCCACCGCCACAGATACCGGCGTGGCGCAGATCCAGAACGGTCTTGACCTCGGCCTGGCCTGGCAACACGACACTGGCTGGATCATCAGCGCCCAGTACGGCAGCAACGGCGACCGCGACAGCATTGCAACGCAAGAAAACCGCGGCCGCAACTGGCAGCTGCAGGCCGGCAAGACCTGGAAACTGCCGCTCGGCCTGGGGCAGCCGGTTCCGGTGCAACTGTCGCTGCGCCTGCAACAGCAACTCGACCGCAACAGCCTGAGCTTCGGCGGCTTTTCCGCAAACAGCGAACAGCGCTCGCGCACCGTCGGCATACTGTTGTCGGCAACCCTGTAAGGCCAGAGCAGCCATGACCTATATCCACGTTTTTGCACTGGCGATGTCTGATTCCCGTTCACTGTTCTGCACCGCGCTTCGCAGAGGCGCTGCCTTGCTGCTCGCGACGCTGGCACTGCCCGCGCTCGCCGCCATCACCGCATCCCCATCGATACTCAACTTCACCCAGCAAGTCACTCAGACCGCGGCAGCGCAAATCATTACCGTCGTCAACAATAGCGGTGCGCCGGTGAACTTCAACGGTGCACAGTTCAGCCCACCGGGGTTTTTCACGCTCTCCACCCTTTCGACAACCTGCTTTACCGGCCAGGTTGCCAACAACAGCACCTGCACCGTGGCGGTCCGGCCAGTGGCCCAGACCCTACCGGGGTCATCGATTGTCAATTTCAACCTGCTGACGCTGCAGTTCGGCTCGCTTCCGGTAGCCGATGCCGTGCTTAACCTTTTGGTCACGTCAGGATCCTCGCCAACGCCCAGCGGACCTGGCAGCCTGAGCAGCGTTTCGCCGGGGCAGGTTGCGCTGGCGACGGGAGGCCGCAGTTCGCGCCTGATCACCTACAGCTTCGATGGCGCGGCGTCCACGCCGGTAGGCTCTTTTGTCTGCAGCCAGCTCGTCGCGCCCCCGATCCACGGCGCGACGACCAGCAACCCGTGCGCACCCGGCGCCCAGTCGTTCGCACTCACGGTTGAATCCAGCGGTTTCACAGCGCAGCCGGTGGTCGGGGGGCGCAGCCGCGCCAGCGAAACCGTGGCGTTTCCAGAAGCTTTCGCGCGGTTGTCATCTGCGCTGGCCCGTGCGAGCGGCAACTCGTCGCTGTACTTCGTTCGCCAATTCCAAAACGGCAACTTTGCGGTTGTGCAACTTCAGGCGCTTGGCAGCTCACTGGCCGACCCACTGACGCTCACGGATGTGCGCATGTTTTTCAGGACCGGCCGCGGTCGTCAACCAACCGTCACGCTATCGCCAGGAGAAGCTGTTCCGCCCTCTATCGCCGAGATCGACTACACGGGCAGCGGCACCCTGCGCGGACGTTGGGAAGTGGTGGAACCTGGTTTGCCCGCTCCATCCCCGTCCGATCTGGTTCCGGAAGCCTCCGTTGTGCGCAGCGAACGCGGGATGCAACGCCGCTACAGGCTGGTGGAGCGCTTTGAGTACTCGTTGGGTCCCACTGGCCGCTTCGAGCTGCCCGGTCCGGACCCGGCGCGCCTGCCAGTGCGGCTGAACGGCGGCTATTTTCTGCTGCTGCGGATCGAAGCGGTTCCAGCCGGCAACCGCTCGGGAGCCAGCGCCGAGGACGGCGCCGCCGCCTTCAGCATGCCAGTGCTCGTGTACCAGGTCGGCACCGGCATCGACGGCTCCACGGCACTGGCGAGTCGCTTTGTGAACCTGATCGATCCACCCGCCGGTAGTGCGCCCGCGATTGCGTGGCGTCCTATTCCCGAGGCTCGCAGTTGGCGAGTCGAGCTGGCCAACGACGCTGGCGTGATCGTTGGTTCAAAGTTCCTGAGGGCAGGAGAAACCAGCTACCGCCTCGGCGGCGCCCTGGCGCGGCAGACTCGCGGCAAGGCGATTAAATGGCGGGTGCAGGCTTTCGATGCTGGCCGCAAGCCGATCGGCCGCAGCGATTGGGCACAGATCCCGCGGAGCTGAGCGTGCTGGCGGCCGCCGTTTGCTGTCGATTTAATCCTGCGGTCTGACCGGAAGAGGGGGCAAATGTGAGACTGAAAGGCGCAACTCTCGAGGGGCCTGATGCCTTCGCTAGTGTCTGTATTAGGGCGGCCAACTTGTCCCCGTGTTTTCCCGGGAACGCAGTCGGATTCGCGGGAGCTCGTGCGGGCAACAACAGATTGACCGCGTGAGGCGATGTGGCGGTCTCAGCCCAGCGTGACGCGGCCGTCGATGCCCACCTCGCCGACATTGTTAGTCGACCAGACAGCAAGATTCCTGGCATCACCTTCAGCGTGCAAGTGAAAGCCGGTCAAGTCGAAGGTCGGCCGCACTGCTCGGAACTCGAAGGCGCGTATGAACTGGCCCGGTGCTACGCTCGTTTCAACGTAGCCGAGCAGCAGCGTGGCAAGCAGGGGGCCGTGCACGACCAGGCCCGGGTAGCCCTCAACTTCGCGGCAGTAATCCACGTCGTAGTGAATTCGGTGGCCATTGAAGGTCGCTGCTGAATAGCGAAACAGCGTTACCGCGTCGGCGTTCACCGCTTTCGGTCTGGCGCTGCTTCGCTCGAAGGCATGTTCGCCCGCGCGAGCGCGTTCGCCCAGCGCAGCAAGTCCCGTCTTTTCATCGGTCGACGGCCAACCCCGGTAGACGATGTCGTGCTCTTCGCGCAGGAGCGGGCCGTCGTTGTCTGCATAGTCGTGCGCCACCGTGACGAAGACCATGTCGCCGCTGCGTCCGGACTTTTGCGTGACCTTCAGGATCTCTGACGTCTTGGTAACCACGCTGCCTACCGCGAAGGCGCGCGACCATTGCAGGCGGCTGCCGGCCCACATGCGACGCGGCAGGGCCACCGGTGGCAGAAAATCGCCGCGGGCAGGGTGGCCGTCGGGGCCCAGGCGCGACTGCACTTCCAGCGGGTTGAAGTAGAGCCAGTGCCAGCCGGCCGGGAGCACGGCGCCGTCGGGCTGCGCCAGCCGCGCGGCGTCGTCTAGCGTGGCGGCCATCTGTCGTACCTGCACGGGACTGATGGTGTCAGTCACCGTCTGGCGGCGGCCTACCCATGCGCTGAAATCGGTGGGGGTTGCGACTGTCATTTCAGTAAAACCTCGGCTTCAGGTCTCGTTCATTGAACATTGCTGGAAAAGCTCGCTGAGCGTGATCGTTGATCGGTTCTGGTGTCAGGCGGGAGAGGCGTACATCTGGCCCCCGTCCACGTTGATCACGGTGCCGCTGAGATAGCCCGCCCGCGGTGAGCAGCAGAAGGCGGTCATGTCAGCGATCTCGCTCGGTTCGGCCATTCGACCAAAAGGCAGGGCGGTGGTCAGTTCCATCCAGCGTGCTGCGTCACCCAATGTGGCCTGCGCTTTTGCGCGCAGCATCCCTTCCATGCGGTCGCTGCGGGTCGGTGAAGGATTGATGCCGAACACACGCACGTTGCTGCGTGGACTGGTCGCGCCCACCGCCTGCGTGAAGGCCATCAGCGCGGCGTTGGCGGTCGAGCCAGCGATGTATTCACTGCGTGGGGCGGCGCCGGCCATGCCGATGATGTTGGCTATGACGCCGCTTCGGCGTGCTGCCATCACCGGCAGCATGGCGCGCACCAGATTGATATAGCCGAAGAGCTTGAGCTCCCAGGCCTGGCGCCAGCGCGCGTCATCGATGTCCGCCAGCGAACCACCGGGAATTGCGCCGGCATTGTTGACCAGGATGTCGATTTCGCCAGCTTGCGCCAGCAACAATGCCTCGGCGCCGGGCTGGCCCATGTCCAGCGCGAGCGTGGACGCACGTACGCCGGTTTGCGAGTCGATGGTCATGACGGCGGCGTCCAGCGACTCCTGCGAGCGTGAAACAAGCACAGGAAGCGCACCTTCGCGCGCGAAGGTGAGCGCAATGGCCAGGCCAATGCCGCGCGAGCCGCCAGTGACCATCACACGCCGGCCCTTGAGTTGGAGATCCATGGGAGCTTTCTATATTCAAACCGCGCCGGTTGGCGTGGCGGGGACTTGGGCGGTGTACCAGTCGGCGATCTCGTGGCCTTGCAGGAAGCAGGTGCCTGGCGTGGCCATCAGCAGGTCGAGCATGCGCTCGAACGAGCCGAAGCGGTGCGGCACGCCGATCAGGTGAGGATGCAGGCCCAGCGTCAGGATGCGGGGGCGCCGCTCGGCCTCGCGCACGAAGAGCTCGGTGGTGCTCTTCAGCCGCATGAACATTTCCTCGGACGAGTGCTTCTCGACCGCATAGATGATGGAGTCGTTGATCTCGAGGTTGTAGGGCAGGCTGAGCAGCGGGCCGTTGGCGGTCGATAGCCAGTTGGGCAAGTCGTCGACCACCCAGTCGAAAACGTACTCGACCCCGGCCGCCTTCAGGGTCTCGGGCGTTGTGTGGCTTTCGCGCAGCCCGGGGCCGAGCCAGCCGCGCGGTCGCGTGCCGGTAAAGGCGGCGATCATGTCCAGGCTGGTTTTAACCACTTCTTCCTCGGCGCCCGCATGGTTGAGCGACTTCTGGTGGATGCCGTGGCCGATAAATTCCCAGCCGGCGGCGTGCATGGCCTCGGCTGCACGCGGGTAGGCCTTGATGACGCCGGCGTTAAAGCTGGTGGACGCGGTGAGTCCGCGTGAGGTGATCGCCTCGATGATGCGCGGCAGCCCGCAACGCATGCCGTAGTCGGCCCAACTGAAGTTGGGAACGTCGGGCACCGTTTCTTTGCCATGGGGCGGCGTGATGATGGTGCGCGGCATCGGGGCGTCGAACTCCCAGTGCTCGACGTTGACGACGAGGTGAACGAGGATGTTGCCGCCCGCGTGTGGCGCGAGTGCCGGGCCTTCGTCAGAAAAGCGGTAAGGAATGCGTGGGTTGGCCATGGAATGTTGGGGTTGGGCTTGCGCGAACTCGGGGGCGGATCAGTGACGGATCTGCCGCAGGATTTCACGCTTCATGGTGTTGAAGCTTTCGCCCGTGGTGTCCTCGATGGTGCGCGGGCGTGCCAGCGGTACGGTGATGCGCGCCTGGATGCGGCCAGGGCGTGCAGACATGACGTACACCGTATCGGCGAGAAAGAGCGCCTCGTCGATGTCGTGCGTGACAAAGACGATGGTCGGCTTGAGCTGCTGCCACACCGACAGCAGCAACTCCTGCATGCTCAGGCGCGTCTGCGCATCAAGGGCGCCAAAGGGCTCGTCCATCAACAGGACCTGTGAGCCCATCGTCAGGATACGGGCAATGCCCACACGCTGGCGCATGCCGCCCGACAGTTGCACCGGCAGGTGCTGTTTGAAATCCGCCAAGCCGACGATCTTCAGCATCTCGTTGGCCCTGGCCTCGTAGTCCTTGGCGGCGACACCTTGCGTCTTAGGCCCGAAGATCACGTTCTCCCACACGGTGAGCCAGGGGAAAAGCGCGGCTTCCTGAAAAACGACACCGCGGTCGGGCCCGGGTTTGTCCACCGGTTTGCCGTGCACGGCAAGGCTGCCGCTGCTGGTCTTTTCAAAACCCGCGACCAGATTCAGCAGCGTGGACTTGCCGCAGCCCGAAGGCCCCAGCAGCGCGACGAATTCGCCGGGCTCGATAGCGAGATCGACCTTGTCCAGCGCCATCACGGGAGGCTCGCCCGGATAGATCTTGCTCAGTTCTTGGATGTGGATGGCTGCCATGGGGACTCAATGGTTCTGGAGAATGCGCCAGCGAAGCACGCGCTGCTCGACAAATACGATAAGGCGGTCGCTGAGGTAACCCATGGCGCCGATGGAGACCATGTCGGCCAGCACGATGTCCATGCGACCCACGTAGTACGCGTCCCAGAGCACATAGCCCAGGCCAGACTTCACGGCCACCATCTCGGAGACGATCACCGCCGTCCACGAGATGCCCAGCCCGATGCGCATCCCGGTGAAGATCGACGGCATGGCCGAAGGCAGCACCACGCGGCGTAGCAGTTGGGCGCGCGTGGCGCCCATCATCAGGGCCGCGCGCACCAGGTTGCGCTCGACATCGCGCGCGCCCTGCGTGGCATTGACCACGATGGCGTAGAAGCCGCCCAGGAAGATCAGGAAGATCGAGCCGATGTCACGAATGCCGAAGAGGGCAATGGAAAAGGGCAGCCAGGCGGTGATCGGTATCGGCCGCAGGCTTTGCACCAGCGGGTCGAACAGATGCGCCACCAGCCGGCTCCAGCCGATCATCAGCCCCAGCGGTATGCCCAGCAGTGCGGCCAGCACGAAGCCCTGCACCACGCGCAGCGCAGAGTACTGCACGTTCGACACCCAGGTGCCTTTGTAGGCATTGAGGCCCAGCCCTGGCTCGCCGAAGATCCAGTCTTTCCAGCCTTCCAGCACGGCCAGCGGCGTGGGAACGATGCCGGCCATGCTGTCGCGGCTGCCGGCGATCTGCCAAACGAGCAGCACCAGAACGGGCACGACCAGCCCCACGAAGACCCGTTGCAAGCGCTTCATGAAATGGTTCAGCGCTTGATGCTTTGCGCCATGGAATCGTCATACAGTGCGGCAGCTTCGTTGCCGACGTCTTTCTGAACGATTCCCTGTTTGAAGGCGGCCTCGGCCAGCAGCTTGACCTGGTCCTTCGTCAGTACGCCGCCGAGCTTGATGATCTTGGAGGATTCCTTCGTGACAGCCAGGGGCAGGCCGGTGTACTTCGCATAGGACTCCGCGAACAGGTCGTTGTTCTTGGCCATCTGCTCTTCGGCGTTGAGGTAGACCCACAGAAAGCGGCGAATGGCTTCCTGCTTGTTCGTCAGGGCTTCGCGTGAGGCGGCGAGCATGCCCAGTTCAGGACCGACAGCCTTGGCTTTGCTGTACTCCAGGCCCTTCGCGAAGTACGCGTCGCCTTCAGACACGGCCTGTGACTCAAACGGCTCCCACAGCACCATTGCATCGATGTCGCCCTTTTTAAGCGCCTGGATGAATGCCGTACCGCCGCCCTGGATGTTCACCGGCGTGAACGAGTTGTAAGGCACACCTTTTTCGATCATCGTCATGGCCCACTGGAACCACACCGCAGAGCCAGGTGCAATGCCGATCTTCTTGCCGGCGACGTCTTTCCAGTCATTGATGACCACACCCTTGCGCACCACCAGGTTCTTGGCGGAGCCGGCCACACCCGTCAGGCCGACGAGATTCTTGCTGCCTTGGGCTGCAGCGATAGCCAGGTCGCCCGGGCCAACGGCCGAGACGTCGACGGAGTTGGACAGCAGTGCGGTGCGCGCGTCGGCGTAGCGCACGAATTCAGCACGCTTGACATCGATGTTGAACTTTTTGAGTTCTTCCTCGACGTTGAGCATCGGCGAGAGATGCCCCACCTTGACAAAGCCGATGGTCAGCGTTTCGCGCTGCGCCAGGGGTGCGGGTGCCGGCCCGATGGCATGCGCGGCGGTGGCCGCAAGTGCCGAAACGGCGGTAAGCACTGCGGTGATGGCGGTACTGATTTTCATGTTCCACACTCCAGGTTGGTATAAAAAGTTAGCAGGACGGTAGCATCGAAAAAAAAAGAAAGCACAGGGAAAATGGGGAGCCTAGCGGCCCTTGAATTGCGGGGTTCGCTTGTCAGAGAATGCAGCGCGGCCTTCCGCGTAGTCTTCGCTTTTGAAGCAGGCCTTCACCGCGGCATCGACAGCCGCAACGTCGGCCGGATCACCGCCGGCCAGCAGTGTATTGAAGGCCTGCTTGCCCGCGCGGATGGTCAGGGGCGCATTCGAGGCAATCACGGCGGCTGTCTCTGAAGCTGCGGCGAACACATCTTCGTGAAGCCCGGACACCAGGCCGATGCGAAGGGCGTCATCAGCGCTGTAGACGTTGGCCGTGTAGAAGACTTCGCTGGCTCTGGCCACGCCCAGCACGGCTGCCATGCGCTTCATGCCGTTATAGGCGTAGCCCAACCCCAGCCGCGCGGCCGGCATGCGGAACTTCGCGGTCGGCGAGGCGAACCGCAGGTCGCAAGCCAGGATCAGCCCCAGGCCGCCGCCATAGCAAATTCCGCTGATGGCGGCAATGACAGGGCAACGAAAGCCAGCCAGCGCAGCCTGCGCGTTGGCAACCGCCGAGTCGTAGGCAGCCACGCTGGCGGGGTCGTTGCGCTTTTCGCCAAACTCCGAGATGTCGGCCCCCGAGACGAAGGCCTTTTCTCCGTCGCCGCGCAACACGACGGCCCGCACGTTCGGGTCGGCATCGAGCTCGGCCAGCGTAGCCGCCAGTTGCAGCCACATGGCCATGGACATGGCGTTGTAGCGACCCTCGTTGAGCAGGGTGATGGTGGCGACATGGCCACTAAGGGAGTGAAGTACTTCTGCCATGGTCAAACCACCGCGTCGGCATGGAACTGCCGGATTTCATCATCAGAGTATCCCGCTTCCGCCAGCACTTCGTCGGTATGTTCACCCCAGCCAGGCGCAGGTGCCACCACGTGGGAGGGCGTGCGCGCCAGTGTGACCGGCTGGGTGATGTACTGCATTTCCTTTCCGAAGCCGGTCATCAGCGAGGCGGTGACGCCCAGGTGCTTGACCTGCTCGTCCTCGAAGACCTGGGGCACGGTGTACACCGGGCCTGCGGGCACGCCCGCCTCTGTGAGGCCGTTGACCCAGTGCTCCACACTGGCGTGTGCGAACAGTTCAGCCAGCTCGGCATTCAGGCGCTCGCGGTTTTTGACGCGGAGCGTTTCGGTCGTGAATTCAGGGTCCTGCAACCACTCGGGCTTGTTCATCACGCTGCACAGGCGCACCCAGTTGCCTTCGCCGGACGCGCCGAGGTTGAAGACGCCATCGCTTGCCTCGAACAGGCCCATCGGGCTGCTGGTGGGGTGGTCGTTGCCCTGCTGTATGGGAATGTCGCGTTCGTTGAGATAGCGTGCCATCTGGAAGTCCATCATGGCGATTTGCGCGTGAAGCAGCGAGGTGTGCACCCATTGGCCTTTGCCCGAAACTTCACGTTCGAGCAGTGCCGTCAGGATGCCCAGTGCGGCGTACAGGCCGGCACTCATGTCCGCCACGGCCAGGCCCGCACGAACCGGGCCGGAGCCAGGAATGCCGGTCACCGACATCAGTCCGCCCATGCCTTGAACGATCTGGTCGAAGCCTGGGCGCGAGGCTTGCGGTCCGTCCTGGCCGAAGCCGGAGATGCTGGCCAGAATGATCCGCGGGTTCACGGCCGCCAGCGATTCGTAGTCGACGCCCAGCTTCGTCTTGACGTCGGGCCGCCAGTTCTCGACCACGACATCCGCGTCTTTTACGAGGCGCATCAGGATCGCGAGCGCGCCTGGGCGCTTGAGGTTCAGGGTCATCGAGCGCTTGTTGCGGTTGATGTTCTGAAAGTCGCCACCTTCACGGTTGGCGGCAAACATGGCCTCGTTGGGGTCGATGCCGCGCGGCGGTTCGATGCGGATCACGTCGGCACCGAAGTCTGTCAGCATGCGCACGCAGTTGGGGCCGGCGCGCACGCGTGACAGGTCGAGTACACGGAAGCGGGCCAGGGCGCTGGAGGCCTGAATTTTTGCCATTCTTGGGGTCAATCCTGTAAGCAAAGGGAAGGCCGGGAGCCTGCCATTCGGAAATGCTGTGTCTCGATCCGTTCGGCGAACCGCAGCAGCGTGAGTTCGTGAAATGGCCGGCCTACCAGTTGCACGCTGATGGGCAAGCCGCGCGCATCTAGGGCTATAGGCACGGCCAGCGAGGGCAACCCGAGGTAGTTGATGAAACCCATGAAGCGGTGCAGCGCCAGCAACTGGCGCACGTCGAAGGTCGGCTGTCCAGGCGTTACGGTCTGCCAGTCGGGGATGGGCATGGGCAGGGCGGGCATGACGAGGATGTCCTGGTCCGCAAATTGGCCTTTCACGAAATCGTTCAGACGCCGTGCGCGGTCGCCCAGTGCGGCGGCGAGCCAGCTGGCGGGCATGACTGCGCCGGGCAGCGCGACGGCTTCGACAGCGGGTGAGAGAGTGCCCGCCTGTAAGGCCTCACGATGTGTGTGGGCGGCTTCGGCATGCAGCACGATGGAGGCGAGCTGCGTGAGGACGGGGTGCGCGTCGAGCGAGCCTTTGACGGTCATGTCGAATTGCGCCGCCAGCGCCTGCATCGCGCTGGCAATGGTGCCATCCACTTCACCTTGCGGGATCCAGACCGCGGCTCGAAGGGAAGTGGCGCTTGAAGCAGGGCGCAGCAGGGACTTGTCGCAGGCGGCCCGCAATAGCTGCCGCACATCATCGGCAGTGCGGGCCAGCACACCGACGCTGTCAAGGCTGGGCGCGAGAGGAAATACGCCATCCAGCGGAAGCAGGCCCTGAGTAGTCTTCAGCCCAAGCACGCCGCAAGTGGCTGCCGGCATGCGCACCGAGCCGGCGGTGTCGGTGCCGAGCGATCCGTAGGCCATGCCGCAGGCGACTGCCACGGCGCTGCCGCTGGAAGAACCGCCGACCATTGCGTTGGCATGAAGTGGATTGATGCAGCGCGTCAGGTGAGGGTTGTCTGCCGTCGCGCCACAGGCGTATTCCGCCATCGCCAGCGTGGCCAGGTGCGCAGCTCCGTGTCGCGCGAGGCGCTGGATCACGGTGGCAGCGACGCGGCCGGGCGCGTCGGTGGGCAACGCTGTATTGCGGCCCAGCTTGGGCGCGCGTCCCGGCAGGTCGAAGATATCCTTGTGTGCGAGGCCGACGCCAGCGAGCGAACCCTCAGCCGTCGCGGGCATGAGCTCAGCAGGCAGCTGGTCCGTGACTGCATGAAATTTACGATCGCTCTGTGCCAGGTTGAGCCACTGCGACTCTATCGCCCGCGCCGCACTCGTCTGGCCCTGGGCAATGGCTTGCCGCAGGCCTGCAATGCTGGCTGGAAGCTCATTCATGCGACAGCGCGTCCAGTGACTCGGTAAAAGAAGGGAGCTTTTTCACTGTGGCTCCACCTGTCTGGGCCAGCGCAGATTCAGCGGCTGGCTGCAGACGGGTCAACAATTTTGAGAGCCGGAGGATTTCCGCACCTGTGGCCCCGTTTTTGCGTGCTCGCAAGGCATCGGTGACGTGCGCTTCCCACGCTGACGCGACGCTTCCTCCGCTGGACACGTCGACCGCCTGGGCTCCGGGCTCGGACTTCATTTATATACAAAGCAGAAACATGAATATAAATATACAGCAATTAAAAATTCATATCAATGTGGGAAACTTGGGGCATGAGGAATCCCAAGCACGCTTTCGTCAAGGCTAGCGACAAGATTCGCATGAAGATCGAGGAAGCCATCAAAGAGGGCTCCTTGCTGCCGGGCGACCCGATCGACGATGCCGAATTGGCTGTTCAATACCAGGTTTCACGCACGCCGATCCGCGAGGCGCTGATCCAGCTTCAGGCGCAGGGTCTGGTGACGAGCCTGCCCCGGGGCGGCATGATCGTGGCCAAGATGGACCTGCAACAGTTGCTCTCGCTCTGGGAGTTGCTGGCTGAGCTCGAGGGCGTCACGGTTCGGCTGGCCTGCCAGCGAATGACTTCTGAAGAACTTGCCGCTCTCGTTCAGGCCCATGAAAGCAGCCGTGGCGTGATGGAAGCCGAGGACGTTGCGGGCTGGCAGGAAGCCAACCTGCATTTCCACGAGCTCATCTACCGCGCTGCACGCAACCCCTATCTGCGCCAGGAAGTACTTCGCATGCGAACCCGCACCGGCTTTTACCGGCGCCATGCTTTTGGCGCACTGGGCCGCATTACCGCATCGTTCGAGCAGCACCGCCAGATCGTCGAGGCATTCGAGCGCCGCGATGCCGAGGGTGCATCTGAGGCCATGATCACCCACATGCGCCCGGCCAGCGATGCCATGGGCCTGACCGATTTCATCGTCAATCTGCCACGGGAAGTGCTGGCGGCCTGAGCCGGCAAGTTTTTAAAGGCCCGGGCGAATCGGCGGGCTGTCCTGGCCCGCATCGCGCGGCCCTTCGACAAACAAGCGCTTCATGTCTTGCAGCAGGCGGGATTCAGTGCTTCCCACGCGGTTTCGAAAGCTCACATCGACGAGCCCGCCGGCGCGTGGTGAGTGCTCTCCTGCGGGGCCACGGATTTGCAGGAAGCCGGCCGACTCCAGCCGGGACAGCAGGAGCTCCTGCGAAGGGTCGGCGTGCAGATTTACCCAATAGCTGGCCCGCATCGCCGAGCCGACGTTGCTGGGGCAGCTGGTCAGGTGGCCGATTTGAGCATCAACGCAAAACTCGAGGTGCGCCGCCAAGATGGCCATGACCCGATCCATCGCCGCTGCGCACGCGTCGATGCATGGGCCGGGCATGACGACGGCCACACGCAGATGGTCTTCTTCATTGATCCATACCGAGAGCTCGCCTTTTTGCGAATTGAAGACGCTCCTGCCAATAGGCCAGTCCGCGTGAATGTCTGCCGCAGCCATGTATTTGTCGTATGAACCGAACGCACGCCGCTCGGCAACCATGGTGTCAAGCCGGCTTGCAGAAACGTCGCTGAGTTTCACGACCGTGCCGGGAAACACTTTGGCCAGTTCGGCGCAGGCGCGCACGATCTTTTCTTCCACCTTCACACGCTCGAACCTGGCCATGCCTGCGGTGAAGGCGTGCTCCGCAAGGTTGCGTGCCACTCTGACCCGCGTGGACACGACAGCGGCCGGATTCAGGCAGGCGAGTTCATCCTGATGGCAGGGTTTCGGCGCCTGAAAGGCTTGCAGGATAGGTGCGAAGAGCTCGCGGAAAGTTTGGTAGCTTTGGGCATCCGGCGCATAGACACCGACCGAGCTGTCGGGATGGCGAGTGCCCGAGCGAATCACGTCTTCGAGCCGAATACCGCCGGGCGTCACGCGCGTCGAGAGTGTCGCGCGCAGGGCCTCGTCCAGAAAGCGGCTCAGTAAGGACATGTTCCGTGAGTGGCCTGAGCCCCCAATTTGGCTGCGACCCCCAGCCGCTGAGCCCGCATCGCAGCGCAGCCTGCCGAGCCCCTAGGGCGCGGCACAGTAGGAGTCGGTGGTTTGCTGCGCCACCACGGTGGCGGAGGTGCTGGCTTGAACCAGGAATTCAGATGCGCCGTAGTGGTTGGGCTGGGCGTTCACCGGATTCCAGTCGTACGTGTAACCCAGTCGGGTAAACGGGTAGCCGGGCCCGCCCGGGCCATTGACCACGAACGAGTCGGCCATTTGCCGGAGCACGTAGTCCCGCACATCCGGCGCGCGACTGGCCTGAAGGCCGACGGTGCAGACCGGGCCTTGCGCATTGGATTCGTCAATGCCCAGGCACGGCCTGTCCAGGCGTTCGCGGCCGACCTCCATGGTCACGAACTGCGCCTTGCGGAACTGCACCGGCGGGTCGAGAGGAAGCCCCAACAACTGCTCGAGCCGCTGGCGCAGCGCATCGCCCTGCAGTCCCCAGGCGCGGCAGCGGGCTTGCACTTCACCCGCCAGGGTGACCCAGATGCGGTCGGGTGGTGTAGTGGTTGCGCAGTTCGTTTCGGGCGCTTTGCACGGCGTGCGGCTGTTGGTGACCCAGGACACGACGCGAACTTTGTCGCCGGCGGGCAGTGGTTTCAATGCTGTGACCTTGCGCGGGCTTGCCACGGCGGCGTCGGCAATCGCTGCTTCGTACATGGCGCTGGAAGTACCGGCGGACGGCGCGAGGCTGGCGCACCCCGACAGAATCAGCGAGCCACCCAGCAGGGCTGCGGCGCCAAAGCGGCGAAAGTGACGGTGCAGGTCGATCGGGTTCATGGTCTTTCCTTCAGGAAATCGAGCCGAGCGCGCGAGTCGGCGATGCTCGAAAAGAGTTGTGGCACCAGGTTGGCATTGGCCAGAAGGCCGTTGGCAGTGAGGCGCCGCATGGCGGCGGATTTGATGTCCGAGAGCTCGCGGTGCAAGGCGTCCAGTTGACCTGGAGCCGCCGAGCCCGCGGGCAGGGCGTCCATTGAACCATCCGCAGCCATCACGCGTTCCATCAGCTCGATGAAAAACGAGTCTTCGGTCTCGGGCGGAACGACCTCGGGAGGCGCGCCCTTGAACCACTTGAAGACGACGATCAGCGTCGAGGCCACCGAAAGGATCAGCCCGAAAAGCGTCTCCACCTTCTTGACGGTCGCCTGCGACAGGAAGGGGTTCTTGCGGTCCATGAACATGCGTGTGCCGCTCGACAGGGGGTAGCTGGAAGAATCAAGAATCCTGTCTTCATCGAACTTCATCTTCAGGCGCATCTGAAGCCCCGGGCTGTAGATGCCTTCAAGAACCTTGAACACGGCGCGCGGGTCCAGGTGCGAATTGGCGACCAGCTGCAGGTTGACGCCCACCGTCCTCACGTCGCGCGGTGGCACAGGCGGCTGGACGCTGTACATATAAGCCAGGACCTTGGTGTCCGCCACCCAGCCCTGGCGCAGCGCGAGTGCGCTGGGGAAGGGAATTTCCAGCAGGCTGTAGCCATATTGCTTGACGATGTAGTCGGCAATGTTAGAGGGCGCGAACGACGTGATGACAATCACATCGGGCAGGCGATCCTTGCGCAAGGCGAGCAGGTCCTCCGTTCCCAGATTGGTTTCGACATAGTCGACGCCGTCCTGCATGCCCGAAAACTCAAGCAACTGCTTGGCAATGACACGCGTGCCGCCCTTCTTGCTGCCCAGGTTGATGCGCATGCCGCGCATGCCGGCAATGTCCTTGATGTCGGGGCGCACCAGAAAGTGCAGCAGTTCGGGTGAAAGATTGGCGACGTGGCTCACGTTGGCAAAGGGGAGTTCAAGACCTCCCTGGATCAACGCGAAGTCGAGTTTGCCTTCGGAAACCTGCGTCAACGCCTCCTGCGAACCGTCGGTGGGCAGCACGTCGAGGCGCACGCCATCGGGCAGCACTTCGTCGCGCAAGGCCCCCGCGACGAAGTGCCGGTTGGCCAGAATGTCGCCCCCCGTGATTTTCAGCGAATAGGTCCGGGGCAATACCTCGTAAACGTAGTGAGCTGCGACGCCAAGCAACGCGATCACGAGCCCAAGCGCCAGCGCTTTTCGCAGGCGCTCATTGCGCTGCACGCGCTTGAGCCAGTTGTCCAGTATTCCGCGTGCTTCGTTGGCCAAGTCTGGTCCTTGTGTGCTATCGCACGGGGATGAAGCCGGCGCGATCGACGATGGCTTGGCCCGCGGGCGACTCGGCCAGGGCAATGAAATCAAGCGCCTGTTTCCGTGCCACCCCGAACGTCATCAGGAAGAACGATCGCTCGAAAGGGTAGCGGCCGCTGAGCACGGTTGCGCGGGAAATGGGAATGCCGTCGATTTCAAGGGCCATGATGTCGGCCGGCAATTTGCCGTCGTCGGTGGCAACGCAGCCGATGCCGTTGGGGTTCTGGCGGATGAAGGCCAGCAAGTCGTCCTTGCTTTTGCGGTACTGCGTCTTCAGGCCCAGGTCGTCGCCGGCAAGAACAACTTCGCTGACATAGCGGGTGGTGGCGTAATCCCGGGGGCGCATCACCACGTCTATGGGCGCGTCTGCACCACCGAGCGTTTTCCAGTTGTCAATTTTTCCTGTCAGGACGTCTCGCACGATTTCCTGACGGAGCTGCCTGAGCGGGTTGTTGGAGTGCACCACCACTGCAATGGCATCCCGGGCAATGAGGTGATTGTGTGCCTGCGCTTCTGCTTCGGCGCCTTCGAGGTCGCGCGACATGGCGGCGATGTCGATGGCATGGCGCTTGGCGGCCAGCAGGCCCTGCAATGAGCCGCCGCGTTCGACGATCACGGCTACCCCATACTGCTTCTCGAATTCCTTGCCGAGTGCAACGTTCAGGTCATACATCGCCGCTGCGCCGCCAATGAGCAGGGCGTTCTGCCGGGCCGGTGCGCGGCGAACCTGCACCCATTGCCACACGGGCAGCGCGGCGGCGCCTGCCAGCGCCGCAGCAAGTCCACCGATAACATAGCGCCGTTTCATCGGGCGGGCGGCAAGGCGAAAACCGAGTTCGAGATCGGGGCGGTCAGCCCGTGCACGAAGCGCAGAAAATTCTGAACCTCGGGTGAAGGCTTCTCACGCGTGACGAACATCAGCGGTGCCGTCAAGGTGTAGCGCCCGCTTTGCACGCTGTCCGCTCCAGCCGTGACCCTGTCGACCGACAAGACCTTAAGCGCCCGATCCTTGAGCGACTCCGTCGCCAGGTAGGTAATGCCGAAAGGGTCGCCCGCCACACCTGCGATGCGTTGCTCCAGTTGGGCGTTGCGCGCCCGGGGCGTGAAAGTATCAGCGTCGCCCAGGACTTTCTGGCTCCAGGTATTCGTGATGCCATCGCCCGGTGGCCCGACATAGACGTTGATCGGGGCGTTCTTTCCGCCCAGCGCCATCCAGTTGTTGATCCGGCCGGTGAAGATCTCGCGCAGCTGAATGGCGCTGAGGTCATTCACCGGATTGCTGAAATGAACGGCGGGCGCCATGGCAACCCGCCGGAATGGAACGTTGACCAGTTTGATTCCGCGGCGAACGATTTCCTCTTCGGTATCTTCGGACGGTGCGCCGCTGACCATGGCCATGTCGGCGGTGTTGTCCAGTAGCGTGAGATAGCCGCGCGAGGTGCCGCCGCCACTGACGACGATGGCGCTTGCCGGATTGCTTTTCATATAGTCTTCGGCCAGCGATTGCACAATGTGGGCGAAGGTCAGAGAGCCGCGGATGTGCACGGTTCGGGCCGCAGCGGCTGGACTTTCGGCGGCCAGCGCTCCGGAGGCAAAAGCCGAAAAAAGAGTGATAACCATGAGTGCGCGGCCAAGAAACGCTTCGCGCGATAGCGGCCAGGCAAGACCCCGGTGCCAGGCCGTTGTAATTATGAACATCTCATTCTTGACTTCATCTTGGCATCATTCCTGGCTTGCGCCATCGCAGCTGCGGCAAACATTGCGGCTCTTGCGCCCGTCAGTGGGGCGAGCGGATAGTACCGCGTTTACCTGCTGTCGATGCCGTTTTCTCAGGGAGCGCAGGGCGACCGGCGCCGCGGCGAGTCTGCGTCGTGCACGCTGGAGTCAAAAGGTTCTACAGGCGCTAGCACCTCCTTGCTAACGGCGGGCTTGCCCTTGCTGCGAAATAAAGGATCGTTTCGTGAAGGTGGAGCCTCGGCGCCTCTTGAATGTTGTCAACCCTCACTGATTTGTGCATTCGACTCGAGAAGGTGCTCGTTGCGTTGCCGCACTTCGGCTGCAGCGTCGTCGTAGAGAAACGGCAGGAACGCGTAACGTTTTCCCCGACTGACCGGTGTGGCCTCGTGCAGGAGAGAGCACGAGAAGACGACTGCGCCTCCGGTTGGCGGGCGGTAGGTTCGTGAGCCGAATTCGGGAAACCTCAAGTCGCCGCCGTCGAATTCTTCGGCGTTCAGATTGATCGAGACCGCAAACTTGCGGTGCGCCGTGCCCGCGGTGGTGTTGTCGCGATGAGCCTTGAAGTACCCGCCCTCCTGCGCGTCGTAGCAGGCCACGATGAAACGCTCCACACGGGTCGGCTTGAAGTTGAAGGCTTTTTCGATCTCGGGCGCAAGTCGATTGGACAGCCGCTTATGCAGGTGCATCAACAGGTCGGCGTCCGTGATGGTGGTGTCCCGGCGCTTCTTGAAATCGTCGAACACGCCGACGGTCTTGCCGTCTCGCTCTCGCATAACACCCGAGGGGCCCCCGCCCTGCACCCGGTACAGCTCGATGAGTTGATTGCAAAGCGCCGGCTCGAGCACGCGCGGCACCAGCAGCACAGGCGCATGAAGCACGGCGCCGGCGTGCTGGTCCGGATGGCCGAGGCGAAACAAATTCGCCAGAACTGCCGGCCCTTTGTCCAGTGGCGCGCTGCCCATGATGCGCATGGAGGGGTCGACAACGACCCACTGCGGCTCAAGTTCACCTTGGGCGTTGACCGCATCTAAAAGCCTGCGCACTTCGCCCGACCAGTCCCCGAACCAGCGCAGCGGCAGGGCGTCTGCTCGATGTTCCTCAAAGGAAGGCTGGTCCGGCAGCACGCCGAAGAAAACCCGCTCTTCGTCAACGAACTGGGCCGCATTGCGCACGATGAGGTCGACCGCCGCGTCACGCTCGCTTCCCGGGTGCGGCAGAAACGCCAGCAGTATGTAGCGTCCTCCCAGGCTGCCGAACGTGAACTCCGGATTGACGTGGGAGGGCGCGTTAAACATGGGGGCCGGAGTGCCGGCGAGCAGGCTCATGGTGGCTCCGTGGATGATGGGTCGGCTCAGCGGCCAAGGCCGATCACGCGGTTGGCTTGCCTGCAGTGCATACGCAAGGATGAGCCAGTATAAATAAGCCCTTGGCCGCCCCCGGCCGATCCTGACTCAACCCGGCGGCGCAGCTCAACGGCAAAGCGCGCGCGAGTCGTTGTTTTCTTGACGCGCCAGTCTCAAGCGGAAATATGATGGGAGTGCAAGCGCCGCACTACAAGGCAGCCACTTTTGTTGCGACAGTTCACCTCTGAACGGACACCCATGAATGAATCCATCCCTGCAAGCCTGGAGCTCACCGTCCTGATGCAACGCGACGGCCAGGTTGTAACCATCAGCCTGAACGTTCCTCAGAGCTTGAACGCGCTGGACTTTGCGATGGCTGAAGCGCTCGAGGCAGCGCTGGACAAAGCGGCGACCGATCCTTCAGTTCGCGTCTTGCTGCTCAAGGGCAATGGCAAGGCCTTCATGTCAGGGGGAGACCTCAAGGTCTTCATGAACGATCTGGACCACGCGCCGGAAACGGCTGACCGCATCATTCCGATCTTTCACCGAATCGTCGAGCGCTTGCGCAGCATGCCCATACCGGTGGTCGTCAGCGTGCATGGCGCAGTGGCGGGTGGCGGGCTGAGCCTTGCCATGGCAGGGGACATTTTGGTCAGTGCGCAGACGACGCGTTTCTTTCCTGCTTATGGGGCTATCGGCACCAGTCCCGACGGCGGCACCTCATGGGCCATCACGCAATTGCTGGGGCAACGGCGGGCGCTTGCGGTACTCATGCTCGGCGAGCCGATTACGGCGCAGCAGGCGCTGGAGTTGGGCATGATCAACTTCGTCGTACCCGACGCGGAACTCGAGCAGCGCAGCGCAGACATCGTGGCCCGCTTGGTGGCGGGCGCGCCCAAAGCGCTGGCGAACATCAAGGACCTGGTCAACTGTGCCCGCAGTCAGACTCTGCACGAGCATTTGAAACTGGAGCACCGCTACTTCCGTGAGGCCGCGGCCACGCAGGATTTCCGGGAAGGCATCACGGCCTTTTTCGAGCGGCGCAAACCCGACTTCCGCGGAAACTGAGCAGGCCAGGCTCGGTCAAAATAGCGCCATGCCTACACAACTCAAGATCGATTTTGTTTCCGACGTCGCGTGCCCGTGGTGCGTCATCGGCCTGAAGGCGCTCGACGCCGCGCTGCTGCAGCTCAAGGAAACCGTCTCAGCCGAGCTCCACTTTCAGCCCTTTCAGCTCAACCCCGACATGGGTCCCGAGGGGCAGGACATCACGGAGCACATCACCGAAAAGTACGGCATCAGCGTGGCCCAGGCGAACGCCAACCGCGAAGCCATTCGCCAGCGTGGCGCGGCGCTCGGCTTCAGGTTCGCCAAGGCGGATGAGCCCGGCGGCGGCCGCAGCCGGGCCTACAACACCTTCGACGCGCATCGCCTGCTGCACTGGGCTGGCACGCTCGGCATGGCGCAACAAAAGTCACTTAAAGAGGCGCTATTCAAGGCGTACTTCACCGATGGCAAAAATGTTTCCTCCAGCGATGTCCTGGTGGACGTGGCGGCCGAGGCGGGCCTGGACGTGAGCCGCGCCCGCGAGATTCTGACAAGCGATGCGTACGCGGCTGACGTTCGCGAGCAGGCCGATTTTTTCCTGTCGCACGGCATCCGGTCCGTGCCCGCCGTCATCATCAACGACCGCCACCTGATCTCTGGCGGACAGCCTCCCGAGGTGTTTGCACAGGCGCTGGCCAAGATCGCGGCCGAGGCTTCTACGCTGTCGCACACCTCTTAGCTCGGCACGGTCTGCGCGGCCAATCGGGTCATGAGGCGCTGCGCATCCTGCGGTGCTTGTACCTTCTGATCGTTGTCGAAGTAGCAAAAGACGTCACGGCCGCCGCGTTTTCGCGCCAATATTGACGACACAAGGCGGGCATCCGACGGTTGGCGTCCGGCCGCCCAGGATTGCAGCCGACTTGCCCACCGGTCTAGCGCATCGTCGCTATATTCACCGCCATAGAGCGTTTGGGTGCCGTGTAGTCGGAGATAGATGAAGTCCGTGCACAGGCCTTCGGCATACGGCCATGGCATCACCGAGTCGGAGACGACGAAGGCAACCCGGTATTTGCGCAGCATGGCAATGAAGGCGGGCGTGCAGAAGGTGTCGTGGCGAACTTCGACGGCATGGCGCATGCGCCTTTTGCGGCCTGGCTCCAGCGCGGGGTGCCTGACATGCCGGTCGTGTTCCCGGGCCAGCGCGGCAGCGGCGTGCGTATCCTGCGGAAGCATCTGCAGGAAGGCTTCGAAGCGTTCCGGCTCGAAGACGAAATTCGGTGGAAACTGCCACAGGATAGGCCCGAGCTTCGCACGCAGGCAGAAAAGGCCGGAGGCAAGGAAGTTGGCCGTGCCTGCCCGGAGGCGCAACGGGTCGAGCCGGAGCATGTGTGTCAGAAAGCGCGGCCCTTTGACGCTGAACATAAAGCCGGGCGGCGTGGCGTCATGCCAGTTGCCGTAGCTCTCGGCGCTCTGCAGTGAATAGTGCGAACCATTGATTTCTATACTCTGCACGCGCCGGGAGGCAAACTCGAGCTCTCGCGCCTGGGTAAGGCCCTTCGGATAAAACACCCCACGCCACCCAGCGTAGCGCCAGCCCGAAATTCCCACCCGGATGCGACCCTCGGCCATCCATCCATACTGGCCCGGCGCGCCTTTCACCTGGGCCACGCGGGGGCGGTTTTCAACGTGGGATTCCACCGATGCTTGGCCCAGGTGTTTGCGGCCGAATTTCAAAGGCCGACCCGTGACCATGTCGTCCCGCTCATTCGCAAACACCCCTTCGCGATCATGATCAGGCTGATCGGCTTGGAGGAGGCGGGCTTCCTGTTTGCCATTGCTTCGCCTTAGATCGGAATCTCAGGCCTTCCTTCGGAATTGCCTGGCAAAGGAATTTCGATCCTCTACGATTCCTTGATCTTCGTAACGACCAACCCTATGCAGCCATCCAAAATAGTAGAGCAACACCGGCATCTGATCCGCGACACGACAGCGCGTTTCGGTTTCTCCAACCCGCGTGTCCTCGGGTCCGCTCTCCGCGCTACGGGTGATGCGGGGAGTGATCTCGATCTCCTTGTCGACCCGCCGCCCGGCGCGACGCTTTTCAACCTCGGTGGTCTGCAGGAGGAACTTCAATCGCTGATCGGTCTTCGAGTCGACCTGTTGACTCCCGCCGATCTGCCGCTAACCGTTCGTACGAAGGTGCTTGCGGAGGCGCAGCCCTTGTGATGTGGCAAGGGCATCAGGGCGAAAGAAGCGCCTCTTCGGTCCTTCATGCCGGCGACTCGACGCTTGAATTTTCCCCTATGCTTGGCCCATGTATTTGCCGCCGAATTTCAAAGGCTCGACCCGGGACCATGCCGTCCCGCTCATCCGCAGTCACCCCTTCGCCAGCCTGATCAGCCTGGACGACGGCGGGTTTCCGTTTGTCTCGCATCTGCCCTTGCATCTTGAGGTGCACGGAACCGAAGAAGACCGCACCGCTGACGAAAGCCTGGTGCTTTTTGGCCATGTCGCGAAGGCGAATCCACACTGGCGCTATTTAAAGGACAGGCCCGAGGCGCTGGTGACTTTTCTCGGTCCCCATGCCTATTTGTCGCCGCAGGTGTATCCCGATCTGGCGCGCGTTCCCACCTGGAATTACCTTGCGGTGCACTGCCGGGTATCGGCCACCCTCATCGAGGAGCCTGAAGCTAAGGATGCTTTGCTCAAAAAGCTGATCGGCGACCACGAGCCGCGTTATGCAGCGCAATGGCGCGGGCTCGACCCGGCGTATGCGCACAAGATGTTGGCCGGCATCGTCGGCTTCGAGTTGCAGGTGACGCAGGTCCAGTGCAAGGTGAAGGTGAACCAGCACCGGCCCGAAGCCTACGACGCAACCCGCGCCATGTACCTCACAGGGAACGACCACCAGCACGCCCTGGCCGAGTGGATGCAGCTGGTGCGTCCCATACCAGCGACCCAGCCTTGACATGCCCATGACCGACGCGCAGTTCATGGCGCTGGCGCTCGAGCAAGCGCGGCAGGCCGTGGCAGCCGGAGAGGTTCCCGTGGGGGCCGTGGTCGTTCGAGCCGGTGAAGTGATTGCGACAGGGCGTAATGCCCCCGTCGATGCGCATGATCCCACCGCGCATGCCGAAATCGTCGCGCTTCGCAACGCTGCCCTGGTCCTCGGAAACTACCGGCTGGACGATTGCGAGCTCTTCGTCACCCTCGAGCCTTGCGCCATGTGCAGCGGTGCCATGCTTCACGCGCGGCTGAAGCGGGTGGTCTTCGGCGCATCTGAACCCAGGACGGGCGCCGGCGGTTCGGTGGTGAATCTCTTTGCCGAACCCGCGCTCAACCATCAGACACGTCTGGAAGGTGGCCTGCTCGCGGCAGAGTCCACCGCGCTGTTGCATCAGTTTTTCCACGCCCGCCGGGCCGAACAGCGCAGCGAGGCGCTGGCCAGACATCCGCTGCGCGACGATGCGCTGCGCACGCCCGAGGCATGCTTCGCGGGCGTTCCTGCGAGTCCAGCCAAGTCCCATTACCTCAGTGACCTGGCCGTGCTCGGCGGGCTGCGGCTTCACTATCTGGACACCTCCAGCCGTGCAGGGCAGCTGGCGGGCGATGCGCAGCTGACCTATGTCTGCCTGCATGACCGGCACCAGTGGAGCCAGTCTTTCGATCGCATGATTCCAGGCTTGGTCGCCTCGGGGCACCGCGTAGTGGCGCCCGACCTGATCGGCTTCGGCAGGAGCGACAAGCCCAAAAAATCGGACTTTCATACCTTTGCCAGACACCGTCAGGTTGTCCTGGAACTGATCGAAAAACTGGCACTGGTCAACGTGGTGTTGATAGGCGCCGGATGGGGCGGTTGTCTGGCCTTGACCTTGCCCGTCGCCGCACCGGAGCGCTTCGCTGGCATCGTGGCCATCAACACGGCCATGGCCTGCGAAGGGCGCGGCTGGCCCGCCGCCTGGCTCGAACCCGCCGCACCTCCAACGGGTTGCGCAGGGGCGCCTTATCCCGACGCGGGGCACCGTGCCGCATGGAGGGCGGTCAGGGCGCTCCTGCCTGCGGCCGAAGACCCTGTCGATGCCCAAATATGCACCGCGGCGCTTGATTTCCTCCGGCATGCCTGGAAAGGCAAGACACTGTGCATTGCCAACGCGGAAGACCCGAGCCTTCCGCACATGCAAGGCCTGACTGAGCAGGTGACGGGCGGCGCGCCCTTGCAGTTGCTGCCTGCCGTCCCGGAATCATGGCCTTGCGCGGGTGAGGCCCTTGCGGCCTTGATCACCGACCATTTCGTTCAGATGCGCGGCTGACTGAAATCACGCCGCGGGCGAATGGGATACTTCGGGCGTGAAAAAACAAATCTACATTTACTCGCCCTCCAGCGCTGTGCGCGACAAGGCCAGTTTCAAGCGTGGCGTGGCCAGGCTCAAGGCACTCGGGCACGAGGTTGAAGTCGACGAAGCGGCGCTGGCCAGCTACCAGCGTTTCGCAGGCGATGACGCCACTCGCGTGGCAGCCATTCACCGTGCGGCGGCCAGCGGCGCCGATGTCGCCCTGATATCGCGCGGCGGCTACGGCCTGACGCGCATCCTGGGCGACATCAACTACAAAGCCCTTGCACGTGCCATCTCGAAAGGCACGAAGCTCGTGGGTCTGAGCGACTTTACGGCTTTGCAAAGTGCCTTGTACGCCAGCACCGGAGCGCCCAGCTGGGCCGGTCCGGCGCTTGGCGAGGACTTCGGCGTCGAGGGTGAGCCGGACGACATCATGGAAAGCTGTTTCGACGACCTGATCGGCGGGCACGGCGAAGGCGCCGGATGGCAGCTGCCCAAGCCGCGCAAATCAGCCGGCGATGACGCCCCTGTCAGCCGCGACTTCGCGATCAGGAATTCCGTGCTTTGGGGAGGCAACCTCTCTGTCCTTGCGACGCTGGCCGGGACGCCGTATCTCACCGCGCCCAAGGGCGGAACCCTGTTCATCGAGGACGTGAACGAACACCCCTACCGTGTCGAGCGCATGCTGACGCAATTGCTCCATGCCGGGCTTTTGGCGCAGCAAAAGGCGATTGTTTTCGGGCAATTCACGCGCTACCAGCTGGTCCCCCACGACAAGGGCTTCAAGCTGGGCAGCGTGGTGGACTGGCTTCAGTCCAAGGTCAAGGCGAGAGTACTGACGGGCCTGCCATTCGGTCATGTTCCGACCAAGCTGACGCTGCCTTTTGGCATGCCGGTGTCATTGATGGTGGAAGGCCGTGACGCATTTATCGTCTGGGGCCATCTGCACTGAGAACAAGATTAGATGCTGCGGTGCCGGACCGCCGCTAGGAGCGTGGGCGGCAGAAGGCGTGCATGGCGAAAAGTGGCCCCGCCGAGGACAGTTTTTACCAGATTTGAAGGCCGATAGCCCAGCTATCGGTCAAAAAGCGGGTGAAAAATGGACCGGCGCGGCCGCTTTGCAGCGCACGTCCCTTCTGCCGCCCACGCTCCTAGATGGGCGAACGCCCGATGATGAACTTCAGCTGCTCAGGGGCGTGGGGCGAGAGTGCAGGCCACTTGGCAGCAAGCCCGCGAACATTTCGTTGATTTCGGTGAGTTTCTTGCGAGCGATGGTTTCGCCCTGCATAGCCGAAAGCACGGCCATCACGTCACTGCGTGCATACCAAAGTCCCTGAACATCCTGCGCATAGCGCACTCGCAAAACGATTTTGGGAAAGTGCGCTTCGCCGAACGCGCCCATCGCATCGACCATCGCCTCACGAATATCCTCCGTGCGGTCGTCGATGTTTTCACGGCTTGCGCTGGGTCCGAGCAGTCCGACAAAGCTACTGCGAAGCGCTGATTTCAACCAACTCATAAGGCGTACCTTTAATCGCTTGCGTTAGCGGTTTATTTGTTGGTTCTAGGTTAGGTCTTCAGTAGCGTTGTGACAAGGCTTCCGGTGACGCTCATTTACTAAAAACAACAGGAAGATCAACTAGTTCGTAACGAGTTGTGAAGTAGAGTCCCGTATTCGGATAATATGTGACCCAAAAGTACTAGTTTTAATTTTATTCGTTGAAAACAAGCAAAGTGGTTTTTTCGCCCGTGATTGTCCTGCGCGCCTTACGCAGCAGCCCTGACGCGGTCACGCAAAGTGCGAACCTGACTGTGCCCGTTTTTGGCCTCTAGCCGCTGGCGCTCGGTGACTTCCTTGACTGCGGGCTCCAGTGGCAAGGCCAGCGCATCCGCAAAAGCTTCGAGCACAGTGTCCTCTCCGCGTTCGCACTCCTCGATAAGTGCGAGCTCCGAAAATCCGGTCAGCCCGCCCGGCGGCGCCCACCCGACGACCGCCCCCGTTTCGTCGGTAGAAATGCCGCCTGGCATCGCTTCAAGACGTTGCTGATGAGCTTGGAGTTCGTTAGCCGCTGCAAGGTATTCGAGGCCGCGCCGCGTCAGCAGTGCCTTGACGTCTGCCGAGTCGGCCACCTCCGCGCACACGCGGAAACGGTCCGACGCAGTTTGGCAAGCCTGTGCGAGCACGCGCAGGACGTTCAAGGTCTGCTCAAGGCGGAAATCGCCGGCCTCGAGAGACGCTCCCTGCGCAGTGGATGCTAACGGATGAGGTGTCATCTGTAGACGTGCTGCCCTTGGTGACGCTTCCACTCTTCTTCAAAGTGCGCAGCATCGTCGTCGGAACGGGGCCGTACCCCCATCAGAATGCCGCCTTCCTTGACGCCCTGTTCGTAATGCTTCACCCGTTCTTCCGGGATTCCCCAGCCTATGAGTGCGCCGACCAGTCCGCCTGCGGCCGCGCCCGCACCGCCTCCGGCCAGGGCTGCGGCAATGGGTCCGGCAATTACCAGGCCGAGGCCCGGTATCGCCAGCGATGTGCCGACCGTTGCGATGGCCGCCGCAATGGCTCCAAGTCCACCACCGATGGCGCCCCCGATGCCGGCGCCTTCTGCGGCTTTAGAGCCCAGTTCAGTGCGGGTACTCGCCTCGTCGGCGAAGTGGCGCTTGCGCGTTTCGTCGGACATGACCAGGTTCACGTCGTCGCGCGTGTAGCCCCGCGCCTCGACAGAGCCGTACGCACGCTCTGCGCTTTCGCGGTCAGGGAAGAGGCCCGTCACAACGGGGCCATTGCTTGTCGAGTTGTTGGCCATGGCAGTCTTTCTAAAAGTTGGCAGATGAGCGTATAGGTCGACGAAGGGACGGAGCCACGAAACCTGAACCGTCGGCAAAACCCATCGGCAGATCGCGGAGGGTTATTTCGCCTGCACTCCGCACTCGGCACTCGGCACTCACCTCACGTCAACCAATATTTAGTCTCGCGAGCCTGCTTTTATGCACGTGCGGGATGCTGGCCCTGCCTCTGGGCTCCAGGCGACCGCGCGCAGCGTGAGCCGGGTCCTACAACGCGGCTATGCCAGCGCTTCCAGGGGTTCGAACTTAGCGGGTTCCGATGGCTGCGATTCGCAGAAGGTTTCTTGCGGACGGAAATAGGCCACCAGTGTTTCGAGCAGCGAGTGCACCTGGAATCGCTGTGCCGACGTGGTGCCCGTCAACGAAACGAAAACCGATACGAGCTTTTGCTCGGGCCAGGTGTGCAGTGCAAGGCGTCCCTGAGGCATCACGGCAGTTCCGGCGCTGCCTCTGGGCAGGAACTGGAAAAAGCGCACCTGCGCCGCGTCGATATCGTTCTCGCGCAGGCATTGCTGGCAAAGCATTTCGAGCACGCTGGCGCGGTCCAGCAGCGGAGCAGGGCAGGCGCAACCGCGAAACTCCAGGCGCCACTGGCCGTCGGCAAGGGAAGGGCGTGTCACAGGGTATTCCTTGGTTGGGCTCAGGCCGGTACTGCCTCGACGTTCACGCGGTCCCAATGACGGTGCGCGGCAATCGCTGTGATGAACTCCTGCGAAATCTGTCCTTCGATGGCCTTGTGGCTGTCGGCCACGACCACGCCGGGCGTGGGTACCGTCAGCGCCACGTCTTTTTCCGTGCTGAGGCTAAAGCCGAGTGTCGCCATGAGTGCCACGCCCTCGTTGATGGAGCAGATGGGCTTGCAATGCTTGTAGGCTTCGAGCACGAAATGAACCGCGAGCCCCAGCCGGCACAGCTCGTCCGTGCTGGCGCTACCTCCTGGAATCAGCACCGCGTCGAAAACAACCGACGAGATGTTGCTGAAAGTGAAGTCAACCGGCAAAGTCCTGCCGCTGGCCGTGCCGATCTGGCCCAGCCTTGGCGCCACCAGCTTGCATTGCAGTCCCGCGTCGGTGAGTTCCTGGATCACCCGGCGCACGGGAATCATGTCGACACCATCGGTAGCCAGTACTGCAACCCGGCGCGTATGGATGGGTGAAGCCGCTCTGCCGGCCATGCTCAGAGAAGGCGCTTCCGAAATGCGCGATGGGCTGACGTGGTCGCGGTACCCCAGCCGTCCCGCCGCGGCCGCTGCGTCGGGCGCGCCAATGCCCAGCGGCGCGGCCACACGCGTGGCCAGCTTCATGTCCACATGGGCCAGGTTATCGACGACGCGCTGCCGGATCTCTTGCGTATCCACGCGGGAGAGCTCGTAACGGAAGGCCGAGACGATGTGGTCTTTCTCGGCCACGCTCTGGCTATTCCAGAACAGTGTGGCCTGCGAGAAATGATCGTCGAAGCTGGCGCTGCGCCGGCGTAATTTTGGCGATGCCACTTCTTCCGCATACGACTGGAAGCCCTGCGCGCCGCCGTCCACGCGAAATTCCGCACCGGCGCCCAGCGTGTTGGGCTCGTAGGAAACACGGCCCTTGTTGATGGTCTGGCGGTGCAATCCGTCGCGCTGGAAGTTATGCACCGGGCAGACCGCCCGGTTGATGGGGAGTTCATTGAAATTCGGCCCACCCAGGCGGGCGAGCTGCGCGTCGGTATAAGAGGCCAGCCGGCCTTGCAGTAACGGATCGTTGGAAAAGTCGATGCCCGGAACGAGGTGGCCCGGATTGAACGCGACCTGTTCAGTCTCGGCAAAGAAGTTGTCGACGTTGCGGTTCAGGACCATGCGACCGATCAGCTGGACCGGTACCTGTTCCTCCGGAATGAGCTTGGTGGGATCGAGCAGATCGAAGCCCAGGTCGCCAGCCTTGCTTTCCTCGACCATCTGCACGCCCAACTCCCATTCGGGGAAGTTTCCCGCGGCGATGGCTTCCCACAGGTCGCGTCGATGGAAATCTCCATCCCGGCCCGCGATTTTCTGGGCCTCGTCCCATAGCAGTCCGTGAACGCCGAGTTTCGGTTTCCAGTGGAACTTCACGAAGTGGGACTGTCCCTGCGCATTGATGAATCGAAAGCTGTGCACGCCAAAGCCTTCCATCATGCGCAGGCTCCTGGGCAATGCCCGGTCTGACATCAGCCACATGAGCATGTGCGTGGCCTCCGGCATGAGAGAAGCGAAGTCCCAGAATGTGTCGTGTGCCGACGACGACTGTGGCATGTCGTTGTGGGGCTCGGCACGCATCGCATGGATGAGGTCTGGAAACTTCATCGCGTCCTGGATATAGAACACCGGAACGCTGCTGCCGACGAGGTCGTAATTGCCCTCAGCGGTGTAGAACTTCACGGCAAAACCGCGCACATCGCGAGCCGCATCCACCGCACCGCGTGATCCCATGGAATTGGAAAACCGGACGAAAACCGGAATCTCGGCCTCGGGGTCCTGCAGGAAACCGGCGCTTGTGAACTGCGACATCGGCTTGTACACCTTGAACGTGCCATGGGCCGCGCTGCCGCGCGCATAAACGGTGCGCTCGGCCGTCCGCTCGTGCGCAAAATGCGCCAGCTTTTCGCGGAGGATGAAATCCTCCATCAAGGTCGGGCCTCTGGCTCCGGCCTTCAGGGAATTGTGGTTGTCGGGGATGGCCACGCCCTGGCTCGTGGTCAGGTGGGAGTTGGCTCCGCCTCCTGAAGTGAAGGCATCAAGCTGGCTTTGTTTGTCTTTTGAGTCCGAGCTGGCTCGGGAACTTGCGCCGGCTTTTCGCCTGGGTTGGGACATCTACATTCCTGTTCTTAAAAAATTCGCGCGATCGCGGCGCACAGTCCGGCAAAAGAAAGACAGTGCAGCAAGGTCGAAGGGGAAGAGGCATGTGCAGCGCGCTCTTCGCCCCGACCCTTTGCTCGCCGCGCACCCAACGAGTCTTCTACAGCGTAACGAAACGCTTCGATTCGGCCCATGGCTGACCCTCTCTTGGGCGCGTCAGCCCAGTCCGCTGTATGCGTGGGACATCTCCCACGGAAGGGAATCCGTCATGACCGCGCACGTCGCTCGCAACCGTCGGACCCTTCCCACCCGGGCTGCACCGCTTGGCCCACAGACGCTGCGCCGCCAGAGGTCTAACGTCGTTCTCAGGCAGAGTTGCTGCTGATCCACCAAACCGAACGACACCGTCAAGAAAGGTACGCAGATGAGTGCTCCTGAAGCAACCGCGCCGCTGGCCACCCCAATACCGGCAGAGGTACACGAAACACTGCCGAGCCAGGGAGGTCACCGGCCCCTCAGCGAAGAAGTCATCGAGCCTGCCGAGGCTGACTTGGCTGGAACGGCAACGGACGTTGCCCGGGCAGGGCAACCAGCCCCTGGTCGGGCACAACGGAACCCGGAATCACCGGGTTTCTTTGCCCGAGCCGAGGACAAGGTGGCGCGCCAGGTTGCAGCCCAGCCGGCCAAATATGCGCTGCTTGCTGCAGGAACCGGTGCCTTACTGGCCGCGCTTATCAACCTTGGCCTGAGTGGCGGGCTGCGCCAGCGTCAACGACAGCGGCAGCGTCAGCGGCAGGGGTGGGGCTTTCGCTGAGCCATCCTCCGATGCGCATACTTATTTGCCCACCCTTATCCACTCGACAAAACTCGCACCAGGAAACTTCCATGCTTCACGCCCAGATCAACGTTCCGCCACCCGGTGCACCGCCCGGAACTTATATTCCGAACGAAGTCCCACCCCTCACGGTTCCGCCGAGTCCCGGTGTGCCTCCTGAGATCAATGAGCCGCCTACGCCCGAGCCGACGTTGCCGATCCGGGAACCGGGTGTCGCGAACCCACCCCAGGCCGCATGCCGGCACTGAGCGGCTTCAGGACGACGACTGCTGCCTTTGAACCTCTTGCCGCTTGAGGGCAAGGTAGGTCGGCTTGTCCACTTCGCGCAGCTGTAGCGGGAACTGTTCGGTGGCGTCGAACCAGGCTTCTAGCCGGCGTTCGAGCTGCTCCTGCTGCGGCGACTGAAGGGAGGCCATGTAGGCCTCTATCGCAAGGTAGTAGCGCATGGTGTTGCGCTCCGTGACGCCGCGCAGGCCCCGCACCAGCCCAGGCCCCCGGCTGGACGCGGTGTCGATTCTCGAGAAACCGACCTTGTCACTGGCGACGGTTGCCAGGTAGGCCTGCATCGCCAGGCGACTGGCCATGTTGTAGCCATAGGAATAGCCCAGGTGGACGAACGTCTTCCCGTTCGCCAGTGGGGTGGCCTGTAGCTGGATACGGTAGTCATGCGTACCCAGCGGCCCGCTGGGCGAAGCGAGCTTGACGTTGAGATAGGTCGGGGTCGACGCATCAAGGGAAAAGTTGAAGTTCAGCGAGTAGGCATCGCCCAGGGCGAGGCCGAGCTTCTTGCCGATCTTCACCGCCAGCTCAGGCTGGCCGCGCGCCGTTCGGGACTGGCAGAGCTTGGTGTTGAGGTGAAGAATCATCACGTCGCACCAGTGGGCCGGCGATTTGAGTGCTGCGTTGACCGTCGCGAAAGGAGCGTCGATAACCGCATAAGCGTTCCCGATGACGGAGGTCGGCCCTTCTGTAGAGTCGATTACGAGTGGACGGCCATAGGCGTTGCGGCCAAGCTGTGCTGCAAGGGCCGTGTGCTTTGCCAGCAAGGCCGATTGTGCGGAGGAGCTATCCTCCGGCATACCCTGGCTGTGGGCAAGGGGAGCCGCGATGCACAGGCAGAGGGCCAGGCCGGTAAACCATGAAGCGCGCCCACGGGTCAACGGACCCGCCCGGGACTGGGGATGTTCTGAAACGTACATGCAAAGAGTGTGCAGGGCCACGTGTTGGCGATTTGCAGGTCTCTCTCCCGTCCTACACAGAGTTCATCCGTGGGGCCGACGTGCTTGTTGTGCCGCTTTGGATGACCTCCGGCCTGCTCGCTATATCGGGGCGGCCGTTCCAGCCTCGAGGATTTTGCGCTCGGACTCATGGTCGTCCGCGGCGCGTATCACCAGCGTGGGGACCGGCGCGTAGCGAATGATCTGTTCGGCGCCGCTGCCCATCAACAAGCGCCCGACACCGCGCCTGCCATGGGTCCCAACGACGATGAGGTCGGCGCCCCATTCGGTGGCAGCATCGGCGACCACTTGCGACAACCGTTCGCCTACAGTGTCGATGAGACGCGTCTCGACCGATGCGCCGCGCGCTCCGGCCAAAGCCGAAGATTCCCCGAGCACTTGCTTGCCCGTATCGCGGAGGATGCCTGGCAGATCGGCCGAAATACTCCCGTAGGGGTCATACCCGATGAGGTAGGACAGCTCTTCGATCACGTGAAGCAGAAGCACGGTGCCGCCCGAATCGCACGCCAGCTGGGCCGCCGCCTCGACGGCCTTGTTGGATGTGGGACTGCCGTCTACCGGAACCAGGATTTTCTTGTACATGTGACCTCCGCCGAATGAATACCGGGCTGACTACGCGATGGCGCCCAGGCGTTTGATACCGGGCCATTCCGGCGTAAGACAGATAAGAATTCTTTGCACCTGCTCCTTTGAAAACGATGCACCGCGCTCAAGGTTTCATTAACAAGAGGGTAGCCATCAAGCGCACGTGGGGCCTGCTTCCACTTTACGAAGTTGCCGCCTTTTTTGTTTGACGCATCGCAAGCAATTGCACAATCTTTTTCATGGCAGCAGAACCGCTGCGCCGTGAATGCTTTCGCTTAGAAGTGGTATTGACCAGCCAGGGCCACGGAACCGGCTTGGCCGGGCCGCACGCGCTCCGCCACGCACCGCTGGTATTGACCAGGCATGGGCCGCGGGACTGGCTTTGCCAGACCGCAGGCGCAGCGGCCCCCTCGGGGGGCAGGGGCTACACGAAGTGAGCGACCGTGGGGGCTAGTTCAACCGCGGAACCGGCTTTGCCGGGCCGCAGGCGCAGCGCCCCTCGGGGGGCAGGAAGCTACATCAAGTGAGCGACCGTGGGCCTCTACCAGCCGCCACGCACCAGCCGGTCTTGACCAGCCAGGGCCGCGGGACTGGCTTTGCCAGACCGCAGGCGCAGCGGCCCCCTCGGGGGGCA
>JAZKIC010000017.1:0-17079 GCA_040385065.1 Pseudomonadota bacterium
AGATGAACACGCGCCTGCAGGTGGAGCATCCGGTGACCGAATGCATCACGGGCCTCGATCTGGTCGAGCTCATGATTCGCGTTGCCGCAGGCGAGCCGTTGCCGCTTACTCAGGCGGAGGTCAAGCGGGACGGCTGGGCGATCGAATGCCGCATTAACGCCGAAGATCCCTTCCGTAATTTCCTGCCATCGACCGGCCGACTGGTGCGCTTTCAACCCCCCAGGCAGACCATGTTTGCCGCTGATCGCACCGGCGTGCATCCTGCGCTCGCTGGAGCGGCAGGGCAAGTCACTGCCGACAGGCAGGGCGACTTTTTCGGCGTGCGCGTGGACACGGGCGTGCAGGACGGCGGTGAAATCCCCATGTACTACGACTCGATGATTGCCAAGCTCATCGTGCATGGCAAGGACCGCAACGAGGCGATCGCCAAAATGCGCGAGGCACTCAATGCCTTTGTCATCCGCGGTGTCAGCAGCAATATTCCCTTTCAGGCCGCCTTGCTGGCCCATCCCAGATTCGTCTCGGGCGACTTCAATACCGGCTTCATCGCCGAGAACTACCCCACGGGGTTCCGCGCAGAGGACGTACCGCACGATGACCCGGACTTTCTGGTTGCATTGGCGGCCTACATCAACCGTCGCTTGCTGGGGCGCGCTGCTGGCATCAGTGGACAGCTGCCGGGCCACGGCCTCACGGTCAACCAGGATTTTGTCGTGGTGAAGCTCTCGGCCGACGGCGCCAACTCGGGTCAGCCGGCTTCGGTTCGGGACTACGAAGCAGCATCAGGATCGAGCGCGGTAGAGACACAAGGCAAGCGCTACGAGATCTGCAGCAACTGGCACCTGGGCGGAGCACGCATTCGCGGCACGGTCAATGGCCAGCCGTTTGCCGCACAGGTCGAGCGCGGGGTCGGGCGCAATCCGCTGGCCATTCGCATCATCCACAACGGCACCCGCCTTGATGCACTGGTCCTTTCGCCACGAGCCGCGGCGCTGCACGCACTGATGCCCTACAAGGCACCGCCCGACATGAGCCGCTTTGTGCTGTCGCCCATGCCCGGCCTGCTCGTGGATATCGCGGTTCAAGTGGGTCAGAAGGTGCAGGCGGGCGAGCGCGTCGCGGTGATCGAAGCCATGAAGATGGAGAACGTGCTCTTCGCGGTTGCCGATGGCGTCGTAGGTAAAGTGCTGGCGGCCAAGGGCGAATCGCTCAGTGTCGATCAGCCCATCGTGGAGTTCGCTACGGCCTGAGCCGCCTGTAACGCCTGGGACCAACGTCATGACCTTCACAGAATTCCAGACATCGATGCAGGCACAAGGCTACACCGCCGTTGTGCCTGTCGAGCGCGAGGCGGGCTTTGCGCTACCAGTGCATAGCCACGACTTCGACGCCGAGGCACGCATCATTTCAGGCGACATCACGCTCGGCGTGGTGGGGGCCTCGGCCCAGACTTATCAGGTGGGCGACATATTTCGCCTGCCTGCCGGGACTCCGCACACCGAAACCGTCGGCGCCAGCGGCGTCACTTACTGGGCCGCCCGCCGGGAGATCCTCGCATCATGAGCAACACGCGTCCATTCAAGGTTCTGGGAATCCAGCAGATCGCCATCGGAGGAACCGACAAGCAGCGTCTGCGGACCTTGTGGGTTGACATGCTGGGCCTGGAAGTCACGGGCAATTTCGTCAGCGAGCGCGAAAACGTCGACGAGGACATCTGCGCAATGGGCAGTGGACCTTTCAAGGTCGAGGTCGATCTCATGCAGCCGCTGGATGTGGAGAAAAAGCCGGCAGTACATGCCACGCCGCTGAACCACGTCGGACTATGGATCGATGATCTGCCGAAAGCCGTCGAGTGGCTGACGGCCCAGGGCGTGCGCTTTGCGCCGGGGGGCATCCGGGCAGGCGCAGCGGGCTACGACATCTGCTTTTTGCACCCCAAGTTCAACGACGAGTTTCCGATTTCGGGCGAGGGTGTGTTGGTCGAGATGGTGCAGGCGCCACCCGAGGTGATTCAGGCGTTTGCCCGCCTGGCGGCGTCGTGAAATCGAGATCCCGGTAGCCCATCTGCTGCGGCTGCTGTTTCCAGAGGTCTATGTGCGCCCTGAGATGCGCGCTCTTGTGCCTTCTGTTCGGGTTTTGGACTTTCCCGGCGCGGCTTTAGTCTCAGGCAAGTCCACTCAGGAGCTTGCCATGCAATTCAAGGAGCTTAGCGCCGGCCTCCCGGCCGCAGCGGCCGGTGTCCTCCGACCGGCCTCGGGTTATCCCGCCGACCCCGCGCCGTCCGAACTGTTGCGGGTGTTTACGCGGCGCATGGCCAGCCATGGGGAGTGGACCAGCAGCGCCATGATGCGTTGCGACCGTCGCTACGCCTTGCGGCAATTGGCCGCTGCGCATTGCACCGATGACGATACCTTGCGCTCGATGGCCATGGCGCTGTTCCGCGAATTCGATAATCCGGCGCCCTGGCACCTTCGGTCAATGAACCCATGAGCGGGTCCTGACGGTGCAGAGGCACGCTCAGGCGCCGCCTTTCCCGGGGTCGCGTCTGGCGCGTGCACGAGCGAGGGCCGCTTCGATCACGGCGCGCTTTTGTTCCAGTACCGTGGTGTTCGTATGGAGCGAGTGGCCGGGCAGGTCGGACAGTGGCGCCTCGGCTTTTATCTCAAGCCGCGTCTCATTCTCATGCTTGCTCTTGACGAGGCGCAGCGTATGGACCTGGTAGCGTTCTTGGGCCCAGGCCGCATCGGCGGGTGACCATGCATTCCAGCCCGTACGTTCTCCGGTGACATTTTCAAGGCTGATGCAGTCCACCGGGCAAACCGGAATGCAGAGCTCGCAACCGGTGCAATACGTCTCGATCACGGTGTGCATCAATTTGTTGCTGCCCATGATGGCGTCGGTGGGGCATGCGTCCAGACACAAGGTGCAGCCGATGCACCAGGCCTCGTCAATGACCGCGACGTGCCGCGGACCTTCGGTGCCATGCGAAGCGTCCAGCGCGAGCGCAGGCTGCCCGGTCAGCGCGGCAAGGCGCTGGATGCCTTGTGCCCCGCCCGGCGGGCATTGGTTGATGTTCGCGTCGCCCTTCGCAATGGCCTCGGCATAAGCCGCGCAGTCGGGAAAGCCGCAGCGCGTGCATTGCGTTTGCGGCAGCAGGGCATTGATCTGTTCGGCGAGCGGGCTCACGCTTCAATTTTCAGGCAAGGCGCCGCGTCACGTGCGCAGGCGGCACGCACTTGCCGTGACCCATCAGGCCTTTTTGGCGGCGCGCTTCTTGGCCGGTGCCACCGCGCGTGGGGTGGAGGCCGACTTGGCCTTCGCGGACTTGCGCGTTGCGCCAGCCGAGCGGGCGGTCGAAGGAGCTGCAATTGCTTTCGTTTCGGCAGCTGCAGGCTCGCTGTTGGCCAGTATGAAGGCCTTGACCTGCGGGTACACCACCTCGCGCCATCGGCGGCCGCTGAAAATACCGTAGTGACCCGCGCCGGGCACTTCGAGGTGCTTCTGGCGTGCCTTCGGAATGTTGAAGCAAAGCCCATGGGCTGCTTCGGTCTGGCCCGAACCCGAGATGTCGTCGAGCTCACCCTCTACGGTGAAATGAGCCGTGGTGGTGATGTCTTCCGGCCGAACGCGTTCGAGTTCGCCCTCAGGGTTGCGTACGTCCCAGGTGCCGTTGACCAGCTTGAATTCCTGGAAAACCACCTTGATGGTTTCAAGGTAGTAATCGGCGTCCATGTCGAGGACGGCGTTGTATTCGTCATAGAACTTGCGGTGCGCTTCGGCACTGGCGTCATCGCCCTTGAGCAAGTCCTTGAAGTAGTCGTAATGGCTGGTGGCATGCCGGTCGGGGTTCATGGCCACAAAGCCGGTGTGCTGCAAAAAGCCGGGGTAAACGCGTCGGCCCGCACCTGGGAAGTTGCTCGGCACGCGGAAAATGACGTTGTTCTCGAACCAGCTGTAGCTCTTGTTCATCGCCAGGTTGTTCACGGCAGTGGGCGATTTGCGTGCATCGATCGGGCCACCCATCATGGTCATGCTGAGCGGCGTTTTCTCGCCGCGCGTGGCCATCAACGAAACGGCAGCCAGCACGGGAACTGTCGGCTGGCAGACGCTGATCACGTGGCAGTTGCCATACGTGCCTTGCAGGTGGCGAATGAATTCCTGCACGTAGTTGACGTAGTCGTCGAGGTGAAAGCTGCCTTCGGAAAGCGGCACCGTGCGGGCGTTCTTCCAGTCGGTGATGTAGACCTTGTGGTCCTTGAGCATGGTCTTGACGGTGTCACGCAGGAGCGTTGCGTAGTGTCCCGACAGTGGCGCGACGATCAGAACGGCCGGCTGGCTTTTCAGACGCGCCAGCGTTGCCGTGTCGTCGGTGAAGCGCTTGAAGCGGCGCAGCTCACAAAAAGGCTTGTTGATCTCTACCCGCTCATGAATGGCCAGAGACACGCCGCCAGCTTCGATGGTGTTGATCGAAAACTCTGGTTTTTCGTAGTCCTTGCCAAGCCGGTAAATGAGGCTGTAGCCCGCCGCCACGCGCTGCGCAAAAGGGTTTTGCCCTGCCGGGGACAAGGGATTGCTGTAAAGCTTGGACGCTGCCTGTGCGAAGTCAACGAAGGGCTCCATGAGCGTACGCTGCGTTTCATAGACTTGGTAAAGCATGGCGGTAACCTTTTAATGCTGGACGAAAAAGCAAATGCTGCAGTGCAATATAACAGTAGCGCTCCACCAAATTCGGAGGCGGGACTCTAATCTCGACGTAGTCTTACCCGACTATTGTCAACGGGATGAAAGCTTTGGCCCCGCTTATTGAAGAGCCGGGCTTGCCTTGTTTTCCAGCACTCAACTTTTTCGAAGACCTTTCGAGCACCTCATATGACACATTCTTCTGACCCCCTGGCGCTACGGGAGTTTCAGTCGCTCAGGCCCTCTGACCGCATGCCGGTGGTGTTTCTGGGTCACGGCAGCCCCATGAATGCCATTACGGACAACGAGTACCGGCAGAGCTGGACGGCGCTCGGCAAGCGCTTCGACTCCGATTGGCCCGAGCCTCAGCTCATCCTGTGCATCTCTGCGCATTGGTTGACCGAAGGCTGGTGGCTGACCGCCATGGACAGGCCGAAGACGATTCACGACTTCGGCGGATTCCCGCAGGAACTCTTCGATGAGCGTTACCCCGCTCCCGGCTATCCGAAAGCCGCCCAGGAGCTGGCCCGGCTCGTGCGGCAGCGCATGGGCAAACCTCTGGGGCTGGATGCCACGGAATGGGGGCTGGACCATGGCGCGTGGTCCGTTCTCAAGCCGATGTTTCCGGCGGCATCAATCCCGGTGATCCAGCTGAGCATGGATTACAGCCGGCCGCCCTCCGAGCATTACGCGCTGGCGCGCCAGCTCAAGGGTTTGCGCGAGCGAGGCGTTCTCATCGTCGCCAGCGGGAACGTGGTGCACAACTTGCGCCAGATGCAGCGGGGCGCCGCTGCGTCGCAAGCCTACGACTGGGCGCTGGAGTTCGACCATACGGTCGGCGGCCAGGTCCAGCAAGGCCAGCTCGACGCCCTGCAAAACTTCGAAAAGCTGGGCAGCGTGGCGCGCATGGCGCATCCCACGCATGAGCATTTCCTGCCACTGCTGTATGCGGCGGCGGCTGTGGACGCGAACGAGCCCGTGCGCTTTTTCAACACCAGCTTCCAGCTGGCGTCTATTTCGATGCGCTCGATGATCTGGGGAGAGCGCTGAGCGACTCTCCCGGCAAACCGGTCAGCAAAGACGCCCTGGATGACTTCAGGCCTTTAGATGACTTTGGCGATAGACGCGCAGACGTAGTCGATGTTCTTGCTGTTCAGTGCGGCCACGCACATCCGGCCGGTATCGGTGCCGTACACACCGAACTCGTTGCGCAGGCGCACCATCTGGTCCTTGCTCAGGCCCGAGTAGCTGAACATGCCGATCTGGGTCGTGATGAAGCTCATGTCTTCCTTCACGCCGGCATCCTTGAGTTTGCCGACCAGGGTGCTGCGCATCTGCTTGATGCGAACGCGCATCTCGGCCAGTTCCTTTTCCCACTGGGCACGCAACTCGGGCGTGTTGAGCACCGCAGCCACGACCGCACCGCCATGGATGGGCGGGTTGCTGTAGTTGGTGCGGATGGCGATCTTGAGCTGGCTGAGCACGCGGCCGGCTTCTTCCTTGTCCCGGCAGAGCACGCTCAGTGCACCGACGCGCTCGCCATACAGGCTGAAGCTTTTGGAGAAAGACGTGGATACGAAGAAGTCCAGGCCGGCTGCGACGAATTTGCCGATAACGGCGCCGTCTTCAGCGATGCCATGGCCAAAGCCCTGGTAGGCCATGTCCAGGAAGGGCACCAGTTGAGCCGACTTGACGGCGGCGATGACCTCGTCCCATTGGGCGGCGGTGATGTCGTAGCCGGTGGGGTTGTGGCAGCAGGCGTGCAGCACGACGATGGTGCCGGCCGCGGCGGACTTCAGCGCGGCCAGCATGCCGTCGAAATTCACGCCGCGTTTGGCTGCGTCGTAGTAGGGATAGGACTCGACGGTGAACCCGGCGCTGCTGAACAGTGCGCGGTGGTTCTCCCAGCTGGGGTCACTGATGAGCACTTTGGCGTTGGGGTTCAGGCGCTTGAGAAAGTCGGCCCCGACCTTCAGGCCGCCGGTTCCACCGATGGCTTGCACGGTAGCAACGCGGCCGCTCTTGACGGGCTCGCTGTCGACCCCAAATACCAGGCTCTTCACCGCTGCGTCATAGGCGGCAATACCGTCGATGGGCAGATAGCCGCGCGGCGTGGGCGCGTCCGACATGAGTTTTTCGGCGGCGCGCACGCATTGCAGCAGTGGAAGCTTGCCGTTGTCGTCGTAGTACACGCCCACGCCCAGGTTGACCTTGTTGGGGTTGGTGTCGGCGTTGAACTGCTCGTTCAGGCCCAGGATCGGGTCGCGCGGTGCCATTTCTACGGCGGTAAACAAAGACATGACGTTCCTATGCAAGAGGTAAGGCCTCGAAAAAGGCTTGGGGGCGGAGAACCATGGGCTACGGGGCATGGAGGTGGGGCTGCAGAGCCAGCGCCGGTGTCCTGAATGCCGTATCCTGTTGGGTTGCCCACGATTTTAGCGGGCCAGCGTTGAGGTTTTATGCCAGAAGTCACCGAAGTCATCACCGAATCGCATGAAGCGCCATTGGCAGGGCGCTTCGTCACGTTCGACGGCTCTCCGTTCGAACTGTTCATGCCTTATGAGCCGGCGGGGGACCAGCCCACGGCGATTGCCCAATTGGTCGAAGGCGTCAACGACGGCGAGGTGTTCCAGACGCTGCTTGGCGTGACCGGCTCGGGCAAGACGTTCACGATGGCCAACGTGATTGCGCGACTGGGTCGGCCAGCGATTGTTTTTGCGCCCAACAAGACGCTGGCTGCCCAGCTGTACAGCGAGTTTCGTGAGTTCTTCCCGAAGAACGCGGTGGAGTATTTCGTCAGCTATTACGACTACTACCAGCCAGAGGCTTACGTTCCCCAGCGCGACCTGTTCATCGAAAAGGACTCGGCCATCAACGAGCACATCGAACAGATGCGGCTTTCCGCCACCAAGAGCGTGCTGGAGCGACGCGACACCATCATCGTCGCCACCGTGAGCGCCATCTACGGCATTGGCGCCCCCGAGGACTACACCCAGATGCGTTTCATTGCGCGCATCGGCGACAAGATGGGCCAGCGCGACGTCATTGCGCGGCTCATCCGCATGCAGTACAGCCGCAACGAGCAGGATTTTGCCCGTGGCACATTCCGCGTGCGCGGCGACGTGATCGACGTGTTTCCGGCCGAGCACTCGGAGCTGGCGATTCGGGTGGAGCTGTTCGACGACGAGATCGAGAGCCTCTCGTTGTTCGATCCGCTCACTGGCCGTATCAAGCAGAAGATCCCGCGCTTCGTGATCTACCCCAAGAGCCATTACGTGACGCCCCGCGACAAGGTGATGACGGCGGTCGAGTCCATCAAGCTCGAACTCGTCGAGCGTGTGGCGCAGTTTGTAGGTGAAGGCAAGCTGGTCGAGGCGCAGCGCATCGAGCAGCGCACGCGCTTTGATCTTGAAATGCTCAGCGAGATCGGACATTGCAAGGGCATCGAGAACTACACGCGCCACCTCAGCGGCTCGCCGCCCGGCTCCCCGCCGTCGACGCTGTGCGATTACCTGCCGAAAGATTCGGTGATGTTTCTTGACGAGAGCCACGTCATGATCGGCCAGCTCAATGCCATGTACAACGGCGACCGGGCACGCAAGACCACCCTCGTGGAGTACGGCTTCCGGCTGCCCAGTGCCCTGGACAACCGCCCGCTGAAGTTCGAGGAGTACGAGGCCAAGATGCGCCAGGCGATCTTCGTGTCGGCCACGCCCGCTGCCTATGAGCAGCAGCATGCGGGGCAGGTGGTCGAGCAGGTGGTGCGGCCGACGGGCCTGGTCGATCCGGAAGTCGAAGTGCGTCCCGCAACGCATCAGGTCGATGACGTCTTGCAGGAAATCCGCATCCGCGTCGACAAAAACGAGCGCGTCCTTATCACCACGCTGACCAAGCGCATGGCTGAGCAGCTCACCGATTACCTCACCGACAACGGCGTCAAGGTGCGCTACCTGCACAGTGACGTCGATACCGTCGAGCGCGTGGAGATCCTGCGCGACCTCAGGCTGGGTGCCTTTGACGTCCTCGTGGGTATCAATCTCTTGCGCGAGGGACTGGATATTCCCGAGGTGAGTCTGGTGGCCATCCTCGACGCTGACAAAGAAGGTTTTTTGCGGGCTGAGCGCAGCCTGATCCAGACCATAGGCCGGGCTGCTCGCAACCTTAATGGCAGAGCAATTCTTTATGCCGACCGCATCACCGACTCCATGAAAAAAGCCATGGACGAAACCGAACGCCGCCGCAACAAGCAGATTGCCTTCAACCTGGCCAACGGCATCACGCCGCGCAGCGTGGTCAAGCGCATCAAGGACCTCATCGATGGGGTTTACAGCGAAAAGGCCGGCAAGGAAGCCCAGCAGCTCGAAATGCAGAAGGCACTCGTCGAGGACATGAGCGAGAAGGACGTTGCGCGGGAGATCAAGCGCCTCGAGAAGCTCATGATCGAGCACGCCAAAAACCTGGAGTTCGAGAAGGCCGCCCGTATCCGCGATCAGCTCGCCGCCCTGAAGGAGCAGGCTTTCGGCGCGCCGGGTCGCGACAACGTCATTCCCATCACGGCCGCCCGACCGACCGCGGACAAATTGCGCTGAAGCGCTGTTGGTTCAGGCTGAGGGGAAACTCGGCGCCAGTTTTGACCCTAATAGCTGCGAAAGGCCTTTCTGGCGGCGCTCTGAAAAGCGCCATCGGTCAAGCTCGACGCCGGGATGCTGACCAAATCGGTCGGACATTCTGTTATACTTGACCAAATTAGTCGACATCAAAAAACAGACCCCAGGAGTCCGAGCCGCTACGTTGAATCAGGCCGGGGAGGGTGGAGAAGAGCCCTTGGCGCCACAAGCACCGAGGTAAGCCAATAGACAGTCAAGCCAACATTAAAGGAGCTTGAAATGCGCCTCACGACCAAAGGCCGCTTTGCGGTCACTGCGATGATTGATCTGGCACTGCGCCAGAACAACGGCCCTGTCACGCTCGCGGCAATCAGCCAGCGCCAGCAAATTTCCCTGTCCTACCTCGAGCAGTTGTTCGGCAAGCTGCGCCGTCATGAGCTGGTGGAGTCCACCCGTGGACCCGGTGGCGGCTATACGCTGGGCCGCAAGGCTGCTGAAATCACCGTCGCAGACATCATCGTTTCCGTGGACGAGCCGATTGACGCCACGCATTGTGGTGGCAAGGAAAATTGCCTGGGTGAAGCGGGTCGCTGCATGACCCACGAACTCTGGGCCTCCCTGAACAGCCGCATGGTGGAGTTTCTGGATTCGGTCACGCTGCAAAAGCTGGTTGAAGACCAACTCGCCAAGGGCGTGGTCGTCGAGAGCACGCCGCAGGTGAAGAAAGCGATCTTCACCGCGCCAGTCGTGAAGCCGATCCGGATCAATGCGCCGAACTCGGTGTTTGCCCTGGGCAACGCCTTCTCGAAGTCCTGAGCTGAGGGCATCGTGAAGCGGGCGGCGCTCAGGCGCCTCCCATGGTTTTTGAAAAAATTGTTATCTGAAGACGCTGCGCAACAGCTGAATTGAAGAACTGCGACATGGACACTCCTCACTTCCCCATCTACATGGATTACAGCGCGACCAATCCATGCGATCCGCGCGTGGTCGACGCCATGATCCCCTGGTTGCGCGAACACTTCGGCAATCCGGCTTCCCGCAGCCATGCCTGGGGATGGAAGGCCGAAGCAGCTGTTGAGAAAGCCCGCGAGCAGGTCGCAGCACTCATCAACGCGGACCCGCGCGAGATAGTCTGGACCAGCGGCGCGACAGAGTCCAACAACCTCGCCCTCAAGGGCGCTGCGCATTTCTACAAGACCAAAGGCAAGCACCTCATCACGGTGAAGACCGAGCACAAGGCGGTGCTCGACACCTGCCGCGAGCTCGAGCGCCAGGGTTTTGAAGTGACCTACCTGGACGTGCAGGCGGATGGCTTGCTCGACCTCGACGCGCTGAAGGCCGCAATGCGGCCCGACACGATCATCGTGAGCGTCATGTTCGTGAACAACGAAATCGGCGTCATCCAGGATATTCCTGCCATCGGCGCCTTGTGCCGCGAGCGTGGAATCATCTTTCACGTCGATGCCGCGCAGGCCACGGGCCGTGTGGACGTCGATCTCTCGACCCTGCCGGTCGATTTGATGAGCCTCACGTCGCACAAGACTTATGGCCCCAAGGGCATTGGCGCCCTCTACGTTCGGCGCAAGCCGCGTGTGCGGCTTGAAGCGCAAATGCACGGCGGCGGGCACGAGCGCGGCATGCGTTCGGGCACGTTGCCCACGCACCAGTGTGTCGGCATGGGCGAGGCCTACCGCATCGCCAAGGCCGAGATGCACGACGAGAACAAGCGCATTCGTGCCCTGCACGAACGCATGCTGGCGGGCCTGAAAGACGTCGAGGAAGTGTTCCTCAACGGCCACGCCGAAAAGCGCGTTCCGCACAACCTCAACATGAGCTTCAACTACGTCGAAGGCGAGTCGCTCATCATGGGCATCAAGGGCCTTGCGGTGTCGAGTGGTTCGGCCTGTACTTCCGCCAGCCTCGAACCCAGCTATGTGCTGCGTGCCCTCGGCCGCAGTGACGAACTCGCCCACAGCAGCCTGCGCATGACGATTGGCCGCTGGAGCACCGAAGAAGAGATCGACTACGCCGTCGAGACCATCAAGGACAACGTTGCCAAGCTGCGCGAGCTTTCGCCGCTGTGGGAAATGTTCAAGGACGGCGTCGACCTGTCGACGATTCAATGGGCTGCGCACTAGGCAATTCGCCAGCGAGCCCCGCAAGCAACACGATCAGGAGAGCATCATGGCTTACAGCGAAAAAGTGGTAGACCACTACGAGAATCCCCGCAATGTCGGGTCCTTTGAAAAAGGTGACGAATCCGTAGGCACCGGCATGGTCGGCGCACCTGCCTGCGGCGACGTGATGAAGCTTCAGATCAAGGTCAACCCCGTCACGGGACTGATCGAGGACGCACGCTTCAAGACCTACGGTTGCGGCTCGGCCATCGCGTCCAGCTCACTCGTCACAGAGTGGGTCAAGGGCAAAACGCTCGACGAGGCCGCTGGCATCAAGAACAGCGCCATTGCCGAAGAACTGGCTTTGCCGCCCGTGAAGATTCACTGCTCCATCCTGGCTGAAGACGCCATCAAGGCCGCCGTGAACGACTACAAGCAAAAGCATCTGAACTGAGGCCGCCACTTCCATGTCCGTTACTTTGACTGATGCGGCTGCCCGCCACGTCACGCGTTACATGTCCCGCAGGGGCAAGGGCGTGGGCGTTCGCCTGGGCGTCAAGACCACCGGTTGCTCGGGCCTGGCCTACAAGCTGGAATATGCCGACGAAATCGCGCCCGAGGATGTGGTCTTCGAAGACAACGGCGTGAAGGTACTCGTCGATCCCAAAAGCATGGCTTACATCGACGGCACCCAGCTCGACTTCGTGCGCGAAGGTCTGAACGAAGGCTTCAAGTTCAACAACCCCAACGAGCGTGACCGTTGTGGCTGCGGAGAAAGCTTTCGGGTTTGACGACTCGCGTATTTCCATCCATGCCGCCTTCACTCATGGTGCTGGCGGCATTTTGTTGACATGAACCTGCAGTCCAACGATTTCGAGCTGTTCCGCCTGCCGGTGCAATTTGCACAGCAGCGGGAAGTGATCGATGCGTGCTGGAAGGAACTCCAGCGCGAAGCGCACCCCGACAAATTCGCAGCGCAGGGTGCGGCCGCCCAGCGCGTGGCAATGCAGTGGTCGGTACGCATCAACGAGGCCTATCAGCGCCTCAAGGACCCGCTCCGGCGCGCCGCGTATCTGTGCGAGCTGCACGGTGCACCGGTCAACGCCGAGAACAACACCGCCATGCCGGCCGAGTTCCTGATGCAGCAGATGCAATGGCGCGAAACGCTCGAGGAAGCCTCCGGCGTGCAAGACCTGGAAGTGCTGGCCGACGAAACGCTGGCAGCACGCGCCGCACAGCTTGCCGCCGTGGAAAAAGCGCTGGACCAGGACCAGGACTATGCGCAGGCGGCCCAGCGGGTGCGCAGCCTCATGTTCATCGAACGCTTTGGCACCGAGGTCGAATCCCGTATCGACCAGGTTGCCTCCTGAACAAAAGATCACCCGACACCATGGCTTTACTGCAGATTTCCGAGCCGGGGCAGGCTCCCGATCCCCATCAGCGCAAGATCGCCGTGGGCATCGACCTGGGTACCACGCATTCGCTGGTCGCCAGCGTTCGCCATGGCGTGGCGGAGTGCCTGCCGGATGAACAGGGCCGTGTCATTCTCCCCAGCGTCGTTCGTTACCTCGGGGGCGACAAGCGCCAGATCGGCCACGACGCGCTGGCGGCCCAGGTGAGCGACCCGAAAAACACGATTGCGTCGGTCAAGCGCTTGATGGGCCGCGGCATCCAGGACATCGAGGGGCGCGAGCAACTTTCTTACGTCCTGGTCGACAAGCCCGGCATGGTCGCGGTGCAAACCGTCGCAGGCGAGAAAAGTCCGGTCGAGGTGAGCGCCGAGATACTTGCCACGCTGCGCTTTCGCGCAGAAGACACTTTCAACGACGACGTCTTCGGCGCGGTTATTACTGTGCCGGCCTACTTCGACGAGGCACAGCGCCAGGCCACCAAGGATGCGGCGCAGCTGGCCGGGCTCAATGTCCTCAGGTTGATCAACGAGCCCACAGCCGCCGCCATTGCCTATGGTCTGGACAACGACAGTGAAGGCATCTACGCCATTTACGACCTGGGTGGAGGAACCTTCGACATCTCGATCCTGCGCCTGACGCAAGGCGTTTTCGAGGTGGTCGCGACGGGTGGAGATTCCGCCCTGGGAGGCGACGATTACGACCGGGCGCTGGCCCAGTGGGCTGTCCAGCAATCCGGCCTCACGGTGGTCGAAGCAACCGATCGTGCGGCCCTCATGCGTGCCGCTCGCGCGGCCAAGGAGGCGCTGTCGTCGAGCCCGATGGTTCGCCTTCACGCGGGCTTGAGCTGTGGAGTCATCGAGCTGGAACTGACAGAAACCATTTTTGAAGGCCTGACCGCTGGGCTCACCGCGCAAACCATGACGGCCGTGCGGCGCGCGCTGCGCGATGCGCGGCTGGCCAAGGACGACATCAAGGGCGTCGTGCTGGTGGGCGGTTCGACTCGCATGCCGCAAATACGCAAGGCCGTCGGTGAGTTTTTCGGTGTGCCGCCGCTGACCAATCTCAACCCTGACGAGGTGGTGGCCCTTGGCGCGGCCATCTCGGCCAACCAGCTCGCCGGCAACCAGGGTGGCGATGAATTGCTGTTGCTCGACGTGATCCCGCTGTCGCTCGGCATCGAAACCATGGGTGGCCTGGTCGAGCGCATCGTGCCGCGCAACCAGACCATTCCCACCGCCATGGCGCAAGACTTCACCACCTACAAGGACGGCCAGACCGCCTTGGCATTGCATGTGGTGCAGGGTGAGCGGGATCTTGTGGCCGACTGCCGCAGCCTCGCGCGGTTCGAGTTGCGCGGCATTCCGCCGATGGCGGCAGGCGCAGCGCGCATCCGTGTCACGTTCACGGTCGACGCCGATGGACTCCTGACCGTCACGGCCAGGGAGCAGGGCAGCGGCGTCGAGGCGCGCATCGACGTCAAGCCTTCGTACGGCCTGTCGGATGACGAGATTGCGCGCATGCTGCAGGAAAGCTTTTCGACGGCCCAGCAGGACATGAAGGCGCGGGCGATTGCCGAGGCGCAGGTCGATGCCGACCGCATGATCCTGGCCACGCAAAGCGCCCTCGATGCCGACAGCGATCTGCTTTCGCCGCAGGAGCTCGCCGACATTACGCAGTGCATGCAAGCCGTGCGTGAAACGCGGGAAAAAGGCGTGGCTGCAGACATTGAGGCAGCCATTCAGGCGCTGGCCAAAGCCACCGAAAACTTTGCTGCCGAACGCATGAACCGAGGCATTCAAAAGGCGCTTTCCGGCAAGAACATCGAGACGGTCTGACGTCCATCCCATCCTTTCATTCGACAGAACGCCCCATGCCCATCATCAAGATTCTTCCGCACCCCGAATACTGTCCGCAGGGTGCCGAGATTTCCGCGCCAACCGGCACGTCGATCTGTGAGGCGATGCTCGACAACCACATCAACATCGAGCACGCCTGCGACATGAGCTGCGCCTGCACCACTTGCCATGTCATCGTGCGCGAAGGCTTCCGCTCGCTCAACGAACTCGATGAAAACGAGGAAGACTTGCTTGATCGCGCGTGGGGCCTCGAGCCCAACTCGCGTTTAAGCTGCCAGGCCTTCCTCGCGCAGTCCGACGTAACGGTCGAAATCCCCAAGTATTCGATCAACCACGCCAAGGAAAATCACTGATCTGAAGGTTAGTGATGGCAGGGCGGAGGCGATAATCCGGCCATGCGACAAATCGTCCTGGACACCGAAACCACTGGTCTCTCCGCCGAAAACGGCGACCGCATCATCGAGATCGGCTGCGTCGAACTGGTCGGCCGCAAACTGACCGGCAACAACCGCCACTTCTACCTGAACCCCGAGCGCGAAAGCCACGAAGACGCGCTCAAGGTCCACGGCATCAGCAATGAGTTCCTGAAAGACAAGCCCAAGTTCGCCGCCGTGGCGGACGAACTGCTGGACTACCTTCAGGGTGCCGAAGTCATCATCCACAACGCGCCGTTCGACGTCAGCTTCCTGAACCGCGAACTGGAGTTGATCGGCAAGCCGGCCATTCGCCATTGCGTCGACAAAGTGACCGACAGCCTGATGATGGCCAAGGAGCTTTTCCCGGGCAAGCGCAATTCGCTGGACGCGCTCTGTGACAGGCTCGAAGTCGACAACTCCAACCGCACGCTGCACGGCGCCTTGCTTGACGCCGAACTGCTGGCAGACGTCTACATCAACCTCACCCGCGGCCAGAACAGCCTGGTGATGGATCTGGGTGGGCCAAGCGACGATGGCGCACCGCAGATAGTGATCGACCTGAGCCAGTTCGAACTGCCGCTACTCAAGGCCAACGAAAGCGAATTGCAAGCCCATGAAAGCTTGTTGGCGAGTCTGGACAAATCGAGCAAGGGCAAGACGGTCTGGCGCACGTTCAGCGTATCGGTGGAAACGGCTTCTCTAGAGCAGGCTATAATCTGAGACTGCCAAATTGGGGCGGTTAGCTCAGGGGTAGAGCACTGCATTCACACTGCAGGGGTCGCAAGTTCGAAACTTGCACCGCCCACCAGATAAAGTTTGTTTTGAAGCAAGGACTTGCGAGAGATTGCAGGTCCTTTTTTCTTGTGTGCAATATTGAGGTTTGAGCCTTGAGGACACACTGTAAGCAAACTCGGCAGGCTGCGTAGGGCAATGCTGCGCAGAGAACCCGCTAGCCACGCAAGCTACGAGTCAGCTCGCCGCTGTCACCCTCACTTCTTCCCTAGCCTTGCCCCGATAGCTACTTAAATCCAGCCCCTGCAGCGCTGGGATCTTGGCGTAGCTGACGTTACCAGCCTTCCAATACCGCGTCACCGCGAAACCCGCTCCCTGCTCCCTGGGGTGGCAGGGCAGCGCCACCAGCTCGTCACGCGCCTTCCCCAGCGCTGCATCTGTCAAGTCCGTCGCACGCTTTGCTTGAGAAAGAGCGGCTGCCGGCCAAGGTGCCGCCGATACCGGCCGTGATGTCGGCCTGAAACCCGATCCACGACAAACAAGTTCCTTCCCCGTAGACGTGTGTTCGAAGATGCAATTCACAGGTCAGACCGGCAGCAAGCAAGCTCGACTAGCCCTGTGCCGCGCCAATGGCGACGGCGGCGAGTGAATGGAGGCCTGCTGAGCACCCAGGAACCTCAAGGTCACGAGACGCCAGATGCCCTTGTGTCACCCGAGCTGCAAAAACTGTTTTGTGAAACGTTTGGAAACATGTATGGTGGAGCTCTATACAAGAAAAAAGCGCTGCCATGCCCGAGGGTAAGAATGTCTCCGTGAGCTTTCGTGTGTCACCCCGCTTCAAGCGTCTGCTGGAAGCGGCGGCGGCCTTTGAACGACGGTCGCAGACAAACATGCTCGAGCCCGTGCTCTTCGCATACTGCGAAGAGCACGGGCTCGAGTCAGCTCCTGTGCAAACAACTTACAACAAGACACCGACAGGAGTCCTGACTAAGTGAACTACCAATCAATCCTGGCGGTCCCGACCCCAGTCTTGGCCACCGGCGGCGTGCTCGCTGTCCTAGTCCTAATCTTTTTCACCGTCTTTCTTGCGCCTGGGGTGCTGCACTGGTTCCGCTTGTCGTCTATACAGCGGCGCGTCGACAAATTCGAATCGAACAACTTCGCCGTTGAGTTCAAGAAGGTCTTCGCCAAGGACAAGCGCCTATCTGTTGATTCATTCTTAAAACTGAGCCAGTTTTGAAGTAATTCACGCGGAAATT
>JAZKIC010000018.1:0-50065 GCA_040385065.1 Pseudomonadota bacterium
TGCGTTTTGCCATCCGCGAAGGCGGCCGCACCGTCGGCGCCGGCGTCGTTGCCAAGATCCTCGCGTAATTCCAGCAGCAAACCCAAGGAATTACCATGGCCACGAAACAGAAAATCCGCATCCGCCTCAAAGCGTTCGACTACAAACTGATCGACCAGTCTGCAGCCGAGATTGTCGACACCGCCAAGCGCACCGGCGCGATCGTCAAGGGCCCCGTGCCCCTGCCGACCCGCATGAAGCGCTTTGACATCCTGCGCTCGCCGCACGTCAACAAGACCAGCCGCGACCAGCTCGAGATCCGCACGCACCAGCGTCTGATGGACATCGTCGACCCCACCGACAAAACGGTGGACGCGCTGATGAAGCTCGACCTGCCAGCCGGCGTGGACGTCGAGATCAAGCTGCAGTAAGGAAATCCGGAGAGCCCTCGGGCTCTCCCCAACACTGCGATAGAACTCAGGTTGCCACGTTTGTGGTCCTGGGCTACAATCGCGGGCTGTCCAGAAACCGCCGGGCGAAAGCCATGCGAGTTGATGGGCAGTTTTATTAACAGTCTTTCACGCAAAAACGTCTGCAGCCAATTGAAGTTGCAGCGGTGAAAGTTACGGAGAAAAAAGCATGAGTCTAAGCAACTCCCTCGGGTTGCTGGGCCGCAAGGTGGGCATGATGCGTCTGTTCACTGATGATGGGGATACCGTTCCTGTCACAGTGGTAGACGTTTCTAACAACCGCGTGACCCAGGTCAAAACCGAAGCCAACGATGGCTACGATGCCCTGCAAGTGGCATTTGGCGCACGCAAAGCGTCGCGCATCACCAAGCCGGAAGCCGGCCACCTGGCAAAAGCCGGTGTCGAAGCTGGTGAAATCCTCAAGGAATTTCGCGTCCCCGCTGACGTCGCTGGCAAATACGCCGCTGGAACCGTTGTTCCTGCGACTGACGTGTTCGCGGTGGGCCAGATGGTCGACGTCCAAGGCACCTCGATCGGTAAAGGCTTTGCCGGCACCATCAAGCGCCACAACATGAAGTCGCAGCGCGCATCGCACGGTAACAGCCGTTCGCACAACGTGCCCGGCTCCATCGGTATGGCGCAAGACCCTGGACGCGTGTTCCCGGGCAAGCGCATGACCGGCCACATGGGCGATGTCACCATCACCACGCAAAACCTCGACATCGTTCGCATTGACGAAGCCCGTCAGCTGCTGATGATCCGTGGCGCGGTGCCTGGTTCCAAAGGTGGTTTTGTCACGGTTCGCGCCGCGGTCAAAGCCAAGTCCACTGCTGCCAAAGGAGCGAACTGATGCAGGTCGAACTCCTGAATGACCAAGGTCTGGTTTCGTCGAAAGTCGACGTCCCTGATACCGTTTTTGGTCGCGAATACAACGAGAGCCTGGTTCACCAGGTGGTCGTAGCCTTCCAGGCCAACGCCCGCCAGGGTACCCGCGCACAGAAAGACCGTGAGCAGGTCCGCCACTCCACCAAGAAGCCGTTCAAGCAAAAAGGTACTGGCCGCGCACGCGCCGGTATGACGTCGTCGCCCCTGTGGCGCGGCGGTGGTCGGATTTTCCCGAACATGCCTGACGAAAACTTCACGCAGAAGATCAACAAGAAGATGTACCGCGCCGGTATGGCGTCCATCTTCTCGCAGCTCGCCCGTGAAGGCCGCCTCGCGGTGGTCGACTCCCTGACCGTGGACTCACCCAAGACGAAGGTCCTGGCTGACAAGTTCAAGGCCATGAACCTCAAGTCGGTGCTCGTCATCGCCGATGAGGTCGACGAAAACCTGTACCTCGCATCGCGCAATCTCCAGGGCATCCTGGTGGTCGAGCCGCGCTACGCAGATCCGGTCTCGCTGGTGCACTACAAGAAGGTTCTGGTGACCAAGGCCGCCATGGACAAACTCAAGGAGATGTTCGCATGAGCGCCGTGAACACCAAACCGAAATACGACGAAGGTCGCCTGATGCAGGTGCTGGTCGCTCCTATCGTGTCCGAAAAGGCCACGATGGTTGCAGAAAAGACCAACTCTGTGCTGTTCAAGGTGCTGCAGGGCGCGACGAAACCTGAAATCAAGGCCGCAGTGGAATTGATGTTCAAGGTCGAAGTCAAGGCCGTTGCTGTACTCAACCAAAAGGGCAAGACCAAGCGCTTTGGCAAATCCACTGGCCGCCGGGACAACATCCGTAAAGCCTATGTGACGCTCAAGCCCGGTCAAGAGCTCAACCTCGGCGGAGAGGCTGCTTAAATCATGGCTGTCATTAAAATGAAACCCACTTCACCAGGCCAGCGCGGCATGGTGAAGATCTCCCGTGATCACCTGCACAAAGGTGAAGGTTACGCCCCCCTGCTGGAGCCACAGTTCCAGAAGGCCGGCCGTAACAACAACGGGCACATCACGACTCGCCACAAGGGCGGTGGTCACAAGCACCACTACCGCGTGGTTGATTTCAAGCGCAACAAGGACGCGATTCCGGCGAAGGTCGAGCGCATCGAGTACGACCCCAACCGCAGTGCCCACATTGCGCTGGTCTGCTACGCCGATGGCGAGCGCCGTTACATCATCGCCCCCCGTGGCCTTGAAGTCGGTGCAACGCTGATCAGCGGCTCCGAGGCGCCTATCCGCGCTGGCAACACGCTGCCGATCCGCAACATCCCCGTGGGCTCCACGATCCACTGCATCGAGATGCAAATCGGCAAGGGTGCGCAAATCGCCCGTTCAGCCGGCACCTCGGCCACGCTGCTGGCTCGTGAAGGCACCTACGCCCAGGTCCGCATGCGGTCCGGTGAAGTTCGCAAGATCCACATCGAGTGCCGCGCCACGATCGGTGAAGTCGCCAACGAAGAGCACAGCCTGCGCCGTCTCGGCAAAGCCGGTGTCAAGCGCTGGATGGGTATTCGCCCAACCGTCCGCGGTGTGGTGATGAACCCCGTCGACCACCCACACGGTGGTGGTGAAGGCAAGACCGGTGAAGGTCGCCATCCCGTCGATCCATGGGGTAACCTGACCAAAGGCTACCGCACCCGCAACAACAAGCGCACGCAAGTGATGATTGTTTCGCGTCGCAAGAAGTAAGGCCAGGAAATGACCCGTTCACTCAAAAAAGGTCCCTTTGTCGACCATCACCTGGTAGCGAAAGCCGACAAGGCTGTCACCACCAAAGACAAAAAGCCGATCAAGACCTGGTCGCGCCGCTCCATGATCCTGCCCGAGTTCATCGGCCTGACCATCGCCGTGCACAACGGCAAGCAGCACGTTCCGGTCTATATCACCGATCAAATGGTTGGCCACAAGCTGGGCGAGTTCGCACTCACCCGGACTTTCAAAGGTCATCCGGCTGACAAAAAAGTTGTGAGAAAGTAAGGAAAGACCATGGAAACACGTGCAACCCTCCGGGGCGTTCGTCTGTCGGTCGACAAGGGCCGTCTGGTCGCTGACCTGATCCGCGGCAAAAAAGTGGATCAGGCACTCAACATCTTGAGCTTCACGCAGAAAAAAGCTGCAGGGATCATCAAGAAGGTGGTCGAGTCCGCCATTGCCAACGCCGAGCACAACGACGGCGCTGACATCGACGAGCTGAAGGTCAAGACCATCTACGTCGAGCAAGGCACCACGCTCAAGCGCTTTTCCGCTCGTGCCAAAGGCCGCGGCAACCGTATCAGCAAGCCCACGTGCCATGTGTACGTGACGGTTGGCAACTAAAAGGCAGACAGGGATATGGGACAAAAAATCAACCCAACCGGGTTCCGCCTTTCGATCAGCCGTAACTGGTCCAGCCGCTGGTACGCCAGCAACAAGGACTTCGCCGGCATGCTGGCAGAAGACATCAAGGTGCGCGAGTACCTCAAGACCAAGCTCAAAAGCGCAGCCGTCTCGCGCGTTCTGATCGAGCGTCCGGCCAAGAATGCCCGCATCACGATTTTCTCGGCACGTCCGGGCGTCGTGATCGGCAAAAAAGGCGAGGACATCGAGAACCTCAAGAAAGAACTGAGCCGCCAGCTGGGCGTGCCGGTCGCCGTGAACATCGAAGAAGTGCGCAAGCCTGAAATCGATGCCAAGCTGATCGCCGACAGCATTACGCAGCAATTGGAAAAGCGGATCATGTTCCGCCGTGCCATGAAGCGCGCCATGCAAAACGCCATGCGTCTGGGTGCCCTGGGCATCAAGATCATGTCGTCTGGCCGCCTGAATGGCATCGAGATCGCACGTTGCGAGTGGTACCGCGAAGGTCGCGTGCCCCTCCACACCCTGCGCGCCGACATCGACTACGGAACTTCCGAAGCCAAGACCACCTATGGTGTCATTGGTGTGAAGGTCTGGGTCTACAAAGGCGACACGCTGGGCCGTAGCGATACGCCTGGTGCACGCATGGTCGAAGTGCCTGACGAAGAGCGCAAGCCGCGCGGCCCACGCCGTGATGCACGCCCTGGCGATCGTACGGACCGTCCTGCTCCCCGTGGTGCTCGTGCAGCTCCACGTGGTCCAGCGACAGCTCCTGCCGATGGCAGCGACAAGCCTGCCGAGGCCACCCCTGGTGCCGAAGCCCCGCAAACCACCGTTAAGCGCGTCCGCAAAGCCGCGCCAGCTGCAGCAGCTGACGGTGCCAAGACCGAGTAATCGGTCTAATTCCGGAGAAAAAACATGCTGCAACCCGCACGCAGAAAATATCGCAAAGAGCAAAAAGGCCGCAACACCGGCGTCGCAACCCGGGGTAGCTCGGTCGCGTTTGGTGATTTTGGCCTGAAGTGCACCGACCGTGGTCGGCTCACTGCTCGTCAAATCGAAGCTGCACGTCGTGCAATTTCCCGTCACGTCAAACGTGGCGGCCGTATCTGGATCCGTGTCTTCCCAGACAAGCCGATCTCCCAGAAGCCCGCTGAAGTGCGGATGGGTAACGGTAAAGGTAATCCCGAGTACTACGTGGCTGAAATCCAGCCCGGCAAGATCGTGTTTGAAATCGTCGGTGTCCCCGAAGAACTCGCTCGCGAAGCGTTCCGCCTGGCTTCTGCCAAGCTGCCGCTGCGCACGACCTTCGTCAGCCGCATGATTGGCCAGTAATCAGGAGATTGAAGAAATGAACACTACTGATCTGCGCAAAAAAGACGTTGCCGGCCTGAAAGCCGAAGTCAAGGAGCTGCAAAAGGCTCACTTTGGTCTTCGCATGCAGAAAGCCACGCAGCAATTGACCAATACCTCCACGATCCGTTCGACGCGTCGTGCCATCGCTCGCGCCAAGACCGTCCTGGCCGAGACCATCGTCAAAGGAGCCAGCAAATGACGGAAGCTAAAAAATCCCTCACGCGCACGCTCATCGGCAAGGTTGTCAGCGACAAGCGCGAAAAAACTGTCACGGTGCTCGTCGAGCGCCGCGTCAAGCACGAGCTGTACGGCAAGATCGTCTCGCTGTCGAGCAAGTACCACGCCCATGACGAAAAGGGCGAGTACAAGATGGGTGACCTGATCGAAATCACCGAGAGCCGTCCACTGTCCAAGACCAAGAACTGGGTCGTGACGCGTTTGGTGCAAAAAGCGATTGTTGTCTGATCGACTTTCGTCACCGCAATGAAAACAAAAGGGTCCGCAAGGGCCCTTTTTTTCGTCTGCGCACCGGTGGGCTGGTCACGGCTGCGTGAGGCAGGGGACCTGTGTCCGTGCGGACATTAATTCGCCCTGCAGCACGATGCGGCACTTGTAAATACACTAGCCAATCCGGTCGAGTCCCGACCCCTAACAAAGAGGAGCACAACCATGATCAAAGTCGGCGATACCCTTCCCGCAGCCACCCTGATGGAATTTTCCGAAGTCGAAGGCGAGGGCTGCAGCATCGGACCTAACCCGGTCGATGTCCAGAAAGCCTCTGCGGGAAAGACGATCGCGTTGTTTGCCCTGCCTGGCGCTTTTACGCCTACCTGCTCGGCCAAGCATGTTCCGGGCTACGTCGAGAAGTTCGACGAACTCAAAGCCAGCGGCGTCGATGAAATCTGGTGCGTGAGCGTTAACGACGCGTTCGTGATGGGTGCCTGGGCGCGCGATCAAAAGAGTGGCGGCAAAGTCCGGATGATGGCGGATGGCAGCGCCGATTTCACCAAGGCTACGGGCCTCACGCTTGACCTGACGGCTCGTGGCATGGGGCTGCGCAGCAACCGCTATTCCATGCTCGTCAAGGATGGCAAGGTCGCTGCTCTCAACGTCGAAGGCCCCGGCAAGTTTGAAGTGAGCGACGCAGCAACCATGCTGGCTCAAGCGAAGGCTTAAGCGACGTCTAGTTAGACCTGAAGCGCTCGAGCCGCTTCGCACGAAAACCACCTGCATCGCGGGTGGTTTTTTTTTGCCCTCACGCTGGTACGGCAAGCGTTGCCGGAGCTACAAATCAGCCTTGAGGTAGTGCGCCCCGGCGATGGGGTTGTGATAGTAGGGCGGCACTTCGTTGAAGCCGAGCTCCACATAAAGCGCTCGCGCAGACTCCATCTCGTCGAGCGTGTCGAGCAGAACGCAGTGGTATCCGGCAACGCGGGCCGCATCGAGGATGGCTTCGGCCAGAAGCCTGCCCACCCCAAGGCGCCTGAATTGATCGCGCACGTACAAACGCTTCATTTCCGCAGCATTGGGATAGTCCACTGTCGTCAGAGCCCGCAGGGCGCAGCATCCAGCCACCTCGCCGTCGACAAGCGCCAGCAATAGCGCCCCTTCAGGCTCCTGATAGTCGCCCGGCAAATTGGCCACCTCGGCGTCGAAATCCTGAAAACACAGATCAACGTTCAGCTGTTCTGCATACTCGCGAAACAGCAGCCGAATTGCCTCGATTTGCTCGGGGGTGGCAGGTGTAATAAACGAAATGTGAGAAGAAAACACGGCTTGGGTAAAGCGCTGCTGGGAAGTCAGTGTAGCCCCGTCAGCCTTAAGGCCTAACGCTTCGCCTTACCCCGCCCCCGATACCGCTAAAACCCGGTCGCGGCAAGCGTGGTGATCCAGTAAACGCCCGCAGCACATGCTGCCAGCACGGCAAGCGCAACCAACCGTGCACGCGCGTCGTCTCTGGACGCAGGTGAACGCACCGACAAATCCTTGTCGCCGTGGATCATGGCCCCGAGCAGCTTGTGCTTGCGGTGCTGGTAAACGGCAATCGCAATCACATGCAAAACAACCAGGGCGAGCAACAACCATTTGCCCACATGCGCGTGGTAATTCGTGGCCAGGGTGGCCGTCGCGTTGGAAACGAAGCGCGTGAGTGGACCGGAAAAGGCGATCTCGTCATCACTTACAAGGCCCGTGGCGAGCTGCGCGGCCAGCACAGCGAGCATCGCAAACACTGAAACCGAACCCAGTGGCGAGTGGCCCACCGAATGCTCCGGCTGGCGCTTGCCGCGGACGTAGGCCACGACGCTGGCAGGGGCGTACGTGAAGGCGGAAAAGCGTGACCAATGCCCGCCGACGAACCCCCAGACGATTCGAAAAAGCAAAAGCGTCGCAACGCAATAGCCAAAACGAAAATGCCAGACCATGGCATTGCCGCCCACGGTGCCGGTCACCGCCAGCCCGACGATGCAAGCCACCAACGCCCAATGAAAGAGACGAGTCGGCAAGTCCCATACCCGCGTTCTGACCATGAAGATGTGTTGTTCAGAATGCATAGTGGTCCATCTTGAGTGGTTTCATACGGCCCGCGCCGTTCTGGCGCAGGTTAAATTCTTGGGGCTTTCCCTAGCGTATTGGTTCCGTAGGGAACTAATTAAATGCCGAGGCGCTCCAGCCTTTGAGCGAGGAGCGTGAGGCCCATTTGCTCGGCTTATCATTCGACACTCAACGACAAGGAACCCATGAAAGTTTATGCCTGTATCGCCGCCGCCGTGAGCGTGCTCGCGCTGTCCACGCCAGCCTCTGCGCAGTTTGCGCGGCCAGATCAAGCGATCAAGTACCGCCAGAGCGCGATGTACGTGATGAACAACCACATGGGGCGTATCGGTGCAATGGTCAGCGGCCGTGTCCCTTACGACGCGAAGGTCGCGGCTGACAATGCCGACATTGTCGCGACCGTGTCCAAGCTCCCATGGGTTGGTTTTATCCCGGGAACCGACACTGGCGGCAACACCAAGGCCAAGTCTGAAATCTGGACCGAGCAGGCCAAGTTCAAGGAGCAGAGCGAAAAAATGATGGACGACACCGCCAAGCTCGCTGCGGCCGCCAAAACCGGCAACCTCGATGCGTTGAAGACGGCCTTCAACACCACATCGGCGACCTGCAAAGCCTGTCACGACGCTTATCAAAAGCAATAAACGTTCAAAGGCACAGGCGAGCAGGCCTGTTTGCTGAGCCGACTGGCTGCGCAACGCAGCCAGCGGTTCCGGTGAGTCAGGACTCGGCCAGCAGCTTTTCAATGAGCTGGTGCAAGGCCGCAAAGTCGGGCTCGCCGACATACTGCTTGACGATTTCGCCACGCTTGTTCACCAAGTAAGTCGTGGGCGTCAGGGTGACTTCGCCCCAAGCCTTGGCAACCGCGCCCGTGTTGTCGATGGCAACCTTGAATGGCAGCTTTCGAGTTTCGGCGTAGTTCACCACATAGGCTGGCGGGTCGTAGCTCATGGCGACGGCCAGCATGTCGTAGCCCTTGCCCTGGTACTTGTTGAAGGTCGAAACCATCTTTGGCATCTCGGCCACGCACGTTACGCAACTCGTGGCCCAAAAATTGACCAAGGTCACGCGGCCTTTCAGGTCGGCCGTTGTCTTCTTGCTACCGTCCAACAGAACAAACGTCGACTCAGGCGCGGCTTGCGCGCCGGTACAGCCCGGGAGCGCGAGCACGGCGCACAGAACCAGAGCGCCAGCCACTAAGGTCCGGCATACTGATCGCCTGTTCGCTGTGTTCATTGGAGAAGCCTCATGATCCATCGCCGTGATTTTACTCGGGTCGTCCCTGCAGCAGCTTCGCTGCTCGTGCTGGGGACTTATCAGCACGCCCTCGCTATCAGCCTGGCCGACCTCAGCTCGTCAGACGCCAACCTCGGCGTCAAGACCGCGCTGGAAAAAGGCGCGCTGGCCGCTGTTGCCTTGCTGGGCAAGACAGATGGATTCCTCGGCAACCCGAAAGTTCGCATCCCCTTGCCGGGTTATCTTGAGGACGCGGCCAAGCTCATGCGCAACTTCGGCCAGGGCAAGCGCCTTGATGAGCTTGTTACTTCCATCAACCGCGCAGCCGAAGCGGCCGTGCCGATGGGCAAAGACTTGCTGGTGGGTGCGGTGCGCTCCATGACGGTGACGGACGCAAAAAATATCCTGCAGGGCGGCGAAACTTCGGTCACGCAGTTCTTTGCCGGCAAAACGCGCGAGCCGCTGGGCGAGCGCTTCCTGCCTGTCGTGAACAAGGCCACCGAGAAGGTCGGCCTCGCTGCTAAATACAACGAGGTGGCCGGCAGAGCCGCCGGCTTCGGGCTGGTCAAGAAGCAGGACGCCAACATTCAGCAGTACGTCACCGGCAAAACGCTCGACGGGCTCTATGTCATCATTGGCGAGGAAGAGAAGAAGTTGCGCCAAGATCCGCTCGGTGCAGGCAGTGACATACTGAAGAAGGTCTTCGGCGCGCTGAAATAAGCGCGCAACGCCTTGGTTTTTGGTCCGTGCGCTCCGATCGGGACGCTCGAAACCGCCGAGTCGAACTCAGGAAACAACGTCAAGCTCAGATCTGCCCGAGCGGCAGATCCGCTTTCTTAAGCGTGCGCAGTACAAAGCTCGACTTACTGTGCCGTATGCCTTTGATCTTGTAGAGCTTTTCACGCAAGAGGCGCTCATAGTGCTTGGTGTCCTTCACGGCGACGCGAAGCAGGTAGTCGTACTCGCCCGAGACGAGGTAAGCCTCGACCACTTCAGGAATGCTGGCAAGGACCTGCCCAAACTTTTCGAGTGTGTTGTCCGAATGGCTGTCCAGTGTCAGTTGCACCAGCACGGTGTCGCCCAGGCCCAGCGCCTCCGCATTGAGATTGACCGTGTAGCGCTCTATCACGCCTTCGTCTTCCATGCGCTTCATGCGCGTCCAGCAGGGCGTACTGCTGAGGCCCGCCGCCTGGCTGATCTCTTGCAGGCTCGCCCGCCCGTTGCCTTGAAGTTCCGCGAGAATTTTTCGATCGATTGCGTCCATGCAGGAAGGCTATCTGCAAAGCCTCGACTTGGCGAGCGATTTTTAGGCCAGCGAGCGCGGCACTCAGCCCTTGTACATGCGGTTTGCATCCAGCATGATCTCGTGGTGCCCGGCACCGCTGGCCATCATGGGAAAGCAGTTTTCGGCGGCAGCCACGGCAACGTCCAGCAGGTAGGGACCATCAGACGCCAGGCAGGCCTTGATGGCTGCGTCGAGCTTCAGTGGGTCCGTCACACGGGCGGACTTCCAGCCGAATGACGCTGCCAGCGCTACGAAGTCCGGCAGGCACTCGGTATAGCTGTGGCTGTAACGGCTGCCATGGTTGAGTTGCTGCCACTGCCGCACCATGCCCATGTACCCGTTGTTGGAAATGATCAACTTGACGGGCAAGGCATGCTGGCGCGCGGTTGCCAGCTCCTGGATGTTCATGAGTACAGAGGCGTCCCCGCTGATGCATACCACCGTGCGCTCGGGGTGCGCGGTCTGCGCGCCGAGTGCAGCAGGCAGGCCATAACCCATGGTGCCGGCGCCGCCTGAAGTGAGCCATCGGCCCGGCTTGTCGAACTGGAAATACTGCGCGGCCCACATCTGGTGCTGCCCGACATCCGTCGAAACCATCCACTCCCGGGCCCCCGCATGCAGTTGCGCGTTGACCGACTTTATAAGCTGCTGCGGACGGATATCGCCTGCAGGCGGGGCGATAGCCAGGCAGTCCGAGGCGCGCCAATGGTCGAGTTGCCGCCACCATGGAGTCAGGTCTGCAAACGAGCTCCCCTGCAATTGCGCCTCGAGCGCGTCAAGCACCGCGGCGCAATCGCCCACCAGGGGCACGTCGGCGCGCACGATCTTGTGGATGGAGGCAGCGTCGATGTCTATATGGATGATTTTGGCGTGCGGTGCAAAGTCCGAAAGCCGCCCCGTGATGCGGTCGTCGAAGCGGGCGCCGACAGCCACGATCAGGTCGGCCTCATGCATTGCAAGATTGGCCTCGACGGTGCCGTGCATGCCGAGCATGCCGATGAACTGCCGATCTGTTGCCGCAAACGCGCCGAGTCCCATCAGCGTGAGAGTGCAGGGCGCAGCGGTGGCCTTTACCAGGCGAGTGAAGGCGTCGCAACCCGCGGCGCCTGAATTGATCAAGCCACCTCCGCCATAAAAAACGGGGCGTTGTGCCGTGCGGATCAACGTCGCTGCGGCCTCTAGGGCGCTGCCTGACAGCTGCGGCGGCTCCCGCGTTGGGGCCGGGGCCCTGGCCGGCGTGGCTGTTGCACGCCCGGCCCACATGCGCTGCTGGATGTCCTTGGGAAAGTCGATGACGACCGGTCCCGGCCTTCCGCCTGCGGCGAGTTCAAATGCCTTTCGAACCACGGGTGCCACCTCGGCCAGCTCGCGAATCTGGTGATTCCACTTGGTCGCCGGTCGTGTCAGCCCAATGGCATCGCACTCCTGGAACGCATCGGTTCCGATCAGCGTCGAGGCTACCTGCCCGCTGATGCACACCACCGGAATTGAATCGCACAAGGCATCGACCAGACCGGAAATGGTGTTGCAAATACCCGGTCCCGAGGTGACCAGCACCACGCCAACCCGGCCCGTGCTGCGCGCATAACCCTCGGCAGCATGGACCGCCGCCTGCTCGTGACGGACCAGCACATGGCGCAGCCGCTCTTCTTCAAAGAGCGCGTCGTAAATGGGTAGCACCGCGCCACCCGGATAGCCGAAGACCGTATCCACGCCCAGTTCGACCAGCGTGTCGATCAGGACCCGGGCGCCACTGCGCAGCTGAGCCTTTTCATGTGGAACTGGTTGAACGGGTAGGGCATCGCGTTCTTCAAGGAGGGCAACGGTTTTCATGGCCCCAGTTTAGAAATCGGGCGGCAAAAAGTGCTTCCGTTTTTCCTCCAAACTTGCATGGATTTGGAAAGAAAGCCTGCAGTACGCGCGTTTTCAGGAATTTTGTTCTTTGCCCGTAAAGCCGCGCCGAGCGAGGGTGACCAGCGTATCTATATCGTCCAGCTGGAGACCACTGGCACTGCAAACATTCGGCAGGAAGACCCGAGCCAGTACAATTCAGCCCGTTGCGGCTGTAGCTCAGTGGATAGAGTATTGGCCTCCGAAGCCAAGGGTCGTGGGTTCGATCCCCGCCAGCCGCACCACATATCGAAATCCGCGTAGCGGGACGTTTTGATTTCGACCGGCGCACTTGCTCTGCTCCAGCAAGGGACTTCGTGCAAGGTCTTCACCGTCGCCCTACCGTCCTGACTGCGCGCCCAAGTCGGCAGCAGCGTCATCGTTGCTTTTTCTCACAGCCGCAGCACGATTGCAGAACTTGGCTTTGATGACAGACATAGGCAGGACAGTGTGCAGTGTTCGCCCTAAGTGCGGGCGCTCTGCTCGACGAGCATGTCGCGTGAAAGTTCAGCTAATTCATTCACACCCAACATCGCCATGTTGCGATCAATTTCCTCGCGCATCAGTGAGATGGCATGGGCTACGCCTTGCTCGCCGGCGACCGCGAGCGCGTAATTGAACGGTCGGCCGATGAACACCATTCGGGCGCCGATCGACAGGGCCTTGAGTACGTCGGAGCCGCGTCGGAATCCGCCGTCCACCATCACTGGGAAGTCACCGACCGCATCGATCACGGGCGCCAGGATCCGCATGGGCGATGTGCTTCCATCAAGTTGACGGCCGCCGTGATTGGAAAGGATGATGCCGTCAGCGCCGTTGTCCTTCGCGCGGATTGCGTCCGCAGTGCTCAGAATGCCTTTGATGACAAGATGGCCCTTCCACTGCTTTCTGATTTGCCGGAAGTGGCTCCAGTTCAACTGGTCCCTGGCTGACAAATCTCTTAGAACGTTTGGTGAAAGTATGGGTTCCCCGCGATAAGCGAAGGTGTTCTCGAAGTGGGGCATGCCCTGTTGCACGACGGTACGCATGAACGTTTGCATGGTCCAGCCTGGGCGTAGCAGCGTGTCCCACGCCAGACGCAGCGATGGTCGCAGTGGTGTGGAAAAGCCAGTGCGGACATTGTTCTCGCGATTTGCCGAGACAGGGATGTCCACCGTCAGGACCAAAGTGGTGAACCCGGCTCTTGCCACGCGAGCAACGAGGTCAGCAATGCGCTCTGTGTCCCCCGGGAGGTAGGCCTGAAACCAGGTCCCGGGGGCTGCTTCTGCTACCCTTTCCAGCGGAATAAGCGAGAACCCGCTCATCACAGAAGCGATGTTCGCTCGCGCTGCCGCCCGGGCAAGCTTGAGATCTCCCAGATGCGCAGTCATTCCTGCAATGCCCATGGGCGCAACGCCAAAGGGGCTCGAATAGCGTGCGCCGAAAAGTTGCACGCTCTGCGATCGCTTAGACACGTCGCGTAGGACCCGTGTTGTGAAGGCGAGGTGCTCGAATGCCGAGGCATTTGCACGCAGCGACATTTCATTTTCTGCAGCGCCTGCGATATAGCCATAGATCGGTCGCGGCAGTTTCCTTCTTGCCTGTGCTTCAAAGTCGTTCAGTGAAAGAACGTTCCGCAGGCTGCGGGGCGTAGACGTGTGGGAGGACGTGCTCATAGCGGGGGCAGCAGGCTCATGCTGCTTGTCCGGTGTGTTTTTGGCCTAGTTCCGGAGGCCCGAAATTCGTATTGCCAAAGAGCCGCTGCGGATCAAGGGATTGCTTAAGCATTCCTGCAAGTGTTGAGGTGGACGCCGGTGTGTAGCGGTCGTAATAGGCCTGGTTATAAGGGCCGACTCCATGTTCTGCCGAGAAGCTGCCAGCGTGTTGCCGGACGACGAGTTCGTATAGGTCATTTCGGATGCAATCAGTCCGCTCGTCGTTCCCAGGAGCAAGGGGCGGGAGGACCAGGTTGAAGTGAAGCCCGCCGTCGCCGATATGGCCATAGTCGCAAAGGATTGCATCGGGATAACGTTCGCCAAGGATGGCAAGGGCTTCTTCCCTGAACACAAACGTCGATTTCAGGGGAAGCGATATGTCGAGGGCAACCAGTTTTCCAAGGCGTCTTGTGCCCTCTGACAAGCTGTGCCGCAGCGCCCAGAGGTCGTCGGCACGACCAATGATGGCGTCGTTCAACTCTATGCAGTCCTGGTTGCCAAGGACATCCGTCAGCAATTCCTCGAGGTGTAGCTTGTCAGAAACAGGTATGCCGCAGGAGAGTTCGACCAGGACTGCGTATGCCGGCAGGCCGTTCGGGCCCTGGAAGGGGTTTGATAAAGTTTTGACGTGCGAGAGTGCAGCATGCATGGCCTCGCGCGACATGCCTTCGAACGCCGAGCAGAAGTCCGGAAAGTGGCTGTAGATCAACTTGTGCAGGAGAAGCGCGTCGGCAGGACGATCAAGGCCAACCAGCGCAGTCGCCCGCTGGCGCGGCAGGGGTGCGAGCTTTACGACTAGCTCCGTGATGGCCCCGAAAGTGCCACCGCTTCCGATGAACAGCTGTTTCAGATCGATGCCTGAATTGTTTTTCCGCAGTGCACTGCAAAGGTCAATGATGTCGGCGTTGGCGTTACCGAGAACGGCCGACAGCCCCAATATGTTTTGCCGCACATCGCCGTAGCGCAATAAGCGCGTCCCACCCGTATTGGTAGCCGCCATGCCTCCCAGGCTGGGGTCAGCGCCGAGATCAATCGGAAAGAAGAGGTCGTGGCAGGCCGCCGCACGGTTCAATTCGCTCAGCAGTACACCTGCCGAGACGCGTGCCGTAGCGCCTGCGGCATCTATTTGGAGGACGCTCTTGAGCCGTTCAGTTGAGACCACCACTTGGCGGCCGGTGGCATTGGGCGTAGATGCGGAGACTAGCCCTGTGTTGGCCCCTTGCATGACAAGCGGGCGGTCATGGCGCACGCATGCCCTCACCACTGCCTGCAGTTCGGAAGCGGTTTGCGGCCTCGCCACGCAACAGGCACTTCCTGAGCCGTACCGCGCACCGGTTTCATACCGAGAAAGATCCTCGTGCTTGTCCAAGAGGCCATCCGGACGCTGCATGGCATCACGCAATTCCTGAAGCAGTGGTTGTACGTTGTAGTCCATCACGCGGGCACCCTGGCGCTGGTCATGGCAAAGATGCCTGTGGCATTGCCGGCATCGAACTGCAAGTCGAGCCGCTCCGGCGTTCCTTCAGCTCGTACCACATCGCGCGAGATAAGTTCGTAAAACGAACCAGGAACAGCTCGGGTGACTGTTTTCCCGTTCTGCAGGAAGCGCCGATGAACTTCCGCAGCCTGGAATGCGGTCTGGCGTACGTTCCCAGAGGCTGAGATCTCTACGGCTTGCTTGATCGGCCGTCCCAGCTTGCGCTGCTGCTCGGCCACTGCGTGCACGTCCACCACGCGATCCGTGGCATGGTTGAACACATTTCCTTCAGTGGCTATCCACGCCATTTCCGCTGATTCAGCGGCCAGGGTGTCGTAGTCACTGATTTCGAACAGCGAATGCTGTCGACCAAAGCAGGAAATCAACGCCGGAAAGAGAAGCAGGGCCTCTTTTTTGGAAATGGAACGATCCCGTGATAGCGTTTCGAGCAGGGCCGTATGGCCAGCATTCAAGGGATCAGTGGAGTTCCCGATGACCCGGTCAACTGCGCTCTGAAACGCGAGTGAAAAGCGTTCCGGATGCAGTTCGGAGACGAAGAACTGGGCAATCCCCTCCGGAATGTCTTGATGACACCACGATCGACCAGTCATGCGGAGTTTTTCCAGCGGGTAGGTTCCGTTGTGCTGGTAGCCGAGTGCCCTGAGCACGCGGGTCAGACTGGCTTCACCGGGGGGCAAGTCTCCGCTTGGCCATTTCACGGTGCGTAGCGCCCCGTGGTCCAAATCAATGAGTGTGCCGGCGGCTCTGGCATCGTTCACATAGGCTGAAGCAACCGGCACTCTTTCGATGAGGTCTTGAAAGAGGCACATGCACAGTGCCTGCGCTAGCTCCGCGCGAGACATCGTGTCACTCACTGGTTTTTCCACCGCTTCATTCACGGCGAGCGTTGTGAAAGAGCGCTCAACCCATGCGCTGCTTTTGTATCGCGTTAGAAAATCTTGGAGGTTTGTTTTCATCTGAATGGAACAGGCTAATCTGCCGACGTACTCGAGGTGACGTCGCCGAAAGGGACAGAAGGGATGCAAAGAGACCGGAGCGCCGCGCAAGGCGCTAGCCGCCGCCGGTTAGGACGTCAGAAAATCGCTGCGGAACTTTGATGTCGCTCAATGTTCAAGAGCGCAGCTGCATTGCCGCCCAAGATGCGAGCGCGGTCGCCCGCGCTCAGTTCTTGCAGCGAATGGATCAGTCCATGGACGTCGTAGGACCCCATGTCGTAGGGGTAGTCAGTGCCCACAACAATCTGAGACAGACCCACGACACTGATGAGGTGGCGCAACATTTCGGGTTCGTACACGACGGTGTCGAACCAGATTCGTTTGAGGTATTCCCTCGGAGCGTGCTTCATGCGTGCCGCCTCGGGCCTGACCTTGAACGCATGCTCTGCGCGGCTGAAATAGGCCGGAAAATAGCCGCCCCCGTGAGCCGCCACAATCTTCAGCAACGGAAACCGGTCCAGCACGCCTTCAAAAATAAGGTGTGACAGCGCGATGGTCGTTTCAAGCGGCTGCCCGATGACGTTGGTCAGGTACGAGCGATTAAGACGCTCGTGGGCCGAGGTTCCGAGTGGGTGAAGGAAAACGATGCAACCCAGTTCCTCGGCAGCTTGCCAGAAGGGGTCGAACCTGGCGTCAGCCAGTTCAACTCCGTTGATAGTTGAAGAAATCTCCACGCCTTTCAGACCGAGATCGATGACCGCCTCTTTCAACTGTTCGACTGCCAGAAGCGGATGCTGCAGGGAAACGTTCCCGAGTCCAAGAATGCGCTCCGGAAAACGTCTGGACAGGTCGGAGATCGCACGATTTTGCAGACTTACAAGCGTCCGGGCGAGCGTTTCGTCGGCCCAGTAGTAATACTGGTTGGGCGCTGGACTAACCACCTGCACATCCACACCCATCTCATCCATGTCTTCGATGCGTTGCCGGATGTCAGTCAGTTTCGGAAAGACCTGGGGCGCCATCACTGTCCTGTTGTGATCTGCGGACGCAATGCCCAATGCCTGTGTCGTCCTTGCTGCTTCGGCCAGCTTTTCAGGGTGACTGGCAACTATCTGCTCGACCTCGAGATTCAAAGCGTGGCAGTGCAGGTCCACGGTGAGGCAGTGCTGCATGGATCTTGGCATTTTTTCGCCAGCCAGAGGCCTTTCGTGCGCTTCCCGTCTTCCGCATCCGCAGTGATGAAACAGCATGCTTTTCCCTCAGGTAGATGCCGCTGGCGCCAGCATCTTTTTACGGCCGATGCGCTTGTAAAGCGCCTCTTCGGAGACATCGAACCCGCCGTGCCTGAGAGCCTGTTCATGGATGTAGTCGGAAGTGGCTTGCAGCTTGCTACAGGCGCTGCGTTCATCGGCAAGAAGCCGCCCGGCGCGTTTGACGAACTGCCCGCCGACCAGAACGCTTTCCACGTTGTGAATACCCATCTGCTGGATGACAGTCGCGGCAGGGTTGCGCCGGTCCCATCCTGCGGTGGTAATGTCATCTGCACGCAGTAGCACGATGTCCGCCGCCTTTCCGGGGGTTAGCGATCCGACCTTGTGCTCTAGCCCGAGTGCCTTGGCGCCACCCATGGTTCCCCAATAGAGGGCTTCGTGGCAGTCGTAAGCTGTGCGGGAAGAATTTGCGCCCTGCGTCAGCTCCATTTTGCGGGCCCTTTCGACTTGCAAAAGCATGCGCAGCTGGGTGAACATGTCAGCGCTGTTGTTCGCGGTGATGTCGACGCCCACACTGACGTTGACGCCAGCAGCTTGCGGCGCTGAAACGCTCGGAAAGCCCAGGCCCATCTGGTACTCGGTTTCGGGCGTATAGGAAATATGCGCGCCCGCATCCCCCATCATGGTCCATTCATCGTCGTCAGTCACACACATGTGGACCAGGATCACGTCAGGCCCGAGCAGTCCCAGGTCACGCAGTTTCTGCACATCCCTGGGCATCCGGCCCTCATAGCTGATGCGGGAATTGCAGTGCATGAACATACGAGCGCCAAGCTCCCGCGCCATCCGGAACTGCGAAAGCACGCCCGATACATCTGCCGGCCAGTGTGAAGGCTCTTCCGGGCACACACCAAGGGTCAGCAAACTATCGCTTCCTGAAAATTCACTTGCGGCAAGCTTCTTCAGGAAAGACAGTCGATCCCATGGAGCGGCCCCACCGGCCTCCTGCTTGGCCAGACCGGTAAAGCTGTAGGACCAGGTGGTCCGCGACCCCGATTCCTTGACGCCTCGCACGCCTTCTAACGCATGCTCTGGCGTGCGAACGTTGTGGCAGTATTCGGCCGAAGTCGTGACCCCGGCATTTAATGATTCGAGGCTGCCCTGCAGTGCAGTCGCGTACATGTCTTCTGGCCGAAAAAAGCCAGCGGCAAAAAGGCGGATGTTGCCCGAGAAATCCAGGATGGAGTAGTCGGCCGTCACCGATCGCATGGCGCCTTCCCAGAGATGCCTGTGCGTGTCGACAAACCCTGGAATTGCGATGCAGCCCGTCGCGTCAACCTGCTCCGCCGCATCGGCACCCAGGCCGTGTCCGATGGCCGTGATCAGCCCATCCTCGACCAGAATGTCTGCCCCTGCAAGATTGCCGATCGCAGGGTCGACCGACACCACATGGGCGTTCTTAATTAGTTTTCTCAAGATAGACCTCCTTCGATGCATCTACTTTGTCTGTGTCTGTGTCTGTGTCTGTGAACTGTGATGAAGGCAGAACAACTCCCCTGCATTCGCCAAAACCGATTCGCGCAAATCCTGACCTGTCGCACCAACCCTTTAGGGTGACCTCGTCACCATCCTCCAGGAACGTTCTCACGGTCTGGGCATCGATGCGTATCGGACGTTTGCCTGCCTCCGTTAGCTCGATCAGCGCCCCCGCCTCCTCCGGTGTGGGACCAGAAACGGTGCCGGTTCCCACAAGGTCCCCGATCTCGAGGTTGCAGCCGCCCACCGTATGGTGCGTGATCATTTGTCCGACGGTCCAGTGCTGGTGACTAAAGCTGGTATGGCTCAGGCGACTGGTTCGCGAGGATGGGGCGCCACTGTTCGTGGTCAGCCACACCTCAAGCTGGATATCCAGCACGCCGGACGTTCTTGTCTGCGCCGAATCAAGGTAAGGCAGCGGGGCAGGCCGGTCTGGTGACGGTTGCCACTGTTTTCTGAACGGAACCAGCGCCTCCGCAGTAACAACCCAAGGCGAAACAGACGTCGCAAAATTCTTTGCGAGAAAAGGCCCCAGTGGCACGGCTTCCCAGAATTGGATGTCTCTAGCCGACCAGTCATTGAGCAGGCACATGCCGAACACATGGCTGTCAGCGTCGGCCGCAGCTATGCGCGTGCCACGTGAGTTGCCCTTACCGATATAGATGCCGAGTTCCAATTCATAGTCCAGCCGTTCGCACGGACCGAATGACGGTGCGCCCCCGGCTGCGTTTAGCCTCTGGCCCATTGGACGGGTGATGCCTTGGCCACCTACGTCAACACTTGAAGCGCGGCCGTGATACGCGATGGGCATCCAATGAAAATTGGGCGTTACCGGGCTGTCCGGCCGCACCAGTTTCCCGACATTGTGCGCATGATGCAAGGAGGTGTAGAAATCAGTGTAGTTGCCGACTTTGACCGGCATCGTGAGTTCAACAACGTCCATCGGGACAAGAAATTGCCGCAGCGCCTCCTGAGTGTTCTGCGATGCAGATGCTGACATTAATCCAAAAATGCAATGTCTCAGCGACCGCCACGCGTTCGGGCCCAGTTCCATTAGTGGGTTCAGGGCTGGAAGAGACGCAGCGAGAACGGCTGTATGCGCAGTCGAATCGAGCCCACTCCAGTTTCCGAGTGCCCGCAAGTCCAGTACCTGGTCGCCGATAGCAACCCCGCCCCTGAATGGCTCTTGGCTACCTACACGCCGGAACACGCCAAGCGGCAGGTTTTGCAGCGAAAAGTCCTGGCCGGACTGATTCGCGCTGGCCAGCCAACTCTTGGTGGTTGAGTCGTGCGTATGGTTCAGGCTTAAGCTCATGTCGCCATGGACGCCGACAACGCGTCATCGAAAATGGCAACCGCGCGCGTCCAGCCAGCCGAAGCTCCGCGAATCTTGTGCGGAAAGCATGAGATGTAAAAACCGGTAGGCGGTAGAACTTCAAGGTTGTGGAGCTTTTCAAGGTGCGAGTACCCAATGTCGCGCCCGGCTTTGTGACCTTCCCATATGAGTGACGCGTCTTTAGTCGCTGCATACTTTTCGGCTGTGTACACAAAGGGAGCGTCCCAACTCCAGGCATCCGTGCCGGTCAGTCGAACGCCGCGCTCGAGCAGGTACATCGTGGCTGCGTAGCCCATGCCGCACCCGGAGGACACATAGTCATCCTGGCCATAGCGCGAGCCAGCGCGTGTGTTTATGACGACGATTTCAAGCGGGGAAAGCGTGTGGTTGATTCGCTTGAGTTCGTCTTCGACGTCGGCGGCGGTCACCACATAACCGTCGGCAAAACCGGTGAAGTCAAGCTTGACGCCAGGCTGGAAGCACCACTCGAGCGGAACTTCATCAATCGTGATGGATTTTTCAGGCTTGCCCAGAGCCTTGTTCATCGTAGAGTGAAAGTGATAGGGCGCGTCAAGGTGCGTGCCGTTGTGGGTGGACAGACTGACTTTTTCGACGGCCCAGGCCTCGCCGTCTGGCAGGTCATCTTTCTGCAAGCCTGGAAAAAAGGGCGCAAGACGCGCAAACGAAGTTTGATGCGTCATGTATTCGATGCGAGGCGCGAACGGCGCCGGGTCGGAAAGGATGTCGTTTTCGAGAAAAATCGAGATGTCTACAAATTTTCGTTTCATGGGGTAATCCGGTGGGAGGTGACGGCTAGCGCAAACGGGAGACTTATTTGGTTGCAGGGTCGACGTTGATGCGCCCCTTGTTTCGCGCATAGTCCGTCTGGATGAGCTTGATGAACGCTTCCTGATTGCCCGGATGGGCAGTCATCCCCTGCAGGGTCATGCGGTCCCTGAAAGCGGGGGTATCCACAATCTTGAGGATGTCCTTCTGAATCGTCGATGCAAGAGCATCCGGCATACCTGCCGGTGCCATCACCCCGAACCAGTTGCCTTCATCAAAACCGGGGTAGCCAAGTTCAGCCACTGTCGCGACATTGGGCATGCTCGGATGGCGCTTGGCGCTACTGACAGCAAGGGCCACGAGCTTGCCCGATTGAATATGAGCCAGTGCTCCGGCCAGGCCAGACCACATGACGGGAATCGTGCCGCCAAGTACATCAGGTAAGGGGCCAGTGCTTCCGTACGGTATGTGGTTCAGCTTGATGTCGGCCACTTTCATGAACTGCACCATCGTGCGGTTATGGGCCGAGTTAACGCCCGTGGAGGCGTAGTCGATGGCACCAGGCTTTTCCTTCGCCGCCTTGACGAACTCGGCAAGCGTCTTGACCTTGAGGGATGGGTTGGCCACCAGGACATAGGCTGCATCCGCGACCAGGGCAATCGGACGCAAGTCTTTCAACGGATCAAAACTCATCTTCTCGGGCATATGTGGCAGGACAGTCGTCAACGTGTCCGAGCCCAATATCAATGCCGAACCATCTGGCGTCGACCGTACGACAAAGTCTCCACCCAACATGCCCTGCACACCGACTTTCGTCTCAACGATAGTGGGCAATCCGCGAATGTCCTGGAGTCCTTGGGTCAGCGCTCTCCCAATCGCGTCTGGGGCAGTGCCCGGCGCATTGGTCACTATCAGCTTGACGGTCCCCTTGGCATAACCACCGGTCTGGGCAATCGCACTAGTGTTTAGGCCGATCGAAAGAACGAACGCGGCACCGAGCGAACTCATGATGCGCTGGACGGCTCGGGTCGTATTGAAAGTCATTACTGTCTCCGCGGTTGTGTTGATCAGGAAAGTCTAAGCTTCAAATCCTCGGATGTCAAACGCTTGTTTGAAACGACTGTTTTCGTGCGCTTATTCCCTGCTGGTACGATCGTTGAAACAGGATTCATACATGCGTTCCAAACAAGCGATAGGCGAAGAGCAAAGCCAGCGACTGCTGATCATTGAATCGGCAATCGAACTGTTTGCGCTCAAGGGCGCCGACAAGGTCACCATGAGGGAGCTGACCAGTCACGCAAAGGTCAACCTTGGAGCCGTGAACTATTACTTCGGCAGCAAGGAGGCGTTGGCAGAGACCGTATTCATGGAGCTGGCAAAGCGGGTCAACGGCGACCGTGTCAAAAACCTGAAGCAGGTGTTGGTGCAGGCTGCTTCTGAAGCGCGGGTGCCCAACGTCGACGACATCGTCGACACGTTTGTCGAGCCCTATGTTGCGAGTGAAGCGAATGCGCAGGCCGGTCAGTTGCTCGCCCAGCTAATCCTGCAGCACCGCCTGTCGCCAACTCCCATGACCCAACGCATCATCCAGAAGCATTTCGACCCAATGGCGAAGAAATATGTCGAAGCCCTCGCGCTCGCCAGACCTGGGGTGGACATCAGGCAGTTCTTTTGGGGTTACATATTCATGGTGAGTACGGTAGTGCTGACCGTCTCGGACAGGTCACCGAGTAACCGCCTTTCAAGGCTTTCCGGCGGGCTTGCAGACACCAACCAACGAGATGAACTCAAGCAGGCGTTGCTGAGATTTATCGTGGGCGGGCTTAAGGCGACCGGTGACTGACAGGAATGGACGCCCTCAGCTGCAGCAAGCGATGGCTGCTCCGCGTTCGACTCGCCCAGGACCTGAAGTGAAAATGGCCTTGCAGCCTCACGTCGCAGCCGACACTTTCCCCCGCATGGTCCTGATCATTAGCGGGGTCACGTCCGGCAGGTCAACTATTTAGCAGGCTTACTACTCGTGATCGGCCGTGCAAAATTTCGCCTTTCTTGCGATAATATTTCAACAGAAAGAAGAGGAGCGACGTGATCCCTAAAATTGCCGCCCAAGCTGACCCCGGGTTCGTACTCGCCAAGGCCACGGCCCGAGCGAGTGAACTATTGGGCCTGTCTGGTGCGGCGCTCTCGCGTGTTATCGGCGTCAGTGAGCCTACGGTTTCCCGAATCCTCCGGGGGGTCAAGCCGATTGACCCAAACAAGAAGGAAGGCCAGTTAGCGCTTCTGCTGGTGCGCGTATACCGATCTCTGGATGCGCTCGTCGGCACTGACGATCAAAAGCGCATCATTTGGATGAATAGCCAAAACAAGGCGCTCGCGGGCGTGCCCATCGTGCTTATAGAAAGGCCCGACGGCCTGGTTGCCACGCTGAACTATCTGGATGGCATGCGGGCACCTGCATGAGTGGCGCAGTGTGGAGCAGCGCTTGGTTTGACGAGGGGACTGCCGAAAGATCCATGTCTGCGTGGCGTGGCGTCGAGGACCAGTATGTCGCCGCGACAATGCGCCTGGTCGACAGCAGCGATGAGCACGAGGTGCTGGAACGTCTTATAGAGGACAGCAAGCCCCCTGCGCCCACAACACGCGCGCCGAAGCACTACTTGCTGTTCACGCCGTTTCGCTACAGGCCACCCCGTGCCAGCCGATTTCGAAGAGCCGGCGCTCTAGGCATCTGGTATGGCGCGGAGGACCTTCAAGCGGCGTGCGCAGAGGTAGCCTATTGGCGTCACCGCTTCATGCTCGACAGTGCAGGGCTGGCGAAAAGCGTCCTGCTGACTGAGTACACCTTCATCCAGGCGCAGGTGTCGGGTACTGCCATTGACCTGACATCTGCACCCTGGGTTGCCGCGTCGGCTTCATGGACCCACGACAGCGACTACACCGAAACTCATGCCGTAGCCGACCAGGCCCGTGCCCGCGGCGTTCAATGGATTCGCTATGCGTCAGTTAGGGCGCCTAGCAAGAAGTGCGCGGCGGTGCTGGACCTTGAAGCGCTCCAAGCCGGGGACCTCGAAAAGACCAAGCAGAACTGGCACTGCAAGGCCTCTCGCGACGCCGTGATGTTCATCAATGGTTCGCAGCGCTTCGACTGGACGTTTTAGCTGTTTGTCTGCGCAGCTCCCTTAGGGTGCCGTCTCGTCTCTAGCCGAGTTCCCGTGCGGGCAGCAATACTTCACATAGTGTTGGGTTGTCAGCGCGCCGTGCACCGACTTTGCACGGCGGCTGAGCAGTCGACCTTCATTGACGAAGGCCGTTCAGCGCGAGCTCAGAATTTCGATACGCGTTCGAGTTCGCTGTTGAAGAGCTTGACCACCGCCGGGTCGTAGGACGCGGCAAATTTTTCGTGGACGGGCTTGACCGCGGCGCGCATGCGAGCCTGCTCAGGCGCTGAAATCTCGTTGAGGGTCATGCCCTTGGCCTTCAGTTCGGCGACGGCTTTTTGCGACACATCGCGGCTTGCAACGCGCTGGTAATTCTGAGCTTCTGTGGCGGCGTCTTGCAGAAGCTTCTGCTCGGTAGCGGACAGCTTGTCCCAGAAACGCTTGCTGACTTGAACGGGGTTGGTGGCGTAGACATGGTTTGTCTGGCTAACGAACTTGTTTACCTCGTAAATTTTGCTCGAAAGAATCACCGCGTAAGGATTCTCCTGGCCGTCAACCGCCTTGCTTTCCAGCGCGCCATACAACTCGGCAAAGGGCATCGGCACCGGGTTCGCCTTGAAGGTCTTGAAGGTCTCGATGAACACAGGGTTCGGAATCACGCGCAGTTTGAGGCCGTCCAAATCTTCCCCTTTGGTGATGGGGCGTTTGCTGTTGGTGACATTGCGGAACCCAAGGTCAAAAAAGCCCAGTACGACAATGCCCTTTTCGCTCAGCTTGCCTGCGAGCATCTTGCCAAGTGGACCATCCACCATGGCGTCAGCCTGGCGCGGGTTGCTGAACAGGAAGGGGAAGTCGAGCAAGCCGAACTCTTTGACGATGCCGGCCAAAGAAGTGGTCGATGCCACCAGCATTTCCTGCACCCCGCCCACCATCGCCGACTGCTGCTGCAACTCATTGCCCAGCTGACTGCTCGCAAATTCGGTGACTTTGATTTTCCCGCCGCTTTTTGCGGCGACGATTTCAGCAAACTTCTTGACGCCCGTGCTGGTCGGGTGGTCAGCGTTGTTCAGGTGGCCGAACTTGATCGTCCGTTCCTGGATGTCCTGTGCCATCGCGAACGCGCTGGCACAGAGCAGGCCGAGCGTCGCGGCGATTTTGATCAGTTTGTGGCTCATGTTGTCTCCTTGGGGGTTGGTAGGTAAATACTGAATTGATTAACGGATGTCAGCCGGAATGGCAGTGAAGGCCAGCTCAAAGAACTGGCGGGTGGCCTCGGGCGCAGCGCCCGCGGCGCTCAACTGGGCCTGGGCGAGTTCTTCGTCAGCGAGCTTGCGCAAGGCGCCAAGGTCGTAGCCACTCGCCACGATGATCCAGTCTGCCGCAAGATCGGCATTCCCGCGAATTTTTTGTTCGGTGGTGCTCGCCATTTGGGGGGCTTCGTGGCGCAGTAGGTGCATGCCCACGATCCCAGGCTGTTGCGAGACGAGTGCAGCAACTCGGTCCAGTTGACGCTGCAGCTCGGCTTCCTGTCCTTGCATCGGTGAGCAGCGAATAGTGAGGGCATGGCGCGCAGCAACGGCGCCATGGCTCTGCACCACCTGACACTGGGTTCTGACCATGTTGCGGTGCAAAGGCATCATCCTGGTCGACCAGGGCGTGGGCGCATTGAGCCGCGCTGTATAGGGCGCCGATGCCAACACGTCGTGGTCATGCAGCTCGTACATCACAAACATTCCTTCGCCGCCGGAAACATCGGTCCAGCGCGAAGAACGCAAGAACCCTGGCACCGACAGGCGCTCGGGGGTGTGCTCGTGGGCATGCCAGTGCTCCCATTCTTGTCGCACGTCGCCCGACACATCCCACCACATGGCCAGTGCGGCCTTTCCAAGCATCGGCATGTTGAACCTTCAGTTGCTGCCCAGCCGCTCGGCCACCGCACGCACCGCCAGCAGGTATCCGGCAGGGCCGAGCCCGCAGATGACGCCGTTGGCAACCTGGGACACCAGGGAGTGGGTGTAGGGGCTGGGGCGCTGATGAATGTTGGTGAGGTGGACTTCGATCAGCGGCTTGCGCAGCAGCTTCAGGGCGTCCAGTACGGGCACACAGCCAAATGAAAAACCGGCCGGATTGATGATCACTGCCGCGTCCTGATTGGCGGCTTCCTGGATCCAGTCCACCAGAATGCCTTCGTGGTTGGTTTGCCGAAAGTCGCATTCCAGTCCCAGCGACTCAGCCAATTGGCGTGACGCCGCTTCAATCTCACCCAGCGTCGTCGTGCCGTACAAGCCGGGCTCGCGCGTTCCGAGCATGTTGAGGTTTGATCCGTTGAGGATGAAGAGGCGGTGCGGCATGCGGTCCTTTTTTCAATTGGTGGTGATCGTAGAAGTTCGGCGGGATCGCGTTCCAGACTGGAAAGTCTTCCCATATGGTGAAACTGTTTGATTGCGATAAGGCTGGGAACCGCATGACTATTGCGAACGTCGGGTACGAGACCGATCCGGCCCTTTACCCGCCCAACTCGTCGAGCGCTTGCATGCCACGTTGGCAATGCGGGTGTGCGGCACGGCTTACGATGAGCCGTGAAGCTTTGGCTAGGGGCCGTACGAGCGGCCCATCCGGGCGCTTACATCGCTGGCTGAACGCGCTTCCAGCTGAACGGACCAAAGGCGTTCAGTTCATGGAGGGCGTTAGCGGCCGGATCAATACGCAGCTGCAGCCACTCCAGTGGCATCGTCTCGCCGTGGATGACGATCCGGTGAAAGTTCGCGACGTCGTAGCCATGGGCTTGGTTCAAAAACGCGTCCGCCGGATTTTTCCGACTCCTGAGGAATGCCTCGGCGCCGCTGTCGGCGCAAGCAACTGCCGGTTTTCCCGCCTCGACTTCCAGTGCGCAGGCCGCGCCCTTGACGAGCGGGTTATCTGAACGATAGGTGTGCGAGTCGCCCTGGATCATCAGGACCGGCTTTCCGTACCCCTTGGTCTTCTCGGCAATCCTGTCGATGTATTGTTTGAAGCCACTCAGATGCGCGGCGCCAGACGGCGCGTCATCCACGTCCCACATGTCTGCCTGCATCAGGATGACCATGGCCATGTCGCGGTTGGCCGTCGCGCGGTTGTAGGCGGCGTCAATCCAGCGCAAGGTGGCGGCCGAGCGCTCGGCCACTTCTTGTTGCTGCTCCAGACCTTGCGCCGGCGCGCCGTACCAAGGGTCGGTGCCATTGTTGGAGCCGCCAGGAATGTTGAGCGTAACGAAGAGAACGCCGGACCGTTCCCACCAGACGTTCTCCACGAAGGCCTTGTCCGCTGGATGGGCCCGGTCGAATTCGAGCGCTTGGCTGTGAACCTGCATGGCCGCGCCCAGCGTCTGTCCGGGCGTGGGGAAAAACATCGAACGGACGAGGTCGAGGTTGGCAATCGGATGGCCATTGGCGTGGCTGGCGAATTGGCCCTTGTCCATCACGTAGTCGATGCTGCCCGTGGCCTTGTTAAAGCTGCCGCCGCCTTGCCTGGCCTTGTGGCAGTCCGCCCACTCGTTGTCGCCGGGCGTGTAGACCATCGGATGCTTAAAGGCGGTCCAGTGCGCGTAGACGGTCCTGTTGTAGTCGACGGTGCAGTACTGCCTGCCCGAGTGGGTGTCGCCAAGATGCGCAACCAGCGACACATCTTTGGCCGCGTTGAGCGCGGCAATGAATTTCGGATGCGCCACCAGCTGCCGGGTGTCTGTGGGCGAACTGCCGTACGGAACGTCTCCGATCACGGCGATGGAAAAAGCCGTCGCCGTGGACGAGTCCGCGCTCAAGGCGCTGCAGCCGCCGATGACCGCTATCAAGGCAAGAACCCATGCGGGATGGAGCGATTTAAGGGTGTTCTTCATGGGGAAAAAAGGTGAGGCTTTAGCAGCATGGCCCAGACTGTCTAGAGAGTTTTTTCGCTGTGCCGAGCTGAATTTACGCACAGATCCGTGTCAGCTGGCTGACCGCGCTGATACGGACATATGGGTGAGCCGTGAGGTCGCGTGCGGCCTGCTTTTCAGGACTGCCAGCTCATGGCATGCTCGGCTTGTCTTAACCGGGAGATACCCTTGAACAAACGCTTTTTTCTCGGCGCACTCGCGGCGGGCTCTGGCCTTCCACTCACGGGGCTGGCTCAGACAACGGTCACGTCGCGCGGGCCGGCCCTGTTGACGGTGACGGGAGCCCTCACCAGGACGAACCGGGGACCACTCGATCCCTTGCTGGACCAGATGATGGTCAAGCAGAAGCTGGCCTTCGACAAAGCCCGCAGCTTCGATTTTGCCGAGCTGGCTTCATTGCCGGTCGTGACGATTAAACCCACCCTGGAGTACGACCGGAAGCCGCACACCCTGAAAGGCCCTTTGCTCACCAGCGTGCTTCAGGCGTGCGGCGCAACGGGCAGCAAGATCGCGTTGCGCGCTGTAGATGGATACGCCCCGACGATCAGCCTTGCAGACGCGCAGAAGTACCGTTACATCGTGGCGACGCATCTGGACGGTCGTCCCATGGCGCTTGGGGGCCTGGGTCCGCTTTGGGCGGTTTATGACGCGGACAAATTCCCCGATATGTCGGCCAAGCCCGTCGACCAACGCTTTGCGCTGTGTCCCTGGGGCCTGTATCACATCGACGTTCAAGCCTGAGTTTTCCTCTGCCGCCGGGGCACCAGCAGCCGAACGCAACAAGGCCAACTTCGAGCCCGCCAGTTGGCGGACGTCTGCGCCTGCTGTCGAGCAGTGCTTCGGCCTGCGCAAAGCGGTCGCTGAAAAGCGAAAGTCGATCTTTATCTCCCCAGCCCGGTAGGGGCACCGCAGCGCCAGCGCTGATCAAGCATCGGCCATTTTCTGACTGGGGGCTGGGGGCGCTGCGGGCTGCTGGCATGATGGGAATCGTTCTAGAACTTCATTCCAACCCGGAAACTTGTTCCACCATGTTGAATCCGGCCAATTCCACAGGGTTGCTGCCGCGTGCCCTTCTTATTCTCGAAACCTTGGCTGCTCAGCCTGAAGGGATGGGTCTTGCCGCGCTCGCCGACGAGCTCGAGATGCCACGCAGCGCGTGCCATCGATTGCTGGCCGAGCTGGTGCGCTGCGGTTATGTGCGGCAAGTCCGCGCGCAGGGGGATTACGCGCTGACCACCAAGCTTCCCGCCATTGGCCTGAGCTATCTGGCCGCGGCCGGCATTGTCGACATTGCCCAGCCCATCCTCGACCGGCTCGCGACGACCTCGGGCGAACTGGTGCGCCTAGCGCTGGTGGATGGCGCGCGCCTGACTTTTGTGGCAAAGGCCCAGGGCGCGCGCTTCGGCCTTCGCTATGACCCGGACATGGGCATCGACGTCCGGTTGTCTTGCAGTTCGGGTGGGCACGCGTGGCTGATGACGCTGACCGAGGAGCGCGCGGCCGAATTGGTGTCCCTTCAGGGCTTCGGCAGTCCGAAAGAATACGGGCCCAATGCGCCCACCACGCTCAAGGCGCTGCTCAAGCTACTGGAGGAAGACAGGAGGCGCGGCTTTTCGATCATCAACGAGATGTATTCGCCAGGCATGACGGCCATGGCCGCGCCAGTGCAACGGCGCAACCGGCCTGCGATCGCCGTGATCACCATTGCCGGCCCGCTCATGCGGCTCACCCCTGAAAAGATGCTGGAACTCGGGCCTTCGTTGCTCTCGGCCGCGGGCGAGCTGGCGATGGCCAGCACCAGCTCCCCACTCTTTGCACAGCGGGGCATCGCAGCACCGTAGTCGGCCCCCTTCAAGGAGGCACGCTTCAAGGACGTACTGAACGTACTGGACGGGCGTTCCTGGTGTTAGTATTTCGGTTCGGGAAATCAGCCTCCCGCCTCACTACAACAGACGGTGTCCCGTCCAAGCGCTGGCAACTCGTTGGAGTATTCCGTGGACACCTCTGCATTTTTACCTTCCCCTTCCTTTACCGTTCCTTTCATCAGCCCGCATGAGCTGGGTGTGCGGATGGGACGCGCCGATTCGCCCTTGCTGCTCGACGTGCGGCGCGACGAGAAATTCGGCCAAAGCGCCGTACGGCTTGCGGGTGCGCTTCGCTGCTCGCCCCAGCAGATTCATGAATTCGCCGCGTCCCAGCCCCGGCGGCCCGTGCTCGTGTACTGCGTCTACGGACATAACATCAGCGCCTATGCCGTCGAGGTGCTTCGTTTGGCCGGCTGGGACGCCCATGCGCTGGCGGGTGGCTGCGAAGGTGGCGAGCCGGGCGTCGATGCTGAAGGCCAAAGGCAGGCCTGGCGTCAGGAGCGCGCTCCTGTGGTGGCCCAAAAGCCCGAGTGGGGTGTAACGGGTGAAAACCCCTCCCGCTGGATCACGCGCGAGCGCCCGAAGATCGACCGCATCGCCTGCCCCTGGCTAGTTCGCCGCTTTATCGATCCGCGTGCCGAATTTTTCTACGTTCCCACTGCCAGCGTCCTGCAAGAAGCCGAGCGCCTGGGCGCGGTCGCGTACGACATTCCTGGCGCACCCGTCTCGCACGACGGCGAACTCTGCAGCTTCGACGTGCTGATGCGAAGCTTCGGGCTGAGCGCGTCCGGGCTCGAAACCCTGGCGCGGATCGTGCGCGGCGCTGATACCGATCGGCTCGATCTCGCCCCTCAATCGGCAGGCCTGATGGCCTTGTCGCTGGGTTTCTCGCAGCTGTATGCCAACGACCACGAGATGCTGGAAGCGGCCATGCCGATGTACGACGCGCTCTACGCCTGGTGCCGCAATGCGCAGGCCGAGCCGCACAGCTGGCGTCCAGAGACGATGGTTGCAGGAGCGCGGTCTTGAGTGCGCGGCCCGCAGGCAGTGCGGGGCCGGTGCTCTCCGCCTCGGTCGCCGTTGCACCGGTGAGTGTGTCGTTTGCGGAGGCGCTTCGCTTCTGGCTTCAGCTTGGATTCATCAGCTTTGGCGGGCCTGCCGGTCAGATCGCGATCATGCACCGCGAACTGGTGGAGCGGCGCCGCTGGGTTTCCGAAAAGCGTTTTCTTCATGCGCTCAATTTCTGCATGGTCCTGCCGGGCCCCGAGGCGCAGCAACTGGCGACTTACCTGGGCTGGCTGATGCACCGCACCTGGGGCGGCGTGGTGGCGGGCTCTTTGTTCGTCCTGCCCTCGCTGTTCCTCCTCATTTTCTTGAGCTGGATTTACATGGCCTTTGGCGAGCAGCCGGTCGTGGCAGGTCTCTTTTACGGTATCAAGCCGGCCGTGGCGGCCATCGTCCTCCACGCGCTGCATCGCATCGCCAGCAAGTCGCTCGGCGACCCCTTCAAAAAGCCCGTGCCGTGGCTGATTGCGCTACTCAGCTTTCTGGCGATCTGGGCATTGGAACTGCCTTTCCCATTGGTCGTGCTGGCGGCGTTGTTGACGGGCGCGGTGCTTGCGCGGGTTTCTCCGACAGCGCTGGGCCGTGGCAATGCCCACAGTTCGGCCGACAAAGGTGAGCATCAGCCCGCGCTCATTGACGACCACACGCCCGCGCCCGCCCATGCGCGCTTCAGTCCAGCCCGCCTTTTCCAGGTGTTGGCAGCGGGCGCAGTGTTGTGGCTCGCCCCCATGACATACCTGTTCCTCACGTTGGGTTGGGACGCCACCCTGACGCAGATGGGCTGGTTCTTCACCAAGGCGGCCCTCCTGACGTTTGGCGGTGCATACGCAGTGTTGCCGTACGTCAACCAAGCGGCCGTCGAGCACTACCAATGGCTCAGCACCTTGCAGATGATGGACGGACTGGCCCTGGGCGAAACGACACCCGGGCCGCTGATCATGGTGGTGGCGTTCGTCGGCTTCGTGGGCGGATGGGCCAAGCAGGTATTCGGTCCGGATGCCTTGTTCCTCGGCGCGGCGGCTGGCGCATGTGTTGCCACGTGGTTCACTTTTCTGCCGTCCTTCGTCTTCATTCTGGCCGGCGGCCCCTGGGTCGAGTCGACACGCGGCAACTTGCATCTGACGGCGCCGCTGGCTGCGGTGACGGCAGCGGTGGTGGGCGTCATCGCCAATCTGGCCATCTTTTTCATCGTCGCGATGGCCTACCCCGCCGGTGTAGCCCAGGCGGGCATTGCGAATCCCGACTGGGTTGCGCTGGCGATTTTGCTGGCAGCCGTTGTGGCGCTGTGGAAGCTGAAGTGGGGCGTCATTCCCGTGATTGCGGCCTGTGCCTTCACCGGGTTGGCGCTTCGCTGGTTCGGCCTGGCCTGAGATTTCAGCGCAGGCGTTCCAGCAAAGCCATTGCCGCTGCGGGCGCCCGCTCTTTGGCGCCATTGATGAAGAACACGAACGCATCGCGTGGGCGCTGGCCACCGGTCCAGGCGCGCACGCCCCTGGCCCATGCATCCAGCGATCCAGCCGGGTAGCCCGTGGCGAGTTCGGGCTGATTGCGCATGAGCCGCAGGTAGGCGAAGTCGCCTTCCGGATCTTCAATGGCCGGAAACTTCGGCGAATCGGTATGCACGATCACGCAGGCGTAGCGGCGCGCCAGCTCGACAAATTCCGGAACGGCGAAGCTGGCATGCCGCACGTCGAGCGCATGCCGCAAGGGCAGTCCGTCGAGTTCGCGCGGAAGCAGCGCAAGAAAGGCCTCGAAGTCGTCGGGCTCGAAAACCTTGGTCGGCATGAACTGCCAGACGATGGGTCCGAGTTTGGTGCCTAGTCTGGTGATCCCGCTGTGCAGGAATCGCGTGATCGATTCTTCCGCCGTGGCGAGCACCTTGCGGTTGGTTGCGTAACGCACGGCCTTGAGTGAAAAGACAAAGTCGTCAGGCGTTTCGTCTCGCCATTTCTCGAAGGTAGGCGCCTTGAAGGTGCTGTAGTAGGTTCCGTTGACCTCGATTGCGGTGAGTTGCCGGCTGGCGTAGTGCAGCTCCTGGCTGTGCGCCAGGCCGTGCGGAAAAAAGTTGTCGCGCCAGGGCGCAAAAGTCCAGCCTCCGACGCCCACGCGGACCTGCGCCGAACTACGCTGAAGAGCTTGTGCAGTTGAAGCCATAGGTAAGGTGCTTTCTACTTGCAGGACAGGTCTCCATTCAATCGCAATTGCAGCCGTCGAGCTTGGTCGAGCAATGCCGGGCAATGTCGTGCAATGCAATCCCACCGCGCAGCAGGTCATTGCACCGGAGCCGGAAAATTGCTTCCGAGCGGGCGCACAATCATCGGCAAGATGCGTTCATTTTTCCGACTATTCGCGCTCGCGTGGCTCGGGCTTGCCCTGATGGCGTGCAGTGGCGCGGGGCTGACCGCCGGGCTCGGCTCCAGAACCTTCAGCATTCCCGAGTCCAGGTTGCAAGACGCGGTGGGCAAGCGGTTTCCACGCGAGCAACGGCTGGCTGACATCGTCGACCTGCGGCTTTCGTCGCCACGGCTAGGCCTGCTTCCGGCAGCCAACCGCCTGTCCACCTCGGTCGATCTCACGCTGACGGAGCGCCTGATGCAAGGCACTTACCAAGGCCAGATCGCCATGGACTATGGCCTGCGCTTCGAGCCCAGCGACAAGACGGTCCGCATGACCGGCGTGCGCGTCAGCAAGCTCAGCCTGGGCGAAATCCCGGAGCCCTACCGCGGCGCGCTCGCGCGCTATGCGCCTCGCCTGGCCGAGCGACTCTTCGACGAATACGTGCTGCACCGGTTTACCGATCTGGACCTCAGCCTGGTCAATGGCCTGGGCTTCGAGCCCGGCGAGATCAAGGTGACGGCCAGCGGACTTGACGTGACGCTCCAACCCATCGGCGCCAGGCCGCCAGCTGCCCAGCCCTAGTCTTTAAACAGTGCCTCGAGCGTGGACGCTGTGATCCAATCGCCAATGAATCCTTGACTCTTCTTTGAAAAGGAACAACGACATGAACGCCCGCATACCTTCCGCCGTGCTCGACCCGGTCATCGCACTCGACCAGGTGAGCGCCCAGTGGGATGGGGACATCCTCAAGCAGATCACCGACTACATCACCATCCCCGCAAAATCGCCCATGTTCGACGCCCGGTGGCGCGAGCATGGCTATATAGACACGGTGATGCGCAACGCGGCAGCGTGGGTCGAGGCAGAAAAGGTCGAGGGCCTGAAGCTGGAAGTGGTGCGGCTGGAAGGCCGGACACCGGTGCTGTTTTTCGAAGTGCCCGCGACGCGCCCGGCGGTAGAGGGCCAGACGCCGCAGACCATCCTGATGTATGGCCACCTTGACAAGCAGCCCGAGTTCACGGGCTGGCGCAGCGACCTCGGCCCCTGGACACCGCGCTACGAAGACGGCAAGCTCTATGGCCGTGGCAGTGCCGACGATGGCTATGCGGTCTACGCCAGTATTGCGGCCATCCAGGCACTCAAGGCGCAGAACACGCCGCATGCGCGCATCGTGGGCCTGATTGAAACCTGCGAGGAAAGCGGCTCTTTCGACCTGCTGCCTTATGTAGACGCGCTGCGCGGTCGGCTGGGCGATGTCGGCCTGGTCATCTGCCTGGATTCGGGCGCCGGCAATTACGACCAGCTCTGGCTCACCACCAGCCTGCGCGGCAATGCAGCCGGTGTTCTCAAGGTCGAGGTGTTGACCGAGGGCGTTCACTCCGGTGACGCCAGCGGCCTCGTGCCTTCGAGTTTCCGGATCATGCGGCAGGTGCTGGACCGTCTCGAAGACAGCCGCACCGGCAGGCTGCTGCCGGCAAGCTTTCATTGCGAAGTCCCCGCCGACCGGCTGGCGCAGGCCCAGGCCACGGCGGCCATATTGGGCGATGAAATCTACAAGCGTTTTCCATGGGCTCACTATGACTGCGAAGGCTCGACCGCTTTCGCCTTGCCGACAACGACCGATCCGGTGGAGGCCCTGCTCAACCGAACATGGCGCCCGACCCTGAGCGTGACCGGCGCCGAAGGCTTCCCCGCGCTCAAGGATGCGGGCAACGTGCTGCGGCCCTACACGGCCTTCAAGCTGTCGCTGCGTTTGCCACCCCTGATCGATGCGGGTCAAGCTGTGCGTGAACTGAAGGCCTTGCTCGAAGACAACGCGCCTTACCAGGCCAAGGTCACCTTCGAAGGCAACGGCGGCGCTACGGGATGGAACGCACCGGCCACCTCGCCATGGTTCGACAAGGCCCTGGACAGCGCCTCACAGGCATTTTTCGGCGCCAGCTGCGGAACCATCGGCCAGGGCGGCACGATCCCGCTCATGAACATGCTGAGCCAGGGTTTCCCGAAAGCGCAAATGATGGTGTGCGGTGTGTTGGGGCCCAAGAGCAACGCGCACGGGCCCAACGAGTTCCTGCATGTTCCGTATGCCAAGAAGCTCACGGCTTCGGTGGCACACGTAATGGCTCAGATGCCTGGCTGACGACGCAGGGGCTCGCGGCAGCCGTGGGGCGCAGCAGCGCCTCGGGCGATATCAGTACCCCTCAGGCGGTAGCAGTACCCCTCAGGCGGTAGCCGTCCCTCAGGCGGCCTTCGGTTTGCCGATGGCCAGCCAGAGCATGGCGCCGCCCGCTACGGCCAGGGGCAAGAGAGAACCCAGGTTGAGCAAGGTCCAGCCTTGCGTGGTGACCAGCACGCCTGAAGCCAGCGATGACAGGGCCAGCACAGCGAACACACAGAAGTTCAAGGCGCCCTGGGCGCGGTCTTTTTCTTCGGGTCGGTAAGCCGTGAGCGCCAGGGTGGTGCTGCCGGTGAACATGAAGTTCCAGCCGACGCCCAGCAGGAAGAGCGCAATCAGGAACTGTTCGAGCTGAACGCCCGAAAGCGCGATCATCACGCACAGGATCAGCAAGCCCAGCCCCACGCCCATGATCGGCAGCGTGCCGAATCGGCGGATCAGATGGCCCGTAAAAAACCCGGGTGCAAACATGCCGATCACGTGCCACTCCAGAACAAGCGCCGCATCTGAAAAGGGCAAGCCGCAGACCTGCATCGCAATTGGCGTGGCAGCCATGAGCAGGTTCATGACGCCGTAGCCCAGCGCCCCGGCGGCGGCCGCCACCATGAACACCGGCTGGCGAATGATTTCCGACAAGGGCCGGCCACCGCCGGCGCCGCCTGCCGACCGCGCGGGTGGCGGCGCGAAGGTAATCGCCGACAGGAGCGCCATGGACAGCGCCGCCACGCCCGCCAGTGCGAAGTAGGCACCGGCAAAAGGAACTGTTGTCAGACTTCGGGTTGCCGACGCAAGGTTGGGCCCTGCTACCGCACCTATGAGGCCCCCGGCCATGACGAGCGAGACTGCCTTTTCCCGAAAATCGGTTGCGGCCAGTTCGGCTGCGGCAAAACGGTAAAGCTGAGCGTTGGCGTTGTAGTAGCCGGCCACGACCGTGGCAGCCACCAGCACCCAGAAGTGGCTGTTGTACGCGGACCATGCGCAAAGCAGGGCCGAAGCCATGGCCACAGCCAGGCCGAACTGAAACGATATTTTCCGGCCGAAGCGCGTTTGTGTTTTAGCCACCAGGCTTGTGGACAGGGCGCCGCCCACCACATAACCCATCACAGGCAGCGTCGCCATCCACCCGGCCGGCGCCAGGCTCAGGCCCACCAGTCCATTGATGGCAATGAAAGTGACGTTGTTGGTGAGAAAAAGTCCCTGGCAAATCGCCAGCAGCCACAGGTTACGGTTCATTTGTCTCGCACGCTTTCTGTTTTTTGTTGTGGCGATTCGACTTTAACCAGGCGTTCGGCAGGGCTCGTCAGGGCTAGTCAGGACTGTCGGTTCAGGGTTCATCAGGCCGAGCAGTGACAGGCAGGCCAGCGGCGCGGTTTCCGCCCGCAGTACGCGTGGCCCGAGCGTAACCGGTTGAAACCCCGCGCGCAGTGCAGCGTTTTCCTCGGTGGTGGTCAGGCCGCCTTCCGGGCCACTGAGGAATACGAACGAAGCCGCAAGCGCATCACTGGAGCCCAGCGCGTGCGCCAGTGGCCGCGAGCCCGGCGCAAGGGAAAGCAGGAGCCGCAGCGAACCCGCCGCGCTTTGAGCGCCGCCCTCCGGATCGTCCAGCCAATCCTCGAGTTGGCGTACCTCATGGATGATGGGCACCCGGTTACGGCCGCTCTGTTCGCAGGCAGCCTGCGCAATGCCGATCCAGCGCGCGACCTTCTTGTCGGCGCGATCACTTTTCAGGCGCAGCACGCTGCGCTCACTGACCAGCGGCTGAATACTCGCGGCGCCCAGCTCGGTGGCTTTTTCGATCAACCAGTCCATCCGGTCATTGGCGGGCATGCTCAGCACCAGGTGAACCGGGAGGCGATTCTCGCGCGCTGTGGGCGTAAACGCGCCGACCATCACCTGCACGTCGTTGCGACCCATGCGCTCGACGGTGGCTTCGAATTCGCCCTCGGGTCCCAGGCCGCTGAACAGGCTCAATGCGTCTCCGGGCTGCAGACGAAGTACTTGCACGTGCCGGGCTGCACTTTCGGGAAGGAGAAGGGAGGTGCCGCTGGCCAACGCAACATCGGCAAAGAAGCGCGGTGCCCGCGAAGTCATGGACACTTTTTCGCGAAGGGGCAACGGCCGTTCAAAACGTGTAGCCCACCCGGGTTTCGTTGCCCTCGATCTCGTCGAGCAACACCATAAGGGGGCCAAGCTGGCGGTAGCGCGAGGCGGTGCTGCGCGCGTATTTCATGAATCGGGGCGTGTCGGCCAGGTACTGGGGCTTGCCGTCGCGCAGCGTCAGGCGGGCAAAAATGCCCAACACCTTCAGATGCCGCTGCAGCCCCATCCATTCGACGGCCCGGTAGAACTCCCCGAAATCGTCGCCGACCGGAAGGCCCGCCTTGCGCGCCTTTTGCCAATAGCGCACGGTGATGTCGAGCACGAATTCCTCGTCCCAGCTCAGGAAAGCGTCTCGCATCAGGCTGGCAATGTCATAGGTGATCGGCCCGTAGACGGCGTCCTGGAAGTCCAGGACCCCGAGGCCCAGACCGGTGCCTTCTGGCCCCACCATCAGGTTGCGCGGCATGAAGTCGCGGTGCACGAAGACGCGGGCGCGGTCCAGCGAATTGAGGTTGCTGTCCTTGATCAGCCTGAAAAACCCGTCCAGCTTGTCCTGCATGGCGCTGTCGATGGCAATGTTCCGGTGTTTTGCGATGTACCAGTCCGGAAACAGGGCCAGTTCGCGCGAGAGCAGGGCGTCGTCATAGGCGGGCAGGACATCCGGTCGCGATGCCAGCTGCCAGGTGATGAGCGCGTCGACCGCCCGCATGTACAGGGCGTGGATGGTCTGACCGGCCTGGGGCAGGCCTTCAAGCTCGGGCTGCTCCTTTATGGCCGCCATCATGGTCTGATGGCCCAGGTCCGAGAGCAGCATGAAGCCGGCGCTTTCGTCCCAGGAGAGCACCTCCGGAGCGCGCAGGCCGGCTTGCGCCATGAGCCCGGCAACCTTCACAAAGGGTGCGCTATCCTCGCGGGCGGGTGGTGCGTCCATGATGATGCAAGAGCGCTCCCCCGCGAAATCGTCAATGCGGAAATAGCGCCTGAAGCTGGCGTCAGCCGAGGCCAGGCGGAGCGTCGATGGGTCGAGTCCCTGCGCGCTGGCGACGTTTCCCAGCCAGCTCTGAAAGCTCAGCTGGCGTTCGGGCTCCTCCCAGGCGATCGCATCAGTCTGCGAACGCGGCGGGGAGGCGCGGGTTGCGCCGCTGTCGGCGTATGGGGAGTGCTGGGGTGGGGTCATGGATAATCGGCCGCAAATCTACAAACGGGTTTATCTCACATTACCGATGCGACACGCATCCCGCACGCCTTTTATTCTTTCCCCGGTTGCCCATGCGATATGCATGCTGTCCCTCGTCTCGGGACTGACCTTGATGCCGGGTGCGCGTGCGCACGCGCAAACACAGGCCACGGATGACGGCACGGGCCTGCGCCTCCAACCCTCACCGGCGCTGGCTGAGAAAGCACCCGAAGGTCCCGGCAACGAAGTGCCGACTTTCGTCAATGGGGAGCAGATATCCGGCCGGCCCAATCTGGAAACCGTGATCAGTGGGAATGCCGAGTTGCGGCGGGGACCGACGGCGCTGCGGGCCGATCGCGTGGAGTATTTCCAGCCCGACGACACGCTCAAGGCGCGCGGCAACGTTCGTATCAGCAGTTCCGGCAACCAGTACAGCGGGCCTGAGCTCGAGATCAAGCTGGACACTTTCGAGGGGTTCTTTTCGCAGCCCAGCTACCGTTTTCTGAGCGGCGGCAATGGGCGTGCCGAGCGCGTCGATTTCATCGACGACAAACGCCTCATCGCGCGCAGGGCCACCTACACCACGTGCGAACGAAACGATGAAGCCAGCTGGCGTCCGGCCTGGGAGCTGCGCGCTGAATCCTTCCGATTCGACTTCGAGGAAGAGGTGGGGCAGGCCACGGGCGCGTCGCTCCGGTTCAAGGACGTGCCCTTTCTGTATTGGCCGGGCACCCTGAGTTTCCCGCTCAGCGACAAGCGCAAGTCGGGCGTACTTCCGCCCACCTTCGCGCTGGACACCACCAGCGGCTTCGCACTGACCGCGCCGTATTACTTCGACATCGCCCCGAATCGCGATGCGACGTTTTCGCCCACCTACATGAGCAAGCGCGGCGTCGATCTGGGCGGACAGTTCCGCTACCTCGAGCCCAACTACCGCGGCACGCTCCAGGCCAACGTGCTGCCCAGCGACCAGCTGCGCGACCGCACGCGATGGTCGTACAGCGTATTGCATACGGGCAACTACAACAGCGGAATTTCCGCGCTCGGCAGCGTCGGCCTCAACCTGAACCTGAACCGCGTCAGCGATGACGACTACTGGCGGGATTTCCCTCGCGCCCGCAGCAGCCTGTTGACGCAGCGGCTGCTCAACAGCGAAGCCAGTCTGTCCTGGAGCCGTGAAAACTTCACCACGCAGCTGCGCACATTGAAATGGCAGACGCTGCAGGACGTGTCCTCGCCCATCGTGCCGCCTTACGATCGCCTGCCGCAGCTCACCGCCCGCTACGCGCGCGTCAACGCTCCCTTGCGCGGCTTGGGTGGCGGCATGGATTGGTCGATTGAGGGCGACTACACACGCTTTTCAGCGCTCAGCAGCCTGACCGGCCAGCCCAACGCCAACCGGAGCTTCGGGCTGGCGCAGATCAGCCGCCCCTGGGTCTGGCCTGCCGGCTACATCACGCCCAAGCTGCAGCTGCATGCGACGAGCTATCAGTTCGATTCGCCGCTGTCCAACGGTGCGCGCTCTGCAAGCCGGACGGTGCCGACTTTCAGCCTGGATTCCGGCCTGCAGTTCGAGCGCAACGCGAGCTTTTTCGGGCGCAACTTCACTCAGACACTCGAACCGCGCGCTTTTTATGTGCGCACGCCGTACCGGGACCAGAACTTCCTGCCCAATTACGACACCGGTGTCACGGCGTTCAATTTCGCGAGCATCTTTACCGAGAACGCCTTCGTCGGCAACGACCGCATTGCTGACGCGAACCTGCTCACATTGGGCGTGACGTCGCGGCTGCTCGACCCCGCGACCGGGGCCGAGGCGCTGCGGTTCGGCGTAGCACAGCGTTTGCGTTTCGATGACCAGAAAGTGACCCTGCCCGGAGTGGCGGCCGTGTCAGCCGAGCGGGTCAGTGATCTGCTCCTGGGTGCTTCGGTGAACTGGACGCCGCATTGGGCTGTCGAGGCAACGACCCAGTACAACCCCAAACTCGGCCAGTCCGAGCGGACCACGATCGGTGCGCGTTACAACCCCAGCAGCTACCGGGTCGTGAGCGCCGCGTTCCGCCGCCAGCGCGGCATCAGTGAGCAGCTGGACGTTGGCTGGCAATGGCCCATCAACGACCTCTGGGGCGACAAAGGCCAGGACCTCGGCGCGGGTCGTGGCCAGGGCGGCGGCAGGTATTACGCGGTCGGCCGGCTCAACTACAGCGTGCCCGAGCGCAAGCTGGTTGATGCGGTCGTGGGCATTGAGTACGATGGGTGCTGCTGGATCGGCCGCGTGGTGCTGCAGCGCTCACAAAGCAGCGTTGCCACTTCGAATACCCAAATCATGTTTCAGCTCGAGTTCGTCGGGTTCTCCCGCATCGGCAACAACCCGTTGTCCACGCTCAAGGCGAACATTCCCCGCTATCAGAATCTGCGCGACCAGGTCGCGCCCCCCAGCCGGTTTACCAACTATGACTAAGCCCTTTTCCTCGACCCACGTGTTCCGGCCGCATTTTGCCGCCGTTGCTGCTGCGGTCTTGCTGAGCGCTGCGCCATCGATGGCGCAAACCTCCGCCGCGCCCGCAGAACCAAGCTTGCGCTTGACCAACCCGACGCGAGCCCCTCTTTCGACTACGCCCGGGCGCGCCCCGCAACAAACGCGGCAAGCCGACTTCATCGTGGCCGTAGTCAATTCGGAACCCATCACCAACCATGAAGTGCAGCTGCGCGTAGCCCGCCTCGGGCAGCAGTTGAGCCGCCAGGGCAACGCTCCCTCGCGCAAGGTTCTGGAAAATCAGGTGCTGGAACGTCTGATCATCGAGCGGGCCCAATTACAGGTGGCCCGAGCCCAGAACATCAAGCCCGATGAAGCAGCCATCGATAACGCCGTGGCGCTCGTGGCGCGGCAAAACGAGATTTCGGTGGAAGAACTCAGGCGCCGGCTCACTGCGGACGGCATTTCCTACGCACGATTCCGTGAGGATTTGCGCGACGAACTCACGCTCACCCGACTTCGCGACCGGGAGCTTGACCAGAAAATCCGGGTGACCGAACTCGAAATCGACCAGTACCTCAAGAATCCGGAAAGCGTCTTGCCCGATGCCCCTGAAGAGATCAATCTTGCGCAAATCCTGATCGCCGTTCCAGAGACTGCCACCCCCGCCCAGGTTGCCGCCCTTGAAGCCAAAGCCAAAGCCGCGGCAGAGCGCGCAAAGGCCAAGGGCGCCGATTTCTCAGCCTTGGCGGCCGAGCTCTCCGATGCGTCCGACAAGCGCAATGGCGGCGAACTGGGCTTGCGGCCGGCAGACCGTTTGCCCCCCTTGTTTGTCGATGCAAGCCGGGGTCAGTCCCCGGGCGCCGTGGTTGGCCCTGTCCGCAGTGGCGCGGGCTTTCATGTGCTCAAGGTCGTGGAACGCAAGCGTGCCGGAATGCCTGAGACCCAGGTCACGCAAGCACGTACCCGGCATATTCTGTTGCGGACCGGACCCGCCCTCACGGAGGGCGCCGCTATCGCGCGCCTGACCGAATTCCGGCGACGTATTGCGGCCGGGCAGGCGGATTTTGCCCAGCTTGCCAAAGACAACAGCCAGGATGGCTCGGCCAAGGAGGGCGGTGACCTGGGGTGGGCCTCGCCCGGCGTGTTTGTGCCCGAATTCGAGCAAGCCATCAACGCCCTCAAGCCGGGTGAAATTTCAGAGCCCTTGGTGACGCGTTTCGGCGTTCACCTTGTCCAGCTTCTGGAGCGACGCAGCGTCGAGATTTCACCGCGTGAGCAGCGCGAGGTCGCGCGCAATATCGTCCGCGAGAAGAAAATGGACGATGCCTACCGGACGTGGGTGCAGGACCTTCGCGGCCGTGCCTTCGTGGAATACCGCGAAGCGCCGCAGTAACCATGCTGCAGATTTTTGCGGCGCTGGGCGGTCCGGCGTGCGCCCCCGTAGTGGCCCGCGCGTGAAGCACATCGCCCGCAAGCGCTTCGGCCAGCATTTCCTGACCGATAAGGGCATCATTGCTGAAATTGTCCAGGCCATCGATCCACGCCCAGGGCAGGCGGTGGTCGAGATCGGTCCGGGCCTGGCGGCGCTCACCCAGCCTCTGGCCGAACGATTGGGGCGCCTGACCGTCATCGAGTTGGACCGTGACCTGGCCAGGCAGTTGCGCTCGCATCCACAGCTCGAGGTAGTGGAGTCCGACGTGCTGCGCGTGGACTTTCTGGCGCTTGCCGGAACCATGAATCCGGCCAACGGGAAGATCCGCGTGGTGGGCAACCTGCCGTACAACATTTCCACGCCCATCCTCTTTCATCTGCTGGACGCCGTGCACGTGATTGAGGACCAGCATTTCATGCTGCAAAAGGAAGTGATCGACAGGATGGTCGCCAGCCCTTGCACTTCAGACTACGGACGGCTGAGCGTAATGCTTCAGTGGCGCTACGCCATGCAGAATGTGTTGTTCGTGCCGCCCGCGAGTTTCGATCCACCGCCCCGCGTGGACAGTGCGATTGTGAGGATGGTGCCTCATGCAGCGCCTGCACCGCTTCAAGTCGAACTCCTGAGCGAGCTGGTGCAGGTAGCCTTCAGCCAGCGTAGAAAGTTGCTGCGGCACACCTTGGGCCGCTGGCTGGAAGCGCGCGGGTTCGCGGGTGAATTCGACGTCAAGCGCCGCGCCGAGGAAGTGCCGGTTCATGAGTACGTGCAGCTGACGCAAACGCTCTCGCCGGCGCCATGAGCTGCTGACGATATGAACGTGAAAAAGCCCGCAGATGCGGGCTTTTTCGTAGCAAGCGCGGCATTGCCGCAAGCTTTACCGCCTCAAGCGGCGGAAAGCCAGTAACCCGCGTTGAACGGGCTGCTCATGCGCAGCGCCAGGGGCGATACGTCCACGAGCTTGTCGGTAGGCATCACTTCGCCACCGTCTTCAACTGCTTGCTGGGCCTCATTCGCCCGATCCCCTTGGCCAATGTCTGGGGAGCGGGCTACAGAAAAGAATAGAAACATCGGAAGGGTATCTTCCGGTCCGCCCAGTAATCTGCCGCATCGCGGAAGATGTCCAGGAGCTGCTCGCGCGCTTCCTTATCGAACTTGGCGTTCGCAGGGATTTGCTCGAGCACGACAATAAAGCCGGGCTGCGGACCTGATTTGTGGACCAGGTCCGTCATGCAGTCGTACAGCGCATCGAAATTCTTTCCGAAGTGCGCCGGGAATGTGTACTGCGCCGCAATCATGTCCAGCACATCCTGTTTGCTCTGGGCATTGCCCAGGTTGGCATACAGGAAGTGATGGCCAAGTTCGGTGGCCGCCCCTTGCAATTCCGGCACGCGAAAAGCGCGTATCGATTGCACGATGTTGGGTCTAACAGTACGAAGTGGTGTTTCCATCTTCGCGTCTCTTTCTAAAAAACTGACAACCATAAAAACCAGCCAGACTGTTCTGCGGCAAACCGCTTATCGAACAATCTGGCGAAAACTTGAGTAGTGATCGTCGGTATAAAAACAGGCGTCGGGTGCCGTCGCCTGTTTTCCGCCACACACAATTCGCTTTGCGCCGCGATGACTGACCCCCGGCGTCCTGACGGTGTACTCGCGGTAATACCCACGAGGCTTGACTGCCAGAATCCTTTCCCGGTTCGCGAACACCGCGCCATCCTTGTCATGGCGAAATGGGCCGCCCTGGTAGATCAGCATCATTACTGCACGACCTTGAGCGGGCAACTGCGATTCGGCGACGGTCTCGATCGGCGCGGGTGCTTGGCCATTGGCTGCTTTGGCAGAGGCGGGAAGACTGCTCAGTCCCGACAGGCCTGCTGAAAACGCTACAAGCGCCACCACTGCTGCGCGGCGCCAGAACCCCATTCCGCAGCGATTGCCCGACATCAAAAAACGCCTTTCTTGAATTTCCGGAGAAACCCGAATCTCGCGGGTAAACCCTTAAATTTCAAGACGCATAGTGTGACTCATGTGCACAAAAATTGCAAGTGCCTGCTGAAATAGCAGGCACTCGGACCCGGCGGGAAACTTGAACGGAAGTTAGCGCTTCCTAAGCCCCGTTCGCCCTATCGGCCAGCGTTGGCATCGGCCACAGTAAGTGCCGTCATGTTAACGATGCGCCGTACCGTTGTGCTTGCGGTCAGGATGTGGACGGGCTTGTCCGCCCCCAGCAACACCGGGCCCACCGCAATGTTTCCGCCCGCCGCGATCTTGAGCAGGTTGTAGGCGATATTGGCGGCATCGATGTTGGGGAACACCAGCAAATTGGCTTCGCCGGCGAGCGTGCTGTGCGGCATGAGCGCAGCTCGGCCGTTGGGGTCGAGCGCCACGTCTCCATGCATTTCGCCATCAACTTCCAGCCAGGGCGACTTTTCGCGCAACAGCGCGAGCGTCTCGCGCATTTTCAATGCGCTGGGGAGGTCGGAAGTGCCGAAGTTCGAATGCGACAAAAGGGCCGCCTTGGGCTTGATGCCGAAACGCATCATTTCCTCGGCCGCGAGGGTCGTGATCTCGGCCAACTGTGCTGCGGTGGGGTCGTAGTTCACGTGGGTGTCGACCAGGAAAACCTGCCTGCCGGGCAACATCAGGCCATTCATGCAGGCGTAGGTGTTGACGCCCGGGCGCTTGCCGATGACGTGGTCGAGGTAATCAAGATGGATGGCCGTTGTTCCCCACGTGCCGCAGATGAGCCCGTCCACGTCGCCCTTGTGCAGCAGCATGCCGCCGATGAGCGTGAGGCGTCGGCGCATTTCGATCTTGGCGATCTGCGCTGTTACGCCGCGGCGCTCCATCATGCGGTGATAGGTTTGCCAGAAGTCGCGGTAGCGGTGGTCTTGCTCGACGTTGACGATGTCGTAGTCCAGCTCTTCCTTGAGCCGCAGGCCGAACTTTTCGATGCGCTGGGCAATGATGGTGGGCCGCCCGATGAGCGTGGGGCGCGCCAGTCCTTCATCAACCACGATCTGGCAGGCGCGCAACACGCGCTCTTCCTCGCCCTCGGCGTAAGCCACGCGCTTGCGGCTCGCCGACTTGGCCGCCGCAAAGATCGGCTTCATGACCGTGCCCGAGGCATAGACGAAGCTCTGCAGCCGTTCGCGGTAGGCGTCGAGATCGGTGATGGGTCGCAGTGCGACACCGCTTTCCGCTGCTGCCTTGGCAACTGCGGGCGCGATTTTCATCATGAGCCGGGGATCGAACGGCTTGGGAATCAGGTATTCGGGACCGAAAGCCAGCTTTTCACCGACATAGGCTGCGGCCACGACTTCGCTCTGCTCAGCCTGTGCCAGCTCGGCAATGGCGTGGACGGCGGCGATTTCCATCTCGATGGTGATGGTCGAGGCCCCGGCATCGAGCGCGCCCCGGAAAATGTACGGAAAGCACAGGACGTTGTTGACCTGGTTCGGGTAATCGGTCCGGCCGGTGGCCATGATGGCGTCGTCGCGCACTGACTTAACGTCTTCGGGGGAAATCTCCGGATTCGGATTGGCCAGCGCGAAGATGATCGGGCGGGCGGCCATCTTCTTGACCATCTCCTTCTTGAGCACGCCGCCGGCGGACAGCCCCAGGAAGATGTCCGCGTCTTCGATCACCTCGCTCAAAGTGCGTGCGGTGGTTTTTTGCGCGAACTGGATCTTGTCCTCATCCATCAGTTCGGTGCGCCCTTCGTAGACCACGCCTGCGAGGTCGGTGACAAAGATGTTTTCGCGCGGGATGCCCAGCTTCATCAGCAGGTTAAGACAAGCCAGCGCTGCGGCGCCCGCACCGGAGGTGACCAGCTTGACGGTTTTTGCGTCTTTGCCCGCCACCTTCATGGCATTGAGAATGGCTGCGCCCACAGTGATGGCCGTGCCGTGCTGGTCGTCATGAAAGACGGGAATCTTCATGCGCTTGCGCAGCTCACGCTCAACGTAAAAACAGTCCGGCGCCTTGATGTCTTCCAGATTGATGGCGCCAAAGGTCGGTTCGAGCGAGGCAATGATGTCAACCAGCTTTGCCGGGTCTTTCTCGTCGATCTCGATGTCAAAAACGTCGACGCCGGCGAACTTCTTGAAAAGGACTGCCTTGCCTTCCATCACCGGCTTGGAGGCCAGCGGGCCGATGTCCCCCAGGCCGAGTACGGCCGTGCCGTTGGTGATAACTGCCACCAGGTTGCCGCGGCTTGTGTACTTGAACGCGGCGTTGGGGTCCTTGACAATTTCTTCACAGGGAGCGGCCACGCCGGGCGAATAGGCCAGAGCCAGGTCACGCTGGTTGGTGAGCTGTTTGGTGGCCGCAATCTCAAGCTTGCCCGGCTTGGGAAACTCGTGGTATTTGAGCGCCGCGCGGCGCAGCTCTTCACGCTTTTCCAAGTTGTCATCGACCGGGGGAATTGGCATGAGTGCTCCTGAGTTATTGCGGTCCTGCAAGACCCGCTTTTTTGTGGGGTGTGCGATTGTAGGGCGTTGAAAGGCGCTCGCCGGAGTGCTTCAGGGCACCAAAACAGGTGTTTCGCTTTTGACTTTTTTATACGCAGCGACGTGCGGCGCCGCGTATTTTCACCCTGCCAGTGTCAAAGCAGGACCAGTTTTGACTGAGCTGACCGTTGAGCGGTTTGTGGACCGGCCAGCACGAAGCCACGCTGCGAGCCTTGGGCGTCGAGCCATTGCCAGATGCCGGTTTCGGCGTTGGCCCATGCACCGGCGCATCCTTGCCTCGGAGACGCAACCACCAAAGGCAGGGCGGGGGTCTTGATCGACACGGGCATAAGTGAAAAGGTCAAGTCTGTGGTCGTACCTGCCAGGTTGGCGGCCAGCACACGGGCTGCCGCCATGATGGGCATGACGTAGGGCAGGATGGCACCGTGAGGCGACAACTCCGACGCCATGCTAGCGTACTGGGCCCCATCCCCGAGTGCGTAAATTCCTTCGCGGCTTGTCTGCAGCCGGGTGTCGACCAAGACGCCCCGATCGACTTTGAGACCCGCCTCGAGAGCCAGCGCCGTGTCGGGTCGCAAGCCCACGGCGCTCAGAACCGAGCTGACCCGGAGCAGTTCGCCAGAAGACAGGGTCGCTGCCAGCGCAGCGCTTCCAGGGTTCGCGTCTGTCGGATCGACCGAGACCAGGGTCGTACCGAAGTAAAAGCGAACGCCGAGCGCCGTCAGCGCCTGCTCCAGCGCCTGGCTGGCGTCCTCGGGCAGGAGCGCAGCCAGCGCCCGTGGGCCGGGATCGACCACGCTCACCTTGAATCCGGCATGGGCGAGATCGTTCGCGAACTCGCATCCGATCAGGCCAGCTCCCATGATGAGCACATGTTGGTCGGCGGCATCGACCGGCGCACCCTGTGCGTCGGTGGCGGTAAGGTGCGCGTGAAATCGGGCAAAGTCATCCAGATTGTTGATGCTGACGACTTGCTGCGCGGCCAATCCCTTGATTGGAATCCGGATGGGCTGGGCCCCCGTCGCCAGCACAAGCTGGCGATAGTGCAGCGTCACAGGCTCGCCTTCGGCGGCTGGCCTGAACGTGACATTGCGCGCTTCAGGCCGGATGCTCTCAACCCGGGAATGAGCCGATAAGGTCACATTCAGGCTCTCCGCCATCTTGGCTGCAGCCGTGCTGATCAGCTGAGTAGGCGCTCGCTTTTGCGCGAATGCATTGGACAGCGAGGGCTTGGCGTAAAAGTCACCGCTGTCAGCGGTGATCAGATGGACGGGCGTGACCGCGTCGAGCTTACGGAACTCGCGCGCCGTGGTCCAGCCTGCGAGGCCCGACCCAATGATGACGATGGGCGGGCTCATCCCGTCAGATCTCGACGACTTCGAAGTCGGCCTTGGCCACGCCGCAGTCCGGGCAAGCCCAGGCGGCTGGCACATCGGCCCAGAGCGTACCCGCCGCCAAGCCGTCTTCAGGCCTTCCAGTGGCCTCGTCGTAAACAAATCCGCAAACGATGCAAAGGTAAGTTTTCATAAGTTCTATTTTTTGATGAGTTGTGAGTTTGGTTAATCCGCGTCTTTGCCGAGTATGGGCTTATACCGAGACAGCCTTCACCTTGTCGAGCTGGCTCTGATAGTGAGCCGCATGGCGCTCTTCGACCTTGGCCAGGGCGGCAAAGCGCTTCTGCGCCTTGGCGAGGGTGGCCGAGAACTGCGCCGCGTGGATTTTCGACTCTTCGATCTGCTCGTTCATTTCGGCAACGGCTGCCGCATTACCTTCGGCCTCGGCGGTGGCGCGAAAGCCGGGGTACATCTCGGTGTACTCATAGGTTTCCCCGTCGATGGCGATTTGCAACGCTTTTGCCGGCGTCATGGTCGCCTTGGGATACAGCAGGTCGAGGTGGCCGAAGGCGTGCATTACTTCCTGGTCGGCCGTGGCTTCAAAGGTTTTTGCAGTTTCCTCGTCTCCGGCTTCCCGGGCGAGCTTGGCGAAATAGCGGTATTTGATGTGCGCCATCGACTCGCCGGCAAAGGCGGCTTCCAGATTGGCGAAGGTCTTGATTTCAGGTCGTTGCTGGTTCATGGAGAACTCCTTGTGTGGTGGTTTGGCTGTCACTGCCTAAGCATAAGGAGGATCGATTAAGTTTCCCAATTGATTGTCATGAACCGATCGATAGTTTCTAACAAAGGGCTCGACAGGTTAGCGATCGCATACCGACAAGGCAGCGCTGTGGCTCAAGCCCAACGGAGCTTGTAAAGCTGACAGGCACAAGGGCGTGGTCGTAACAAATTGTTTACCAAGAACCCCCTGTAATGGACGCGCGACCCTAAAATTGCAGAGCGACTACTCTAGTCAATTCGGCTTCCCTCAGGTTGGGAGCTCAGCTTCCCCCACCCGACGAAGCCCGCGCTTCCAACAAAACGTTGTCCGTAATGCCCACCTACAAAACCTTACTTTCTCATCCAGACCAATCGCCTTCGACGGTCGGCCGAACGCTGGCCATGACTTTCTCGGTGATGAGCCTGGCCGCCTTAACGGCCTGCTCGACCATTGCGCCCCAGCCGCTCTCAAGCGCTGACCTCGCTCCGGTCAATATTGCGGACAAGGCCAAGGCGCGGGCGGCCGTGGCGCCGCTTACGGCCCCCCTGACACTGGAAGAAGCCATGGCCCGCGCCCTCAAGTACAACCTTGACCGGCGCGCAAAGATGATGGAAGAGGCCTTGGCGCTCAATCAGCTGGATGTAACAAAGTACGACATGCTTCCCCGGCTGGTCGCTCAGGCCGGCTACGCGTCGCGCAGCAATGACCGCATTGTTGATACATCAAGCAAACTGAGCCAGTGTTCACGTTGAAGAGTGAGCCACTTG
>JAZKIC010000019.1:0-122196 GCA_040385065.1 Pseudomonadota bacterium
GGCCGCATGAGCCCGTTCCAGCAGGCGCAGATGTTCAGCCTGATGGACGAGAACATCTTCAACATAGCGGTCGACGGCGTGTTCGACGATTGTCAGGACATCGTCAAGGCGGTGTCTAACGACCTCGAGTTCAAGCGCCGCTACAAGATCGGCACCGTCAACTCCATCAACTGGGCGAGGCTTCTGGCCCAGGTCGTCTACTACTTTGCCGGTTACTTTCAGACCGAGGCCTCGGCAACCGGCGCGCGCATCAGCTTCACCGTGCCCTCGGGGAATTTCGGCAACGTATGCGCCGGGCACGTAGCCCGCATGATGGGATTGCCGATCGACCGGCTGGTTGTCGCCACCAACGAAAACGACGTGCTCGACGAGTTTTTCCGCACCGGGATCTACCGCGTTCGCTCGGGCGCCGACACGCACGAGACCTCGAGCCCGTCGATGGATATTTCCAAGGCCTCCAACTTCGAGCGCTTCGTGTTTGACCTGCTCGGCCGTGACGGGTCCGCCACGCGCGAACTCTTCGCCACCCAGTTGAGCGCCAACGGAAAGTTCGACCTCAGCGGGCATCCGGCCTTTGCCGACGCGGCCGCACGCTATGGATTTGTCAGTGGCAAGAGCACCCATGCGGACCGGCTCCGGACGATCCAGGACACCTACCAGCGCTTTGGCGCGATGATCGACACTCATACCGCCGACGGCGTGAAAGTGGCGCGCGAGCACCTTAGCCCTGGCGTGGCCATGCTCGTGCTCGAGACCGCATTGCCCATCAAGTTCGCCGCGACGATAGAAGAGGCATTGGGCATCCCCCCCGAGCGGCCGCCGCGTTTCGAAGGCATCGAGGCCTTGCCCAAGCGGGTCAAGGTGATGCCTGCGGACGCCGGCCTCGTGAAGGCCTACATCGCCGAAAACGCCGCCTGACCTTTGGTGTGCAGATCGAAAAGCCAGAGATAGAAAGCCAGAGATGAAAGTGGTGGGTTTTGCAGGTTATTCGGGCTCGGGCAAGACCACACTGGTCGAGCGCCTGATCCCGGCCTTGAAGTTTCGCGGCCTTCGGGTTTCCGTGGTCAAGCACGCGCATCACAAATTCGACATCGACCAGCCCGGCAAGGACACCTACCGCCACCGGGAGGCCGGGGCCTTCGAGGTGGTGGTTGCCTCGCAAAACCGGCTTGCCCTGATGCGCGAATTCGAGCGGCCCGCCGAGCTGAAGGTGCATCACCTCATCGCCGAGCTGTACACGGGTGTCGACTGGGTGCTCGTCGAGGGTTTCAAGGAAAGTGATCTCCTGAAGATCGAGATATGGCGCGGCGCCATGCAGGGCGACGCAAGCAAGCCCGCCCGCTATCCGGACGACGACTTCATCGTTGCCATTGCCACCGACACGCCCGAGGCGCTGCCCGAGCCGACCTTGCGGCCGGTGCTCGACCTCAACGACCCGGACGCGGTGGCCGAGTACCTGGTCGAAAATGGCGACCGTTTTGAGTACAGTTTCGACAACCGCCTTGACTGAACGGAAGAGGGCCTTGAAATGACCGCCGCCAGCGCTGCCACCCCCCAGGCGCAGCCGACTCCCAGGCCGCCACTGAAGCACCTTGACGCCGCCTTTGCCGAACTGCTGGCCCAGGCCGCGCCCTTGGCCGGAACCGGACGAGTTGCCACTTTCGACGCTGACGGCCGTGTTCTTGCAGAAGACCTTGTTGCCGAACTCGATGTGCCAGCGCACGACAACAGTTCGATGGACGGCTACGCCTTGCGAACGGCGGATCTCGCCGCAAGCGAGGTGCTCCAGGTCACCCAGCGAATCGCGGCAGGCGCATCAGGACATTCGCTCGAGGCGGGCAGTGCTGCCCGGATCTTCACCGGCGCGCCCGTGCCTCCCGGTGCCGACGCCGTGGTGATGCAGGAAGACTGCGAAGTGCTCGATGGCAGCCGCGTGCGCATTCGCGTGCAAGCTCAGTCCGGGCAATGGATTCGCCGCGCAGGTGAAGATGTACGGCGGGGAAGCACCGTGCTGCAGCGCGGAACGCGTCTGGATCCTGCGGCGCTCGGACTGGCGGCCAGCCTGGGCCATGCGAGCGTCCTGGTGGCGCGTCGTCCGCGCGTTGCGCTCTGCTCGACCGGGGACGAACTGGTCATGCCTGGCGAAGTCGCGCCCGCCGACATGAAGCCCGGCGCCATCTACAACTCGAACAGGTTTTTTCTGCGTGCGCTGATGGTGCGGCTGGGTTGCACCGTAACCGACCTGGGAATCGTTGCGGACGAGCGCGAAGCCACCGTCGAGACGCTGCGGTCGGCTGCGCGCTCACACGACCTGATTCTCACCAGCGGCGGAGTTTCCGTAGGCGAAGAAGACCACGTCAAGCCAGCGGTGGAACGGCTGGGCCAGCTCGGGCTATGGCAAATCGCCATGAAGCCAGGCAAGCCCTTCGCTTATGGCCGCCTGAATCGCGAAACGCCTGCGGACGGATTCGCCCATTTCATGGGCCTGCCGGGCAATCCGGTGTCCAGCTTCGTGACTTTCCTGCTGTTGGTTCGGCCCTTTCTGCTGCGACTGCAGGGTGTTGCGGATGTGCCGATGTTGCCGGGAGTAGAGGCGGTGCGGGCCGACTTCGACTGGCCGAAGGCCGACAAGCGCCGAGAGTTTCTGCGTGTCAGACGCAACGGGCAGGGCGGGCTCGACCTGTTCGCCAACCAGAGCTCGGGCGTGCTCACGTCAGCCGTCTGGGCCGACGGCCTCGTCGACATGGCGGCCGGCCACACCGTCGCACACGGCGACTCTGTCAGCTTCATTCCATTTTCGACGCTGCTTGCGTAAAGTCGATCCATGCCGCTAGTCAACCTCAAGTATTTCGCGTCGGTCCGGGAGGCCATCGGCACACCCGGCGAGCGCCGCAGCACGGCCGCAACTAATCTGGGCGAGCTGCGCCGGGAACTCATCGCCCTCGGCCATCCCTACGCCGAAAGCCTCGGCGGCAGGTCGGTCCGCATGGCGCTAGACCAAGTCATGAGCGACGAGTCCGCACTTCTGGTGGACGGCTGTGAAGTCGCGTTTTTCCCGCCGGTCACGGGTGGCTGAACTGCGATGGAGTCCGGCATGTCCAACGCTCGCGTCCTGATTACCACCGAAGACTTCAATCTCGCCGATGAGGTGGCCATCTTGCGCGGCGCTGATGCGCGTGTCGGCGCCGTATGCACGTTCACCGGCACGGTGCGGGATCGCAACGATGGCGCGAGCGTCAGCAGCATGGAACTGGAGCACTACCCAGGCATGACCGAAAAGGCCATCGAGGCGATGGTGGACGAGGCATTGGCGCGCTTCGATATTCTGGGAGCGCGGGTGATTCACCGCGTGGGGTTGTTGCAGCCGCTGGACCAGGTGGTGATGGTGGCCGTGATTTCCAGCCACCGCGGCGAAAGCTTTCGCGCCTGTGAGTTCCTGATGGATTACCTCAAGACCCAGGCGCCTTTCTGGAAAAAGGAAGAAACCCCCACGGGCGCGCGCTGGGTCGACGCGCGTGTTTCCGACGATGCAGCGCTGGCGCGCTGGGGAATTGCAGCCTCGAACGCCTGAAGGCGTGGTGAGAGCCGAGCCGTGAGTCTGTAGGGCCGGGCGAGCTGGCGGCTCAGCTGTCTCAGGGGAGTCCGTTGATTCAGTTGAGGTACTTGGGGCGCTCTTCGAGCGCATTGAGCAAGGCACCGTCATCTTCGGTGGGAACGCTCGAAACCGTTGCGGTTTCGGGAGTGGTCCAGCCCGATGTGCCCAGGCCGTGGTTGAGGAGGTGAAGCAGTCCCTGCGTCAGTTGCGCGGCCATCATCACCTGCACATCCCGGGTGCGATCCTGCAGTTTTTCAATGAGCTTGAGTTTGAGCTGGCCTGAAGGCATCAGGGTGAGCTTGATTTCGGTCACCAGCAGCGGCTCGGCGCCAAGCGGGTGGTTGACACCCTTATCTTCATACGGCGTGTTGAAGTCGCCGCCATAGGCTTCCGACTCTTTCCGAAAGCTTTCCATGAGCTTCTCACGTTGCACTTCCAGGGGGCCGGCGGTTTCCCCGCCTTGCTGGTGTTCGATCTGTTCCGTGGCCACCTTCTTGAGTGCGGGCAGAAGCGGCAAGGTCAGGCGGCGGGTGAGCCAAAAGCGCAGTTCTTCCCCGGCCTGCGCGCGAATACGGAGCAAGAACCTGTCCTGTTCCGGAACGAACGTAACGCAGACCTGGTGAATATTCATGAGCTCATTCTAAAGTGTGCTTTGGACAAAGACCCTGATGGCGGCCTTGAAATCAAATCAGGGCGCCCAACATGAAACCTATTCATTCATCGGAGTCATTTGATGAGACAAGACAAACTCACCACGAAGTTCCAGGAAGCCCTGCAGGACGCGCAGTCCCTGGCCCTTGGCAACGACCACGCCTACATAGAGCCAGCCCACCTGCTGCACGCCATGCTGCAGCAAGAAGACGGCCCGCGCGCGCTGTTGCAGCGGGCGGGCGTCAATGTCACTGGCTTGCAGAGCGCCACTGACACAGCCATCAAGAAGCTACCGCAGGTGCAGGGCCAGGACCAGATCCAGGTCGGCCCGGACCTCGCCAAGCTGCTGCAGGCCACCGAGAAAGAAGCCATCAAGCGCAATGACCAGTTCATTGCGGGCGAGCTGTTTCTGCTTGCGCTGACCGACAGCAAGGCCGACATCGGGCGCATTGCCCGTGAGAACGGCATGACACGCAAGTCGCTCGAAGCCGCCATCGATACGGTTCGGGGCGGGCAAAACGTCAACAGTGCGGATGCCGAAGGGCAGCGTGAGGCGCTCAAGAAGTATTGCCTGGACCTCACCGAACGCGCGCGCATGGGCAAGCTCGACCCGGTCATTGGCCGCGACGACGAAATCCGCCGTGCCATTCAGGTGCTGCAGCGGCGTACCAAGAACAACCCCGTACTGATCGGGGAGCCCGGCGTTGGCAAGACCGCGATCGTCGAAGGGCTCGCGCAGCGCATCGTGGCGGGCGAAGTGCCCGATTCGCTCAAGGGAAAGCGCGTGCTGTCGCTCGACATGGCGGCGCTGCTGGCCGGTGCGAAATTCCGTGGCGAGTTCGAGGAGCGGCTGAAAACTGTACTCAACGAACTGGCCAAGGACGAAGGCCAGACCATTGTTTTCATCGACGAGCTGCACACCATGGTTGGCGCGGGCAAGGCCGAAGGCGCCATGGACGCCGGCAACATGCTTAAGCCCGCGCTGGCGCGCGGTGAACTGCACTGCGTTGGCGCCACCACGCTGGACGAATACCGCAAGTACATCGAAAAAGACGCGGCGCTGGAGCGGCGTTTCCAGAAAATCCTGGTCGGCGAGCCGAGTGTCGAAGCCACCATCGCCATCCTGCGTGGCCTGCAGGAAAAGTACGAAGCCCACCATGGGGTGCAGATCACCGACCCGGCCATCGTCGCCGCGGCCGAACTCAGCCACCGCTACATTACGGACCGCTTCCTGCCTGATAAGGCGATCGACCTCATCGATGAAGCGGCGGCCAAGATCAAGATCGAGATGGATTCCAAGCCCGAGGTCATGGACCGGCTGGACCGCCGCCTGATCCAGTTGCAGATTGAGCGCGAAGCCGTGCGCCGCGAGAAAGACGAGTCGTCGCAAAAGCGTTTCGGCCTGATCGAGGAAGAAATCGCAAAGCTGCAAAAGGAAATCTCAGACCTCGACGAAATCTGGCAAGCGGAAAAAGCGCAGGCGCTGGGCTCCAAGGACGTGATGGAAGAGATTGACCGTATCCGTTTCCAGATTGAGGAGTTCACGCGCAAGGGCGACTTCAACAAGGTCGCCGAACTGCAGTACGGCAAGCTACCCGAGCTTGAAAAGCGCCTCAAGGCCGCTAAAGACCAGGAGGCTGCGCAGCCGGGGCAGGGCAGCGGCCCACGCCTGTTGCGCACGCAAGTTGGCGCAGAAGAGATCGCCGAGGTGGTAAGTCGTGCCACGGGCATTCCAGTGGCCAAGATGATGCAGGGCGAGCGCGACAAGCTCTTGCAGATGGAGGTCAAGCTGCACGAGCGCGTGGTGGGCCAGGACGAAGCCATCGCCGCCGTCGCCAACGCGATCCGGCGCTCGCGCTCCGGTCTTTCAGACCCGAACCGGCCAACGGGCTCCTTCCTTTTCCTTGGCCCGACTGGGGTGGGGAAGACGGAGTTGTGCAAGGCGCTGGCCGGATTCCTGTTCGACAGTGAAGACCACCTGATCCGCGTGGACATGAGCGAATTCATGGAAAAGCATTCCGTGGCGCGACTCATTGGCGCGCCTCCCGGCTATGTGGGCTACGAAGAGGGCGGTCACCTGACCGAGGCCGTGCGGCGCAAGCCCTACAGCGTGCTGCTGCTCGACGAAATCGAGAAGGCGCATCCGGACGTGTTCAACGTGCTGCTGCAAGTGCTCGACGACGGACGCCTTACCGATGGCCAGGGCCGGACCGTGGACTTCAAGAATACGGTGATCGTGATGACCAGCAACATTGGCTCGCCCATCATCCAGTCGATGGTCGGACGGCCGGCAGAGGACATCAAGGATGCCGTGACCGACGAGCTCAAGAACTATTTCCGTCCCGAGTTCCTGAACCGGATCGACGAGACGGTGGTGTTCCATGCGCTCGACGCAAAAAACATCGAATCGATCGCGCGCATTCAGCTCAAGGTGCTGCTGGATCGTCTCGCCAAGATGGACCTCACGCTCGACGTGTCCGAGGCCGCTATTGCAGAACTCGCCAAGGTCGGATTCGATCCGGTCTTCGGCGCCAGGCCGCTCAAGCGCGCTATCCAGCAGCGTATCGAGAACCCGCTGTCCAAGTTGTTGCTCGAGGGGCGCTTTCCGCCCAAGAGCGCCATTCCGGTCGATGTCGATCCGATTCGTGACCCAGGCGTTTTCAGTTTCGGCGAGGCCGTTCCCGAGGCGCAACCCGCGGTCTGACCGGGCGCCGTCAAAGACAGGACCTTGTCAAGGCATAGCCCACGGCTTTCGCGGAAGCCGTGGGCTTTCTTTTTGCCGGGTGCGAAGCGGCTCAAGCGCCCAAGCGTGTGTGTCCTTCCAGCAGCTTGAGCCGCTGGCGCAGGTCCTGCAGTTCATCCAGCAATTCCAGCGCCAGCGCTGCGCCGGCGAGGTTGACGCCAAGGTCTTCCTGTAGCCGGAGCGCTACCCGGATCCGATGCACGTGGCTGCCCGTGAAATGCCAGTGTGCAGGCGCGCTGCCTCCAGGAAAGAGCGCGCCTTCGTCCACCAGCGCCACGATGAAGGTCTGGTCGGCGCCACAGGCCCGGGCCACCTCGCCCAGCGTGAGGTCCGCCTGCTCTTCAAGAATCAGGGCTGCCGCCGCTTTCTTGTCCATAGGGTTCATGTCTGGCTTCCCAGTTGGGCACGCGGGTTGAAGCCTTTGAATTGCCGGGCCATGTCCTTGAAAAAAGTCCGGTCCGCTTCGTTGTCTGCCGGCGGCTGCACGATCTGCAGCACGAAGTAAAAGTCGCCCGGTGTGCTACCCGGAATACCGCGGCCTTTGAGGCGCAGCTTGCGGCCGGTGGCCGAGCCAGAGGGGACTTTCACGTCCACTTCGCCGGTGAGTGTCGGTGCGCGAACCTCTGCGCCCAGCGCGGCTTCCCAAGGTGCAATGGGCAGGTCCAGATACACGTCATGCCGCTCGACCCGGTAGTTCGGCGAGCCCGGTGCGCGCGGGCTGAAGTCGACCTCCAGATACAGGTCGCCCGCCGGACCCTGGCCAATGCCCGGCTCGCCCTGGCCGGCGAGCCGGATGTGCTGGCCGGCCCGTATGCCGCGCGGCACCTTGAAGCGGATCTGATGCTCGCGGTGCGTCACGCGGCCCTCGGGGGTGACCTCGGGCACTTGCAGGCTGAGCGTTTTTTCGGCCCCGGTATAAGCGTCTTCCAGGTCGATGAGAATGCGCGCGTGATGGTCCTGGCCGGCCGCGCTGAAGGCTTGCCGTCCTGACCCCTGGGCGGCGTGGCGTCGCGCTCCGGCGCGTTGCCCGCCGGCTTCGTCGAACCGGTGCCGGAAGAGCGACTCGAAGAAGTCGCTGAAATCGCCGCCCGCGTCTGCGTCGCCCTCTTCGAAGTGCCATTCGAAGCCGCCGGGACGCTCGGTTCCCGCATTCCAGTCGGGCGGTGGCCGAAAGTCCTGCCCTGCACGCCAGTTGGCGCCCAGCCGGTCGCGGTGCGCCCGCTTGATGTCGTCGGCGCTGGCATCGCGCGCCAGTCCCATGATCTTGTAGTAATCCCTGTATTCCATCGTTGTCATCCGCTGCGGTCATCCGTTGCCGTCATCCGCTCCTGCCCTCGACCTTATGCCGCAGCCAGTGTGCGGGCTGTAAGAAAGTTGCGGTGTTTGCTGGACAGAGGGTGGCCGCAGCGACCAGCGCAGGTCCCAGGGACGGCCTGCATAATTGACCGATGACAGCACCCCTCGGCTTGTACGCTGACGAGCCCACTGCCCGCCGGTTGATGCTGGCCCAGGCCATCGAGACCACGGATGCCGAAGGCAAGCTGATCCCTTTGGCAGAGCGAGACCGGGTGACCCGCGAGGCGCTTCGGGAAATCCGGTCAGGCACCCGCGCCACGGCTGTACCCATGCCAGCCGAAAAGGTGCTGGCTTTTCTCAATCGGCGTGCAGCGAAGTTCATCTCCGCGGTAGAGCCTGCCAACGCCGCACTGGCGGCCCTGCAGGTACGCGCCAGCGCGGCGTGGCTGGCTCCCCTGATGCTCGTACTGTCGATCGGCCTGGGCGCCCTGACGGACCGGGTATCCAACCCGCACCGGGTCGATTTGCTGTCCTTGCCGCTACTGGTCATCCTGGCGTGGAACCTGTGCGTCTATGTTTTCCTCGGAATGGCCGCTTTGGGCGGATTGCGGACTCGCGGGCGTGCGCCCGATGGCTTCAGGCGCGTCACGGCCGGATCAGGCGGAGCGGGGTTCGTGATCGGAAAATTCGCCGCCCGCCTGCACGGATGGAACCGTGTGTCCGGTCAGCTGGCTCGCCGCGCTTCGGCCCTGTTCCTGCTGCGCTGGAACCTCATGAGCGCGCCGCTCACTGCGCAACGCGGCCGTATTCTTCTGCACCTCGCCGCAGCGGGCTGGGCGATTGGCGTGGCGCTCTCGCTCTTTACCCGTGGGCTGGTCGTGGAATACCGGGTCGGCTGGGAGAGCACTTTCCTGAATGCGACACAGGTGCATGCGGTGCTGAGCGTCTTGCTGGCGCCTGCGATCGCGCTGCTGCCTGTGGAGCCCTTCACGGTCCAGGAAATCGCGAGGCTTCAGTTCAGCCAACCCGGTGCGGGAGAGGGTGGTGCCATGGGCGCGCGCTGGGTTTACCTCTACGCGTCTCTTCTGATGTTGGTGGTGGTCCTGCCTCGCCTGGCGCTGGCGCTGTACGCGCACCGGCGAGCCCGGCGTTTGTCGCAGTCATTGCCACTGGATTCGTCCGACCCGTACCTGCAGCGCTTGATGGTGATGGTCAACCCGGCGACCGTGCGGCTCGGCATTGCGTCCAGTAACGGCGGCCTCCTGCATTCCGCGCTGCTCGCCCTCGGCGTTCGGGCCAGGGTACAGGAGGCCGCAGCGTCGCTGCCGCATGCCGGCCTGCTACTGAGATCGAGCAGTGGAGAGGAACTGCATTACGCTGTTCTGGAGGCGCGACCTGGGGCGGCGGCGGGTTCGGCGCCGGCCCAGCCAGCGAGCGTCTGGCGCGACCGGATCGCCAGCCTGTGGGGCCGGCCAGCCGGGGTCGAGAAAGCGCACGCCGACGTGCCGGTAGATCTGGTGCTGCTGGCCGTGCGTGGCGCTGGTGACATGGGCCCGGCGCTGGCCGGCACCGGGGTGGACGCGGCAGTGCCTGTATTGGTGCTGCTGCACCGCGGCGAGGTGGACAAACAGGCGGACAGACAGGCGGACGCCTCGGTGCAGCGCTGCACCGCCGAGTTGAAGTCTTTGCAACGGCGCGGCGCCGTCCTCGACGCTGCGGCCTATGGTGCTTGCTGGAGCCAGGACCCGGTGCTGCTGGACGCGATGGCGCAGCTTCTGCAGGGCAGTGCGGCTGAAGGCTTTGCCCGTCTGGCCGATGTCTGGAAAGAGCGCAACCGGCTTCGCTTCGAGCGCTCCATGGCGCTGCTTGCACGGCAACTGGCGCACGCGGCCCTGCAGTCGCAGGATATGCAAGTGACGGCCGGACCGCTGCGCCGACTCGTCAATTCTGCGGACCGACAGGCCGAGTCCGCGCGGCGTCAGCAAGCCATGGACGCGCTGCTCGAAAATCTCCGTATCTCGGCTGAACGCGCGCAACAGGAGCTGCTGCGCTTGCATGGCCTGGACGCGCTGGAAGGCGAGCAACTGATGCTGGAACTGCAGCGCCAGTTCAAGGTCAGCGAGTCGGTCAGCCTGTCACAGGCCGGCATGGCAGGTGCCGCCACCGGCGCTGCCATGGGTGCGTCGGTGGATCTGCTGGCGGGAGGTTTGACGCTGGGTGCGGCAGCCGCTCTGGGCGCGCTGATGGGAGGTGGGGCTGCCTTCGGGGCGGCGGCCTGGAAAAACCGGGGCACGGCCGCCGGCGCCACGTCGATCCAGCTCAGCGATGACATGCTGCTGGCGCTGGTCGAGGCAGCCTTGCTCCACTACCTCGCCACCATTCATGCGGCTCACGCACAAGCGCACATTCCTGGCAATTTATCCGCACCGGCTGGAGCTGCGTCGGAGGTAGCCCCGGCTGCACAGGTATTGGCCTGGAGGGCGGCCGTCGAAGGGGCCGTGAAGCCGCGCAGGGAATTTTTTGTGGGACGCTTTGCAGAGCTGCGGCAGGGCGGCGACTCCAAGGCTGAGGAGACTGGCGGCCAACTTGGTGTCGATCTTCAGCGCGTCACCGAAGAGCTGCTCAGAAAGCTGTATCCGCCGCCATCAGCGCCGGTGGCAGTAGTTGCAGCTCCTGCTCCCTGAGCGGGGGTGCGGCGCACGCTCGGGAATTGACAGGTCAGGCGCTGGGCGCGAATTCGTATCGACCTGCCACGGACGCCAGCAAGCGTTCGATGGACTCCATATCGGCTGGTTTCGTCAAATGCAGGTCGAATCCTGCTTTTGACGCTCGCTCGCGGTCCTCGTCCGAACCCCAGCCGGTAAGGGCAACCAGCACGGCATGGGCCAGGCCCGGGATGCGGCGCATTCTCTCTGCCACTTCGTAGCCGTTAAGGCCCGGCATTCCGATGTCCAGAAAGACGAGTTGAGGCTGAAAACGTTCGGCTGTGGCTAGCGCCTCGTAGCCATCGTTGGCGGTGCGGCAGATGTGGCCCTGCATGTCGAGCACCGCCGCGAGCGTGTCGGCGCCATCGGGGTTGTCATCGACCACCAGAATCCGCAAGGCGCCCGGCTGGCTTGCGACGATTTCCGGCGCAGCGTGCAGTGGCGGATGGGGTGTGGCGGGCGTGTCGTCAGCCAGACCCAATGTCATCGTAAACCGGCTACCGCGCCCTGCGCCTTCGCTTTGCGCGCTAAGTGTTCCGTCGTGCAGCTCCACCAGGGACTTTGCGAGGCCGAGCCCGACCCCGAGGCCGCCCTGGGCCTTGTCCAGATTGCGTCCGACCTGTGTGAACATTTCAAAGATGTGCGGCATTGCGTCGCTGGCGATGCCAACGCCATCGTCCTGCACGGCAAGGACCACATCGTCGTCACTGCGGTGCGCACTCACGCAGATGTGGCCACCGGGCGGCGTGTACTTTGCCGCGTTGTTCAGGATGTTGCTAAGAACCTGAACCAGGCGAGTCGGGTCTCCGTGGAGCCATAACGACTCGGCCGGAAGATCGACCGAGAGTTCGTGCTGACCTGCGTTCATCATCGCGGCGCTGGTTTCGACGGCGCTCGCCACCAGTGAGCTGACCTCCACGGCTTTTTTCTTGAGTACGATCTTTCCACGCGAAATACGGGCGATATCCAGCAGGTCGTCGACCAAATCGACCATGGCGCGCAGTTGCCGCTCCATGATGGCCTGGGCCTTGCAACGCAAGTCGGGCTGGTCGCCCGCCAGACGCATCATTTGCAGCGCATTGCTCAGGGGCGCGAGCGGATTGCGCAACTCGTGGGCCAGCGTGGCAAGAAACTCGGTCTTGCAGCGATCCGCCTCGGCCAATTCAAGCGCCGCTTGCCTGAGTTGCTCTTCCGTTTCCCTGCGCTGGCTCATGTCGAGCACGATGGCCCCGAGTCCTTCATAGTCGCCATTTTGGCTGCGCAGTGCCGTCACGCTGCTCACGGCCCAGATGCAGGAGCCATCACGCCGGAGATAGCGCTTTTCGATGGCGAAGTTGGGCCCGCCGGAAGCCATCTGCCCCACCGCGGCAAGCGTAGCCGCGAGGTCATCAGGATGCGTGACTTCCTGAATGTATTTGCCGACGATCTCGGCTTCGCTGTAACCCAGCATGTCGCACCAGGTCTGGTTCACCAGCGTGATTCGCCCCGTTGCGTCCGCCTGGACAAATCCAGCGGTGCTCTGCCTTAAGAGGGTCGCGAAACGCTCGTCCTGCTGGTGGCTATCACTGTTAAACGGGATCATCGGAATGCCCCGCCCACGCAAGCGCCCGGGTTTGCCGATGTGATGACCTTGTAGTCCAAATTCTCGTGAAGCATGTCGATGGGTCCTGCGCCGAGTCAGGTCCCCATTGTGAAAGCAGCTGAGTAATTCTTATGCTCTACCGCGCGGCCATTGCGTCATAAATTGTGACGACTGGAGCGTTCCGCGATCTCTACAGTCGAGGTTGTCCACCCATTAACGGCACGTTGCACGCCTCCATGCGAGAGGTTAGCGCTGCCTGCGAATGCCCCAGGTCAAGCGTTCAGTCTGGCTGTGTGGAAGCATTGCCGCCCGGTTGGCCGCGCCCGGTGCGCGCTTGAAGTTCATCGATCCGGCGTGAGGCTTCAGCTTTGCTCAGCGATTCATCGAATGGCTCCTTGGCCTCCTCGCTCAGCGTTTTCAGGTACGAGCGCTGCGCCCCGGTCATAGGCTCATCGCCAGTGACCCAATCCTTGGGGTCTTTTTCCATGTTGCTTCCGGCGGCCTGCGCCTGGGTTTTCTTGTCGGTCATGTGGTTTGCCTGAGCGTCAAAAGATAATGCCGATGCTCGCCCGTCCGCAAAGCCTGAACGTAGGAAAGGGCCGGTGTTGGCGGCAGGCGCAGCCGGCCGTCCGGCTGCATGAGAATGCCGCTTAAGCGCGGCGTCAGGCATGCGTGGGATACTTGACGCTAGCTGAGGGTCATGCATCTTCAGCGTGAGCGAAGACTGTCCCATTCCGGGATAAACACCATGCCAGCATGTTCTGGTCTCTTACACAGTGTGAAGAACGACATGACAAATACGAACCGACGGACATTCATCATCCAAACCGTGGCGGCCTCCAGTGCGCTCGGCCTGGCAGCCAGCGCGCACGCGCAAGCGATGGTCGCCGAAACGGATCCTCAAGCCGTGGCGCTCGCCTACAAGGCTGACGCCACCAAGGTCGACAAGACCAAGCAGCCGAAGTACGCAGCGGGACAGGCCTGTTCCAACTGTGCGCTCTACCAGGGCAAGCCCACCGACGCGGCGGCACCTTGCCCCTTGTTTGCCGGCAAACAGGTGGCAGGCAAAGCCTGGTGCAATGCCTACGCCAAGAAGGCCTGAGACTCATCCGCTCTCTTAAAAAGCAGCCTCGGCTGCCTTTTTTTTACGTCCTTGGGATCGAATGCAGCAGAGGGCCAGCGGCTCAGCGCGACTCAGCGCGGCACGCCGAACACCTGAACCCAATACACCACGGCCTCGCTGCGGGGGTTGACGGCGAAGGCGACGCCCATCTCGCGGTGGCTGGTCATCATCAGGTTGCGGCAGTGCTCCGGGCTCTTCAGCCAGCCTTCAACGGCCGCTTCTGGCCTAGCCTGGCCTGCAGCGATGTTTTCGCCGAGCGAACGCCAGCGGTAGCCGAGCCGGTCCGCTCTTTCCGATACGTGCGAGCCGTCCCGCCCGGTGTGGCTGAAGTAGCTGTGTGCGGCCATGTCCCTGGCGTGGACGGCCGCAACTTCCGAAAGCTTCGCGTTCAGCCGCAACGGGGGCGCCGGCGGCGCTAACTGGTCGCCGCAATCCCGGGCTTGCCGCCTGGCCTGGTTCACCAATTCGAGCAAGCGCGCCTGCACCTGCGCACTGTCACTTGGCTCGGGGGCGAGCAGGGGCGCAGCCAGCAATATCCAGGTCTGGCTGCCACGCCGATGCAGCCCCGCATCCACGAGTTCAGGGTCCGTCAGTGGCTTGCATGAAAAGCGCACGGCAGCGCTGCCGATGGATGAGGAGCTGGACGCCCCCCGCAAAACGATCACCGTGGCACGCAGGGACGGGTAGCCTGCACTCCTGATCGCGTCGTCAAGCGCCTTGCCGTCTGCGACCCCAGCGGCTGCCACCGAGAGCCGGGCATCGTCACGCAGCGCACCGGCCGCTCCTGGCCGGCCCTCGCAGCCCTTCAGCCGGGCCTGGCTGAGGACGCGCATTGTTTCCCGTTGAGTGGCGGCGCCTGCCTCGCTTGTCTGGGCGCGAGCCTGTGGAGTCAGAGCCAGGGCCATGCAGAAGAAGCTTGCAGTTTTGAGCCACACCATCGGCTCATGATAGCCAGCCCCGCCGGGCGGTTGCGTCGCCGTTTTCTTTAACCTTCGCACCTTAAGCCAAGCCACGCTGGCGCCGCTGGAAATGGCTGGGCGTCTGGCCCATCGCCGAACGGAACATGGCTGAAAACGCACTTTCGCTGGCATAGCCGCTCAGTGCCGCCACCTGGCCGACCGACACGCCGCGCGCCAGCAAGGGCAGGGCATGCGCGAGCAGGGCCTGCTGTCGCCATTGCTGGTAGGTGGTGCCCAGTTCGTCCCTGAAAAGCCGGGCGACCGTGCGCTCGCTCGCGCCGACGTCCGAGGCCCAGGCGGCCAGCGTGCTTCGCTCGGCGGGCGAGCGCAGGATGGCTTCGCACAAGGCGCGCAGGCGTTTGTCGCCCTGGCGCGGGTGCGGCATCGGAACGCCGAGTGCATGGGTGTCGGCCAGGCTCAACTCGTCAAGCAGCAAGGTGCTAAGCAGGCTGCGCCGCATCATCGGCACTGCATCGGCTTGCCCGTCCAGCGCGTCTATGAGTTCACGCAGCAGTCCGGACACGACGAGCATCCTGCAGCCCTTCCAGCCTTGCGGCGTGACGCTCTGGTCGATGTAGAGGGTGCGGAACTCAGCCGCTTCCAGCACCGTGATCTGGTGGCGTGCGCCCGGCGCAATCCATACCGCGCGGGACGGCGGCACGATGTAGGTGACCTCGTCGTCGCCCTGGCTTTGCTGCTCGGCGGTGACCTGGACCATGCCACTGGCGCAATAGGCCAATTGCGCCCAGCCGTGGGCATGTGGCTCGAAATGTGTATCGGCGGGCATGGCGCGTGACCTGACCCGCACGGGCTCGGCCGGGCTGGGCACAAATGAGCCCAGATCGCCGAGGGGCGTGGGCTTGAGAGGGCTGGCTTTGGGCATGGTCTGAAACGCAACCGCCATTTTGTCTGAAACGCATCGAATCCTGTCGTTCTGTCGCAAACAGGAAAACGCGGTGGCCCGTACGATCGTGCGATGACGACAAGATCCCTCCCCGGCGGCGCAGCGGCGACCGTTCCTTTGCGGGCAGACGCCGGCATCATCGGACTCGTGGGCCTCGCGCACATGGTGAGCCACTTCAGCCAACTTCTTCTGGCACCGCTGTTTCCGTGGCTCAAGGACGAGTTCAACGCGAGCTACGCCGAGCTCGGTTTCCTGATGACGCTGTTTTTCGGCGTTTCGTGCGCGGTGCAGGCGTTGGCGGGCTTTCTGGTGGACCGGTTTGGACCGCGGCCGGTGCTTTATTTCGGGCTGACCCTGTTGGGCGTGGCCACCCTCGGGTATTCGATCAGCACGGGCTACTGGATGCTGGCGGCATTCGCGGTGCTGGCTGGGGTGGGCAATGGGGTCTTTCACCCCGTTGACTACACGCTGCTCAACCGCAAGGTGAGCGCCCAGCGACTGGGTCACGCCTACAGCTTTCACGGCATTACGGGGAGCCTGGGCTGGGCGTTGGCGCCCGCGCTCGTGGTGTCGCTGACCTTCGCTTTTTCCTGGCGCGTGGCGCTGGCGACGGCCGGGTTGCTGGCGCTGGTCGTGCTGGCCGTTCTCGTCTGGCAACGGGACAAGCTCCTGCTGCCCCCTACGGCGCCCGCAAAACAGGCCGGCCCGCAGGAGAGCTCGCTGGCTTTTCTACGAATTCCGGCGGTCTGGATGTGCTTTGGCTTTTTCTTCTGGTACGCCATCGTGCTGAGCGTGATACAGGCGTTTGCGCCCGAGGCCTCGCGTCATTTGCACAACGTTCCGCTGGCCTGGGTGGCCCTGTGCCTGACCGTGTACATGGTCTGCAGTTCGGGCGGCATGGTGCTGGGCGGCTTTCTGGCAGCCGATCCGTCACGCTGCGAGCGCGTGGTTGCCGGCGGCATCGGGGTTGCCGCCATCGGCGCCTTGACTCTGGCATTGGCCACGCTCGAGCCCTGGATGGTGCCTGTGCTGTTCGGCCTGATGGGCTTTTCTTCAGGCATTGCGGCGCCGTCGCGCGACTTGCTGGTGAAGCGGTCCACGCCAGAAAATGCTACCGGCCGTGTCTATGGCGTTGTGTATGCGGGGCTCGATATCGGCCAGGCCGTGGCGCCCCTGCTTTTCGGCGTGATGATGGACCACGGCCAGTACCGCGGAGTCTTGCTCGGACTGGCGGCGGTTCAGGCGATCATGATCGCCAGCGCCTTCAACGTCCGGCGCGTGCGTCGCACGGCACTCGTGCCGGCCTGAGCCCTGCCCGGGCCGTTCAGCGAAACGGCCTGCTGAGAAAGCGCGATCCGCGCAGCCCGAAGCGCCACGGCACATCCGCCGCTTTGGAAATGCCGATGCGCGGACCGGACACCACGTCCAACTGGTGAGACTCGCGCAGCAATTTGAAGGGCGGCTCATCCACGCGCATGCCGTTGTGCGCGTGTGTGATGCCCAGTGCCTGGCCAACCCGGCCTGGCCCCGCGCAGAGCAGCCGGAGATCATCGAGCTGGCGCCGGGTGCGCATGATGTCGAGCCCGTGCGTCGGCTCCAGCGCACGGATCAGCACACCCGCCCCATGCCCGTCCTCACGGCACACAAGATTCATGCACCAGTGGATGCCGTAAGAGCGGTACACGTAGACACGCCCGGGCGGGCCGAACATGGCGGCGTTGCGCAGCGTGGGGCCCGAAAAGCTGTGCGACGCCGGGTCCTCGCGGTCATAGGCTTCGGTTTCTACGATGACGCCGCCGACGCCGTCGACCAGCAGCGTGCAGCCGATCAGCTCGTGCGCGACCTGGGCGGAGCTGCGGGAGAAGTCCGGCAAGGCTGGCGTGGGCAAAGGGGCGGCAAAATTCATCGGGGGCGTGTGAATAGAGTTTTCCTTGTCAGACTGCGCCGCTTCATGGTGGAGATTGGGCGCAAACGGCGTGTCGCAGAACCATAATAAATTCAACGCCGTTCCGGGCGCCTGCACCTTGATCAAGGAGATGGCCATGAGCACTTCCAGCAATTCCGAAACGCCTGAACAGGGCGAACTGTCCCACTGGATCGACGAAAAATCCGAGGCGCTCAAATTCCGGCTGGGTGAGGAGTTTCCCGTTCCACCGACTGTGCTTCACTCGCCATCGGTCCATGTGGAAACCAGCCGCCAGACTCTTGAGGAAGTGCTGCTGGAGCATGAGTCGCCATCGCCCGAGTTGCTGGACGAACTCGCTGCGCTGGAGAATGCGCCGCCCTTGTCGGACGAAGAACTGGCTCGCCAGGCGCTGGATGCACCCGGGAGTGATGGCGATCCTTCCACGCCCGAATAAGGCTTCATTCGTTTTTTGTCAGCTCAGACCCTGAGCCAATCCTTTTGGCGCGTCGGCGCGAATTCGACGCGTGCGAGGGCGGCACAATAGGGTCCATGACGACACAACTTGCTGGACACCTTCTCGTAGATTGCCTTATTGCCCAAGGCGTAACGCACGCCTTCGGCGTTCCCGGAGAGAGCTACCTTGCGGTGCTCGACGGGCTCCATGCCCGCCAGGGGCAGATCGAATTCATCACCTGCCGCCAGGAGGGCGGGGCGGCCTTCATGGCGGAAGCCCACGGCAAGCTCACAGGGCGTCCCGGCATCTGCATGGTCACGCGCGGACCGGGCGCAACGAATGCCTCTATCGGCGTGCACACGGCCTTCCAGGACTCGACGCCGATGATCCTGCTGGTGGGCGACGTCGCCAGTGACTGCCGCGACCGCGAGGCTTTCCAGGAGGTCGATTACGCCAACTTCTTTGGGCCAAGCACCAAGGGCTTTGCCAAGCGCGTGGAGCGTATCGATTCAGCCGACCGCATTCCCGAGTACATCGCGCGCGCATTTGCAACGGCCATGAACGGCCGGCCCGGTCCGGTGGTGCTGGTTTTGCCTGAAGACATGCTCACGCAACAGACTGCCGCCCAGCCTTTGCCAAGAATCGAGGCCGTGCAGGCCTGGAGCGACCCAGGGTCGCTGCGCACGCTGCGCGAGATGCTGCTCAAGTCGGAGCGGCCCCTGGTGATCGCAGGTGGCGGCGGCTGGACCCCGCAGGCGGCGCAGGCCCTGCAACGCTTTGCAGAGAACTGGAAGCTGCCCGTGGGCAACGCGTTTCGCTTTCAGGATACGTTCGACAACCACCATCCGCTGTACGCTGGCGACGTCGGCATTGGCCTGAATCCCAAGCTCGCCGAGCGCGTGCGTAACAGTGACCTCATCATCGCCATCGGCCCACGCCTGGGCGAAATGACGACCAACAACTACACACTGATCGAGGCACCGCGAGCCCGGCAAAAGCTGGTGCACATCCACTCGAGTGCCGAAGAACTTCACCGCGTCTACAGCGCCGACCTGGCCATCAACGCCACCATGAACGCTGCCGCGCGTTCGCTGGAGGTGTTGACTGCACCGATCTCGGTGCCGTGGGAAGAATGGACCCGAAGCGCCAACGAGGAGTACCTGGCCAACCTGCAGCCCACGCCGGTCAAGGACCTCCCCGGCGAGATCGACATGCCAGCGATCGTCGGCATGTTGCAAAAGCACTTGCCCGCCGATGCCGTCCTCACCAATGGAGCGGGCAATTTTGCCAGCTGGGTGCACCGCTTCTTCAAGCACCACGGCCTGGTAAAAGGCCACAAGACCCAGCTCGCGCCCACCGTAGGCGCCATGGGTTATGGCGTGCCGGCAGGCATCGCTGCCGCCATCGCCACGGGCCGCACGGCCTTCACGATTGCCGGCGACGGCGACTTTCTCATGAACGGCCAGGAACTGGCGACGGCCGTGCAGCATGGCGCCAAAAGCATCATCGTGCTGCTCAACAACGGCATGTACGGCACCATCCGCATGCACCAGGAGCGCGAATACCCGACGCATCAAAGCGGCTCGCGCCTGAACAACCCGGACTTCACAGCCCTTGCCAGGGCGTACGGCTACGCAGGCGTGCGCATCACACGCACGAGCGAGTTCGAAGCTGAGCTGCTCGCGGCACTGGCCCGCAGCGAAGGAACCGTGATCGAAGTGATGCTGGACCCGGAGGTCATCACCACGCGGGGAACGCTGACCGCGATTACGCAGACGGCGATCGCGCAGGGGAAATAAAAGCGTCGGGCCTCGCGAAGAGGCGCATTCGAAGCCCTCGTCGGCCCGATGCAGGGGCGGACAAAAAGAAAGGCCGGTGCAAACCGGCCTTTTTCATTCTTATGCGTGAAGCGTCACCGCTTCAGGACATCGGGGATCACTCCTTGATGTCAACGCCATAGAAGTTGTGGCGACCGAACGGACTGTTCTTGTAGTCGATGACGTTCTTGCGCACAGGCTTGAGCTGCACGGCGTGAGCGATCGTGAACCAGGGAGCCTGTTCCTTGAAGATCACCTGGGCTTGCTGGTAGAGCTTGTTGCGCTCTGCAGGCACCGTGACGGTCTTGGCTTTCAGGACCAGGTCCTCGTAAGGCTGATAGCAGAACTTGGCAATGTTGCTGCCGCTGGCGGACTGGGCCGAAGCGCAGCCCAGCAGGGTGTACATGAAGTTGTCAGGGTCACCGTTGTCACCCGTCCAGCCCAGCATGCCCATCTGGTGTTCGCCAGCTTGCATCCGCTTGCGGTACTCGCCCCACTCGAAGCTCTTGATTTCGGCCTTGACGCCGACTTTCACGAGGTCAGCCTGCATCAACTCGGCAATGCGCTTGGCATTCGGGTTATACGGGCGCTGGACCGGCATGGCCCAGAGGTCGGTGGTGAAGCCGTTCGGGAAACCTGCGTCGGCCAGCAATTTCTTGGCGGCTTCGGGGTTGTAGGCGTCATCCTTGATGGCGTCGTTGTACGCGGCCATCGATGGAGGGATGGGGTTTTTGGCAGCAACGCCGGTGCCCAGGTACACGCCGTCGACGATGGCCTGCTTGTTGATGGCCATGTTGATGGCCTTGCGCACCCGCACGTCATCGAAAGGTTTCTTGGTCGTGTTGTAGGCCAGGTAGCCGACGTTCAGGCCTGGTTGCTCCAGCACGGTGACGTTGGGGTCCTTGCGGATGGCGTCGAGGTCAGCCGGATTCGGGTAAGGCATGACATGGCACTCGCCTTTTTGCAGCTTGGCCCAGCGCACGGAGGCATCTGGCGTGATCGAGTAGACGAGGTCGTCCAGCTTGGCTTTGCCTGCCCAGTGCTGGGGATGCGCCTTGTAGCGGATGACGGCATCTTTCTGGTACTGGACCAGATAGAACGGGCCGGTGCCGATCGGGTCCTGGTCGATACGCTCTGGCGTGCCGGCCTTGAGCATGGCGTCTGCATACTCCTTGGACTGCACGGCCGCAAAAGGCATGGCCAGGTTGGACAGGAAAGGTGCCTCGGGCTTGTCCAGCGTGATCTTGATGGTGTAGTCATCAACCTTGGTGACCGATTTCAGCAGCTTGGGCAGGCCCATGTCGCCGAAGTACGAGTGGTTGGGGCTCGTGACCTTGAAGTAGGGGTTCTCTTCTTTCCACTGGCGCTCGAACATGAACATCACGTCGTCGGCGTTGAAGTCGCGCGTGGGTTTGAAGGCGCGCTGGTTGTGCCACTTCACGCCCTTGCGGAGGTGGAATGTGTACTCCTTGCCGTCGGCCGAAATGTCCCAGCGCTCTGCGAGGCCTGGCATCACACGTGTGCCTCCACGCTCGAATTCGACGATGCGGTTGTAGATGGGTTCGTTGGCGTCGAAGGACGTACCCGTGGTGTTCACGCCAGGGTAGAAGTTCTCGGGGCTGCCTTCAGAGCAAAAAACCAGCGTCTTGGCAGACACGACGGGAGACAGCGCCAGCAGAGCTGGCAGGGCAACGGCGCAGAGCAGCGCACGCTGCAGGGGGCGCAGCCGGCTGGCGCGCGGTTTTGCACTTTGGGTTTCGAACATCTGAAGAACTCCCTTTAGGATGAAAAGCTGCGAAGCAGCGGGCTTGTTGGCCCGTTTGCATGGCTTGCGCAGCCATGCGAACGGGTCTTTGAAAAACTCGAATCAGTCAGGTGGTCAGTCGGCATTCGCCTTGCAAGCCTCACTCGGCCAGAAAATTTTCAGCATAGTGGCATGCAACCTGCCGGTTGGCAACTTCACGCAAGAGAGGCCTTTCAACGCGGCAGCGTTCTGTCACGTGGGGGCAGCGTGTGGAGAATACGCAGCCGCTGGGCGGGTTCAGGGGCGAGGGCAGCTCGCCCTTGAGGACGATGCGTTCACGCACGGCCGAGCTGCCGGCAAGGCCAGGGGTCGAGGCCAGCAGTGCGCGCGTGTAGGGGTGCAGCGGCTGGGCAAAAAGTGTCTTCTTGTCGCCTTGCTCGACGGTGTGGCCCAGGTACATGACCAGCACGTCGTGTGCGATGTGGCGAACCACGCCCAGGTCATGCGAGATGAACAGGTAAGCCAAGCCCAGCGATTGCTGCAGATCGGACAGCAGGTTGAGCACCTGCGCCTGGATCGACACGTCGAGTGCGGAAACAGGCTCGTCGGCGACGACGAGCGCCGGGTTCAGCATGAGCGCCCGGGCAATGGCGATGCGCTGGCGCTGGCCGCCCGAGAACATGTGCGGATAACGGTCGTAGTGCTCGGGGCGCAGGCCAACGCGAGCCAGCATTGCTTTGGCTTGCGTGGCGCGCTCGGCCGGGGCAAGTTCGGTGTTGATCTCGAGCGGTGCTTCGAGGATGGCGCCGATCTTCTTGCGCGGATTGAGGGAGCCGTAGGGGTTCTGGAACACCAGTTGAACCGCTTTGCGCAAGTTTGCGCGCTGCTCGCTGCTAGCGGTCACCGCGTCGATACCTTGCAGCATCAACTGGCCGGCCGTCGGCGTTTCGATCAAGGAGACCATGCGCGCCAAGGTCGACTTGCCGCAGCCGGACTCGCCGACAACGGCCAAGGTTTTTCCGGGCTGGATGGCAAACGACACGCCGCCAACAGCCTGAAGATGGTCTGAACCGCGCATGAAGCCGCGCTTGATTTCATAGACCTGTTTGAGTTGATGGGCTTCGACCACCGCTCCCGATGTTGTCGGGGATGCGCTGGGTCGCGACGCGAGGGTGCCGGCTTCGTTCATGGCGCAACCTCCATCACCGGACCATCTTTGGCAATGGCAGCTTCACGGCTGGGGTCGCCCAGCGGGTAATGGCAGCGCACCATGCCGTCGTTCCAGGCGCGCAGCAGCGGGCGAACCGTGCGGGAATGCTCGGTCGCGTAATTGCAGCGGGGTGCGAACAGGCAGCCGGCGGGGCGGTCGTAAAGGCCCGGCACCATGCCGGGAATGGTTGCCAGGCGCGTGCTGCCGTCGCTGCGCTCGGGCAGGGCGGCTAACAGGGCTTCGGTGTAAGGGTGCTGGGGCGTGTTGAAGAGCGCGTGCGCGCTTTGCTCTTCCATGATCTGCCCGGCATACATCACGGCCACGCGCTGCGCCATTTCAGACACGACACCCATGTTGTGCGTAATGAGCACCAGCGCCATGCCACGCTCTTTTTGCAGGCTGCGCAGCAAATCGAGAATTTGTGCCTGAATGGTCACGTCGAGGGCTGTGGTCGGCTCGTCGGCGATGAGCAGCCGTGGGTTGCAGGCGATTGCCATGGCAATCATGACGCGCTGGTTCATGCCGCCGGAAAGCTGGTGGGGATATGCCTTGAGCCGGCTCGAGGCGGCGGGGATGCCGACTTGCTCCAGCAGTTCTATGGCTTTGGATTCGGCGGCCTTGCCGCTCAGGCCCAAGTGCAGGCGAAGCGTTTCAGTGATCTGAAAGCCGACCGTGAAGCAAGGGTTCAGGCTGGTGGTGGGCTCCTGGAAGATCATGGCAACGTCTTTGCCAGTGAGCTTGCTGCGCTGCTTGTCCGAGAGGCTGAGCAGGTCGTGGCCGGCAAATCGCAGTTTGTCTGCCGTGACGCGGCCGGGGTAGGCCACCAGACCCATCAGCGCCATCATGGTCACGCTCTTGCCGGAGCCGGACTCGCCGACGATGCCGAGCACTTCACCTTCTTCGACGGTGAGGCTGACGCCGTCGACCGCATGCATGACACCGTTTTGCGACGGAAACTGGACGGAGAGGTTTTCTATTTCAAGGAGAGCCATGACAACTTTCAGCGCTTGAGCTTGGGGTCGAACGCGTCACGCAGACCGTCGCCCAGCAGGTTGAACGCCAACACGGTAATGAGAATGGCCAGGCCCGGGAAAGTCACGACCCACCAGGCCCTGAGCACGAATTCGCGGGCGTCTGCCAGCATGGTTCCCCATTCAGGCGACGGTGGCTGCGCGCCCAGCCCGAGAAAGCCCAGGGCGGCGGCGTCCAGGATGGCGGTGGAAACGCCGAGCGACGCCTGCACGATCAGCGGGGCCGTGCAGTTAGGAAGAATCTCGCTGAACATGAGGCGGATGCGGCTGGCGCCGCTCATGCGCGCCGCCGTAACGTAGTCACGCGAGGTTTCGGCAATGACCGCGGCGCGGGTGATACGCACATAGTGCGGCAGCACCACGATGGCCACCGCCAGCATGGCGTTCATGAGCCCGGGGCCGAGGATGGCGACGATGACGATGGCCAGCAGCAGGCTGGGCAAGGTCAGGATGATGTCCATGAGCCGCATGATCGCGATCTCGAAAATTCCGCGGAAAAAGCCGGCCAGCAAACCGAGCACGGTGCCGACGATGACCGAAATGGCCACGACGGCGATACCGATCACCAGGGAGAGCCGGGCGCCGTACATGAGGCGCGAGAGAATGTCGCGGCCGATGGCGTCGGTGCCCAGCGGGTAGGTCCAGTCGCCGCCTGTTTGCCAGGCCGGTGGCTTCAGGAAAACGGCGTTGTTGGTGATGTTGGGCGCATGCGGGGCCAGCACCGGCGCGAACAATGCGATCAGCAGCACGCCCACCACGATGACGAGGCCGGCGACCGCGCCCTTGTTGGCACTGAAGTACAGCCAGAACTCGCGCAACGGATGCATCGGCGCATGCGATGCCCCGGCGCTGACGGGGGAGGGTGATGCAGTTGCCGTGCTCATCGCTGGTGCCTGATACGTGGATTGATGATGCCGTAGGTAATGTCGACCAGCAGGTTCACGGCCATGACGATCGCGCCGAGCAGCAAGATGCCGCCCTGCAGCACGGGGTAGTCACGTCGGGCGATGGCCTCGATCAGCCACTTGCCGACGCCGGGCCAGGAAAAGATGGTCTCGGTCAGGATGGCGCCCGTGAAGAGCACGCCGACCTGCAAGCCGATGACGGTGACCACGGGAATCAAGGCATTGCGCAGCGCATGCACCGTGACAACGCGCAAGTGCGAAAGCCCTTTGGCGCGCGCAGTGCGGATGTAGTCCTCACCGAGCACTTCCAGCATGGCCGAGCGGGTCATGCGGGCGATCACGGCCAGTGGATTGGTGCCCAGCACGATCAGGGGCAGGATGAGGTGGCTCACCGCCGACCAGAAGGCGCCTTTTTCATTGGAGAGCAGCGAGTCGATCAGAAGAAAGCCCGTGGTCGGCTCGATGTAGTACTGCACCGAGAGCCGGCCGGAAACCGGTGTCCAGCCCAGTTGCACGGAGAACAGGAGGATGAGCAGCAGGCCCCACCAGAAGATGGGCATGGAGTAGCCCGTGAGCGAAAAGCCCATGACGCCGTGGTCGAGAAAGGAGTTGCGCTTGACCGCCGCCAGGATGCCGGCCGGAATGCCGATCAGCAGCGCAAAAATGATGGCGCAGACGGCAAGCTCGATGGTGGCGGGGAAAAGCGCGAGAAACTCGTCAAGCACCGGAGCCTGTGTGATGAGGGATTTGCCGAGATCGCCCTTGAGCACGCGTGCGATGTAAATGCCGTACTGCACCATGACGGGCCGGTCCAGCCCGAAGTCCTTGAGCAACTGGGCGTGGCGAACCGGGTCAATGCCGCGCTCGCCGGCCATGGTCTCGATGGGGTCGCCCGGCACCATGCGAATGAGGAAGAAAGCCAGAAGCGTCATGCCCAGGAAAGTGGGAATGATCAGGCTGAAGCGGGTAAGGAGAAAGCGAAGCATGAGGGCGCGATGTTAGGAGGCCAGCAGAGCCTGAGCGCAAGGGCGCGTCCCGGCCGCGACACTTGCAAAGGCAGCGCAGCGCTGATGGAAAAATTGGCGGTAATGCAGTGGCATGAGAGCGGCCGCGCCGACGCTGGCCCGGAAAGAAATGCAACGTTTCATCTTAGCAATAAGCTCGACGTGATTGGCCTGCAGCGGCGCTGCGCAGATACCCGTTTACCCTTAGAAAAATTGAAAATTTGCCAACGTGCAGTTGGTGCGCGCGACGGTAAGCTGGTGCATGAAGCGTGCCAGCGAAACTGGCGACTACCCGGGTTGCAGACGTAAAAAAAGGCCGGGGTTACCGGCCTTTCTTATCAACCTCAGGAGGTCGTTTACTTGACGTGCTTGCCGATCAGGCCAGCCATCTCGAACATCGAGACTTGCGGCTTGCCGAACACGGCCTTCAGCTTGTCGTCGGCATTGATCATGCGCTTGTTGGTCTTGTCCTGCAGACCCTTGGACTTGATGTAGACCCAGAGCTTGCTCACGATCTCGGTGCGTGGCAGCGGCTTGTCGCCGACCACCGCAGCCAGAGCGGGGCTCAGCGTGAGTGCCTTCATGAACGCAGCGTTGGGGGTGCGTTTTTTGGCGGGAGCCTTGGCGGCAGCTTTTTTCGCTGGCGCTGCCTTCTTGGCGGGCGCTGCTTTTTTCGCTGGCGCTGCCTTCTTCGCGGCTACTTTCTTGGCCGGAGCGGCCTTCTTGGCGGGAGCCGCTTTTTTAGCGGGAGCTGCTTTCGTTGCAGCTACTTTCTTTGCCGGTGCAGCCTTTTTTGCGGGTGCTTTTTTTGCCGGCGCTTTTTTCGCAGTTGCCATGATTGATTTTCCTTCTAGAAGTTGATAAATCACCAATGAGATAACTACTTCCCATTGGCAGAGCGGATGCTACTGGAGAAAAACCACGATTCATAGCGGGGAATGCACTTTTTAGCGCCTTTATGTAGCGATTTCCCCCCGAAGAACGCGAAATTGCGCTCTTGGCGCCCGAAAGGGCGTAGCCCGGGTGGGAAGGACGTGGCAGTTGGCGCCCATCGAATGTGCCCCGACCTTGCTCAAAAGGCCTGTCGCCAGAGCCTCGATTCGCTGTGTTGCGAGCCGTCTCGGACTCTTGCAAGGGCATGGCGGGGCGGATGAGGCAACGCGCTGACGCAGCGCTGCGGCGAGCGGTTCGGGCCGCAACAACGCAGGACATTGCACCCTGCCTGGCTGAATGCCTGCCGTCCTGGATTGCCAGGGATGACTAGAATCGCCGCGAGACGGCCGCCGGCCGCCATGACCCTGCAATTTTCTGGAGTCGCATGACCCATTGGTTCAGTTTCACCCGCGAAGGCGAGGCGGGTTTCGGTGTTGTCGAGGGCGAACGCGTCCACGTCCATACAGGCGACCTTTTCAACGGGCCGTCTCCCACCGGGGAGTACTTCGCGCTGACTGACCTGCAGCCGGCCTTGCCCTGCCAGCCGGGCAAATTCATCGGGCTCTGGAACAACTACCACGCTCAGGCTGCCAAGCAAGGGCTAGCGATCCCGGAGGAGCCGCTTTACTTTCTCAAGCCTTCCAGCAGCTATCTGGCCCACGGTCGGGACATTGTCATGCCGCGGCACTACACGGGCCGGGTCGTCTACGAGGGGGAACTGGGGCTGGTCATCGGCAAGCGCTGCAGCAGTGCAAGCCTCGAGGATGCGGCTCAGGCTATCTTTGGCGTGACGTGCGTGAATGACGTCACGGCGCTTGATCTGCTGCAGCGTGACAGCTCTTTTGCGCAATGGACGCGTGCCAAGGGTTTCGACACCTTCGGCGTGTTCGGGCCGGTCGTTGCGACGGGCCTGGACCTGGCGAGTTTGTCGGTGCGGACGCTCGTCAACGGGCGGGAGCGGCAGAACCATCCCTGCAGCGACATGATCTTTTCGCCGGCGCAGATCGTCGCCGCTCTGTCGCGTGACATGACACTCATGCCGGGCGACCTGATCGCCTGTGGAACTTCGCTCGGCGTGCTGCCCATGAAGCCAGGGACCGTCGTTGAAGTGGTGATCGATGGCGTTGGCGTGCTGCGCAACAGCTTCGTGGCTGACACGGCCCCGGTCGGTTCTTAGCGTAGGCTGACGCATTCATAAGCCGTTGACGGGATCTGTGATCGGCAATGACGTTCAATGTGTCCTGGATGCTCTGCTCGGCACCCTGGCTTGAAAAATAAAGAAGGAATCCATGAAGATTTGCATTGTGGGCGCCGGCGCTATCGGCGGCATGCTCGGCGTCAAGCTGGCGCTTACGGGCCACGACGTCACCCTCATACTGCGCGGGGCCAACCTCGCGGCCGTGCAGCAGAACGGCCTCACTTTGATCGATGAAAGCGACAAGGAATGGCTTGCCCATCCGATCCGCGCAACGTCGGTGATCGCCGAGGCCGGGCCGCAGGACGTGATCATCCTGGGGATGAAAGCGCACCAGGTGGCGGCTGTGGCCGCCGAATTGCCGGCCATCATGCATGAGGACACGCGGGTCATCACGATGCAGAACGGCATTCCCTGGTGGTACTTCCACAAGCTGCCTGGCGAGGCTGGCAAGGTCTACGCAGGGCGGCCGATACAGGCGGTCGATCCCGATGGGGAAATCGCGCGGCATATCGACGTGAACCGCGTCATCGGCAGCGTGATCTATCCGGCCAGTGAAGTGATTCGCCCGGGCGTGATCAAGGTCATCGAAGGCAATCGTTTCACGCTGGGCGAGCTCGACGGCAGCGACACGCCGAGCATTCGCGCTATCAGCGATGCGTTCAAGGCGGCGGGGTTCAAGGCGCCGATTTCGTCGGACATCCGTTCGGAAATCTGGCTCAAGGTGTGGGGCAACCTCAGCTTTAATCCGATCAGTGCGCTAACGCATGCAACGCTCGAAGACATCTGCCTGTATGCGCCCACCCGGGAACTCGCAGCCCGCATGATGCGCGAGGCGCAAGCCATTGGCGAGAAGCTGGGCGTTCAATTCAAGGTCAGCCTCGACAAGCGCATCGCCGGAGCGCAGGCCGTTGGCCAGCATAAAACCTCCATGCTCCAGGACGTAGAGGCCGGCCGGCCGCTCGAACTGCAGGCACTGGTCGGTTCCGTGGTCGAACTCGGTCAGATCGTGGGTATCCCGACGCCAACCATCGACGCGGTGCACGCGCTTGCCAGTCTGCTTGCGGGCAATCTGCAAAAGCACAAAGCCCAGCTGCGGATCAGCTGATCCGGCGCCCAATTCCAAACTCCAGAGAGCAAGCCCATGACCCACTTCACCACCTTGTCCGAAATGGTTGCGCTGCACGGCGCCAAGACCCCGGACGCGCCCGCGATCACCGCGCCCGAGGGCGTTGCGCTGAGTTATTCGGGACTGCAGCGCCTGATCGCGCAAACCGTGGAGCAGCTCAATGCGCTGGGAATCGGGCGCAATGACAGGGTCGGCATCGTGCTGCCCAATTGTCCCGAGATGGCCACCGGGTTCGTTGCCGTGGCCAGTGCCTGCACGGCAGCGCCCTTGAACATGGCCTACCGCGCGGACGAGTTCGAGTTTTACCTGAGCGACCTGAACGCCAAGGCCTTGATCGTGGCCCAGGGCAGCCCGACGCCTGCGCGTGAAGTGGCGGCCAAACTCGGCGTGGCGGTGTTTGAACTGGCGGCTCATCCGGAGCAGGGCGCCGGAAGCTTTACGCTCAGTGGCGCGCCCGTTGCGCGAAACGGCGAGATTGAAAAGGGGTTCGCCCAGACCGATGACGTGGCGCTTATCCTTCATACCTCCGGCACCACGTCGCGCCCCAAGATCGTGCCGCTGACGCATCGCAATGTCTGCGCGTCGGCCCGCAACATCAGTCAGACCCTGGCCCTGACGCAGCAGGACCGCGAGCTGCACGTGATGCCGCTCTTTCACATTCACGGACTCATTGCAGGCGTGCTCGCGCCCATGGCGGTAGGAAGCCAGATCTTCGTGACGCCCGGCTTCAATGCCCTCAAGTTCTTTGGCTGGATGAAAGAGTGCCGGCCCACCTGGTACACGGCGGTGCCCACCATGCACCAGACCATTTTGTCGCGCGCACAGGGGAACCTCGAGACCATTGCGGCCAATCCCTTGCGCTTTCTGCGCTCGTCGTCCTCGTCGATGCCGACGCAGGTAATTGCCGAACTCGAAAAAGTGTTCAATGCGCCCCTCATCGAGTCGTATGGCATGACTGAAGCAGCGCACCAGATGTCGAGCAACCCGCTGCCGCCGGCCAAGCGCATTCCGGGATCGGTTGGGGTGGCAGCCGGCCCCGAGGTGGCGATCATGGATCTGGATGGGAAGCTGCTTTCTCCCGGCGAGATCGGTGAAATCGTGATCCGGGGCGAAAACGTCACAAAGGGCTACGAGAACAATCCCAAGGCCAACGCCGAAAATTTCACGAACGGCTGGTTTCGCACGGGCGACCAGGGAGTGCTGACCGAGGACGGCTATCTTTCCCTTACCGGGCGGCTCAAGGAAATCATCAACCGTGGCGGCGAAAAAATTTCGCCACGCGAGGTCGACGAAGTCATCATGGATCACCCTGCGGTGATGCAGGTCGTGACGTTTGCAATGCCCCATGCCAAACTCGGTGAAGAGGTGGCGGCCGCCGTGGTGCTGCGGGAGAACCAGACCCTGACAGAGCGGGAGTTGCGGGACTTCGCGTCCACGAAGCTGGCCGAGTTCAAGGTGCCCAAGAAAATCCTTTTCCTGGCCGAAATACCGAAAGGCGCTACAGGCAAGCTGCAGCGTATCGGGTTGGCGGAAAAGCTCGGTCTAGGCGCCTGAGTGCAAGAGCGCCGGAGGGCGCCTTTACAGTTCGCTCAAACCTTTCCAGAGCATGTACGCGGCAAGCACGTACAAGATGCTGGCGAAGGTGCGTTTGAGTTTGTCAACCGGAGCGTTGTGCGCCACCTTGGCACCCACCGGCGCCAGGAAAACGCTGCAGGTGGCGATCACCACCAATGCCGGCAACCAGATATAGCCGAATGAGTTCGGCGGCAGGTTCTGCGCGTTCTGGCCGCTCAGGATGTAGCCGAGCACGTTGGTGACCGCGATCGGAAAACCCAGCGCAGCAGAGGTTGCCACGGCGCTGTGGATGGCGATGTTGCACCACGTCATGAAGGGCACGCTGATGAAAGCTCCGCCAGCGCCGACCAAGCCTGAAAGAAAGCCGATGAATCCGCCGGCGGCGAACTGTCCGGCGGTGCCCGGCATCTGGCGTGACGGCTTGGGCTTCTTGTCGATGAACATCTGCGTGGCCGAAAAGCCGACGAAGAGGCCGAAGAAAATGGCCAGGTAGGAGCCCTTGAGCAAATTGAACACGCCCATGCTACCGACGATGCTGCCGACCACGATGCCCGGCGCAAGGCGCTTGACGATGTCCCAGCGCACGGCTCCCCGCTTGTGGTGCGCCCGCACGCTGGAGATCGAGGTGAAGATGATGGTGGCCATGGAGGTGGCGATCGCCATCTTGACGGCGAGGTCAGGCGGCACGCCGCGAGCCGACAGGATGATGGTGATGAACGGAACCATCACCATGCCGCCACCAATGCCGAGCAGGCCGGCCAGAAAGCCCGTGACAGTGCCCAGCAGGGCGAGTTCAAGGATGAGCAGGGGTGCGAGAGCCATTTGTTTTTCTTATTGCGCCGTTCACAGCGAGTCGGCCGGAACGGGAAGACTCTCTCAGAATGACAAACTAAAAAAGGTGTCTGCGAGTACCACCGGACCGTCATCCTGAACCGGGGTTCAGGTGGGCGAGGGCAGTCAGGCTTCGGGTTCGTCTAACGCGAGACGATCACACCAGCGGGACAATTTACCAAGCCCGTGCTCTAAGAGCATTGGTTCAAGGAAATATAAAGCCCAGTGCGCATCGCAGACACCTCGATTGTAGGTGTTTGGCGCTTGCGCTGCAGCGTGTGGCTGCATCGGTTTGGGGCTCGTCCTCGCGCTTGACAGCGGCAAGGTTTCAGAGCAGGCGGCCATCCATCCCAAGGGCCGTGTCCAGCCTGTTGAGCAGGTTGCTGATTTGCTCGCCGTCGACCGGTCCTGACTGGGCGCCGGCGGCTGCGGCCGCAGGCTCGCCTGCAGCTTTGGCAGGCTGTAGGGGGCGGTCCGATAGCTCGAAGGCGAGATTGAGCGCGGCCAGCACGGCAATGCGGTCCCGGGCCTTGAGCTTGCCGGCGTCGCGAATGCGGCACATGGCGGTATCGACTTTTTCGACCGCATCGAGCAGCCGGGCATCCCCGTTGTCGGGGCATGACAGCAGATAGCTCTGGCCCATGATCTGCACTTCGAGTTGCTTCATCGCTCGGTTTCCGCTTAACGAGTGTTGGCGCCTGAATGGCCTGTGCCGTTTGCGGCGGCGGACGGCCCGGCAGCCGGGTCGGGCAGGCGATCGAGCAGGGCATCGACGCGTGCCCGGGCGGCGCTCAGGCGCGAGCGCAGGGAGTCACGTTCGAGCGTCAAAGCGCTGACCTGCTCGCTGAGCAATTCGTTGGTGCGCTGCAGTTCGTCGAAGCGAAGCAGGAGCCGTTCAACGCGTTCTACAAGCTGTTCGATGGGGGTGGGGTCGGACATGACTGGGCCGATTGTAGGGTTTTGGCAAAGCTGCCGCGTAGAATTCGGGTGTTGGTGCTCGCCGCGTGGTTCACACAAAGCAGTTCAACGGGAAGCAGGATAAAGCCAAGGGCGCGCGAACAACTCGTACGCCACGCACTTTTAACCTGCGCTGCCCCCGCAACGGTCAAACGGACGAATCTGCCGAGCTTTCGGGCTTGGCAGATTCCGCCTTCATCACTCGCCACTGCGCGCCTTGAACAAGCGCGTGGGAAGGCGATGAAGGTTGTCTCCGTCAGCCCGGATACCGGCCAACACGGTGAACACACGCCTTGAAAAAGGCATTGTGCTCGTGTCGCTCATGCACTGGCGGGGAAGCCGGTGAGAGCACTTTTCTTGTCAGTTCTTCATCATGAAATTTCGTTTTTCACCCGCGCGCGCAGCTGTGCTTGCATTGACCCTGCCCGCCGCCTTTTCAAGCGCTCTTGCGCAGACCACTTCCAATCCATCCACCCCCCGGCTACGCGAAGTTGTCGTAACGGCCACACGCGTCGAGCAGCCCATCACCGATGTGGTGGCTGACGTCAGCATCATCGAGCAGGCCGACATCGAGCGCATGGGCGCCACGACGGTCACGCGGCTGCTGGCCACGGTTCCCGGCTTGCAGACCATCGACAACAACAGCATCTACATTCGCGGCGCCGAATCCCGCATGACGGCCCTGTACATCGACGGGGTTCGTGTCGACTCGCAGGACGGTGTGAGCGCGCTGGGCGGCGGCGCGCCCTGGGACTTGGTGCCGGTTTCCGAGATCGAGCACATCGAGATTCTCCGGGGGCCTGCAAGCGCTGTGTATGGCTCCGATGCGATGGGCGGTGTCATCCAGATATTCACGAAGCGGGGCCGGCAGGGCTTCGCGCCGTATGCCGAGGTCGGTGCTGGTAGCCGGAACACCCGAAAGATCGGGCTCGGTTTTTCAGGTGGGCAGAACGGTTTCGATTACGCGCTGGGCGTTGGCAAGGAAACGAGCGACGGCTTCAACACCCGGCCTGACCTGGTACACACGCCCGATAAGGAAGGCTATAGCCGCGAGTATTTCAGTCTGCGCCTGGGCTATGACTTGTCCAGCAGCCAGCGGATCGAATGGTTTCAGTTGAACAACCGCGAGCGCTCCAGCTATGTGAATGTGCCGTTTGGGACAACCTTCGCCGGCCCGAACATCAACGCGTTTGCCAAATTGGGGACTTCTGCCCTGAAGTGGAAGTCGCGCTGGTCGGAGACGTACAGCACGGCGGTGACGCTCTCGCGGGCTCTTGTTGCGCGCAGCGATGAGGCGCCCTACGACTACCGCACCGTCACGCAGAGCGCTCTGCTTGAAAACAACATCAAGCTTGGCGGCGGAAATCTGGCCGTTTCCCTCGAGCAAAAGCGGGACAAGTTCTTTTCTGAACCCACCACTTTTGACCCTGCATTCAATGGTGCGAGAACTGACAATGCAGTGGCATTGGGCTACGGCAAGGTTGTCGGAGCGCACTCGTTTCAGGTCAACGTGCGGTCCGACCATGACGACATCTTTGGAACGCGACAAACTGGCGCGCTGGCCTACGGATTTGCAATCTCTCCCTCATGGCTGGCCACTGCGTCTGCAGGCACAGCGTTCCGGGCGCCCACCCTCGAGCAGGCGTTCGGTCCTTATGGCAGCAAACAGCTCCAGCCGGAAACCAACCGCAGCCAGGAACTCGGCTTGACGTACAAGGCGCAGTCGGGAACAGCAAAGGCCGTGGTCTACCGCAACACGATTCGCAACCTGATCTCGTCCAGCGCGTCGCTGTCGACGTGTAGCGCCGGTTTCTTTTGCTACTTCAACGTCGGCGAGGCAGAGATCACCGGCATGACGCTAAGCGCCTCGAAGCGCTTTGCAGAGTTCAATCTCAACGGCTCGCTGGATGTGCTCAAGCCCAAGAACAAGACCACTGGCCTGGACTTGAGCTTGCGTGCGCGCCGTACAGCCTCGCTGGGTATCGACAAAGCCTTTGGCGTGTGGCGATTGGGCGCTGACGTGAAGTTGATCGGTAAGCGCTATGACAACGCGCAAAATACATCGATTCTTGGTGGTTATGGACTGCTGGGCGCCAGTGCCTCCATGCAGTTCGCACCAGACTGGAGCCTACTGTTCAGGGTCGACAACGCGACCGACCGCGTTTATCAGCAGGTGGGTAACTACGCCATGCCCGGCCGTACGCTCTATGTCGGTCTGAGCTGGCAACCGAAAAAATAGCCATGCCTACCGACGCATCCTCCTTGGGTCCCCAGCGGATCGTATGCCTGACGGAAGAGCCCACCGAGTGGCTTTATATGTTAGGTGAAGAGCGCAGGATCGTCGGTATTTCAGGCTATACGGTCCGGCCACCCCGGGCACGCGAAGAAAAGCCCAAGGTCAGCGCCTTCCTGAGCGCGAAGATCGACAAAATCGTCGCGCTGCAGCCGGACTGCGTCATCGGCTTTTCGGATCTGCAGGCCGACATTGCGGCGCAGCTGATTCGTGCAGGCGTGCAAGTCACCATCTTCAACCAGCGCAGCGTGGCTGAAATTTTCTCGATGCTGTACCAGCTCGCGGCCATGGTGGGCCGTGCGGACGACGGGCTGGCAATGATCCAGCGAATGCAGGCGCGCCTGGAGGAGATCCGGCTGGCGAGCCGGGCCTTGCGTCGGCGGCCCCGTGTTTTCTTTGAAGAGTGGTACGACCCCCACATCAGCGCCATAGCCTGGGTGTCCGAGCTGATCGGCATTGCCGGTGGCGACGACTGCTTTCCGGAACTGGCGAAAGAACCCATGGGCAAGGGGCGGATCATTGCGGACGGCGCGGAAATCGTGCGCCGCAATCCCGACATCATCTTCGGCTCCTGGTGCGGGCGCCGCTTCAGGCCTGCGCATGTGCAGGCGCGGCCCGGATGGCAGGCCGTGAACGCGGTGAAGACGGGCCAGCTGTTCGAAATCAAGTCTGCCGAGATTCTTCAGCCGGGCCCTGCCTCACTCACCGACGGTGTCGAGCAGTTGCACCGAATCATCATGGCCTGGGCCGAGGCCGGGCTCGATGCGCTGCCTGAAGGTGTTTCATGAGCCTAGCTTCACTTGATTCATTTGCTTCAGTCGCTTCAGTTGCTTTCCGAAGGGGCCTTGCCGCACTCGGATTGATGCTCGTGTTCCTGGCGCAGTCCGCGTGGGCGCTCGAAGTGGTCGACGACCGAGGCCATTCGCTTCAATTTGCGAAATCGCCGCAGCGTATCGTGAGCCTGCTCCCCTCGTTGACGGAAAGCGTGTGTGCGCTGGGCCAATGTGCACGCCTCATCGGTGTGGACCGATATTCGAATTTTCCGGCCAGCGTGCGCAGCCTGCCCAAACTCGGCGGTGGACTGGACGCCAATATCGAGGCCATCGTGGCGCTGAGGCCGGAAGTGGTGTTGATGGCCAACACGCCCGCCACGGTCCAGCGGCTGGAAAGCCTGGGACTGCGCGTGGTCGCGCTCGAGCCCAAACAGCACGCCGACGTGCAGCGGGTGCTCAGGCAGATCGGCCTGCTGCTGGAGGTGCCCGAGTCGCGAGGCGCGGACGCGCTGTGGCGCGATATCGACGGTCGGCTTTCGATCATCGCGCAATCCTTGCCGGCCCATGCACGGGGTCTGCGGGTGTATTTCGAGGTGGGCCGCGGACCTTTCGCGGCCGGCGAAGCGTCCTTCATCGGGGAAACAATTGCGCGGCTGGGCGCACGCAACATTGTTCCTGCCGCGCTGGGGCCGTTTCCGAGCTTGAATCCCGAGTTCGTCGTGCGTGCCAATCCCGACGTGATCATGGTCGGCAACGATGGCATGCAGGCCATCGCCAGTTATCCGGGCTGGTCTTCCATCAAGGCCATCGCCAGCGGCCGCGTCTGCGTCTTCGGACCGGAAGAAGCCGACGTGGTGGTGCGCCCCGGGCCGCGCATGGCCGAAGCCGCGCAACTGATGGCCGACTGCCTGGCAGGCAAAACCCGATGACCCCTGCAAGTGCCACGCTGCCCGCTCCTGACGGTGCTTTCGTGCATCGGCGGCGCGCGTGGACCCTGGGCGGGGGGCTGCTGCTGGCCAGCGGCTTCCTGCTCCTTCTAGGGGCCTGTGTCGGCAGCACCGGCTTCGAAAGCCTGCTGGCCCTGCCGCATGACGCGCAAGCCTGGCAGATCGTGAGCCAAATCCGCATGCCCCGCACCGCAGGCGCCTGGCTCGCGGGTGGTTTGCTCGGGCTGGCAGGCGCCATTGCCCAGGGCCTGTTCCGCAATCCGCTCGCCGACCCTTATCTGTTGGGCAGTGCGTCCGGCGCTTCCCTGGGGGTGGCCGCCGCCATGGTGCTGTTCGGGGCTTCACCACTGGCCGCGCACTGGCTCGCACGGCTGGGTTCGACGGGCGCGGCCTTCGTCGGCGCAGTCCTCGCAGTGATGTTGACGATGCTGCTGGCCAAGGGCGTGCAGCACACACTGCGGCTGCTGCTTGCCGGTGTGATCGTCGGGGTGGTGCTGGGTGCGCTGACTTCGCTGGCCTTATTGCTGCGTCCCGAAATCATGCAGGCCATGCAGTCGTTCATGCTGGGCAGCACGGCCTTTGTCGGTTGGACGTCTTGCCTGATCATGTTCGCGGTCGGCCTGCCGTGCCTGTTGGCGGCGTGGACGATGAGCCATGTCCTTGACGGCTTGTCGCTGGGCGAGGCCACGGCGCTGAGCCTGGGCCTGCCGGTATCCCAACTGCGCATGGCACTGATTGCAGTGCTCGCGCTCGCCACCGGAACAGCAGTGGCGCAGACAGGGCTGATCGCCTTCGTTGGCCTGGCGGCGCCGCATCTGGTCAGGTCGGCCGTCAAGGCCACCCACGCCAGGCTTCTGGTACTGGCGTCGCTCATGGGTGCAGTGCTGCTGACTTCGGCCGACATACTGGCACGCTGGCTGGTGGCGCCGCAGGAGCTACCCGTCGGTGTGCTCACGGCGGTGCTTGGCGGCGGTTACCTGCTCTGGCTCATGCATCGCAGCAGCGGCCAGGCGTCCACCCGATGAGCACGGCCTCCATGGTTTCGCTAATTCCTGACCAGCCCTGCGCGATCGAAGCGACGGGCATTACGGCCACGCTTGACAAGTCGACGGTGCTGCACGGAATCACGCTGGCAATTCCCGCGGGCCAGTGGACCAGCATGGCCGGCCCTAACGGCGCGGGCAAATCCACCTTGCTCAAGTGCCTTGCCGGCCTGCTTGTCCATACGGGAGAGGTCAGGTTGGCGGGCCAACGCGTGCACGCCGGCCGGGGCAGGCAGCGTGCTCGCCAGCTTGCATGGCTGGGCCAGAACGAGGCCGCTGCCGACGACCTGACGGTGTATGACATCGCCATGCTCGGCCGACTGCCGCATCAAAACTGGCTGGCGTCTCCCAGTGCGGCAGACCACGTCGCAGTGGAGCAGGCCTTGCGGCGGCTACATGCCTGGGAATGGCGTGCACGCGCGCTTGGCCAGCTGTCTGTCGGCGAGCGGCAGCGGGTGCTGCTGGCGCGCGTGCTGGCGGTCGATTCGGACATCCTCCTGATGGACGAGCCGCTGGCCAATCTCGACCCGCCGCACCAGGCCGACTGGCTGCAGATCGTCCGGGAGCTGGTGGCTGCGGGCAAGACAGTCGTCAGTGTGCTGCACGAGATTTCCTTCGCGCTTCAGGCCGACGCCATGGTGGTCATGCAGCAGGGGCGGGTGGTGCACCACGGTGCCTGCAGCGACGCGGCGACTCACCGGGCGGTCGAGCGGGTTTTCGAGCAGCGCATCGCGGTGCGCGAACTCGAAGGCCAGTGGCTGGCCTTGCCCCGTCCCTGAGCTCGCCCGCGCGAGTCGAGCTAAAACTAGAAAGTTCCGGGCTTTTCCTCGTCGAGCGCCTGCATGTGGCTGCAGATTTCGCCCGGGGTACAGAACCAGACTTCGCCGCGGTCGCGCGCGGCCGCCAGATGTTCGAGCGCGCGGCGAAGGTGCTTGAGGCGGTAGGGCTGGCCGACGATGTAGGGGTGAAGCGCCAGGCCCATGACGAGCGGCTGCTGCCGGGATTGCATCAGCATTTCGTCGGTGTTGTCGATCACCATCTGGGCGAAATCCTTCGCATCCATCTGGCGTGCCACGATCATCGGAATGTCGTTGAGCTCCTGGGGGTAGGGGATGGACCACAGGCGCTTGCCGCTGCGTGTGCGCATCACGCCAGGCTGGTCGTCGTGGCACCAGTTGAGCGTGTAGTCGTAACCGTTTTCGGCCAGCAGGTCGGGGGTGAGTCGGCTTTCCGAGATCCAGGGCGACAGCCAGCCTCTGGGCGACGTGCCGCTGTGGCGTGCAATCGCGTCGGCGCAGTGGGTCAGCAAGTGCGCTTCGTCTGCTTCGCTCAGCGCGCCTTGCCGCTCGGCATTGCTGTGCCCGTGTCCCACCAGTTCATCGCCGCGTGCGACGCAGGCTGCGACCAACTCGGGGCAGTGGTCATACAGGGCGGTGTTGATGAGCGCGGCGGCGGGAAGGTCAAGGCTGTCGAACAGCTCCAGGCAGCGCCATGCGCCCACGCGATTGCCGTACTCGCGCCAGCTGTAGTTCAGCACGTCCGGTTGCGGTGCGGCCGGGCCGATGCAGGCGCCGAGGCCTTCGGCAAATGCGAAGTGTTCGAGGTTGAAGCCGAGGTAAACCGCAAGCCGCGCTCCGTTGGGCCAGGCGTAGCCGGGCCTGCGGGTGATAGGGCTGTATTCGAAACGCTCGTGGCCGGGAAGCGGGCCGAGGTAGGTGGCAGGCATGGGCGCTATCAGGGTTGGCGCGAAAGAGCTGGCGTCAGCAGCCACTCGGCGCTGTCGTTCCAGACGTCCATGTGCGAAATCTTGCCGTACGTGACGACATAGCGGTCGACATACCGGTTGCCTTCAAAGGGCGTGCCATCGGGCCAGGCGCCGTGAAGCGTCCCCAGGCTGTAGACCACGGTCGCAGCCTCATTGCCGCCCGCCACAGTTTCGGTTTTCTCGATGCGTTTTTTGACCCAAAGGTAGCGCGACGCATTGAAGGCCGCCGTTTCTGCCGGTTCGTGCATGAGCCGCCCGCCTGTGAACCGGATTGACAGTTCGGGGGCGACCAGCCCGCGCGCCGCTGCCGGGTCGGGGATCATGATGAGCCTCAGGAATTCATTGACGATGTCGGCCGGGGTCATGGGCGCTTTCAGGGCAATTGGGTGCTGGGTCTCTACTGCCGCAAGGCTTGTGCCAATTGCAGGGAAAGCGGAGGAGGCAAAGGCAGCAAAGGATGCAAACCATGCAATGGAAGCAGGGAAATGCGAAAGGAACGGAAAGGAACGGTTTTGGTTCAGCCGGGCTTCAATTGACCAGCACGATCTTGCCCTTGACGCCGCGCGAACCCATGTGGGCAAAAGCCGCCTTCAGCTCGGCCATCGGCAGGGTCCGGTCGATCAACGGCTTGGCCTTTCCACTGGCGTACAGGCTTGCGAGTTCGCGCATCATTTCGGCGTTGGCGGCCGGTTCGCGCTTGACGTAGTCGCCCCAGAAAATTCCCACGATGGATGCGCCCTTGAGCAGTGTCAAATTCATCGGGATCGCCGCGATCGAGCCTGAAGCAAAACCGACGACGAGGTAGCGCCCACGCCACCCGATGGACCGGAACGCCGGCTCAGCGAAGTCGCCGCCCACGGGGTCGTAAATGATGTCTGGCCCTTTCCCGCCGGTCAGCCGCTTGATGCCCTCGCGCAGGTCTTGCGCGCCGTAATTGAGCGTGTCGTCCGCCCCGAGGGACCGGCACAGGGCGCACTTTTCTTCCGTCGACGCTGCTGCAATGACGCGCGCGCCCGCGGCCTTGGCGATCTGGATGGCCGAAGTCCCGACCCCGCCCGCTGCTCCCAGCACCAGCACCGTCTCGCCAGGTTTGAGCTGTCCGCGATCCATCAGCGCGTGGTGGGAAGTGCCATAGGTCACCACGAAGGCGGCCGCGTCGGCATGCGTGAACCCGGGCGGCAGGGCAAAACACTGAGCAGCCTGGACCACCGCGTGGCTGGCAAACGCTCCGGTTCCTGAAAAACAGGCCACGCTCTGGCCCACATGCAGTTGCTCCACGCCCGGGCCGAGCGCCTGGACCACGCCCGCGAACTCGGTACCGGGAACAAAGGGCAAGGGCGGCTTGAACTGGTACTTGTTCTGGACAATCAGAAGATCGGGGAAGTTAAGGCTGGCCGCCTTGATTTCCACCAGCACTTCTCCCGGGCCGGGCTGTGGCGTAGGCAAGGTTGTCCATTGGAGCGCGTCGACACCGACGGGGTTTTCACATAGCCAGGCTTGCATGGTGCGGTCCTTCTGTGCAGGGTTGTGCCGCTGGATGCGGCCGGGGTGCGGCCAATATGCCAGGGCGTTCATCATAGGCAACACGGCGAGGCGCCGTGACGGGAAAGCTGCGCATTTGCAATGCCTTGTGTCACTACCGGACCTTAGAATCCGGACATGAAGATACTCATCTGTAATGACGACGGCTACCAGGCGCCCGGCATCGTGGCCCTCTACGAAGCCCTCAAATCCATCGCAGATGTCGAGGTGGTGGCACCGGAGCAGAACAATAGCGCCAAGTCGAACGCGCTGACCCTGCATTCGCCCATGTACGTGCAGACCTCGGCAAACGGCTTCAGGTACATCAACGGAACGCCCGCGGACTGTGTTCACATTGCCTTGACGGGGCTCCTGGGCTACCGGCCGGACCTGGTGGTTTCCGGCATCAACAACGGTGCCAACATGGGCGACGACACCATTTACTCCGGCACGGTCGGCGCGGCCATGGAAGGTTATCTTTTCGGCATTCCGGCCATTGCCTTTTCGCAGACGGAAAAGGGCTGGGCACACATCGACGTCGCGGCCAGCCGCGCCCGGGAGATCGTGCAACACCTGGCGCCATCGCTGGAGGTGCTGGCGCACGGGACTTTGCCGACGGTGGCGCCCTGGTTGCTCAACGTCAACATCCCCAACTTGCCCGACGCGCAGATCAAGGGCATCAAGGTTGCCCGACTGGGTCGCAGGCATGCGGCCGAGCGAGTCATCACGCAGTCGAGTCCGCGCGGCGAGACCATGTACTGGATCGGCGGAGCAGGTCCGGCCAAGGAAGAGGGCGAAGGCACCGACTTTCACGCCACACGTCACCAGTATGTTTCAGTCACGCCGCTGCAGGTGGACCTGACGGACCACGAGCGCTTGCCCCATTGGGCCTCGGCCCTTGGTGAATATCGGCAAGGTGCCGCTGCGTGAAACCCGCCAACAGCGCCCGGCCTGCGGCCAAGCCAGCCGCGACGGCTCCCCGGCCTGCGTTTCCGGTTCGCCTGGGGGGTGGCCCCACGCCGGCTCCTGCGGCGCTGAAGCGGACGCCGCAGCCTGTCACACTAGCCAGTGGCGTAGGCCTCGACTCGCAGGCCATTCGCGCGCGCATGGTCGAAAAGCTGGCGAAGCAGGGCTTGTCGGACCCCCAGGTGTTGGCCGCCATGGGCCGGGTGGAACGACACCGCTTCGTCGATACCGCATTGGCCAACCAGGCCTATGAGGACACCAGCCTGCCCATCGGGCTGGGGCAAACGATTTCCAAGCCAAATGTCGTCGCCCGCATGCTGGAGCTGCTTCGCCAGGGGCAAGCTCCGCAGGCGCTGCTGGGCCGTGTGCTGGAGATCGGCACCGGCTGCGGCTACCAGGCGGCTGTCCTGAGCTGCCTGTGCAGCGAGGTCTACAGCATCGAGCGTTTGCGCGGACTGCACGAAAAAGCCCGCGAGAACCTGCGCCATTTCCGGCTGCCCAATGTGCATTTGCTGCTGGGTGACGGCATGCAAGGCTATGCCAAGGGCGCTCCCTATGCCGGGATCATTGCGGCGGCGGGCGGCGAAGACGTTCCCCTGGCCTGGACGGAGCAACTGGCAGTGGGCGGGCGACTCGTCGCCCCCGTGCATTCGAAGGGTGGCGCGCAGGCGCTGGTGGTGATCGACAAAACCCGGCAAGGTTTAAGGCAATCCGTACTCGAGGCTGTTCACTTTGTGCCTCTAAAATCAGGCATCGAGTGAAGACCTGATTTCCGGGTTTTCTCTCCGGACTCACCAAGGGAAACCCAATTGATGACCCCATCAGCCACCGCGGCGCGCGCGCCGCAGAATCTGGCGAGCACGGCCAGGGTTCCGATGCGCGCCGTGCGAGCATTTCCACTGTTTGGCGCCCACCTGCTTCTGTGCACCATGGCTGCGCTCCTGATCGCGGGCTGCTCGTCCAGGTCCCTTACACGTGCACCCGTCGAAGACCGCGGCGCCTCCAGCGCCCGGCCGGCGGTGGTTGTCCCGCAAGCGCAGGGCGAATCGCAGGCCGTAAAACCGCTTCCAGGCGCTGAAAACGCGGGCAAGGCGGGCTATTACACGGTCCGGCCCGGGGACACCCTGATACGCATAGGGTTGGACAACGGCCAGAACTGGCGCGACATCAGCCGCTGGAACAGCATCGAAAACCCGAACCTGATCGAGGTCGGGCAAGTGCTGCGGGTGGTTCCACCGGGCAGCGATGGCGTTGTCACGCGGCCCGTCGCCAGTGCCGCGCCGACCGTGACAACATTGCCTGCGCAAGGCGCCCGCCCACCCGCAGCCACGGCTTCGGAGGCAGCCAGTGCGCCGTCGCCGGCGACTTCCAGTGCAGGCCCCGCAGCGAGCCCGCAAGCGCCTTCGGCGGGGGAAGACGAGGTGGCCTGGATCTGGCCAGCGCAGGGTTCGGTGGTAGCCGGTTTCGATGAAGCCAAGAACAAAGGCCTGGACATCGGCGGCCGTGCGGGCGATGCGGTCCTGGCGTCTGCGGACGGCCGGGTGGTGTACGCCGGCGCCGGGCTCCGGGGGTATGGCAACCTCATCATCCTCAAGCACAACAACACCTTTCTCACGGCCTACGCGCACAACCAGACCTTGCTCGTCAAGGAAGACCAGGCCGTGCGTAAAGGCCAGAAGATTGCCGAGATGGGCAGCACCGACGCCGACCGGGTCAAGCTGCACTTCGAGATCCGGCGCCAGGGCAAACCGGTAGACCCCGCGCGCTACCTGCCGGCCAAATAAGCGCAAGGGCTGCTTGCAAGTTCCTGCTGCTTTCGTAAGCTCCCCACGCTAAGGGCCAGCCGATGGTCTGGCCCGTGCTTGTTTTCGACATCGAGTCCATACCGGACGTAGCAGGCCTGCGGGCGTTGCGCGGTGCGCCGGAGGGCGAGAGCGACGAGCAGGTTTACGCCGCTTACGTCCAGGAGCGCAAGGATCGCGGGCAAAGCGACTTCATGCCGCTGCACCTGCAGCGCGTGCTCGTCATCAGCTGTGTGTTTCGCAATGCCGAGGGCCTGCGCATTCACTCTTTCGCTGATCGCGAGGTGGGTGGCGCCAGCCAGGAAGGCAAGGTCATCCAGACTTTCTTCAACACCGTCGAAAAGCACGTTCCGCAGCTCGTCAGCTGGAACGGCGGCGGCTTCGATCTGCCGGTGCTGCACTACCGTGGACTCAAGCATGGCGTGGTGGCCAGCAAGTACTGGGACATGGGCGAGGGCGGCGACCATGACAGCCGCGAGTTCAAGTGGAATAACTTCATCAGCCGCTACCACATGCGCCATCTGGACCTGATGGACCTGCTCGCGCTGTACCAGCCCAAGAACAATGCGCCGCTCGATGCCATGGCCAAGCTGTGCGGCTTTCCCGGCAAGCTGGGCATGGACGGCTCGGCGGTTTATCCGGCCTATCTCGCGGGAAAACTTGAAGACATTCGCCGCTACTGCGAAACGGACGTCATGAACACCTATTTGCTGTATTGCCGGTTCCAGAAAATGCGCGGCGGCTTGCTGGAGCCGGAGTACGAACAGGAGATCTCGTTCGTCCGGCAAACTTTGCAGGATCTGGTCGTCCATGAACCCCACTGGGACGAGTACCTCCGCGCCTGGGTTTGAACGCCGTCAGGGCGCCGGAGCGATCAACTCGTCGTAACCCCGACCGGTGAACTGCAACAAGTCCAGGCCATGTCCGAAAGGATCGGCCAGTCCCGCAATCCGGCCATAGGCTTTCTGGGTCACGGGCAGTTCCAGGGTCGCTCCGAGACGCACAAGCCGGCTCACCGCAGCGTCGATGTCCTCGACCACGAAGTCCAGGTGCACCGGCGTCCAGTGGCGTTGGTAATTTCTCGCCTCCAGCGAGCCGGGTAGCGGCAAGCTGCCTGATGGCTTGAGCAGAAGGTCTATGGCACTGCCGGCGCCCAGAAGCTCGACGAACGCGTCGTCGAAGCGCCGCCCTACGACCAGCCCCAGCCCTTCTGTGTAGAAGGCCGTGGCCAACTCCATGTTGTCAACGTCGATGCAGATGCGCAGGTCCATTGGTCCATTCCTCCCATGAAGTGGCTTCGGAAATCATTGCAGTGGGCAGCATGGGCAGCCCTGAGACAATTGCGGCCATGTCCAGAAGAAAACAGAATACACCGCGTCCCGCTGCTCCGACTACCGACGATGCCGAGTACCCGCCTGATGTGCTTGCCGTGGAGTCACTCGACATCGAGGCGCAGGGTATCGCCCGCCGCGAGGACGGCAAGGTGGTGTTCATCGATGGGGCCTTGCCTTTCGAGCGCGTGAGCGTCAGCGTCTACCGCAAGAAGTCGAGCTTCGAAAAGGCCACCCTGATGGCCGTGCTCAAGGAATCGTCCCAGCGCGTCAAGCCGCAGTGCCCGCATTTCGGGCTCCATGTCGGCGCCTGCGGCGGCTGCAAGATGCAGCATCTGCACGTGGGCGCCCAGGTTGCGGTCAAGCAGCGCGTGCTCGAGGACAACCTGCGGCATCTGGGCAAGGTCAAGGCTGAAAACATTCAGCGGCCCATCGAAGGACCCGCCTGGAACTATCGGTTCCGGGCCAGGCTGTCGGTGAGGTTCGTGCGCAAGAAGGGCGAGGTGCTGGTCGGGTTCCACGAGCGCAAGAGTGGCTATGTGGCCGATATCCGCGAGTGCCATGTGGTGCCGAAGCACGTGAGCGACATGTTGCTGCCCCTGCGCAGCCTCATTGCCAGCATGGATGCCAAGGAAACCCTGCCGCAGATAGAGCTGGCTTGCGGTGACGACGTCACGGCCATGGTGCTGCGCCATATGGAAGCCCTTAGCACCGGCGACCTGGGCCGGCTGCGCGCGTTTGCAGCAGCGCATCCTGGCGTGCAGTGGTGGCTGCAGTCAGGAGGTCCCGATACGGTCAAATTGATGGAGGACGCTACGGGCTGCCAGCCCTTGGCCTACGCATTGCCGGCCTACGGCATCCAGATGCCCTTCAAGCCAACCGATTTCACGCAGGTCAACCCGCATATCAATCAGGTGCTCGTATCGCGGGCGCTCGGCCTGCTGGACGTCACGCCGGCCGAGCGGGTGATCGACTGGTTCTGCGGCCTAGGCAACTTCACCCTGCCACTGGCCACGCAAGCCAGGCAGGTACTGGGCGTGGAGGGAAGCGAAGCACTGGTGGCACGTTCGCGCGAGAACTACGCGGCGAACCAGGCTGCGCGCGCAGGGGTTGCCGCGCTTGCGCCTACGACCTTCGTGGCGCGCAATCTTTTCGAGATGACGCCGGGCGTGCTGGTCAAGGACGGTGCCGCAGACAAGTGGCTGGTCGATCCGCCCCGAGAAGGCGCCTACGAGCTGTTCAAGTCGCTGGCTGCCGTACATCAGCAGATGCAGACCGGTGTGCCTTGCGATGATGCCGGGCTGCAGCAAAGCCTGGTGCTAGGGTCCTGGCAGCCGCCGCGCCGGATTGTGTACGTCAGCTGTAACCCTGCCACGCTGGCGAGGGACGCCGGCGTGCTCGTGCATGAAGCCGGTTACCAGTGCACTTCGGCGGGCGTGGTCAACATGTTCCCGCATACAGCCCATGTGGAGTCCATCGCCTGCTTCGAGCGCATCTGAGCGGCGGGGCGGCTAAGGCGAGCTGTTTCAGTGCGGAAACAGCTGTTAATCAGCGCCGCGCTTGCGGGCGAATCCGAATACATCTGGGCGGGCACGCTTACTTTTTGGTTCGTGCGGAAGGGCCTGTGGGCGCCGTGAAGGCCCGTCAAATGGGTCCGTACCCAGGTATTTCCGTATTCATCTTCCGTTCCGCGACAGTCCGTAGCGGGGCGGCCTGCAGCAGTCTTGAGCTGTGATGCCGGGATTCGCTCTGGCTCACCTATTGATTGCAAAGGTCTCCATGAAACAACCGAACGTTGCCATTTGCATGGCCGAGGACCGGCAGGCCGAAGAACCCGCGTTGCGGGTGGCCATGGCATCCGCCCGATTGGCTAATCCCGGCGTGCCCATCGTCGCCTTCATGCCAAACGCGACGGATGCATTCGTCCACTGGGCTGGAACGCAAGGGCAGATCGATATCCGTCGCTATACCCCTGGTTCGGGAAACGGTTGGAACGTCAAGCCCCATGCGCTGCTTGAGCTGCTCAACGAAGGCAAGGAGACGGTGTGGTGGATAGACTCCGACGTGGTCGTGCTGCAGACGCTTTCAACGCGTTTCGCGGGCATTGCGCCCGACGCCCTGGTGGCGACCGAGGAAGCGGAGTTCGCCCGCTACCACGACGAGGGCGCGCGCGCCGAAGCCTGGGGCTTCGAGGTAACGCGGCACTTCGGCTTTACCCTGAACAGCGGCGTGTTGCGTGTAACGCGTGGCCAGCAGCTCTTCCTGCATGCCTGGGCCAACGCGCTTCGTGACGAAGCCTATCTTGCCGCGCAGGGCCAACCGTGGGATGACAGGCCGTTTCATCTGCTGGGTGACCAGGACGTGATGACGGCTCTCTTGTGTTCGCCGCAATTCAGCCAGGAACCGGTGCACATACTGCGCCGCGGCACGGACATCATTCAATACTTCAGTCTGGGCGGCTATTCGCTATGGGAGCGAATGGTGGACCTCAGGACCCGCTCGGTGGCCTTTATTCACAGCCAGAGCTACAAACCCTGGCGTCGCCAGGAGCTTCACGGTGCAGAAGGGCGGCGAAACGTCAAAGCTGTTCTGGACGATCTCATGAGCGATACGTCTCCGCATTCACTCGCTGCGCTCGCGTTGCGACCGCATCTCGGCGATTCCTGCGAGTGGGCGCGGCCGCGCACGTGGCTCGGCGCGGTACTTCGCCGTACGGGCATGGGAAGCCGCGCGCTGACGGGGCTGCCGCTCGCGGTGCTGGCGGACATCTATCGCCATTTCTTCCGCCGGCAGCGCACGGCAGTGCCGCGCACGCAGTGAGCGCTCCGCCAGTTCGCCTCGATTAACGAAAAAGGGACCCGAAGGTCCCTTTGCTTGCAGATGCGCGAACCTGTCAGTCGCGCTCACCGCCAAAGATGCCCAGCAGCGCCAGCAGGCTTTGGAAAACGTTGAAGAGGCTCAGGTACAGCGCAAGCGTAGCGCTGATGTAGTTGGTTTCGCCACCGTCCATGATGCGCTTGAGGTCGTACAGGATGAAGGCGCTGAAGATGCCGATCGCCACCATGCTGATAACCACCATGCCCGTCGAAGACCCGACGAACACGTTGATGATCGCGCCCACCATCAGCACCACCGCGCCGACAGTCAGCCATTTGCCCATGCCCGACAGATCGCGCTTGATCACGCTCGCCAGGCTGGCCATCACGAAGAAAACGCCGGCCGTACCACCGAAGGCCGTCATGATGAGGTCGGAGCCGTTTCTGAAACCCAGCACCATGGCAATGAGCCGGGACAGCATCAGGCCCATGAAGAACGTAAAGCCAAGCAGTACGGGCACGCCCGCTGCGGAGTTCTTGGTTTTTTCGATAGCGAACATGAAGCCGAAGGCGCCGCCCAAAAAGACGATCAGTCCGAGCCCGCCGCTTAGGGACGCGGTGATTCCCGTCGCCACGCCCAGCCATGCGCCGAGCACCGTGGGCAACATGGTAAGAGCCAACAGCCAATAGGTATTGCGAAGAACCCTGTTGCGTTGCTCAGCGGGGAGGGCGTAGCCATAACCCAGGGGTTGAACGTTCTCATTCATGGTTTTCTCCAGACAAAGGACTGCAAAGGCAGACGCAGCGGATTTTAGGGCGGGAAGCTGACATTTCAAGTGCAACCCGACAAGGGACTGTGATTCGTAAGGATTTAGCGGCCAGAGACAAGCAGGGCGCGCAGTCCGCAAGCCCGGCAATTTGCGTATGCTTGCAGCTTTCCCACCGACTCAAGCCATGAAAACCAAAACTTATCTGGAATCCGCCGACGTGAAACTCATTGCTGCGGCGGCCGAGGCCGAAGCGCTCAAGAACAATTGGGCCGTGACGATTGCGATCGTCGATGACGGCGGACACCTGCTGCACCTGCAACGGCTGGACGGAGCGCCGCCTATTTCGTCGCACATTGCGCCGGCCAAGGCCAACACCGCGGCGATGGGCCGTCGCGAAAGCAAGATCTACGAAGACACCATCAATGGCGGGCGGGTTTCGTTCCTGAGCGCGCCTTATCTGCAGGGCATGCTCGAAGGGGGCGTGCCCGTTCTCAAGGACGGCCAGTGCATAGGCGCCGTCGGCGTGAGCGGCGTCAAGTCCAACGAGGACGTACAGATCGCGCGCGCCGGCATTGCGGCTATCGGCCTCTGACCCACGGTCTCGCGCCGTTCGGGCGTTCGACGGCTCAGGGTTTCCCCGAAGCCTATTTGGTCAGGATCAGCTTGCCCATCCGGGTCGCTTGCAGGCGGTAGATAGCGCCGTTGTGACGGATCTCCACCACCTTGCGGCCGCGGAGCAGTTCATCGCTGCAAAATGGCTGGCGTTCCGTTTCGGTGGGCTGGCCTGCCAAATCGCCGCTGCCTTTGCCGGTCGCGTGGCCAAACGGCTCGCCGCCTGCGCGTCGATCCGTCATGGAGACTTTGGCTCCGTGACGAACCCGATCTTGCGCAGCCCCGCTTGCTGGGCAGCAGCCATGGCTTGCGCCACGCGTTCATAACGGACGGACTTGTCGCCGCTCAGGTGCAGGTCGGGCTGCGGCTCACGGCGCGCCGCAGCCTGCAGTCCCGCCGCCAATTGGTCGTCGGCCACCGGGGCTTCGTTGAGAAAATAGCGGCCGGCAGCATCGATGCTCAGGCGGACAGTCTCGGGCGGTGCTTGCTGGACCTGGTTGCTCGCTTTGGGTAATTCCACGTTCACCGAATGCTTCATGACCGGCACGGTGATGATGAAAATGATCAAGAGCACCAGCATGACGTCCACCAGCGGCGTCATGTTGATTTCGTTCATGACCTCGTCGGTCTCGTCCTGGGTTCCAAAGGCCATGGCAGCTATTCCTTGCAGTGAGCGTTCGATGCGTTGGATGCGTTCGATGAGTTGGAGGTCATGCCTTCTTCATGGGGACGACCTTTCCGTCGGCGCCGGTTGAAGCGACGCGGGCTCCCGTGACAAAGTAGGCGTGCAGGTCGTGGGCAAAGCGGCTCAGCTTCTGAAGCACGGCCTTGTTACCGCGAACCAGGGCGTTGTAGCCCAGTACGGCAGGAATCGCCACGGCAAGTCCCAGCGCAGTCATGATGAGCGCTTCGCCGATAGGTCCGGCCACTTTGTCTATGCTGGCCTGGCCTGCTGCGCCGATGGACAGCAGCGCGTGGTAAATGCCCCAGACCGTGCCGAACAGTCCCACGAAGGGCGCGGTAGAGCCTACGGAAGCCAGAATGGCAAGGCCCGACTGCAGCTTGGAGGTGAACTCGTCCGTTGCGTTGCGCAGCGTGCGCGTGACCCAGTCGCTGACGTCGAGCGAATCATGCAGATGCGCCTTGGTATTGCGGTGGTGCGTCGTAGCCTCGCGGCCTTCGAGCGCCAGCTGGCGGAACGGATTGGAAGGGTCTGCACCGAGCTTCGACAGGCCGGCAGCGAAGTCTTCGCTGTGCCAGAAGTCCTCGGCCTGCCGAGCGATGCGCTTGTATTTGATGAGGTCGAGGGTCTTCAGCACGATGACGATCCAGCTCGCCAGCGACATGATGAGGAGAAGCACGGCGACCGATCGCATGATCAGGTCGCCCTGCATCCATACGTTGGCAAGGCCGAATTGGGAATTCATGGGGATGCTCCAGGGTAGGCAAAAGTTAGTGTGATTGCAGCGAGTCGTGACGAAGGCGTTCGCCTTTTTCAGTTGCGCAGCTCCCAGTGAATCGGGACTTCAAAGGGCATGGTTTCGGCAACGCCGTTGCGTTTGCCTGGCACGTAGCGCCAGCGCATGACGGTGTCGTAGGCCGCCCTGTCCAGGCCGGGGAATCCACTCGAGGAGACCAGCTCTGCGCGCTGCGCCTTGCCGTCAGTGCCAATCCAGACTTTGTGGACGACCTTGCCGGTTTCGCCATTGCGGTAGCTGGTCCGAGGATATTCCGGCTTGGGGTTTTGAAGGTAATCCGCATCGCTCGAGGGCAACTGCAATAGGGGGGGAGCCGCTGCCGCCGCGGGCGCCTTCGCAGTTTGCTCGGCAGCCATGCCATTTGCCAGCGTTGCGCCCACCGCGGCGGTTGAAGGCGCAGGAGCCGGCAAGGCCGCCGGTGAGGGTGCGGGAGCCGCCACGGAGCTGGGCGCTGCCTCGGCTACCGGCGCTGCAAGCGGCGCAGTGAAGGTCGCTGCACGGGGTTCTGGCCGCGCCACCGGCGAGGGCTTGCGCACAGGCTTGGCAACAGGCGGAGTGACCGGCCTTGCCGCTTGAGCCGTGACGGGCTCCGGCACTTGCCTGGGAGGACCTGGCGCAAGGACGTCTACCGCGATCAGCTCCACCGGCGTGACGATTTCTTGCGGACGCAGTCGCAAGCTGTTTTGCACCGCCCAAAGAAGGGCGGCGTGCAGCCCGACGACGACCACGCCCACCCAGACGCGTCGCGTCCAACCGTCGGGTAGGAATCCCAAAGGTCGATGCTGGGCGGCATGCGGCGTAGTCAAGTTCATTCGCGAGGTAACTGGAGCAGGTTCAAGAGGCACGTTCAAGAGCAGAGCAAGAGCAAGTGGCTAACAGTAAGTGGCAAGAGCAGGTGGCAACAGCCTGCCATACCCGCCATCAGCGGGGAAGAGGGCGGCTCTGATCGCCTGAAAAAAAGGGAAAAGGAAGCAGTCCGCTGGCTAGCGGCGAAGCACCCACCAGGCCGACGCCGCAACCAGAATCAAGCTGGCAGGAAGCGCGAGGAGGGTGAGGAAAGTGATGGGGTCGGGGAGATCGAACATGCCGAAGTACTCCAGGCTGGCGCTTGCGCATGTGAGGCTGTTTTTGCCATGTGTGCGCCAGTACATCCGCCTGGACCGCCTTCGCACCGGGCAATGACGTCGCGTGCGGAGCCCTCGCACTGGCCGCACTGGACTGCAACGCCCAGCTCGAACTGGATATCGTCGAAGTCCATTCCTGCACGCGCATGGCGGGCGATTTCGCGGTCAGAGATTCGGCGGCAGACGCAAACAATCATGGTGTTCAGTCGGTCAGTTAGACAATGGTCAGATTATAAATGCGAATCGGTCGCATTTGCAATTAAAAACCTTGGGCGACGTGTGGAGGGCGAAAAGCGTCGTCAAACGTCGGCCCACATACGCAAGAGGTTGTGATAGCACCCGGTCAGGCGCACCACCTCGGCTGTGTCAGGCTGCCCCGGTCCATTAGCGTCCAGATGCTGCTGGCGCAGGGACGTTACCGCAAGGTCGAGTTCGTACAGGAGGCTGCGTTGCTCATCGCTGCGCACCATGCTCTGGATCCAGAAAAAGCAGGCAATCCGCTCACCTTGCGTGACAGGCTCGACGCGATGCACGGATGTGCCGGGGTACAGCACCAGGTCGCCCGCTCCGAACTTCACGCGCCGCTCACCGAAGGTATCTTCGATCAGCAGTTCACCGCCTGCATAGCTGGCAGGATCACTCAGAAAGAGCGTGCATGAGATGTCGGTCCGCACGTGCCGCGCAGTGGCCGCATGGGTGCGGACGGCGTTGTCGATGTGGTTGCCGAAGGCATTCGCAGCGCCGCCATACCGGTTAAAGAGCGGCGGATAGACCGATTTCGGCAGGGCAGCCGTGATAAAGGCCGGGTTGCGGGCAAGGGCCACCGAAACGATCTGCCTGGCCTTGCCGGCCTGGGGCAGGTCTTCGCGAAGTTGCAGGTTGTTCTTGACCGCGCCGCTCTGCGAGCCGGCCGTGATCCGGCCATCCGTCCAGTCGGCCGAAAGAACGAGGTTCCTGACTTCTTGCAGTTCCGCGCTGTTCAGTGCATGGGGTATGCGGATGAGCATGGGTTCTGCCTAAAAGCGGCTGGTGAGCGTCACCCGGACAGAGCGGGCGTCGCCAGGCGCGGCGAAGCCGCGGTACAGCGTGTTGTAGTAAACCTTGTCGAACAGATTGTCGATGTTGAGCTTGAGCGTGTTGCCGGCGTTGATGCGGTACTCGACCAATGCGTCGGCCTTTACATAGCCGGGAGCGCGATTCGCAGTTGTCACGCTGTTGGCCGGCTTGTTCTGGCTGACCGCTGTGACGCCTCCGCCCACGCGCCATTGCTCGCTGATGCGATAGGTGGTGAAAAGGGTTGCCTGGCGGCTCGGGCTGAGGCCCGGGTTCTCGCCCACCTCGGCCTGGCCGGCGGGGTTGGAGCCCGATTGGTCGATCACGGCACGCAGGAATCCGATCCCCGCGAACACATCCCACTGCGGTGTGATTCGCCCGGCCACTTCGAACTCGAGCGCATCGGTGTGGCGTTTGCCGGACAGCAGATAGGAGTTGTTAGCCGTGTCGATGTCGGTGTTGCGCTCGTTGTACTTGTGCGTTCGTGCCAAGGCTGTCCGCAGCGAAAGGTCACCGCCATAAAGCTCCCACTTGGCGCCGATTTCCATGTTGCGGCTGCTCTCCGGCGGTGTGTTGGCCGAGCGTGGGTCGTATTGGTAGAGGTCGCCCGAGGTATTGAACGAGGTGCCCACGGCAGCGTAATAGCTGACCTCGTCGTGCGGTTGGTACATGATGCCGAGCCGCTTGCTCAGGAGCGTATCGGCGCGTGACAGGGGCGTGTTGTTCGGCGCCGCATTTCCCGAGCGGTCGAAGTCGCCCTGGAAGCGGTCCACCCGAAGGCCGCCCACCAACTTGATCTCGGGCGTGATCTCCAGGGTGTCCTGTGCGTAGAGCCCAAGCGTGGTTGCCGTGAACCGGGTGGCAACGCTTTCCGAGAGGTTGCCACCGATGCCGGTGCTGGAAGGATTCCCGACGGTAGTGGCCGGCTTGTTGGTCGGCAGCAGGGGGTAGGTGGACCGGCTTGAATTCTCGACCGCGTACTCCGCACCGATCAGCAAGCTGTTCTTGCGGTTGAACCAGCGCGTCGTGGTGAGGTAGTCGGTCTGCACGAAGGTGTGGTGCTCTTCGCCGGCCTTGGCATTGGTGCGCCGTGTCACGACGGTACTGCCGTTCAGGTTGGCGAACGTGGTGCCGGCAGCAAAGCTCGACTGGGTTGCCCACATGGCGCGCGAATAATGGCCATCGCGCAGCGTGGTTTTCAGGCTGCTGCCGTCGCGCCAGCGGTGGGTGTGGGAGAGCGTCAGCACATCGGCACTGTCGTTCTGGAAGTCGCTGTCGAGGCCGTACCAATAGCGATTCGTGGGCGCGGGCGCGGGCCGGCTGTTGAACCACGCAAATCCCCAATCCGGCTTGTCGCTGTAGTTGAGGTGGTAGTAGCTGATCTCGAATTCGTCTGCCGTCCCGATGCCCAGGCGATAGTCCAGCGCAAGCCCGCGGCGGTGCGTAGATGCACCGGCGTTTTCCCCGCGGCCTTCGCTGTCGGTTGCCATCGCATTGATGCGCAGCGCGGCGTCGCCTTCGAGCTTGAAGTTGAAGTCGCCCTGATAGCGCTGGTAGCCGCTCGTGCCAACCGTGGCATTGACTTCGTGTTCGGTGATCGTGCGGGCTTGCTTGCTGACCTGGTTGATGAGACCTCCCGTCGAGCCGCGCCCGAACAGCATCGAGGCTGCGCCGCGCAGCACCTCGATCCTGTCCACGTTGAACGTGTCACGGTTGTATTGGGCGATGTCGCGCATTCCGTCGAGGTAAATGTCGCCCGCCGCGCTGAAGCCGCGCAGCCGGATGTTATCTCCTACACGGCCGCCTTCGCCAGCCTCGAAGGTGATCCCGACCACATTTTCGAGCGCGCTCTTCATGCTGTCCTTGCCCTGGTCGTGGATCAGCTTTTCGTTCACCACGGTCAGTGATTGCGGAATGTCCTTTGCCGGAACGGGCACCTTGCCAACGCTCGTGATACCGCTCTGGTAGGTCTGCGAGGCCCGGTCGCGGATGCCAATCACCGTGACCGGAGCCAAGCTTTTGCTTGGCTGCTGGGTGGCGCTTTGAGCCTCGGCCATGGGTTCGGTTTGAGCCCAGCAGGACATCGATGCCGCCAGCATCAGTGCGCCCAGAGGTACGGCCTTGGCCTGGATCGGAAGGGCGTGTGCAGGTGTGCCTGCAAGGGCGCCGCCGTTTGGGCGCGACGATTTTGCTGAATTGCGAGCGGGTGAGCGGGGCACGTGAACTCCAAGCGGGGCCGGAAAGGTCCGGCAGTCAAAGGGGCTTGGCTGTGCTCGCGTGCCGCAAGGGCGTTGAGTTGGCTGGCTAAGCGCTCATCATATCGCAATAAGAATGATTCGCAATAGCATTTGACGACGAAGACGCAACAAAAAAAGGCGCCCAGGGCGCCTTGATCCGAAAAGTGGTGCTCTTAACTGAGCTCGCCCATCTGGCTCTGCAGGTAGTTTTGAATACCGACTTTCCCGACGAGATCCAGCTGCGTTTCCAGGAAGTCGATATGTTCTTCCGTGTCATCCAGAATGCCCTGGAGCAGGTCGCGCGAGACATAGTCGCGAACGCTCTCGCAATGCGCAATGCCTTCCTTGATGGTTGCCTGCGCCCCGGTTTCGGACCGAAGGTCGCAGGTCAGGGCTTCCACCACATCTTCGCCGATCATGAGTTTGCCGAGGTCCTGCAGGTTGGGCAGGCCGTCCAGCATGAAAATGCGGTCCATGAGCTTGTCGGCATGCTTCATCTCGCCGATCGACTCTTCGTATTCCTTCTTGGCCAGCTTGTCGAGTCCCCAGTGCTTGTACATGCGGTAGTGCAGGAAATACTGGTTGATGGCCGTCAGTTCGTTCTTGAGCTGGGCCTGAAGATGCAGGATGACTTGCGCATCGCCTTTCATGGGAATTCCTTCTGGTGTTGGTTTGTTATGGGTGCATTTTCTGCGCATCTGCGCGCACCGCAAGCCTTGACCTTAACCGCTAACCAGACCACTGACCCGAGTGACCCCAGGAACTGGTCGCCGGCTCATCAGTACTCGAGCCGCTCCGGCCTGATTTCCTGAAGGATGGTCGTGGCAATCTCCTCGATCGATTTGGTCGTGGTCGACAGCCAGCGGATGCCCTCGCGCCGCATCATGGCCTCGGCCTCGTGGATTTCATGGCGGCAATTGACGAGACTGGCGTAGTTCGAATTGGGGCGGCGCTCGTTGCGGATCTGGCTCAGGCGCTCAGGCGCGATGCTCAGGCCGAATATCCTCGAGCGGTGCGGCACCAATGCCGGTGGCAACTGCCGACGCTCGAAATCTTCGGGGATCAGCGGGTAGTTCGACGCTTTCAGGCCGTACTGCATTGCCAGGTAAAGCGAGGTGGGCGTTTTGCCGCTGCGGCTCACACCGACGAGGATCACGTCCGAATTCGCGAGGTCGCGATTGCTCTGCCCGTCATCGTGCGCGAGCGAGAAGTTGATGGCCTCGATCCGGTCGTCGTATTCCTTGCTTTTGGACGCGTCTGAGAATCGGCCAACCCGATGGTTGGACTTCAGGCCCAATTCGCCCTCCAGCGGCGCCACGAACATGCCGAACATGTCCAGCAGCATGCCGTTGCAGTGGGCCTTGATGACGGCAAGGATTTCCATGTTCACGAGCGTGGTGAAGACGATGGGCCGCTGGCCTTCGACTTCCGCGGCATGGTTGATCTGCCGCACCACCTGGTGCGCCTTGTCGACCGTATCGATGAACGGCAGCCGCACGTGGCGCGGCTTGAGTTCGAACTGCGCCATGATGGCGTTGCCGAACGTTTCGGCCGTGATGCCGGTGCCGTCAGAGATGAAAAATACGGTGCGTGTGGGCATGATGGTGTTCAGTTTTGTGCAAGCTCGAGCATGAGCGCCGTCAGCGGGCACCTCTACAATCCTCCTCAATTATCCCGATTCTGCCGCCATGCTCATCCGCAATTTCCCCCAACAACAACAACAGGAAAAATTGCCTCTGCAAGCGTGGATTGCGCCGCCGATTTCAAAACCTCCCGGAGTATTTCAATGTCCACGCTTTTTGACGAGACCGCCCTGGTCGTACCGTTTGAAAACCTGAGAATGAGCGATGTCGAGGCCGTTGGCGGAAAGAACGCCAGCCTCGGCGAAATGATCTCGCAGTTGCCCACTGGCCCCAAGGGCGTCCGCGTTCCCACCGGCTTTGCCACCACGGCCCATGCGTTTCGGGTCTTCCTCGCACATGCGGGGCTCGATAAGAAAATTAACGGCGTACTCGACAAGCTTGATACCGAAGACGTCAAGGCACTCGCAGTCGCTGGTGCCCAGATCCGCTCACTGGTCGAAGCCCAGCCCTTTCCCGCCGACTTCGAAGCAGCCATCCGTAAAAGTTTTGCGAGCCTGAGCGCGGGGAATTCTCAAGCCAGCTTTGCCGTGCGCTCGTCCGCCACCGCGGAAGACCTGCCCGACGCTTCTTTTGCGGGGCAGCAGGAAACCTTCCTGAATGTCGTCGGCATCGAAGACATCCTGCACAAGATGAAAGAGGTTTTCGCCTCCCTCTACAACGACCGTGCGATCAGCTATCGGGTTCACAAGGGCTTCGCCCATGCGGATGTGGCGTTGTCGGCTGGTGTCCAGCGTATGGTCCGCAGCGACCTTGGCGCGGCCGGCGTCCTGTTTACCATCGACACCGAAAGCGGCTTTGATGATGTCGTTTTCATCACGTCCAGCTACGGACTCGGTGAAACCGTGGTGCAGGGTGCGGTGAACCCGGACGAGTTCTACGTGCACAAGCCCATGCTGCGCGCCGGCAACCGCGCCGTCATCCGCCGCAACCTAGGCTCGAAGCTGCTGCAGATGGAGTTCACCTCGGCTGCCGAGAAGAAGTCCGGTGGCAAGCTGGTCAAGACCACTGAAGTGCCGGTCGAACTGCGCAACCGTTATTCGCTGACCGACGCGGAGGTCGAGCAGCTCGCACGCTACGCGCTCATCATCGAAGAGCATTACGGCCGGCCGATGGACGTCGAGTGGGGCAAGGACGGCACCGACGGCGAGCTCTACATCCTGCAGGCGCGCCCCGAGACGGTAAAGAGCCAGTCCAAAGGGCAGGCCGAGCAGCGCTATACCCTCAAGGGAACCGGCACGGTCCTGGCCGAGGGAAGGGCGATCGGGCAAAAGATCGGAACCGGACCGGTGCGCATCGTGCGAAACATCAGCCAGATGGATGAAGTCCAGCCTGGCGATGTGCTGGTGACCGACATGACCGACCCCAACTGGGAGCCCGTCATGAAACGCGCGAGCGCGATCGTCACCAACCGCGGCGGCCGAACCTGCCACGCCGCCATCATCGCCCGGGAGCTCGGCATTCCGGCAGTGGTGGGTTGTGGCGACGCCACCGAGCAGCTCAAGGACGGCATGCTGGTCACGGTCAGCTGCGCGGAGGGCGACACCGGCAACATCTATGACGGCCTCCTGGAAACCGAAGTCACCGAGGTCCTGCGCGGCGAGATGCCGCCCATCGATCTGAAGATCATGATGAACGTCGGCAATCCGCAGCTTGCCTTCGACTTCTGCCAGATCCCTAACCACGGTGTCGGGCTGGCTCGCCTCGAGTTCGTCATCAACAACAACATCGGCGTGCACCCCAAGGCGATCCTGGATTACCCGAACGTCGATGCCGACCTGAAAAAGGCCGTCGAAAGCGTGGCCCGCGGACACGCGTCGCCGCGCGCTTTCTATGTCGACAAGGTGGCCGAAGGCGTGGCAACGATTGCGGCCGCATTCTGGCCAAAGCCGGTGATCGTCCGGCTTTCGGATTTCAAGTCCAACGAATATCGCAAGCTGATCGGTGGCTCTCGCTACGAGCCTTCGGAAGAAAACCCGATGCTGGGTTTCCGCGGTGCTGCACGCTACATCAGTGAAGAGTTCGGCGAGGCGTTTGCCATGGAATGTGAAGCCATCAGCCGCGTGCGCGACGAGATGGGCCTGGTCAATGTCGAGGTCATGGTGCCGTTCGTGCGCACCCTGGGGCAAGCGCAGAAAGTCACCGAAATGCTGGCACAGCGCGGACTCGCACGGGGCCAGAACGGCCTGCGCGTCGTGATGATGTGCGAGGTGCCGAGCAATGCCATTTTGGCTGATCAGTTTCTGGAGTACTTCGACGGTTTTTCAATCGGCTCCAACGACCTGACCCAGCTGACCCTGGGTCTGGACCGTGATTCCGGCCTGGAAATTCTCTCGAAAGATTTCGATGAGCGAGACCCGGCAGTGAAGGCCTTGCTGTCGCAGGCCATCGGTGCCTGCAAGCGCCAGGGCAAATACGTCGGCATCTGCGGCCAGGGCCCCAGCGACCACCCCGACTTTGCGCAATGGCTGAAAGACGAGGGGATTGGCTCTATTTCGCTGAATCCTGACACGGTCATCGATACCTGGAAACAGCTCGCGGCGAGCTAGCGCACTTTGAGTGGATTCCTGGCGATCTCCCGCGCCCACGGGCGGGCCCAGTTATTCGCGTCCTGCGACCGCCCCGAAGCCAGTCTAGGGTAAACCATGAAAGGGCTTACCTTAGGGTTGTAGCCGCTGTTGAGCTTTTGTAAGAATTGAGAAAGCATCGGGGTAACAATCGCGCCAAATAGCTCTTTTGGCACCCATGCTCCTTGCTGTCAACGCGATCAAAACCATTGCCGAAATCGCGCTACTCGCGCTTTTCGGCCAATGGGTTTTGGGACTTTTGGCCGGCGCCAAGCGCGACGGCAATTTTTTCTACCAGATCCTGAAAATCGTCGGCAGCCCATTCGTGCGGGCCGCTCGCATCCTGTCGCCGCGCCAGATCATCGATCGGCAGGTGCCTTTCGTAGCGTTTTTGCTGGTTCTGATCATCTGGTTCGTTGCCACGGCGCTGAAGATCCGTACGTGTGTCGAAATCGGCGTGGAGCTGTGCAAATGATCTCGCTCAGCTACTGGCAGTTCAAGCTGCGGGCAATCGTTCTGCTGGTGTTCGGCCGGCAGAATGCGGCTCTCGAAGCCTTTGAGGCAATGCTTGCGCTGAAGCCTTCAGACCGTTACGCGCTGGCCAGCAAGGCGCACCTGCAAATGCAGACGGGCGACAAGCCCGGCGCGCTCGCGACGATGCGCCGCCTCGTTCATCACCATCCGGGCACGTCCGCTGCCTGGTTCAATCTTGCCTACGTGCTTGAAGACGCTGGGTTCCACGATGAGGCCGAACCGGCTTTCCGTCGCGCCCTCGAAATCGAACCCAAGATGGATCGCGCCTGGTATGGCCTGGCGCTGCTGCTCATCCAGGAGCGGCGCTTCGACGAAGCGATCGAGGCACTGAAAAAAAACACGGAACTGCAACCCATGAGCCCGTTCGGCTGGTATCAGCTTGCGCGAGTTCATGTTGAGCGGCAAGAACCCCAGGAGGCGGTGAAGATCATTCGCCACCTCAAAGGGTTTGAGCCCAAGGTAGCCGCACAGCTCGAGCGTGAAACGGGATTGAGCCTGGCTCAATCTCCCGCATCACGCGCGGGCTGAGCGGCAAGTCGGGGGTAAGAGCCCAGGAGTAGACGGACGCGGTTTGGATGGCAGGCCACAGGCGGGGGAGTGTGGTGACCGCGATGTGCCCGAAAGGGCGTTGTAGACAGGAGGCAAGTTATGGAATTAACCGACAACCATCGGCGCTATTGGCGAAAGAATCTGAACATCACGGGCATCCTGCTCGCGATCTGGTTCGTCGTCACTTTCGTCGTGAGCTATTTCGCTCGCGACTTGAGTTTCAATTTTTTCGGATGGCCTTTCAGTTTCTGGATGGGCGCGCAGGGCTCGCTCGTCGTGTACTGCCTGATCATCGGTTACTACGCCTGGTACATGGGCAAGCTTGACATCGAGCACGGTGTCGAAGAAAGCGAGGACTGATCATGGCTGGAATATTTGGCGCCGATGGCGCAACGGAAACCGCAGCATCCAAGGCAGCGTTTAAGTCTGGCCTGAACAAGGTCTACAAGTGGTACACGGGGGGCTTTCTGGGCTTCGTGGTGGTTCTGGCAGTTCTGGAGCAAATGGGTCTTTCCCGTCAGTGGATCGGCCTGGTCTTCCTGCTTGCCACCATTGGTTTGTATGCCGGCATCGGCATCATGAGCCGCACGACCGATGCTGCTGAGTATTACGTTGCAGGCCGCCGCGTTCCTGCTGTCTACAACGGCATGGCAACCGGTGCTGACTGGATGTCGGCAGCGTCGTTCATCGGCATGGCCGGGACGCTCTACCTCACGGGCTACAGCGGTCTGGCGTTCATCATGGGATGGACGGGCGGCTATTGCCTGGTGGCTCTGTTTCTTGCGCCTTACCTGCGCAAGTTCGGTCAGTTCACCATTCCTGACTTTCTGGGCGAGCGTTATGGCGGCAACCTGCCGCGATTCCTCGGCATCGTGGCGGCCATCCTGTGCTCGTTTACCTACGTGGTCGCGCAGATCTATGGCGTTGGCATCATTACGGCACGCCTGACCGGTGTGGCGTTCGAGCTGGGAATTTTCCTGGGCCTGGGCGGCATTCTGGTTTGCTCGTTCCTGGGTGGCATGCGCGCAGTGACCTGGACGCAGGTGGCGCAGTACATCATCCTGATCGTGGCCTACATGATTCCCGTGGTGTGGTTGTCTGTAAAGCAGACCGGCGTGCCGATTCCACAGGCCATCTATGGCGCCCAGTTGCAGAAAGTGACAGCCAAAGAGAAAGAGCTGACCACCAATGCCAAGGAATTGGAAGTCCGCGAAGTCTTCAAGCAGCGTTCTGCAACGCTCGCCGACAAGCTGAAGGATCCTGCCGCTGCCCTGGCAGCCGACAAGGCCGATGCCGAGAAGAAAGTCGCTGACCTGAAAGCTTCCAATGCTGCGGTTGCCGATATTTCGGCCGCTGAAAAAACACTGGCCGCCTTGCCGAAGGATGCTGATGCCGCCAAGAAAGCCTGGACTACGGCCAAGGCCGGTGCTGACACGAAATCTCGTCCGCTCAACGGCATGCCTGCACATGCCCAGCAGTTCGCGGGTGATCCGAATGGTGATGCGGCGGCTCAAAAAGCCTACGACGTTTCCCGTCGAAATTTCCTGGCACTGATCTTCTGCCTGATGGTCGGAACGGCTGCGCTGCCGCACATCCTGATGCGGTACTACACGGTCCCGAGCGTCAAGGAAGCACGGCAGTCCGTGACCTGGTCGCTGTTCTTCATTTTCCTCTTGTACTTCACGGCGCCTGCGCTGGCAGTGCTGGTGAAATATGAAGTGTTCACGCTGGTGGTGGGAACACCGTTCAATCAGTTGCCCGAGTGGATTTCCGCCTGGAACAAAGTCGATCCAACCTTGCTGTCCGTCACGGACGTCAACAGGGACGGCATTTTGCAGCTGAACGAATTGTCCATCGGGGGCGACATCATCGTGCTGGCAGCACCCGCCATTGGTGGCCTGCCTTACGTGGTGTCTGGCCTGGTGGCTGCGGGTGGCCTGGCTGCCGCGCTGTCGACCGCTGACGGCTTGCTGCTGACGATTGCCAACGCGTTGAGCCACGACCTGTACTACAAGATGATCGACCCGAACGCTTCAACAGCACGCCGGGTGACCATCTCCAAGGTCTTGCTGCTGGTGGTGGCCTTGGCTGCTGCGTATGTAGCTGCGCAAAAACCGGCTGACATCCTTTTCCTGGTGTCCGCAGCGTTCTCGTTCGCAGCTGCCGCGTTCTTCCCGGCGCTGGTCCTGGGGATCTTCTGGAAGCGTGCCACGGGCATTGCGGCGTCCCTCGGGATGGCGGCAGGCCTGGGTGTCACGTTCTTCTACATGATCACTACCCAGCCATGGATGCGCGGCATTTTCGGCATCACTTCCCCGATTCAACTCTGGTGGGACATTCAGCCGATTTCTGCCGGCGTGTTCGGTGTGCCGATCGGCTTTGCCGTCATCATCCTGGTCAGCCTGGTGACTCCTGCGCCTAGCCGCAAGATCCAGGAACTGGTCGAGCACGTGCGTTACCCAACGCTGCGTTCAGCCTGATCAACCCCTGACCGGGTCCCTGGGGACCCCGGATCGAAAGCCCGGTAGCGCAAGCTCCCGGGCTTTTTTCATGGGGATTGCGAACCGAATCGGGTCGAATTCGGCTAGCTCCCGCAAGCGGATCCGGGGATCTGCATGCCTCGGGCTATAATCATGGGCTTGCCTTGCTGCACCCTTAACGACGCTGGGGCAGCTTTTATCAACCACAAGGAGAGTCTATGCGTCACTATGAAATCGTTTTGCTGATCCATCCGGACCAGAGCGAACAAGTTCCGGCCATGCTGGAACGCTACAAAAGCATGATTACCGCCGGCGGCGGAAAAGTGCACCGGGTCGAAGACTGGGGACGCCGTCAACTGGCTTACCTGATCCAGAAATTGGCCAAAGCCCATTACCTCTGCATCAACATCGAAGCCAGCCAGGCCGTGATGGACGAGATCGAGCATGCCTTCAAGTTCAACGATGCTGTGCTTCGCCACATCACCGTGCTCAAGAAGAAGGCTGAAACCGGTCCTTCCCTGATGATGCGCAACGTCGAGCGTGAAGAAGCCCGCAAAACGCAGCAGCAGGAATTCGCTTCCTGATCTTTTTGTTCACCCTTGCACAGGAAGCTGACTTGACTTGAACCAGTTTGAGCTAACGGCCTGTATTGCCGAGGTAAGCCCTCTGCGCTACACGCCCGCTGGACTCCCGGCCACCAATTTCGTTCTCGATCACGAGTCCGAAGTCGACGAGGCAGGCACAGTCCGGCAAGTCAAGCTCTCACTCAAGGCGGTCGCCTTTGGCGCCCTTGCCGAACAGATGGCCCGGATCACACTGGGCAAGTCGTTCAGGTTCAAAGGTTTCCTGATGAGTGCACGGACGAACAAGAGCATTGTTTTTCATATTCAAGAGTTGACCCCCCATTAAGGAAGTCCATCATGCCCGGACCAAAACGTTTCAATAAAGACAAGCGCCCCAAGCGCAATACCCAGTCACTGCTGTTCAAGCGCAAGCGCTTTTGCCGCTTCACCGCTGCTGGCGTAGAAGAGATCGACTACAAAGACATCGACACGCTGCGTGACTTCGTCGCTGAAAACGGCAAGATCATCCCCGCACGCCTGACCGGCACGCGCGCGATTTTCCAGCGCCAGATCAACACCGCCGTCAAGCGCGCCCGCTTCCTGGCCATGCTGCCGTACAGCGACCAGCACCGCAGCAACTAAGAAGGAACGACCATGCAAATCATTCTGCTCGACAAAGTCGTCAACCTCGGCAATCTTGGCGAAGTCGTCAAGGTCAAGGACGGTTATGCCCGCAACTTCCTGATCCCTTCAGGCCGCGCACGTCGTGCAACGGCTTCGGCAGTCCAGGAATTCGAAGTCAAGCGCGTCGAACTTGAAAAAGTTGCGGCCGCCAAGCTGGCCGAGTCGCAGGCTCAGGGCGAAAAGCTCGCCGGCGTGACTGCCAAGCTGACGCAAAAAGCCGGTGTCGATGGCCGTTTGTTCGGCTCCGTCACCAATGCCGATATCGCCCAGGAACTCACGAAACTCGGTTTCCCTGTCACGAAGTCCCAGATCCGCATGCCTAACGGTCCTTTGAAGACCGTTGGCGATCACCCCGTCAGCGTTGCGCTGCACACGGATGTGACGGTTGACATCAACGTGTCCGTCTTCGGCGAAACCGCCTAAGCGACCTTCGACCCCCTGAAAAGCCGCTCCTTCGGGGCGGCTTTTTTATTGGGCGCTTTGCGCGCCGGCTGCGTGGTTGTACGCCACGCTGCACCGTATTCCCACCGCTTATCCACAGCCTTATGCAATGCCATGTGCGCTGCTGGGCAGTACCATTGGTCGTCTTGACTGGAACACATGTCTGCCGTAATTTCCTCCTTCGACAATGGCTACAGCCCTGACCGGCAAGTAGCGCAATTGCGCATTCCCCCGCACTCCATTGAAAGCGAGTCGAGCGTCCTCGGCGGCTTGCTTCTGGACAACAGCGCGTGGGACCGGGTCGGCGACCTGCTGACCGACAAGGATTTTTATCGGCACGAGCACAGCCTGATTTACGCCTCGGTAGGGGCCTTGATCAATGCGTCCAAGCCTGCCGACATCATTACCGTGTATGAGCATCTGCAGACTCTCGGTACCGCAGACGAAGTGGGCGGGCTGGCTTACCTGAATTCGTTGGCGCAATACGTTCCGAGCGCCGCCAACGTTCGCCGCTATGCAGAGATCGTGCGCGAGCGTTCGATCCTTCGAAAGCTGGTGAAGGCAAGCGACGAGATCGCGACCAACGCCTTCAATACGCAGGGCAAGGCCGTCGCCACCATCCTCGACGAAGCCGAGCAGAAGATCTTCAACATCGGCGAGCAAGGCTCCCGGATGAAGCAGGGCTTTCACAGCATGGATACGCTCGTGGTGGAGTTGCTCGACCGCGTGCAGGAAATGTCGGCCAATCCCAACGACATCACCGGCGTGCCCACGGGCTTTTACGACCTGGACCGACAGACCTCCGGGTTTCAGGGCGGGGACCTGATCATTCTTGCGGCACGCCCCTCGATGGGTAAAACCGCGCTGGCCATCAACATTGCCGAACACGTGGCCTTGAACGAAGGCTTGCCCGTCGCGGTGTTTTCGATGGAGATGGGTGCCTCGCAATTGGCCGTGCGTATCGTCGGTTCGATCGGCCGGATCGACCAGGGCCATTTGCGCACAGGCAAGTTGACCGATGAGGAGTGGCCACGCCTGACCGAGGCTATCGAGAAGCTGCGCAATATCTCACTGCACATCGACGAGACCCCGGGCCTCACGGTGAGCGAACTGCGAGCCAACGCCCGGCGTCTGGCCAAGCAGTGCGGCAAACTCGGCCTGATCGTGGTTGACTACCTTCAGCTGATGAGTGTGTCCACCAGCATGAACGACGAGAACCGCGCCACAGCCGTGGGTGAGATTTCGCGCGGCCTGAAAATGCTGGCCAAGGAGCTCAATTGCCCGGTCATTGCGCTTTCGCAGTTGAGCCGTGGTGTCGAGTCCCGCACCGACAAGCGTCCGATGATGAGCGATCTGCGTGAGTCCGGCGCCATCGAGCAGGATGCCGACGTGATCATGTTCATCTACCGGGACGAGTACTACACCAAAGAGGCTTGCAAGGAGCCGGGCGTTGCGGAAGTGATCATCAGCAAGCAGCGAAACGGCCCCACCGGGACGGTCAAGCTTGCTTTCATCAACCGCATCACGAAGTTTGAAAGCCTGGCGAGCGGCCACGGCGACTTCTGACCGCACCACAGATTGCTGGCAGGCAGGCAGCGCCGGTGCGTTATCCTTTCGCGCATGAAGCTGCACAATTATTTTCGCTCTTCCGCTTCTTTTCGCGTGCGCATCGCACTGGCGCTCAAAGGCCTGGACTACGAATACGTTGCGGTGCACATCGCACGCGGGGACCACAAGAAGCCGCCTTATGCCGATCTGTCCCCGGACACGCTCGTGCCGCTGCTGGAGGTCGATGGTCAACAGCTGTCCCAGTCGATGGCCATCATCGAGTACCTCGAAGAGACGCGGCCTACGCCGCCCCTGCTGCCAGCGGACCCGCTGGGCAGGGCCAAGGTGAGGGCGCTTGCACAGTCGATTGCCTGTGATATTCACCCCGTCAACAACTTGCGCGTTCTCAAGTACCTGGTCCGTGAATTGCATGTCGAGGAAGACGCCAAGAATGGCTGGTACCGGCATTGGTGCCGCGAAGGGCTGGTTGCCTTCGAGCGTCAGTTGGCGCAGTTGCCCGCAGCGACCTATTGCTATGGTGACGCGCCGACGCTGGCCGACTGCTGCCTCGTGCCGCAAATCTTCAACGCCCAACGTTTCGACGTGAACTTCGAGGGGCTGGACCGCACGATGGAAGTTTTCAAAGCCTGCATGGCGCATCCGGCCTTCCTTGCCGCACAGCCCTCGGCCTGCCCCGACAGCGAGTAGGCCGGGCCACGTGAACCCAGCGCAATGGCCCTCCGAGTGGCTGCTCCCCGACTGGCCAGCGCCGTCCCATGTGTCAGCCGTCATGACGAGCCGCTCTGGCGGTGTGTCCCTGCCGCCCTTCGACGCAATGAATCTGGGCGACCATGTCGGGGATGAACCCGCTCACGTCGCATCGAATCGTCTGCTGCTTGAACGCGGCATCGCCGCCCGGCCGGTCTTCCTCAAGCAGGTCCATGGCACGCAGGTCGTGCTGCTGGATGAATCCACGTCCGATGGGCTGCAAGCGGATGCTGCCGTAAGCAACACGGCCGGTCTCGCATGCATGGTGATGGTGGCAGACTGCCTGCCTGTTCTGCTGGCCCATCGAGTTGCCCGCGTCGTCGGGGCGGGCCATGCCGGTTGGCGCGGCCTGGCAGGCGGCGTTCTGGAATCTCTGCATGCGGGCTTTTGCGCTGCGGACGCTGATGCTGCCGCCACGACGAACCTCACGCTGGCCTGGCTGGGACCTTGCATCGGTCCGAGGCATTTTGAAGTCGGCGCCGAGGTGCGCGACGTGTTCTTGCAGGAGGACGCAGGCGCCAGTGCGTTCTTCACTGCAGTTGCACAGGGCAAGTTCCTGGCCGATCTGCCGGCCCTGGCTCGCCGGCGCCTGCATTCGCTCGGAATCGATGAGGTTTATGGCAATGACGGCAGTGATGCCTGGTGCACCGTCAGTCAGGCGTCACGGTTCTTTTCTCACCGGCGCGATGCTGGTCCCCGGGGCAACGGCTTCGGCACCACCGGCCGGATGGGTGCCTGCGTCTGGCTCACGTGACGAAACATCGCCCGAACGCAGAAAGTTGGCTGACGCCTCCTGCGCCTCTTGCGCCTCGCGCAGCTTGTTTGCACGTTTTCGCGCGGGGCTGCGCATCACGTAGACCACGACACTCATGGGCAATAGGCCATAAAGCAAAAAGGTGATGATGGCGCCAAGCAGCGTTCCTGCCGGGTTGGTGGCTTCAGCAACGCTCATCAAGAGCACCACATAGCTCCAGGCGATGATGATCAGGTACATGAAATTTTGGTCCAGTCAGGATTCAGAAACAATGTTCGTACATAGTCGAGCAGGTCAAGGTCGATCAAAGACCGAAAATCAGCGCTTTCGAGAAAATAGTCCAATGAGGAGACAACCGTGAATTCTGAAGCCAATTGGGCGCAAGCTGCCCAGCAGTTCCAGGAGACCTTTGGAGAGGGACTCCAAAAGGCCGTGGCCAGCATGACTGCCGCCATGGGCGCCCCGGCGGCGCCGGGCATGCCGACCGTGCTGGCACAAGGTTTGCCTAAGCCTGCAGACATGATGACTTCCCTCCAGTTCGATCCGGCCAAGGTGCTGGAAATCCAGCAGAACTACCTTAAGGAAGCCGCCAGTCTCTGGAACCAGAGCCTGCTTCCTGCGGCCGCTGCCAAGGCCCAGCCCCAGGACCGCCGCTTTGCTTCCGAAGCCTGGCATGCGAATCCGTTGGCGCAGTTTTCCGCGTCCACGTATCTGCTGAATGCGCACGCGCTGATGGGGCTTGCTGAAGCCGTGGAGGGTGACGCCAAGACCAAGGCGCGCGTGCGCTTTGCGATCGAACAGTGGCTGGCTGCCTCGGCACCCAGCAATTTCCTGGCACTGAACGCCGAGGCGCAGCAAAAAGCCATCGAAACCCAGGGCCAGAGCATTGCCCAAGGCTTGCAGAACCTGCTCCACGACATGAAGCAGGGCCACGTTTCCATGACGGACGAAAGCGTCTTCGAAGTGGGCAAGAACGTCGCCACGACCGAGGGCGCGGTGGTGTTCGAGAACGAGCTTTTTCAGCTGATCGAATACAAGCCCCTGACCGCGAAAGTGGGTGAGCGACCCTTCCTGCTGGTGCCGCCGTGCATCAACAAGTTCTATATCCTGGACCTGCAGCCGGAGAACTCCCTGATTCGCTATGCCGTCGAGCAGGGCAACAGGACTTTCGTGGTGAGCTGGCGCAATCCCGATGACTCACTCCAGGACAAGACCTGGGATGACTATATCGAGCACGCCGCCATCAAGGCGATCGAGGTGACCCGCGAAATCACCGGTGCCAAAACCATCAATGCACTGGGCTTCTGCGTGGGTGGCACGATTCTCGGCACGGCGCTTTCCGTTCTGGCGGCGCGTGGCGAGAAGCCTGTCGAAAGCCTCACGCTGCTGACCTCGCTGCTCGACTTTTCCAATACCGGGATTCTCGACATCTTCATCGACGAGAACTCGGTCAAGTTCCGGGAAGCGCAGATGGGCTGCGGTGGCTTGCTCAAGGGTCAGGACCTGGCATCCACCTTCAGCTTCCTGCGGCCGAACGACCTCGTCTGGAACTATGTCGTGGGCAACTACCTCAAGGGCGAAACCCCGCCAGCGTTCGACCTGCTGTACTGGAACAGCGATTCGACGAATCTGCCCGGGCCGTTTTACGCCTGGTACCTGCGCAATACCTATTTCGAAAACAACCTCATCAAGCCGCGCAAACTTACGGTCTGCGGTGAGGCCATCGATCTGGGGCAGCTCGACATGCCTGCCTACATCTACGGCTCGCGTGAAGACCATATCGTGCCGATAGAAGGCGCTTACGCTTCCACCCAGGTGCTGCCGGGCAAAAAACGTTTTGTCATGGGAGCCTCCGGCCACATTGCCGGCGTGATCAATCCGCCGGCCAAGAAGAAGCGCTCGTTCTGGACAGGTGACAAGCTGCCTGCCACGCATGAAGCCTGGCTCAAGACGGCCCAAGAGCATCCCGGCAGCTGGTGGACTGACTGGTCCCACTGGCTCAAGAGCCACGCGGGCAAACAGATTGCTGCGCCCAAGAGCTATGGCAGCCGAAAATACAAGGCCATAGAGCCTGCACCTGGCAGTTACGTCAAGGCCAAGGCTTGAGAGCCAGAGTCGCCCGCGCCGTCAGCGTTCGAACTTCATTCACCATTTAGCCCCGCCTTGAGCGTGCCTTTCAAAGCGCGCCAGGGCATATCAACCTGAGAAGAAAGAGACAACAAAATGGAAGACATCGTCATCGTTTCAGCCGGACGCACGGCAGTTGGCAAATTTGGCGGTGCGTTGGCCAAGACGCCAGCCACCGAGTTGGGGGCGGCCGTTCTGAAGGCCGTTCTCGAGCGTTCGGGCCTGAGTGCAGATCAGATCGGCGAAGTCATCATGGGCCAGGTTTTGACCGCTGGCGCAGGTCAGAACCCTGCCCGCCAGTCTGTCGTGAAAGCGGGGTTGCCGCATGCCATTCCCGGCTTGACCATCAACGCCGTGTGCGGCTCGGGCCTGAAGGCCGTCATGCTGGCCGCGCAGGCGGTTGCTACCGGTGACAGCGAGATCGTCATTGCCGGCGGGCAGGAGAACATGAGCGCATCGCCGCACGTACTCAATGGTTCGCGGGACGGTCAGCGCATGGGCGACTGGAAGATGGTCGACTCCATGATCGTGGATGGCCTGTGGGACGTCTACAACCAGTACCACATGGGTATCACGGCCGAGAACGTCGCCAAGAAATACGGCATCGATCGCGAGATGCAGGACGCGCTGGCCCTGGCAAGCCAGACCAAGGCCGCAGCAGCCCAGGACGCCGGCAAATTCAAGGACGAGATCATTCCGTTTTCCATTCCGCAGCGAAAGGGTGACCCGGTCGTTTTTGCAGCTGACGAGTTCATCAACCGCAAATCCAGTGCCGAAGGCCTGGCCGGACTGCGTCCTGCCTTTGACAAGGCGGGAGGTGTCACGGCGGGCAACGCATCCGGCATCAATGACGGCGCAGCCGCAGTGATGGTCATGACGGCAAAGAAAGCTGCGGCGCTGGGCCTCAAACCCTTGGCCCGCATCGCCAGCTACGCCACAAGCGGCCTGGACCCCGCATTCATGGGCATGGGGCCGGTCCCTGCATCGACCAAGGCGCTTCAGCGCGCCGGCTGGAATGCACAGGACCTCGACCTGCTTGAAATCAACGAAGCATTCGCTGCCCAGGCCTGCGCGGTGAACAAGGAAATGGGCTGGGACACGAGCAAGGTCAACGTCAACGGGGGCGCCATTGCGATCGGCCATCCCATCGGCGCGTCGGGCTGCCGCATCCTGGTGACTTTGCTGCACGAAATGGTTCGTCGCGATGCAAAGAAAGGTATTGCGAGCCTGTGCATCGGCGGAGGCATGGGGGTTGCCCTGACGCTCGAACGATAAATATGGGTTACAACCAATCAGCCGCATAAAAAGCGTTGGCATTTGCCCGCGATTCATGGCCAAGCTTGGTTTTTCGAGATCAGCAATAAACAATCAGAGGAGATAGAACATGGGACAACGCGTTGCATACGTCACCGGCGGCATGGGCGGCATCGGAACCGCCATCTGCCAGCGCCTGCACAAGGATGGCTACAAGGTCATCGCAGGTTGCGGTCCCACGCGGGATTTCAACAAATGGCTGGATGAGCAGAAGAGCCAGGGCTACACCTTTTACGCCTCCGTCGGAAACGTCGGCGACTGGGACTCGACGGTTGAGGCCTTCGACAAGGTGAAGGCCGAGCACGGCGTCGTGAGCGTGCTGGTCAACAACGCGGGTATCACGCGCGACGGGCAGTTCCGCAAGATGAGCAAGGCCGACTGGGATGCGGTGATCTCCACCAACCTGGACAGCATGTTCAACGTCACGAAACAGGTGATCGAGGGAATGATCGAGACAGGTTATGGCCGGGTCATCAACATTTCTTCCGTGAACGGGCAAAAGGGCCAGTTCGGCCAGGTCAACTACTCGACTGCCAAGGCGGGCCTGCACGGTTTCACCATGGCGTTGGCCCAGGAAGTCGCCAGCAAGGGCGTGACGGTCAATACCGTAAGCCCCGGCTACATCGGGACCGACATGGTCAAGGCGATCCGCCCTGACGTACTCGAGAAGATCGTGGCGGGTGTTCCTGCCAAGCGCCTCGGCCAGCCGGAAGAGATTGCGTCGATCATTTCCTGGATAGCGTCGGACGAGGGCGGCTATGCGACGGGTGCCGACTTCTCTCTGAACGGCGGCCTGCATATGGGCTGACCTTTAGCCCCATAAAAACAGAAAGGCCCGCTTTTGCGGGCCTTTTTATTGCATCAAGGCAACCAAAAGTAATTACTAAGGATACAATAACTAACATTCGATTACGTCTTATCAGTTAAACGTCACTAGTTGGAAACGGAGAAATCATGCTCATAAAAAACCAGTTAGGGTTTCGCATGCAGGAGCTCGGCCTCTCGGTGGTTGACGTTGCGAACAGGGTGGGCGTATCTCGCCAGTCTGTGCGCTACTGGCTGTCGGGCAGAAGCTTCCCGGGAAAATCCAAGACCCCGCTGGTTGAGGCGGCTCTGAGCATGAAGCTCGACTTCAGCGAGGGTACGGTCGAGGGAGCAACCGTGGCGGAAAAGCTTGAAGGAGTCGACAGGGATCTGCTCTTTGCCATCCTGAGCTTGCCCCCTGAGACGCGGCAGTTGTTCCAGCAACTGGCGTCCAAGCTGGCCAACACTCACTCGGCTGCCATGAACTAGAGTTTGGGCGGCAGAAGGCGGGCATGGCGAAAAGTGGACCGCAGATGACAGTCTTTGCAAGATTTGAAGGCCGATAGCCCAGCTATCGGCCAAAAGGCAGTTGAAAAATGGACCGGCGCGGTCGCTTTGCAGCGCACGCCCTTTTGCGGCCCAAGCTCCTAGGCCAAATATTTCTTAAGGATCGGTGCGAGTCGCGCCCTGATGCTCTCGGACATCATGGCGGGTGGCGTCACAAACGACACCGACAGGGCGTTGTGAGCCGTTGACTCGACGGGCTTGTTCGCGAGACTTTGCACAGCCTCGCGTATGACCTCCTGGGCATGGCGAGCGTTCTCCATGAGGTTGGCAATCGCGATCTCGGCCGTCACCGCCTCCGTTCTGGGGCGCCAGCAGTCGTAGTCGGTCACAAGTGCAAGCGTCGCGTAGGCAATTTCAGCTTCTCGTGCCAGACGCGCCTCGGGCATGTTGGTCATGCCAATCACCGTTGCTCCCCACTGCCGAAACATCTGGCTTTCCGCTCGCGTGGAAAATTGTGGGCCTTCGATGCACAGATAAGTACCCCCCCGATGGACGCGGCCCCTGCCAAAGCCCGTCTTTTGCGCCGCTTGCCAGACGACATCGAGCAGGGCGGGGCAGATCGGATCGGCCAGCGAGGCGTGGACCACCGCCCCATCGCCAAAAAAGCTCCGCGCCCGGCCTCGCGTTTGGTCGATGACCTGGTCGGGCAATACGGCATCGCGCGGCGCCGCCTCTTCCTGCAGCGACCCGACTGCAGAGACCGAAATCAGGTACTTCACACCCAGCGACTTCATGGCCCATATGTTGGCAAGAAAAGGGATCTCGCTTGGCGTGAGTCTGTGGCCGCGCGCATGGCGCGCCAAAAAGGCCACCGGCACGCCATCGAGTTCGCCGGTCACGATGGCGTCCGAAGGAGCGCCGAACGGAGTCTCGATGACGCGTTCTACCACCTGACTGAGTCCCTGCATGTCGTAGAGCCCGCTGCCGCCCATGACGCCGATGGTTGTGTCTGGAATGTTTGTGCGCATTCCTGATTATGGTGGGCTCCTCGCCCTACGGCGGGCGCACAAGCAGCGGGCGCAAAGGCGAAAGGGGGAAGCCCTGAAACATGAAAACTGCCTGGGGTTTGTCATTGACGGGCAAGAGCCGAAATCGCCAGCGGGCATTGCCCACCGATGGCTGGTTGGTCGCTCGTACGTCCGCCCCGCTGCCTCTAAAGGTCTTCGATCGCCAGCAGGTGATATTTCTGGCCGTAAGCGTAGGGGACCCGGCGCACAAATTCCATGGCACGCTCCATATCCTCGTCGGATGGCGCGTGAATCATCAGCCCATGGTGCCCTTGCCGGGCCAGTTCCGCGAACCTCTGGACTGTTCTTCCTTCCGTTCCCACCGAGGGCATCGGTACATCCGATTCGCCATGCGCACCCGCCAATTTGGAAAGGATGTCCTGCGGCGTCAGGTGCATCGTTTCTTCGAAAGGAGGCGCCTGCTTTTCAAGTTCATTCGCCACTTGGTTCAGGTCGTCCTCGTTGGCGAACATGATCAGCGCGTACCCCTTAGGGTAGAAAGCACCACCCATGGTCAGCATTTTCGGGTTCATGACGAACGGCTTCATCGGCAGCTACTTTCGAATAAAAATCCAGCCTTTATTCAACTGCGAACAGCGTAAAAGAGCTGTCGGCATGGCGCGAACCCTGGTGTAGGTCATGGCCGAGTTGTCAGGGCGCGTCCTCGAGCCTGACTTTGGGCACGTTCATCACGCGGGCTACATCAGTGACACGCGGAAAAAGCCTGTCCGAATAAAAGCTTCCGGCTGCGTCGGGTTCGAGTGCAGCAATCGCCAGATTGGCCATGTACTGATCCAGGGGCACGTAATAGCTAGCAGCCGGGGCGTCGATGACGCCCCGCACGAGCTTGAGCTCCCGTGCTTGCCGGGAAGAGCCGCCGCGAGCACTGGCAATACCCGCGTCGAGGTAGATGTCGCCGAGCAGGGCGCCTGGCTCTGCCAGTCGCTGAACCCTTACACCGTGTAGCCGAAGGCGTTCCACGACTTCGCTGGCGGTGGCGGCCAGCCAGTAGCCGCAGGGCCGTACCCGGGTCGTGACTTTGCGCAGTGCAAGGCCCGAGTCCCATTCGACCGCTACCAGTTTGTCGGCGCCGGTGACCGGATCGAGCAGGGCCAGGTCATGTTGTGCCGGCGTGGGCTCGGCCTCGAGTGTGATGTCGTCGCGACATGCTTGGGCGATGACTTCGCGGTCCAGGTAATCGCTCAGCTGCTGCAGCTCGGCAGCCCGCTGCCCTGTGCTTGCGAGGATGCTACGAACCGCTGTCACCAGCGTATGAACCCGGCGCGAATAGTGGAGCGCTCCAAGCCCCGCGCCCCGGCTTGCGAGCGACAGGCTGATGGCGTTCTTCATGCCAAAGACGTTACGCCCGGCGTCGGGACCGAATGCACCCATCGAGATTTTTCGGTCTGCCGGGTCGGCAGTCATGGTGAACTGCCAGTCGCTCGACAGGCCTTGCGCGTCCAGCGCCGAGACCATGGGGCGCCTGAACCATTCTTCTGCGGCTTTCGTCAGAAACTCCGGCTGGTCAGGCGCCGTGGAATAGCTCAAAAGAGCATCGGTTCTGGCAATTCCTCCGAGCTTGGGCAGGAACGCTGCGATGGGGTTGAACTCCTGCAGGTCGACCACTACCGTCGGCTGGAACTCCCTGATCAGGCGGGAAATGGCACGCGCTTCTGGCGTGCGCAACAGGAAATGGTCGCGTTCGAGATCAATGCCGTTGGCTGTCAGTGGCTGGGCCGGGGTTCCGAGAGCGTCCGGGTTGGCTACCGGCAGGATGATCACATTGACGAGCTCCAGTGCGGCGCGAAGATCCTGCGTGAGTGCGCGCGCCATGACCAGTAGCGCGTCCACTCCAGCGGGCTCGTCCGATCGCTGGCCCGCCAGCAACAGGACGGTCGGCCTTGCGCTGGCCAGAAGGGTTGCGGCGTCGGCGCCAGTGGCGCGCGTCAGCACGAGGGCTTCGATGAGCTGGCCGCGCTGGGAACTCCCTGCTGCCAGCACAGCGCTATGCACGCCCGGTTGGCGGGCGGCCTGGCGCGCCTGCTCCGCTAGCCACTGGCGAGCCCGCGCGTAGTCGTAAATGCCTCCCTCGCGCCCGGCTTCCAAGCCCGGGCTCGTGTATGCCGTCGAGGGTTCGGAAAACCGGTCTGCCACAGCACGCGCGTAGGGTGTGCCCAGTTCGACCGCTTCAGCGGGAGGGGGCGGCGGGGCGTTCCGTGCAGGCAGGGCCGGCAGGCTAGGCAGGGCAGGTAGGGTAGAGGGCAAAACCCCGGTAGAAGTGGCTGGCTCGGCATTAAGCGGAGGCGGGACGGGTGAGCCTGTGACCGAGGGGCGGTTTTCCGGTGCCGCCGGCAAGCCGGGACGGGCGACGGCCGGGCGCCACTCGGGCAGGGGCTTGCTGGCACATGCCTCCAGGAAAAGGACGAGCACCAGGACGCAGCTCAATCTGAAATTTACGGATGAGCGCAATCGGTGGGGCATGAGATTTACCTGGAGGAAACGGAACAAGGCCGAAAGAAGGGGGAATTATTGCGGAGGACCGGGCATGAAACGCGGAGAAAACCGAAAGTAGGAAGGCGGGTCGGGGCACCGGCTCAGCGACAGCATACGAGGCGAGCAGGTCTGGGCTTGTAAGACTCGGCTGACACGCAACGCTCGGGTTGGCTGATACCTCATCCGCTGGCAGCGCCGCAACATAGATTCATCCATCCGGGGAAAGCCCACGAAGAAGCCACGAAATTGGCCAGTAATCAGGGTTGAAAGCTTATCCCGGTCCACACAGTTTGCCACCCGGCAATGAAACACGAAAGTACTGCCATGTTGACCACGAAACTGCTTCCGAACGACGTGCCCTCCGGACCCAAGGAGACCTCGGAAACGAAGACCAGCTCCAAGAAGCGCGCTAAGCCGCATCCCCGCTTCGACTGAAATGGGTGAGTTTCGGGACCATTGCGGTTCCCGATGACACACCGGATGAATGTTGCCAGTGAACCGGCCCATCGTGCCCTCGACGGTTAAAGCCGGCACGGCTCCCACTTATGTCCCGGGCTCGGGTGATGTCGAGTTGTCTCCCCTGCTGCGAGACTATGACGAAATGCGCGCAAAGCTGGAAACCTTGCTTGCACAGCCGGTCAAGGACATGGCTGAAGTCGATCGCCTTGTCGACGGTCTGGAGAAGGTTCAGCTTCGCATCAAGGCGCAGTTAGGCATTCAGGGCAATAACCCGAACGAGTAAGACGCTGGACGACCAGATTGGCCCCCAGCCGCGCCAGTGATCAATCTGCGTACTCGCCAGCGTCCTTGATCACCTTGCTCCAGCGCGTCATCTCTTCTTGAACAAACTTTCGATGCGCGGCTGGCTCCAGGCGTGCGTCATTGATTACCGACAAACCTAGCGCCTCTTGACGCTTGATCAACTCAGCATCTTTCAAGGCCACGCGTAAGGCGGCATTCAATTTCGACAGGACGGCTGGTGGCGTTCCGCGAGGGGCGTAGAGACCGTGCCACACCTGCACGTTGAAGTTTGCAAGACCGGCTTCCGCAAGCGTCGGAACGTCCTTGATGGCAGGAATGGACAGCCGCTTCGCACCCGTCTGGGCATAGACCTTCACCTTGTTGCCCTCAATTTGTGGCACCGCGTTCGTCGCTTGTTCGCACATGATGTCCACCTGCCCACCAATGAGGTCGTTCATGGCGGGAGCCGTGCCCTTATAGGGCACTGGCGTTACCTTCACATTCAGCGCACTTTGCAGCATCAGGCCGCACAGGTGGGAGGCGGACCCCAGTCCCGCGTTCGCCAAGGTGACCTTGTTGCCGCTTGCGGTGATCCAGTTGCGCAGTTCGGACATATTGTTGGCGGCCAGCGTCCGCGTTCCGATCAGCACGGACGGCGCCTCGTTGATAAGTCCCAGCGGCTCGAAGTCGTCCGGGACCTTGTAGGGCAGTTTGCGGTAGAGGGCCGGAGCCGTCGCCATGCCGATGTGATGCACCAGCAGTGTGTAGCCGTCAGGATTGGCCTTGGCCACTTTGGCCGATCCGATGGTGCCTCCTGCGCCCACGGAGTTGTCAACGACTACGGGCTGCCCCAGCGGTTTGCGCAGGGCCTCGGCAAGGTCACGCGCAATTTTGTCGCTTGGCCCGCCCGCTGCGAACGGCACGACCAGCGTCACAGGTTTGCTCGGGAAATCAGCTTGGGCGGCAGCCAGAATTGGCGCAATTGCCAGCGCGGCACCGAAGATACGGGATGCAGTCATGGCTTGTCTCCTAAAGGTTGCGTCTATCAAGGGGCGAGAGCTTTCATTTCGCGGTACAGGTCTGCCTTGCCTTCGAACCCGATGCCCGGGAGCTCTGGCAAGGTCACGAAGCTGTTTTCGACCTTCACGCCATCCGGGAATCCGCCGTAGGGCTGGAACAGGTCGGGGTACGACTCGTTGCCGCCCAGACCTAGCCCGGCAGCGATGTTCAGTGACATCTGGTGGCCGCCATGCGGAATGCATCGGCTGGCCGACCAGCCATGCTCCTTGAGCATGTCGAGCGTGCGGAGATACTCCACCAGGCCGTAGCTCAGGGCACAGTCGAACTGCAGCCAGTCACGATCTGGTCGCATGCCGCCGTAGCGGATCAGGTTGCGGGCGTCCTGCATTGAAAACAAGTCTTCCCCCGTAGCCATCGGGTTTTTGTAGTAGTTGCGCAGCGTGGCTTGTAGTTCGAAATCCAGTGGATCGCCCGGCTCCTCATACCAGAAGAGGTCGTATTGGGACATCGCCTTGGCGTAGGCAACCGCGGTGTCAAGGTCGAAGCGGCCGTTGGCGTCGACACACAGCTTCTGGCCGTCTTGCAGCACTTCCATGACAGCGTCTATGCGCCGCAGGTCTTCGTCGAGTGAGGCGCCGCCAATCTTCTTTTTGACAACGGTGTAGCCACGGTCTATGTAGCTGCGCATTTCGTCTTGCAGCTTGCTGTAATCCTGCCCGGGGTAGTAGTAGCCTCCTGCCGCGTAAACGAAGATTTTGCGATTGGGATTGCCATCGCCATAGCGGTCGGCCAGCAGCTGGAACAGGGGCTTGCCTTCGATCTTGGCGACGGCATCCCAGATGGCCATGTCGATGGTGCCGATGGCAACGGAGCGCTCACCGTGCCCCCCGGGCTTTTCGTTGGTGAACATCGCGGCCCAGATTTTGCGCGGGTCGAGGTTGTTGCCCGTCGCATCGATGAGCGAGGCTGGATCAGCTTCCAGGATGCGTGGAATGAAGCGCTCCCGCATCAGCTTGCCCTGGCCGTAACGGCCGTTGGAATTGAAGCCGTAGCCGACCACAGGCTTGCCGTCGCGGATCACGTCTGTCACGACCGCCACCAGGCTCAGGGTCATCTTGCTAAAGTCGATGTAGGCGTTACGGATGGGCGAGCTGATCGGAACGGTTTTTTCACGGATTTCGAGGATCTTCATGGCAGGTGGCACTCAAAAATTGGAAGGCCTTGATCGTCGCCCTTGCGGGCCGCGCAGGCCAATGCTCGTTTTGGCTTCTTTGATGCACCAGGCGAACCGCACCGCATGAAATTCGAATTCACCTGGCTCAAAGACTTTCTCGCGCTGGCCGGCACGGGCAATTTCACTCGCGCGGCAGAGGACTGTCACAGTTCGCAACCCGCGTTCAGCCGCCGCATACGTGCGCTCGAGGATTGGCTCGGCGCGCCGCTTGTCGACCGCACCACGCAACCCGCCAGGCTGACCGAAGTGGGCGAATGGTTCAGGAGCGTCGCACAGGAACTGGTGGCAAAAACGGAACGTCTGCCGGGCGAGGCCCAGCAGGTCCTGGAAGCCAGTTCAGGGACACTGCGCATTGCCAGCACGCATGCCTTGTCGTTCACCTTTCTGCCTCGCTGGCTTCGCGGCCTGGAGACACGGCTGACCCTCGGCCCCATCGCACTGACCTCCGACGTGCTGGCGCGCTGTGAGGCGCAGATGCAGGAGAGCAGGGTTCATTTCGTACTGGCGCATGGGCATGCCAGGGTGGCTGGATCGCTCGACGGCGACGGCTATCTTTTTGCCACCATCGGCGCAGATCGCCTGCTGCCGGTCTCCAAGCCTTCGCCCGGAGGCGAGCCGCAGTACAGCCTGCATCCAGCGCGCGGAAAACAGGGTGTTCCCGTGTTGGGCTATACGGAAGAGTCGGGATTGGGAAGAGTGCTGCGTGCCGTATTGGGACGCAGCCTGGAGGCCATGGCGGTCCAGCCCGTATTTACGGCGCATCTTGCTTCAGTCCTTCGCTCCATGGCGCTCGACGGCAGGGGTATCGCATGGCTTCCGCAATCACTCATCGCAGAAGACCTTGAAGCAGGGCGGCTGGTTCTGGCGGCTGACGCTCCGCTCTGCGTTGATCTGGAGATTCGCCTGTATCGGCAACGCGCAGCGCTCGGTCGGTCAGCCGAGGCATTCTGGGAGGCCGCCACCAGAGCCGAGCCCCCCGCCTGACTCCCACGCGCGGCGCACGGCAGAGCGGCGGAAGCGGGGATCAGCGGAATAAGGATTTTGAATGCAGAAGTTAAAAATGCATGCACCCAGATCCCGAGGTGACTGCCATGCCCATGTTGACCGTACGCAATCTTTCAGAAGAGGTCCATCGCGCTTTGCGCGCACGTGCCGCTCAGCACGGCCAAAGCATGGAGGCAGAGGTACGCGAGATTCTGGAGTCGGCAATAAGCCCCAAGGGGCGGGTGAAGCTGGGCTCGTTGCTGGCTGAACAACGATTCCCCTCCCTGGACACGGTGCCCCAAGGTCAGCGGACAATGTGTATCCATGGAAACAAGAGAAAAGCCGGTAGAGCCAAGCCTGGTGACGAAGAAATCGCCCGGGCGCCTGAGTGTCGCCCCCATGATGGACTGGACGGACCGCCATTGCCGCTACTTTCATCGATTGCTGTCCTCGCAGGCCCTGCTTTATACCGAAATGGTGACTACCGGCGCTCTGCTGCATGGCGACGTGCCCCGCCATCTGCAATTCAACGAAGACGAGCATCCGCTGGCGTTGCAGCTCGGCGGAAGCGAGCCGGCCGATCTGGCCGCTTGCGCCCGGCTGGCCGCGGAGTGGGGCTACGACGAGGTCAATCTCAATTGCGGTTGCCCGAGCGAGCGGGTGCAGCGGGGTGCGTTTGGCGCATGCCTCATGGCCGAGCCGCAGCTGGTGGCAGATTGTGTCAAGGCCATGGTGGACGCAGTCGACTTGCCCGTCACGGTCAAGCATCGAATTGGCCTCGACAAGATCGAACGCTATGAATTCGTACGCGACTTCGTGGGCACCGTGGCCGAGGCTGGGTGCAATACCTTCATTGTTCATGCGCGCAACGCGTGGCTGCAGGGGCTCTCGCCCAAGAAGAACCGCGACATTCCGCCACTGCGCTATGAACTTGTGCACCAGCTCAAGCGGGATTTTCCTTCTCTGGTCATCGTGCTCAATGGTGGCCTGACCACGTCGGGGCAGGTGGCCGCTGAACTCCTGGAGCTCGATGGCGCCATGATTGGCCGTGAGGCATATCACAACCCGTGGTGGCTGGCGTCTTGGGACGAGTCCTTTTTCGGGGCTGCGCCGTCGGGCAAGACGCGCGAAATTGTGGAAGAAGAGATGGTCGGCTACATGCTTCGCGAGGCAGCCGCGCACGGCACGCCCTGGAGCTCGATTGCACGCCATATGTTGGGCCTGCGGCATGGCTTGCCTGGTGCAAGGCGCTGGCGCCAGGTCTGGAGCGACCACCGGCTGAAGGCGACAGATCCGCGTGAAGTGATGGCGCTCGCGCAAGGCGCGCCGGTAGAGGCCGCCTGACCGGTCTATGGCGCGGCAGCCACGTCGGGCCGGGCTGATGCTGCCGGCGCGGCCAGCAACATCAGGGCGATGAAACCGAGGCCGCCCATAAAGGCCGAGATCCACAGCGCCGAAGCGCCCATCCCATCCAGCGCCAAGCCAAAAGCGTAAGGCGCCAGTGCCTGCGCAAATCGCGCCGGCACCATCAAGAGCCCTTGCCGGGCACCATAGTCGCGGGTTGAGAAAAGCAGCAAGGGCAAGGTTCCTTTGGCAATGGTCAGCATGCCGTTGCCCGCGCCGTGCAGCAATGTGAAAAGCGCACCGGCGGGCGCGCCCACCACCAGAAATGCCACCGCCCCCAGCGTATGCGCCGTCCCTGCCAGCCGGGCCGAGAGCAGCGGACTGACGCGCCGCAGAAACGTGAACTCCAGCAATCGTCCAGCCACCTGGGCCGGACCGACAAGGCCGGCCAGCACCAGCGCGGACGCCAGCGTCACGCCGTTCAATTGCAGCAGGCGTGGCAAGTGAGCGGCCATCGCGGTGCTGATGAACCAGGTCATGGCAAACACAAAGGCGAACAGTACGCCAGTACGCCTGCCTTGCGGCGAATTCAGCGTTGCGCCTTTTGGCGCGGCAGACAGCGACGGGGGCATTTCGGTCGCTTGCGTCGCTTCGGACGCTTCGGGTGCATTTGGCACAGGCGAATTCGACGGCGTGTCAACGGCCCTGCGGGGGAGCGAAAGATTCAATGGCAAGGCAATCAGCAGGTGCATGACTGCCCAGGCCAGGCAGGCGCCCCGCCAGCCCCACTGCGACTCGAACCAGGCGGTGAGGGGCCACCCAATCGTGCTGGCGAATCCGGCCAGCAGCGTAATACCCGTGATGGAATTGCGGGCCGATTTGTCATACAGGTGGACCAGCGCGGCGAAAGCACCCTCATAAAGACCTGCCGACATGGCAATCCCGAGAACCACCCATCCGGCAAAAAGTCCCGCCACACCCTGCGCAGTTGCAAGCAGGGCCAGGCCTGCAGTAAATACAAGGCTGTTCCACGCGAGCACGGAACGTCCGCCGAGACGGTCGATCGCCCGCCCGGCCGCAGGGCCGAACAGCGCGGTCGTGACCAGCGATACCGAGAAGGCCAGGAAAATCGTCGGCGTGGCAAGCCCGAGGTCGCGCGCCATGGCGTTAGCCAGGATGGCGGGCAGGTAATAGCTCGACGCCCAGGCCAGCGTCTGCGCCAGTCCTAGGCGTACGACGGTGCCGGTGCGGCTGTTTTTCATGGGGCAAGCGTACCAAACGGGGCGTCCGTCCCTTTATGGCGTGCAGTGCTTGGCTGCTTGGCAGCGCGACTCGTTTCAGGCAGTGCGCGGCTCAATGAGGGCTAACATGAATTGTCACGACCTTGTCACTCATGCTTTCCAAAATTCGCTGGACCATTCAGTCGCAACGTAAGAAAGCAACCATGACTTCAGCAGAACAACATTACATTGACCCGGACGACCTGAACAACAACACCTCGGGCAACCCTGCCTTCGAGACGCTCATCGAACAAGGCCTGAGCCGCCGCTCGCTGCTGCGCGGCTCGATCGGCACGGCCGCAGCTGCCGTGTTTGGCACGCTGGGTGCTTCGCTTGCCAATCTCGACACGCCCGCGCTGGCGGCTTCCCCGGCCCGGCTGCTGGGTTTTCGTGAGGTCGGTAAAAGCCTCGCAGATCGCGTCATCGTTCCTGAAGGCTACTCGGCCAGCGTCCTGTATGCCTTGGGCGATCCGCTGGACGCCTCTACACCGGACTATAAAAACGACGGCACCGACTCGGCTTATGACCAGCGGGCGGGCGACCACCACGACGGCATGGAGTGGTTCGGGCTGGATGAACGTGGCCGGCCTTCCGTGCAGTCCGGCGCGCGCGGGCTGCTCGCCATGAACCACGAGGCCACGACGGACGAAAAGCTGAGCTCTTTCTTTCTGCACGCCGATGGTGGGACCTCGACGCTGCCGCGTCCCGCCAGCGAGGTCGACAAGGAGATCGACATCCACGGCGTGTCGGTGGTCGAGGTGCGCCGTAAAGGCAAGGCGTGGGAATACCTGAAGAGCTCGGCGTTCAACCGCCGCTTGACCCCGCTGACCGAGATGGAGATTTCCGGTCCGGCCAAGGGCAGCCCACTGCTCGTGACGCGTTATTCGCCTAACGCCACCCGCGTGCGCGGCACCATCAACAACTGTGGCACCGGCAAAACCCCGTGGGGCACCCTGCTCACGGGCGAGGAAAACTGGGCTGGCTATTTCACGCGTCCGAAGGGCGATGACGTGGCGCGCGAGGGTGCGAAAAGCGTCACTGCGCTGGTGCGTTATGGACGTTCCGAAGGTGCCAGCTCGCGCCACGGCTGGGAAAGCGGCGGCACGGGCGAGCGCTATGCACGCTGGAACGCCGCAAAAACGGGCAGCTCGAGCGACGGCAGCGATGACTACCGCAACGAGCTCAACACCATGGGCTACATCGTTGAACTCGACGCTTACGACAAAACCCGCAGTGCCAAAAAGCGTTCGGCCCTCGGACGCTTCGCCCACGAAAGTGCAGCTTTTGGCAAGGTCGTGCCGGGGCAACCCCTGGCGGTCTACCAGGGCGATGATTCCCGCAACGAGTACATCTACAAATGGGTCTCGAAGGCGGTCTGGTCCGCCGCGGACGCCAACCCGGCTGACCGCCTTGCGACGGGTGACAAATACCTCGACGAAGGGCGCCTCTACGTCGCCAAGTTCAACGGCGACGGCACGGGGCAATGGCTGGAGCTGGCCATGTCGAACCCGGCTATTGCCAGCTATGCCAGGTACCCGTTCGACGGTTTGGCGGACATTTCCGTCAATACCCGCCTGGCGGCAGATGCCGCTGGCGCCACCAAGATGGACCGGCCTGAATGGTGCTCGGTGAATCCGGCCAACGGCGAAATCTATTACACGCTGACGAACAACAGCAACCGGCGCGTCGAGCCGACGGGCTCAGCACAATCCGCACCGGACTCGGCCAACCCGCGCGCCTACTCGGACGTCCGGGGAGCAGCCACCGTACAGACCGGCAACGTCAATGGCCACATCCTCCGTATGAAGGAAGACGCAGCGGGCTCGGCCGCCACCACCTTTACCTGGGACGTTTACCTTTTCGGGGCCGAAGCCAGCGCCAGCCCGGCCGCCGCAAACCTGTCGGGTCTTTCGGGTGCTCAGGATTTCTCCAGCCCCGATGGCTTGGCCTTCAGCAAGAGCACGGGCATTTGCTGGATACAGACGGACGACGGCGCCTTCACCGACGTGACCAACTGCATGATGCTTGCAGGCTTGCCCGGGCAGGTGGGTGACGGCGGAAAAGTCACGCTGAGCTACCCGCGTGCCAGCGGCGGACCCCTGGAGGTGACGACCTTCGTGGGCAAGCCTCCTTCCGCCGACAGGCTCAAGCGATTCCTCGTGGGCCCGTCGGGCTGCGAAATCACCGGCGTGGCTGAAACCCCGGACGGGCGCACCTTGTTCATCAACATCCAGCACCCGGGCGAGAACACAGCCCAAGCCCATATCGGTGACGTGAGCAAGTACACGAGCCAGTGGCCCGCCAACGCCGGTTACGGCTCGGGCAAGCGGCCCCGGTCGGCCACCATCGTCATTACACGCAATGACGGGGGTGTGGTCGGTTCCTGACGCCGCTGCGCGGGGGGGGGGGCGAGCTGTCGCCCCGGGCTCAGCCAAAAGAGCGCTCGCTAAATCCGTCGAGCCTTTTTTTCAATCCTGACAAGCTCTGCACCTTTTGTGCAGGGTTTGTCACGGCACTGTCACACTGGATTCATAAAGTCCTTCTGTGCTGTGCAGTTCTGCCAAGTTTCAAACCTGAAGGAGTCACCATGACCAACCCACGTAATTTGCTCAAATCCGTCGCCGCTGCGGCGCTCGCCACCGTCGCCATGAGCGCGGCCTTGGCCGCCGACATCACTGGCGCTGGCGCGACCTTTCCCTTCCCTGTCTACGCCAAGTGGGCTGAAGCCTACAAACAGCAAACCGGCGTCGGCCTGAATTACCAGTCGATCGGCTCTTCCGGCGGTCTCAAGCAGATCCGTGCCAAAACGGTCACTTTCGGCGCCTCCGACGCCCCCGTAGCCGGCGCCGAGCTCGACAAGGACGGCATGATCCAGTTTCCCGCCGTCATTGGCGGCACGGTGCCCGTGGTCAATCTCGAAGGTTTCAAGCCTGGCGAGTTGCGCGTTACCGGCCCGGTGCTGGCCGATATTTTCCTGGGCAACATCAAAAAGTGGAACGATCCCAAGTTCGCCGCGTTGAACCCCGGCAAAAAATTGCCTGACCAGGTGATCACGGTGGTCCACCGCGCCGACGGTTCGGGCACGACCTTCAACTTCACCGACTACCTTGCCGCGGTCAGCCCCATGTTCGCCGACAAGGTCGGCAAGGGCGCTGCAGTGAAGTGGCCAGCGGACACGTCCGTGGGCGGTAAAGGCAACGAAGGTGTTGCAGCCAACGTCACGCGCGTCAAGGGCGCTATCGGCTATGTCGAATATGCCTACGTCAAGAAGAACAACATGAACTTCATGCAGTTGCAAAACGCCGACGGCAAATACGTTTCCCCCGATGACCTGACCTTTGCGGCCGCCGCTGCCAGCGCAGACTGGTTCAGCGTGCCGGGCATGGGGATTTCGATGGTCAATGCCAAGGGCGCAGAGAGCTGGCCCATCAGCACCGCGTCGTTCATCCTGATGTACAAGCAGCCCGCCGACAAGGCAGCGTCGGCCGAAGCCCTGAAGTTTTTCGACTGGGCTTTCAAGAGCGGCAAGACGATGGCGGCCGACCTGGACTACGTGCCCCTGCCCGACAAGCTGACGAACGAGATTCGCGCCAAGGTGTGGAATCAGGTTCAGAAATAAGTTTTACGTGTAATCGTGCATCCGCCTGATTGTTTCAAGCATTCAGGCGATGCTTTTTTTTATCTAACTAAGATCGGTGTTTTGCACATGACAGCAGGAACCGCCATGAGTCCGGAATTCACCCGCGTCAACGTCGATGCCGACACGCACACTGGCGATGCCGGCATGGTTGCGGTGGCCAGGCGGCAGCGCCTGTTCGATGCCATCTTCCACCGGCTGACCCAGGGCTTTTCCCTGCTGGTGTTGCTGGCGTTGGCCGGGATCATCGTTTCGCTGTTCATCAATGCCCTGCCCACGTTCAGGAAGTTCGGGATTCCGTTCATCTGGTACGTTGAATGGGACATCGTCAATGAAAACTTCGGCGCCGCGATCGCGATTGTCGGAACCCTGGCGAGTGCCACGCTCGCGATGCTCGTTGCGGTGCCATTGGCCTTCGGCATCGCCGTTTTCCTCACGGAGACCTGCCCCGTCTGGTTGCGTCGCCCGCTCGGTACCGCCATCGAGCTCCTGGCGGCGGTGCCTTCCATCATCTACGGCATGTTCGGGCTGTTCGTGTTTGCCCCCTTGTTTGCCGACTATCTGCAGATGCCCGTGCAGAAACTGCTGGGCGGCATGCCGCTGGTGGGTTGGCTCTTCGGTGGCGCCACGAACGGCATCGGCATCCTTGCCGCCGGGATCGTGCTGGCTTTCATGGTGCTGCCTTTCGTGGCCGCGGTCATGCGGGACGTTTTTGCCATCACCCCGCCCGTGCTGAAAGAGTCCGCCTATGGCCTGGGCTGCACAACCTGGGAAGTGGTTCGCAAGGTCGTGCTGCCCTATACGCAGAAGGGCGTCATTGGCGGGATCATGCTTGGCCTGGGGCGCGCCCTCGGGGAAACCATGGCCGTCACGTTCGTGATCGGCAATGCCAACCGGATGCCGACCTCGCTTTTTTCCCCAGGTACGTCCATCGCCTCCACGCTGGCCAATGAGTTCGGCGAAGCGGCGGACTTTCACGTGGCAGCGCTGTACGCGCTGGGGTTCCTGCTGTTTGTGATCACGTTCGCTGTTTTGGCGATGGCCAAGCTGCTGGTGCTGCGCACCGAGCGGGCACGGGGAGGCTGATGATGGATTCCACACTCTACGCTCGCCGCCAGTTGATGAACAAGCTGGGCATGGCGCTCTCGATGGTCGCGATGGCGGTGGGGCTGGCTGTCCTGCTCTGGATCCTGTTCGTACTGCTGTCCAAAGGCGTGGCGGCGATCGACTGGAACATTTTTACGAAAGACACACCCGCACCCGGCTCAGAAGGGGGAGGGCTGCGCAACGCCATCGTTGGGAGCTTGTTGATGGTGGGCCTGTCGGTCCTGGTCTCGACACCGATCGGTATTCTGGCCGGGGTTTACCTGACGGAATTCGGCGACGAGAGCAAGACCGCGGAGCTGACGCGCTTTGTTACGGACATCATGCTGTCGGCGCCCTCGATCGTGCTCGGGCTGTTTGTTTACTCCATCGCGGTGTCGACCGTGGGCCATTTCTCGGGCTATGCGGGAAGCCTGGCGCTGTCGCTCATTGCTATTCCAGTGGTGATGCGAACCACCGAAAACATGCTGCGCCTCGTACCCGGCAGCTTGCGCGAAGCCGCTTTTGCCCTGGGCGCGCCGCGCTGGAAAGTCTCGACGCTGGTGACGCTTCGTGCAGCCCGCAGTGGTGTGATGACAGGGCTGCTGCTGGCGATTGCGCGCATCAGCGGGGAAACCGCGCCCTTGCTATTTACAGCCCTCAACAACCAGTTCTTCAATAGCGACATGAGCAAACCCATGGCGAATCTGCCTGTGGTCATTTTCCAGTTCGCGATGAGCCCCTATGACAACTGGGTGCGACTGGCCTGGGGCGGCGCCTTGCTGGTCACCCTGGCGGTACTGGTCCTCAACATCCTGGCACGCGTGTTTTTCCGGGACAGGGCGGGCACCTGAGCCTTTTCTTCGCTATCCGCCGCCATCCACGCATTAAGCCGAAACCATTTCTGGACACTCGATGAATCCAACTACCAACAGCCCCGAACTCACCAATGCGCTCGAGGTGAGAAACCTGAACTTTTTCTACAACAAGTTCCAGGGACTGCGCGACGTGACCATGAACATTGCCGAGCGCCGGGTAACGGCCTTCATCGGCCCGTCCGGCTGTGGCAAGTCGACCTTGCTGCGGACGCTCAACCGCATGTACAGCCTTTATCCCGGGCAGCGCGCAGAAGGCCAGATCAACTTTTATGGCCAGAACATTCTGGACGACAGCCAGGACGTCAATCTGCTGCGCGCCCGGATCGGCATGGTCTTTCAGAAGCCGACACCGTTTCCCATGACCATCTACGACAACATCGCCTTTGGGGTGCGGCTGTACGAAAACCTGGGCAAGCCCGACATGGACGAGCGCGTCGAATGGGCCCTGACCAAGGCAGCGCTCTGGGGCGAAGTCAAGGACAAGCTCAACCAGAGCGGCCTGTCCCTTTCTGGCGGCCAGCAGCAACGTCTTTGCATCGCGCGCAGCGTGGCGGTCAAACCCTCGGTACTTCTGCTTGACGAGCCGACTTCGGCACTCGATCCTATCTCGACCGGCAAGGTCGAGGAACTGGTGCATGAGCTCAAGCGCGACCATACCATTGCCATCGTTACGCACAACATGCAGCAGGCGGCGCGGTGCAGTGACTTCACGGCCTATATGTATCTGGGCCAGCTTGTTGAATTCGGCGCGACCGAGCAGATATTCTTCAAGCCGCAGCGCACGGAAACCGAGGACTACATCACCGGGCGCTTCGGCTGACCTGGCCCGGCATGACCTCGATGTCCCTTCAACGAAAGAATCCATGAGCGACAAACACATTTCAAGCCAGTTCGACGCCGAGCTCAACTCCATCTCCTCGCAGGTTCTGGAGATGGGCGGACTCGTGGAGTCGCAGCTGCACCAGGCGGTTTATGCGCTGGTTCACATGAGCCAGGAAACTGCCGATCAGGTGCTCGAGAACGAAGCCCGGATCAACCAGATGGAAGTGCTGATCGACCAGCAGATCATCTCTACTATCGGCAGGCGACAGCCGACAGCGCGCGACTTGCGCTTTCTCATGGCTATCTCGCGCACAACGCAAAACCTCGAGCGTGCCGGCGATGAGGTCGCACGCATTGCACGCATGGTGAAGTCCATCATCAAGAGCGGGTCACCGCGCAACCTGCCCAGTTCGGAGTTGCGCGTGGCGGCCGACCTGGCGTCGGGCATGCTGCGCAAAACGCTCGATTCGTTCGCGCGGCTCGATACGGCCATGGCCGTTGCCATCATCAAGCAAGACGACCAGATAGACGACGAATACAACGGTTTCATGCGCAAGTTGATCACCTATATCATGGAAGATCCGCGCACGATCTCGCCCAGCCTGGACCTGCTGTTTCTCGCGAAATCGATCGAGCGCGTGGGCGATCACGCCAAGAACATCGCCGAGCAGATCATCTTTGTGGTCAAAGGCGAGGACGTGCGCCACAGCTCGATGGAAAAGGTGGAGTCTGTCGTCCGATGAGAAAGCCCTTGCGTGCGCTGGTGGTCGAGGATGAGCCCGCCATCGCTGAACTGATCGCCGTCAACCTGCGGCACAACGGCTTCGCGCCTACCGTGGTCTTCGATGGGGTTGCAGCGCAACGCGAAGTCGATGCGGTAGTGCCGGACATCATCGTCCTGGACTGGATGCTGCCGGGCGAAAGCGGTGTGGCGCTGGCCCGCCGATGGCGCAAGAGTGAGCGTACCCAATCCGTCCCCATTCTCATGCTGACGGCGCGGGGCGACGAGGCGGACAAAGTGCAGGGCCTGGACGCTGGCGCCGACGATTACATTGTGAAGCCGTTTTCCACGCAGGAGTTGCTGGCGCGTATTCGGGCCGTGCTGCGGCGCCGTACGCCTGAAGCCAGCGATGAAACCCTGAAGGTCGGCCCGCTCGAGCTCAACGCCGGCACGCATCGCGTGATCTTCGAAAGCGCAGAGCTGAAGGTCGGACCTACAGAATTCAAGTTGCTGCACTATTTCATGCGCAATCCCGAGCGGGTTCATAGCAGGGGCAATCTCCTCGACAAGGTCTGGGGAGATCACGTTTTTATCGAAGAACGTACCGTCGACGTCCACGTCAAGCGCCTTCGCGAATCCCTCGCGGGCGCCTCGTCCATGATTGAAACGGTCCGTGGCGCGGGCTATCGCTTGACCCATGCGCTCGCAAAAGCGCCTGTAGCTACGCCGCCAGACGCGGGATGATTTCGCGTTTTTTAGTCTTTGGCGCTTTCCTTTTCGCGGGCGCAATCACCGCCTGGTATGTTGCGGGAATTCAGTGGCTCGCAGCAGGCGCCCTGGTGGGCGCGGTATTGTGGATGGCGTGGGATACGTTCAGCATGTCGCGGCTTTTGCGCTGGCTGGCGGCTGAACAACAGTCGGATACGCCGGGCGCCGATTCCGGTCCCAAGCCGCCACGCGCTGGCGCCTGGGGCGAGATCGCTGACCGGATGAATCGCATTGTGCGCAAGCTCATTCGCATGCGCCAGCGCAGCGAAAACCGGCTCGATGACTTTCTCTCCGCCATGCAGGCATCGCCCAATGGCGTCGTGCTGCTCGACGCCGAGGGGCGCATCGAGTGGTGCAACCAGACCGCTGCGCATCATTTTGGTTTCGACGTCCAGCGCGACCTGCTGCAGTACGCTGCCAACCTGATCCGCGAGCCGTCTTTTGCGCGCTACCTTGCCGGAGGCGATTTTTCACAGGAGGTCAGCGTCCATGGCCGAGACAGCACGGCGGCTCGGCCTGTCAAGCTTTCGCTGCGGCTGCATGCCTATGGCGAAAACCGCAAGTTGCTGCTGTCACGCGACGTGACCGCCGTGCAGCAGGCCGACGCGATGCGGCGCGATTTCGTGGCCAACGTATCCCATGAGATACGCACCCCCCTGACAGTGCTTTCAGGTTTCGTCGAAACCCTGCAGACCCTGACGCTCGATGACCGGGAGCGCCACCATTACCTGGCACTCATGGCGCAGCAGGCGGCCCGCATGCAGACCCTGGTGAGCGATCTGCTGACTCTCTCACGCCTTGAAGGCAGCCCACCGCCGCGGCACCAGGAATGGCAATCGGTGCAGGCACTCTTTGACCAGTGCGCGGCCGAAGCCCGGGCCCTGCAGGGGCTGCTGACGCCCACCGAAGAGCATACGCTCGGCTTTTCCGTCGAGTCCGACTGCGAGCTTGCGGGTGAGGCGTCCGAGCTTTTCAGCGCCATGTCCAACCTGGTGACCAATGCCCTGCGCTACACCCCATCGCCCGGCGCGGTGCAAGTGACGTGGCGGCAGCTCGATGATGGCCGCGGCGAATTTGCCGTGAAAGACACAGGCCCGGGTATCGCCGCGGAGCATATCCCCCGGCTGACAGAACGGTTCTACCGCGTCGATCGAAGCCGGTCGCGCGAGTCGGGCGGCACGGGCCTGGGGCTGGCCATCGTCAAGCACGTTGCCCAGCGCCACGGCGGCGAGTTGCACATAGACAGCCGTCCCGGAGCGGGGTCGCGCTTTTCGATCATCTTTCCTTCCGGCCGGGTACGGCCGGTTCAGCTCGCGGAAACTGCCGGCTGAGGCGTTGGGTCGGCCTGAAGGCTGTGCCTTACGGCGCGCCAGAGCAACAGGACAAAAGACAGCGCCACGAGCGCCAGTGCCACGGCTGCGGCAGCCCAGAAACTCGACGCTGATTGCGTGGCGGGAACTCCAGCAAATCCGATATAGGCCAGGATGTAGCCGCCGGGAAGTCCGAGCCCCCACAGTAAAACGCCATAGATCAGCAGCGGCCGAAGGGTAATGCGGTAGCAGCGCAGCAGGAAGGCGCAGAGGGCTTGCGTCGCGTCGGCCAGGTGGTAGAGGGCGACCCAGATCAGGAGGGTCGAGCCCACGGCCACCACGGCTGGCGTGCGCGAGTACCAGGCAGGTAACTGGGCATGCAAAAACATCACCAGCCCGGCCAGCGTGGCCGATGCCAGCATGCAAAGCCTGAATCCCATCAGGACCAGTCGCCGGGCCTCGTCGGGCCGTCCTGCACCTAGCCAGAAAGATACCCGCGCACTGCACGCAATCGAAAGCGACAACGGCACCATGTAGAGAACGGCCGCCACGCTGGCGGCGATCTGGTGGCTGGCCGCAGCCACGGTTCCGAGGCGCGCGATGAAGAGCGCCATCAGTGTGAAGGACGTGACCTCGACCAGATAGGACAGGCCACCGGGCAGCCCCAGCCGCAGGAAGGCCGAGATCTGCGGCCAGTCCGGTTTTTCGATGCGGGCCCAGATCTTGAAGGGCGCATACAGCGCGGTGGTTCGCAGCATCACGAGGGCAACCGCCATCAAAAGGTAGTTGACCGCCAAGGTGGCCCAAGCGCAGCCTGCAACGCCCATGGCCGGGAGTCCGGCGCCGCCCGCGACGAACCAGACCGACAGGGGTACCTTGATCGCCAGCGCGCCGACCTGAAGCCATGTCACCAAGAGCGGCATGCCGAGCGACTGGTTGAGTGTGCTGTATAGCCTGAACAGCAGGGCGGGCACGAAGGCGGCGGCCAGCACGGCCAGGTAATGGCTGACGTCGGCCTGCATGTCAACGGGCACCTTTGCCCAGGCAAGAAGCGGCCCGGGGAAAAGGAGGGCGAGAATGCCCGCCAGGCTGATCAGGCAACACAGGTAAAGGCTTTGACGCAGCGACTGTCCGATGGCCTCCAGCCGTCGCGCACCGCGCAGTTCAGCCCAGATGGGCAACAAGGACTGCACGATGCCCATCAGGCTCACAAAGACGGTGATGTAGATGGCTGAGCCGACCGAAAGGGCGGCCAATGCGGCATCGCTGTAGCGCCCGGCAATGACGGTGTCCGCCACGCCGAAGGCCATGATGGCCAGCTGGCCGACCAGCACCGTCCCCGCATGCCGGGATACCCGCCCCAGTTCGCTCACGGTCGCGCAGCGCCCAAGGTTTGCGCGCTGCCTGGAGCGCTGGAGCTTTCGGCGCCTCCTTGCGCGGGCGTCTCGCTGCGGCGGCGGAAGACCAGCAAATCCTCGTCCTTGTCCGTGGGTCGCCGCACGGCCGCGACGCGCCTCCATTGCCGGATGTCCATGGCCAGCCCGAGGTTGGGTTCTGCGTCTACGTCCACCAGCATCACAGGGCAACGGACGCCGGTTTCAAGATGCCTGAGATCGAGCCCGGCGTGGTACTGCAAAGCCGTGATTTGCGCACTACTCAGCCCATAGACCTGCACGCACGCCTTGCGGTCGACCAGCCTGGCCACTTGCGCGGCAAGCGGCGCATAGCTGCGCGCGTAGTCGAGCAAGGGCAGCCACAGCGTCATCAGCAACAGCCAGCAGAGCGTGGTGCCGCCAGCCGGCAGCACAAGAGATTTCCAGATCGCCGCGCGTTGCCTCCCGGCCCGCCACCTGACCAGCCATGCCCACGCAAGCGTTGCCAGAACCGCCACCGCAAAGGCCAGGAGCGAAAAACTGGGCTCGAAACCCGGCGCGAGTTTCGCGACGTTGGCCGCTGGCTGACGGGGTATGCCCGTCTGCATGGCGATCCAGATCAGCCAGATGATGAAGGCGCAGCCCGTGAAGAACAGCAGGGTGAACCAGTCGATCAGGGACGCCACGCTTCGCCGGAGCGTTGGCAGCGCGAATGCAGCCAGCGCCGCCAGGGCCGGGAGGCTGGACAACAGCCCACGGTCCGAGCTTCCCGTCAGCAAAGTTGAGGCGATCGTGACGACAGCGAACCACAAAGGCAGCGCTACGTGCCGACTCGCCAGTTGCCTGCGCCAGCGGTATAGCGTCCAGAGCGCCAGCGGGCCTGCAGGCCACGTGAACCAGAACAGGAGGCGGCCGAGGCTGCGCAGGTTGCCCAGGCTTCTGAGATCGACGCGCCAGCGCCATTGGTTCAGGAAAAACGCAAGCACGGCGACCACCAGAGTCACGACCAGCACGATGCTGATCCAGCGCCAGGTTTCCCCGGGTGTGCCGGTCTGCGGAGTGTCCGCATTGCGCCGTGCATCCAGCCATTCCACCGCTGCACTGCCCAGGCCGAGCGCAACCGCCACGGCTGGCGCGCCACTCAGGGCCAGACCGCCCAGCCCGACGACGAGGGCAACAGAGGGGCGCCAGAGCCTTCGATCGCTGCGCCACGGGCTCACGGCAACCGCGCAGAAAGCCAGCGCCGTGAAGCTCAGTTGCGCCAGCGCCGGCGTGGTTTCATGGGAGAGCTGTGCCAGCCCCAGGCAGGCGATCAGCGCCAGCAAGCCCGCGTCGGCCATCGCGCGTGCGTAGTCGACAGGACCAGCCTCGCCGCCAAATGCAAAAGCGACGGGCTGGGCCTGCGGGCTGCGCGCCAGGTGGTAGACGCCGTACCAGGTGGCTACCAAGGTGAGGGCCAGCAACAAGCCGAAAGGCACTCGAGCGGCCAGTGCTACATCGAAAAAAGGCAGGACCTTGATACCGATCGCACCTAGCCAGTAAGGAACGAGGCCATCCAGGCTCACCCGCGTGCCCAGCACCTGAGGGTCAAGCCAGAACGAGCCGGTAAGGGCCAGTTCCCGCATCGCGCCAAACGACGCGATATCCGCGCTTTTCCAGGGCGTCCGCCCGAGAAAGCCGGGAAGCACGTAGGCCAGGCAGAACAGGAGCAACGCCAGGCGCGGCAGTCGTCGAACGGCCGATTGCGCGATGATGGCAGGAGAGGGTTTGTTCAAGGGAATTCGGGTTGAGGGGCCGACAGGCGCTGTGAATGCGCCGTCGAGTTCGAGCTTCGTATCATGCCGTCAAACTGGCCCGGAAAGAGGCCCGAAACGCAGGAATACACAGGGTCACCGGGAAAAGGCGGACGAAAAAAAAGCAGCCTGAAATCCAGGCTGCCCTTTGAGGAGCGAAAGCTCTTTATTTGGCGGCTTCTGCAGTCGCGTCTTTGGCAGCAGTTTTGCCAAAACGGTTGCGGAATTTCTCGACACGGCCACCCATGTTGTCCACGGATTTTTGCGTGCCGGTATAAAAAGGGTGCGATTCGCTGGAGGTGTCCAGCTTGTACAGCGGCAGTTCGCGGCCGTCTTCCATCTTCACCATTTCTTTGGTGTTGACGCATGAACGCGTGACGAATTTGAAGTTGTTGGACAAGTCCACAAAGCAAACGTCGCGGTAGTTAGGGTGAATGCCGTCTTTCATGAGTCTTCCTTGATCGATGCGGGAGCCCCCCAGGCCATTCCTGGACACTTTCCGCTAAGCCCCTGATTATATACCGCCCCCACGCTTGTCGCTACGCGTACTGCGCTGCCCCCCGAGGGGGCGCTGCGCCTGCGGTCTGGCGAAGCCAGTCCCGCGGTGGAACGAGCCCCCACGGTTGCTCACTTCGTGTAGCTCCCTGCCCCCCGAGGGGGCCGCTGCGCCTGCGGTCTGGCAAAGCCAGTCCCGCGGCCCCTGCTGGCCTATGGAACGAGCCCCCACGGTTGCTCACTTCGTGTAGCTCCCTGCCCCCCGAGGAGGTCGCTGCGCGTGCGGTCTGGCAAAGCCAGTCCCGCGGTGGAACGAGCCCCCACGTCACTCACTGCGTGTAGCTCCCTGCCCCCCGCGGGGGCCGCTGCGCCTGCGGTCTGGCAAAGCCAGTCCCGCGGCCCCCTGCTGGCCTGGGTTCGGGGACACTTTGAAACCGGCGCTCAGGCAAAACTCTCAAGAGTGAGGGCCGGTCGGAAAAAGTCGAAAATTGCCGAGCGCGGACTGGTCTTGACCAGCCCCCGCGGTGGCCGCAGCGAGTCCGGCCGGTTGGGGGACACCGTCGGCCAGCATGGGTGCGGGCAGCATGGTGTACACGTGGGCAGTGTGTCTCAGTGGGCGCCGTGGACGCCCGGCCTTGCTGCTTGCCGGTGTTCCAGCGCTTCCTGGCAACTGGCGCAGGTCGGGGTGGCTGGCAACGCCAGCAGGCGACGCAGGTCGATCGGCTCGCCGCACACGGTGCAATCGCCGTAGCTCTTTTCGGCGATGCGACGCTCGGCGGCAAGCACCTGCTCCAGTTCGGCTGTGTGGCGTTCGGCCTGGACCCCGGCCAACTGTGCCTGCACTTCGCCTGTGGCCATGTCCTTGAAGTCGGTGACGTCGTGTGAGTCGGGTTCATGGTTCGAGCCTTCGTTGCGTCCGGACTGCAGGAGCGCGCGCAGTTCTCCTTCACGTTTCTTCAGGAGCTCAAGAAAACGTGGCGCCATGGTTGAGTCGTACTGTTGCATTGCGATGTCTCCTGATGTCCGGCTCTCATTCTTTGCACTTCGGTCCGGCGGGGCATTGATCTGGCGCAAGGCATGCGCTCGTGCTGGCCTTACCCTCCATCTACTTTCGCCATCTCTTCCTTCATTCCGGAATGACTACAGCCCACGCATGACAGTACGCCACCTTGACCGCCTTTTCCAAGCCTCGAGCCTTACGGTAATAGGGGCATCCGACCGCGACTACAGCCTGGGCGCCGTGGTGTTTCGCAACCTGAAGCTCGGCGGTTTCAGGGGGCCGATCTGGCCGGTTAACCCGGCCTATGCCGAGGTCGGTGGCGAGAAAGCCTGGCCCACGGTCGAGTCGCTGCCTGGCGTGCCCGATCTGGCCGTGATCTGCACCCCGGCTGCCACCGTGCCAGGGCTGATCGAAGCGCTCGGGCGCAAGGGCACAAGGGCCGCCATCGTTCTGTCGGCCGGGCTCAGGCAGAGCCGCAATGCCGCAGGAAAAACGCTGGAGCAAGCGATGCTGGACGCAGCGCGACCCTTTCTGCTGCGCATCCTCGGGCCGAACTGCATCGGCGCGCTGGTGCCCGGCACGGGTTTGAACGCCAGCTTCGCGCCGGGCAATGGACTTCCGGGCAAGCTGGCCTTTGTCACGCAATCGGGCGCGCTGGCTACCGCCATGCTTGACTGGGCCGGTAGCGAGGGCATCGGTTTCTCGCACTTCGTCTCACTTGGCGACAGCGCCGACATCGACTTCGGCGACATGCTGGATTACCTGGGCAGCGACGCGGACACGCGCGCCATCCTCATGTACATGGAGTCGGTCAAGTCGCCGCGCAAATTCATGTCGGCGGCCAGGGCCGCCGCGCGCAACAAGCCAGTCATTCTGGTGAAGGCCGGACGAGCCCCCGCAGGCTCGAAGGCGGCCGCTTCGCACACCGGTGCCCTTGCCGGTTCCGACGCCGTTTTCGACGCAGCGGTGCGGCGCGCGGGCATGCTCCGGGTCGATACGCTGGAGGCATTGTTCGATGCCGCCGAGACGCTCGCGCACGTGAAGCCGCTGCAAGGTGAACGACTGGTGCTCGTGACCAACGGCGGCGGTGCAGGGGTGCTGGCGGCAGACGCGCTCGCGGTGGGTGGCGGCACGCTGGCGGAACTCAGCGAAGCCACACGCAGCGCCCTAAATGAATGCCTGCCGCCCACCTGGTCTGGCGGCAACCCGGTGGACATCATCGGGGACGCCCCGGTTGCGCGCTATGAGGCGGCCCTGCGGGTGCTGACAGCCGCACCAGAAGTGGATGGCGTGCTGTTCCTGCATGCCCCTACGGCGATCGTGCCCGCCGGCCAGATCGCCTCTGCGTGCCTGCCCCTGCTTCAGGCGGCCTCCAAACCTGTCCTGACCTGCTGGCTGGGTGGAGTCTCGGTGCTGGGCGCGCGGCAGGCCAGTGCGGCGGCTGGAATGGCCAGCTACGACACGCCGGAACGCGCCGTAGCCGCCTGGTTGCAACTGGTCGACTTTCGCCGCAACCAGCAAGCCCTGCAGCAACTGGCCAGCGCCAGCATGGAAGACATCCAGCCTGACCACCTCACCGCAGAGGCACTCATCGGGCGAGCCCTGGATGAGGGGCGTGAATGGCTGGGCGATGCCGACACCCAGGCCTTGCTGCAGGCCTACGGCATCCCGACCGTGCGAACCGTAAGGACGGACAGCATCGATGAAGCGCTGGTGGTGGCGCGTCAGATCGGTTTCCCGGTGGCGCTGAAGATCATTTCACCCCAGGTAGTACACAAGTCCGATGTGGGCGGTGTCGCCCTCGGCGTCATGAGCGCGGAAGAGGTGCAAAGCGTTGCGCGGCGCATGCAGGAGCGGGTTCTCCAGAGCGTGCCGGACGCCGTCGTCCAAGGCTTCACCGTGCAGGAGATGGTGCAGAGGCCGGGCGCGCTCGAGCTGATCGTCGGGATTAATACCGATCCGGTATTCGGCCCCGTGATGCTTTTGGGCGAAGGCGGCGTCACGGTCGAGCTCAGCAAGAACCATGCGGTGGCTTTGCCGCCGCTCAACGCGCATCTGGCCCATGATCTCATTGAGCGCGGCCACCTCAAACCGCTGTTGCAAGGCTATCGGGGACGGCCGGCTGCGAATGAGGCGGCTCTGCTGTCGACACTTCTCAAGGTGTCGCAGATGTGCTGCGATCTGGCGGCCTTGGTCGAACTGGACATCAATCCGCTGCTGGTGGACGCACGCGGCGTGGTGGCGCTGGATGCGCGGGTGCGTTTGCGGCGCCCCGACCCCGGAAACCCGGTGCGCCTGGCGATTCGGCCTTACCCACAAGCACTCGCCGAGCGTGTCACCGTGCAGAGTGCCAAGCTCCTGCTCCGCCCGATTCGCCCCGATGACGGCGAGCGCCTCAAGGCCTTCTATGCCGCAACCCCACCGTCGGACATGCGCTTGCGCTTCTTCATGGCGAGGCGGGAAGTGCCGCACTCCGAACTGGCCCGCTACAGCCAGATCGACTACGACCGGGAGATGACGTTCATCGCCGTGGACGAAGCCGCGGCCGGCGAAGCCCGCATGGTCGGCGAGGTGCGTGCCGTGTGCGACCCCGACAACATCCGTGCCGAGTTCGCGGTTCAGGTGGCGGCAAAGTGGCAGGGCAGGGGGTTGGGTCGGGTCCTCATGACCAAGATGAGCGAATACCTGCGGGCCAGGGGCACCCTCGAGATGGTGGGCGAATGCCTCATCGAGAACACTGCAATGGCAGGGCTTGCGCGAAAGCTGGGCTTTGAAGTCGTGCCCAACGCGGCAGCCGGCGTTGCAAGCCTGCGCATGCGCCTGAACGGGCTGCCTTCTACCCACTACTCAGGAGCGTGACATGGTTCCTTTTCGCCAGATTCTGATTGCCATCGATGGCAGCAATACGGCCGACAAAGCGCTTGACGAAGCCATCCGGCTGGCCAGATTCACGGGCGCACGTCTGCACCTCTTGCACGTCGTCGATGAACTCGCCTATGTCAACGGGTTCGAGCCCGCGATGAACTACCTCAACGAAATTCTGCCGCTCATGCGTGAGGCGGGCGAACGCATCCTGGCGTCCGGCATCGCCAAAGCGCTGGCCGCCGGCGTACAGGTCGAGGCCACCAACGTGGTCGAAGGGCCGGGACGCCTGCATGAGCATGTGAACGCCCAGGCCGCTCTGGTAGACGCCGATCTCATTGTGGTCGGTTCGCACGGCCGACATGGCGTCGGCAGGGCTTTGCTGGGAAGCGATGCCGAGCAGGTGATTCGTCACGCTGCCGTGCCGGTGCTGGTGGTCAAGGCCGCCGAGCTCATGCAAACACGCCAATGATGGGAAAGCGCTGATAAATCTGCGCGGAGATTTCCCACCCGCACAGAGCCGGCTTGGCGCTAGCGTTCACGCATGCACACCTTCAGCACACGGGAATCGATGGAGCCCGACCGCGTGCGGCGTTCGACGTCGGATGCGGTGAACGATGCAATCGACCGGAAGACGGACGCCAATATCGCCCGCTACTGCGCGCTCGATCGTCATGCCATAAGCGCGCGCATCGACGCCGTGGAGCGCGAATGGGACATCGAGCGTGTGCTCGAAGTCAATGCATCGACGCTCGCACTCACAGGACTCGCACTAGGCGTAACACGTAACAGGACATGGCTGATGTTGACCGGCGGCGTGCTTTTGTTTTTGCTCCAGCACGGGATTCAAGGGTGGTGCCCCCCGCTGCCCTTACTGCGGCGCCTGGGGGTGCGTACTCGTGGAGAAATCGACCGGGAGAAGTACGCGTTGGAACGTGCGTTGGAGAGTGGCGGCTGCGATCCGGCAGCTTCCGCTCGAATGGAAGCCGCGGAGCACGAGCGCACCGTCTAAGCGGGCTAACTGCCGAAACGATCGAAACGCAGCAGTACCGGAACCAGCAACACGGCCGACACCGGTCCCGCCAGCGGATGAACAATCGAGGCCAGCAGAGGCGCCACCAGAATCAAATGCCTGAGGCCCCAGCTATAGAGCAGACCCGCGCGACGCAGGTAGAGCAGGGCGGGCGCGGCCCAGCGCTTCCTCGCCTCGGAGCCAGGCGGCATTGAAGCAATGAATCCGGCATGGTTGTAATAGCGGATCGACATCGCCGAAGACACCAGCGACGCAAAGAGTGTGGCCATCAGCAGCAGCTCGAGCGCGACGCGAACCGTGAAATGCGGAACCGTTGAAAGGCCGGGAGCGGCGAGCGTCACGCTGCCGATGAGCCCCAGCACGGCAGTAGACGCCGTCATGGTGGCCGACATGACCGAGTTGCGCAGCGTTTGCACCGCCAGCACCTCGGTGCCCGGATGCTCGGACAAGGTATTGAACCAGTCCTCCCGCAAACTGACGTGCGCAAAGCGCGCGACGCGGCCGGGGTTCCGGCGCTGCATGAGCCACAGGCCCGCCTCATAGCCCAGCATTACCAGCACGGTAATCAGCGCGCAAATCCACGCCAGCGTGTCGGTCATGGTCGGGCGCTTTCGTTCGTCCTGCGGCGGGGCTGCAAGGAGATGTCAGGTATTGGCATGGCTGAAGTATCGCCGTGGCCGGCTGTGCCTCCTTCTTTTCGCCAGCGTTCTACTCGCCTTTGAATGAAGGCTTTCGCTTCTGCAGAAAGGCCTCGCAGCCTTCATGCGCGTCCTGGCTGTCAAAGACCAGGCTGATGGTGGCTGCCTCATACGCGAGCGCCGCGTCCAGCGGCATCTCGGCGCCGTGGAGCATGCTGCTTTTCAGGAACTTGAGCGTTAGCGGCGACTTGTCTGCAATCCGCGCCGCAAGTTTCAGGGTTTCCTCCATCAGGCGTTCGTGCGGCACCGACTGATTGACCAAGCCCAGCGCCACCGCCTGCTGCGCGTCAATGAAGTCGCCCGTGAACATCAGCATCTTGGCTTGGCACAGCGGCAGCTGGCGCATCAGCCGCTGCGAACCGCCACCGCCGGGGAATATGCCGAGCTTGATCTCGGGCAGGCCGATCATTGCTTTATCTGAGATGAGGCGGATGTCTATGGTCAGCATGAACTCCATGCCACCGCCCAGAGCCCAGCCATTGATGGCGGCGATCGTAGGCTTCGGGCAAACCTCGAAGCGCCGGAACACCCGGTGCAGCACCTCGGAAAAATTGCCGTAATGCTCCAGGGCACGGCGCTCCTTCAGGTCGGCAATATTGCCGCCGGCGATGAAGGCGCGGTCGTCCACGCCGGTCACCACGATGACCCGGACCGTGCTGTCTGACTCGAGCTCCGACAGCGCCGACTCCATCGCCAGAACCATGGGAACATCGAGCGTGTTGAGCTTGTCGGGATTGTTGAAACGCAGTATGCCGACGTTGTCGATTCGCTCCACCAGAACGAGAGGTTGTGTCATGAGGGCTCCGGGTTGGCAGTGGAATTCAGCGAGGTGAGCCGGCCATCCGGACTTCGAGCTGCGGCAGCCGGTCGGCGCCAAAGAAAGGTTCGCCGTCCAGCATGAAAAAGGGCGACCCGAACACACCTGCTGCAACGGCCCGGTTGATCGCCTCCGTCAGCAGACCCTTGGCGACGTCGCCCTGCAGCTGGGCCAGGACGTCTTCGGCTGCGCCAAGCGCTGGCGTCATGTCACTCACGATAGCCGCCACCGCTGCCGGGGAAGCGATGTCGCGGCTTTCGCGCCAGTAAGCCCGCAGGACGGCATGCGCGAAAGGCACCGCGAGGTCGGGCGCGGCCTGTTCTATAAGGTAGAAGGCGCGCGCCGCATGCTGGGTGACTATCGGAAAGCTCGCAGGCGCCCGGTATTGCACCCCCAGGAATTTCGCCGAACGCTCGAAGTCGGCCAACATGTAGGCGCGCTTGAGTGGATGCTCCATCGGGCCTGCCAGACCATGGGCCCTGAGCACCGCGAAAAGCAAGATAGGCCGCCATCTGATGACGCGGCCGTAGCGCGCGGCCAGCGCCTCGATCTTTTCGGACGCGAAATAGCCATACGGCGAGGCAAAGTCAAAGTAGAAGTCCATGGGCGGCCGCGGGTCGTTCATGCACGCCCTAATGCCGGACTCGGCCCCAGCTTGCAGGCTGCGTCGTACTCTGCCGCAGTACGCGCGACAAGGTCGGCAACCGCTGGAATATCGTGAATGGTGGCAATACCATGCCCCGCGCTCCACAGATCCTTCCACAGCTTCGCGTTGGTATCGGTCAGTGAAGACATGTCGGGCGACTTGGGCGGCATCGTCGCCACGTCAATGCCGTAGCGCTCCAGCGAAGGCTTCAAAAAGTTGGCGTGAACACCCGAAAGCCGGTCGCTGTAGACGAGGTCCGCCACGTCGCAGTCGACCACCATGGCCTTGTACTCGGCTTGCGCATTGGACTCCTGCGTCGCGATGAAACGCGTGCCCATGTAGGCCAGGTCGGCGCCGAGCACTTCGGCGGCCCGGATCTGAGCGCCGTCATTGATGCCGCCACCGAGCACGAGACAGCCGTCCCAAAATTCGCGGATCTCCCGCACCAGTGAAAAGCCGCTCTGGTTGGAGGCGTGGCCACCGGCCCCGGCGCCCACGCAGATCAGGCCGTCGACGCCGGCGTCCATCGACTTGCGCGCATGGGCCGCGCTGGTCACGTCGCAGAACACGACCCCGCCGTAGGCATGCACGGCGTCCACAACCTTGCCGGGGTGCCCCAGACAGGTGATGACGAAGGGCACCTTGTGCGCGACGGTGATCTCCAGGTCGGGCTCGAAGCGGGAGTTGGTGCGGTGAACGATCAGGTTCACGCCGTGGGGCGCAACTACTGCCGCGGGATGGGCGAGCCTGTGCTGGGCCAGCGAAGTCTCGATGTCGGTCAGCCACTGGTCATAAATCGCGGAGTTGCGTGCGTTGACATGGGGAAAGGTGCCCACCACGCCAGCCTTGCACAGCGCTTCCACCAGCGGCGGAAACGACACCAGGAACATGGGCGAGCCGATCGCGGGAATCGACAAGGTTTGCTGGAACAGTGCGGGAAGGGGCATGAGGTGGTCTCAGGTTTCAGGCGAAGGCGAAGGAGGGGCTCCCCGCTTTTTCAGGGAGCGCAGATCGAGCATGCCGGGCAGCGTGCGCGGGTCGATGCCCGGCTCGAAGATCTGGTGCTTCTGGATCTTTTGCGTGGCGGTGGTCGGAATGCTGTCGGTAAGCCAGAGCCAGCCTGGCGTCTTGAAATAGGCGAGGTTGGCGTTGCAAAAATCAAAGAGCGTGCGAGCCACGGCCATGGGGTCTGCTGGGGGGCGCTCCTTGAGCACCACGCAGGCCAGGACTTCCTCTTCCCGCACCTCGTCTTTCACGGCCAGCACGGCCACTGTTTGCACCAGTGGGTGGGTCTGCAGAAGGGCCTCGACCTCGGCGGCGGCTATGTTCTCGCCCGAGCGCCGGATGATGTTCTTGCGCCGGTCCACGAAGTGCAGCAGCCCGTCGGGGTCGCGCGTGACGATGTCGCCGGTGTGAAACCAGCCGCCGCGCCATGCCTTTTCGGTGGCGTCGTCATCGTCGAGGTAGCCGCTGAAGAAATCCTTTCGCGGCGTTTCGGCGCTGTGGCGTATCAACATTTCACCGGGCTGGCCGTCGGGCACGTCAGCGTCGTTGTCGTCCACTACACGGACTTCGGCGCCCGCCTTGACACGTCCGAAGGCGCGTGTACCGACGACACGCGAGGGATCGTTGTCCACGATGGCGCGGACCATCTCGGTCATGCCCCAGATTTCCACGAGCGGAAAGCCGAAACGCGCCTCGAACACGCCGTGCAGTTGAGGCTCGACGCCGGCGCCGATGGAAAAACGAACCCGGTGGTCGCGCTCGTGCGGATGTGGCGGCTGGGCGAGCAGCATGGGCACAACCACGCCCAGGTAATGCACTACGGTGGCCCGGGACTCGAACACCTCGGTCCACCAGCGCGAGGGCTGGAACCGATCGGTCTGCACCTGGCAATTCCCCAAGAGCATGATGCAGAAGAAGGAAAAGATTGACGCGTTGACATGAAAGAGCGGCAGCGGGTTGTAGATCCGGTCGCTCGCCTCGTGAAAGGCGCTGATGCCGCCGCGGCTGGCATACCACTGGCCGGCCGCCAGTTCATAGCGGTGCGACAGGACGCAGCCTTTGGGCCGGCCTGTGGTGCCCGAGGTGTAGAGCACGCTGGCGGGGGTCTCAGGCCCGGGTGTGCAAGAACTTGCTGCCTCACGGGCTAAGGGCAAACCGGCCGCAAAGTTTTCGAGCGCGAGCACGTGGGGCCAGCAGCGCTCGGCCTGGGCCATGCCTGCGCGCAGTTGCGCTTCGAGCGGCTGGACCACGACAACGAGGTCGACCTGCGCATGGTCCAGCACATAGGCGAGCTCACGCGGGCGATGGTCGGGATTGAGCGGCACGCAGCACACGCCCAGCGCATTTATGGCCAGCTTGTGCAGCAGGTGCTCGGGCCGATTCTCCAGCAGCAAGCCGATGCGATGGCCGACGCCATAGCCCGCGGCCTTGTACTGGGCGATCAGGCGCCTGACCTCGCCCGCCGCATTTGCGTAAGTGATTTCCCAGCCGGCCGGGTGATACGCACGCGCCGCATTGGCCGGGACCGCCAGAAACGGCTGATTTGCATACGCCTCGGCGGCGCGGAAGAACGTTTCGCCGATGGTGGAGTTTTCGTCGATCGGGATCACGAGTGCTCCTGGGTTGCCGTGTGAATTGGTTGGGCTACAGGCGCAGCACGCCGTAGCCCGGCTCGCCGAAGGGGGCGTTGAGCGAAGCCACGATGGCCATGCCCAGCGCGTTGCGGGTGTCGACCGGGTCGAGAATGCCGTCGTCCCAGAGCTGCGAGGTCGAGAAATACGCATCGCTCTCGGCCTCGTAGCTGGCCAGCACCGGGTCACGGATGGCGGCGATTTCTTCTTCGCCGAGGACGTGGCCTTTGCGCTGCAACTGGCGGATCTTGACGTCGGCCAGGGTGTTGGCCGCCTGCTCGGCGCCCATCACGGCAATTTGCGATTGCGGCCACATCCACAGAAAGCGTCCGTCGAAAGCGCGGCCGCACATGCCGTAGTTGCCGGCGCCGAAAGAGCCGCCGACGATGACCGTGAACTTGGGAACCGTGCAGCCGACCTGCGTCATGATCATCTTGGCGCCGTCTTTGGTGATGCCGCGTTCTTCGTATTCGCGGCCCACCATGTAGCCGGTGATGTTCTGCAGGAAGACGAGGGGTGTGCGGTCGCGGTCGCACAGCCGCATGAAGTGGGCGGCCTTGAGCGAGGAGTCGTTGAACAGCACGCCGTTGTTGGCCAGGATGCCGACCTTGCAACCCCAGATGCGCGCATAGCCGCAGACGAGCGTGGTGCCGTAGTCGGGCTGGTATTCATGGAACTCGCTGCCGTCGACGATGCGCGCGATGACTTCGCGCATGTCGAAGCCTGTCTTCCAATCCGTCGGGATGATGCCGTAAAGCTCCTTCGGGTCGTAGAAGGGCGGCTGGGCCTCGGTGCGGTCTATGGCCACCTTGGGGATGGGCGAGGTGTTCTTGAAGATGTCGCGCGCGATGGCGAGCGCATGCGGCTCGTCGTCGGCCGCGTAGTCGCAGGTGCCCGAGACCGTGGTGTGCATCTGCGCGCCGCCGAGTGCTTCGGCGGTGACGACTTCGCCCGTGGCCGCCTTCACAAGCGGCGGGCCACCCAGGAACACGCCGCCGTTGCCGCGCACGATCACGCTGTAGTCGCACAGGGCCGGGATGTACGCACCGCCGGCCGTGCAATGGCCGAGTACGACCGCAATTTGCGGGACGCCCATTTTGGAGAGCGTGCACTGGTTACGGAAGATGCGGCCGGCTGCGTGCCGGTCGGGAAAGAGGTCGGACTGCAGCGGCAAGAAGCCGCCCGCGCTGTCGCACAGGTGAATCACGGGAAGCCGGTTTTCGATGGCGATGTCGAGCGTGCGCACGATCTTCTTGATCGACAGCGGATACCACGCACCGCCCTTGATGCTGGGGTCGTCGGCGTGAATGATGACTTCGCGCCCGTCGATGATGCCGATGCCCGAGACCTGTCCCGCCCCCTGGACCTCGCCGTCGTACGCCTTGTTGGCCGCCAGCGTGCTCAGCTCCAGGAACGGCGTGCCCGGGTCCAGCAACAGGTCGAGTCGCTCGCGGACCGTGAGCTTTTTCTGGCGGTGCAGGCGCTCGATGTCGCGCTCCGGCCGCTCATGCCGGGCTGCATGGACCTTGGCCCTGAGCGCCTCGACCTTTTGCGTCATGGCTTCGTGGTTGGCACGGTAACTGGCCGAACTGGTGTCGACCTGGCTGACAAGGCGGCTCATGCGGCGGCTCCCGAGACTTCCGGTTCTTCAAGGCGCGCGAGGGTGTCGTTGCGCTGGAAGGTCTGGCCCACGGCGAATGGCATCTCGGCCACTCTGCCGGAAAAGCCGGCTGAAATAGTCATCTGCAGTTTCATGCTTTCAATCACCATGAGCGCGTCACCCTGCGCGACCTGCTGGCCCACGCTGGCGAGCACCGTCACCACTACACCCGGCATCGGGGCCTTGGAAAGGCCAGCGCCTGGTGCATCGGCGCCCGCCGAAGCACGGGTTGGATCGACCCGATTGATCTGCCAAACGCGACCCTTGAGCTGGACGTACACCGCATCACCGTGTGCGACGGCGCGCAGGCGCTCGGTGCGGCCCTCCCGTTGCGCCACGAAATAACCGGTAGATGTCTGGCGCACCTGTACTGGCGAGCCGTCCACGTAGGCTTCGTCGGAACGAAGCTGCACCTGGTGGCGTTGCGGGGAATCGGAAATGTGGAAAGTGGTCATGGAAGCAGTCAGTTGCGCCAGGCGCCCATCGAGGCGTAAGGCTCGGGGATGCGGGTGGCGGTGATGTCGGGTGCGGCGCTGGCCGCCACCGCCAGCAAGAGCTCGCGCTCGGCCGGCGTGAGCGGTGCCGGCGCAAGCGCCGCCTTGTGTCGCTCGAGAAAGCCGGTGTCGGTTTCCCCCAGCGCAAAAGCGGGATGCTGCAGCACCCGCGACAAAAAGTCGTTGTTGAGCGTGACGCCCAGCATGCTGACGTCCGCCAGCGCGCTCGTCATGCGCGAGATGGCGAGGTTGCGGTTGGCGCCGTGCGTCACCAGCTTGGCTAGCATCGAGTCGAAATCGGCGGTGACGGCAGCGCCCTGCGTTACACCGCAGTCGAAGCGCACACCGGGCCCGGAGGGCGCGTGAAGCAGCAGAACCTTTCCCGTGTCGGGAACGAAACCCGCGTCGGCGTTCTCGGCAAGAATGCGGCATTCGATGGCATTGCCGCTGAAATGCACGTCGTCCTGGGTGATCGGCAGAGCTTCGCCCTGCGCCACGCGCAGTTGCAGCTCGACCAGATCAAGTCCGGTGACCATTTCCGTGACCGGGTGCTCGACCTGAAGCCGGGTGTTCATTTCGAGAAAGAAAAACTCGCCATCCGGCGACACGATGCACTCCACGGTGCCGGCATTGACATAGCCTGCTGCTGCGGCCAGCTTGACGGCGGCATTGCAGATTCTGTCGCGCAGGCCTGCCGGCAAGGCGGGGGCGGGCGATTCCTCGATGAGCTTTTGGAAGCGTCGCTGGATGGAGCATTCGCGCTCGCCCAGATGAATCACGTGTCCACGGGAATCGCCGAATACCTGCACTTCTATGTGCCGGGGCTGCTCGACGAAACGCTCGGCAAACAACCGGCCGTCACCAAAGTAGCGCTGGCTTTCTGCGCGGGCGACGCTGATGGCGTTGGCGAGTTCTTCCGGCTGCCGCGCAATCTGCATGCCCTTGCCGCCGCCGCCAGCCGCGCCCTTGACGAGCAGCGGGAAGCCGACAGCCCGCGCGCGTTCGGCAAAGGTGGCTGGGTCTTCGGCCTCGTCGGCAGAAGGTGTGACCGGCATGCCCTGGCTCACAGCAAAGCGGCGGGCGGTGATCTTGTCGCCCATCAGCTCGATGACCTGGGCCGGCGGCCCCACGAACACCAAGCCTGCGTCGGCGACCTGCTGCGCGAAGGCTGCGTTCTCGGAGAGGAAACCATAGCCTGGATGCACCGCGTCACAGCCAGAATCGATCGCAGCTCTCACCATGGCCTTCATATCGAGCCAGGCCGCCACGGGGGGCATGCCGAAGACTTCGACCGTGTGGTCTGCTTCTCGCAGCGCCGGTCCGGCCTGATCCTGCTGGTGCCAGGGCACGACGGTTTCTATGCCCATGCGGCGAGCCGTACGCGCAATTCGTAAAGCAATTTCGGCGCGATTGGCAATGAAGAGTTTTCGGATGGGTGTCATGTTTTGCGCTTGAAATGAGGGCTCAGGACGGGTTCGGGCCTTGGGTGGCCTGAGCGGCCACGATGCGTTCGAGTCGGTCGAGCCGGCGCTCGATTTCTCGCTGTGACGTTTGCAAAGCGGCCTTCGGTGCAGGCGCAACTGTTCCCGGTGAAATACCGCCGAGCACCAGCGCCGTGATGTCGTCGGCGGCCTCTTCAACGTTGACGGTCTGGCGGCCGAAAAGCACGCCCCACATGCGGTGTTCGATGCCGCCATAAACAAGGCTTCGAATCATTTCCGCGTCGGTGGTGGCGGGCAGCTCGCCGGTCAACTTGGCTTCTTCCAGCGTACTGATCAAAAATCCGGTGTAGCGCACATGCAGGTCATGCAGGGCCGAATCGAAGTACTCGGGCCGCGTCCGGACTTCGTGCAGCACGAGGCGCGACAAGCCGGGTTCCTCGACGTACACCCGCAGGTGCCGCCAGATCAGAAAGCGCAATCGGCTGCGCAGTCCTTGCATCCGGCTGAAGCTATCCTCGATATCGTGAATCAAGGGCTCATACATGCCCTTGAGCACCTCGTTGAGCATGTCACGCTTGGTCGGGAAATAGGAGTAGAGCAGCCCTTCGACCACCCCGACCTTGGCGGCAATCTCGCTGACCGAAGTGCGCTCGAAACCTTTTTCCAAAAAGGCCTCACGGGCCGCGGCAATGATCTCGGCAGCGCGCCGCATGCGCCGGGGCGTCTGTTTTCCGGTGGCGCGGGGCGGGGCGAGCGATCTGGCGCGCGCCGGGCCGGCGTGGACAAGAGGCATGGCAGTCTTCATGGCAGCGTCTCCAGCAATGCGACCGGAACGTCGATGGGGAGGTCGAGCAGCATTTGGGCGAGCGCCTTGCCCTGCGGGTCATAGCGCAGCGACGCCACGCCGCCACCGCCGAGGGCGCTTTCCAGCGTGAAGTTCAGCGCGTAAAAGCCTGGCAGCTCGAACCGGCTGACTTGGCCTTGCGTGACGTGTCCCATGTATTGCCGCACGACATTGGTGGTGAGCTGCTCGCGCAACACGTCGAATAACGCTGGCGTGCGGGCAATGACGCCGATGTTGGACATATCGCCTTTGTCGCCGCTACGGGCGTACGCCACGCGAATCAGCGGGACCGTCTGGACAGCGCCACGATCGGCTGAAGGAGACCCCGGCGGATGTCTTGGCACCTGAGTCATGGCCGCTTCAAAGGCTGTAGAAGAGGTTGTAGAAGAGGTTGGAGAGGAGGTTGCAGAAGAGGTTGACGAATAGGCTGCAGCAGAAGGCGGATGAACTTCCGCGAAGGTGACGGGCTTTCCGTCTAGGCTGACCTGCGTCTGCACGGCTTGGCGATCGACCAGAAACGAGAAGAGCCGCACCACCGGGGAGGGCGTTGCGCGCCCGGCGGCAAAACCCGTGATGCCCTGTGCCATGGCGGTAGCCGAAGGCGCAATTTCGCGCGCCAGCAATTCGAGCGGTTCGCGTGCAGGGTGGCGCGCCGCAATCTTGAGAATCACTTCGCGGGTGGCTCCGGCTCGGGCGTGCGGGCCGTACGTGCTTTCCGCGCCGAGGACTTCCAGGCTGGTCTCGCTGTAGTCGGGCCAGCTGCGCTCGGCAAAAAGGCGCCGCGAGCGCGCAAAAATCGAATTGCCGACGCGTTGCGCCTTGCGCGCCGCGTCGATGCCGCCCACCATCAGCGTGGACAGCAGCCGCCAGCCGTCCTGACTGGTTGCGCTGACTTTGAGCGTAGAGGGCGCCTGGCTGCCGCGCGCTCCCTCGACACGCACACGGTCGGGGCCGTCTTGCTGCAAAGTGACCTGGCGAAAATCACAGACCACGTCGGGCAGGAGGTAGGCGGCTGGGTCGCCAATTTCGTAAATGACCTGCTCGGCCACCGTTGCGGGCTCGACCAGTCCGCCGGTTCCTGCGGGCTTGGTCAGGACGAATGCCTTGCCATCCGCCTCGCACTCGGCAATGGGAAAACCCATGTTGTCCCAGCCAGGAACACGCTCCCAGTCCGTGAAAATACCGCCCGTTGCCTGCGTTCCGCACTCGATGACATGGCCGGCAAGACTGCCCATGGCCAGCTTGTCCCAGTCGTTCCAGGCCCAGCCGAATTCGTGCACCAGCGGTCCGAGCGCGACGGCGCTGTCCACGCCCCGGCCCGTGATGACGATGTCGGCTCCGGCATTGAGCGCGGCGGCGATGGGCTGCGCGCCCAGGTAGGCATTGATGCTCAGCAATCGCTCCGGGAATTGCACCTGGCTGAACATCTCGCGTACACCCGAAGCGCGGAATTCTTCGGCGAGCGGCATCAGGTCGTCGCCCTCGACAACGGCAATCTTCAGGGTTATTCCCTGTGTCGACAGTTCCCTGGCGAGCGCCTCGGCGCAAGCGCGGGGGTTGACGCCGCCCGCGTTGGAAATGACCTTGATGCCACGGGCTTGCAATTCGGAGCCAAGCGACGCGATGATGCGCACGAAGTCCGGTGCATAGCCGGCCTCGGGCGATTTGGCGCGTGCGCGAGCGAGCAGCGACATGGTGATTTCGGCAAGGAAGTCGAACACCAGGTAGTCGACTTCGCCCTGCGTGACCAGCTGGCGCGCCCCGGCTTCGGTGTCGCCCCAGAAGGCGCCGGCGCAACCGATGCGCAAGGGTCGGGTTCTCAGGGGGTGGCGTGGCATGGGGAAGGGTTTGGGGTGATGTCGACGTCGGCCAGCGGCATGTCAGCGTCCGGGCCAGACGGGGGCGCGACGCTCTGCAAAGGCTTTCATGCCTTCCTTGGTGTCTTCACTTTGTGAGAGCACCGGAAGAATGGCCTGAGTAAGGTTGAGCGCATCGCTGAACGACAGATCGGTCACGGCGGAAAAGGCGCGCCGGCCGATGCTCAGTGCAACGGGCGAATTGGCGGCGAGCTTGTCCACCATGGCTGCCACCGCTGCGTCGAGCTCGGAGGCAGGCACAACACTGTTGACGATGTCGCATTCTTGCGCCTCGGCAGCGCTCATGCGGTGCGCGAAAAAGCACATTTCCTGCAGCCGTCGGCGTGGGATGACGCGCATCAGGACGGGCAGGATCATCATGGGAAAGAGGCCGACTTTTGCCTCCGTGGTGCCGAAGCGCGCGGTGTCGACGGCAATGGCGAAGTCGCAGGCGCATACCAGGCCCAGCCCGCCGCCGAACGCGCCACCGGCGACGCGCGCAATGATGGGCAGGTTGCAGCGGTCGATGGTGCGGAACAGTTCGGCAATCGGACTGTCGAAGCGTGACGGTTCGAGCGCGAAGGGCGAGCCGTCGGCGGTTGGCTTGAGCTTGCCGCCCGCGCAGAAAACCTGGTCTCCCGCACCGGTGAGCACGATGGCGCGAACGCTTGGCATCTGCTCGGCCTCACGAAACGCCCGGGTCAACTCGTCCATCACCAGGTCGGTGATGGTGTTCTGCTCGCTGGCGCGATTGATGGTGATGTGGCAGGCCGAGCCGCGCGGCTCGACCAGCAATTGGGAATAGCTTTGTTGCGCGTTCATGGTGGGAAGTGGCTTAAGCCCGCTCAGGACGGGGTGCCGGGGGTTTCGTCATCGGAAAATGTTTCCGGTGGCTGGTATTGGGGAAAGCCGTTGTAGGCAAAGCTGCGCTCTGCCGCCTGCAAGGTCCAGCTGTGCCTTGCGGTGGGAACGCCGCCGTCCACGCGGATCACCGAGCCGCTGATGAACCCGGCAGCCTCGGACAACAGGTAAACGGCCGCTGAAGAAAGTTCGGCCTCTGTGCCGAAGCGCTGCAGCGGAACCTTTGAACGCAGCCCGCGCAGTACGTTGCGGTAGTTTTCGTCGTAGGTGTCGATGCCCGCCGAGGCAATCCAGCCAGGTGCCACGGCATTGACCCGCACCCCCGCATAGCCCCATTCGCAGGCCGCCGTTTCGGTCAGGGTCAGCACACCGCCGCGTGCTGCGCCCGAGTGACCCATGCCCGGCAGGCCACCCCAGATGTCTGCCAGCATGTTGACGATGCTGCCCCCGTTGTGCTGCATCCACTGCACGAAGCATTCGCGCGAGAACAGAAAGGTTCCGTGCAGGTTGTTGCGGACCACGGCGTCCCAGCCCTTGAGCGAAATGTCCTGCAGCTTGGCCGGAAATTGCCCGCCGGCGCAGTTGAAGAGGCCGTCGATGCGACCGTGCTTTTCGAGGACCGTACCCACGACGGATTTGACCTGTGCCTCATCTCGGATGTCGCACGTCGTGGTGCTGGTGTCGCCCGCCCGCTCGGGGTAGATGCGCGCAATTTCGGCAGCCACCGCCTCGAGCTTGGACATTTGCCGCCCCACCAGCGCCACGTGTGCACCCAGGCTGGCCAGTTCATGCGCCGTGCATCGCCCCAGGCCACTTCCGCCGCCCGTCACCACGACGGTCTTGCCGTCGAAGAGACCGGGCCGGAAGGCCGAGCGATAGCGCTCGGTGCTTTGCGGTCCTGATCCGGAGGGCGTAGGTGAGGATGCGGCTGTCATGTTGAATTCTTGAAAGTGTTTATCTTCAGTAAAAAACCGTCCGTTCGGCGCGCTGCGCGCGAAACCGCTGCGAGCGCCGAACGGACTTGCTTCACGCACTCAATAGGCGATGAAGTCGGTCAGGGACTTGACGGTGCCGCTCTTCGGGTCCGTCTGGAACAACTTGATCGGAAGTACTGCCTGGGCTTTCGGGTTGTTGAAACTCACCGGGCCGCTCAGTCCACCGGTCTGGAAGTTCTGCAGCTTGTTGAGCTCATTGACCACGCAGACGCGGGTAACGTTGGCACCGCAGCGGCGCACACCCTCTGCAAACACCAGCGTGCCCACGTAGCCGCTCACGGTGTAGCGGTTGAAGTTGGCGTAGTCGTCGGCGTTCAGGAACTTCTTGGCCTTCTCCATCAGGGCCTGGCCAGCCGGGTCGTAGTTCGAAGCGTAGTAATCAGGAATCAGGTACTGGTATTCCGAAGGTGCTGCGAGCTTGACGGCCGCAGGCAACTGGCCTGCCCACAGCGTGCCGAGCGTCACGTCCATATTCAGGCGGCGGAACTCGGACATGATTGACGCGGACTCCGTGGTGAGCGTACCGAGGTAAACGGCCGTGACACCCTTGTCCTTGAGCGTCAGTACTTCAGCCGAAAAGTCCTTCGCACCGCGCTTGAAGGAAATTTCGGCAGCGCTGTTCAGGCCGTACTGCTTGACGGCTTTCTGGTAGCCCGACAGCAGTGCCTTGCCGAAGTCGTCGTCTTGGTAAAGGATGCCGTACTTGGCGCTCTTCTTGCCCATTTTCTCAGCCATGTAGCTGATGGGAACAAAGCCAGCCCAGTCGTAATCGGGGCCGATCATAAAGACAGTGGGGCGGCGCGGCGTGACCACGGCAGGGTTGGGCGCCATGTGCACGATCGTAGGAATCTTGGCTTCCTCGATGGCCGGCAGCATGGCGATCATGTGCGAGCTGCCGGTGGTGCCGGTCAGGCCGAACACCTTGTCGGAGTCGATCAGCTTCTTGACCGCAGACACCGAGCGTGCCGGCACGTAGCCGTCGTCTTCGTAGATGGCGCGCAGCTTGCGGCCGTTGATGCCGCCATTGGCGTTGATTTCGGCGATGGCCAGTTTGGACCCGGCGGCACCCGCCTTACCGATGAGGGAGGCCGGACCCGACATCGGCTGCACTTCACCAATCAGTATTTCCGTGGCCGTGACGCCAACGTCTTGCGCAGAAACGGTCAAGGTCACAGCCGCCAGTGTGAGGGCAGACCAGCGTGCGACTCGAACCATGCTTTTTTTCATTATTTGACTCATCAATGTCTCCTTCAAAAAAAACGCCGGCACCGGGGGATTCCGGACCTGTGCGAATTGCCAACTGGCCGCGTTGGGCTTGACTGCATTACTGCATTACTGTGAGAGCGGCCACTGAACCCAGAACCTTTTCGACTTGCGCCAGATACCCGCCATGCCTTCGGGCTCGAGCCGCAGGAACAGCAGAATCACGACGCCATACAGCAGGCCCTTGACCTCGTAGATCCGGTCCGCCATGAGCGTCTTGACGGTATCGCCTGCGGCTGCGAATCCAAAGGTGAGCAGCTCTGGCAGAAGAACGATCAACGCCGTGCCCAGGATGGCGCCATGAACCCGCCCCATGCCGCCCACAATGATCATCGCCAGCGCCTCGATGCTGATCAAAATGCTGAAGGTGTCGACATTGATGAAGCGCGTCTGCAACGCCACCAGCGAGCCCGCCACGCCGGTGTAGAACGCGCTCACCATGAAAGCCAGCAGCTTGTAGCGCATGAGGTCGATGCCCATGGCGCGCGCAGCGATGTCATGGTCGCGCACCGCCAGCCATGCACGGCCGATGCTGGAGCGCATGAGGTTCAGCGTGATGACAATGAAGAGAACCAGAAAGGCCAGCGCGACGTAATAAAAGCGGAAGTCGCCCTTGAACGAAAACCCGAAAAGCGACAGCGCCTCGACCGGCATGCCTGCTGACCCGCGGGTGATGCCTTCGGCAAACAGGACGACATGCCGGACGATGAAGGTGAAGGCCAGTGTGGTGATCGCCAGGTAAAGCCCCTTCAGGCGCAAGGAAGGCACGCCGACGATGAGGCTGGCCATGGCCGCTACGAGGCCAGACAAAAACACAGCGGCCAGCGTCGGCACCTTGTAGTCCGTCGTGAGCACGGCCTGGGCGTAGGCACCGATCAGCAAAAAGCCCGCATGCCCCAGCGAGATCTGGCCTGCCACACCCGACAGCAGGTTCAGTCCCAGCACACCGATGGCCGTGATGAAGATCACGGTGATCATGTTCAGGCCGTGCGACCCAAAGTAAGCGGGCAACAGCGCCAGCACGAGCAAGCCGATGGCCGCCCAGACCCAGGTGACGGGTTGGCTGGCCAGGGCGACGAGGCCTGCATAAGAAGTTTGGTAGGTACGGCTACGCATCAGACACGCTCGATTTCACGCTGGCCGAACAAGCCATAGGGCTTGACCATCAGCACCACGATGATGAGGACAAAGCCGGCAATCTCCTTGAGTCCTCGCCCGAGGTAACCCCCGGCGAGGTTCTCGAAGACGCCGATCACCAGGCCCCCGAAGGCGCCGCCGACCACCGAGTCGAGGCCGCCAAGAATGGTGGCAGGAAAGCCCCGCAGACCCATTTGGGAAATCTCCGGCTCCAGGCTGAACATGAGGCAAAAGGCCAAGCCCGAAAAAGCCGCGAACACGGCCGACAAGGCCCAGGCAATAGCGCTGATGCGCTTGACGTTGATGCCCATAAGAAGTGCAGTGGTCTCGTTGTTGGAAGTGGCACGCATGGCGATGCCGACGCGTGACTTGCGAAAGAAGAGCCACATGCCGAGGGACAAAACGGCCAGCGACACGAGCGCAAAAATTTGCCCTGGGTACAGCGCCATGTCGCCGAAGCGGATCACCGCGTTGCCGAATGGCCGTGGGAAGGCGGTCGGCTCCACGCCCCAGATCAAAATGACCGTGGAGCGTATGACAACAGCGAGCCCGATGGTGACCATCACACGCGAGAACATTGGCTCGCCCAGCATGGGCCGGATGAACAGCCACTCGATCAGCAGCCCCAGCGCAATCGAGGCCGTCAGCACGCAAGCCAGGAGGGGCACAAAACTCATGCCGGGAATCGTCGCGAAGGTATAGCTCATGTAGGCAATGAGCATCATGATTTCGCCCTGCGCGAAGTTCACCATGCCGGTGGCGCGGTAGATGATGGCAAATCCCATGGCGACCATGCCGTAGAGCGTGCCGATGACGAGCCCCGACATCACGAGGTTCATGAAATAGCTCATGCGGTGGTTTCCTTGGCCGGGCCGTAGATCTCGTTGATTTCGTCCGCGAACTTGCGCTCGATGACACTGCGACGCACCTTCATGGTGGCGGTGAGTTCGCCGTCGTCATGGTCGAGCTGCTTTTTGAGGATGACGAACTTGCGGATGTTCTCGACGCGTGAAAAGCGCTGGTTCACCCGCTCGACGTCCTTGGCGATGAGGTCCTTGACCGCATCCAGCCGCGCCAGCGTTTCGTAGGTCGTGTAGGGCATGCCTTGTTCCTGCGCCCACTTGCCGACTGTGTCGAGGTCGATCTGGATCAGCGCCGAAACGAAATTGCGCGCATCTCCCAGCAGCACGGCCTCGCTGATGTAAAGGCTTTCTTTCAGCGTGTTTTCGATCAGCGAGGGCGTGATGTTCTTGCCGCCGCTGGTGATGAGGATGGCTTTTTTGCGGTCAATGATCTGCACCTGGCCCGTCGCCTCATCGAGCTCGACCACGTCGCCGGTGCTGAGCCAGCCTTCATGCACGGCCTTGGCGCTGGCTTCTTCGTCGTACAGGTAGCCATTGAAGACAATGCGGCCGCGCAGCTGCAGTTCGCCATCGGGCAACACGCGCTGCTCGACCACGCCGGGCAGGGGAGGCCCACACCAGCCCAGGCGCGACATGTTAGCCGATTGCGCATGGCTTGCGCCGCTGGATTCGGTCATGCCGTAGATCTGGTAGATCGGAACCCCCAGCGCACGGAAAAACAAGATGACAGATGGGGAGATGGATGCGCCGCCGGTCATGGCAATCCAGGTACGGTCGAGCCCGATCGTGGCCAGGAGGTTCTTGAAAACAGTCATGCGCAGCAACCACCCGATGAAGGCATCTGCGGCATTGACTGGCTTGCCGCCGTTGACGATGGTGCGCTCGGCAATAGGCGTGGCAATGGCCAGCGACTTCTTGAAGATCCATTGCGCAAGCGGCCGGGCGTCGCGGGACTTGATGAGGATTTCGTACTGCAGCTTTTCCCAGATGCGCGGCACACCGAAAAAGAAGCTGGGGCCGATCTCGCGCAGGTTCTGTGTCACCGCATCGATCGACTCCGCAAAGTAAACCACCGAGCCGTAGACCAGTTGCATCACGGGCGACATCAGGCGCTCGGCCACGTGGCACAGCGGCAGGTAGCAAACCACCGACAGCGGTTTGCCCGCCAGCCCCTGGACCGCTCCGAGCGCGGCAGCATCGGACACGATGCCGCGGTGCGAGATGCGCGCACCCTTGGGCATGCCGGTGGTGCCCGACGTGTAAACGATCAGTGCGTCCTGCTCGGCGCGCAACGCGTCGATGCTGGCGTCGAAGGCCTCCGCCTGGCCTGCTTCGCCCGCCAGCCTTTGGCCTTCGGCCAGTCCGTCGGCAAACGACATCAGGCAGTCGTCGGTGTAGTGGCGCATGCCTTTCCAGTCGACCGTCAGCACGTGCTTCATCTCGGGCAGGCCACCTTCTTTTTGCATGGCCGTGAGCACCTTGTCGGTCTGCTCCTGATCTCCGCAAACCGCAAAACGGGCGCGGCAATGGCGCGCCATGTATTGCAGTTCGGGCCACGGATTTGTCGGGTAAACGCCCACCGTGATGCCACCCAGTGACTGCGCGGCCAGATCGGCCATAAACCATTGCGGCGTGCCGTCGGAAGCGATCACGAGCTTGTCGCCCGGGCCGAAGCCGTGCGATTTAAGGAAAAGCGCGAACGCGCGCACGTTTTCAAAGTAGCTCTTCCAGGTCGTGCCCACCCAGATGCCGCGCACCTTTTCCCGCAGCGCCATCTTGTCGGGGGTGCTGCGAGCACGATGCCGCAGCAGTCCGGGCATGGTTGCGACGCCTTCGCTCACGCCGGGAGGAAGCTGGGTGTCGGCAATGGCGGCGTCGGTGCGGCTCATGCGGAGGCCTCCACGTCCCGGCCCAGATAGGCTGCGATCACGGCAGGATCACCCGAAACCTCGGCGGGCGTTCCATCGGAAATCTTGCGGCCGAAGTTGAGCACGCAAACATGATCTGAAATGTCCATGACGATGCCCATCTCGTGCTCGATCATCATCACCGTTACATTGCGTTCCTCGCGAATGTCCAGGATGAAGCGCGCGATGTCTTCGGTCTCTTCCTGGTTCATGCCCGAGACCATTTCGTCCAGCAACAGCAGCTTGGGCTGCATGGCGAGTGCGCGACCGAGTTCGACGCGTTTTTGCAAACCATAGGAAAGCGTGCCCACGGGCAGATCACGTATGGTTTCGATTTCGAGAAATTCCACGATTTCCTCGGCCGCCTCGCGGGCGAGGATTTCCCGGTTGCGCGTGGCTCCCCAGAACATTGCGGCGCCAAAAATGCCTGCTGCAAGGTGGCAATGCATGCCGGTGAGGATGTTGTCAATGACGCTCTCGTGCTTGAACACGGCCAGGTTCTGGAAAGTGCGCGCAAGCCCGCGGCGTGCCAGCTTGTGGGGTGCCAGGCCAGTGACGTTTTCGCCGTTGAAAGTCACCGTACCAGTCGTGGGTTCGAGCAGGCAGGAGGCCAGGTTGAAGAGGGTGGTCTTGCCCGCACCGTTGGGGCCAATGACGCTGCAGATTTCGCCCGGCATCACGCGCAGGTCGATTCCGCCGAGCGCTTCGAGCCCGCCAAAACGCTTGGAGATGCCTGCGAACTCGAGCAGGGGCAATGCTCCTGCGGACGCGATGGGCGTGCTCATGACAACCACCTCTTGCGCCGTTTGTAGTGCTTGATGTCCCGCATGCTCCGCCTTTCGCCGCCTTCCTGAACGCCCAGGTAAAACTCTTTCACGTCGTCGTTGGCAAGCAGGCGATCAGGCGTGTCGTCCATGACCACACGCCCACGCTCCATGATGTAGCCGTAGTCCGCCACTGAAAGCGCAAGCTGCGCGTTCTGCTCGACCAGTAACACCGTCAGGCCGCGTTCATCGCGAAGGCGGCGAATGGCATTGAAAATTTCCGTGATGATCTGTGGCGCCAGGCCCAGCGACGGCTCATCGAGCAAGAGCATCTTGGGCTGCCCCATGAGGGCACGGCCTATGGCCACCATCTGTTGCTGCCCGCCAGACAGGTAGCCGGAAACGCGATGCCTGTGCGGCTCGATGCCGGGGAACATCTGGAAAATCGTCGCCATGGCAGCGGCCGACTCACTGGCGGGCCGTGCATAGCCGCCCATCAGCAGGTTTTCCTCGACGGTGAGCGTGTCGAACAGGCGCCGTCCCTCGGGTACCTGAACCACCCCCATTCGCACGATTTCGTGCGGCGCAAGACGCGCGATGGGTTCACCCTTGTAGCGGATGGCACCGCCGGTCACTTCGCCTTCCTCGGGGTACAGCACGCCGCTGATGGCTTTGAGCACGGTCGATTTGCCGGCGCCGTTGCTGCCCAGCAGGGCGACGATGCGGCCTTCACCGACCTCGAGGGAAACGTCCCGCACGGCTTCGACCGCATGGTCGTAAAAGACCTGCAGGTTGGTAATGCTCAGCATTCGCCGCGCCCTGAAAACCGGGCAAGACCGTCGATGGAATACATGCTTGTCTCCCTGTTCTGCCTGGGCACTTCTGGTGTGAAACGGTTTGCGCCTTGCCGTCAGCGGACCGGTGTTTTCAGCGGATTCTGGGAGTCCCAAGCGGCGATGTCAATAAATTATGACCCTTACTCAAAAATAAAAGTTGGGCGCATCAGGGCTGAACTTGCGTGCTGTTAGGGGTGAATTTTGAGATTTTCCGTCTGGGCTGTCGAGTTGTTCAGTGTTTACCCTATCACTGCGGGTTTCCAATGCGGGTTACACAACTACCCTTGCACCCAAAAAATTGAAGCCGGGTCAAATTTGGCGAAAACCTGACCCGTAAGACGAGCCATTCCACAAAGACACCCACCATGACGCAAACCTCACTGGAGCCTGGCATGTCCGCCATGCAGCGCTTTGCCGGACTTTCCAACGATGAACAGGGCATGCTCGATGGAGCTGACCGTTTTGCACGGCAGGAGCTCTATCCGCTCTCGCAGCGCATGGACGACGAAGAGTGGTGGCCTGAAAACGCATTCGAAGTGATCGGCAAAACCGGCTACTTCGGCATCACTGTCTCCGAGGCAGAGGGTGGCGCCGGGCTCGACGTATTCACCAGCGGGCTGGTGGCCCAAGCCTTCGCGCGCTGGAACCATGCCATGTGCCTGGCCTGGGTCGCGCACGAAAACCTGTGCCTGAACAACATCTACGCGAACGCCAACGCAGAGCAGCGCGCAAGGTACGTCCCGGGTCTGTGCAGTGGGAAATTGATTGGTGCGCTCGGGCTGACCGAGCCGGGCGCGGGCTCCGACGCGCTGGGCTCGATGCGAACCACTGCAACACTCGACGGCTCGGATTACGTCCTCAATGGCAGCAAGATATACATCACCAACGGCCCCGTGGCCGACCTGCTGCTGGTCTATGCCAAGACCGACAAGGCCAAGGGCGCCAAAGGCATCTCGGCCTTCATCGTCGAAAAGGACTTTCCTGGCTTCCGGGTTGCGCAGAAGCTGAACAAGATGGGCTTTCGAGGCAGTCAGACCGGAGAGCTCGTCTTCGAAAACTGCCGCGTGCCGGCGGCAAATCTCGTGGGCGGCGAAGACCAGGGCGTCAAGGTCGTCATGAGCGGGCTTGATCTGGAGCGCGCCATGATCTCGCCGATTTGCCTGGGCATCTGCGAGCGCGCACTCGAGCTCTCGCTGGAATACGCCCAGACTCGCCAGCAGTTCGGCAAGCCCATCTCGGATTTCCAGATGATCCGGTCCAAGCTCGCGGACATGTTCGTGTGGGTAGAGGCCATGCGCGTCTTCACCTACCAGGCGCTACGCGCGGTGAATGACTTGGCTGCCGGAGAGGGGGGACGCGGGGAAATCCACAAGATCACCGCCGCGTCCGTGATGTTCGCCGCCGAAACCATGAACAAGGTGCTCAACGAGGCCGTCCAGATTCACGGTGGCACCGGCTACATCTGGGAGTCGGAGATCAACCGCCTGTATCGCGCCATCAAGCTGCTTGAGATCGGCGCGGGCACGACGGAAGTGCGCAAAATCATCATCAGCCAGGAAATGCTGCGCTGATCCGGGCATCCCCATCCATAGAGCACTATTCACCAGAGCGATTCGCCAACTTTTCAGCAACTTTTCAGCAAGATAGCCCGCACTGTCAGTGAGGTGAGGCCGCTGGGTTCGCTTTAAAACCGGTGACCGGGCAAGCGCGTCAAGCTCGTGAATTGCTGGCTAGATCGATGTTGAGTGATTTCACAAGCTCTTCAATGAGAGCGCGTGCTTTCCCTTTCCATTCAGGCTGGTCAGCATCGTCCACCAAGGCGAACTGAACCGTCAGGTACCTGTTGTCCGACAGGGCGGTTGAATACTCCGTCATAGCGAGTTTTGGCACGGCATACTTCAACCAACGCCTCTGGTTGATGTCAACTGTGTCAATCGATAAGGGTCCAGCATTTGAAATATCGGACAGTTCGTAGGCCATGTACCGCTGAATCTCTTCTTTCAGCGCGCCTTCCGAGGCAACATTGTGAGCGCCCGAGTTCCGAATGATGGCTTGAAGTTCGAGGATGCCCGCCACCTTGTTCAGCAGCCCGTCCCTGAACTTCCAGTGAACGCTCAGCACGACCGTTGATTTCGAATCCGCAATTTCCTTCGCATCCAAGGAAACTGAAGCGCGGTATTTGGCAAGTTCATCGTCCGGAGCTACTGAAGAACTCACTGAAAAGATCTGTTTGTCAATTTCGATGGAAAATTTCTTGTTCATGGGGTTTCCTTGTGTTCTTGCGTTACCCATCAATCCGATGGAAATTAAAAATGCCAGAAAAGTGTGGCGCCGCATGCTTTCTCACCGGCCTGGAATATCCGCAGGTTGTTCATCTTCCGGCGCTTCGACGTAGGGCAGGGTATGAGGGCTTTGCTCGGGGTTCCTGTTGATTCATTCTTAAAACTGAGCCAGTTTTGAAGTAATTCACGCGGAAATT
>JAZKIC010000020.1:0-61954 GCA_040385065.1 Pseudomonadota bacterium
AATTTCCGCGTGAATTACTTCAAAACTGGCTCAGTTTTAAGAATGAATCAACAGACAGACGCGAAGACGGACTGCGCAAGCGTGCAAAGCGAGACCGAGTAACCTGGGACAGATTTTCTCTAGCTGTTCACTTCAACAATGATAGCGAACCGGAAACGGTTCGACACCTACGGATGGTCCGCGGGGAGACTCATGATTTCCTACTATATAAGAAGAACTTTTTTCCCCGCGTTTTTTTAGATCAAGAAAAAGCTGCAAATATCACGGAGGAACGGAAGGAGTCGTTCCAGTTGGACGTAAGAGAACACTACAACAATATCGTCCGCTTGAATCAAGTCGACCCCGGTAGCCGTGAGTCACTGAAAGCATCGCTCACGGACCTTGTTTTGTGGACCATTGATGTTGGATACTCCGTTAAACGTTACAGTGGATATCCCCTGGAGTTTTCGAACCAAATCGTTAATACCTATTACAAAACGATCCTGGGCGACGAAGAGGGTTCCCTGGCGATAGACCTGCTTGGGGTGCAGCGTAAAGTTTACGAAGTACGTTCTGTCGGCCTCCCCGCCGATCTTAACCAACTATTATTTAAAAAGGTGACGGGTGTCAGACCCCACGTAGCCGAGATGATTGCACCGATTTATCAAAGGTTGGGTGAAATCAAGCTTGCGCTCATTGCCGGGGATCGGGTCGATGCACGGGCAATACGGAACGATATAACTGGTTTATATATGTATTTGGACGGCGATGATCGTTCACCCAGTCCTATTCAGCATCAGCTGGAAAAAGATACTCTGCAGCTGATGATGATTACGCGGAGCATGATGCAGAAGTGGCAGGAAAAATATTTATGACCTGAGGCCTGACTGGGGTTTCGCGCTGCCGTGTTCAGCTAAGCACCACACTGCTTAGCCGCCTGCGGTACGTTGCCACCAGCGGATCATCCGGTGGAATCTGGCCGTCTGCCACCTTGGGTTTTGGCATCTCGATGATTTCGAGAATCGCGATGATGGTCTTGCGGGCCAGATCGTCGTTCCACGCTTTGTCCCGCATGAGGATTTCGAGCAGTTCGTCCATGGCTTCTTTCCAGCGCTGCTGGGCCATGAACCACTGGGCAAGGGCATAGCGCGCATCGAAGTCCCGTTTGTTCGCGGCAATTCTGGCGTCGAAGCCTGACTTGGCGCCTGCCGGGTCCTTGATGGCGCTCGATGCCTCCAGCGCGTCGAGCCACAACTGCACGGCTTGAAGCCGGCGAGATCCTGCGGCGCGGCCAGCGGCTGGCGCAAATACCGTTTTCGCTTCTTCCACATGGCCTTGCGTCATCAGCGCGCGCAGGTATTCGAAGCGCAGGTTGTCGTCCGACGACTTTTCATGGCTCGCGTGTTTAAGCCGTTTGAGTTCTTCTTCAGGGCTTGCCATCGCGGGGTCGGTGTCCGGCTCGGGTTCCGGTTCGTCCAGGGCGGGCGGCAAGTGCTTGTCGAGGAACTCCTTGACCTTGCTCTCGGGCAGCGCGCCGGTGAAGCCATCGACGGGCTTTCCGCCCATCATGAGCACGCAGGTCGGGATGCTGCGGATGCCGAAGGCTGCGCCGAGCTGCTGCTCCTGGTCGGAATCGATCTTGACCAGCCGGAAGCGGCCCGCATAAGCGGCTTCAACCTTTTCCAGCAGCGGGCCCAGCGTTTTGCAGGGGCCGCACCACGGCGCCCAGAAGTCGACCAGCACGGGGGTGTGCATGGAGGCTTCAATGACTTCCTGTTCAAAATTCGCAATCGTGACGTCAATCATGGTCTGGGCTTGGGCTGTGAAAATTGGAAAGCGCCGCTGCACTGGCAGGGCAAAGACAAAACGATAGCATGAGCGGCCAACCGGGCGGGGCTCGGCCGGGGCCGAGCTCATCACACCTTAAAATCGCCGGTCCTGAGACTTCATGCCCCGTGAAGCCAGGCCATCGAGGCCGACCATGACAAGCACTTCCCCTAGCTCTCCCGCCCTTGTCGGCGTGGTGATGGGTTCCAGCAGCGACTGGGACACCATGCAGCACGCCGTGCAGATCCTGCAGGAGTTCGGCATTGCCCACGAGGCGCGCGTGGTGTCGGCCCATCGCATGCCGGACGCGCTTTTCGCCTATGCCGAGCAGGCGGCAGGGCGCGGCCTGCAGGCCATCATCGCCGGCGCGGGCGGCGCTGCGCACTTGCCCGGCATGCTGGCCGCCAAGACGGCCGTCCCCGTGCTGGGGGTGCCGGTGGCCAGCAAACACCTGCAGGGCGTGGATTCGCTGCACAGCATTGTGCAGATGCCCAAGGGCATTCCGGTCGCCACTTTCGCCATCGGCAACGCGGGTGCGGCCAATGCGGCGCTTTTTGCCGTGGCCATGCTGGCCCTGCACGACGAAGCGCTCAAGGCCCGGCTGCACGCGTTCCGCGCCGCGCAGACGGCCGCCGCGCAGGCCATGACCCTACCCCTGTGAAGCCCAGCGCATGACGGCTCCGATTTTCCAGCCCATCTTTCCGGGCACGCGCGCGGGCGCACCGCTGGCCACGCTAGGCGTCATGGGCGGCGGCCAGCTGGGCCGCATGTTCGTGCATGCAGCCCAGCGCCTGGGCTATTTCACCGCTGTGCTCGACCCTGACACCGACAGCCCGGCTGGCAGGGTGAGCCATCACCACATCCAGACGGCTTACACCGACGCAGAGGGGCTTGCGCGGCTCGCCACGGTTTGTGATGCTGTCACCACGGAATTCGAGAACGTGCCGGCCGAGGCGTTGCAGGCATTGGCCGAGAGCAGGCCGGTTGCACCCGGCGCTACCGCCGTGAGCGTGGCGCAGGACCGCATTCGTGAAAAGGCGCATTTCAGCGCCTGCGCGGCCACTTCGGGAGTGTCATGCGCGCCCTATGCCGTGCTCGAAAACCCCGAACAACTCGCCAGCATTGCCGCTGACTTGTTGCCCGGCATCCTCAAGACGTCCCGCATGGGCTACGACGGCAAGGGCCAGGCTCGCGTGCGCAACGCTGCCGAACTGGCAGCGGCCTGGGCCACCATGAAGCACGTGCCTTGCGTGCTGGAAAAGATGCTGCCGTTGAAGGCCGAGTGTTCGGTCATCGTCGCGCGTGGCTGGGACGGCGAGATCGTCGGCTTCGCGCCTCAACGCAACGTGCACGTGGACGGCATCCTGGCGGTAACGCACGCCTACGAAGGCGCTTTGCCGGTCGCGCTGGCGGCGCGCGCTTTGAGTGCCACCAAGGCAATCGCGGCCCAGATCGGCTACGTCGGTGTGCTGTGCGTGGAATATTTCGTGGTCGAGGATGCCAGCGGCGCAGACACACTCGTCGTCAACGAAATGGCGCCGCGTCCCCACAACAGCGGCCACTACACCATGAACGCCTGCGACGTGTCACAGTTCGATTTGCAGGTGCATGCGTTGGCCGGGCTCGTGTTGCCAGCTCCCCGCCAGCACTCGCCCTCGATCATGCTCAACCTGCTGGGCGACGCCTGGCTCACACCTGACGGCCAGGTGCGAACGCCCGACTGGCAGGCCGTGCTCGCCTTGCCCGGCACGCATCTGCATCTCTACGGCAAGGCCGAGGCGCGCGCCGGACGCAAGATGGGCCACCTCAACATCACCGGGCCTGATGTCCACACTGTTCAGCAAACCGCACAACGCGCCGCCGACCTGCTGGGTCTTCCTGGCGTGAAAGCGCCCTGATGATTCTTCCGGGCGATGACCCGGCCGCGATTGCCGAGGCAGCGCGGCGAATCCGCGCCGGGCAACTCGTCGGCTTCCCGACCGAAACCGTCTACGGCCTCGGCGCTGACGCCAGCAGCGACGCTGCAGTGGCCGGCATTTTTGCGGCCAAGGGACGGCCTTCCGACCACCCCTTGATCGTGCATATTGCCGACGCCTCGCAGGTGGGCGTGTACGCGAGCAGCGTCCCTGCGTTTGCGCGCCAGCTCATGCAGGCTTTTTGGCCAGGCCCGCTCACCCTCATCCTGCCGCGCCTCCCCGGAGTCGCCGCTGCCGCTGCGGGGGGCCAGGATTCGATCGGCTTGCGCTGCCCGTCACATCCGGTCGCGCAGGCTTTGCTTCGTGCTTGCGGCACCGGGGTGGCAGGGCCAAGCGCCAATCGCTTCGGCCGTGTCAGCCCGACCATCGCGCAGCACGTCCAGCAGGAGTTCGGCGACGACTTGCTGGTGCTCGATGGCGGCGCGTGCCAGGTCGGGATCGAGTCCAGCATCGTGGACTGCACGCGCGGCCGGCCGGTATTGCTGCGGCCCGGCATGATCACCCGGGCGCAGCTCGAGTCCGCCTGCGGCGAGCCGGTGCAAAGCCCTGCCGAGGTCGCGCTTGAGGGGAAGGTCGACGACGCACCGCGTGCCTCCGGAACGCTGGAAGCGCACTACGCACCTGACGCCAAGGTGCGCCTGATGGACGCTGCCGCCTTGCAAGGTGCGCTGGAAGTGCTGGGTGATGACGCAGCGCACCTCGCTGTCTATGCGCGCAGCGTGCCGCGCAAGCTCTCTGCAAAAGTGATTTTCAAGCGCATGCCCGATGACGCGGCGGCCACCGCGCAGCAGCTATTCGCGGTACTGCGCGGCTTCGACGACCTGGGTGTGAAGCTGATCTGGATCGAAACCCCACCGCCCGCGGTCGAGTGGGACGGCGTGCGCGACCGGCTGGGCCGCGCCGCAGCGAGCTGAAGGAAGCCGACCCGATGGCTGCAGTTCTGCTGGGAATATGGTTCATGCACGTGGCGGCCTTGATGAGCCCCGGTGCCAACGTGCTGCTGGTATCGCAACTTGCAGCCAGCGACCGCGGGCGCAGCGCATTTTTCGCCGCGCTCGGCGTGACGGCAGGCGCTTTGGTCTGGGCGAGCAGCGCGGTGCTCGGTGTGCATGCGCTCTTCACTGCCTTGCCCACGCTCAGGCTCGTGTTGCAGATTGCCGGCGCGGCGTATCTGCTTTATCTGGCCGTCAAGCTGTGGCGCTCGAATGGCGGCGCGCTTGACGCGGCGAACCGCTCGACGACGGCCTTGCAGGCCTTTCGCATGGGCCTCTTGACCAACGTGACCAATCCCAAGTCCGCGCTCTTTTTCGCCAGCATCTTTGCGGCCTCGTTCCCGGCCGATCCGCCCTTCAGCTTGCAGGTGGCGGCAGTCGGCATGATCGTTGCCAACGCTTTCTGCTGGCACGTGCTACTGGCCTGGGGTTTTTCACGCCCGCAAGTGCGGGCAGCGTACTCGCGCCAGCGGCGCAAGGCCGACCGGGTGGCGTCCGTCGTGGTGGGTGCGCTGGGTTTGCGCTTGCTGTCGCTGACCTTGCGGCCGTAGGTGTCCAAGCCAGCCAGAACGCCCAGCCGCCTGAACGTTTAAACGCCTAAACCGTCGCCACGCCAAGTTCCGCCACTTCCGCGGCAATTTCGTAAGACCGCAGCCGGGCTGCATGCTCGAAGATCTGCGCCGTGACCATCAGCTCGTTTGCGCCGGTGCGGTCGATGAAGGCCTGCATCTGCTGGCGTACCGTTTCCGGCGAGCCGACGGCTGAGCAGGCCAGCACGGCGTCGAGCATCGAGCGCAGTTGCCCGGGAATACGATCTTTGTAGCCCGCTACCGGTGGCGGCAGGCGCGAGGGGCGGCCGGTGCGCAGGTTCACGAAAGCCTGCTGCATGGAGGTTGCACGAAACTCGGCCTCTTCGTCGGTGTCGGCCGCGAAAACATTGAAGCCGAGCATCACGTAAGGTTTTGACAGCTGCGCAGAAGGCTTGAAGGTGGCGCGGTACAGGGCGATGGCCTGCATCATCTGCTCGGGCGCGAAGTGCGAGGCGAAGGCATAGGGCAGGCCGAGGGCCGCAGCGAGCTGCGCGCCGAAGAGGCTCGAACCCAAAATCCAGACCGGAACCTGCAAGCCCGTGCCGGGGACGGCCCTTACCGACTGGCGAGGATTGGGTGACATGAAATCCATCAGCTCGACCACGTCTTGCGGGAACTCGTCCGAGTCCGAGGCAAGGTTCCGGCGCAATGCACGCGCCGTGGCCTGGTCCGACCCTGGCGCGCGTCCCAGCCCCAGATCGATGCGGCCGGGAAAGAGCGATTCAAGGGTCCCGAATTGCTCGGCAATCACCAGCGGCGAATGGTTGGGCAGCATGACGCCGCCAGCGCCGATACGGATGCGCTGTGTTCCACCGGCGATGTGCGCCATCAGCACGGCCGTAGCCGCGCTGGCAATGCCTGGCATGCCGTGGTGCTCAGCCAGCCAGTAGCGATTGAAGCCCCAGCGTTCGGCGTGCTGCGCCAAGTCGAGCGAATTGCGAAACGACTGGGCAGCGTCACTGCCTTCCAGAATGGGCGAGAGGTCGAGGACGGAAAGGGGTGTCATGGCATTTACATGAGGCACATGGGTTGAACATCAAGCCGCGCCTGCGCTGCCATGAGCCTTGCGATGATTGTGAAGCTTTGCGCTTTTTTGTGCCGCTGCATGCCCCGTTGACCCCATGCCGCCGTGTGCAGGGCCCCGTAGCCTTTCTCCTGAATTTATCGTTCCCGCACCCTGCGCTCCTTGAAGCGCAGCTTCATCGACAGGATGAAGAACGCCAGCATCAGCGTGACTGCATTTGCGGCAACCACCGGCCACGCGCCGAGCACCAGGCCATAGATGAGCCAGAGCGCCACGCCCGTGGTGAAAACGCTGTACATGCCGAGCGAAATGCCGCTGGCATCGCGCGTGCGCCAGGTCAGCCACGCTTGCGGTACGAAGCTGCACGTGGTGAGAAAGGCTGCGGCGTAGCCGATCAGCTCGTGAAAATTCATGGTGATGTCCGAAAGAAAAACAGGCAAGGGCCGCGCCGGCCTCAGCCTTCTTGCACGGCCCACTGAATCAATGCGTCGAGTGCGGCGCGGCCGGCGCCCGCGTTGGGGTGGTTGATGATGCCAATGACGATGTAGCGCGCGCCGCTGGCGCCCTGTGCGTAGCCCGCGATGGCGGCAACGTCGCGCAGCGAGCCGGTCTTGATGGAGGCCTGGCCCGCAACGGCTTTTGCGCGTTCGCGCATGGTCGCGTCGACCCCCGCCGTGGGCAGCGAGTCCGCGAAATCCCGCGCCAGCCTGCTTTGCGCCGCATGCCGAAGCAAAGCTGCCAGGCTGGCTGCGCTGATGCGCTCGTTGCGGCTCAGGCCGGAGCCGTTTTCCATGGCCGGCGCAACCGCGCCCGGCACAGTCTTGCTCCACCACGCCTGCAGCGCAGCCTGTCCCGCTTCGTATGTTCCGGCTGGCGCCGTCCCCCGCGCGCCGCGCAGGCCCAGCGTGAGAAAGAGATGCTGCGCCATGACGTTGTTGGAGAACTTGTTGACGTCGCGCACCACGTCGAGCAACGGGAGCGAGGGCACGTCGAAACGCAGCGCCGGCTTGCGCCCCGACAGTGAGCCGTCGGTTCGGATCAGCGCCGCTTCCGCCGGGCTGGCGTCGCGCACCTGACCGGTCATGAGGCCGCCCAGCAGGCGCCATGAACCTTCGACGGCGCGCGCCGCGTAGCTCGCGGGGTCAGCGTAGGCGGTGGGCCAGACGCGCTCGCCACAGGCTTGCGAGTAACTGCCCTGAAAGGTCACGCGGGTGGGGTTGTCGATGCTCGCGCGCAGTTCGCTGCGCCAGTCGCCACAGCGCGCCACCACGGCCAGCGGAACGGTGTCGTCGACCATCACGCCGGCCAGGGGCGGCTCCATGCGCACAAGTGCCCGGCCATGCGCCGCGTCGGGCGTGAAGGTCATCACCAGCGACTTGAAGTTGATGAGCAAGGCGTCTGGCCGTGCGTTGTAGGGGCGCAGCGGCTCGCCGTCGAATTCGCCAGCCGTCGTCGGTGGAAGTTGAAACAGGCTGCGATCCAGCACGATGTCGCCGCGCACCACACGTGCCCCGGTGGCCTGGACCAGGCCGAGCATCGACTGCAGGCGCTCGACCACCAGCTTGGGGTCACCGCCGCCCTGAATCAGCAGGTTGCCGGTCAGCAGCCCGTTGGCAACTTCGCCGTCGAGCAGTACGCTCGTCGTCCAGGTGAACTGCGGGCCGAGCGTGTCCAGCGCGGCATAAGTGGTCACCAGTTTCATGACCGACGCAGGGTTCATCGCCGCTTCGGCGCGGTGGCTCAATCGGGTGGCGCCCGTTGCCTCGACGGGCAGCACGAGCAGCGACACGGCCGACGGGGGAACTTGCGCCTTGACGAGCGCCTTGCTCACAGCTGCCGGGAGCTTTGCCTGGGCTGCCGCCGGTGCAACCCAGCAAGCCAGCGACAGCGCCGCCGCAACGGCCAGGAGTCTGGGCGGCAGAAGGAACGTGCGCTGCAAAGCGGCCGCGCCTATCCATTTTTCACCCGCTTTTTGACCGATAGCTGGGCTATCGGCCTTCAAATCTGGCGAAAACTGTCCTCGACGGGGCCACTTTTCGCCATGCACGCCTTCTGCCGCCCAGACTCCCAGGCAGCTGCGCGCCGCGCGATGTGTGCTGGCAAAAAGGCCGTCCGGACGATGTTTCAAACCCATCCATCAATTATCGTGGCCGGGCCTTACCCCGCCACGGGTCGGGGCGTCCCTGGCATAGATAATCGAGCGCTTATGCCCACTTCATGGCCAGCCTGTTCCTTTTTTGCCAACAGCCCGGCGGCCCCTGGCGATGCGTGAGCCTGCCGCGGCGCTCCCTGGCGCTTTCCTGGCCTTCGACACCAGCACCGATCAGATGTCCGTCGGCGTTGTACGCGCCACGCCCGAAGGCCGGCGCACGTGGTTGCGCGAAGGGCCGGGCGGCGCCCGGTCGTCCGCCACCCTGATCCCGGTCATTTTGGAGGTTTTGGCGGAAGCGGGCCTCACGCTGGCTTCGCTCGACGCCATTGCCTTCGGCCGGGGGCCGGGCTCCTTCACCGGCTTGCGAACCGCTTGCGCTGTTGCCCAGGGGCTGGCGCTCGGGGCGGGCGTGTGTGTGTTGCCCGTGGACACCCTGCAGATACTGGCCGAACAAGGCCGTTTTTTGCACGAGCAGGCCGGCGAACGCGCCGAAGGCAAGCTTTTCACGGCCTTGCTCGACGCCCGTATGGACGAAATGTATGTGCAGGACTTCCGTATCACCGGGGGCACTCCCGTTGCCCTCACGCCCTGCAGACTGGTGCGGCCGGAGGCCTGGACGCCTGCGCCGGACAGTATTGTTGCCGGCAACGTTTTCGAGGTTTACGCCGCACGGCTGGCGCTGCCGACAATCGGATGCGTTCAGCTGCAGGCGCTGCCGGGGGCGGCCGCGCTGCTGAGCCTTGCACCTGGCCTTTTCGCGGCCGGGCAATCAGTCGATGCCCTGCACGCGCAGCCCCTGTATGTTCGCGATAAAGTGGCATTTACCACGGCCGAACGGGCCGAGGCAAAAGCGGCCGGCTTGCTGGCCGCGTCCACGAAAGGTTGACCTGCCTTGAGCGCCGTCCTCAAACCGCTGGAAGCACGACTGGAAGCCATGACGCATGCCTGGCTGCCTGAAGTGGCGCGCATAGAGAAGACGGCCTACGCGCATCCCTGGTCGCAGGGCAATTTTGCCGATTCGCTGCAAGCCGGCTACCACGCGCGGGTGCTTGCCGGTGGCGATGACGACGCACCGGAACTGCTGGGCTACTTCGTGGCAATGAAAGGGGTGGACGAAGTTCACCTGCTCAACATCACCGTGGCACCTGCGCACCAGCGCCAGGGCTGGGCGCGTGTGATGCTGGATGCGCTGGCCATCTGGGCGCGTGGCGAAGACATGAAATGGCTCTGGCTGGAAGTGCGCGTCAGCAACATTCAGGCGAAAACCGTTTATGAGCGCTACGGCTTCCGGCAAATGGGTATGCGGCGCAACTACTACCCCATGGCGGCGTTTCGGCGCGAAGACGCCTTGGTCATGAGCTTCGCGCTGTGACCGATCTTGACGGCCCCGCATGACGCTTGACCTCGACAAACGCCAGATCGCCATGTTGCGCGAAATGGGCGTGCACGTCTGGCAGCCGCCAGCGGCCCTCGCCCCGGACAATGCCAGCCCCGCGCTTGCGCCCTCAGCCACGCCGCCCCAATCTGATGAGCGCTCCGCGCCGCAGATTCCGCAGATGCCCCAGCGGTCTCAGGGAAGTCGTGAGCCGGCCATGGCCCCGACGCCGCGTACGGCTTCACCCGTGGCAGCGGCTGCGCCTCGCGTGGACGTGGCGGCTGGCGCCAGCGGCTGGCGCCTGAGCGTCCTTCATCCTTTTGCATTGCAGGCCGCGCCTTCTGCGCGTGCTGCAGAACTGCCGGCGGCACGGGCGCGCTGGCTGGTGCTGGCCGATGTACCCGCCCATGGTGCATCCGCAGACCCTTTCGACGGGGATGCCGGCCGCTTGCTCGGCAACATCCTGCGCGGCGCGCGGCGCCACGAAGAGGGCGTAACCGCCGTGGTGTCTTTTTACCGGCAGGCGCCAGCCGAGCCCGGCGATTCGGACGGCCCAGCAGCACTGGCCGAACGCATCGCCGCTTTCAAACCCGACCTGCTCCTCATCATGGGCCGCCTCGCCGCCCAGACCCTGCTCGATACCACCGAACCGCTGGGCAAGCTGCGGGGGCGTCTGCACGCCCTGCACGGCGTGCCGGCGCTGGTAACGTACGACGCCGTCTCGCTGCTGCGCAGCCCCGCCGACAAGGCCAAGACCTGGGAAGACCTGGTGCTGGCCCTGCACCAGCCACCGCTCCAGGCGAACCTCAGCGCCGCTATTTCCTGAGCTTGCGCGCGCCCTCGGGCTCAAGGTCCGGCGGTACGGCCGCTCAGAACATGCCGTTCTCGTGCAGCGCAGTGTCGGGAATGACCTGCAGCACGTCCCAGTGCTCGACGATTTTCCCGGCGTCATCAAGCCGGAAGATGTCGATGCCCGCGTAGTCCTTGTCGCCCGGCCAGGTTTGCCGGCAGTGCAGCACCACAAGGTTTCCCTCGGCAACTGCGCGCACCACCTCGACCCGTTTGCCCGGATACTCGCGCGCCATGCGCTCGAAGTAGGCAATGAAGGCCTCCTTGCCGTCGGCCACGTGCGGGTTGTGCTGGATGTACTGCGCGCCCGCGTAGGTCTCGATCGCGCGGCGGGGCTCGCAGGCGTTGAACATCAGTTCATAAAAACTGATCGCGGTTTGCTTGTTGCGTTCCAGAGGGTCACTCATGCCGTCTCCCGTCGAATTGATTTAAAAACTTGAGGCCTCCGTTCGCGGCGCTACCGGGCGCACCAGGCTGTGGCTAGCTCATGGCACGGCTTCATACAATAAGCCCATGAATTTCCTCGACAAACTGAGCGCGGCCGAACGCCAGAATAACTCCATGCTGTGCGTTGGCCTGGACCCGGACCCTGCCCGCTTCCCGGCGGCGCTCAAGGGTGATGCCAGCCGAATTTACGACTTCTGCGCCGCCATCGTCGATGCGACGGCCGACCTAGTGATCGCGTTCAAGCCGCAAATTGCCTACTTCGCGTCGCACCGCGCCGAGGCGCAGCTCGAGCAGCTCATGGAGCACATGCGCCGCAACGCGCCGCACGTCCCCATCATTCTTGACGCCAAGCGCGGCGACATCGGCAGCACCGCCGAGCAGTACGCCCGCGAAGCTTTCGAGCGCTACGGCGCTGACGCCGTGACGCTCTCGCCCTTCATGGGTTTCGATTCCGTCGAGCCTTACCTGCGCCACGAAGGCAAGGGTGCGTTTTTGCTGTGCCGAACCTCCAATCCAGGTGGTGACGATTTCCAGAACCAGCGGCTGTCTTCCGTCGAGGGCACGCCCCTGCTGTACGAGCACATCGCCGGTCTGGCGCAGGGGCCCTGGAACCGCAACGGCCAGCTGGGGCTGGTTGTGGGCGCGACCTACCCGGCCGAGATCGAGCGGGTGCGCGCGGTTGCGCCAACCTTGCCCTTGCTCATTCCCGGGGTAGGCGCGCAGGGCGGCGATGCGGCTGCCACCGTGCGTGCCGGCTGGCGGCCGAACGCGCCCATCATCGTGAACTCGTCACGCAACGTGATTTACGCATCGGCAGGGACCGACTTTGCCGCTGCCGCCCGAGCCGAGGCCGAGCGCACGCGGGCCGTGCTGCACGCAGCGCGCCCAGCTTGACCTGACAGTTCGCAGCGAATGCCGTGTGGCGCGGCTTTGTCAGTGACTCAATCCGGAAACCGCGCTTCCCAGGCCTCGACCTCGGCCAGTCCCAGGCTTGCGTTGTAATCCTGCGCCGTGAGCATGCGCGCGCGCGCTGCTCCGGTATGTCCGTCCTGCTTCAAATGCCCGAGCGCCTCGCGCATCGCAAAACCGACCGAGTTACGCAGGATGCCGGGGTAGATCGCCAACGCAATTCCATGCGTGTGCAACTCGCTCGCATGCAAGCCTGCAAGCGGCCCGCCGGCGTCGATGTTGACCATGCACGGAATGCTCAGCGCGTCTGCCACGCGCCGGATGTCGTCTAGAACACCGGCATGGCCCTTGAGTTCGACGAACACGGCGCCCGCTCCGGCCTGCTCGAATGCCTGAGCCCGACGAATCGCCTCAGCCAGGCCAAAGCCCGCAGCGCTGTCGGTACGGCCGATGACGATGAAATCCGGATCGGTTCGCGCCGCCACCGCTGCTTCGATTTTCGCCACCGCCGAGCTGAAGTCGAGCACCGTGCGGGCACCGGGCAGTTGCGCGCAGCGCTTGGGCGAGACCTGGTCTTCAATGTGAATGGCCGCAACGCCGGCCGCCTCGAATTCTTCTACCGTTCGGCGCACCCCCACGACCCCGCCGTAGCCGGTGTCGGCGTCACAGATGAGGGGCAGGTCGATGCAAGCCGCCACGCGCCGTGCATGCGCCGAGATGAGCGAGAGGTCGACCAGCCCGACGTCAGGCCGACCGAGCAGGCAAGCCGACACGCCATTGCCCGTCATGTAGGCCGCCTCGAAACCCGCCTCTGCCAGCATGCGCGCCCCGAAGCCGTCGTAAATGCCGGGGGCAATCAGCGCCGGGAGTGTTTTTCCGGCGTCGGCCAGGCGCTGGCGCAGTTGCCTGCGCAGGGCGCTTGCGCGGCCCAGAACGGGTGCGGCCAGCACAGGTGTCGAGCCGGCCGGGGTGGATTCGAGGGGTTGTTGGATCGTCATTTTTATTATGATTTTTGTCGTGCCTACGCGGGCAGTTCCCAGTCCGGGTGCTTGCGTAGAAAAGGAATCAGCCCGCCTTCGCGCAGCAGGGCGCGGATGGCGGGTGGGATGGCGCGCAAAGCGCGTGGACTGGAACCGGGCACCTGCAATTCGCGCGCCTCCAGGTCAGCAGACAAAAGGGTGCCGTCCGTGATGCCGCTGCTGTCGCATTCGAGCACCGGCAGCCCGTTGTTGATGGCGTTGCGAAAGAACTGACGCCCGAACGACGGCGCGACGATGGCCGCAACGCCCATGCGGCGCAGCACATGCACGGCCTGCTCGCGCGACGAGTTCACGCCAAAGTGCCGGCCCGCCACGATGATGCCGCCAGGCTTGAAGCGCGCCGCAAAGCCGGGAGAAATTGCCTCGAAAGCCTGCCCGGCCACGAACGCGTCGTCCTTACCCGGCAGGTACTTGCTGGAGCAGTTGAGGTCGGTGTTCACGTCGTCGCCCAGCACATAGGCGAGCCCGCTGATGACGTCTGATTCATTGACGAGTTCAGCCATGGACCAGTCCTTCCTTCTTGTTCATGGAACGCCACTGCCCGCCCGCAACGGTGCGCGGGTCGGTGATGCGGCCGGTCAGGGCCGAAGCCGCCACCGTGGCGGCAGAGCCCAGCCAGATCTCGGCGTCGTGGTTGCCTAGCCGCCCCTGAAAATTGCGGTTGGCGCTAGAGATGACGACTTCGCGGTCGCCCGGAATCAGGTGGTTCGTAATGCCCACGCAGGTGCCACAACCGGCTGCCTCGACCGAGGCACCCGCTTCGGTCAGCGCTTCTATCAACCCTTCCCGCGCAGCGGCCAGGTAGATCTGCCGCGAAGCCGGCGTGATGATCATGCGCACGCCTTTGGCCAGCCGCTGGCCCTTGAGGATTGCGGCCGCCTGCCGCATGTCGTCCAGCCGGCCGTTGGTGCAGGTGCCGATGAGCGCAAAGTTGATCTTCTGGCCGATAACTTCACTGGCCGCGACCACGTCGTCCACGGCATGGCGCCGCGCCACCTGCGGCGCCAGTGCCGAGGCGTCGATCTCGAACCGGTCCGCATAGGTGGCGTTCGCATCCGCAAAAACCCGCTGCGGCGGCTGGGCACCGTGCGCTGCCAGCCAGGCGATGGTTTTCTCATCGGCCTCCAGCAGCGCTGCCTTGGCGCCGAGCTCGGCCGCGTGGTTGGCCAGCGTCATGCGGTCGTCGATGTCCATGGCCGCCACCGCGCTGCCGACGTATTCGATGGCGCAATAGTTCAGGCCCTCGGCGCCGAAGCGCCCGAGCATGTGCAGCGTGACGTCCTTGGCCCACACGCCCGGCTGCAATTTGCCCTTGAGCTCCACACGCACCGACTCGGGAACGCGGAACCACAGCTTGCCGGTCTTCATGACAGCGCTGATGTCGGTGCCCTCAATGCCGGTGCCGAAGGCATTGAAGGCGCCGTACGTTACCGAATGCGTGTCGGTGCCCACGACCAGGTCTCCGCAGGTGAGATGCCCGCCTTCAGGCATGACCTGGTGGCAGATGCCGTCGCCGATGTCGTACAGCACGCTGCCATGCTCGTCCGCAAAGCGGCGCATGGCGCTGTGGCCTTGCGCCGCTTCCAGGGTGGGCGGCGGCGAGAAGTGGTCGAGCACCCAGGCCGTCTTGCCGGCAAAGGGCAGGCGGTCCGCGCCCATCTTGTCGATCATGCGGATGGTGTTGGGCGCACGCGCGTCGTGCACCATGGCGAAGTCGACCCGTGCAATCACGATGTCGCCCGCCCGGACGTGGCTGGCGCCAGCGTGCCGGGCCAGTATTTTTTCTGCGATGGTGGAGTCCATGAAGGTCCTGCGGTTGGAGTGAACGGCTGGGCTGATCGACTTGTTCGGCGTTATTCGACGTTATTCGGCTTTAAGACCGGCCTTGCGAACTACGCCGCCCCATTTCTCGCTCTCGCCGCGGATGTATTTGCCCGTTTCTTCCGGCGACATTGGCGTGGGCTGCAGGCCCAGCTTGCGCAACTGGGCGGCAATGCCCGGCTCGTTGAGCACCGTATTGATGGTGCTGTTGAGTTTTTGCACCACCTCAGGTGGCGTGCGCTGCGGTGCCGTGAACGCGTACCAGTTGGCGGCCTCGAAGCCGGGGTAGCCCGACTCGGCGATGGTAGGAATCTGCGGCAGCACGTCGAGTCGCTTGGAGCCCGTGGTCGCGATGGCGCGCAGCTTGCCCGCCTGGAGGAACTGAATGGCATCGGTCGGGCTCGAGAAAATCGAGCCGAGCACGCCGCTGAGCAGGTCGTTCATGGCCGGGCCACCGCCGCGATACGCCACGTGCTGGTTGTTCAGGCCGGCGGCAATCTTGAACATCTCGCCCGCCAGATGGCCGCTGCCGCCAATGCCCGACGAGCCGAAGGACATGGTGGATTTTTCGGCGCGGCCGGCCTTGATGTAGTCGTCGAGTGTCCTGATGTCGCTGCTGGCGTTGACCACCAGCACGTTGGAAAAAACAATGGCCATGCCCAGCGGCGCCATGTCGGTGACAGGGTTGTAGCTGAGCTTGTTCAGGTGCTGGTTCACCGCGAGCGAACCGATGGTGCCCAGCATGATGGTGTGGCCGTCGGCCGGGGCGCGCACCAGTGCCTCGGAGGCGATATTGCCACCGGCTCCGGGGCGGTTCTCGATCACGACGTTTTGCTTGAGCAGGTCGGCCATGCGCGGCGCCAGAATGCGGGCGACGGTGTCCGAGCTACCACCGGGCGCAAAACCGACCAGGATCACGATTGGCTTGGTCGGGAAGGGGTCGGCTGCAAAGGCGGCGGGCGCCAGCATCGCGCCCGTGAGTCCTGCGGCGAGGGCAGCGATGCCCCCGGCGATCTTTCTGCGTTGAATCATGTGAAGGTCTCCTGTATTTTTGGTTTGACGAAATCGGATAGCCGAATCAGACGGCTGACAGTCCCCGCGCGTTGTCCAGATGCGCCTTGACGCGCTCGGCCAGCGCCATGTCGCCAGGGGTTTCTGGCAACCAGCGCTGCACGGGAATGGTTTGCCCTTCAGCGTCTACCGCGACAAACACCACCAGGCATTCCGTGATGGTCTGCATCTGGCCGGTCTTCATGTCGCCGCTGCGCACTTCCACGGTAATGTTCATGCTGGTGCGGCCGGTGTAGGCCAGGCGCGCTTCGACCTCGACCAGATCGCCGATCATGATCGGGCGCTGAAAGCGGATGCTGCCGACGGAGACCGTGACGCAGTAGCGCTTGGCCCAACGCGTGGCGCAGGCGTAGCCCGCCTCGTCGATCCACTTCATCACGGTGCCGCCGTGGACTTTTCCGCCAAAGTTGACGGTATGGGGCTCGGCAAGGAAACGCAGGGTGATGGAGGACATGGGGGCCTTATGTTGCGTTGAACGGCGTAGTGAGAGAGTCGGCTATTCGAGCAGGCGCTTGAGGTAGCGCCCGGTATGGCTTTCGGGGTTGGCCGCGAGGTCTTCAGGCGTGCCGATACCCACCACCATGCCGCCACCAGCGCCGCCTTCGGGTCCCATGTCGATCAGCCAGTCGGCAGTCTTGATGACGTCGAGGTTGTGCTCGATCACGACGATGGTGTTACCCGCATCGCGCAGATGCTGCAGTACCTTGAGCAGCAGGTCGATGTCGGCAAAATGCAGACCCGTGGTCGGCTCGTCCAGGATGTAGAGCGTGCGGCCGGTGTCGCGCTTGGAGAGTTCGAGCGCTAGCTTCACGCGCTGAGCTTCGCCGCCCGAGAGCGTGGTCGCGGCCTGGCCCAGCTTCACGTACGACAGGCCGACGTCGAGCAGCGTTTGCAGCTTGCGTGAAATGGTCGGCACGGCCTTGAAGAATTCGGCGGCCACTTCGACGGTGAGGTCGAGGATCTGCGCGATGTTCTTGCCCTTGTACTGCACCTCGAGCGTTTCGCGGTTGTAGCGCTGGCCGTGGCAGATGTCGCAAGGCACGTAGACGTCGGGCAGAAAGTGCATCTCGACCTTCACCATCCCGTCGCCCTGACAGGCTTCGCAGCGGCCACCCGCTACATTGAAGCTGAAACGCCCCGGCCCGTAGCCGCGTTCGCGCGCGCTGTTCATTTCCGCCATCAGCTCGCGGATCGGTGTGAAAAGGCCGGTGTACGTTGCCGGGTTGCTGCGCGGAGTGCGGCCGATCGGCGACTGGTCGACGTTGATGACCTTGTCGAAATGCTCGATGCCCTCGATCGCCTCGTGCGCCGCCGGCTCCTCGTGCGCGCGGTACAGCGTGCGAGCCACCGCCGCATACAGCGTGTCGTTCACCAGTGTGGATTTGCCCGAGCCCGAAACGCCCGTGACACAGGTGAGCAGGCCCACCGGGAACTCGACGCTGACGTGCTTGAGGTTGTGTCCGCTGGCGTTGATTACCTTCAGGCACTGCAGGTCGCCTTGCGTGCGCAGGTGCGCAGCTTCGCGGGCGGCGCGCCGCTCACCTGCGGGGCTCGGCGCAAAGCGCGGCTTCTTCAACTCCTTCGGAACTTCCTTGTGCACGGTCGGAAGCCACGGCGTGCGTTTGCCTGGCACGGCGATCTTCAGCGTCTGCGCCAGGTAGCGGCCGGTCAGCGAATCCGGATTGGACTTGACCTCTTCATAAGTGCCCTGCGCCATCACCCGACCGCCGTGCACGCCCGCGCCCGGACCCATGTCGATGACGTGGTCGGCCGCGCGGATCATGTCTTCATCGTGCTCGACCACCAGCACGCTGTTGCCGATGTCACGCAGGTGCTTGAGCGTTTCGATCAGCCGGTCGTTGTCCCGCTGGTGCAGGCCGATGCTCGGCTCGTCCAGCACATACATCACACCGGTGAGGCCGGAGCCGATTTGCGAGGCCAGGCGGATGCGCTGCGATTCGCCGCCCGAGAGCGTTTCGGCGCTTCGGTCCAGGCTTAGGTAATTAAGCCCGACGTCATTCAAAAACTTCAACCGCAGGCCAATCTCGCGCACTACTTTCTCGGCGATCTCGGCCTTGGCGCCCTGCATTGTCAGGCCCTTGAAATACGCCAGACTTTCGCGCAGCGTGATGCGGCTGATTTCGTAGATGGCGCGGCGCGAAGGCTGGGTTTCGCCGGGCTCTGGAGTACCGACCAGAAAGACGTGCCGCGCTTCCTGCCGCAGGCGTGTGCCTTCGCAGGAAGGGCAGGGCTGCACACTGCGGTAGCGCGCAAGTTCTTCACGCACGGCCGCTGAATCGGTCTCGCGGTAGCGCCGCTCGAAGTTCGTGATGACGCCTTCGAAAGGATGCTTCTTGCTGACCTTGCGCCCGCTCGACGCGCCCGATTCTGTAAGGTAGCTGAACTTGATTTCTTCTTCACCCGAGCCATGCAGCACGACTTGCCGCACCGCTTCGGGCAGGGCCTCGAAGGCGGTGTCTATGTCGAAGTGGTAGTGCTTGGCCAGGCTTTCCAGCATTGAGAAGTAGTAGCCGTTGCGCCGGTCCCAGCCCTTGACGGCGCCACTGGCCAGGCTAAGCGAAGGAAACGCCACCACGCGTTCGGCGTCGAAAAACTCACGATGCCCGAGCCCGTCGCAGCTGGGGCAGGCGCCAATCGGCGAGTTGAACGAAAAGAGCCGGGGCTCCATTTCACTGAGTGAGTAGCTGCAAACGGGGCAGGCAAATTTCGCGCTGAAAAGATGTTCGCCAACCGGCGCTTGCTGCTCGCCCGGCTCGGGTGCATCCATGTCCAGAGCCACGGCCTTGCCATCGGCCAGTCGCAAGGCCGCCTCGAAGCTTTCGGCAATGCGCTGCTTGAGGTTGTCGAACTCCTTGCGGCCTTCATCCAGTTCGCCCTCCGCCGCACCCTCGTGCGGTGGCGGCGCATGGCGAACTTTGACGCGGTCGATCACCACGTCCACGTTGTGCTTCTCGGCCTTCTTGAGCTTGGGCAGATCGTCGAACTCGTAAATGCGCTCGTCCACCCGAAAGCGCACATAGCCCTGCGCCTGCATCTCGGCAAAAACATCGACGAATTCGCCCTTGCGGTCGCGCGCCACGGGCGCCAGGATCATCAGCCGCGTGCCCTCGGGCAAGGCCAGCACGGTGTCGACCATCTCGGCCACGCTCTGCGCCTGCAGCGCCAGGTCGTGCACCGGGCAAAAGGGCGTGCCGGCGCGGGCAAACAGCAGGCGCAGGTAGTCGTGGATTTCGGTCACGGTCCCCACGGTCGAGCGCGGGTTGTGCGAGGTTGCCTTTTGTTCGATGGAAATGGCGGGGCTCAGCCCTTCGATCATGTCGACGTCGGGCTTGTCCATCAGCTGGAGAAACTGCCGGGCATAGGTCGAAAGGCTCTCGACGTAACGCCGTTGGCCTTCGGCGTACAGCGTGTCGAAGGCCAGCGAAGACTTGCCCGACCCGCTCAGCCCTGTAATGACCACCAGCTGATTGCGCGGAATGTCGAGGTCGATGTTCTTGAGGTTGTGCGTGCGCGCCCCCCGAATGCTGATGCGCTGCGCCGCCAGAGCGCCAGCGCCGGCAGCGCGAAATCGCGCTTCGAACGCGACGTCCGCCAGTTTTCCGTCTTCCGTCGCTGCGTTGTCGAGGGAAGTGGAGGCCAGGTATTTGCTGTCAGACGGTGAGTTCAATTGGGTGGCCGGCAAAACCGGTCATCATAAGACGGATGGGCAATCCGGGCACAGGCCAGCCGTGCAAGCGGACCGGGAGCCGCCGGAATCCTGAAAGACAATAGTGCCCGCAGCCCGCCCGGGCCTCCTCGTCCGGGCCTCCTTATTGCTTGCCAAGGTCAACGTGCCCCCCATCCCTGCCGATATTCCCATGACGCCGACCGAACTGCGGTCTAGCCTGTCCCTGGCAACCATCTTTTCGCTGCGCATGCTCGGGCTGTTTCTGGTGCTTCCGGTGTTTGCGCTGGAAGCGGCGCGCTACCCCGGCGGCGACGATCCGGCCCGTATCGGCCTTGCCATGGGTATCTATGGCCTGACTCAAGGCCTATTGCAGATTCCCTTCGGGCTCGCCTCGGACGTGCTGGGCCGCAAGCGCGTCATCATTGCCGGCCTGCTCATCTTTGCGCTCGGCAGTTTTATCGCCATGGCCGCGGACAGCCTGACCTGGCTCATCATTGGTCGCTCTGTACAGGGGGCAGGCGCCATTTCGGCCGCCGTCACGGCCCTGCTGGCCGACCAGACGCGCGACGAGGTGCGCACCAAGGCCATGACGCTGGTCGGCGTCAGCATCGGCTTCATGTTCGCGCTCTCGCTCATTGTGGCGCCGCTGCTGGCGGCGCATATTGGCCTCGCCGGACTTTTCGCCCTGACAGGATTTTTTGCCCTGAGCGGTATTGCCATCGTCATCTGGTGGGTGCCGGCCGAGCCCGCCCAGCCCAACGCCCGGCCGCGGGGCAGCTTGAAGCTCGTGCTGCGGGAACCGGCGCTGTTGCGCCTGAACCTCGGCGTTTTTGTGCTGCACGCGGTGCAGCTGGCCATGTGGGTAGCTATCCCGGCGCTGTTGGTGCAGGCGGGTTTGGCCAAGAGTGAGCACTGGCATGTCTACCTACCGACCGTGCTGGCGTCCTTCTTCGTGCTGCGCGGCACACTCTATCCGCTGGAACGGCGAGGTTATCTGCGGGCGGTTTTCCTCGGCTCCGTGGGGCTCATCTTTCTGGTCCAGCTCGGCCTGTTGTGGGCGGCCTGGGGCAGTGACGCGGCCCAGCCCAGCCTGACGGCGCTGGCGTGGCTGCTTTTCCTGTTCTTCTGTGGCTTCAACATCCTCGAGTCGTGCCAGCCCAGCCTGGCGTCCCGCGTCGCGCCTCAGCACGCCCGTGGCGCTGCGCTCGGCGTGTACAACACTTTGCAGTCGCTGGGCTTCTTCGCGGGCGGGGCGTTGGGCGGATGGCTGGCCAAATCGTCCGGACCGGTGGCGCTGTTTGCCGCCTGCGGCGCGCTGATGCTGCTATGGTTGCTGGTCGCCTGGCCCATGCGCGCGCCCGGCCGCTATGAACGCGCTGAAGCCAGTCCTGCGGCGGGTGCCAGCCGCAGCCCGGCCAGTTAAACTGCTTTGAAAATCCAGGAGAAAGCCCATGGCTTCGATCAACAAGGTCATCATCATCGGCAACCTCGGGCGTGACCCGGAGGTTCGCTACACGCCCAACGGCGCGGCCATCTGCAACGTCAGCATTGCCACCACCCGCAACTGGAAAGACAAATCCAGCGGCGAAAAGGTCGAAGAAACCGAATGGCACCGCGTCGTCTTCTATGACCGCCTTGCCGAAATCGCCGGCGAGTACCTCAAGAAAGGCCGCCCCGTCTACGTCGAGGGCCGCCTGAAAACCCGCAAGTGGACCGACAAGGACGGCGCTGAAAAGTACACCACCGAAATCATCGCCAACGAAATGCAGCTCTTGGGTGGGCGTGAAGGCATGGGCGCCCCGGGTGGCGGGGAAGAAGAGCAGGGCGGCGAGCGTCAGAGCTACGCAGCACGCCGCCCACCGGCTGCAGCGCCACGTGCGCCTACTTCGTCACAGGCGCCTTCGAAGGCGGCTAGTGGGTTTGATGATATGGATGACGATATTCCGTTTTAGCGTCAACTTTTGCGATGTAAACAAAGGCCCCAATTGATTGTTACCTGGGGCTTTTTTCATTGTTGAACCTTTTCATCCTGAACTCAAGTGATCAGTGTGATCCTTTCTTCCGACAACCACGCAATTCAGCAGCTCAAAGAGCCGCTGAAATGTAAGCGTCCGGCGAACCCGTCTGCAAGGAAATCGTGCGGCGCGATCGATGCTGTCCAGTTAACGTAGTTGGACACGATGCATACGGACAACAGTGGTAAGCGCCTGCACCACAGCGCATAGCTGAACGCGCAGATATTGGCCGAGTGCGCTGAGCCGGGCGCGCCAGTGGCCAAGGTGGCAATGGCACACTGGATCAAACGCCAACATTGTGCACGGCTAGCGCAAGCTGGCACGCGACGCAGATGTGGTCGCTGCGTCCGGGCAGGGCCCGGCGTTGACTGCCGCGCCGACATCGTAAACAAGGTGCGGGCTTGCCGCCTCCCGTCTGGAACGCCGACTTGTTCAGCAGCGCGCCCACCCTTGGCGGGTCGCGTGCCCGGGTGATGCGATGTGAGCAGAAATCGCCGCGCGTCAGGCGGCGAGTGACGTCAGTGGGTACTTGTAGACTTATGTATCAATCATCCAGGGGGCTGAATGCCACAACCGTCAGATAGAGGTGCATATCGAACAAAACGCAAGACCGAAGTCCCTGGTCAGGCTTTAGGCTTTGGGCTGCAGTACACCCGGCTCTTGCAATTGTTGCTGCAGGCGTCTCCGGACACAGCGTGCAGCATGGAGTACCTGGACGACGTCGCCCAGGAAGGCGCCGAGGGCGTCATACTGACCCAGAGCAAGAGCGCGCTGACGGCCAATCCCGTGGCGGATCGGGCGAAGCCGCTCTGGAAAACCTTGTCGAACTGGGTCACGCTGGCCGCAGACGGCGGTTGCAATCCGGATCACACGGTTTTCGAGATCTACGTGTCGAGGCCGGTGCATGGCCTCCTGGTCGATGCCTTATCTGCCGCCGGGACACCGGCGACCGCGAAGGCTGCCCTCCTGTTGGCGCGTACGACGCTGTGGGGAGAAGCTCCGAAGTATCCCAAGCGCAGCGATGTGGCTGCAGAGATTTCGTCCTATCTCGACAACGTTTTCGGCGCCGACCCTACCTTGGTGGCGCGGGTGATCCAGAACTTCAGACTGACATGCGGTTCAGGCAGCCCCCAGGCTGACATCGAAGCGATCCTCAAAACGCACCCGATCTCTCACAGCAAGATCGGTGACATTGCCGATCACCTGGCGGGCATCGTCAAGCGCCGCGTTGACCAGTTACTCGAAGCGGGCAAGCCAGCCATCATCGCTCGTGACGACTTTGGGGTTTGGTACACGGCCTACGTCCAGAAGATTGACCGGGACTTAATGCTGCAAAGTCATGCCAAGCGACCCAGCGACAAGGAGGCCAGAGGCCACCTACCCAGGGTGTTCGTGCAGCAGCTTGACCTGATCGGCCTGCCGTTCGAAGACAAGCTGGAGGCGGTCAGCGACTACATGATGGCTGCCGCGGACCGTACCGCATGGGCTGCCAGCGGCGACGTGGACGCGACCTCGTTCGACGAACTCGACACGAGCCTCAGACGTAGCTGGAAGAACAAGCGGCTCACCTGCAAGGTGGAGCACGGGAACAAAGCCCTGGAAGCCCAGGGCCAGGCGCTGTATGCCGACTGCATGGACGTCAAAGTACCGGTGCAGCAAAAGGGCGCACCCGACCATTTCATCCCGGGCTGCCTGCATCGTCTAGCCGATGACCTGTCCATCGGCTGGCATCCCGATTTCGCGGATCAGCTCAAGCCCAGGAAGGCGGCTTGACGATGCTTGCAAGAGAGGCGCAGCACGTACAGAACCCCGCATTGGGCGCAGCCATCCTGTGGCGCTTTTGCTGCGCCTACGCCGATAGCCATCCGGCGAACGCTCCGCCTGCATTGCCCACCCTGTTCGTGGTACTGCCGATCGTGCTACATCAGGCCACTGCCGAGCTGCTGCGCCGCACCAGGCTCAGTTCTGGGCTACGGGCCTTTGCGTCCAAGTTCGGTGACACCACGGTCTCCAAGCAGGACCTGCTGCTGCAGATCCATGATCGGTCGATGCGCTGGAGAACACTATCTCTGCAGTCGATCGAGCTGGCCGCGGCCGGGCGCCTATTACATCTGACCGAGGCCGGCGGCGTCCTGCCCCTGTCCAAGACTAAGGCACGCGGGCTGCCCGATGAAGTCAAGCAGCTATTGAGTGATGCGGAGAAGCTTGGCGCGTGGTGCGGACCTCTGACTTTGCACGAAATAACGACAACACTAAAGGTGAGGCTCTAATGTTTTTCCAGATCCGCGCGATCCTGCTTTGGCCCCGCAATTCGGCCTTCAGGCCGCGCCGGCTACGCTTTGACCTAGGCAAGGTCAACGTGATCAGCGGCGCTTCGCGGACGGGCAAGTCGGCGGTCATTCCCATCATCGACTACTGCTTGGGATCCAGTACCTGCTCTATCCCCGTCAACACCATCCGCAAGCACTGCGAGTGGTTCGGCATCGTCGTCGCGACCGCACAGGGCGACAAGCTGTTTGCGCGGCGCGAGCCTGGCGCCCAGCGCAACACCGATGACATGTTCCTGATGGAGGCCGAGTCTATCGACGTGATCCCGCACCGCATCGTCAAGAACACGAATGCTGACGCGGTGAAGCGGCTGCTGGACGAACTTGCGGCTCTGTCCAAGCTGGACTTCGCCAGCGGCGATGAATCGACGGGCTTCGATGGCCGGCCCAGCTTTCGTGACCTCTCGGCTTTTACGTTCCAGCCTCAGAACATCGTCGCTAACCCGGATGTGTTGTTCTTCAAGACCAACACTTACGAGCATCGCGAGAAGCTGCGCAAGATTTTTCCGTATGTGCTGGGCGCCGTGACGCCGGGGCTAATGGCCAAGCAGTTCGAGCTGCAGCGTACCCGGTCCGAGCTGCGGCGAAAGGAACGCGAACTCAAGGAGGCTCAGGAGGTATCCTCGCGCTGGCTGGCGGATCTCACCGCCAAGTTCAGTGAGGCACAGGAGTTGGGCCTGACGCCCAAGCCCGAGCAGCCACCGACGCGTGGGCAGATGATCGAGCTGCTAGAAGAGGTCGTTGCCCGCACGGACCTGACGATCACCGTCAGCACGGCGACGATCTCCGAAGCGTTGAGCGAGCTCAACGGACTAGAAGCCGAGGAGCGCGAGGTGTCGCGCGAGCTGACCACGCTGCGCCACCGGCTGGAGGAGATGAACCGCATGCGCGTAGGCGGCAACGAGTACGACGCGGCTATCGGTCTGCAGCGTGGTCGCCTACAGCTGTCCAGTTGGCTGATCGGCCACACGGCCGACGAGGCCGACTGCCCCATGTGTGGCAGCCACACCGCGTCGGCCCTTAGCAAGCTGAGGGTGTTGTCCGCCCGACTGCAAGAGGTCGAGGTGGAGGCCGGTATTGACAAGGAAGTGCCTGCGGCTTTCGATCGGGAACTGCAGCGCGTGACGACCGAGGTCGGCGTGACTACAGAGCGTCTTCGCTCAGTGCAAATCCGCAAGCGAGCGCTGTCAGGCCGCTCGAAAGAAGCCAGCGAGCGCCAGTTCGCGGCGAAGAAGGCTGAGCGCTTCGTCGGCAATCTGGAAACCGCACTAGACCTGCATCGACGCCTGGGCAGCGACAGCGGCCTAGTGGAAGAGGTGGCCAAGCTGCGCGCGGTCGTACTGACTTTGGAGGCAGCGTTGCGCGAACAGGATTTGGATGCGCGGAAGCGTCGCGCGCTAGATGCCGTCAACACCCACGCCGGACGACTGCTGCCCTTCCTCGATGTCGAGAACGCGGACGACCCTATCTCGCTGGAGATCAGCGACCTGACGATCAAGGTGCGTGGCGCGGACCGGGATGACTTCCTATCGGAAATCGGCAGCGGCTCCAACTGGCTCTCCTATCATCTGGCCATGCTGCTGGCGCTGCATCAGTTCTTTCTCTCCCAGGCGCACAGCCCGGTGCCGGGCTTCCTCGTGCTAGATCAGCCCAGCCAGGTCTACTTCCCTAAAAACCTGGTGCGGCGACCCGATGAAGAAGAGCAGGACCTGCGTTTGCGGGACGAGGACATCAATGCCGTTCGCAAGGTCTTCGAGGTCCTGGGCAAGGTGGTGTTGAAGGCCGAGGGCAAGCTGCAAGTCATCGTGCTGGACCACGCAGGGCGCGATGTTTGGGGGGAGATCCCGGGAGTTGTTGGCCGCAAGGAATGGCGCGAAGGCGTCAAGCTCGTGCCAATAACGTGGCTGGAGGAAAACCCTGACGGCAACGGCTCATGAACCATCTAGGCCGCGTGGCACCGTTGCGCCATGCTGCGGTTTTTTGCTGTTGCGGGTCGAGTGAGACCCCTTGGGCGAAACTTAGCGCCTCAATCCCACCGCAAACCCCCTCTGCACCCCCGGCCGAGCCATCAGCGCCAGATACCAGCGCTGCACATTCGGAAACTCCGCCAGATCCACCTTGTGCCGCTCGTGCCTCCATACCCAGCCCACGATGGCGAAGTCGGCGATTGAAATCTCACCCGCGAAGAACTCGTGCTCTTCGAGCCGGCGATCCATCACGCCGTAGAGGCGCTTGGTCTCGGCCATGAAGCGTTCCAGGCCGTAGCGCTTGTCGGTTTCGCTTTCCAGGGCGATGAAGTGATGCACCTGTCCCGGCATCGGACCGAAGCCGCCGACCTGGAACATCAGCCATTCCATCACCGCCGTGCGGCCCTTCAGGTCGCTGGGCCAGAATTTGCCGGTTTTCTCGGCGAGGTAGTAGAGGATGGCGCCGGACTCGAAGATGTTGACGGTCTCGCCGGCCGGGCCTTCGGTGTCGACGAGTGCGGGGATCTTGTTGTTGGGGCTGATCTTGAGGAAGGCGGGGTCGAATTGCTCACCCTTGCCGATGTCGACGACCTGGATGTCGTAGGGCAGGCCCATTTCTTCCAGCGCGACGCTGATTTTTCGGCCGTTGGGGGTGTCGAAGGCAAAGAGCTGGAGGGTCACGCGGTTGTCCTGGGGCTTGAGGTTGCGGGGCTTTGGCGGACTGTTCCGCCGAAGCAAAGCGGCAGTCTGACACAGGACGCTGCTTCACGCACTGCACGCACTGCGCCGAAGTCTGGGCGGTCGAGGCCGCGCGATACTCTGGCCGTGCGCCGCGCTATCCCGATAACGCGATAGCGCGATGTCTTCTGCCCCCACGAAAGAATCAAATGCCCTGGATACTGCTTTTTATCGCCGGACTGTTCGAAGTGGCATGGGCCATCGGCCTCAAATACACGGAGGGCTTTACGCGCTTTTGGCCCAGTGTCGGCACGCTGGCTGCCATGGCGGCGAGCGTAATTTTGCTCGGGCTGGCGATGCGCTCGCTACCCGTGGGCACCGCTTACGCCGTGTGGACGGGAATCGGCGCGGTGGGCACTGTGATTCTGGGAATCGTTCTGTTTGCCGAGCCGGCCACGGCTGCGCGGCTGGCTTGTGTGGGCCTGATCGTCGCCGGGATTCTGGGCTTGAAGCTGACCAGCGCCGCCTGAGCGCTTTGCGAATGAAAACGGGGCGCCAATATGGCGCCCCGTTTTGATCAAGCTCAACTCAGGCCGATGCGACAGCTTTAGACGCGCGTCGGCTTTGGATCAGCCGCCAACTCGACCAGTTCACCCAGCTCAGGAAGGTCAGCTCAGGAAGGGTTCTGATACTGCTGAATGCCAGCAATCACCCAGCCGCCCTGGCCGTTGCGTGCTTTGGTCAGGTGCCAGACTTCGTCGAGGTCGTCCGGCGCAATGCCGGGCTGGCCGCGCGTGCTGCCCGTGAAGCGCACGCTGGCGATGTAGCGGCTCTCTTCTTCTGCCACGCCGAGCACCTGCGCTTCGAGGCCGAAGACCTGGGTTTCCTGCTTTTCGCTGCCGCGCTCGGCGATTTCCTCGCGTACGGTCTCCAGCATTTCAGGGGTGAGGTAATCCCGAAGGCGGGCGATGTCGCCTGCATCGTTGGCCGCCTGCAAGGCCAGGAACTGGCTCTTGGCGTTGCGTGCAAAGCCTGCCGTGTCGAAGCCGGCGGGAATCACGCCGACTTGCGCACCTGCGCCCAAGCCGCCCAGGCCAGCGCCGACGCGGGAGCCGATGCCGGAACCGATGCTTGAACCCATTTGGGAGCCGCCTTGAGATTCAAAGCTCGTCGTGTTGCGGTACGCGGCGTCCTGCGGCGGCGGAAAAGCCTGCCCAAGCCCGGCGGGACCGCCAGCGCCTGCCAGCGTGCCACCCTGGCTTGCTGCGCGCTTGCGCATGATGAAGCCAACGACCAGCAGCACAGCCATCACGAGCAGCCCGATCAGCATCATGTTGGCCAGCGCTTCGCCAAAGCCGAAATGCGAGGCAAGCGCGGCCAGGCCGAGACCGGCGGCCACGCCGGCCAGTGGTCCCATCCAGCTGCGTTTGGTGGCGGCCGCAGCAGCTGCCGGTGCGGCCGCTGCGGCAGCGCCTGCCACCGGGGCCGTTTGTCCGGGAGCGCCCGCCGTGTTGGCGGTGCCAGCAGGAGGCGTTGCAGGGGCCGTGGTCGTCTGGCGCTGCATGCCGCTGGATTTGCCGCCGCCAAGCCGCTTGGCTTCAGCGTCGAAAGTAACCGTGGCAACGCCGAGCGCGAGGACCACGGCAAAAAGTGCAAGAGATTTTTTCATGAGAGTCTCCAGGGGAAAACGACACAGTAGCAGCGATACGAAGAAGAAAAAAGCAGACTATCGCTTCGGGTAATTTCGAAAAAGCCGAAGTATCGTCAGAGTGGCATTTATTGAGGGCACTCAGATAGAGGTCCACAAGTGACGCAGCAGGTGGGCGAGCTAGGCCCTCACCGTTGGAAAATCGCCGTTCACAAGCCCCAATAGAGCTTATACGCCCTTCCATCCGGCGAGCACGGTCATGCATCGCTCTGTAGATGTAAATACTGTCTCAGGGACTGGACGAAAGGGCAAGCCCTATGAAGCCCGGCAAGAACAGAGGCGAGAAAGAGCCAAAAATAGCCTAAAGCGCCTTGACCGCCGCCAGCCGTCGAACGACCTGCTGGACGATATCGGACTGCATGTCGCGGTAGAGCAGGTTTTCTTCGGCCTCTTTGGCCAGTACGGCCGATTCGCTGAAGTTTATCTCGCGCTGCAGGAGCAGCTCGGTCGGTGCGATCAATTCCTTACCCTGTAGCGTGCGCAGCTTGAAGGCGAAGCGCAGGCGCAACTGGAACTCGCGAACCTGACCCGCGGCGTTCACCCCGACCACGGTTTTTTCGCGCTGGTCGGCAATCACGTCCAGGATGACCTGGGCCTGGTCGAGCTCTCGGCCATCGGTAATGACGCGCACGCCGTTGGCCTGCAGCGCGCGCTTGAGTTCAGCGCCCAGCGGCGAGCTCTCAGGCAGGCCGGTGAAAAGCGTGCTGAACGCAAAGTTGGGCGCTTGCCGCAACGCGAAGCCGCAGGCGCTCAAACCCAGCACAGACACAAGGCCGGCGCAGGCCGCGGCAGAAACAAACAGGCGTCGTTGCATGAGAGTTGTCCTTTGATCAGACCACGATGTTGACGAGCCGGCCCGGCACGACGATGACTTTTTTCGGCGCAGCTCCGTTGGCCTGCTTGATAAAAGCCTCGCAGGCCAGCGCCGCCGCCTCGATGGCAGCCTTGTCGGCCGTGGCGCTTACGGTAACCGAGCCGCGCAGCTTGCCATTGACCTGCAGCATGAGCTCGATCTCGTCCTGCACCAGCGCAGACTCGTCCACGACGGGCCAGGGCGCGTCGAGCAGGTCGCCGTGTTCGGCCGCGTAACCGAGTTCGGCCCACAGCACGTCGGCCACGTGGGGCGTGGCAGGGTAGAGGCAGCGCAGCAAAATGCCAAAGCTTTCGCGCACGGCAAACTTCGCTTCAGCGGACGGCGTCGCGTCCAGCTTGAAGTCTTCCAGGGCATTGAGCAGCTTCATCGCGCCCGACACCACCGTGTTGTATTGCATGCGCTGGTAGTCGTAGTCGATCTGCTTGAGGACCGTGTGTACCTCCAGACGCAGCGACTTGCAGGCCTTGTCGAACTCGCCGCCAGCGCGCGCTGCCCGCGTGCCGAGCCCGGCCGCCGACAGCTTGTGGCCGAAATTCCAGACGCGGCGCAGGAAGCGGTACGAGCCCTCGACACCCGCGTCGTTCCACTCGAGCGTCGCTTCCGGCGGAGCGGTGAACATGGTGTACAGGCGCGCGGTGTCCGCGCCGTATTTTTCGATGAGGTCCTGCGGGTCGACACCGTTGTTCTTGGACTTGCTCATGGTCCCTACGCCTTCGTAGGTGACGAGCGAGCCGTCTTTTTTAAGCTTGGCGCTGGTGACCTTGCCGTTTTCGTCGTGCAGGTCTTCGACGTCCTGCGGCCAGAAATACTCGATGCCGCCCTTGTCGGTCTTGCGCGAGTAGATATGGTTGAGCACCATGCCTTGCGTCAGCAGCTTGGTAAAGGGCTCGTCGATTTTCACGAGGCCGAGGTCGCGCATGACCTTGGTCCAGAAGCGCGCATAAAGCAGGTGAAGAATGGCGTGCTCGATGCCGCCGATGTACTGGTCCATCGGCATCCAGTAATTGGCGCCTCCGGCCACCATGGCCTCGTCGTTTGTCGGGTCGCAGTAGCGCATGAAGTACCACGACGAGTCCACGAAGGTGTCCATGGTGTCGGTTTCGCGCCGCGCGGGTTGGCCGCAGACCGGACAGACGACGCCCGCGTGAAAGCCTTCATGCTTGTGCAGCGGATTCCCGGAGCCGTCGGGCACGCAGTCCTGCGGAAGAATCACTGGCAGGTCTTTTTCGGGCACCGGCACGGCGCCGTGCTCCGGGCAATGAATCATGGGGATGGGCGTGCCCCAGTAGCGCTGGCGGCTCACGCCCCAGTCGCGCAGGCGCCAGGTGGTTTTCTTCTCGCCGAGCCCTTTGGCAGCGAGGTCGGCCGCCACGGCATCTACAGCGGCCTTGAAGGGCAGGCCGTCGTAAGCGCCGGAATTGATGGCGGTGCCGTGCTGCTTGTCGCCGTACCAGTCGGCCCAGGCCTGGGTCGAGTAAGTCTGGCCCTTCACGTCCGTAACCTGCTTGATCGGCAGGCCGTATTTTTGGGCGAACTCGAAGTCGCGTTCGTCATGCGCCGGAACGCCCATCACCGCGCCGTCGCCGTAGCTCATGAGCACGTAGTTGCCGACCCACACTTCCACGGCTTCGCCGGTTAGGGGATGGTTGACGAAGAGCCCCGTGCGCAGGCCTTTTTTCTCCTGCGTGGCAAGTTCGGCCTCGGTCGTGCCGCCCGCCTTGCATTCATCCAGAAAGGCCGCGAGCGTGGGGTTCGAAGCCGCCGCATGCAGCGCCAGTGGATGCTCGGGCGCAACGGCGCAAAAGGTCACGCCCATGATGGTGTCGGCCCGCGTCGTGAAGACGTACATGCGGCCGTCGCCGATCAGGTGGCCGGACGCATTGTGAATGTCGTGTGTGAACGCAAAACGTACACCCTCGCTCTTGCCGATCCAGTTTTCCTGCATCAGCTTGACGCGCTCGGGCCAGCCCGGCAACTTGTGGCTGACCGAGTCGAGCAGCTCTTCGGCGTAGTCGGTGATCTTGAGGTAGTAGCCCGGGATCTCGCGTTTCTCGACGACCGCGCCAGTGCGCCAGCCCTTGCCGTCGATGACTTGTTCGTTGGCCAGCACGGTCTGGTCGACCGGGTCCCAGTTGACGACCTGCGTCTTGCGGTAGGCGATGCCCTTTTCCAGCATCTTGAGGAACAGCCACTGGTTCCACTTGTAATAGCTCGGGTCGCAAGTGGCGACCTCGCGGCTCCAGTCGATGGCCAGGCCCATCGCCTGCATCTGCTTTTTCATGTACGCGATGTTTTCGTACGTCCACTTCGCGGGCGGCACGCCATTCTTCAGGGCCGCGTTCTCAGCCGGCAGCCCGAAGGCGTCCCAGCCCATGGGCATGAGGACGTTGTAGCCCTTCATGCGCAGGTGCCGCGCCAGCATGTCGTTGATGGTGTAGTTGCGCACGTGGCCCATGTGCAGCTTGCCGCTGGGGTAAGGCAGCATCGAGCAGGCGTAGTACTTGCCGTGCGGTTTATTCCCGTCGTCCTCGGTAACGCGGTAGGCGTCAGCGGCGGTCCATTTGGCTTGCGCTTGGCGCTCGACGTCGAGATGTTGGTATTTGTCTTGCATGAACGGCCGGGAAAACTCTGAAAAAGATCGGGAAGATGAAGGGCGCCGGCAAAAGAGGGCAGCAGGCCGGCGCCGGAACAAGCCCCTGATTTTAGGGGGCGGGGCGTGCAGCCTTAGCGAGGCGCGGCAGAGACCGGCTCCGCCACAAAGCCGATGCGCGCAAGTCCGGCCTTTTGGGCCACGCCCATTACCTCGACGACGCGCCCGTAAGGCACCGCCGTATCGGCCCGTAACTGCACTTCGGTCTCGGGGTTCTGTGTCGCCTTTTGCTGCAGGCTTCGGGCGAGTTCGGCCAGTGAAACCCGTTGATCATTCAGGAACGCTTGGCCGGCCTTGTCGACCACGAGCGTGACGCTCGGCGGCGCTTCGCCGGGACGGGCGGCGTCGGATTTCGGCAGATTCAGCCGGATGGACGATGCGAGCAAGGGGGCGGTGATGATGAAGATCACCACCAGCACCAGCATCACGTCCACCAGCGGCGTGACGTTGATCTGGCTCATGGGCTCCTGGCCGGGAGTGCGTTCGAGCCGGCCGAAACTCATGGCTGCGTGCCTTCGGCAACGGGCGCACTCGTCAGCAGCAGTTCGCGCAGGTCGCGGGCAAAGCCCTCGAGGTCAGCCTCGATGCGGTTGATCTGGCGTCCGAGCACGTTGTAGGCGAGCACGGCGGGAATGGCGACGGCCAGTCCGGCGGCGGTCATGATCAGCGCTTCGCCCACAGGGCCGGCCAACCTGTCGATGGTGATCTGCTGCGAGCCGGTAAGGCCAACCAGCGCGTGGTAAATGCCCCAGACCGTGCCGAGCAGGCCCACGAAAGGCGCGGTGGAGCCGACGGTGGCTAGCAGGACCTGGCCGAACTGGAGGCGATTCAGCACCGCATGCAGCGCATCACGCAGCACGCGCGTGAGTTGCTGGCTGCGGTCACCGGCCGAGGCCAACGTGCCCAGGGCAGGCGTTCGGGTGGCGGCGAGCAGGGGCAGCAGCAGCTGCTCGCGGTCAAATGCGCTGACGCGGCCTTCGGCTTCGCCGAGATTGGGCGATTGCCAGAATGCCGCAGCGCTGCGCGCCACGTCGCGCGAGGCGCGGCGGAGCAGGGCGAGCTTCCAGACAATGACGACCCAACTCGCGATGGACATGAGAAGCAGCAGCGCAGCAACGACGTGGGTGACCGCGTCGCCTTCGAGAAGGAATGTCCAGGCTTGCATGGTCAGGTTTGTACAGGGCCCGCGAGCTGTCCCGCGCCCGCCAAGTCGAATCGCCCCGCTCCGTTTTGGCTGAGCCGCCCGGCACCGTTCGGGCTGAGCCTGTCGAAGCCTTTCGACGAGTTCAAGGCGGACGGGGTTACGCGTGCGAAACCCTTCGACAAGCTCAGGGCGAACGGGATTAAAGAGTATTCGGAGATCGCACCACTTTGTTTGTCGTTGATCCCACGCACGCCGTTCGGGCTGGTGTCCCCGGCTCCATTAGCGCTGAAGCGTTTCGCTTCATTCGTACCGAAGCCCTCCGCTTCATTCGTGCCGAAGCGCTCCGCTCCGCTGATTCGGAATCTCCCCGCTCCGTTCTGGCTGAGCCGCCCGGCACCGTTCGGGCTGAGCCTGTCGAAGCCTATCGACGAGCTCAAGGCGGACGGGGTTACGCGTGCGAAACCCTTCGACAAGCTCAGGGCGAACGGGATTAAAGAGTATTCGGAGATCGCACCACTTTGTTTGTCGTTGATCCCACGCACGCCGTTCGGGCTGGTGTCCCCGGCTCCGTTAGCGCTGAAGCGCTTCGCTTCATTCGTGCCGAAGCGCTCCGCTTCATTCGTGCCGAGCGCCTCCGCTCCGCTGGTTCTAAATTTCCCCGCTCCGTTCAGGCTGAGCCTGTCGAAGCCTTTCGACGAAATCAGCGCGGACGGGTTGAGCACTTGTTCAAAAACACACGAGTGCAGATCGCCGGTCATGCGGGACGCAAGCCTCAGGCGTTCAGGCCGAGCACGTCGAACATGTCGAAAAGTCCGACGTCGTGATTGGCGAGAAAGCGTGCGGCGCGCAAGCTGCCCTGGGCGTAGGTTGCGCGGCTCGATGATTTGTGGGCGATTTCAATGCGTTCGCCTGTTCCGGCGAACAGCACGGTGTGGTCGCCGACGATGTCGCCGCCCCGGATGGTGGCGAAGCCGATGGAGGACGGGTCGCGTTCGCCGGTAACCCCTTCGCGGGCGTAGACCGCGCAGTCCTTGAGGTCGCGTCCGAGGGCGCCGGCAATCACTTCGCCCATCTTGAGGGCCGTGCCAGAGGGTGCGTCGACCTTGTGGCGATGGTGGGCTTCGATGATCTCGATGTCGTAGCCCGTGGGCATGGCCTTGGCGGCCATTTCGAGGAGCTTGAGCGTGACATTCACGCCAACGCTCATGTTGGGCGCCATGACAATGGCAATGTGGCGGGCGGCCTCGGCGATCTCGGCCTTTTGGGCATCGCTGAACCCTGTCGTGCCTATCACGAGCTTGACGCCCGATGCCACGCATTGGCGCAGGTGCGCGAGGGTGCCCTCGGGGCGAGTGAAGTCGATCAGAACGTCGGCGCTGGCCAGACCCTCGGCGAGGTCGGCCGTGATGGCGACGCCGGAGTTCTTGCCGAGAAAGGCGGCGGCGTCATGGCCGAGCGCCGGGCTGGCCGGAATGTCGAGTGCGCCGGCAAGGCGGCAATCAGGCGCTGCCTGGACCGCCTCCACCAGCATCTGGCCCATCCGGCCGCTGGCACCTGCAATCGCGACTGCCAGGGGCTTTGCGGAGCCGCCGGCCGCGCTCACTGGCGCGGGCCTTCCAGCGGCGGGTAGCTGGTGGCTGAAGGCGCGGGCGCGAGAACGGTCGAGGTTGCTGTGTTGGCAGGCTTCGGACCCTTGGCTTCTGCCTCTTTCAGCTGCTCGGGCGTCGCTTCCAGCACAGGCGGTTTGCCGAAATTGCGCTTGGAGTCGAGGCGGGCGATGAAGTCGGTTTCGCTGGGCATGGCATCACCCTCGAACCGCGCGAGCTGATCGCCCTGGAAAAACACCGTGTACTTGAACGATTGGGTCTCGACGCCCTGGCGCTTGAGCGTGAACACGTAGTCCCAGCGGTCCGCATGAAAGAGGCTGCTCAAGAGCGGCGTGCCCAGCAGGTTCTTGACGTCGCTACGAGTCATGCCTGTGCGCAGCAGCTCGACTTGCTCGCGCGAAATGAAGTTGCCCTGGATCACATCGGTTTTGTAGGGCGTGACCCAGTTGAGGGGATTGGCTGCCGTGGTGCTCAGCTTGTCAAGGCTGGAGCAACCGCCCAGCATCAGACCCGGGACGGCAAGGGTGAGCGCCGCAAGGCGAAAGCGTGGAGTTACAGGCATTGGGCGGGGTGTAGCGATATGATCGTTCATTGTAGCGGCTGGGTCCCGAATGCCATGCGGCACTCACCCCCCGTCATCCCCGAGAAAAACCATGACCAATATCGATGAGCTCAAGAGCACGGGCCTGAAGGCAACGCTGCCTCGGCTGAAGATCCTGGAGATTTTTCAGGCGGGCAAACAGCGCCACATGACGGCCGAAGACGTTTTTCGCGTGTTGCTGGAAGAGCGTTCCGACATCGGGCTGGCAACCGTCTACCGGGTTCTCACGCAGTTCGAGCAGGCCGGCCTGCTCAACCGCAGCAACTTTGAGTCGGGCAAGGCGGTGTACGAGATCAATGAAGGTCAGCACCACGACCATCTGGTTTGCCTGGACTGCGGCAAGGTCGAGGAGTTTTACGACGCCGAGATCGAAAAGCGCCAGCATGCGGTGGCTTTGGCCAAAGGCTTTCATATCGCCGACCACTCCCTGTCGATTTACGCCAGCTGCACCAAGGAAAGCTGCCCTAATCGGCCGCCTTCGCGCCACGCTCACTCAGCAACCTGAGCAACCTGAGCAATCTGCTCAGTCGCCGTCCTGCATGGCCTTGCGGTGGCGGTCGACAAACTCTTGGTAGGTGTTGATTCCGCGCAGTTGCAAAATTGCGTTACGCACGGCAGCCTCGACCAAAACGGCAATATTGCGGCCGGCTTCCACTTGGATGATGACTTTTCGCACCGGAATGCCCAGGAGGTCTTGCGTGAGCGGCTCGTAGGGGATGCGCTCGTATTCGCGCTCCAGCGTCTCGCGGCGCACCAGGTGGACGATCAGCTTGAGCCGCATTTTGCGGCGTACCGCCGTTTCACCAAAAATGCCCTTGATGTCGAGCAGGCCGATGCCGCGCACTTCCAGCAGGTTTTGCAGCAAATCGGGGCAGCGGCCTTCAATGGTGGTCTGGTTGATGCGGTAAAGGTCGACCGCATCGTCTGCCACCAGCCCATGCCCGCGTGAAATCAGCTCCAGGCCGAGCTCGCTCTTGCCTAGCCCGGACTCGCCGGTAATCATCACGCCCATGCCCAGAATGTCCATGAACACGCCGTGCATCGAAATGCGGTCGGCAAAGTGCTTGGACAGGTAGGCGCGCAACACGTCGATGACGAAGGCCGCCGATTCGGGCGTGGCGAACATCGGCAGCTGGCCGCGCTCGCACATTGAAATGAGGGTGTCGGGCGCAGCCTGTCCGTCGGCCACCACGAGCACGGGCGGCTCCAGGGTGATGATGCGGGCGATGCGCCGGCTGCAGTCCTCGGGCGTACTCATCGTGAGGTAGGCGACTTCACGCTCGCCCAGGATCTGCACACGGTAGGGGTGGATGTAGTTCAGGTAGCCGACCAGGTCGGCGCCCGAGCGCGCGGCGCGTACCGCGACCTCGTCAAAGCGGCGCTCGGATGCGCCGAGGCCGGCCACCCATTCCCACTTCAGCACTGCCCGGTGGTCCTCAAACAGGACGTCAGCGCTGACGACGGTGGGCTTCATTCGGTCCGGCTTACCTCGGGTGGGCGGCGGTCAGGAGTTGACGTGCGCCGATTGCCAGTTGGCGATCAGGTGGTGCAGGGCTTTGGCGTCCTGACTGGTCTTGAGTTGTTCGCGCAAGGCGCTGTCGCTGAGCAATTCGGCAATCTCGGACAGGATTTCAAGATGCTTCTGGGTAGCTGCTTCGGGCACCAGAAGAAATATCAGCAGGCCGACAGCCTGTTCGTCCGGGGCATCGAAGCCAATCGGCGCGTGCAGCTGAAAAACCGCGGCCATGGGCGACTTCAGGCCCTTGATGCGGCCATGCGGAATCGCCACGCCATGTCCGAGACCGGTCGAGCCCAGTCGCTCCCGCGCGAACAGTGAGTCGGTAATGAGCGCCCGATTCAGGCCGTGCTGGTTCTCGAAAAGCAGGCCCGCCTCTTCAAAGGCGCGCTTTTTACTGGTCGCTTCGACACTGACCAGGACCTGGCTGGGAGGCAAAATTTGCGAAAGGCGGTTCATAACGCGGTTTAGTCGCCGAATTATGCACTTCGGCCGCGCTGCGGCCTGAAAACGCCCACAAAAAAGGCCATCTGTGCAACAGACGGCCTTTTGGTGGGGAAAGCGGGATTTACCGGAGCAACCCCATCATATGGCGACGTGCGCCGCGCGTTTGGCCGCCACGTGATGGTGTTCCTGCGTCTTGTTCTTGTAGCGTGCGACCTGCCGGTCCAGCTTGTCGGTCAGCTCGTCCACAGCCGCGTAAAGATCGGCATTCGAACATTCGGCAAAGATATCGCGGCCCTTGACGTGAACATTGCATTCCGCGCGCTGCCTGAGCTCCTTCTCTTTCATGTTGTCGACGGTGAGAAGTACTTTGACATCGACCACCTGGTCGAAGTGGCGGGTAATGCGATCGAGTTTGCTGGTCACATAACCCCGCAGCGCGGGGGTGACTTCAAGATGATGGCCGCTGATCGTCAAGTTCATAAATGGCTCCTTCGTCCAGGACACTGCTTTCAGGTATTGCCGCCGGAAGTGCCGTTCCGGCGGGTGGCGGGACACTGTTCCCGGTTTCACTATGCGCCCGATGAGGTCCAAACACAATCGTGCAGCGCAACAAATTTGAAACGGTCCGAAAAGCTGCTTGACCGTGCTTTTTGTAGGAGGGGCATGAACTGGCTCGCCCCTGTCGCAAAGTGGCGTCAATCGGCCTTTTCGCGCACATGAGGTGCCATAATCCCGGCCATGTTTCACGACGGAGAAATCCTTGGAAGTCAGCCCTAGTTGCTAGCTTTCAGCCTTGCAGACTGACGCTGCGCCGGGTTGAAAGCGATGCTTCATCCTCAACCCCGCCTTGTGCCAGCTTGGACCCCAAGCCCTGGCGCCTGCCCTTGAATCCTTCGGGAGCCCGTCATGCTCAATATTTTTACGCTCGCCAACGGCAGGCTCTTTCAGGAAGAGATCGAATCGCTGGAGGAACTGTCCCGGTTCCGTCCCATCTGGGTCGATCTGGAGTCGCCCACGCTCGAGGAAAAGCGCTGGATCAAGCAGTACTACGGCTTGTCCATTCCCGAGGACGTCATGGACGAGGACATCGAGGAGTCGGCCCGTTTCTACGAGGAAGACAACGGTGAGCTGCACATCCGCTCCGACTTTCTCATTGCTGATGCCGACGAGCCGCGAACGGTGCGCGTCGCCTTCATCCTGAACCTGGTCAACGACGACCTGCGCAGCAAAGGCGTGCTGTTCTCGATCCACGACGAAGACGTACCCGTGTTCCGGCTCATCCGCATGCGAGCCCGACGGGCCTTCGGCATGATCGAGGACGCCAAGGAAGTCCTTCTCAAGCTGTTCGATGCCGACGCCGAGTACTCGGCCGATACGCTCGAGGGCATTTATGTCGACCTCGAAAAGGTGAGCGCCAAAGTCTTGTCGGGCGACGTGACCGACGCACTGGCCGGCGAAGTCCTGGGCTCGATTGCGCGCCACGAAGACCTCAGCGGCCGCATTCGACGCAACATGATGGATACCCGGCGTGCCGTGAGTTTCATGATGCGCAGCAAGATGCTGAACGCCGACCAGTTCGACGAGGCCCGGCAGATTCTGCGCGACATCGATTCGCTCGACTCGCACACGGCCTTTCTGTTCGACAAGATCAACTTCTTGATGGACACGACGGTCGGTTTCATCAACATCAACCAGAACAAGATCATCAAGATCTTCTCGGTGGCCAGCGTTGCGTTGCTGCCGCCGACGCTGATCGCCAGCCTCTACGGCATGAACTTCAAGTACATGCCCGAACTCGACTGGGCGATGGGTTACCCGTACGCGCTGGCCCTGATGACCGCCAGCGCGCTGGTGCCCATGCTCTACTTCAGGAAGCGCGGCTGGCTCAAGTAGTCTCGGTCCCTTCGCGCTCGCGCTGGTGCTTCAGGAACCCCAGGATCACGCGCACGGCGTAGGGGCCCGCCACGGTCTCGATAAAGCGCCCGAAGTCGAGGTGAGCCTCGTCGTCGGCCCGGTCCGAGATGGTTCGCATGGCAGCGTAGGGCAACCCATAGTCGGCGCAAACCTGAGCTACTGCTGCACCCTCCATCTCGACCGCGAGCGCAGCATGACCGGCGCTCATCAGTGCCGCTTTAAGTTGTGTGGACTCGTCGGCGCCGCAGACAAAGCGATCGCCGCTGGCAATGAGCCCCGCATGCACCCGGGCGTCGGTGAAACCATTGGCCCGGCAAGGGCCGTCGCTCTGGCCGATCACCTCACGCGTGACGCAAAGCAGGCTTTGCGTCATGACTGAATCGCACGCAAACCGGCTGCGCTGGTAGGCCGGAACTTCGTAACGCGGAAAAAGCGGCGACACGTCGAGGTCGTGCTGGATGAACTCCTGCGCCACGACCACGTCGCCTACCGCCACGTTATCGCCCAGGCCACCGGCCACGCCCGTAAACAGCAACTGCGTCGCGCCGAAGTGTTCAATGAGCACCGTTGCGGCGATCGCGGCCGACACCTTGCCGATGCGTGACAGCCCGAGCACGACGGGCTGCCCCTCCAGCTTTCCGAGCCAGAAAGTCCGCCCCGCCCGTTTGACCTTCTGCGGCTCGACCAGCAGTTCGAGTAGCCCGGCCTGCTCTTGTGGAAGCGCACTCATGATGGCGAAAAGCTCAGGGCGATCAGGACGGGTGGGAGAGGTCATGTGGCGATTTTGCCCAAGCGCAAGACGGATAAGCCCGCCACGCGCCATCGCAAGCAAAAGAAAAGCGCCCGCAGGCGCTTTTCTAATTGCAGCTGGCGCGGAAACGCGCTAAAGGTTGTCTATTTCTTGTCGCGCAATTCGCGACGCAGGATTTTCCCGACCGGGGTCTTGGGCAGGTCGGCGCGGAACTCGATGACCTTGGGCTGCTTGTAGGCCGTGAGGTTGGCCTTGCAGTATTCGCGAACCTGCGCCTCCGTCAAATCAGGATTTTTCTTGACGATCACGAGCTTCACGGCTTCACCGGTTTTCTCGTCGGCCACGCCGATGCAGGCGCATTCCATGACGCCATCGAGTTGCGTAACCACTTCTTCGATCTCGTTCGGGTAGACGTTGAAGCCGCTGACCAGCACCATGTCCTTCTTGCGGTCGACGATCTTGAAGAAGCCGTTGGCATCGACGACGCCGATGTCGCCCGACTTGAAGTAGCCGTCGGGCGTCATGACCTTGGCAGTTTCGTCCGGACGCTGCCAGTAGCCGGCCATGACCTGCGGGCCCTTGATCGCGATTTCGCCTGGCTGGCCGGGCGCAACTTCATTGCCGTCGTCGTCCAGCAACTTGAACCAGGTGCCGGGAATGGGCACGCCGATGGTGCCGGTGAAGGTTCTGCTGTTGGTCGGGTTGCAGCTCGCGGAGGGCGAAGTTTCAGACAGTCCGTAACCCTCGACGATGGGGCAGCCCGTCTTTTCAAGCCACAGCTTGGCAACCGCGCTTTGTACGGCCATGCCGCCGCCCAGGGAGATTTTCAGGTGCGACCAGTCGACCTTGTTGAAGTCCGGGTGATTTGCCAAGCCGTTGAAGAGCGTATTGACGGCCGGGAAACTGTTGATCTTGTGGTTGCCCAATTCCTTCAGCACGCCTGGCAGGTCGCGCGGATTGGGGATCAGGATGTTTTTGCCACCGGTGCGCATGCCCAGCATCATGTTTACCGTGAAGGCGAAGATGTGATAGAGCGGCAGGGCGCACACATAAACCGGTTGCCCGCCCTCGGGCAGGCTGGCCATGGCCGGCGCGTTCCACGCTTCGGACTGCAACACGTTGGCAATTACGTTGCTATGCAGCAGCACCGCGCCCTTGGATACGCCGGTCGTGCCGCCGGTGTATTGCAACACCGCCACGTCGGTCGGCTTGAGGTCCGGACGCTTGAGTGTTTGCTTTGCACCCTGGGCGACCGCATCGTTGAATTTCACGGCGGCCGGGAGCGAGAACGCTGGAACGAGCTTTTTGACCTTGCGTACGACGTAGTTGACCAGCGCGCCCTTGAGCAGGCCCAACTGATCGCCCATGGTGCACAGCACGATGTGCTTGACCTGGGTGTTGCCCACGCACTGTTCAAGGGTGCGCGCAAAGTTCTCGACGATGACGATGGCCTTGGAGCCCGAGTCCTTGAGCTGGTGCTCCAGCTCCCGCGGTGTGTAGAGCGGATTGACATTTACCACCACATAGCCCGCGCGCAGGATGGCGGCCACGGCCACGGGGTACTGCGGCACGTTGGGCATCATGATCGCCACCCGATCGCCCTTGGCCAGGCCCAGGCTTTGCAGGTACGCGCCAAAGGCAATCGAGAGCCGGTCGGTCTGGCCGAAGGTGATGTCCTTGCCCATGAAGCTGTAGGCCACCAGATTGCCATTGCGGGCGAAGGCTTCCTCCATCAGTTGCACCAATGACGTGTACTGGGACGCGTCGATGTCGGCAGGTACGCCGGGGGGATAGGCCTTGAGCCAGGGCCTGTCGAGTGTGGAAGCGTTCATGGTTGTCTCCATTTTTTCTAATTGACCGGCACGATGACGACCTCTGTGGGTCCATTGAAACTGCGCGGAGCAAGGGGTCACCGGAATTCTCAGCGCGGCAAGGCGCTTTGCCTTCGACCGCCTGTCGACCGGTGCCGATCTACTCGATGGCCTTGCCCATGTCCTCGATGACTTTCTTCGCGTCACCGAACACCATCATGGTCTTGTCCATGTAAAAAAGCTCGTTGTCCAGGCCTGCATAGCCCGCGGCCATGGAGCGCTTGTTGACGATCACCGTCTTGGCCTTGTAGGCCTCCAGGATCGGCATGCCATAGATGGGGCTGCCCTTGACGTGGGCCGCGGGGTTCACCACGTCGTTGGCGCCAAGAATGATAGCCACATCGGCCTGGCCGAACTCGGCGTTGATGTCTTCCATCTCGTGCACCTGGTCATAAGGCACTTCGGCCTCGGCCAGCAACACGTTCATGTGGCCAGGCATGCGGCCGGCGACGGGGTGAATCGCATACTTCACGTTGATGCCGCGCTCGGTGAGCTTTTGCGCAAGTTCCTTGACGGAGTGCTGTGCACGCGCCACAGCCAGGCCGTACCCCGGCACGATGATCACGGACTCGGCATTGCCCAGAATGAAGGCAGCGTCGTCGGCAGAGCCCGACTTGACGTTGCGCTGCGCCGTGGCGCCGGCAGCGGCCGGGCCTGCCTCGCCGCCAAAGCCGCCCAGAATCACGTTGAAGAAAGACCGGTTCATGGCCTTGCACATGATGTAGGACAGGATGGCGCCCGAAGAGCCCACCAGTGAACCGGCAACGATCAGCATCGCGTTATTGAGCGAAAAACCGATGCCCGCTGCCGCCCAGCCCGAATAGCTGTTGAGCATCGACACCACCACCGGCATGTCAGCGCCGCCGATAGGAATGATGATCAGGACGCCCAGCACGAAGGACAGCGCCAGCATGGCGAAAAACGCCGTCCAGCTGCCGGTCATCGTGAACATCAAGCCGAGCGCCAGCGTCGCCAGGCCGAGCACCAGATTGAGCATGTGCTGGCCCGAGAAGGTGACCGGAGCCCCCTGGAACAGGCGGAACTTGTACTTGCCACTGAGCTTGCCGAAGGCGATGACGGAACCGCTGAAGGTGATGGCGCCGATGGCGGCGCCGAGGAACAGCTCGAGCCGGTTCCCGGCAGGAATATTTGCGGTACCCAGCCCCTTTGCCACGATGCCGAAAGCGTCCGGCTCTGCCATGGCCGCCACGGCAATGAACACCGCTGCCAGGCCGATCATGCTGTGCATGAAGGCAACCAGTTCGGGCATCTTGGTCATTTCGACGCGCTTGGCCATCAAGGTGCCGGCAGCGCCGCCCACGATGAGCGCGCCCAGCACATAGACCATACCTTGTGCGGCGCCACCGGAAAGCTCGACGATGAGTGCGCCGGTCGTCAGTATGGCGATGCCCATGCCGGCCATGCCGAAAGCATTGCCGCGGATCGAGGTGGTGGGGTGCGACAGGCCCTTGAGCGCCTGGATGAAACAGACCGATGCCAGCAAGTACAGCAGGGTGACGATGTTCATGCTCATTTGGCGGCTCCCGCTGCGGCGTCAGCGGCGGGTGCAGCCACTTTTTTCTCTTTCTTCTTGAACATTTCCAGCATGCGGCGCGTTACGAGAAAGCCGCCAAAAACATTCACCGCCGCCAGCGCCACCGCCAGCACGCCCATGGTCTTGCCCAGCGGCGTAACGGTCAGCGCGGCCGCAAGCATTGCACCGACGATCACGATGGCGGAGATCGCGTTGGTGACCGCCATCAGCGGGGTGTGCAGCGCGGGTGTCACGGTCCAGACGACGTGGTAGCCGACGTAGATGGCCAGCACGAAGATGATGAGGTTGATGATGGCGGGGGACACTGCGTCCATGGTCTTCTCCAGAAAGGGAAAAGGCGGGTGGCGTTGCCAGCCCGCCGGGTTGCGCTTATTTCTTCTTGACTTCGCCGTTTTGCGTCATCAGGCAGGCGGCGACGATATCGTCCTCAAGGTCGATGTTCAAAGCGCCTTCCTTGGTGATGATGAGCTTGAGAAAATCGAGCAGGTTTCGGGCGTACAGCGCGCTGGCGTCCGCCGCCACGAGCGAGGCCACGTTGGTTTCGCCCACCAGCGTCACGCCGTGCTTCACCACGGTCTGGCCAGGCTCTGTCAAGGGGCAGTTGCCGCCCTGCGGCGCCGCCAGGTCGACGATCACGCTGCCCGGTTTCATGGCCTTGACCATCTCCTCGGTGACCAGCACAGGCGCGGCCCGGCCCGGAATCAGTGCGGTGGTGATGACGATGTCGGCCTGCGCCACGCGCTTGGCGACTTCGACCTTCTGACGCTCCAGCCAGCTAGGCGGCATGGGTTTGGCATATCCGCCCACCCCGACTGCAGCCTCGCGCTCCTCATCGGTTTCATAGGGCACGTCGATGAACTTGCCGCCCAGCGATTCAACCTGCTCTTTCACGCTCGGCCGAACGTCGCTGGCTTCGATCACGGCGCCCAGCCGCTTGGCCGTTGCGATAGCCTGCAAGCCGGCAACACCCACGCCCAGAATCACCACGCGCGCCGCCTTGACGGTTCCCGCCGCAGTCATCAGCATGGGGAAGAAGCGCTGATAACGGTCGGCCGCCATCATCACGGCTTTGTAGCCGGCAATGTTGGCTTGCGAGCTGAGCACGTCCATGCTTTGCGCGCGGCTCGTGCGGGGCGCTGCTTCCAGCGCGAAAGATGTCAGCCCACCGGTGGCCAGCCGCTGCAGGCCGCTCGCATCGAAAGGGTTGAGCATGCCCGCGAGAACGCCACCAGTCTTTGCCATGGGCATCTCGCTGTCCAGCGGACACCGCACCTTGAGCACGATGTCGCAGGCGTAGGCGCCCGCTGCATCGGTGATTTCGGCGCCCACCGCTTCGTAGGCGGCATCGGTCGCGCTGGCGCCAACGCCTGCGCCGGACTGGATTCGGACCGTATGGCCCTGGGCTTTGAGTTTCTTAGCTGTTTCAGGCGTCACCGCTACGCGTGTTTCGCCTGCCATGATCTCGGCAGGTACCCCAATGAGCATGGGCTTCTCCTCTTTGTCTTGTTCGCGGTGATGGGAAATTTTGGCTGTCGCCAAGCTTACATGAGTTTTTTGCAGTGCCCGAAGGCTTGAATGCTTTCACATTCATGAATTCGTCTTTGCTCCGCCTCCAGATTTTCCTGACAAATAGTGAGCAAGTCAGCCGACCCAGCGTGGACGCAGCAGCGCCATCCTCCTCTTATTAGTTAGAGGAGATCGCCATGCCCAAGGCCCAGTGGAGCGACAAACGCGAACGCCAGTATGAGCACATCAAGGAAGGGCTGCTCGAAAAAGGCAAGAGCGAAAAAGTGGCGGGAGAAATTTCAGCCCGCACCGTGAACAAGGAGCGCGCCCAGCACGGCGAGTCGAAAACGGCCAGTCGCACGTCCCTTGAAGACATGCCTGCGCCGAAGCGGGGTGGGCAGCGCTCCCATCAGCGCGAAGGCGGGCGTACCGTGGCTCAACTGCGGGCCGAAGCCAGCGACAAAGGTATCGCCGGCCGCTCAAGGATGAACAAGTCCGAACTTGAACAAGCCCTCAAACGCTGAAGAGCGGCGGCTTTCTTGCGCGGGGCTGCTTACTTGGCGGTCGGCATCACGAACTCGGCGCCTTTGCCGATGCTCTCGGGCCAGCGCTGCATGATGGACTTTTGCTTGGTGTAAAAGCGCACGCCCTCTTCGCCGTACGCGTGCATGTCGCCGAAGAGGCTCTTTTTCCAGCCGCCGAAACCGTGCCATGCCATCGGCACAGGAATCGGCACATTGATGCCGACCATGCCCACCTGGATGCGGCGGCTGAATTCACGCGCCACATTGCCATCGCGCGTGAAGCAGCTCACGCCGTTGCCGAACTCGTGCGCGTTGATGAGCGTTACCGCCTCGGCGAAATCCTTCACACGCACGCAGCCCAGCACGGGGCCGAAAATTTCTTCCTTGTAGATCTTCATGTCGGGCGTGACGTTGTCGAAGAGGGTGCCGCCCATCCAGAATCCGTTGTCGCAGCCCGCACCCGCCTGGGCGCCCGAAAAGCTGCGGCCATCGACCAGCAGGCTCGCACCTTCCTTGACGCCCTGTTCGATGTAGCCCGTGATGCGCTGATGCGCGGCGCGGGTCACGATGGGGCCCATCTCGGCGTCCAGTTCGACACCGTTTTTGACCACCAGCGTTTCGGCGCGGGCCTTGAGCATGGGCAGCAGTCGTTCGGCCACGTCGCCCACCAGGACAGCCACCGAAATCGCCATGCAGCGCTCGCCGGCAGAGCCGTAGCCGGCGCCGATCAGGGCGTCCACGGCCTGGTTCAGGTCGGCATCGGGCATCACGACCATGTGGTTTTTAGCGCCGCCCAGCGCCTGCACGCGCTTGCCGTGGTGTGCGCCGGTTTCATAGATGTAGTTGGCGATGGGCGTCGATCCGACAAAGGAAACTGCCTTCACGTCGGGATGGACCAGCAGTGCATCGACGGCTTCCTTGTCGCCTTGAACCACATTGAACACGCCGTCCGGCAAGCCGGCCTGCTTCAGGAGCTCGGCCATGAAAAGGCTGGGGCTCGGATCAATCGGGCTCGGCTTGAGCACAAAACAGTTGCCTGCGGCGATGGCCACCGGGAACATCCACATAGGCACCATCACGGGAAAGTTGAAGGGCGTGATGCCCGCGACCACGCCCAAGGGCTGACGCAATGTCCAGTTGTCGATACCGGTGGAAACCTGGTCGGTAAAGTCGCCCTTCAGAAGCTGGGGAATGCCGCAGGCGAACTCGACGATGTCGATGCCGCGGGAGACTTCGCCTTGCGCGTCGGTGAACACCTTGCCGTGTTCAGCGGTAATCATGTGGGCGAGCTTGTCCTTGTGCGTATTGAGCAGTTCCAAAAACCGGAACATCACGCGCGCACGGCGGATCGGTGGTGTGTCGGCCCAGGCCGGAAAGGCCGCCTGCGCGGCCGCGACGGCAGCGTCGACGTCGGCTGAATTGGCCAGCGCAACCTGGCCCGATACCGCGCCCGTGGCAGGGTTGAACACCTCCTGGTGTCGGCCCGAGGAAAGCGGCGTCAACTGGCCGGCGACGTGGTGGCCGATGACGGGCGGAACGGATGAGGGGGACTGGGACATGGTGAGCTCCTTGTGCGGGTGCGTGGTGTTGCCGGCGTTCGTGCAGCCGCAAACCTTCCATGGCGCTGCCGCTAATACGAACCTCTGACGAAGTCTAGGCAGGCCAGTCCGCTCTGATAAGCCCCTTAAAGTTGACTTCATTGTTCAATTAAGTGAACAATCGCCCCATGTCGCTTGACCAGCTTTCACCCTTGGTGGCGGATCTTCACCTGCTGACCGTGCTCGCGGATACGCGCAGCTTCACGCAGGCCGCGCGCCGGCTGGGTGTCTCGAAAGCCTCCGCCAGCATGCGCATCAGTGAGCTCGAGCGCACCACCGGGGTGATGCTGGTCAGGCGCAGCACGCGCTCCGTAGGCCTGACGGAAGCCGGACAGCAGCTCGTGAGCGAGATGCAGCCGGCTTTTTCACGCATCAACGAAAGCTTCAACGCCGTCAAGGATCTGGTGGGCGAACCACGCGGGCTGGTGCGCGTGACTGCGCCTGTGGCGCTGGGGCGGCAACATCTGGCACCGAGTGTGGTGCAATTTTTGCGCCGCTATCCCGACATCCAGGTCGAGCTCGAATTGACAGATCGTTTTGTCAACCTTGCCGGCGAGGGCTTCGACCTGGCCATCCGGCATACCAACACCCCGCCTGAAACGCATGTGGCCTGGGTGCTGTGCCAGACGCGCTCGCTGCTGATGGCCAGCCCGGCCTACCTCGCCCGCAAGGGCACGCCGACGCACCCGGCAGAGTTGTCGGGCCACGACTGCCTGCTTTATTTTGGCGGCGGCCATGCCACGACCTGGACCTTTGCTGCCCTTGATGCGGCCGGGCCGAAACGAAAGGGCAAGGCCGGACCCGATGGGTTTGATCGTGTTGGCGTAACGGTGTCGGGCTCACTCAAAGCCAACAACAGCGAAGTGCTGCGCGAGGCCCTGCTGGCCGGGTTGGGCATCGGCGTGTTGCCCGATTTCAGCGTGCCGCAGGCAGCCCCGGGCCAGACCCCAGGCCTCGTCCAGGTGCTGCCGCAGTGGCAGGTTCAGGGTTACTTCGGCGAGCGCCTGTATGCATTGCGGCCGTGGTCGGCTCAGGTGCCCAAGGCGGTGCAATGCCTGGTGGAGCACCTGCGTGAAAGCTTTGCTGCAGGGCTGACGCTACCGGCCGCCGAACTTGCCTGATCAGCCGGGAGCGGCCGCCCGCACCCCGCATAATTCCGCGATGAACTTGCGATTCAAACCCAGCGTGACGGTTGCGGCCGTCATCGAAAAAGATTTCGACGGCGTACGCAAGTTCCTGCTGGTCGAAGAAGAAACCCAGGACGGCCTGCGCCTGAACAACCCGGCAGGACACCTCGACGAAGGCGAGGGTCCGGTCGAGGGCTGCGCTCGCGAAACGCTGGAAGAAACCGCGTTCGACTTTCGCCCGACGGCGCTGATCGGCGTGTACCTGTCGCGCTTCGAGAAAAAAGTGCGCCATCAAGACGAGCCGCAGGACATCACTTACCTGCGCTTTGCGTTTTGCGGTGAACTGGGGGACGAGCACGTGGGCCGCGCGCTGGACGTGGGCATTGTGCGCGTGGTGTGGATGACACCCGACGAGATCCGTGCCTCGGCCGATCGGCACCGCAGCCCGCTGCTCGTGCGCTGCATGGACGACTACCTCGCAGGCAAGCGCTACCCGCTCGATTGCATCACGGTGGACCCTTCGGTTTCCCGCTTGGACTCGTAGCGCCTCGCGCCTCAAGGACGCAGTCCACACGAACCTTCAAGATGGGGTAGGTCGCCGCGAAACGGTCGAGGATGTCGCCACCGCCACGTCCTATGCGGCGCTTTCCGCCAAGTTGGATCAGCCGGGCCTGCAGCGTCCGCGTATGGAAAAGCCTCTGCCAGCGCTATGGCACTGGCTGTATTTCCTGCCGATTCACTGAACCACGCAAACCCGGCAACTGCGGCGAGCTCGCACTCCCGGGGATAATCGAGGAATGGTTGAAGGTGCAGGGCCGAGACGGCGAATCGTGGTGGGCTTGAGCGGGGGCGTGGACTCCGCGGTCACGGCCTACCTGCTCAAGCAGCAGGGGCATGAGGTCATCGGCATCTTCATGAAGAACTGGGAAGACGATGACGACAGCGAATACTGTTCGTCCAACGTCGACTTCGTCGATGCCGCAGCGGTGGCGGATGTGCTCGGCATCGAGATCGAGCATGTCAATTTTGCGGCTGACTACAAGGACCGGGTTTTTTCCGAGTTCCTGCGCGAGTACCAGGCAGGGCGTACGCCCAATCCCGACATTCTGTGCAACGCCGAGATCAAGTTCAAGGCGTTTCTCGACCACGCCATGCGCTTGGGCGCCGACAAGATCGCGACGGGTCACTATGCCCGCGTCCGGCATAACCCGGGCACCGGTCTGCATGAGCTCCTGAAGGGGCTTGATCCTGCCAAGGACCAAAGCTACTTTTTGCACCGGCTCAACCAGGCGCAGTTGTCCAAAACACTTTTTCCGGTGGGCGAACTGCGCAAGACCGAGGTTCGGCGCGTCGCCGACGAGATCGGCTTGCCGAACGCCCGCAAAAAGGACTCGACCGGCATCTGCTTTATCGGCGAGCGGCCATTTCGCGAGTTCCTGAACCGCTACATCGCAAAAGCGCCCGGCCCCATCCGCAATGACCAGGGTCGCGTCCTGGGTGAGCACGTGGGCTTGAGTTTTTATACGCTCGGGCAGCGCCAGGGGCTGGGCATTGGCGGCGTCAAGGCGCGCGGCGCCGATCTCAAGGCCGCGCAGGCTCGCGGGCAGCGCGGTGTGGGCGAGCACGAGCCGTGGTTCGTGGCGCGCAAGGACCTGCAGACCAACACGCTGTGGGTGGTGCAGGGCCACGATCATCCTTGGCTGCTGTCGGGCGAATTGACGGCACAGGACTGCAGCTGGGTTGCAGGCACGGCGCCTTCCCCCGGGCTATTGGCGGCCAAGACGCGCTACCGGCAGGCCGACGCGCCTTGTGAAGTTCGTTCGGCCTCGCCGACGCACTGTGAGCTGGTTTTCGACGAGGCGCAGTGGGCGGTTACGCCGGGACAGTCGGCAGTGCTGTACCAGGGCGATGTCTGCCTCGGCGGTGGCGTGATTGCAAGTGTCGCGGCACCAGGCAAGCGACCCGCTCTTGCCCTGGATGTGCAGAGCGCCTGACGCGCATCGGCGGTCGGGTCGCGGGCCTTGCGCTTACCCCGTCCGAATGACCGTAATGTGTTCTGTGCCGCTTTCGGGCAGCCAGACCTCGCCAGCGCGGCCCAGAATCTGCCGGATGTTGGCACCGCTGCGCGGCATCGGGTAGCGCTCGAACTTTTCCGTACGAGGGTCGAAGGCGAGCATCACATTGGCGGCCCATTCCGAAAGCCAGACCGTGTCGCGCTCGTCCACGTAGACGGCATAAGGCCGGGCAATGTCGCCCGGGAGTTTCCAGGTGCGCCAGGTTTTTGCCGCCGGGTCGTACATCGACACGTTGCCACTGTTCCATTCACTGACCCAGATGCGTCCTTTGCTGTCGCTCCAGACGCGGCGGGCGCCTTGCCTTGGCGTCGGGGGTTCGAAAACGGTTGAATCACCTGTGCGCCGGTCGATGTGGGCAATGAAGGAGCCGGCAAGCGAGCACCACCAGACCTCACCTGCCGGCGTGGTGCAGATGCCGTAGGGGCCGCGCCCGCCCGTCGCCTGCCGCACGCTGACCTGCCCGGTCTTGACAGCGACCTTGCCGACAAAGCCGCTCTGGCCGGTGAACCACAAGTCACCGCTGCCGTCGAACGCCGCGGTATTGAGGTTGGTGTGCGGCGTGCCGGCCGGCAATGCGAACACCTGGACCTTGCGTTCCGGCCAGCCGACGCGAACGATGGCGTTCAGGCCGCCATCGGTAATCCAGGCCGCCCTGTCCGGCCCCTGGATCACGCCGTGCGGCGACGAGCCGGCGCCCAGCGCCACGAGTTCGCTCCGGCCGTTTTTGGGGTCGAACCATCCGAGGTGCCCGCTGGCTTGCGCCGTAAACCAGACGCCGCCGTCGGGCGCCGGAGCGAGATCGTGAATTCCGGTCGCGCGTGCGGTGCCCAGCGGCCACGATTGCATTTTTGAAGTCTGTGCCAGAGCTGGCGGCACGGTTGCGCCGGCCAGCGCTGAAACCGCGAGGCCGCTGGAACGGGCGAGAAGCGTGCGCCGTGACAAGGAAGCCATGGGGAACTCCGCAAATGAGTAGGCACTGAAGCCCAGTAGCGTCAGGCGTTCATTTTGGGCGCTAATGCCTGCCCGCTCAAGCCAGCAATTGCCCCAATCGCTGCAGGGCATGCGCCACCGTGGCGTGGCGCACGGCGGCGCGGTCACCGGGGAAATGTTTCATTTCGCTGCTGAGCTTTCCCGCCACCATGAAGCCGAACCACACGGTGCCGACCGGCTTGGCCCGGCTGCCGCCGCTCGGGCCTGCAACGCCTGTGACGGCCACGGCAAGCTGCGCGCGCGAGCGTGCTACCGCCCCGGCGGCCATGGCCCGGGCGACTTCTTCGCTGACGGCGCCATGGGCTTCGATCAAGGCCGGGTCGACCCCGAGCAGATCGGCCTTGGCCTCGTTGGAGTAGGTGACAAAACCACGATCGAACCAGTTGCTGGATCCAGCCAGGTCGGTGCAGGCGGCGGCGATCAGTCCGCCCGTGCAGCTTTCGGCCGTGGCCAGCATCCAGCCCCGGGCCGTCAGGCGTTCGGCCAGTGCTGCGGCGAGCTCGGGTGCGAGCATCGCGGGCTGGCGGGTTGAAAGGGGGGCGTCCTCGTTCACCATGATCTCCAGGCACCAATCACGAGCAAGGTGCAAAACGCCGCGAGCACATCGTCCAGCAAAATGCCGAAGCCGCCTCGCATGCCGAAGCCCTTGAAGTGTCTGTCGGCCCAGGCCATGGGCCCCGGCTTGAGCGTGTCGAACAGTCGGAAGAGTGCAAAGGCCACCGCTTGCGCGACGAAGCCCGCGGGCAACACCAGCCAAAGAACCAGCCAGAAAGCGACGACTTCGTCCCAGACGATATGGCCGGAGTCGGCCACGCGCATGTGCTGCGCTGTGACGGTGCAGGCCCACCAGCCCACGAGGAACGACACGCCGATCAGGGCGCCGATCTGGGAAGCGGTCAGCCAGCTGTGCAGCACGAGGAACGCCAGCCACGCCCACAGCGTGCCGGCAGTGCCGGGCGCTACCGGACTCAGGCCGGAGCCAAAGCCGAGGGCGATGAAATGCGCCGGGTGCGCGAGCATGAAGCGCGCGGTGGGACGAGCGTTGTCTGCGATTGCGTCGCCGCTATAAGGGGTGTCGGTCATGAGAGGTTCACTTGCCATGCACGTCTGGGATGAAATGGTCGAAAGCGCAGGGCAAGTCGCGCAGGGGTTTGCCGCTGGCGTCGAGCACGCGCAGTCCGGGCGCTGCGTCGATCTTGCCGATGCGCGTCACCGTCGTGCCGGCCGCGAGCGCGGCAGCCGCAACGTTGTGGCGCCGCACCTCGGGGGCGCTGAACAGCAGCTCGTAATCATCGCCGCCTGAAAGTGCCCAGGCAAGCCATTGCGCGCTGTCGATGGTGCAGCCCGAAGCCAGCGCGGAGCTGCGCTGGGCCACCAGGGGCAACACCGCTTCAGCCTGCAAGGTGGCGCCTACGCCGGACATGTCCAGCACATGACCGAGGTCGCCCACCAGCCCGTCGCTGACGTCGATGGCCGCGCTCGCGATTCCCCGCAGGGCCATGCCCAGCGCCACGCGCGGGCTCGGCCGCTCCAGGCGAAGGCGGGCGGCGGCCAGCACTTGCGCAGAAATCTGCACCGTGCCTCGCAGGGCTTCGAGTGCCAGCCTCGCATCGCCCAGATTGCCGCTCACGTAAAGGTCGTCGCCGGGCTTGGCACCCGAGCGCAACAATGCCTGCGACTGACCAGCCTCGACAGGCACCTCGCCAAATACCGTGATACAGATGTTGAGGGGGCCGCGCGTCGTGTCGCCGCCGACCAGCTCGCAGCCGTGCCGATCCGCCAACGCGAATAGGCCCTTGGAAAAAGCGGCAAGCCAAGCCTCGTCGGCGCGCGGCAAAGACAGCGCAAGGGTGAATGCCAGAGGCCTCGCACCACACGCCGCCAGATCGCTCAGGTTGACGGCGAGCGCCTTGTGCCCGAGCGATTCAGGGTCCACGTCGGCGAAGAAATGGCGGCCCTCGACCAGCATGTCGCTCGAAATCGCCAGCTGCGTGCCGGGCGCCGGTTGAAGCAGCGCGCAGTCGTCGCCCACGCCGACCACGGCGTGAACCGCCGGCCGCTTGAAATACTGTTTGATCAGCTCGAACTCGCCCATAAGGGCATGAGCATACAGGCGGCAGGAGTGGCCTTTAGTCCTGCAGGATGGGGATGTCTGCGCCGCCGCGAAATTGCAGTGACGCCTGCCGGATAACTTCGGCCAGCAGCCGCTCCCGGCTTTGCTGGTCGCGCAGCCAGCGTGCATCGTTGTAGCCGCGCTCCACGCTGTTCCTGAGCAGGTGCAATGCAGCGGTCGCGCCGACGTCCTGCGCATGCGGCTCGATGCGTTCCATCGTCGAGAGGATGTGCTCGCGCAGCGGCATGTGGCCGCCCGTGCCCGGGTCGACATACACCGCATCCAGCCCGAAACGGCAGGCCTGGAATCGGTTGTAGGTATAGACGAGGTAGTCGTCCTCGCTGGGCATGAAGGGCGCCTCGTGCATGAACCACGCGGCAAGCGACTGCACATAGCCCGACAGGGCCGCCGCGCGCTCCACCGTGAGGGGTGTATCGAACACGCGGATCTCGATCGTGCCGAACTCAGGTTTTGGCCGGATGTCCCAATAGAAATCCTTCATGCTTTTGACGACGCCGGTGCGCGTCATCTTGTCGAAGTACACCGTGAAATCGTCCCAGGTCAGCGCAAACGGTGCGCGCCCCGACAACGGAAATGCGAAGACGGAATTCAGCCGCGCCGAGTCGAAGGCGGTGTCTTGTCCTTGAACGTAGGGCGACGACGCGGACAGGGCAATGAAGTGGGGGATGTAGCGCGACATTCGGTGCAGCGTGAGCAGGGCAGTGTCGGCATCCGGGCAGCCCACATGCACGTGCTGGCCGAAAATCGTGAATTGTTTGGAGAGATAGCCGTAGAGCTCGGACAATTCGCGAAAGCGCGGCTTGTCGTAAATGCGGCGCTCATGCCACTGCTGGAACGGATGCGTGCCGCCGCCGACGATCGCGATGTTCAGCTTGTCGGCGTTCTTCACCAGGGCGTCGCGAATCTGCGAAAGCTGGCCCAGCACCTCGGACGACGAGTTGCAGACGCCGGTGGAAATCTCGATCATGCCGGACGTCATTTCCGGCACCACGCTGCCCGGCAGCGGCGTGCGCGCCATCAGCCGCAGCATATCTTCGGCATATGGCGCGAGGTCATAGTCGTGCGTGTTGACCAGCTGGAGTTCCAGCTCTACGCCCAGCGACAGCGCGCCGGATTTTTGAAAGGGTTCCAGGCTCATGTGTCATCTCCTGCGGCGCTGCGCGACCAGGGCAGCACCCACGGATGCGAACTCTCCCGCGCTGCGTGCAGTGCGACAGTCGCAAGTACTGCGCCCAGCACTTCCATCAGCAAGATCGAGGGCAGCGCAATGCTCGCGACCTGGCGACCCAGCGGCCCTGCGGCCGATATGAATTGCGAAACCAGCAGCAACACAACCGAGGACATCGGTGACATCGCGACACCGACCCAGAGGGCCTGTTGCCAGCTGGCCCCGCTGGCCACATTGCCCAGCGACACGCCCGCGACCTTGGCAACGCCGCGCGCCAGCACAAGCCCGGTTACCAGCATCAGCGTTGGCCCGCCCCAGTCGGCCTGCGCCGACACCACCGACACCAGCACGAACATGAGCATGGTCAGCATCGACGAGGCGGTGCCCATTTGGCGTGGCCAGGACCAGGGCCGGGGGTTGAGTTGCTTGAGCAGCATGCCGCCCAGCAGGGCGGCCAGAGGCGCCGAGCCGCCAAAGTTGGCTGCCACGGCAGCGCCTGCGGCAATCATGGCCAACAGGAGGATGGCGGTGTTTTCGCTGGTCGGGCTCATCACCCGCAGGGCGGTGCGCAATGTCAACGCCAGCACGCCGCCCACCACGACCGACAGCCCCAGCACCACGAACACCGGATAGAGCGATTCGTTCAGGGCAAGGTCGCCCGTGATCCTGACGCCCCGGCTCATCATGCCGGCGCTGGCGCTGCACAGCGTGAGGGCGTAAAGGCTGCTCAGGGTCGCCAGCACCATGGCGCGCTCCGTCACCGGGCCCGACGCGCGCGTGTCCATGACCACGCGGGCGAGTACCGCAGGCGAGGCCGCAATTGCCAAAAGTGCGAGCGGCTCGGCCACGGGAGGGCGCACGCCCAGTTGAATCATCACCCAGTACACGACCGCAAACGTCAAGGCGGACTCGACGATGCTCTGCACAAGCACCATCGGATTGTGGCGAAACCAGCGCAGCGGGATGCGTCCGCCCGCCTCGAACAGCACGACCGCCACGCCAAGCTCCAGCAGAAAGAGTCCAACGCCTTGCAAAGGCCACAAGGCGCCGGTAAAGCCCATGATGCCTGCCAGGGTGCCTACGGCAGAGTAGCCAACCACCTTGGGCAGGCCGATGTAGCGATGCAGCAAATGACCGAACGCGGCCGCCAGGGCCAGCAGCAGCGACCATTGAACCGTTGGCAGTCCGGCAGACGGCTTGATGAGTTCTGCCCAGACGGCCATGATTTCGTTCATGCGCTGATGTCTTTCTTGTTCTCTAGGGTTTCGGAAGCAGCGCGCGGACCGAAACAGGCCGGGCAGGGGGCACGCAACGGCTTTGCCGGACGGCGTATGTGACGTAAAAAGTTTAGGGTCGGCCGGCGCCTGCTGCTGTAGGACGCAAGCTAATCCGTAGCCTCGGCGCGCGGGCGGTTCAGGAAGGCGCGAAGAAGCTCAGCGGCTTGCTGCGCAGGCGCTGGAAAATGGCGCGCTGAATACGGCGCCGATCGATGCGCGTCACGCTGTGCGCCTGCAGTGCCACACGAAATGCCAGGTAAAAACTGACGCCGAGGTTCATGGCGCCGATCAGGGGAATGGCGGCCACGCACCACCAGAAAGCACCAAGCCGCAACACGTCCGGGCCGAGGGAAGCGGCGGCCGCGGCAAGTTGCCCCGTGGAGAGCGTGACGTGCCTGGCCTCCAGTTCCAGTCCAAAAAATCCCGTGACGGCCGGCACAAGTCCCAGCAGGAAGCCCAGCGCGACATTGGAAGCGAGGCCCGAAATGTTTTCGCGAAGGAACTTTGCCCAGCGCTTGGCGCGCGCCAGCCCGAGTGTCGACGTGATGCGAGGGTTGTAACGAATCGCCGAGTCCAGCCGGTGCAAGACAAACCAGTTTTCAGCCCAGCCTCCGCACTGGCTGGCCCCAAAAAGCAACACGCCCGTGAAGGCTGCCCACAGCAGGGTGGGCCCGAGCAAGCTGAGCGTCTTGAAAACGTAAAGCGCCTGCGCAGGGCTGATCATCGGTTGGCCGAGCAAAATGACCAGCAGCGCATTGATGAGCAACACGACCGGCACCACCATCAGCACATTGCCCAGGACAGCGGCTACCTGTGACCGCACCAGGTGGGTCACTTCATCGACAAACTCGGTGATGGCCTCGCCGTCACCCAGATCCTTGAGCTTGGCCGCCATGGCAGGTGCGGTCATGGCGGGCTGTTTGGTGGCCAGCGTGAAGTGCAACAGCTGGATCACGATGAAGCTGCCGGCGTATGCCACGCTGGACCACATGCCGCTCCAGAACGCCGACAGCCCGAGCGCGACCACGGCAAACTTGAGCAGTGTCGTCACGGCGGTAATGGCGCCGCCACCCATGGCTTTACCCAGCATGTCGCGGTAGTCGGCCCGGTTGCGCGTGATGTAGTGGGCGCCCGTCTCGGCGCTGCGCTCGGCCATCTTGGCAGCCAGAAGCGTAGAGTTGGCGGAGATCAGTGCCCGAACGCTTTTGGTTTCCTGACCCACCAGAACCATGCGCGCCATCAGTTTGACGGCAGCCGTGGCGGGGCGGGGGGAAAGCAGACAGTCCAGCAGGTCACGCAGCCTGAGAAAACGGGTGCGCAACTGCCTCAGCCGGAAGACCATACCCATGGAAATTCCGTGCTGGTCGAGGTGTTCGTAGATGCTGTTGACGGCCTTTCGGCATGCATCCAGGCATTCGCGGTAGTTCTGGATTGTCGCGTTGAGCGCTTCCTGATCGCGCCCGGCTTCGAAGAACTGGCTGCGCAATTTCTCGACGCTGGCCGGCAACGCGTGAAAGGGTCGTGCCGCCCGCTCTTCCGGACTCATGCGCAGACGAAGCTCGGGCGCGAAACCCGCCGACCGGATCTGCGCCGTGCAGTAGGTAATAGCGTCGAGCAGGCTGTGCTGCCAATGCAGCTGGTGCGCCTCTGGCTCGCGGGACAGCAGCGCCGTCAGTCGCTCGATCTGTTGCTCGTCGAGTGCCAGCAACCATTGCGCGTCGAAGCGAGTGGGCGCCAGCAAGCTGAACAACTCTGCGGCATCGATGGTTTCCGGCGTGCTGGGCAGCAGTTTGCGGCGAAGCCTGTCGGAGAGCTCGCTGATGAAGGCCGTGCGAGGCGCAAAGCCGAAGTCGGCCAGTAGTGTGGTGCTGTCGACCGTATGGACGAATACATGCCACCAGTCCTGCAGTCGCTGCCGCACGTGCGGGTTGGCTTCGACGGCTTCGATGAACTGCTGCACCCGCGCCACGGCCGCCTGTGTCGAGTTGCGATCACCGCGAATCCATTGAAACAGGCGAATAAGCCAGATATGGCGGCGCGCGAGATCGTCCGTGGGATCCAGCGTTTCCAGCAGCCGCGCCAGCGCCGGCGCCTGTCCTCGGGCGCTTCGATCTGGACGGGAGACCAGATTCAGTGAAGCACCCGCGGTGGCGAGCCCGAGGTTGCCTCGAGCACGAACATGGGAATGGACGCCTCGAAGCGATGCGCGTCTTCGCCGACACAAAAATAGCTTCCGTGCATCGTTCCGGTGGGGGTACGCAGGCGGGACCCGCTGGTGTACTGGAAAGACTCGCCAGGCTTGAGCACCGGCTGATGACCGACCACACCTAGGCCCTTGACTTCTTCGTTATGGCCGTTGGCATCGCTGATGATCCAGTGACGGGAAATCAGTTGTGCCGTCATGGTGCCGGAGTTGGTGATGGTGACCGTGTACGAGAAAGCAAAAAGCTGCTCCTCGGGCTCCGATTGTTCGGGCAGATACCGGGGCTGGACTTCGCAGGTAATTTCGTATTTCGGCATGGCTTGGGGCAGTTTGAACGTGCATGTTAACCGTCTCGCGATCAGGCTGGCGGCGTCATTTTTGACAGCATTGGGGCTGGCCGTCGACGCAGCGTCCACGCCACTGCGACAATCCGGGACATGAGTAAAACCGACTACCGAATCGCCCCGTCCATCCTGTCGGCCGATTTCGCCCGTTTGGGTGAAGAGGTCAAGAACGTCATCGCCGCAGGCGCTGACTGGATTCATTTCGACGTGATGGACAACCACTATGTGCCGAACCTGACTTTCGGCCCGATGATCTGCAGCGCGCTCAAGCCGCATGCGCTGCGCGCCGACGGCTCGCCGGTTCCCATCGACGTACACCTGATGGTGCAGCCGGTCGACTCCCTGGCGGCGGCATTTGCCGATGCCGGCGCTGATCTCATCAGCTTTCATCCCGATGCTTCCAGCCACGTGCACCGCAGCGTTCAGGCCATCAAGGCCAAGGGCTGCAAGGCGGGGCTTGTGTTTAATCCCGCGCAGTCCATGGACGTGCTGGACTGGGTCATCGATGACATCGACCTCATCTTGATCATGAGCGTCAACCCGGGTTTTGGCGGCCAGAGCTTCATCGACTCGGCGCTGCGCAAAATTGCGGATGCACGCCGACGCATCGACGCCTCCGGGCGCGACATTCGCCTCGAAGTCGACGGCGGCATCAAGACCGACAACATCGCGCAAGTCGCGGCGGCTGGCGCCGACACCTTCGTGGCAGGCAGCGCGATTTTCGGCAAGGCCGACTACAAGGGCGTGATCGACGCCATGCGCGCAGAGCTGGCGCGTTGAGCGCAGCGGCCCTGCGGCTGCAGGCCGCCATCATCGACCTGGACGGTACGCTGGTCGATACCGCGGAAGACTTCTCGCAAGCCCTCAATGCCATGCTCCAGGTGCTGATTCGGCAGGGCGACCTGCGGGCTAAATCTTCCGTGCGACTCGAGACAGCACAAGTGCGCAGCATGGTCGGCAAGGGGTCCGAGCATCTGGTGCATTCGGCGCTGAAGTGTGTGTTCAGCGCGGGCGCCTCCAGCACGCACGCCCTGGACGCGCTCGCTGCCCTGGCGATGCCCGTCTACCAGGACTGCTATCGCGACATCAATGGCCGGCATGCCGAGATCTATGCGGGTGTCCTAGAAGGGCTGGAGCGCCTGCAGTCCCTCGGACTGGAATTGACCTGCCTCACCAACAAGCCGGTGGGATTCGCGGAGCCGCTGCTGGCGGAGATGGGGTTGGCACCTTTCTTCACCCACGTCTTCGGCGGCGACTCCTTCGAGAGAAAAAAGCCCGATCCGTTGCCCGTGCTCAAGTGCTGCGAAGCGATGGGGACGCTGCCCGGCCGCACGCTCGTCATCGGCGACTCGAGCAATGATGCCAAGGCGGCACGCTCAGCGGGATGCCCGGTGGTGCTCGTGACCTACGGCTACAACCATGGCGAGCCGATCCTGGAGGTCGACGCCGATGCGTTCGTGGAGTCACTACTTGACGTTCCGCTGGTCTAAACGGTCACTTGGCGGCGCCAAACCCTTTGCTACACTCGGCCCACATGTTCATTCACCGCATCATTCGGACAGGTTGTAGCGACCGGGGAGCCTGGCCCTGGCGCCCCTCTCATCGCGCGCGCGCCTGAGGCTGCCTGCCGTCCCCTGGATTGGCCCTCGGCTTCGCGATCCTGACTGATGCGCCCCTTCCCGGGCATCCCGCCTTTCCAAGGCGCCTTTGAATGAACGGTGGCTTTTTCCGCAGCGAAAACCAAGGCCACCCCTGAGGACTCCGTTTTGATCACTGAACTTGAATTCAAGAGCCTTGCCTCGCAGGGTTTCAATCGCATTCCCTTAATGGCGGAAGCTTTCGCCGATCTGGAAACGCCGCTTTCGCTTTATCTCAAACTGGCATTTTCGAAAGACAACGCCAGGCACAGCTTCTTGCTGGAGTCCGTCGTCGGGGGCGAGCGTTTCGGCCGCTACAGTTTCATCGGGCTTCCGGCCCGCACGCTGCTCAGGTCGCAGGGCTTCGGGGATGCCGCCGTCACTGAAGTCGTGACCGATGGGAAAGTCGTCGAAACCAGCCGCATCAACCCGCTCGACTTCATCGAGCAGTACCAAAAACGCTTCAAGGTTGCCTTGCGCCCCGGCCTTCCCAGGTTTTGTGGAGGACTGGCGGGCTACTTTGGCTACGACGCGGTCCGTTACGTCGAAAAGAAGCTGCAGGATTCCTGCCCGCCGGACTCGCTGGGTTGCCCTGACATTCTGCTGCTGCAGTGCGAGGAACTGGCCGTCATCGACAACCTGTCGGGCAAGCTCTACCTGATCGTTTATGCCGACCCCGCCGCTCCCGAGGCCTACGCCAACGCCAAAAAGCGGCTGCGGGTGCTTAAGGACCAGCTGCAATATTCCGTGAGCGCGCCAGTGGTCAAGCCCTCGCAAGGTTATCCGGCCGAGCGGGAGTTTGCCAAGGCCGATTACATCGCGGCTGTCGAGCGCGCCAAGGACCTCATCGAAGCCGGTGATTTCATGCAGGTTCAGGTCGGCCAGCGCATCAAGAAGCGCTACACGGAGTCTCCGCTTTCGCTGTACCGTGCGCTGCGCTCGCTCAATCCGAGCCCTTACATGTACTTCTACAACTTCGGCGATTTTCACGTGATCGGCGCTTCGCCCGAGATCCTGGTGCGCCAGGAGAAGGTGGAAATCGAGGGTAAGGCGGCGCAAAAGATCACCATCCGGCCCTTGGCCGGAACGCGGCCCCGCGCATCCTCACCCGAAGCAGACAAGGCGGTCGAGCACGAACTGGTCAACGACCCCAAGGAGCGGGCCGAGCACGTCATGCTGATCGATCTGGCCCGCAACGACATCGGCCGCATTGCCAAGACGGGCAGCGTCAAGGTCACCGAGGCCTTTGCCGTAGAGCGCTACAGCCACGTGATGCACATCGTGAGCAACGTCGAGGGCGTGCTCCTCGACGGCATGAGCAACATGGACGTGCTGAAAGCCACCTTTCCTGCCGGAACACTCACCGGAGCGCCGAAGGTGCACGCGATGGAACTGATTGACCAGCTCGAGCCGACCAAGCGGGGCCTGTATGGCGGTGCCTGCGGTTACCTCAGCTATGCCGGAGACATGGACGTGGCCATTGCGATCCGCACCGGCATCATCAAAAACCAGACGCTCTACGTTCAAGCCGCGGCCGGCGTAGTGGCCGACTCCGTCCCCGAGCTGGAGTGGAAAGAAACCGAAGCCAAGGCGCGGGCGCTACTGAGGGCGTCAGAGCTGGTCGAGGAGGGGCTGGAATGATCACGGCACTGACGAAAGCGTTGTTCGGCTGCGGTCACGCCTCAAGGCAGGATGCACGCCATTGCGGACGCGGCGCGCAATTCGAAGTGACAAGCGTGGGGGCTCCTTATTCACCAGCCGGGGCCGCGGAACCGGCTTTGCCGGGCTGCAGGCGCAGCGCCCCCTCGGGGGGCAGCGCAGTACGCGAAGTGACAAGCGTGGGGGCTCCTTATTCACCAGCCGGGGCCGCGGAACCGGCTTTGCCGGGCCGCAGGCGCAGCGCCCCCTCGGGGGGCATCCTTCGATACCTCAGGATCAACGGGTTTCGAGCGACAAGCGTGGGGGCTCCTTATTCACCAGCCGGGGCCGCGGAACCGGCTTTGCCG
>JAZKIC010000021.1:0-306516 GCA_040385065.1 Pseudomonadota bacterium
TGCGTTTTGCCATCCGCGAAGGCGGCCGCACCGTCGGCGCCGGCGTCGTTGCCAAAATCCTTGCCTAAGGGATTGCTCAAAGGGGTATAGCTCAATTGGCAGAGCGTCGGTCTCCAAAACCGAAGGTTGTAGGTTCGATTCCTACTGCCCCTGCCACCTGAGGCGCCAGATCATTCTGGTTGCTCATGTGGCGGCGAATGAGAAGAAAAACAAAGCCCGCCGGGGCTCAACCCCAGGCGGGCTTAAGTGTCTACAAGGACACATGAAGAGAAACAGGAATTTTCGCAGCCATGGCCACTACTGAAGTCGAAACCGTCAGCACTTCTGCTGACAAGGCCAAGCTGGCCTTGGCTATCGCGCTTGTTATCGGGGCGCTGGCTGGCTTCTACCTGACCACCAAGCAGGGACAGCTCGTGCAATGGGGTGTGCTCATTGCGGGCCTGGTAGCGGCTGTCGTCGTGTTTGCAGTGTCTGAATCTGGCAAGCAGCTCATCGCTTTCGGTCGTGATGCTTCCCGCGAAGTTCGCAAGGTTGTGTGGCCCACCCGCAAGGAGGCCATTCAAATGACGCTGTACGTGTTTGGCTTTGTGGTGGTGATGGCGTTGTTTCTGTGGCTCACCGACAAAACGCTCGAATGGGTGTTTTACGACCTGATCTTAGGGTGGAAAAAATAATGAGCGACATCAACACGGAAGTGGAAGGCGGAGCCCAGGCTCACTCCCTTCAGCCAACGCCGGGCATGCAGTGGTATGTCGTGCACGCTTACTCTGGCATGGAAAAAGCGGTCGAGCGCAATATTCTCGAGCGCATCAATCGCGCGGGCATGCAGGCCAAGTTCGGCCGATTCCTCGTTCCTACCGAAGAGGTTGTCGAGATCAAGAACGGCCAGAAGAAAACCACGGAGCGCCGCTTCTTCCCGGGCTATGTGCTGGTCGAGATGGTGATGGACGACGAAACGTGGCACTTGGTGAAGCACACCAACAAGGTCACGGGTTTCGTCGGTGGCGCAAAGAATCGCCCGGCGCCCATCTCGGAAGAAGACGTTCGCAAGATCGTCGACCAGATGCAGGTCGGCACCGAGAAGCCCCGGCACAAGGTCGAGTTCGAGACGGGCGAATACGTTCGCGTCAAGGACGGCCCGTTCACCGACTTCAACGGCACGGTCGAAGAAGTCAACTACGACAAGAACAAGGTGCGTGTTTCGGTCACGATTTTTGGCCGCGCCACGCCTGTCGAACTCGAATTTAGCCAGATCGAAAAGACCTGAGCGAAAAATTCAAAACCTGGGCGCAGTGCTGCCCGGGTTGAAAAAAACAGCTGCCGCGCCTTGCAACTCGGTGCGGCGGTTCAGTCGGTAAGAGTTGTGTAACCCCCGGGGAGCCAGAACCCAGCGTTCTGGCGTTTGACCCGCAAGGAGAAAAGTATGGCGAAAAAAATCGTCGGCTTCGTCAAGCTGCAAGTGCCAGCTGGCAAGGCTAACCCGTCCCCCCCGATTGGCCCGGCTCTGGGTCAGCGCGGCCTGAACATCATGGAGTTCTGCAAGGCATTCAATGCGCAGACCCAGGGTGTCGAGCCAGGTCTGCCATTGCCCGTGGTTATCACGGCGTACGCAGACAAGAGCTTCACCTTCATCATCAAGACGCCACCGGCTGTCACGCTGATCAAGAAGGCCATCAAGCTCGACAAGGGCTCTGCCACGCCGCACACCGTCAAGGTTGGCAAGATTACTCGCGCCCAGCTCGAGGAAATCGCCAAGACCAAAATGAAAGATATGACCGCTGCTGATCTGGACGCTGCCGTCCGGACCATCGCCGGCTCTGCCCGTTCCATGGGCGTTACGGTGGAAGGTGTTGTATGACCAAGTTGACCAAGCGCCAAAAATCAACCGCTGGCAAGGTTGACAGCAACAAGCTGTACCCTTTGCTCGACGCTATCGGCATTGTGAAAGAGTGCGCCACCGCCAAGTTCGATGAGTCCATCGACGTGGCAGTTCAGTTGGGCGTCGATGCCAAGAAATCCGACCAGGTCGTTCGCGGCGCTGTCGTGTTGCCTAACGGTACCGGCAAGACCAAGCGCGTGGCCGTGTTTGCGCAAGGCGCCAAGGCTGAAGAAGCCAAGGCAGCTGGCGCAGATATCGTCGGCATGGACGACCTTGCTGCCGAAATCAAGGGCGGCAAGATGGACTTCGACGTGGTGATTGCTTCGCCGGACGCCATGCGCATCGTCGGTACGCTGGGCCAGATCCTGGGCCCACGTGGCCTGATGCCCAACCCGAAGGTTGGCACGGTTACGCCAGACGTGGCTCAGGCCGTGCGCAACGCCAAGGCTGGCCAGGTCCAGTTCCGCGTCGACAAGGCCGGTATCGTTCATGGCACGATCGGCCGCCGCTCGTTCGACACCGACAAGCTCAAGGGCAACCTTGCAGCACTGATCGATGCCCTGAACAAGTCCAAGCCAGCTACCAGCAAGGGTGTTTACCTGCGCAAGGTTGCCGTGTCTTCCACGATGGGCGTGGGCGTTCGCGTCGACACCCAGACGATCCTCGGATAAAGAAAAAGATTGGGGCTGGCCGAAAGGCTTTCCCGATGTGGTGGGCTGCCGGGTCAAACCGGCGGGTCATCCAGGACCGTTGGCGCAGGGCTTCCCCTCCAGGAAATCTTGCTTAATCGAAAGACAGCCAACGCAGATGGCGCACCCGCTGCTTGAATGGTTTTGAAAAGAATCTGAAAACAGTTGGTCGCTGAACATGAGCGTGCCCCAGGCCCCAAGCGTCAAGCAGACGGCCAAAGGCACATTTTTAAGGAGTAGACCTTGAGTCTCAATCGCAGTGAGAAACAAGCCGTCATTGATGAAGTGACCGGCCTCGCCGCTAAAGCTCAAACGCTCGTGATGGCGGAATACCGTGGAATCACGGTCGCTGACATGACCAAGCTGCGTACCCAAGCCCGCGAAAAAGGCGTGACCCTGAGCGTGTTGAAAAACACCCTGGCTCGCCGTGCCGTGGCTGGAAGCGCGTTTGATGTCGTGGCCGACCAGATGACCGGACCGCTGATCTACGGCTTTTCCATCGATGCAGTCGCCGCCGCCAAAGTGGTGTCGGACTTCGCGAAGACCAACGACAAGTTGGTGATTCGCGGTGGTGCATTCGGTGGCAAAACCCTGGATGTCAACGGCGTGAAGCAATTGGCCAACATTCCTTCGAAAGAAGTTTTGCTGGCCCAGGTGTGTGGTTTGCTGATGTCCCCCATGTCGCGTACGGCCGTTGTGCTGGCAGCGCTGGCGGCCAAAAAAGGCGAAGGCAGCGCACCCGCTGCCGAAGAGCCCGCAGCAGAAGCCGCAGCGGCGTAACTAGTAACCAACTTTTTTAGGAATTCAAAATGGCATTCGATAAAGACGCATTTTTGACCGCGCTCGACAGCATGACGGTCCTCGAACTCAACGATCTGGTGAAAGCCATCGAAGAGAAATTTGGCGTGAGCGCAGCAGCTATGGCTGCTCCTGCTGGCGCTGGCGGCGGCGCTGCTGCTGCGGTCGCCGAAGAGAAGACTGAGTTCACCGTCATGCTGCTCGAAGCTGGCGCGAACAAGGTGTCGGTCATCAAGGCCGTGCGCGAGATCACCGGTCTGGGCCTCAAGGAAGCCAAGGATCTGGTTGACGGCGCTCCAAAAGCTGTCAAGGAAGCCGCTCCCAAGGCTGACGCTGACGCTGCCAAGAAGAAACTCGAAGACGCCGGCGCCAAAGTCGAGCTCAAGTAATTTCGCCCGGAGGCTACTGCGCCGGTCCATTTTGCCGCTGCGATGCTCGCCGTACCTGAGTACGGCTGCGCTTCTCGCGACAAACTGGCTCCGGCTCGCTACGCCTCCCGACGAAATTACCGGCTTCCCGCAAGGGATACCGGGCTGGTTTTCGGACCAGCCCTTTGTGCTTTCAGAGCACAGCCGAAAACAACAGTCGAAAGCTGATGTTTTCGACTGTTTTGATGGAACCACCGCAAAGCAGATTGACTCAGTCTTCTTTGCAGTGTTTTCTGACCCCGACTGCAGAAAACGCCTTGGTTCGGGCGATGTGCAATGCATCGCCGTCCGCCATGGTTGGTAGTGGCCAACCACCAAGTCTGACTGGCTACGCGGTGTAGCCATTCATGACAGTCGCCAGAGCCCATCCCGACAAGTTTCCAGACTCGTTTGTGCCCCCTTTAAGCGGAGAACTCATGGCCTATTCCTATACCGAACGCAAGCGAATTCGCAAAAGCTTCGGCAACCGCGAAAGCGTGTTGGCTGTTCCTTACATGCTGCAGATGCAAAAAGACGCGTACACAGCGTTTTTGCAGGCAGACCGTGCGCCCCAGAAGCGCCAGATCGAAGGCCTCCAGGCCGCATTTGACAACGCCTTCCCCATCGTCTCCCACAACGGTTTTGTGGAGATGAAGTTCATCGAATACAACCTGGCCAAGCCAGCCTTCGATGTGCGCGAGTGCCAGACCCGTGGCCTGACATTCGCCTCGGCCGTTCGCGCCAAAGTCCAGTTGATCATTTATGACCGCGAGTCGTCGACGTCGCAATCCAAAGTGGTCAAGGAAGTCAAGGAGCAGGAAGTCTACATGGGCGAAGTGCCCCTGATGACCGACAAGGGCTCGTTCGTCATCAACGGTACCGAGCGCGTCATCGTGTCGCAGCTGCACCGTTCGCCAGGCGTGTTCTTCGAACACGACAAGGGCAAGACCCACAGCTCCGGCAAGCTGCTGTTTTCGGCCCGGATTATTCCTTACCGCGGTTCATGGCTGGACTTCGAGTTCGACCCGAAAGACATCCTGTATTTCCGCGTTGACCGCCGCCGCAAGATGCCGGTCACCATCCTGCTCAAGGCCATTGGCCTGAACCCTGAGTCCATCCTCGCGAACTTCTTCGTGTTCGACAATTTCCGTCTGATGGACAGCGGCGCGCAGATGGAATTTGTCGCCGAGCGCATGCGCGGCGAAGTGGCACGCTTCGACATCACCGACAAGGCCGGCAAGGTTGTGGTCGCCAAGGACAAGCGCATCACCGTGCGCCACACCCGCGAGCTGGAGCAAACCGGCACCACGTCGATCAGCGTTCCTGAAGATTTCCTGATCGGCCGCGTGGTCGCCCGCAACATGGTCGACGCCGAGACTGGCGAGATCATTGCCAAGGCCAACGACGAGTTGACCGAAGCGCTGTTGAAAAAGCTGCGTACGGCTGGCGTGCAGGAACTGCAGGTTCTCTACACCAACGAACTTGATCAGGGCGCTTACATTTCGCAAACGCTGCGTACCGATGAAACCGCCGACGAGTTCGCCGCGCGTGTTGCCATCTACCGCATGATGCGTCCCGGCGAGCCGCCCACTGAAGACGCCGTGCAGGCACTCTTCCAGCGCCTCTTCTACAACCCTGACACCTACGACCTGTCCAAGGTCGGCCGGATGAAGTTCAACGCCCGTGTGGGCCGCGACGAATCCACGGGCCCGATGGTCATGACCAACGAGGACATCCTCGCGGTGGTCAAGATCCTGGTCGATCTGCGCAACGGCAATGGCCAGGTCGATGACATCGACCACCTCGGCAACCGCCGTGTGCGCTGCGTCGGCGAGCTGGCCGAAAACCAGTACCGCACGGGTCTGGCACGTATCGAAAAAGCCGTCAAGGAACGTCTTGGCCAGGCTGAGCAAGAGCCGCTCATGCCGCATGACCTGATCAACTCGAAGCCGATTTCCGCGGCCCTGAAAGAGTTCTTCGGCGCATCGCAGCTGTCGCAGTTCATGGACCAGACCAACCCGCTGGCAGAGATCACCCACAAGCGCCGTGTTTCGGCCCTTGGCCCCGGTGGCTTGACCCGCGAACGCGCAGGCTTCGAAGTTCGCGACGTTCACGTGACGCACTACGGCCGGGTCTGCCCGATCGAGACGCCTGAAGGTCCGAACATCGGTCTGATCAACTCCTTGGCGCTTTACGCACGACTGAACGAATACGGCTTCATCGAAACGCCTTATCGCCGCGTTGTCGAGGGCAAGATTACCGACCAGATCGACTACCTCTCCGCCATCGAAGAAGGCAAGTACGTGATCGCGCAGGCCAACGCCTTGCTCGACGCCGAAGGCCGACTGACCGGCGACCTGGTCTCTGCCCGTGAAAGCGGCGAGTCGATCCTGTGTGGCGCCGAGCGCGTTCAGTACATGGACGTGTCGCCTGCGCAGATCGTGTCGGTTGCTGCCTCGCTGGTTCCGTTCCTCGAGCACGACGACGCCAACCGCGCGCTGATGGGCGCCAACATGTCGCGTCAGGCCGTGCCTGTGCTGCGTCCTGAAAAGCCGCTCGTGGGCACCGGTATCGAACGCGTTGCCGCGGTCGACTCCGGCACCGTTGTTACGGCAAACCGCGGCGGGGTGGTCGATTACGTCGACGCCACCCGTATCGTGGTTCGTGTGAACGATGCTGAAGCGGTTGCCGGTGAGGTGGGTGTGGACATCTACAACCTCATCAAGTACCAGCGTTCCAACCAGAACACGAACATCCACCAGCGTCCCGTCGTCAAGATGGGTGACAAGCTGGCCAAGGGCGATGTGATCGCTGACGGCGCGTCCACCGACCTCGGCGAAATCGCCATCGGCCAGAACATGCTGATCGCCTTCATGCCCTGGAACGGCTACAACTTCGAAGACTCGATCCTGATCTCGGAGCGGGTCGTTTCCGAAGACCGCTACACCTCGATCCATATCGAGGAACTCGTCGTGATGGCCCGGGACACCAAGCTCGGCTCCGAAGAAATCACCCGTGACATTCCGAACTTGTCGGAGCAGCAGCTCAACCGCCTTGACGAGTCCGGCATCATCTACGTCGGCGCTGAAGTTCAGCCCGGCGACACACTGGTCGGCAAAGTCACGCCAAAAGGCGAGACGACGCTGACGCCGGAAGAAAAACTGCTGCGTGCGATCTTCGGCGAGAAAGCCAGCGATGTGAAAGACACCTCGCTGCGCGTCAGCCAGGGTTCGCAGGGTACCGTCATCGATGTGCAGGTCTTCACGCGTGAAGGCATCGTTCGCGACAAGCGCGCCCAACAGATCATCGACGACGAACTCAAGCGCTTCCGCCTCGACCTGAACGACCAGCTTCGCATCGTCGAAGCCGATGCGTTCGACCGTATCGAAAAGCTGTTGAACGGCAAGGTCGCCAATGGCGGTCCCAAAAAGCTGGCCAAGGGCACAACGATCGACAAGGCCTACCTGGCCGATGTCGAGAAGTACCACTGGTTCGACATCCGTCCGGCAGACGACGAAGTCGCTTCGCAACTGGAGAGCATCAAGAACTCCATGGAGCAGACGCGCCACAGCTTCGACCTCGCGTTCGAAGAAAAGCGCAAGAAGCTCACGCAAGGCGACGAGCTGCCAGCCGGCGTGCTCAAGATGGTCAAGGTCTACCTGGCCGTCAAGCGCCGCTTGCAGCCTGGTGACAAGATGGCCGGCCGCCACGGCAACAAGGGTGTGGTTTCCAAGATCGTTCCGGTCGAAGACATGCCTTACATGGCCGACGGTACGCCGTGCGACATCGTGCTGAACCCGCTGGGCGTGCCTTCGCGGATGAACGTCGGGCAGGTCCTGGAAGTTCACCTGGGCTGGGCCGCAAAAGGCCTGGGCCAGCGTATCGGCAACATGCTGCAGGAACAGACCAAGGCCGCCGAGTTGCGCAAGTTCATGGACGAGCTGTACAACAAGTCGGGCCGCGCGGAAGACCTGAGCTCCTTGTCCGATGCCGACCTCACGGCGATGGCGGGCAACCTCACCGCGGGCGTTCCATTTGCAACGCCGGTGTTCGATGGCGCCTCCGAGGCGGACATCATGAACATGCTGCAACTGGCCTACCCGGACGAAATTGCCAAGGCCAAGGGCCTGACCAAGACCCGTACGCAGGCGCAGCTTTATGACGGCCGTACCGGTGACGCTTTCGAGCGCACCACGACCGTGGGCTACATGCACTTCCTGAAGCTTCACCACCTGGTGGACGACAAGATGCACGCCCGCTCGACCGGCCCTTACAGCCTGGTCACGCAGCAGCCGCTGGGCGGCAAGGCGCAATTCGGTGGACAGCGTTTCGGCGAGATGGAGGTCTGGGCGTTGGAAGCCTACGGCGCTGCCTACACGCTGCAGGAAATGCTCACCGTCAAGTCGGACGACGTGCAGGGCCGTACTAAGGTCTACGAGAGCATCGTCAAAGGCGAGCACGCTATTACGGCCGGCATGCCGGAATCGTTCAACGTGCTGGTCAAAGAGATTCGTTCGCTCGGTATCGACATCGAACTCGAACGCAGCTAATCAACAGGAAAGAAAAGGATTTAACACATGAAATCATTACTCGACCTGTTCAAGCAATTCACGCCGGATGAGCATTTCGATGCCATCAAGATCGGCATGGCATCGCCCGAGAAGATCCGTTCGTGGTCTTTCGGTGAAGTCAAGAAGCCTGAAACCATCAACTACCGCACTTTCAAGCCCGAGCGTGACGGCTTGTTCTGCGCCAAGATCTTTGGGCCTATCAAGGACTACGAATGCCTGTGCGGCAAGTACAAGCGCCTGAAGCACCGCGGTGTCATCTGCGAGAAGTGCGGCGTTGAAGTCACGCAGACCAAGGTTCGCCGCGAACGCATGGGTCACATCGACCTGGCCGCACCGTGCGCGCACATCTGGTTCCTGAAGTCGCTGCCGTCGCGTCTGGGCCTGGTGCTCGACATGACGCTGCGCGACATCGAGCGCGTGCTGTACTTCGAAGCCTACGTGGTCACCGACCCCGGCATGACGCCGCTGAAGAAGTTCAGCATCATGTCCGAGGACGACTATGACGCCAAGCGCAAGGAATACGGCGACGAGTACGTCGCCAAGATGGGCGCCGAGGGCATCAAGGACCTGCTGGAAGGCATCGACCTCGACATCGAGATCGAGAAGCTGCGCGGCGACCTGACCGGCTCCGAAGTCAAGGTCAAGAAGAACGCCAAGCGCCTCAAGGTTCTGGAAGCTTTCAAGAAGTCCGGCATCAAGCCCCAGTGGATGGTGCTGGACGTGCTGCCCGTGCTGCCGCCGGACCTGCGTCCGCTGGTGCCGCTGGACGGCGGCCGCTTTGCGACCTCCGACCTGAACGACCTGTATCGCCGCGTTATCAACCGCAACAGCCGCCTGCGCCGCCTGCTCGAACTCAAAGCGCCCGAGATCATCGCGCGCAATGAAAAGCGCATGCTGCAGGAAGCTGTGGACTCGTTGCTCGACAACGGCCGCCGCGGCAAGGCCATGACGGGCGCCAACAAGCGCGCGCTCAAGTCCCTGGCGGACATGATCAAAGGCAAGTCGGGCCGTTTCCGCCAGAACTTGCTGGGCAAGCGCGTCGACTACTCGGGCCGTTCTGTCATTACCGTCGGCCCGACGCTCAAGCTGCACCAGTGCGGCCTGCCCAAGCTGATGGCGCTGGAACTGTTCAAGCCTTTCATCTTCTCGCGCCTCGAAGCCATGGGCATCGCGACAACGATCAAGGCCGCCAAGAAGGAAGTCGAATCCGGCACGCCAGTGGTGTGGGACATCCTGGAAGAGGTCATCAAGGAGCATCCTGTGATGCTGAACCGTGCGCCAACGCTGCACCGTCTCGGCATCCAGGCCTTTGAGCCTATCCTGATCGAAGGCAAGGCCATCCAGCTGCACCCGCTCGTTTGCTCGGCCTTCAACGCCGACTTCGACGGCGACCAGATGGCTGTCCACGTGCCACTGTCGGTCGAGGCGCAGATGGAAGCCCGCACCTTGATGCTGGCTTCGAACAACATCCTGTTCCCCGCCAACGGCGAGCCTTCCATCGTTCCTTCACAGGACGTGGTGCTGGGCCTGTACTACACGACCCGCGACCGTATCAACGGAAAGGGCGAAGGCCTGATCTTCTCCGACACCGGCGAAGTCCAGCGTGCTTTCGACGCGGGTGAAGTCGACCTCAACGCGAAAATCAACGTTCGCCTGACCGAGTACACCAAGAACAAGGAAACCGGCGAGTTCATCGCGTCGACCAAGCTCTGGGAAACCACCGCTGGCCGCGCGCTGCTGTCCGAAATCCTGCCGAAGGGATTGCCTTTCTCCAACATCAACAAGGCGTTGAAGAAAAAGGAAATCTCCAAGCTGATCAACGTGTCCTTCCGCAAGTGCGGATTGAAAGAGACCGTCGTGTTTGCCGACAAGCTGCTGCAAAACGGCTTCCGTCTGGCGACCAAGTCGGGTATTTCGATCTGTATCGACGACATGCTGGTGCCCAAGGAAAAGCCGAGCATCATCGAGCGCTCCGAAAAGGAAGTCAAAGAGATCGAGCAGCAATATGTCTCCGGTCTCGTGACTTCCGGCGAGCGCTACAACAAGGTGGTCGACATCTGGGGCAAGGCCGGCGACGAAGTCTCCAAGGTCATGATGGCCCAGCTCGCCAAAGAGCGCACCATCGACCGCCACGGCAAGGAAGTGGACCAGGAGTCTTTCAACTCCATCTACATGATGGCCGACTCCGGCGCTCGCGGTTCTGCCGCGCAGATTCGCCAGCTGGCCGGCATGCGAGGACTGATGGCCAAGCCTGACGGCTCGATCATCGAGACGCCGATTACTGCGAACTTCCGCGAAGGCCTGAACGTGCTTCAGTACTTCATCTCGACGCACGGTGCACGTAAGGGCCTGGCCGACACGGCGCTGAAAACCGCCAACTCGGGCTACCTCACGCGCCGCCTCTGCGACGTGGTGCAGGACTTGGTCGTGACTGAAGAAGACTGCGGCACGCAAGACGGCTCGCTCATGCGCGCCATCGTCGAGGGTGGCGAGGTCATCGAATCGCTGCGCGACCGTGTCCTCGGCCGCACCGTGGTCGAAGACGTGCTGCACCCCGAGAACCGCGCAGTGGTCGTCAAGGCTGGCGTGCTGCTGGACGAAGACTTGCTCGACGAACTCGAGGGCGCTGGCGTCGACGAGGTCAAGGTTCGCACCGCATTGACTTGCGAAACACGCTTCGGCCTGTGCGCCAAGTGCTACGGACGCGACCTGGGTCGTGGCGGCCTGATCAACATCGGCGAAGCGGTCGGCATCATTGCTGCCCAGTCGATTGGTGAGCCCGGCACGCAGCTGACGATGCGGACTTTCCACATCGGCGGTGCGGCTTCGCGTGCGGCCATCGCCTCCAGCGTGGAAGCCAAGTCCAACGGTGTGATCGGCTTCAACGCTCCGATGCGCTACGTCACCAACAGCAAGGGTGAGCTGGTTGTGATCGCCCGCTCCGGCGAGATCATCATCCATGACGAGCATGGCCGCGAGCGTGAGCGCCATAAGGTGCCTTACGGCGCGATCCTGTCGGTCAAGGCTGACCAGGCCATCAAGGCCGGCGCCATCCTGGCCAACTGGGATCCGCTGACCCGCCCGATCATTACCGAATTTGCCGGCAAGGTGCTGTTCGAGAACGTCGAAGAGGGTGTGACGGTTGCCAAGCAGCTGGACGAAGTGACCGGTCTGTCCACGCTGGTGGTGATCGATCCGAAGCGTCGCGGCGCGACCAAGGTCATTCGTCCTCAGGTCAAGCTGATCGACGGCCTCGGCCATGAAGTGAAGATCCCCGGCACCGACCATTCGGTGACGATCGGCTTCCAGGTCGGTGCTCTGGTCCAGGTGCGCGACGGCCAGGACGTCGGCCCCGGCGAAGTGCTTGCACGTATTCCGGTCGAAGGCCAGAAGACGCGCGACATTACCGGCGGTCTGCCACGTGTGGCCGAGTTGTTCGAGGCCCGTACGCCGAAAGACAAGGGCACGCTGGCCGAGATGACCGGAACGGTGTCGTTCGGCAAAGAGACCAAGGGCAAGATTCGCCTGCAGATCACCGATCCCGAAGGCAAGGTCTGGGAAGACCTCGTGCCCAAGGAGAAAAACATCCTGGTGCACGAAGGCCAGGTGGTGAACAAAGGTGAAAGCATTGTGGACGGTCCTGCCGACCCGCAAGACATCCTGCGCCTGCTGGGCATGGAAGAGCTGGCCCGCTACATCGTCGACGAAGTGCAGGACGTCTACCGCCTGCAGGGCGTGAAGATCAACGACAAGCACATCGAGGTGATCGTTCGCCAGATGCTGCGCCGGGTCGTTGTCGAGAACGCTGGCGAGTCCACCTACATCAACGGCGAGCAGGTCGAGCGTTCCGCCATGCTCGATGCCAACGACGCCCTGCGCGCCGACGGCAAAGTGCCAGCGACGTTCAGCAACCTGCTGCTCGGTATCACCAAGGCATCGCTGTCGACCGATTCGTTCATCTCCGCGGCTTCCTTCCAGGAAACCACCCGCGTGCTCACCGAGGCTGCCATCATGGGCAAGCGCGACGAGCTGCGCGGCTTGAAGGAGAACGTCATCGTCGGCCGCCTGATCCCAGCCGGTACGGGTATGGCCTACCACGAGGCACGCAAGGCCAAGGACCTGATGGACGACGCCGAGCGCCGCGCCATTGCCGAAGCCGAAGCCGCCGAACTGGAGGCACTGCCATCGGAAAGCACCAGCGAAGGCGCGGAGAGTTCAGCTTCCTGAGCTGAGATCAACGTCTCCTGTGCATAAGGCGCAAGCCCCGCGACCCCGCAAGAGGTCGCGGGGCTTTTTTTTCGCGCTGCCTTGGCGTGCGAGGCATGCGAGGCGACCGGCGAGCAAGCTCACATTCAGCTTCTCGGCTAAAGTCCTCGAAATCTCCTGTTTTGCTGAAGGGCTCCATGACAACCAAAACGCTCGTGTACCTGGCCCTGCTCGCCTGCATCGTGTTTTGGGCCATCGGCGGTTACAACCGTCTCATACGCCTAAAAAACACCATCTCCAATTCATTCGGCCAGATCGATGTCCAGCTCAAGCGCCGTTACGACCTCATCCCCAACCTGGTCGAGGCCGCCCGAAAATACCTCGAGCATGAACGCGAAACCCTGGAGAGCGTCATCCTCGCGCGCAACACGGCGCTCGCGGCCAGCGAGGCGGCTCGGGCGCGGCCCGGCAAAGCGCAAGCAGTCAATGCACTGGGAGCGGCGGAGGAGGTGCTCGCCAGCTCGCTCGGAAGGCTGTTCGTGGTGGCCGAAGCCTATCCCGAGCTGAAGGCCGACCAACGCATCAAGGATCTCAGTGAGGAGATCGTCAGCACTGAAAACAAGGTTGCGTTTGCGCGCCAAGCCTTCAACGATGCGGTGCTCGACTACAACAACGCCCAGGCGCAGTTCCCCACTCTGGTGCTGGCGCGTGTGTTCGGTTTTGCGCCGTCGGCCATGCTGCAAGCGACGCAAAGCGACGAAGAACGGCAGACGGTCCGCATCAAGTTCTAGTTTGCTGACCCACTGGATGCGGCATGCGGTTTTTTGAGCAGCAACGTGAGGCTCGGCGCCGCACGCAAGTTCTCGTATTCCTGTTCTTCCTAACCGTCCTCGCGCTTGTGCTTGCGATAAACGCATCGCTGGCCCTGACATGGCGCCTGATCGCCGGACGGCTACCTTTTCCGGACGGATTTTTCGCGGTCAATACCGCGGTGACGCTACTCTTTGTTCTCGGTGGCTGGTGGATCGAAACATCGAGTCTCAAAGGTGGCGGAGAAAAGCTGGCGCGTCGGGCCGGAGCTCGGGAAGCGCGCCCCCAGCAGCACGACGCTGAACGGCGGCTTTGCAACATCGCCGATGAGCTCGCCATTGCGGCAGGCTTCCGTTCGCCCCAGGTCATGGTACTCGACCGCATGGAGAGCATCAATGCGTTCGCCGCTGGCTGGAGCGCGCACGATTCCGTCATAGCGGTAACGCAGGGCGCGCTCGAACGCCTGAACCGCGATGAGTTGCAGGGCCTGCTGGCCCATGAGTTCGGCCACATCAGCGAAGGCGACACCCGCCTGAACATGCGGCTTGCCGGAATGGTGTCGGGCCTGGAAATGCTGTTCGTGCTGGGCCAGCGCATGTGCGAGAAAGACGAGCAGGGGCGCCGCTCTGCGCTGGCACTGCCTGGCGCTGCCATCTTGCTGGCGGGCTCGCTCGGGTGGCTGGCCGGGCGGGCGCTCAAAGCCGCAGTGTCTCGACAGCGGGAGTATCTGGCCGACGCCCGTGCTGTGCAATTTACGCGCAGCCGGGACGGGCTGGGCGGAGTCCTGCGCAAGATTGCAGGCGAGGATGCAGCCAGGATGGCTCGGCAACTGCCTTCGGCGATGCAGCACATGCTGCTGGTCAGCCAGGCGGGGCAAGCACACTGGCTGGATTCACATCCCCCGCTGGTTGAGCGCATCCGGCGTATCTACGGGCGCCCGATGGCGGCACTGCCGGTCAATGCAGAGACCTTCGAGGCAACCCGGCCTCAGGCGATTTCGTAGGGCAGGCGCAGCCGCCCCTGCGTCACTTGCTCCAGCGCCAGGGCTACACTGGCCTGCATCGCACGCGCTCTTTGCCTTGGCGCGACGTCCGCCAGAAGCGCACCTCTTCGACTCCAGCGGGACTCACCCGCGCATCCCATCATTTATGTCCTCACCCAAGCCCCTGATTCCCCTGTGGCGCCAGCTTCAAGGCGCGGCGGGCGTGCTCGAGTCGGTTCGGGCCGGACGGTCAATGACGGCGGCGCTGGAACGAGTCGAGCCGAGCTTGCGTCCAGGCGTGCAGGCTCTTTCGTTCCATGCCTTGCGCTGGCTGGGCCGTGCCGAGGCCTTGCGCCAGCTGCTGGCGAGCCGCGCGCCGCCCGCGGATGCGGATGCCTTGCTGTGCGTCGCGCTGGCGCTGGCTTGTTCAGGCGAACCAGATCCCGCCGGGGCCAGCGAAGCGGTGCCCGACGCGCTCTACACATCGCACACCCTGGTCGACCAGGCCGTCGAGGCGGCCAAGCGCAGCCACTCCATGCAGCATCAGGCAAGCTTCATCAATGGCTGCCTACGCCGTTACCTGCGCGAATCCGAAGCGTTGCTGAAGGCCGTTAACACCCGGCCGCAAGCCGTCTGGAACCATCCACAGTGGTGGATCGACCGCGTGCGCAAGGACTACCCGGCCAAATGGCAGGAAATTCTGTTGGCCAACAACTGCCGGCCGCCGCTCACGCTGCGCGTGAATCAGCGCCGCACTGATCGCGACAGTTTCCTCGCCGCCCTTGCCGAGGCCAACGTTCCGGCGAATCCGGTCGGCGAGCACGGCGTCATCCTCGAGCATGCCCGATCCGTCACGCAGCTGCCGGGCTATGCCGAAGGGCATTTTTCGGTTCAGGATGCAGCCGCGCAGCTCGCGGCGCCCCTGTTGCTCCAGGGTCTGCAACCCGCTGGTGACAAACTTCGCCTTCTCGATGCGTGCGCCGCGCCCGGTGGCAAGACGGCGCATTTGCTCGAAATGGCCGATGCTGACGTTCTCGCGCTGGACATCGATCCGACGCGCTGCGAACGGATAGGACATAACCTGGAGCGCCTGGGGCTACATGCGCAAGTGAAGGCGGCAGATGCCGCGCGTCCGGAACTTTGGTGGAACAAGGCGCTTTTCGACGGCATCTTGCTGGACGCTCCTTGCACGGCGTCAGGCATTGTTCGTCGGCACCCCGACGTCCGCTGGCTGCGCCGGCCCTCTGACATTGCGCAACTGGCCGCCCTTCAAGCCGGCTTGCTTGAGGCTTTGTGGCCGCTGGTAAGGCCTGGTGGACGCCTTCTGTACTGCACGTGTTCGGTTTTTCTGGCTGAAGGGCAGGAACAAATTCAAACGTTTGTTGCGCACCACACTGATGCGCGTATCGGACCGTCCCCTGGGCATTTGCTGCCTCAAAGTAAAGCCTTCGCAGTGGTATTCCCGGACAATTTGCTTCGTGAGCACGACGGTTTTTATTACGCCCTTCTTGAAAAGCATGCCGATTAACAGGCTGGCGCGGGCGCTCCGATGGACGTTCGCCCTGGGCCTGCTCATGCTGGCGTTCCACGCCGGCCTTGCCCGCTCCGCTGAAGTCGTGCAACTGCGCACGGAGCGCACGGACGATGGCGTGTTCCTTTCCGCCCTCATCTCGTTCGATATCGCCCCCGCCGTCGAAGACGCCCTGCTCAAGGGCATTCCCATGTTTTTCGTGGCCGAGGCCGACATCAGCCGCGAGCGCTGGTACTGGACGGACAAGCGCGTTGCCAGCGCGGCGCGGACCATCAGGCTGGCCTACCAGCCCTTGACGCGGCGCTGGCGCATCAATGTGGCGGCCGGCATCGTGAGCAGCAGCTCGGGCCTGCGCGCTTCACTGAATCAAAGCTACGACACGCTCGCAGAAGCCCTGGTCGCCGTGCAGCGGCTCACGCGCTGGAAGATCGCCGAGGCAGGCGACATCGACCCCGGAGCGCGCCATGAGCTGGCGTTCAGTTTCAGGCTCGACCTGTCCCAGCTGCCGCGGCCTTTCCAGATAGGGGTGGCGGGCCAGCGTGACTGGACCATCGCCGCCGAGGTCACCCAAAGGCTCGACCTCGTGCCGGTGCGATCGAGCGAGTTTGTTCCCAAAGAGCCGGTCCAGGAAGCCGCCGTCAAGTGACCCCGCCGGGCAACACTTCCCCTTTGCGCCGCAGCCGCGCTTTCCGATGGACGGTCGGCGTGGGCATAGGCGTGGTGGCCGCGCTCGCCCTAGTGCTGATGTTTCTGCTGACACTGGCTACCGGAAACCGCGAGCTGTACGAGCGAAACTATGCGCTACTGTTCGGGCTGAACATCGCGGTCGCCAGCCTGCTGCTGCTGGTGATCGGGTGGATCGTGGTGCGGCTTATCGTTCGCTTGCGCCGGCGAAAATTCGGCAGCCGCCTGCTGGTCAAGCTGGCGGCCATCTTCGCGCTGGTGGGCTTGATGCCGGGGCTTTTGATTTATGTCGTGTCCTACCAGTTCGTTTCCCGTTCCATCGAGACATGGTTCGACGTCAAGGTAGAAGGCGCACTCGACGCGGGCTTGAATCTCGGCCGGGTCACGCTCGACACGCTGGCTGCCGACCTCGGCAACCGCACCCGTCAGGCCGCCAATCAGCTGTCGCAGTCGCCTGAGGCCCTGACGAGCCTGTCGCTGGAGCGTTTGCGTGAGCAGACGGGCGCGAAAGACGTGACGCTCTGGAGCGCTTCGGGCCAGTTGATCGCGAGCGCCGGCGAATCGCGCTTTTTGCTGCAGCCCGAACGGCCCGCGGCGCAACAGCTGCGCAACGCGCGCACGCAGCGCGTGGTGACGCAGATCGAGGGCCTGGACGATGTGGTCGTGGCCGGGACGGGTGAGCTGGCCGGCAGCGGCCCTGCACCGGCCGCAGTGCGGCCACGCATCAAGGCCATCGCGTTGGTGAGCGATTCCAACGTCGGGCTTGTGAGTGCAAACCGCTACCTGCAAATCACCGAAGCCCTGCCGACCGATCTGGTGGCCAACGCCATCGCAGTCCAGGAGGCCAACCGTGAGTACCAGGAGCGCGCTCTTGCTCGCGGCGGCCTGCGGCGCATGTACATCGGTACGCTCACGCTTAGTCTGTTTCTCGCGGTCTTCGGCGCCGTCCTGCTGGCAGTTCTGCTGGGCACTCAGCTTGCCCGGCCTCTGCTGTTGCTGGCGGAAGGTGTCAAACAGGTGGCGCAAGGTGACCTCACGCCCAAGGCGGTACTGCAAGGAAAAGACGAGCTGGGCGGCCTCACGCGTTCCTTTGCCGACATGACGCAGCAGCTCGCCGATGCAAGATCGGCGGTGCAGGAAAGCATGAGCCAGGTCGACGCGGCCCGTGCGAATCTGCAAACCATTCTCGACAACCTCACGGCGGGCGTCATGGTGCTCGATGTGCAGGGTCACATTCAGTCGAGCAATCCGGGTGCCGACCGCATCCTCCGTGTTTCGCTCGCCGGCCATCAAGGCCACGCACTGAGCGAGGTGCACGGCCTCGAAGTGTTCGGGCGCGAAGTGCAGACCCAGTTCGAAGCTTTTATGCGTGAGAGCGCCTCCCATGGACTCGAGCATTGGCAGCAGTCGTTCCAATTGCACGGCAACGCGGCCTCGGCGGAAGACGCCGTCACCATCATTGCGCGAGGCACCAAGATGCCGGGCACCGAAGAGTGTCTGCTCGTGTTCGACGACGTTTCCGAAATGGTGTCTGCCCAGCGCGCTCAGGCCTGGGGAGAAGTGGCCAGAAGGCTCGCCCATGAAATCAAGAATCCGCTTACGCCGATCCAGCTTTCTGCCGAGCGCCTCGAGATGAAACTCGCCGGCAAGGTCGCGCCGGCGGAGCAGGCGATTCTCACCAAGTCCGTGAAGACCATCGTCGATCAGGTCGACGCCATGAAGCGTCTGGTCAACGAGTTCCGCGACTACGCGCGCTTGCCGGCCGCTGAACTTCAGCCGCTTGACCTGAACGCGCTGTGTACCGACGTGATGCAGCTCTACGCGAGCGATCACGCCGTTGTGCCGGTGCGAACCGAGCTCGACGAATCACTCCCGCTCATTCAGGGCGACCCGCAACAGATTAGGCAAGTCATACACAATCTGTTGCAAAATGCCCAGGACGCGCAAGAGACCTCGCCAGAGGGCGCCAAAGCCCCCGTTCTTCTCAAAACAGAATACGCAAAGACGTCCCGGCGCGTGAGGCTGATCGTGCGTGATAACGGCACCGGCTTCCCCGAACACATCCTTAAAAGAGCCTTTGAGCCTTATGTCACGACCAAGGTCAAGGGAACGGGATTGGGGCTGGCAGTCGTGAAGAAAATCGCGGACGAACATGCGGCCCGCATCGACATCTCCAACCGCCTCGACGAGTCCGGAGCCATTCAAGGGGCCCAAGTGTCGCTATCATTCGCCGTGACGGCCTGAGCTCTCCTGACAAGGTGGCGCAGGTCGCAATCGCGGCAACAGGGCAAGGGCGGCAACTGACATGGCAAATATTCTGGTAGTCGATGACGAACTTGGCATTCGGGACTTGCTTTCGGAAATTCTCAACGACGAAGGGCATCAGGTAGAGCTGGCCGAAAACGCGGCGCAGGCTAGGGCCGCGCGCGTCAAGGCGCGACCGGATCTTGTCCTGCTCGACATCTGGATGCCGGACACCGATGGCGTCACGCTGCTCAAGGAGTGGTCGTCCAGCGGACTTCTCACGATGCCGGTCATCATGATGAGTGGCCACGCCACCATCGACACCGCTGTAGAGGCCACACGCATCGGTGCCATGGCATTCCTCGAAAAGCCGATCACCCTGCAAAAACTGCTGCAGGCCGTGGAGCAAGGCCTCACCAAGATCGCGGGACGGAAACCTGCCAGCCTGCAAGCCGTCGTACAACCCGTCCAGATCGCCGCAGACGTGCCGCAAGGCGCCATGATCGTCGCCGCGGCAGACACCGGACCGCGAGCCATGCAAAGCTTCATGCTCGAAAAGCCACTTCGCGATGCGCGCGACGAATTCGAGAAGGCCTACTTCGAATTTCACCTGGCTAAGGAAGGCGGCTCCATGACCCGCGTAGCCGAAAAGACAGGCCTTGAGCGAACCCACCTGTACCGAAAACTCAAGCAACTCGGCGTCGACCTGAGCCGCGGCAAACGAGCGGCCTGAGATCAACACTCGATGTCAGCCGCAGCCAGAAGAGCTGCCGGGCTGATATATAATCTAAGGCTTGGCCCGGTAGCTCAGTCGGTAGAGCAGAGGATTGAAAATCCTTGTGTCGGTGGTTCGATTCCGCCCCAGGCCACCAGTGTTCATGCGCCTCAGCGCCCTTTGGGTTCTGGGGCGTTTTCACGAGCGCGCCCTGAGTTTTATGGTCGATCAAGGTTCATGGGTTCGCGCTCGCTATGACCGCCGCAGCGTCTAAGCTGGCCGTTTCCCAACGGATGACATGGCACAATCGGTCGGCCGGCCCTGACTGAGCGCATCGCCTGTATCGCAAGGGGCCGGGCCTCGTTGAGGGTCGCTGGCCCTGTTCTATCGATTGAAAGAACGCCCCGGTCCGCGAGGCGCGAAAGCAGGGTACTTGCGTGGGCTCCCAAGGGCGGCGTCCGGTACCGATCAAGGATCGCAAAACAGAGTCTTTGGCGGATTTGGATGTGTGCAGGGCGTAGCAGTCGGCCAGTGCGTTGATGCCGGGACAAGCAGCGAGCAAGCTCAATTTAATTAGATGATTTCAGTAAAACCCGTGATTCTCTGTGGGGGTTCCGGAACCCGGCTATGGCCGCTTTCGCGGACTGGCTTTCCCAAACAGTTTCTATGCCTTACGGGCGACGAAAGTCTGTTTCAGCAAGTGGCCAAACGGCTGCAGGGGCTGGCCGATGACCACATCCGCGTGGAATTGCCGTATATCGTCACGAGCGAAGAGCACCGCTTTCTTGCCATGGAGCAAATGCGCGAGGCAGGCGTCGAACTCGGCGCAGCGCTGCTGGAGCCTGCAGGCCGAAATACGGCGCCGGCGCTCACGCTTGCTGCGCTCGCCGCGATCGAAGAAGGCGACGATCCGGTTCTTGTGGTCACCCCGGCTGACCAGACCATTACCGATCCCGATGGGTTCTATCGCGCTATGCGCGCTGCAGTGGACTGCGCGGCCCGAGGCGAAATCGCGATCCTCGGCGTTACCCCCGACCGGGCAGAAACTGCCTACGGCTACATATGGTCACCCGGCTGTGCAAGCACGCTGACAGGGACGTTGAATGTCGAGCGCTTTGTTGAAAAGCCAGACGCTGCCACGGCCCAACGCTACCTTGATGAAGGCGACTATTTCTGGAACGCCGGAATGTTCGTGCTGAAGGCGTCGGTGTGGCTGAGCGCGCTTGAGCATTTCCGCCCCGATATCGTCCTTGCAACCCGCAAGGCGTGGAGCGCTCGGCGTTCCGATGCCAAGTTCCTCCGGCCAGGCAAAGCCGAGTTTTTGGCGATACCTGGCGAGGCGGTGGATGTTGCGGTGCTGGAGCGATGCCCTGGAAGCAGTTTCACGCTGAAGATGGTGCCGCTGGTTGCCGGCTGGAGCGACCTAGGCGCTTGGGATGCCGTCTGGAACGTCCTGGATAAAGATGGGGCCGGAAACGCCCATGTCGGTGACGTCCTGACAGTGGACACGCGCAACACGCTGGTGCACGCCACAAGTCGCCTCGTTAGCGTGGTGGGCGTCGATGATCTCGTGGTGATCGAAACCCCTGACGCTGTTTTGGTGGCTAACAAGTCGTCCAGCCAGGACGTCAAACACATCGTCAACACCCTGATCAAGCAGGGCCGGGAAGAGCAGACCTTGCATCGGAAAGTTCATCGTCCGTGGGGCTGGTACGACTGCCTGGACGAAGGCGAGCGCTTCAAGGTCAAGCGCATTCTTGTCAATCCCAAGGCAAGTCTGAGCATGCAGCGTCACCACCACAGGGCCGAGCACTGGGTCATCGTCAGGGGAACGGCTGAGATCACCTGTGGCGATCAGGTCCTGCTGCTGAGCGAAAATCAATCGACTTATATCCCGCTGGGGGAAACCCATCGCTTGACCAACCCGGGCATGGTCCCGCTGGAAATCATCGAAATCCAGTCGGGGGCTTATCTGGGTGAAGACGATATCGTCAGGTTCGAAGACTCGTACGGAAGAGACAAATGAGAAAAGTGGCTTTGATCACGGGCGTCACCGGGCAGGATGGTGCGTACCTTGCCGAGTTTCTCCTCAACAAGGGATACATCGTGCACGGCCTCAAGCGCCGCGCCTCGTCGTTCAACACGGCACGCGTCGATCACCTGTACCGCGACCCGCATGAGGACGGCGTGCGGTTTTTCCTGCACCACGGTGACCTGACCGATTCGAGCAGTCTGATCAGGGTGATCCAGCAGGTTCAGCCCGACGAAATCTACAACTTGGCGGCGCAGAGCCACGTTGCGGTGTCATTCGAGGAGCCGGAATACACGGCCAACTCCGACGCGTTGGGTGCCCTGCGTGTCCTCGAAGCCATGCGAATACTCGGGCTGCAAAAAAAGACCCGCTTCTACCAGGCGTCGACCTCCGAGCTCTATGGGCTGGTGCAGGAAACTCCGCAAAAAGAAACGACGCCGTTCTATCCACGCTCGCCCTATGCGGTCGCCAAGCTGTACGCCTACTGGATCACCGTCAACTACCGTGAAGCCTATGGCATGTACGCTTGCAACGGGATCCTGTTCAACCATGAATCTCCCGTTCGTGGCGAGAACTTCGTCACCCGCAAAATTACCCGCGCATTGGCCCGCATAAAACTCGGGCTGCAAAAGCAGATCTATCTCGGCAATCTGGATGCAAAGCGCGACTGGGGCCATGCCCGCGATTACGTGGAAGTCCAGTGGTTGATGCTCCAGCAAGAAAAGCCCGAAGATTTCGTTATAGCGACTGGTGTTCAGTACAGCGTGCGTGATTTTGTCAATGCAGCGGCGCAGGAGCTCGATATCCAGATCAGCTGGAAAGGAACGGGAGTCGACGAAAAAGGCTACGACGCGCAGGGCAATTGCATTGTTTCCGTCGACCCCCGCTATTTCCGCCCGACAGAAGTCGAAACCTTGCTGGGCGACGCAACCAAGGCCAGGGAAAAGTTGGGATGGACGCCCAAGACCAGCTTTGAATCGCTGGTCAAGGAAATGGTTCAGGAAGACCTCAAGAGCGCCGAGCGGGATGAGCTCGTCAAGCGCCACGGCTATTACGCCAATACCTACCATGAGTAATGTCGAGTGACGCTGGGGCGGAATCTTCTGGCAGGGCTGTCGAACTCGGTTTGGTCTGCGCTGGTTGGATTTGCAACGGTTCCGTTTTATCTGAAATATCTCGGAATAGAAGCGTATGGCCTGATTGGCTTCTTCATGACGACTCAGGCACTTCTCCAGCTTCTTGACATGGGAATGGCACCCACCATAAACCGCGAGGTTGCACGCAGTGCGGCCGCCGGCGAGCTGGAGAAAGCCGGGCGGTTATTGCATACCCTTGCCGTGGTGTATTGGGGTGTGGCCGCAGGAATAGCCATCGTTATTTTCTTGATCTCATCCGTGATCGCAAATTACTGGCTTCAGTCCCAGCAACTTTCTCCGGCCACGATGTCCAATGCCGTCATGCTGATGGGTCTGGTACTCGCAGCACGATTCCCGATCGCTCTATACCAAGGCGCCTTGATTGGTGCTCAACGCCTGGTGGTGTCCAGCGTCATCAACATGGCGATGGTCACAATAGGTGGCGGAGGGGCAATCCTTATCTTGGCATTTGTGGAGCCAACGATCGAAGCATTTTTTTGCTGGCAGGCTGCGATCGGGTTGATGTATGCGGTTGTCATACGCGCGGCCGCGTGGAAAGTGGTGGGGCGCTCTGGGTCGCGCGAATTCGACTGGAAGCTCCTGAAACAGGTCTGGCGCTTCACCGCCGGCATGAGTGCTATCGGGCTCACAGCTCTGGTTTTCACCCAACTGGACAAAGTCATTCTGAGCAAGATGCTCGGGCTTGGCGAATTTGCCCACTACATGCTGGCGACAGTGGTGGTTAGCGGGCTTTACGTTCTGGTCTCGCCGTTGTTTAACGTCATATTTCCCCGATTTTCCAGCCTTGTTGTAACTGGAGAACTTGAAAAGCTGCAAGAGTTATACCGATTGGGAACCCGATATCTATCCTCAACGCTTTTTCCGATCGCGCTGACACTCGCCTTCTTCGCGGAAGACCTGGTGTACGTGTGGACGGGTGACGGCAACGTTGCCAGTTCGGTCGCTCCAATTATTCAGGCGATGGTTATTGGATCGGCGCTCAACGGCGTAATGTATTTTCCCTATGCGCTTCAGCTTGCTCATGGGCTGACATGGATTCCCTTGACGATCAATATCGGCTTGATGATATTGTTGGCGCCCCTGATCGTTTACCTGACACGGGCGTACGGTCCAATGGGCGGCGCTATTGCCTGGATGACAACGCAGATAGCGTACGCATTGGTTGGCCCCTGGTTAACGCACAAGTACATTTTCCAAGGTCTGGCCTTGAGATGGCTCGCCAACGACGTCGGCTTGGCACTGCTGGCTACTTTATTCGCCGCACTGGCCGGGCACTGGCTTATTGGGACGGGAGATTTTTCGCACTTCGAGCGACTGTTCCTCGCGGCTGGCCTCGCGCTCTTGACGGCGACATCGCTGCTATTGGCACCCGCAGAGTTGCGAAAAGTCTTACTAGCCTATTTGAGAAAAGGACCTGCCGCCGTTTAGTGCGGCGCGGGAAAGAATGAAATATCCGATGCCAGCCAAGACTGTCATCTGCAGCAGGACCTAGAGGTGCCCAAACGATGGCTTTGCCCAAACAATATTTGACTTTTCCGAGTCCGTACAAGCGCGTACCGAGACTGAACCGGCTCGTACATACGCTCGCCGGCCTTCTCCTGTTTCCCGTTTACTGGGGTGCAGCATACCTGGTCGGCACGCCTGGGCTCGCCTTTCGAAGTCTTTGCGCGTCTATGGCGCTGCGGCTTTTGAAAAACAAAGGCGACCATGTGAAAGCCTACGGTCTACTGGTGGCGCCACTTGACTCAGTGCGATACTTTGAGTTCGACTTTATGTGGAGAGCGGTCAAGAATATTCAGATTAACTCTTATCTGGACGTTTCTTCGCCTAGGATGCTACCGCTGATGATCGCAAGACAGCGAAAAACTCTTAATGTGGATCTGATCAATCCGGACAAGAAGGACTTGCCTGAAACTATTGCCTTGGCACGATCCTTCGGCGTCGAAAGGCGTTGCAGATTTCACGATAGCCTCATTGAAGACGCGCCTCTGGAGGCTGGGACATTCGACCTGATCACCAGCATGTCAGTCATTGAGCACATACCCGATGACACGGGCGCGATCAAAGCAATGTGGAGTCTGCTTAAACCCGGTGGTGTGCTCCTGATCTCGGTACCCTGCGCCGCCAAAGCGTGGGAGGAGTACAGCAATCTTAACGACTATGAGCTAATGGGCACAGACGAGAGCGGGTTCGTTTTCTGGCAGCGTTATTATGACGAGTTACAGCTTCAGGAGAGGATCTACAGTGTTACCGGAAAACCGCGAAGCTGCCGGATTTTCGCAGAGAGGACTGCCGGAAGCTATGACCGCAACGTTACCCGCAAGCGAACAGACCCCTACTACCCGTATTGGAAGGAGCCCTTCATGATGGGCGTGGAGTATGGCTACGCAAGTGAAATTTCACAACTTCCTGGTATGGGTGTCATTGCGATGGAATTCGCAAAACCCTAAGAATCCGCCCTGAACAAAAGGCAACCCTGCATGCAACATAAAAACATTCCGTGGGCTAGCCCCCATTATTGGGGACAAGAAGAGCAGTATGTACTCGATGCTCTGAAATCCACCTGGATTTCAGGCGGAGCGTATGTCGAACGTCTTGAAGATGAGTTCGCGAGCTACTGCCGTACCCCCTACTGCGTGGCTGCGTCGAATGGCACAACCGCCTTGCACATGGCCTTTCTGGCGTTGGGCATAGAACCTGGGGACGAGATCATCGTTCCCGGATTTGGTTTCATGGCGGCGGCAAACGTTGCCCTGAATATGGGTGCGAAGCCCGTCTTCTGTGAAGTCAACCCGACCAGCTGGTGCATGAGCGCGCAGGACATAGAGCGCTGCATCACGCCTAAAACCAGGGCAATTGTTCCTATTCATACCTATGGCAACGTTTGCGACATGGATCCCATCATGGAGCTTGGGAATCGCGCATCCGTTCTCGTCGTCGAGGACGCGGCGGAAGCCATTGGTTCGAAGTACATGGGGCGCATGGCCGGCACGATTGCACCGGTCGGGGTCTACAGTTTCCATGCGACGAAAACGATAACCACGGGAGAAGGCGGCTCAGTGGTAACAAGCAACGTCGAGCTAAGAGACAGGATGCGCTTGTTCCGGAGTCACGGTATGGGTGCGCGGCGTTACTGGCACGAGGTGGCTGGCCATAATTTCAGGATGACCAATATTCAGGCCGCCATCGGATGCGCGCAGCTCGAGAAAATTTCCGAAATTACGATCGCTCGTGACAGGGTTTACAGGACCTACACCGAGCTTCTCAAGAATGTCTCTGGTGTGACGCTGCAGCATTTTTCCGATAAGGTCGATCCACTCGTCTGGGCTATTGGAGTAAAGCTTGAAGAGAAGGCTTTTCCACAAGGGCGGGACGGGGTCATCGATCAACTCAAGGAGCTTGGGATCGAAACCCGCCCCGGCTTTTGTTCGGCCGATCAGATGCAGCACATTTATGGAAACGTTGACTTGCCTATCTGCAACCAGTTGGCGCGCGAGGTCATCAGCCTGCCTTCCAGTCCGACATTGACGGATGACGAGATCTCCCTGGTGTGCGCAACTTTAAACTCGCTTAAAAAATAAATTGGCTACCGCAACGCCTTTCCCAACCCTGGAATTCATCAGGCTCTGTCCTGCCTGGGAGGGTGCGCTCGTGAAATTCTTCCAGGATCTTCAGTTGAGCGGTGATGATGCATTCTTTCATCCTCACCCGACAGACGCGGCTTCAATTCATCAACTTGCCGTGCAGGAGGGCAAAGATGTCTATTGTCTTATGGTCGAGGGCGGCAAGGTCCTGGCCTATGGGCTGTTGCGCGGTTGGGATCAGGGGTATGAAACACCTAGTCTTGGGCTGGCGGTCGATGGCTCGGTTCGTGGTCAAGGTTTCGGCGAAATGCTCATTCAGTTACTTCATTTACTTGCCTCACGACGGGGCGCCAAGAATGTGCGCTTGAGGGTCAGCCCAGCAAATAGAAAGGCGCTGAACCTATACGAGCGCCTGGGTTACACCTTCGCGGAGGACGCAGGGGAAACCGGCCTGCTCGTCGGTACCAAAGCGCTGGCGAGGGAACCCAGAAGATGAGCTATAGATTATCAATTTGCATTCCCACACTGAATCGTGGCGCCTATATTGGCGAAACACTCGACAGCATCGTATCGCAATGGGAGCCTGGTGTTGAAGTCGTCATCGTTGACGGTGGCTCAACAGACAATACTGAACAGGTTGTCGCCGACTATAGCGCGAGGTTTCCCGACATTCGCTTCTTTAAGAAAGACAAGGCAACGAAAGGACCTTCCAACGAAGGCTTCGATCGCGACTGTGACCAAGCGGTCGTCCTCGCCAGCGGCGAATACTGCTGGTTAATGACCGATGACGACTTGCTGAAGCCCGGGGCATTGAAGATAATTCTGGCCCAGACCGACCGCAATTACTCGCTGATCGTTGTCAACGCAGAGGTGATGAACAGTGACTTCACGCAAAAGCTGGTCGCCCGGCGCCCCAATATCCCGCATGATCGGGTGTTCACAGCGGGTGAATGGGAGCTTTTCGCACAGACAGCCGTAAGCCATTTGACCTTTGTTGGTGCGGTGATAATAAGGCGCTACCTTTGGCTGGGTAGAAATCGGCAAAAATATTTCGGCAGCGGCTTTATACACGTCGGTGTGATATTCGACGAGCCAGTGTCGGGGTCGCTCCTTATTATGGCCGAACCCTTGGTTTCGATTCGTTTCGGAAACGCCCAGTGGAGCAGTCGTGCGTTTCAAATCTGGATGTTGAACTGGCCGAGCCTGGTTTGGTCCTTTCCAAGTCTGGCCAATTCCACCAAGGAAGCGATCTGCCCACGGGAGCCGTGGAGAAGCTTGAAAACGCTTCTATTCAATCGAGCCATGGGAACCTATTCAGTAACGGAGTATCGCAATTTTGTCGAGAAGCAGCCAGGCGGCGCGCTCACCAAAGTCGTGTCCAAGCTCATCTCAAGAATTCCACGAACGTTGCTTTATATACCGGTACTATTTTATATTCGGCTGGCGGTTCCCGACAGCAACTACGTGCTTTTCAACCTGCGCGAGAGCTGGAAGAATAAATAGTTTTTGCCACGTCTTGATTAATGGTCAATCCACCTAGATAAGCAATGTTTAAAAAAACCGAAAAATGCAGAATATGCGGAAACCCTCAGCTCGAGTGCGTGCTCGACCTGGGCGAGCAAATGCTGACGGGGATATTTCCACGGAGCACCGACGCGAAAGTCACCACCGGCCCGCTCAGGCTCGTCAAGTGCACCGGACCGGGTGACATATGTGGGCTCCTGCAGATGGAGCATTCCTATGATCTCGGTGAGATGTACGGCGAGAACTACGGTTACCGCTCCGGCCTGAATGCCAGCATGGTCGCGCATCTGCATAAAAAGGTGCAGCGCGTTATCGGCATGGATATCCTGCGGCCGGGGGATCTGGTGATTGACATCGGCAGCAATGACAGCACGACGTTGCAGGCCTACCCGGATCGCAGTCTGGTGCTGGTCGGTGTCGATCCTACCGGGGTCAAATTTCATCAGTTCTACCCGTCACACATCCAGTTGATCCCGGACTTTTTTTCGGGAGCGCTGGTAAAGGCCCGGTTCCCCAATCAAAAGGCCAAGGTTGTGACATCCTTCTCGATGTTTTACGACCTCGAGGACCCGATGGGCTTCATGCGCGAGGTTTACGAGGTGCTGGCAGACGATGGCGTCTGGGTGTTCGAGCAAAGCTACATGCCCACCATGCTCGACACCAATTCGTACGACACGGTGTGCCACGAGCACCTCGAGTTTTACGCGCTACGCCAGATCAACTGGATGGCTGACCGGGTGGGGTTCCGGATAGTCGATGTGGAGTTCAATGATGTCAATGGCGGCAGCTTCTCGGTAACGGTTGCCAAGTCAAAAGGGCAAACGACGGTTACCCCCGAGGTCCAAAAGATCCTGGATGACGAGCGTGCGAAGGGGCTGGACACCTTGCGGCCTTATGAGGAGTTCGCAGCGCGCGTGGTGCGCACCCGTCGTGATCTGCTGGATTTCATCAGCAAGGCGCGCGGTGAGGGGCGGTCCGTATCGGTCCTGGGTGCCTCCACCAAAGGCAATGTTCTGCTGCAGTACTGCGGCCTCAGCACGCGCGAAGTCGATTTTGTAGGCGAGGTCAATGAAGAGAAGTTTGGCGCCTTCACGCCGGGCTCATGGATTCCGATCATCCCGGAATCAGAACTGCTCGCTAAATCGCCGGACTACCTGATCGTCTTGCCGTGGCATTTCCGAAAGTTCTTCCTGTCCAATCCGAAACTGCGGGGCAGGAGGCTCGTTTTCCCGTTGCCTGAGGTCGAGGTCGTGACAGTCTCCGAGGCCTGAAGTGAGCGAGATCGAGCATCGAGAGAAGACGCGCGTCATCGCGTTTTATTTGCCGCAGTTCCACCCCATCCCTGAAAACGACGCTTGGTGGGGCAAGGGATTTACGGAGTGGTCGAACGTTGCAAGGTCGCGCCCGCTTTTTGAAGGCCATGAGCAGCCACGTCTTCCGGCCGATCTCGGGTTTTACGACCTGAGATTGTCCGATGTTCGCGCCGCACAGGCCAACATGGCGCGATCGGCCGGGGTCGAGGGCTTTTGCTACTGGCACTATTGGTTCGGCGGCAAGCGCTTGCTCGAGCGCCCCTTCAATGAGGTTCTCGACTCTGGCGAGCCGGACTTTCCGTTCTGCCTTGGCTGGGCGAATGAGTCGTGGACGGGAGTCTGGAACAACGAACCGCGCCGAATGCTCATGGAGCAAACCTATCCCGGTGAAGCGGACGATCGAGCCCATTTCGAGTATTTGCTCAAGGCGTTCAGGGACCGGCGCTACATCACGGTCGATGGCAAGCCGCTGCTATTCATCTACAAGCCCCTGAACTTGCCAGACCCGAAGCGCCGCCTCGACCGCTGGCGTGAGTGGGCGCATCAGGCAGGCCTGCCGGGACTGCACATCGTCGGTAACAACCAGCTTGATTTCGACGATGCGGCGGCTTTGGGCCTCGACGCTGCGGTGGTGTCCACGTTGGGCGTAGTCAACACAAAAAATGCCCTGCTGAACAAGACACGATGGCTTCTTTGGGGCCTCAGCAAAAAGCTGGACCTGGGCGGGCCTCGCACCGTTCGCTATAGCGACGCGATTGAGCTTTTGATTCCGGACCTGTCGAAATTCGGCTTCGAGGCTTATCCTTGTGCGTATCCCAATTGGGACCATACCCCGCGCTCTGGCCGCAAGGGCCTGGTGTTGACAGGCTCCACCCCGGAGTTGTTCGAGCAACACATGCAGCTTGCAGTGAATGCCGTGAGCCAGCGCAACGACGAGCACCGCATCGTCTTTTTGAAGTCGTGGAACGAATGGGCGGAGGGCAATTACATGGAACCCGACACCCGGTGGGGCCATGCGTATCTCGATGCGCTTCGACGCGTAGTCCTGCGGCACTGACCCGCGCCATTATTCAAACATCGTGCAACCCGGCAAGCTGTATATTCATGCGACGAACGTCCATCAGGGCGGAGGCAAGTCCCTGCTCAGCGCAGTTATCAAAGCGCTGCAGCCGTACGTAGGGACGGTATGCCTCCTGGATAGCCGCATGGTCTTGCCCGACGGTGCGCCCGAGCACCTGGCGATCAGATGGGTGCCGCCCACGCTGCTGCAACGCCTGCGCGCGGAGCGTTGGTTGGCCAGCGTTACCACGCCGCAAGACACGGTCCTGTGCTTCGGCAACCTGCCGCCGTTGTTCGCGCTGCGTGGCCATTGCGTAGTCTTTGTGCAAAACCGGTATCTGGTGGACCCGGTTGACCTTGGCGGTTTCCCGTGGGGTGTTCGTTGGCGGTTGAGGGTAGAGCGCTTATGGCTGGCGTCGCGACTTTCGAGCGTCGCGACCTTAATCGTTCAGACGCCCTCGATGAAAGGCTTGATGGAGCGTAAGGCCGGCAAAGTACCAGTTCGGGTTTTACCGTTCGCGGCACATCCGGGAGGGTACGGGCGCACCGCCCAGCAAATGCCAACAGGGGGGCAGCGCGAGCATGACTTCGTCTATATCGCGAGTGGTGAGCCCCATAAAAACCATCAGCGCCTGTTTGCGGCGTGGCGCCTCCTGGCTCAGGAGGGGTTCTTTCCTTCGCTGTGCGTAACGCTGAATCCCACACGCTTCCCGTCCTTATGCGACGAGTTCCAAACGATGATCGGAGTTCACGCGATCAAGGCTGAAAACGTTGGTGAACTGCCGCATAACGAAGTGTTGGCTCTTTATGGAAGGTGTGCCGCAGTCATTTTTCCTTCGACGTTCGAGTCGTTCGGACTGCCCCTGATAGAGGCACGACAGGCTGGCTTGCCTGTGCTGGCGTCCGAGCTGGATTACGTACGCGACGTGATTGATGCGGAACAAAGTTTTGATCCTGCTTCGCCCGTTTCCATTGCCCGAGCAGTCAAGCGCCACCTCGGGATGGAAGAGTCGAAACTGCCGCTGCTCGATGCTGAAGATTTTCTTGGCAGCGTACTCAGCTTGCGAAATCCCGAATGAACTTTTCTTTTCCTGAAGGCCCTTTCGGCGCACAGGCGGCAGTAATGTCAAGCCGGTCGAGATAGCATGAGAGTCCTGGTCCTGAGTCAATACTTCTGGCCCGAAAGCTTTCGGATCAACGAGATAGTCCCTACCTTGGTCGAGAAGGGCGTCGAGGTCGAGGTTTTGACCGGAAAGCCGAATTATCCCGGGGGTGAAATCTTTAGGGGCTACAGCGCAGGTGGTTGCCAGCGCGAAACCCGGCAGACCCTTGTGATAAACCGCATCCCGCTGTTCCCCCGTGGGCGAGGAGGCGTGAGGCTGGCCTTGAATTACCTGTCCTTCGTATTCTCGGGTCTGATATTCGCGCCCTGGTTGCTGCGCGGCAAGTCGTTCGACGTCATCTTCGTCTATGCGCCGTCGCCCATATTGCAGGCCATTCCCGCTCTCTTCCTGGGGTGGTTGAAGGGTATTCCCGTCGTGCTTTCGGTGCAGGATTTGTGGCCGGAGAGTCTCTCGGCCACAGGGCACGTGCAAAGCCGAACCGTACTCAAGCTGGTCGAAGGGGTCGTTCGTTTCATCTACAGGCATTGCGCACTGTTGTTGGTTCAGTCGCGCGCGTTCGAAGGGCCAGTCCGCGCCTTGTCCGGTGGGACGCCCGTGGTGTATTACCCCAACTCGGTGAGCGACGATTTTGCCCAGGCGACTCCCGAGGCTCCTCCCTATGTGGCGGGACTGGACAGTGACTTCTCGGTCATGTTTGCGGGCAACGTTGGGATTGCACAATCCGTGGAGGTGATTCTGGAGGCGGCGACGCTATTGAAGGATCAACCCGGTATCCATTTCGTTGTGCTGGGCGAAGGCAGCCGAAGAGCCTGGATGATTGAAGAGTCAAAAAAACGAGGCCTTACCCATCTGCATTTGCCTGGACACTTCCCGGTTGAGACGATGCCCGGCTTGATGCAAAAGGCGTCTGCATTGCTGGTAACGTTGGCGGATCGGCCGATTTTCCGTCTCACGATTCCCAATAAGGTCAATGCCTACCTGGCTGCAGGCCGTCCCATCCTGGCCTGCCTGAATGGAGAAGGTGCCGACCTGGTTGAAGAGGCAGGTGCAGGACTGGCAGTGCCGGCGGAAGATCCTCGGGCATTGGCAGAGGCGGTCATGCGGCTTTATGAAATGTCGCCACTCGAGCGTGACGCCATGGGAGCTCGTGGGCGGGCCTACCATGTAGCCCATTTTTCCCATGACAAGTTGATCGATAACTTGATGGATCACTTGCACAGCGTATGCAGAACGAAAAAGGAAGCGTCATGAAAGCTCTGGTGCTGGGCGCCAGCGGAATGCTGGGCAACGCCGTAATGCGGGTGCTCGAGCAGGGCGCCGAATTTCAGGTTTACGGCACCGTGCGCTCGGAGAACGCCAAGCGCCTTTTGCCGGCCGGGATGGCACCGCGCTTGATCACGGGCGTAGACGTCGAACAGGCGGACGCGCTCATCAGCGTGCTCAGGCAAGTTCGGCCGGACGTGGTGGTGAACTGCATCGGGCTGGTTAAACAGTTGGCGGATGCGGACGACCCTTTGAAGGCGATCCCCATCAACTCCTTGTTGCCGCACCGCCTCGCGCGCCTGTGCGATGTGGCGGGTGCACGCTTGGTCCACATGAGCACGGATTGCGTGTTCTCGGGACAGAAGGGCATGTACCTGGAAAGCGATGCTTCCGACGCCCAGGATCTGTACGGCCGGACCAAGTACCTGGGCGAGGTGGACTATCCGAATGCGATCACCCTGCGGACCTCGATCATCGGGCACGAGCTTGCGGGAGCTCAAGGGCTGATCAATTGGTTTCTTTCGCAGCGGGGAGAGGTCAAAGGTTTCCGCTGCGCGATCTTCTCGGGCCTGACCACGGTGGAACTGGCGCACGTCATTCGCGATCAGGTTTTGCCGCGGCCGGATCTGCGGGGTGTCTATCATGTCTCGGCTGATCCGATCAACAAATTCGATCTGCTGTCGCTGGTTGCGCAGGTTTACCAGAAGTACATACGCATTACGCCTGATGATGTGCTGGTGATAGACCGCTCGCTGGACTCAACGCGCTTTCGTCAGGCAACGGGCTACACGCCGCCCGCGTGGAAAGCGCTGCTGGAGAAGATGCATGAATTTTATTGATCGCGTGGGGGAATAAGGCTATGTCAACCTTCAGTCAAAGTACGCTGAAAAAGTTTGCAGAATCGTGTGTTGAAAAGATCTCCGGCGCAGTCGACGGTGAGCATTACTTCGCCGAACCGTTCAGGCATCTCGTGATCGACAATTTTTTCGATCCCGCCCTGGCCCAGATCTGTCTGGAGAAATTTCCTCCGCTCGTGGATTCCAGCTGGGAGCACGCCAATGACTCGGACATTGAGGTCAAATTTCGCACGACATGGAAGTCCGAGTTCGACATTCCCGACGGCATTGTCGATGCCGTCCGAATCCTGAATTCGGCGCCGTTTCTCAAGGCGATGGGCGACCGGATCGGAATCAATAAGCTGGTGCCCGACCCGTATTTCACGGGTGGCGGCCTGAACGTCACCACAACCGGTGGATTGCTCGACGTGCATGTCGATGGCAATTACCACGACGCTACCGGCCTGAACCGCAGGCTGAACGCCATCTTGTACCTGAACCCGGATTGGCAGACAGGTTGGGGCGGCGAGTTCGGCTTGTATGACGCGACTGGGGACGTGTGCTTGAAAGAAGTAGCGCCACTTTTCAACCGGCTCGTCGTCTTTGACTCTCACGACACCAGTTTTCATGGCTTGCCTGCGCCGCTGGCTTTTCCACCGGGCAAGACGCGCAAGTCTGTCATCCTCTACTACTACACCAAAGAGGAGCGTCCCAGCGAACACGTGGTGGTCGAGGCGCCACACAGTGCGCTCTGGAAAAAACGTGATCTTCTGGACAAACGTGGCAACAAGACACGCAATTTTTCATGAGGCGATGGGCTACTGATGTTTAAAGATAAGGTTTTGCTGATCACGGGTGGCACCGGCTCGTTTGGGAACGCGGTTCTTGAACGCTTTCTGAACTCGGAAGTGGCCGAGATTCGAATCTTCAGCCGCGACGAGAAAAAACAGGAGGACATGCGCATAACGCTGAACCATCCCAAGTTGCGTTTTTACATTGGTGATGTAAGAGACGAGTCCGGGCTGCGCCAAGCCATGAAAGGCGTGAACTACGTGTTTCATGCCGCGGCCCTGAAGCAGGTCCCGTCATGCGAGTTCTATCCCATGGAAGCGCTGCGTACCAACGTGATGGGTACGGAGAACGTGCTCAATGCCGCAACACAGGCGGGCGTCGAGCGGGTGGTTGTTTTATCGACCGACAAGGCGGTCTACCCCATCAACGCCATGGGCATCTCCAAGGCCATGGCAGAAAAGGTGATGGTGGCGAAAGCGCGGCTGCAACAACCAGGTGAAACCATTTTTTGCGCGACTCGCTATGGCAATGTCATGGCCTCGCGTGGTTCAGTAATTCCTCTTTTTGTCGCCCAGATCAAGGAAGGTCGCCCGCTCACCGTGACCGATCCCAACATGACCCGTTTCCTGATGTCGCTCGAGGACTCGGTAGACCTGGTGTTGTACGCCTTCACGCACGGCCAGCAGGGCGACATTTTCGTGCAAAAGGCGCCAGCCTCCACTGTTGGCGATCTCGTGGAAGCGCTCAAGGAATTGTTCGACAAGCGCGATCAGGAAACGCGCGTGATCGGAACCCGCCATGGCGAAAAGCTCTACGAGTCCCTGATCTCCCGCGAGGAAATGGCGCACGCCATCGACATGGGCGGCTACTACCGCGTCCCCGCAGACAACCGCGACCTCAACTACGCCAAATACTTCAGCGAAGGGGAGACCGACATCTCCATGCTGGACGATTACACCTCGCACAACACCCACCGGCTAGACGTGGAGCAGGTCAAGTCCTTGCTCATGACGCTCAGTTACCTCAAGGGGCAACTCAGTGCTTAAGGTCATGACGATCGTGGGTACGCGCCCCGAACTCATCAAGATGAGTCGCGTGATTGCCGAGTTCGACCGCCATACCCGCCACGTTCTTGTGCACACCGGACAGAACTACGACTACGAGCTCAACCAGGTTTTTTTTGAGGATCTCGATATCCGCAAACCGGATCATTTCCTCGAAGCCGTGGGCGACAACGCCGCGCAGACTATTGCGCGCGTTATTGAAAAGGCGGATGCCGTGCTCGAGGCAGAGCAACCCGATGCGCTCATGCTCTATGGCGACACCAATTCATGCCTCGCGGTGATCGCCGCCAAGCGCCGGAAGGTTCCCGTTTTTCACATGGAGGCAGGCAACCGCTGCTTCGATCAGCGTGTGCCCGAGGAGCTCAACCGCAAAGTCCTGGACCATCTCAGCGACATCAATATGGTGCTGACCGAGCATGCCCGGCGCTATCTCATTGCAGAGGGAATCCGCCCCGAGACCATCATCAAGACTGGCTCGCACATGCGTGAAGTGCTAGACCACTACATGCCGAAGATTCGGGCCTCCAGCGCGCTGACGCGCGCAAATCTCCAAAGCGGCCAGTTCTTTCTGGTAAGTGCACACCGGGAAGAAAATGTCGACACGCCGCAAAACCTGCGCGATTTGCTGGAAACACTGAACGCGCTGGCCGAGGCCTACGACGTGCCGGTGGTGGTCTCGACCCATCCGCGCACCCGAAATCGACTGGACGCCCTGGGGGATGTTGACCTGGACCCGCGCCTGCAGTTCATGAAGCCGTTCGGATTTTGCGACTACATCCGCCTTCAGATGGAGGCCCTCTGTGTGGTGTCCGACAGCGGCACCATCACCGAAGAGGCGTCACTTTTGAATTTGCCAGCCATCACGATCCGCAACGCGCACGAACGACCTGAGGGTATGGACGTCGGCACCCTGATCATGGCGGGCCTCAAGAAAGAGCGTGTGCTCGACGCAGTACGCATCACCCTTGCCCAGCACCAGCGCGAAAGGGCGGTCATGTCGCCGGTGCAGGATTATGAAAACCCCGCGGTTTCCATGCAGGTGCTGCGCGTCGTGCAAAGCTACACGGACTATGTGAACCGTACCGTATGGCGCAAGGAATCATGAATCGATGACAACGCTGGTCACGGGTGCCAACGGTTTCGTCGGTGCCGCGCTGTGCGGCAAGCTGCTTGAAACCGGGCATCGCGTGCGCGGCGCCGTAAGGGCGGCCGGTCAAAGATCCGGCCACCTCGATTCCGTCGTAGTGGGTGACCTGACGGAACAAACCGACTGGACTCCGGCCCTTGCGGAAGTCGATAGCGTGGTGCACCTTGCGGCACGCGTGCATGTGATGGTCGAGCAAAGCGCAGACCCGCTCGCGTTGTTCCGGCGTGTGAATGTCGAGGGCAGTGTGAATCTGGCCAGACAGGCAGCGCAAGCAGGTGTGAAGCGCTTTGTCTTTGTCAGCTCCGTCAAGGTCAATGGGGAGCGCACGGAACCAGGCCGCCCTTTCGTTTTCGATGATGTGCCGGCCCCCCAGGATGCTTACGGCATTTCCAAAAGCGAAGCCGAGTCCGCTTTGAACCAGCTGGCGACACAGACCGGAATGGAACTCGTGATCATCCGGCCTCCCCTCGTGTACGGGCCGGGCGTCAAAGCAAATTTCGACACCATGATGCGCTGGCTGCATCGCGGCGTTCCGCTTCCCCTGGGCGGCGTGACAAGGAATCGGCGCAGCCTGATTGCGTTGGACAATCTGGTGGATCTCCTGACGCTTTGCCTAACGCACCCCGGCGCAGCCAACCAGACCTTTCTGGCAAGTGACGGCCACGACTTGTCGACCACCGAGCTCTTGACGCGCCTGGGCCAGGCATTGGGTAAGCCCGCCCGACTCCTTCCCGTACCGGAGCGATTGCTGGAGCTGGGCGCAGCCCTCATCGGCAAGCGGGAGTTCTACGATCGGCTCTGCGGCTCCCTGCAGGTGGATATCGCGCGAACGCGGCAGCTGCTTTCCTGGAGCCCGCCTGTAACGGTGGATGAAGGCTTGCGCCTGGCGGTGCGAGGTCTGAGAGGCTGAGTCCGCGCCTCAAGAGTTGGCCAGCGCTCGCGATTGTTTCAGCCACGCGAATTCAAGCGGGACGCGGTCGGCAGCGGAGCGCCAAACAGTTCTCTGGATGGCGGAAGCGCCAAACAGCTCGCTGGCTTCTATACATCAGCCCGAACGGGGAAGAGAGGCCGTCCTGTCCGGCCCGAGGAGCATTGGCAACAGAGACTCAGCGCCCACGACTGTTAAGCCCGAGCGAACTCAAGCAAGACGCGGACTGCAGCAAGACGTTTGCTGTTTAACGCCAAACAGCTCGCTGGCTTCTATACATCAGCCCGAACGGGGAAGAAAGGCCCGTCCTGTCCGGGCCGAGGGCATTGGCAACAGAGACTCAGCGCCCACGGCTGTTAAGCCCTCGCGAACTCAAGCAAGACGCGGACTGCAGCGAGCTATCCAAATGATTCCTCGTAGGGTCCCGCTCATCGTTGAGCGCCACCGCTGGCACGCCACTTGCATCTGAACTTGTACACAAGAATGGATGCTTCATGTTGGTGCAAGTTGTATGACCCTGGTGACAAGCTCTCTTAAAAGCTCTGGCGCGTTTCCCGGAGGCAACGCCGACGTTGACCTCGGCCCGGGTGATCTGTCCACCGAAGCGCTAACAGGCGCCGGGGCCAACGCCTGGATAAGCCGTTGCAACCAGCAGGTGCCCGGTGATTCCGAGGGTGCTCTCCGGCCGCTTGCCGGCCTGACGTTTGCGGTCAAGGACAACATCGACGTGGCCGACTTGCCCACCACCGCGGCTTGTCCCGCATTTGCCTTTGAGCCTGCCGAGAGCGCGCAGGTCGTGCAGAAATTGCTCGGTTCTGGTGCCAGCCTGACCGGCAAAACCAATCTCGACCAGTTCGCCTGCGGCCTGAACGGAACCCGTTCGCCTTATGGTCCGGTTCCCAACGCGTTCAACCCGGCTTACGTATCGGGCGGCTCAAGTTCTGGCTCGGCTTATGTGGTGGCTACGGGTCAGGTCGACTTTGCGCTGGGCACCGACACCGCGGGCTCCGGGCGCGTACCCGCGGGCTTGAACAACATCGTCGGCCTGAAGCCGTCTCGCGGCTTGATCAGTACCCGTGGCGTACTGCCAGCCGCGCAAAGCGTCGACTGCGTTTCCATCTTCGCGCGCACGGTCGCCACGGCGGTGAAGGTGCTGGCATCTGCCATGGGCCACGACCCGCTTGACGCCTATTCCCGCGACCTTCATCTGGCGGATCAGGCATTCCCGGCGAATTTCCGCTTCGGGGTTCCCGCGCAGCTGGAGTTCTTTGGCGACACCTTGGCCGAGGCTGCTTTCGAGGAAGCCCAGGCGCGGCTGTTCGCGCTCGGCGGCACCGCCGTGGCGATCGACTTTTCACCGTTCTTCGAAGCGGCCGAACTGCTCTATGGCAGCGCGCTGGTCGCCGAGCGCTATGCCGCAATACGGCCGTTTTTCGACGCGCATGAAACCGATGTGGTGGAGCCTGTGCGCAGCATCATCGCGGCGGGGCGCCAGTACAGCGCCGCCGACCTGTGTGACGCCCAGGCGCGCCTGCAGCTGCTGGCGCAGCGAGCAGCACCGTTGTGGCACGGGCTCGACTTGCTGGTGGTGCCGACGGCGCCCACGCACTACACGATCGCGCAAATGCTGGAGGACCCGGTCACGCTCAACAGGCGGCTCGGGGCTTACACCAACTTTGTCAATCTGCTGGACTACGCGGCGCTTTCCGTGCCTGCCAGCATGCGCGCCGATGGCCTGCCCTTCGGCATCACGCTGATCGGCCGCTGCGGCAGCGACTGGCAACTGGCGGATCTTGGTCAGCGTTTTCATCACGCTACCGGTTTGGCACAAGGTGCGATGGGCACGCCTTTGACGGAATCGGTCGCCATTGCCGGCCTGCGTAGTGCCCTGCCCGTGCAGACTGTGCGCGTGGCTGTGGTCGGTGCGCATCTCTCGGGCATGCCCCTGAACAGCCAATTGACCGAGCGCGGTGCAACGCTTGTTGCCACGACTTTCACTACGACCGATTACCGCTTTTACGCCTTGCCCGGCACTACGCCGCCCAAGCCCGGTCTCGTGCGCGTCGCGCCGGGGCAGGGCGGCCGTATCGAGCTGGAGATATGGGAAATGCCCATGTCGAACTACGGCTCCTTCGTGGCACTCGTTCCCGCGCCGCTGGGCATTGGAACCCTGCAGATCGACGGCGGCCAGAGCGTTCAGGGTTTCCTGTGCGAACCGCAGGCCCTGCACCGCGCAGAAGACGTAACCCACCTCGGTGGCTGGCGCGCCTATATCGCCCGGCAACACGCCGCGGCCAGCGCCTGAACCGATCGCTGCGCACGATCACGTTTGCGTCCCTACCCAAGTTTCAACAGCCCACCCTCATTTCCCCAGGAGTTTCCATGTCCCACAACCGCCAGGCCCCCGTTACCACTCAAGTCGCCACACGCCGCCATGCCCTGAAAATCGGCGCCGCCGCCATCAGTGCACTGGGCATGCCTGCCTTGGTTCGTGCGCAGGCGGGCCCGAAAATCCGCATCGGTTTTTGGCCTGTGGCGGCGGGCTTGCCCTTTTTCGCTGCCGTCGAGAAAGGCTATTTCAAGCAGGCGGGCCTGGACGTCGAGCCGCTCAAATTCGCGGGTGCACAGCAGGTGATGGAAGCGATGCTGGCGGGCCGTTCCGACGGCAGCTCCAACGGAACAGGCTCGGCCAACCTTGCCATCGGCGAGATTGCGCAGCCCGGCCTCTTCAAGATCTTTGCGACCAACCCCAGCAACGCCAAGTTCGTGCTGGATGAATTCATCGTGCCCAAGGACAGCCCGGTCAAGACCATGGCGGATCTCAAGGGCAAGAAAGTGGCGTCGGGTCCTGGCATTCAAAACGTCACGCTCGCCAAAACCATGCTCGAGCGCGCAGGCGCCAGCGGCGCCACGGTGATGGAACTGCCCATCGGCCAGCATATCGCCGCGCTCGTCGCCGGCCAGGTCGATGCCTGCTACACGCTTGAGCCAACCGGAACGATCGGCCGCATGAATGGAACCACCCGTGTCATCGAGGCGGGTGTGGTCGCCAAGTACATCCTGGGCGATGCGATGGCCCCGTGGCATGGAGGCGCCGCCAGCCTGACCACCGAGTTCATCAAGAAGAATCCGGACGCAACGAAGAAATTCATCGAAGCGTATTCGCGAGGCATCGAGCTGGTGCGCACCAAGCCCGACGAAGCGCGCGGCTTCATGAAGGGCTACACCGCCATCGAAGGGCCACTCACCGGCGAGGTGCCCCTGGCTTCCTACATGCTCTACAACGAGTTCAAGCCGAGCGACGTGGCTTACTTCCAGAAGTTCTACGACCTTTTCACTGAAAAAGGCATCTTCGACAAGAAGGTCGTGGTCGACGGCCTGCTCTACAAAGGCTGAGCATGCCCTACACCTCCAATTCGGTGGCGGGACTGGTCGAGCCTGGTGCGGCAGGGGCCTCAGCGACGCCGGCTTCTCCGAAGGCTTCGTCTGCATGGACGCCGCCCGCTGCCGCCGTGACGCCACCCCGCGTAAAAAGTACCTTTGCAGCCAGGCTGGTGCCTTTCATTGGCCCTATCGCGCTTTTCATCGTCTGGGACCTGGCAGTACGTTTCGGCTTCATCAAGGCCATTCTCTTGCCCAGTCCCTCGGCCACGCTGGTGGCACTGGTCACGGGCTTTGCGGGCGGCCCCTTGTTGCTCGACTTCGGCGTTACCTTGCTGCGTACGCTGCAGGCCTTTTTCATTGCTTCGGTGGTCGGTGTTCCGCTGGGCGTCCTGCTGGGCAGCAACGAAAAAGCTTATCGGAGCGTCGAATTCCTCATCGACTTCTTCCGCTCGACGCCGTCTTCAGCACTCATTCCGCTCTTCCTGCTGATCTTCGGTGTGTCCGACATCAACAAGGTCGCCATCGCCGCGTTCGGCGCGTTTCTCATCGTGATTTTCAACAGCGCCTATGGCGTCATCAACGCCCGCAAGCAGCGCGTGATGGCGGCCAAGGTGATGGGCGCCTCGCGCTGGCAGGTCTTCAAGGACGTGCTGATCTGGGAAAGCCTGCAACCCACCTTCGTCGGCCTGCGCTCGGCCGTGTCGATGGCGCTGGTGATCGTCATCGTGGCGGAAATGTTCATCGGGTCCGACAAGGGCCTGGGCCACCGCATCATCGACGCACAGCAGGTGCTCAACGTCAAGAGCATGTATGCGGCCATTCTTTCGGCCGGTGCGCTGGGCTATGCGTTGAACGTCCTGTTCCTGCTGGCCGAACGCCGCATCGTTCACTGGAGTGGACGATAAATGATGCCCCACGGTCGCTCACTTCGTGTAGCTCCCTGCCCCCGAGGGGCCGCTGCGCCTGCTGTCCGGCATAGCCGGCCCAGCGGCCCCTGCTGGGAGATCCAGATCGTGGCGCCCAACGGTCGCTCAGTGATGTCCGATTGTCCTGTGCTTTTTGAAGGATGCCCCCAAGGGCCCGCTGCGCCTGCGGTCCGGCTAAGCCGGTCCCGCGGCCCTTGCTTGCTTGGGACTTCCTGCGGCTACTTTTCGTCGAATCCTTCTGGGGTAGGTCATGACTGAAGTCCTCAATGCGCCGGTGTATGCCGACGTGCCTGTGCCTGCGTTTCGTCCGGGCCCCAGTGGTACCCACATCACGATTCGCGGGCTGACCAAATATTTCGCGGGCTGGCCGCTGTATGAGAACTTCGATCTCGACATCCCCAAGCACAAGATCGTTTCCGTCTTCGGGCCGAACGGTTGCGGAAAGTCCACGCTGATCAACATGATCGCCGGGCTGGTGCCTATCGACTCGGGGGAGATCCTGTTCGACGGCAAGACGCTCAAGGACACCAAGATCGGCTATGTCTTTCAGAACTACCGGGAAGCGATGTTCCCGTGGATGCGCACCATCGACAACATTGCCTACCCGCTCAAGCTCGAAGGCAAGTCCAAAGCCGAGGTCGACCGCCGCATGGCCGAACTCGTGGCCTCGTTCGACGTGAAGTTCGACCTGAACCGCTACCCCTATGAACTCTCGGGTGGCCAGCAGCAGACGGCGTCCATCATGCGGGCGCTGGCGCCCAACCCCGAAGTACTCTTCCTTGATGAGCCTTTTTCGGCCCTCGATTTCGAGATGACGCTTTTCATCCGCGAGAAGCTGCAGGAAGTTTTCATGCAAACCGGCACCACCATGCTGCTGGTTTCGCACGACCTCGAGGAAGCTGTGTACCTGGCCGACGAGGTGCTGCTGCTGACCAAGCGACCCACGCGCGTCGCGGAAATCCTGCCCTACACCGACGCGAGGCCGCGAACGGTGGAAACGCTGTCCGAAGCAAGTTTCATCAGTACCAAAAAACGCAGCCTCGAAATCTTCCAGCGCGAGGTGCGGCGCTGAACCGTGAGTCTTCCCATGAATGAGCACATCCTTTTGGCCTATGTCCATTCGGCGTCAGCCTTGCAGCGGATACCACTGCCTGCCGCGCAGGCAGAGCGTGTAGCAGCGCATCTGCAGCGTACGGCCGCAATGGCCGCATTGCTGGACGCCGCCGAGCTTGCCCCGCATGACGAGGTGGTCGAAATTTATTGCCCGGCCCCATTTCCACCTGAAGCTCCAACAACGGCCGCAGAGCCGAAGGGCCAGACCCATGAGCGCTGACCTTTTCGGGCTCGACGCTGCGGCCATGGCCCATGCGGTGCAGTCCGGTGAACTGTCGGCCCGTGAATTGCTCCGCGCCAGCCTCGCCCGCATCGACCAGACCGACGCGCGAGTGAACGCCTTCACAGGCATCACGGTGGCACGCGCCTTTGCCGAAGCCGACGCCGTGGACGAGCGGCGCAGCGGCCTGCTTCGCCAAGGCCTAGCTCTGGACGCGCTGGGCCCGTTGGCCGGCGTTCCCTACGCCGTCAAGAACCTGTTCGACATGCAAGGTGAGGTCACGCTGGCGGGCTCGGCCATCAATGCGGCGCATCAGCCTGCCGCTACCGATGCTTTTCTGGTGTCGCGCATGAAGGCTGCGGGTGCGGTGCTGGTGGGCGGCCTCAACATGGACGAGTACGCCTACGGCTTCACGACTGAAAACACGCACTACGGCCCCTGCCACAACCCGCACGACCTCAGCCGCACCGCGGGAGGTTCGTCGGGTGGATCGGGCGCCGCCGTTGCGGCAGGGCAGGTGCCGCTGACGCTGGGTTCCGACACCAACGGCTCCATCCGTGTGCCGTCCTCCCTGTGCGGCATCTGGGGCCTGAAGCCCACCTTTGGGCGGCTCTCCCGCCGAGGGACGTATCCCTTTGTCTACAGCATCGACCACTTGGGACCCATGGCCAACAGCCTCGCCGGGCTGGCGCTGGCCTATGACGCGTTGCAGAGCCCCGACCCGCTCGATCCCGGCTGCCACGCCTTGCGTGTGCAACCCATAGGCGCAGGGCTGAAGCATTTAGACGGCGGCTTGCGCATCGGCGTGCTGGGAGGCTACTTTCACGACCATGCAACAGCACCGGCGCGCCAGGCGCTCGCGCTTGCCGCAGCGGCGCTCGGGGCCACGGCACAGGTGCAATGGCCCAATGCTGCGCTCGGCCGCGCGGCAGCCTTCATCGTTACCGCGAGCGAGGGCGGCAGCTTGCATCTGCCCGACTTGCGCACGCAGCCCCAGGCATTCGAGCCGCTGTCGGTTGACCGCTTCATCGCGGGTGCGCTTCAACCGGCCGACTGGTACTTGCGCGCGCAGCGCTTCAGGCGCCTCTACCGCGACAAGGTCAACGCGCTGTTCGAGCACTGGGACGTGTTGCTCGCCCCCGCAACGCCGGTCAGCGCGACCCCCATCGGGACGGAGTGGCTGGACGTCAACGGCACGACCTACCCGTGCCGCGCCGCCATGGGTCTGCTCACGCAACCTGTCTCGTTTGCGGGTTGTCCTGTCGTGACGGCACCGCTCTGGCCAGACGCCTCCGCCGGCCTGCCGCTCGGCGTGCAACTCATCGCGGCGCCCTGGCGTGAAGACCTTGCGTTTGCCGCCGCCCAGCGGCTTGCCGACGCTGGCGTCGCGCATGTCCGGCCGGCGCTCCTCAACGCTTGACCGCCTGAATTTACCCCACAGTCCACGCCCATGACCTTAGCAACAACCGAACTGCTTCCCGGCACGCTCGCCGTCAACCTGCCCGAAGTGCTGGCAGAAGTAACGCAGGCGTTCGTGCGTTACGAAAAAGCGCTGACGTCCAACGACGTCGCAGTGCTCGACGAACTCTTTTTCGACAGCCCGCTCACGCTGCGCTACGGCGCCACCGAAAACCTGTATGGCTACGACGAGATCCAGGCCTTCCGGGCGGGCCGGCCCGCGCAGGGCCTGGAGCGTGTGCTGCTCAAGACGGTCATCACCAGCTTCGGTCGCGACTTTGCCACCGCCAACGTCGAGTTCCAGCGCCACGGCAGCCCGCGCACGGGTCGCCAGAGCCAGACCTGGCTGCGTACGCACGCCGGCTGGCGGGTCGTTTCGGCCCATGTGAGCCTGCTGGCCTGATCCCTGCATACATCCTGTCCACGCAACACCACCACGCCATTTCACCCAGCTCGTTTCTTTACGCACTTGCCCAGTTACCAACCCTAGCCAACCCTGGAGATCCCATGACCACTTCCCTGAACCGCCGTGATTCCCTCAAGACGCTCGCCGCCCTTGGCGCGGCCGGCTCGCTTGCAGGGTGGTCAGGCCTGGCGCAAGCGCAAAAGCCGATCACCGTCGGCGTGATCTACGTCGGTCCGCGTGACGACTACGGCTACAACCAGGCTCAGGCACAGGCCGCCGCCGAGCTCAAGAAAATGTCGGGTGTGAAGGTGGTCGAGGAAGAGAACGTTCCCGAGACGGCTGCCGTTCAGAAAACCATGACGGGCATGATTGCCCAGGACGGTGCCTCGCTGGTGTTTCCAACCTCATTCGGCTACTTCGACCCGCACATGCTGGCGGTCGCCGCCAAGTACCCCGACGCGCGCTTTGCCCATTGCGGCGGCATGTGGACCGAGGGCAAGCACCCCAAGAACACCGCCAGCTACTTCGGCTACATCGACGAGTGCCAGTACCTCAACGGTGTGATCGCCGGCCACATGAGCAAAAGCGGCAAGATCGGCTTCATCGCCGCCAAGCCCATTCCCCAGGTGCTGCGCAACATCAACGCTTTTGCCATGGGTGCGCGATCGGTCAAGCCGGGCATCACCACCAGCGTCATCTTCACCGGTGACTGGTCCATGCCCGTGAAAGAGGCAGAAGCCACCAACTCGTTGGCCGACCAGGGCGTTGACGTCTTCACCATGCACGTCGACGGCCCCAAGGTCATTGTCGAGACGGCCGCCAAGCGCGGCAAGATGGTCTGCGGTTACCACGCCAGCCAGGCCAAGCTGGCGCCTCAGGCCTATCTGACGGGCGCCGAATGGAACTGGCTGACGGCGTACACCGGTTTCATCGAAGCTGCGCGCAGCGGCAAGCCACACCCCAACTTCGTGCGCGGAGGCCTCAAGGAGGGTTTCGTCAAGATGTCGGCCTACGGCCCAGCGGTGACCGATCCGGCCAAAAAGGCGGCGGATGCCGTCAAGGCCAGCATGGTCGCCGGCAAGTTCGATATCTTCAAAGGCCCCCTCAAGGACAACAAGGGTGGCGTGGCGGTTGCGGCAGGCAAGGCCTTCAAGCAGACCGACATCGAACTGGAAAAGATGAACTACCTCGTCGAAGGCGTGATCGGCTCCATCTAAAACGGCACCTGTACGGATGCGGCCATGCGCTCAGCCCTCGAAGACGTCCTGATCCCGGTCGCGGCCATCGTGGCCGCGCTGCTGCTCTTCGGGCTGTTCGTCTTTGCCGGCGGACTCAACCCGGTCGAAGTTTGGCTGCTGCTGTTCAAGGGCGCCTTTGGCGACTGGTTCTCCTGGCAAAACACGCTCCAGCGCGCCGCGCCACTGATGCTGACCGCCTTGTGCGTGGCTATTCCGGCGCGTGCGGGGCTGGTCGTGATCGGCGGTGAGGGCGCGCTCGTGCTGGGCGGACTGGCGGCAGCGTGGCTTGCGCATGCTGTCAGCCTCCCGGCCAATGCGGCAGGTACGTGGCTCGTGTGTATTGCGGGGGCGGTGGCGGGCGGTCTGTGGATCGGACTGGCAGGCTGGCTGCGCCAATACCGCGGCATCAACGAAACCATCAGCAGCCTGCTGCTGGCGTACGTGGCGATCGGAATGTTCAAGCATCTGGTCGAGGGGCCGCTGCGGGATCCGTCCAGCCTCAACAAGCCTTCGACACATCCGCTGGCCGAAGGCCTGAGCATCGGTGGCATTGCCGGCTCTGACGTGCACTGGGGCTTTGTCATCGGCGTGGCCGCCTGTCTGCTTTCCGGACTGTGGCTGCGCTACACGCCTTCGGGCTTTGCGCTGCGCGTAGTCGGCGGCAATCCGCGGGCGGCGCAGCTCGTGGGCTTGCCGGCGTCTCGGCTGGTTCTTCTGGCCTGCGCCCTGGGCGGCGGAGCTGCGGGCGTGGCGGGTGGTGTCGAAGTGGCGGCTGTCCATGGCAGCGCCAATGCCTCGCTCATTGCCGGGTACGGCTATGCGGGCATCCTGGTGTCCTTCATGGCCCGCCACCAGCCCTTCGCGGTCATTCCGGTGGCCATCCTGTTTGGCGGCTTCGGCGCTGCGGGCAGCCTGTTGCAGCGTCGGCTGGGTCTGCCGGACGCTTCCGTCACGGTGCTGCAGGGCATGGCGTTCGTGCTCATTCTTGCCAGCGAGGCGCTGCGTGGCTACGACTGGACGGCATGGCGCGCCAAACTGATGGGACTCGGTGCATCGGTGCCGGCGGCGCTTGCCGCTGCGCCCGCACTGGAAAGTACTGCGGCGATTGCCTCTGCGGAAACCGCCGCTGGCGCAGCTTCAAAAGCGCCACCTGCTTTGGCTTCATCCGCTCTCGCTCCGACCGCGCTCGCTTCACCGGCGTCGTCCGCTTCGGTGGCGGACGCCGGAGCTTTGGTGCGCGCCACGCCTGCCACCGACACCTCGAAACCGCACGCAGCATCGCCGGATCCTGGCGAGGCAGCCATCCTGGCAGCTCAAACGGGCGTGCCATGACTTCGCCAAGGAAGACACTATGAGCGCTGACGACATCCTCATCTTCGCTGCCGGCATTCTGGGCGGTGCGCTGCGCGTCGGCGTGCCTTTCCTGTTCGTCAGCCTGGGCGAATGCCTCACCGAAAAGTCAGGCCGTATCAACCTCGGGCTGGAGGGCGTGCTGGTGCTATCCGCGATGGCGGCTTTTGGCGGCTCGTGGCTCAGCGGCTCGGCTTGGGTCGGCGTGCTTGCCGCCGCGGCGTGCGGCGCCTTGCTTGCCAGCTTGCACGGGCTGCTGTGCTCGCTGCCGCGGGTCAATGACGTGGCGACCGGCATCGCCCTGATGCTGCTCGGAACAGGCCTGGCGTTCTACCTCGGCAAGCCGCTCATTCAGCCGCAGGCGGCTCAGCTGCCGGCCATCGCGCTGGGCAACTGGAGCAGTTCGCCTGCCGTGCGATCAGCCTTGCAGATCAACGCACTGGTGCCCGTCGGCTTGCTGATCGCTGTCGGCATGGCATGGGCCTTTGCCAACACCCGCGCAGGCCTGCTGGTGCGCATGGTCGGCGACTCTGCGCAGGCCGCTCGCGCGCAGGGCTATCCGGTGGTCGGCATCCGCATCGCGGCCACCGCAGTGGGCGGAATGATTGCCGGCCTCGGCGGGGCATCGCTCACGCTTTTCTACCCCGGCAGCTGGAACGAGGGCATCTCCAGTGGTCAAGGCCTCATCGCCGTGGCGCTGGTGATTTTTGCCCGATGGAGCCCGCTGCGCTGCATCGGGGCGGCTCTTTTGTTTGGCGGCGCCGGTGCGATCGGCCCGGCTCTTCAGTCGATCGGCATCGGCTGGGGCTATCACCTGTTCAACACGGTTCCCTATGTGCTCACCCTGCTCATCCTGGTGCTGACCTGCCGTCCGGGCGCCGTCGTACCCGGAAGTCCGGGCGAGCTCACGGCGGCGCGCTGAAGCACGGACAACTATTAAGGACAACATATGACCGGCCTCGGCGGACTCAACAAATCGGCACACGGCGTGGTGATTGGCCTGGCGCAACTGCAGTTGCCCGTCGTCGTGACGCCGCAAGACCTCGCCACACAAACCGCGCGCATCTGCGAGATGGTGGGCAAAGCACGGCGCAATCTCCAGACCATGGACATGATCGTGTTCCCGGAGTACTCGCTGCATGGGCTTTCGATGGACATGAACCCGGCCATCATGTGCACGCTCGACGGACCCGAAGTCAACGCTTTTCGCCAAGCCTGTATTGCGCACCGCATCTGGGGATGCTTTTCCATCATGGAATCCAACCCCGGCGGCAATCCCTACAACAGCGGCCTCATCATCGACGACACAGGGGCCATCCAGCTGTATTACCGCAAGCTCCATCCCTGGGTTCCGGTCGAGCCGTGGGAACCCGGAAACCTCGGCGTACCGGTGTGCGACGGGCCCAACGGCAGCCGCATCGCACTCATCATCTGCCATGACGGCATGTTTCCCGAGATGGCGCGTGAGGCTGCCTACAAGGGCGCCGAAATCATTCTGCGCACTGCTGGCTACACGGCCCCCATCCGCCACGCCTGGAAGATCACCAACCAGGCCAACGCCTTCTGCAACCTTGCGCAGACCGCCAGCGTCTGCATGTGCGGGAGCGATGGCAGTTTCGACTCCATGGGGGAGGGCATGTTCTGCAACTTCGATGGAACCGTGCTGGTGGAAGGCGGCGGCAGAGCGGACGAAATCATCACCTGCGAGCTGCGGCCGGATCTCGTGCGTGAAGCGCGGCGCGGCTGGGGCGTCGAGAACAACCCCTACCAGCTCTACCACCGTGGCTACGTGGCCGTCAAAGGTGGCGCGCAGGATTGCCCCTACACCTATATGCAGGACATGGCGGCCGGCCGCTATGCCTTGCCCTGGAAAGTCGACGTCACGGACGGCTCGCCCTGCAACTTCGCACCGCCCGAGCGGCACTACGCCGGAGCCGAGGCCAGCCCCGCCATGCCCCCGCTGCGCAAGGTTGCGTCATGACCCGCTTCACGCAGGCCGAACCCTACGCCTGGCCTTACGACGGCGACTGGCAGCCGGCCAATACGGCCTTGGTTGTCATCGACATGCAGACCGATTTTTGCGGCGTCGGCGGCTATGTCGACAAGATGGGCTATGACATTTCGCTCACACGTGCGCCCATTGCGCCGCTCGCCCGTGTGCTGGCCCGCATGCGCGAACTCGGCTTTTGCATCATCCACACACGGGAAGGCCACCGCCCCGATCTCTCCGATTTGCCGGCCAACAAGCGCTGGCGGTCTCAGCAGATCGGCACCGACGGCAAGGGCATAGGCGACGCCGGACCCTGCGGCCGGATTCTGGTGCGCGGCGAGCCAGGCTGGGAAATCATTCCCGAACTCGCGCCTGTGCCAGGCGAAGTGGTGGTCGACAAGCCTGGCAAGGGCTCGTTTTATGCCACCGACCTTGACATGGTGCTGCGCACCCGCGGCATCCGGAACCTGGTGCTCACCGGCATCACGACCGACGTCTGTGTGCACACCACGATGCGCGACGCGAACGACCGGGGTTTCGAGTGCTTGCTGCTGTCCGACTGCACCGCCGCCACCGACCCCGGCAACCACTTGGCCGCGCTGAAGATGATCACCATGCAGGGCGGGGTATTTGGCGCGCACACCACGTCGCAGGCGCTGCTGCAGGCACTTCAATAGCCATGACATCCGCAGACCCCTCTCCCGCTCATCCCATTGGCGCGCTCGCACCGGCCACCGGCGCCCTGCGGCTGGACACCTACCAGCTCACCAAGCGCTTCGGCGCCTTTACGGCCATGGACCGCGTGGACCTGCACGTCGAACCCGGCAGCGTGCATGCCTTGCTCGGCGAGAACGGGGCCGGCAAGAGCACATTGGTGAAATGCGTCGCGGGCTTTCAGCAAGCCGAGGAAGGCAGCGTCCTGATCGACGGTCGCGAGCAGGACATCGCCAACCCGACCGTTGCGCGAGCGCTCGGCATCGGCATGGTCTACCAACACTTCACACTGGCGCCCGGCATGACGGTGGCGGAAAACCTGCTGCTTGCCGGCGGCGCCGTGCCGTCCGTGATCGACTGGAAAACCAAACGCAAGGCCCTGCAGGACTTCCTGGCAACGACGCCCTTCAGCCTGAACCTTGATGCGCGGCCGCAGGAGCTCGCCGCCGGAGAAAAGCAAAAGCTCGAATTGCTCAAACAGCTGTACCTCCGGCCACGCTTGCTCATCCTGGACGAGCCGACGTCGGTGCTGACGCCGCAGGAGGCAGATGAAGTGCTGGGCCACGTGCGCGACATCGCCCGCAGCGGCCGCTGCTCGGTGCTGATCATCACGCACAAGTTTCGCGAGGTGATGGCTTACGCCGACGATGTCAGCGTGATGCGGCGCGGCAAGCTCGTGCACCGCTGCCGGGTGCCAGACACCAGTCCGGCACAAATGGCCGCTGCCATGATGGGGGAGGGTGCGTCCGCAGGCGAGATCGTTCGCGCAGAAACGCTTGTTAAAGCGGTACCGGCGGAGGCGCGGGGTAAGGCGGCGAAGGACGTGCTTGCGGCCGGCGAGGCGGGTGCAGCGCCACCGGGCAAACTGGCCCTCGAAGTCACCGGCCTCAGCGCCCGAGGCGACCGCGGCACGCTGGCGCTCGATAAACTGAGCCTGCATGTGCGCGCCGGAGAAATTCTCGGCGTCGCCGGCATCTCGGGCAATGGGCAGCGCGAGCTCGTCGAGGCGCTGGTCGGCCAGCGCCCCAGGCTGGCGGGTCGGGTGACCGTTGGGGGTCGCCCCTACTTTGCAACCCGCGAGCACAACCGGGTGCTCAAGGTCCGCAGCCTGCCCGAAGAGCCGCTGCGCAACGCTTGCGTCGGTGCGCTGAGCGTGGCCGAAAACATGGCCTTGCGCGACTTCGACCAGCCGCCGATGTCCCGTTCAGGCCTGCTGCGCTTTTCGGCATGGCGCAGCCGTGCGCGCAACTGGATCACGGCCTTCGGCGTCAAGACGCGCAGCGAAGAGTCGCCCATGGCCAGCCTCTCCGGCGGCAATGTGCAGCGTGCCGTACTGGCGCGCGAACTGACCGGCGATATCGACGTGCTGATCGCGGCGAATCCGGTGTTCGGCCTGGACTTCGCTGCGGTGCGGGAAATTCATGGCCGCCTGCGTAGCGTCCGCAGCCGCGGCGGCGCAGTGCTGCTCATCAGCGAAGACCTGGACGAACTGCTGGAGCTGGCCGATCGGATCGTCGTCATGAGCGATGGCGCGATGGTGTTTGAAACACCCACGGCGTCGGCCGACCGGCATGTGCTGGGCGCCCACATGGGTGGCGGCGCGCACTGAAACCGAAAGACCCAATGCAGATCGACGCGCTTCCTTTTTCCTTCGAATGCGACATCAGCCGCAGTGCGCTGGTGCTGATCGACTTTCAGCGCGACTTCATGGAGCCCAGCGGCTTCGGTGAAACGCTCGGCAATGACGTGAGCCTGCTCGCCGCCATCGTGCCCGCCACGCAAGCCGCGCTGCGCGCCTGGCGTGACGCGGGGGGTCTCGTTGTGCACACCCGCGAATCGCACCGGCCCGACCTGGCCGACTGCCCGCCCGCCAAGCGCAACCGGGGCAACCCCGCGCTGCGCATCGGCGACGACGGCCCGATGGGGCGCATCCTGGTGCAGGGTGAGCCGGGCAACCAGATCATTGATGCCCTCGCGCCCGCGCCGGGTGAGTGGGTGATCGACAAGCCGGGCAAGGGCATGTTCTACGCAACCGATCTGCACGAACGCCTGACCCGGCAAGGCATCACGCATTTGCTGTTCGGCGGCGTGACCACCGAGGTATGTGTGCAAACCAGCATGCGGGAAGCCAACGACCGTGGCTACGATTGCTTGCTGCTGGAAGACTGCACCGAAAGCTACTTTCCCGAGTTCAAGGCCTCCACGGTCCAGATGGTGCGTGCGCAGGGCGGCATCGTGGGCTGGACTGCTGTCAGCGTGGCGCTGATATCGGCGCTCGAATCGATTGCTTCCTAACAGCTAGTATTGACGTGTGAACATTATTCATTCAGCCGCCGAACATTCCCTGGGTGCCAGCCTCGGCAGCCCGCCCAGCGCCATTTTCCGCAGCCGCGCGGACGAGGTGTATGCGCAGCTCAAGCGCGATATTGCCGAGTTTCGCCTGGTCCCTGGCGACCGTTTTACGGAGACAGAAATCAGCGACCGGCTCGGCGTCTCACGCACGCCCGTGCGCCAAGCGCTGTTCAAGCTGCAGCAGGAAGGTTTCGTCGAGGTGTTGTTTCGCAGCGGCTGGCGGGTACTTCCGTTCGACTTCAACCAGTTCGAAGAGTTGTACGACTTGCGCATGGTGCTGGAGACCACGGCTGTGCACCGCCTTTGCGAAGGCGCGCTCAAAATAAACGCAGTCCTGCTGGCCGACCTGGCTGCGATCTGGCTGGTAGCCGCGGAGCAGCGCAGCACCGACATGGTCGAGGTCGCGCAATGGGACGAAGCTTTTCACTGCTCTCTGGTCGAAGCGGCCGGCAATGCCGAGATGGCCCGGGTGCACCGCGACGTCACGGAGCGCATACGTGTCATTCGGCGGCTGGACTTCACGCAGCCGGCGCGCATTTCCGCGACCTACGAAGAGCACGGAAAAATCATGCGCGCGATCCAGCGCAAGCGCGGCGACCAGGCCGCCATGCTGCTGCGCGCGCACATCCAGGCCAGCCAGGCGGAAGTGCGCAAGATCACGCTGCACCAGGTACATCTGGCGCGGCAGATGGGGGCACGGCCGGAAGCACGCGGACCAGTTTGAGCCGGTGCGGGCGTGAATCTCCCGCGGCACGCCGGCCAAGCCTGCGTATGATTTCCGGTCATGCACCACGACCGAATTCCTGATGCCCGAATTTCCATGCCGGGCGCTCCCCTGGGTTGCCATCCATTGGAAAGTGTGCTGATCCATGCGTGAGGGCTCCGAAGGCTACATGGCCGAGATGGACTACGTGCACTCGTACGACAGGCACGTCAACCCGGTCCATATGCAGTTCTGCATGGCTGCGAGTGGCCAGGCGCATCGCCCGATCACGACCGCGTGCGAGCTGGGCTATGGGCAGGGCATACCTGTCAATGTGCATGCGGCGGCCTCGCGCGTGCGCTGGCATGGCACCGACTTTCTTCCTGAACATGCGCGTTTCGCCCGTCAGCTGGCCCGTGAATCTGGCTCAGCCCTGGAGCTGGCGGACCAGTCTTTCCGGGATTACTGCCAGCGCGGCGATCTGCCCGACTTTGATTACATCGTCGTCCATGGCATCTGGAGCTGGGTTTCAGACGAGAACCGCCGCGTCCTCGTCGACTTTATCCAGCGCAAACTCAGGGCGGGCGGTGTACTGAGCATCAGTTACAACACGCTGCACGGCTGGTCTGAAATGCACCCCATGCGGGACCTGTTGAACCAGATCGCCCATGCTCCCGCCAAGGCTCAGGACGAAATAAGCCACCGCATCGACGCCGCGCTGGATTTTTCCGATGCGCTCATCGCCTCGACGCCCCGAATTGCGCAGAACCCGGAGCTCATGGACCGGCTTCGTTCCATGCGCACCGGTAAGCGCCGCTACATCGCTGGCGAATACTTCGGGCGCGAATGGCACCCCATGTCGTTCGGGCAGGTGTCGGATTGGCTCATGCCGGCCGGTTTGGGCTTCGCCTGTTCGGCCGATCACTTACCGGCCATGGATGCCAGACGGCTGACGAGCGCCCAGGAAGACTTGCTGTCCTCGTGCCCGTCGGTGGCGCTTCAGCAGAGCGTGCGCGACTACCAGCTCGGGACTCAGTTCCGGCGCGACTACTGGGTCAGGCGCGAAACGGAGGCATGGAGCCCGGCGTTGGCCCAAAACTTGGAAACTTCGCACGTGGTGTTGGTCGGCCCCGCAGTGAACCTGCTCGAGCCGCCAATGCTAGGCGCAGCTTACGGAGAGGTCGAGCTTGCCGGCCTTAAGGCCCTTGCCGACAAAATGGAGAAGCACGAGGCCTGCTTGATGGGTGATCTCCTCGAAGCGATGACCTGCGCAGGTGCTACTAGGGATCGGGCACTTCAGCTCGTTTGCGGCTGTGTGGAGGCCGGCAGTTTTGCCGCTGCTCAGGCGCCTGCGGACCGGCCGGATACGGGCGGATCACTTCGCCTGAATGAAGCGTTGCTGAGGCTGAAGCACTCCGACGCGCATGCGCTGTACCTCGCGACTCCCGTGACGGGTGGCGCGGTGGAGGTGGAAAGGGCTGCGCGTTGGCTATTGCAGGTGCGGAATGCAGATCCTGAGGCTCCTGAGGCATGGGCCCAAGCTGCCTACCATGCCATGTGCGCCGACGGACAAACCGTCGAGCCGCTTAAAGCCGAACCGCGCGCCCGCACCGACATGCTGGCCGATCTCACGCGTCAGGCGGAGAACGCAGGACGGGACAATCCCTCCGCGTGGGCCAGTGAAGTGCTGGACTTCTTCCTGGAAAATCCGTTACCTGACAGTCAGGACGGCTTGAAAGACATGAAGCTGCGAAGCGAGGTTTTCAAAACAAAAACGCTGCCCATGCTGCTTGCCCTGGGCGCCGTGCCGGCGTGACGCCGCCAGGCATTGCCCGTTCGCCGCTTGCAAGATAATTAGGGCATGGAAAACTTCTTGAGCCTAAAGCTCGCGCCTCCCTCGACGGTCCTGATGCGTGAGCTCGCGGGCGATGCGGTCATCCTCGACATGGAAAAGGAGACCTACTTCGGTCTTGATCCAGTGGCTACGCGCATGTGGACATGCCTATGTGAATCCACCTCCGTGGCCGCGGCGCTGCACACCCTGCAGGAAGAATTCGACGTGGAGCCGGCCCGGTTGAGTGAAGACCTGCAGGCCTTCATTGAAAAGATGCGTCGGCTGGGCTTGCTTCGTGTCGCTGGCGAGTGATTTTCAACGTCTGAAGAGGCTCTCCGGCGTGGAGCGCGCCGCCCTGGCGCGTGCGCTGTGCTTGTTGCCGCTGGTGAGCTGTAGTCTGAAGGCAGTCAGCTTGCGGCGGGTGCAGCAATGGATTGGCATCGGGGCCGCCTTGCCTGTAGCCCACGTCGAGACCGGACCCGTCCGGGTCGAATTGCGTGAACGGGCGCAGCGTGTTGCACGGATGGTGGATCTTGCTGCCCGGCGCGGGCTGGGCCGCCACGCCTGCCTGGCGCGGTCGCTCGTGCTCTGCCACCTGCTTGCCCGCATCGGACTAGACGCCCGTCTGAAACTGGGCGTCGCAGCCGCACAGCCTGGCCAGATCGATGCCCATGCCTGGGTGGAGTTGGACGGCCAAGCGCTGGACCCGGTGGCCGACCCCCAGCGCCGCCACCTGGCATTCGAGTGACATGACGCAGGCTGAACTTTGACGGGCGATATCCCGTGAGCGGATTTTGCGGGATCGTTGCACCGGAGGGCCAACGTTTCGAGAAAGAAACGCTCGATGCGATGACGGAGTTTCTTCGTTTCCGGGGGCCTGATGCACACGCCGTCTGGTGCGAGGGCGCCGCTGGACTGGGCCACACCCTGTTCCGTACGACCTTCGAGTCAGCAAATGAAGTGCAGCCCTGCACGCTCGATGGAACTGCCTGGATCACGGCCGATGCGCGCATAGACGGACAGGCCGAGTTGCGGCGCAGCCTGCGCGCGGCGGGTGAGGTCGCGCCAGAAGGAATTCCGGACTCGAAACTTATCCTGCACGCTTACCGAGCCTGGGGCCAAGCTTGCGTGAAGCACCTGATCGGCGATTTCAGCTTCGCGATTTGGGACGCCCAGCGCAAGCAACTTTTTTGCGCCCGCGACCAGTTGGGGGTGAAGCCCTTTTTCTATGCGCTTTTGAACGAGCGTTTGATCTTCAGTAACACGCTGGATTGCGTGCGCATTCACCCTTCGGTCAGCCGCAAGCTAAACGATCTGGCGATTGCCGACTTCCTGCTGTTTCAGGAAAACAAGGACCCTGCCACCAGCGCCTTCGCCGACATCGCGCGGCTGCCGCCCGCGCATACGCTGGTGTGGTCGCCCAATCCGGGCGTGCCCCCCCAGGTTGTCCACTATTGGAGTTTCCCGTGCACCGAGGAGCGCATCAGGCCGGCGAACGATTACGTCGAGCGATTTACGCAGTTGCTGGAAGAGGCTGTTAGCGATCGGCTCAGAACCTCCCGGGTGGCGATCGAATTCAGCGGCGGGATGGACTCGCCGTCCATTGCGGCCGTCGCTCGCGAAGTCTTAGTTCGACGAGGGGAAGCAATTGAGTTCACCGGCCAAACGGTGGTCTATGACCGAATCTTCAGAGATGAAGAAAGGCGATATGCCGGGCTCGCCGCTGATTATTTGAGCCTTCCCCTCGAATTCATTGTTGCTGATGATTTCCAACTGTTTGAGGGGTGGGATACCCCAGGGGCTCATTCGGCGGAGCCTTCGCACCAGCCATTTCCTGCCCTCCGGTCAACACTTTCTGAGAGGATTGGGGCGGCGGCGCGCGTTTGCCTGACTGGATGGGATGGTGATGCATTCCTTAGCGAGTCCATGAGACCTCGACTGAAAAGCTTGTTTAACCAGCGTGATCATGTCCAGTTGCTTCTCGACGCGGTCCACATGAGCCTCGTGCAGCTCCGAACTGTCTCGTTCTCGTTTGGATACATCAAGGATGCAGTTTTCCGAAGTAAAACGGGCGCGCTTCCCCGCAAATTCCCGTTGTGGATCAATCCTGAGTTGGTGGGCGCCCTAGCACTAGTGGAGAGATGGGAACGCTTCCAGAAAGAGAAGCCACCAGCGAATTGCAGACGCCCTTCGGGAGTCAAGGGCCTTGAGATAATCGGCGACGGGTTTTTTTTCGATTTCTTCGACACTGCAAACACTCGCGTTAACGTGGAATACGTACATCCGCTTTGTGACATTCGACTCGTCGAATTTTGTCTAAGCCTTCCACTAGTGCCATGGGTGTTCAAGAAAAATGTTTTGCGGATGGCTATGAAGAATAAGTTACCTCGGGCTTTGCTCAGGCGACCAAAGGCCGGGCTGGGTGGTTCGCCGATGAAGATGCTCGAGCAGGCTTCTACCCGTGCGCTGCTTGACCAAGGGCCGGAACCCGCTGCTTTTTCAACATATGTAGATGGATTTAAGATGGCGCCGTTGACACAGAAGCTGGATTGGGAGACAACCGTGCCCTACAGCTTGCGACGCTGGCTAGTCCAGCTTGAAATTTAAAGGATTCGACATGGAAAGACGCAAGTCGGTTTCGGGTAAGGCCCCATATTTCCCCCCCGTGGTCACCGAGTTCGGAGATGTGCGCAAGCTTACAAAGGCAATCAATAAGGCGACTGGACGAGATGACGGGGCCAATGGAACGAACAAGAAGACAGCATGACGCGAGGCAAATGACGCAGACCTGCTCGTTGTATGGTCTCGGAGTTGGACTGAGCCATAAATTAGGTGCTTTGTCAGGCCTTCAGAGTGCACGGAAAATAGATGTCTTTATCGATTTTTTGGCCCCGATTACAGAGTTCGAGCATCAACTTGATGCCGAAGAGTTCTTCGCTAGCGATGATTCATCTCCCCTATATTTGCCAACTTTGCGAGCGCTTCGGGGCAGGCAATCGGGGGACATCCACCTGCATTACCTCGACGGCACCAATGTGTCGATCAAGGTCTCGGGCTCGCATGTTCGAGCCAGCACCCCTCCCGGTCAGACTATCGAAGACACCGCAGCTTATCTCCTAGGCCCAGTCATGGGACTGGTGCTGCGACTGCGCGGCATTCACTGCCTTCACGGGAGTGCGGTTGCCATCGATGGACGCGCGGTGGCTTTCGTCGGGCCGAGCGGCGCAGGGAAATCCTCCACGGCAGCAGCCTTCGCGAGGTTGGGATACCCGGTGCTCACCGACGACGTGCTGGCCCTGACGGACATGGGCAAGCGTTTTGAAGTCCGTCCCGCCTACCCACGGGTCCGGCTGTGGCCTGAGGCCGCAACTGCCTTGTTTGGCGGCTTGCCGAAAATGACCCCCACCTGGGAAAAGCGCTTTCTGGCCCTTGATGGAGACCATTACCGATTCCAGGCCGAACCGCTACCCTTGGCAGCGATCTATTTTCTCGACCCGCGTCTTTCTGTGCAGGGTGCGCCCCAGGTTGCCTCCGTCGCGCCTGCCGAGGCGCTCCTGCGTTTCGTAGGCGACAGCTATGCAGCAAATTACGTCTACCACTCCGTCAGGCCCGCAGAGTTCGAGATGTTCAGCCGGCTCGTGACATCGGTACCGCTGCGGCGAATCGCTGCGGCAGATGACTTTGCCAGCATCGACGCTTTCTGCGAAAGCATCCTCGCGGATTTTTCGACTTTCCAGCAGTTCCAGCCGCAACCTTGCGAAGCTTGAGGATTCCTTGCATGAGCACCGTCCGCTAAATTCACCGAGCCCTGAACTGCTCGGATGGCTCGCCGCACTCGTCAAAGGCAAGGGTGAGCAGTGGCCACCGTATGGGGCGGCCAGGCCGGCGGACCTTGTTCGCCTTGCCTGCTCCGAGGGCGTTGTCGCTATGGCGAGCTGGCGAGCTGCAAGCCCGGCTTTGCAAGCGTTAAATTTGCCGCCCGAGTTGCTGCAGCAACTCAAACGAGCCTCCAATGATGAAGTGCTGGCCTCGATGCTTTTCGAGGCCGAGACCAAGCGCGTGCTGGCATGCGCGGCCGAACTGGATATCCCGGTCTTGCTGCTCAAGGGTTCGGCCCTGTGCCACTGGGCGTTCACCTCGCCGCATTTGAGGGAGTGCTCCGACGTAGACGTGCTCGTGCCTTTGCGGGAGTCCGCGGAAATTCTGGCGCAGGCACTGGCTGGGCAAGGCCTCGAATACCTCAAGCCCTCGGGCGACCTCGTCGCCTATGAGCTTATGTGCCGCCGGCGCCTTGCCGAGGGTTGGAACCTCGAAGTGGATATTCACTGGCGGCTGACCAACTCGGCGCTCTTCGCCGAGTGCTTCACCTTCGACGAGTTATGGGCGTCGTGCATCGTGCTGGATCGCTTGGCGCCGAATGCCCGTGGCCTCGGACCTGTCGAGGCTTGCATCCACTCGTGCCTTCACCGCGTATTGAACTTGTCGATTGGCGGAAAAGACACATTGAAGTGGCTTTACGACCTGGAAACACTCATGCAAGGCTTTTCGATGCACGATTGGGAAACAATGGCGGATCTAGCGGGAAGTAAGAGAGTGGCGGGCCCGGTTTTGAGTGGCCTGGAGGCGGCATGCCAAGTCTTTGGAGGCTGTTTGCCCGTCTCTCTGGCTCAAAAGCTGCGTGTTTTCGCCGTTAGAGAGTCTTTGGATGTGCGGCGTTTGTCGGATTGGCGCTACATGCAAGGGCTTACGTTGAATTCGCTTTCGCCCCTGCACCGGGCGAAGTGGCTGTGGCAGCGCATCTTTCCATCGCTGGATTATTTGCGCCTGCGCTACGACCGGCCGCATGCGGGCTACTCGCGCCTCCTGGTAATTCGCGCAATTAACCTACGTAAACGTGTCTCCTCCGGCCAATGAAGAAGCTGCTTGCCTCCTATAATTACGCTAGATGAAACATTTTGTTGCAGATAGACTAGTTGGTATAGGGGTTACCCTGATTTTTGGGCTGGCCGTGGCTTTGCCGGCACCAGTGTGGGCGCAAACTCCGGCACCCGTGCCCGTGCTGGTCCCTGCTCCCGCGCCGGCCGTCGGTGTGATCCAGAGTGCCCAAGGGCTCGTGACGGTGAGCCAAGGAAATACGCTGTCCAATGCACTGGGCGGCTCGCCCATTACCAATGGCGCACGCATCGTTACAACCTCCACCGGCACCTCCTCGATTCGGCTTTCCTCCGGCTGCACGATTCCCTTGAGCCCCAATCAGGCAGTGACCATCGATACCAGCCTGAGTTGCCAGGCCCAGATCAATAACGTTGTTTCCGTCGCGCCCACCGCGCCCCCGGGGACGACGCCAGCAACGCCTGGTGTGCCCGGAGTTCCCGGCGTCCCGGTTGCGCCAGGCTTCCTCAGCACCGCGGCGCTGAGCACCACCACGCTCGTGACGGCGGCGGCGGCTGTGGCGGGCCTCGGAATCGTTGCAGCGCGCAAGCAGTCTCTTAGCGGGAGCTGATGGACGCGCGTCCACGGACGGGAAGCCTGGTGACCGGAGGGGCACTGGGCGGTGCAGTTCTGCTTGTGTTTCTGGCCCCGGCTTTTCGTGGCGGCAATCGCCCCCTGCCGCTGATGGGCCTGGAGTGGCTGGCTCTGGGCTTGCTCGGGCTAATGGCTTTGGCTTGGCTCATGCGACCTCCAGGCACTTTTGCCCCTGCCAGTAGCGAGAACTGGGCGTCGTTCGCGCCATCTCGCCTGGCCGAATGGCTGCTGGTGCTGTCACCCGTCTGGCTTGCGCTGCTTTACCTCACGCCCCTGCCTGCGGCCGTGTGGCGTGCGATTCCAGGGCGCGACATTTATCTGGCTTTCGGCGGCAGCGGTGCACGCCCCATCTCTCTCATGCCCGACGCGACGCTCTCCTCGCTGCTGGCAATGATTCCCGTGCTGGCCGTTTACGCCGTTGCTCGCCTGGTCGACGCTTCGCGGCTGCGCTGGCTGGTGGCCGCGGGCGTCGCCAGCGCCTGCCTCCAATCCGTCTGGGGATTGCTTCAGATCGGACCGCTCAAAAGCCTTTACTTCGGTGCGGAGTTCGCAGGAAATGCCATGGGCGGATTTGCCAACGCCAACCACTTTGCGAGCTTCATTGGCATGACGCTGCCCCTGTCGCTCTGGCTGATGTGGGGGCACAAGCTGACATCCTCGCGCGCCGGCTTGCGCGGGCGGGGCACCATCGATCAGGTATCTCTCGCGTACGGACTCATCGTGTTCATTTTGCTTGCTGGCCTTGCGGGTTCCGGCTCCCGAGCAGGATGCGCTGTGGGCGTGCTCGTGGTGGTCCTGGCAGCGCTGCTCTTGGCCAGCGCCGCCGAGACCGGTTCCCGCCGTCCGTACCTCGTCGGCCTTGCCGTGCTTTTGCTCGGGGTGGTGGCGGCGCTGGGGGCGGCAGGCATCTTCACACGCTTCGACGCGAGCCGCCTCGGCGAAGACGCCTGGCTGCGTTGGCGGGTGGCCGCCAGCACGTGGGGCGGGGCGCTGGCGCTGTGGCCGCTGGGGTCGGGCCCGGGGTCGTTCGCGGGCGTTTTCCCGCGTTTTCAACCGGCAGGGCTCAACCACTTTGCCGAACACGCACACAACGATTACGTCGAGTTCCTGATGGAGCTAGGTCTGGCTTTCGTTGTGCTCGCGCTGGCACTCGCCGGCCTGATGGTGCATCAATTGCGCCGGCTCTGGGCGCAAACCTGGTTGGACGTGGAAGACTTCCCGCCGGCGCTGTTGCCCCTGTGCGCGGGTTTGGGCCTGGTCGCCATAGGCATCCATTCGTTCGTGGACTTCAATCTGCGCATTCCGGCCAATGCCACGCTGGCTGCTCTGCTCCTGGGCTTGTTCCTGCGGCCTTTGGAAACAGACGACGCCGAGGGCATTGCCCCGTCAGACGGCCGCGAATCCGCCGCGCTTTCGCCAGCTCGCGTTCAGCAACTTGCCTAAACGGAGCACCACTTTTTTCTCTTCGAACGCCTTGGCGAATGCCAGGTTGTACAACCAAGCTGGGCCGTTGGGCTTAACAGACAGGCCGCCCTTAAGGTTCAGCTAGTAAGTGCCGTAGAAGACGAATATTCATACAATTCCAAGCTCATCTGAAACAAATTGTTGACTTGCCGCGCACCCCGAATTTAAGTACACCCGAAACTCTGCAGTGACTTCCGAAACCCATCTTTTCTTGCCTGGACTGCAGTCGTTGGGAGTTCTCATGGGCATTGCTTTTTCGGTTGCGGCGGTCATTTGCCTTGTACTGGTTTTCACACGCCAGCATCATTTGCACTGGACGGGTGACCGGCCGGATTCCGGGCCGCAAAAGGTGCATAGCCAGCCGATCGCTCGGGTCGGTGGCATCGGCATTCTGGCCGGACTCGTGGCGGGTCTGGTGTGGATGCAATTCAACTCCCCCGCCGGTTTACAGGACGACCTTAAACAGTTGCACAGTTTCTGGCTGGTGCTGGCAGCCAGTCCCCTGGTCGTTCTTGGGCTGGTCGAGGACGTGCAGGGCAGTGTCAGCATCCGGCTTCGGCTTGCGGCCTCCCTCGCGGCGGGAGCGCTGGTGTGGTTTATGGCGGACGTGCGGGTCCTGCAATTGAGGCTTCCGCTCGTGGACGAGTTGCTGCTCGCAGCGCCGATTTTTTCGCTGCTGTTCACGGTCGTTGCAGTGGGTGGCCTCGTCCATGCCATGAACATCGTCGACGGGCTCAATGGTCTTTTGGCCGGCATGGCCATGCTGATGTTTGGCGCCGTGGCGGTGGTCGCGCTGGAGTTCGGGGAGCCAGTGCTGGCTTGCCTGGCGCTGACGGGCATGGCTGCCGTGGGCGGTTTTGCGGTGTGCAACTTTCCGCACGCGAAAATATTCTGTGGTGACGCGGGTGCTTACCTGGTGGGTTATCTTGCGGCCGTCCTGCTCGTGCTGCTGTGCCTCAGGCAGCCCGTCATCAGCCCGTGGTTTGCGATGGCGGTAGTGATGCATCCGGTGACTGAAACGCTGTATTCAGCCTGGCGGCGTATGCGCTCTGGCCATGGTGCAACACAGCCCGACGCGCGTCACATGCACTCGCTCTGGCTGGCTCGCATGAACCGGCTGCAATCCACAACGGGTCATGCAGTCTGGCTGGGGCCGAATGCCGCGGCGTCCTTGCGTACCCTGGCCTTCGCTGTGGTGCCCATGGTGCTGGCTATCGGCTGGCCCACCGACACGCCGGTGCTCATGGGCATCTGCGTGTTCTACCTCATGGTGTTTGTCAAAACGGTGCAGGTGCTGGAGCAGTCGGGCCGGACTGCTGCGCTGGCAGTCACAACCGCTGGCGCCGTACTCGATAACGACGTGGCCGTCGTCGTGGAATGACGGTGCCCTGTCCCGCCACGCCTTTGTGTGTGGGTGTGATCGGGCTGGGCTATGTCGGCCTGCCGCTGGCCGTCGAGTTCGGCAAGCAGCGCCCGGTGATCGGCTTCGACATCAATCCGGCACGCATCGCAGGGCTGAAAGCCGGCCACGACCACACGCTTGAAACCGAACCAGAGGCGCTGGCGCAGGCCGTGCATCTAATATTCACCGACGCGGCGGCCGAGCTCGCGCGTTGCAACGTTTTCATCGTTACGGTACCGACGCCCATCGATGCTCATAAGCGGCCTGATCTTCGACCGCTGCTGGCTGCTACCGAGACGGTAGGCCGCGTACTCAAGCGCGGCGACCTTGTCATTTACGAGTCTACGGTCTACCCCGGTGCGACCGAGGAAGACTGCGTTCCTGTCCTCGAAGCGCTGTCGGGGTTGAAGTTCAACACGGATTTTTTCGCTGGCTATAGCCCTGAGCGCATCAACCCCGGCGACAAGCAGCACCGCATCACCAGCATTAAAAAGGTGACCTCGGGCTCGACGCCCGAAGTGGCCGACATCGTCGACGCGCTCTACAACGAGATCATCACGGCGGGTACACACAAGGCGCCGAGCATCAAGGTGGCCGAAGCGGCCAAGGTGATCGAGAACACGCAGCGCGATTTGAACATTGCATTGGTCAACGAGCTCGCCGTTATTTTCAACAAGATGGGCATAGACACCGAGGCCGTGCTGCAGGCAGCCGGCAGCAAGTGGAACTTCCTGCCGTTTCGCCCTGGTCTGGTGGGCGGACACTGTATCGGCGTAGACCCCTATTACCTGACCCACAAGGCCGAGGCGATCGGTTACCACCCCGAGATCATCCTCGCAGGGCGCCGCCTGAACGACAGCATGGGCGCGTATGTCGTGGCCCAGCTGGTCAAGTGCATGACCAAGCGGCGCATTCCGGTGTACGGCGCGCGCATTCTGGTGATGGGCCTGACGTTCAAGGAGAACTGCCCGGACGTTCGCAACACGCGTGTGGTAGACATCGTGGCCGAACTGGGCGAGTTCAATTGCCGGGTCGACGTGCACGACCCCTGGGCGTCGCCCGAAGAGGCTGCGCACGAGTACGGCATCGCGCTGGTGAGCGAACCTGAGGCAGCCGCGTATGACGCGATCGTGCTGGCGGTGGCCCACCAGCAGTTCCGCAGCATGGGCGCCGATGTGTTTCGTGCCCTCGGAAAGCCTGCGCACGTGCTGTACGACCTCAAATACATCTTGCCGGCCGACCAGTCGGATTTGCGCCTGTAGGCGGACCGTTGATGTCTTCGATGACCGTCTACTCCATCCTGCTTGCCCGCCTGCGTGCCGAGCCCCGCACCTGGCTCGTGACAGGTGTGGCCGGCTTTATTGGCAGCAACTTGCTGGAGACATTGCTGAAGAACGACCAGCGCGTGGTCGGCCTGGACAATTTCTCGACCGGTTTTCGCCGCAATCTCGACGAAGTGAAGGCATTGGTCAGTGCCGGGCAGTGGGCGAATTTCAATTTTCATGAAGGTGATATTCGCGATCCTCAGGATTGCCGCGACGCAATGCGTTTCGGGTCTGGCGCAGATGCGGTTGCTGTGGACTACGTGTTGCACGAGGCCGCCTTGGGCAGCGTACCGCGCAGCCTGGCGGATCCTGTTTCGACCAACGCTACCAACGTCGGCGGCTTTCTCAACATGCTGGTGGCTGCACGCGATGCCGGCGTCCAAAGCTTTACCTATGCCGCCAGCAGCAGCACCTATGGCGACCATCCAGCGTTACCCAAGGTCGAAGAGACCATCGGCAAGCCTTTAAGCCCCTACGCAGTGACAAAATACGTCAATGAGCTTTACGCCGACGTCTTTGCCCGTTGCTACGGTTTTTCAACTATCGGCCTGCGCTATTTCAACGTCTTCGGCGCAAGGCAGGACCCGGACGGCGCCTATGCTGCCGTCGTCCCCAAATGGGCCGCGTCGCTGCTCAAGCGCGAGCCGGTCCACATCAATGGCGACGGCGAGACGAGCCGGGATTTCTGCTACGTGGCCAACGCGGTCCAGGCCAACCTTCTTGCGGCCACGTCGACTTCGCCCGCAGCAAGAAACCAGGTCTACAACGTTGCCGTCTCTGACCGCACGACGCTCAACGAACTTTTCTCGCTGCTGCGCGACAACCTGGCGGAGCAGGGCGTCAGCGCGCAGGCCCGGCCCGTCTTTCGCGCGTTTCGCGAAGGGGACGTGCGGCACAGCCAAGCCGATATCGGCAAGGCGCGAAGGCTGCTTGGCTATGAGCCTACTCACCGCATCGCGGAAGGTTTGCACGAGGCCCTGCCCTGGTACATACGGCAGTGCGGGCATGCTGCAAGGGCGTCATGACATGGCGGCAGACGCAATTGTCCTGGCAAGGTCCGGCGATGCCGTTGTCAGGTCGTTGGCATGAAGATTCTTTTGTTCGGCAAGAACGGCCAGGTCGGCTGGGAATTGCAGCGCAGCCTTGCACCGCTCGGCGAGTTGATAGCGCTGGACCGCCAAGGGGCAGGGCACACGGGTGACCTGAGTGACCTCGACGGCTTGCGCGCGACCGTCGCGGCATACAGGCCCGACGTCATCGTCAACGCCGCCGCCTATACGGCGGTGGATCAGGCCGAAGCCGAGACCGACCAAGCGCGCCTGATCAATGCCATCGCCCCCGGAGTGCTGGCCGAAGAGGCCGAGAAAGTCGGCGCGTGGCTGGTCCACTACTCGACCGACTACGTCTTCGACGGCTCAGGCTCCAGGCCCTGGCAGGAAGCAGATGCCACGCAGCCGCTCAATTGCTACGGCCGCACCAAAGCCGAAGGTGAGCAGCGCATTGCGGAGCATTGTTCGCGGCACCTTATCTTTCGCACCAGCTGGGTCTATGCCGCACGCGGTAACAACTTCGCCAAAACCATGCTCCGGCTGGCAAGCCAGCGCGAAAGTTTCAATGTGATTGATGACCAGTGGGGCGCACCCACAGGCGCCGAGCTGATCGCCGACGTCACGGCGCATGCGCTGCGCCATGCTTGCCAAAAGCCCGAGGCGGCCGGCACCTACCATCTCGCCGCCACCGGCTTCACCAACTGGCATGCCTATGGGCAGCATGTGATCGAAACCGCGCGCAAGGCTACGCCAGATGCTGCCGCCTGCGTGGTCAGGGAAATCGTGCCGGTGAGTACCGAGCGCTATACGAGCATGGTGCCAACTCCGGCCGAACGGCCGCGCAATTCCCGTCTGGATACGCGCAAACTTGAAAGCACCTTCGGCCTTCAGATGCCTGCCTGGCAAGACGGCGTGAATCGCATGCTGGCTGAAATCCCCACGACATTTCCGACAAAGGTTCCCGCATGAGTCCCGTTCAGAGCAAGCGCAAAGGCATCGTTTTGGCCGGTGGATCGGGCACGCGCCTTCATCCGGCGACGCTGGCCATCAGCAAACAGCTGCTCCCCGTTTACGACAAGCCGATGATTTATTACCCGCTCAGCACACTGATGCTGGCGGGCATCCGCGACGTTCTGATCATCAGCACGCCGCAAGACACGCCCCGCTTTTCGCAGCTGCTGGGTGACGGCAGCCAGTGGGGCATGAACCTGCAGTATGCGGTGCAGCCCAGCCCGGATGGCCTGGCACAAGCTTTCATCATCGGCGAGCAGTTCGTGGGCAACTCGCCCAGTGCGCTCGTGCTGGGTGACAACATCTTTTATGGCCATGACCTCGTGCAGCTACTGGCGCATGCGGATGCGCAGCAGGAGGGCGCCACCGTGTTCGCCTACCACGTGCATGACCCTGAGCGCTACGGCGTGGTCGCTTTCGACAAGCAAGGCAAGGCCAGCAGCATCGAAGAAAAGCCCGCCGCCCCAAAGAGCAGTTACGCCGTGACCGGTTTGTATTTTTACGACAGCCAGGTCGCAGGAATTGCGAAGTCGCTCAAACCCAGCGCAAGGGGCGAGCTCGAAATTACGTCCGTCAACCAGGCTTATCTGGAGCAGGCCCAGTTGAGCGTGCAAATCATGCAGCGCGGCTACGCCTGGCTCGACACCGGCACCCACGACAGCCTGCTGGAAGCCGGCCAGTTCATCGCCACACTCGAAAGACGGCAGGGCCTGAAGATCGCGTGTCCCGAAGAGATTGCCTGGCGCGGCGGCTTCATCGACTCCGCGCAGCTCGAGCGGCTGGCAGACCCCATGGCCAAGAACGGGTACGGGAAATATCTGCTGGGGCTCTTGAGCTGATCAGCTCGTAGAGACTTCATGAATGCCTTCCGAAAAGATGTGCAAGGGCTGCGCGCAATCGCGGTTCTGGCAGTCGTCGTTTATCACTTGTCGCCAGCCTGGATTCCTGGCGGCTTCGTAGGCGTCGATGTCTTCTTCGTGATTTCGGGCTACCTGATCACGGGCCTGATCAAGCGTAGCCTGGACGAAGGCACTTTCTCGATGGGCGAGTTTCTTGCGCGCCGTGCACGCAGGCTGTTTCCAGCGCTCTTTGTGATGGTCGCCGCAACGTTGGGCCTCGGCTACTTTCTGCTGCTGCCTTCTGATTACGCACATACCTTGCGTGCGGCGCTGGGCGCGATCACGTCCACCTCCAACGTCTACTTCTGGCGTCTTCTTGCCGAGGGCTATTTCGCGCCTGACGCAAAGCTGAACCCTTTGCTGCACACGTGGTCGCTGGGGATTGAAGTTCAGTTTTATCTGTTGTTTCCCCTGCTACTGCTTTATCTGAAGAATAAGTCGCTGCATCAGACCCAAAGTGTAGTACTGGCCCTGGCACTGATTTCCTTGGCCGCCTCAGCGTGTCTGCTTGCTGCAAAACCGGTAGCGGTCTTTTTCCTGGCGCCGTTTCGGGCCTGGGAGTTGCTCGCAGGCGCTCTGGTCGCCTTACGGTTCTTCCCCGAGATATCCAGCATCGCGCTAAAGCAGGCGTTCAGCGCCACGGGACTTGCGGCAGTGTTTGGCGCGTGCTTTCTGTACGACGGCACGACGGCTTTTCCCGGCCTCACTGCCTTGCTCCCGGCGCTGGGGACTTTGGCACTGCTGCAGACGCGCGACACAGCTGTCCATCGAGCGCTCGAGAGCAGGCCGCTCGTGTTTATCGGCTTGATCTCCTATTCCCTCTACCTTTGGCATTGGCCCTTGTGGGTCTATACCCAATTCGCCACCGGCTTCGTTTCTTCCCAGCCTTTTTTTCCTCTACTTTTGGTTGCGGCAATGGGTTTGGCTGTCGCGTCTTTTCATCTCGTCGAACAACCCTGTCGAGCGTATTTGGTCCCGCGTCACAGGAAACTGTTTGTCGCTTGCCTGGGCATGTGCGCGACGATTTTCATGGCGGGAGGAGCCTTCAACGGGTACGCAGGAAGATTCGATGCGCAGACACGGCTTCTGGACGCCGCGCGGACGGAGTCCCTTCCGCTGATTGCTCCCTGCCTCGATAAGGCAACTGACCAACTGTGCCGGCTTGGAAGCAACAGCATGCCGCCCCGGATCCTGCTCTGGGGCGACAGTCATGCGGCCACTTGGGCTCCAGCACTGGATCAGTCGCTCACGTCGTTCCAAAAGTCTGCCCTGTTCAGTTGGAACTCACTTTGCCCGCCGCTTTTCCCGCCTGACGGTAGCGTGCTCACCGGGTGTGACCGGTCCAATCTTGCGGTCAAGAAGATGCTGGAGAATGAGCCCCAAATTGACACGGTGGTCCTTTCGGCGTACTGGGCGGCCTACTTCGGCGGACTGGCCCATGTGCCGGCCAGGACCTGGCCTCGTGAGACAGGCCGTGCGAGCGGAGGCGCGGAAGTCTTGAGCGACACGCTGGAGTGGCTGCAGAAAAGGGGGACCAAGATCATCATTTTGGGCCCGCTCCCCACGTACGAGCAGAGCGTACCTCTGGGAATTGCGATGGAACAGGTAATGGGAAAGCAGTTTCCGATACGCCAGAAGTTCGAAACTCAACGCTTGGCATCGAAAGATTTCTTCAATGTCATGGAGCGCTTTTCAGGAGCCCCATTTCTTCATTTCATCGAGCCTGACAAGTGGCTCTGCCGGCCCATCTGTGATCTTGCTATCGATGGCCGAAGCCTTTACCGAGACAACAACCATTTGAGTCATGACGGGGCTTTACCGCTGGAGCCCCAATTGCGCATTCACTTGCGCAATGCCTTGCTTCGCGACGAATCGAAGACCCCACCATCCCAGCCGGGACTCGCTCCGTCTGCGATGGTATGGCGCGTTTCTCTCGCCATTCAAACGCCGTCCCGGTCGATTTCGTTCAGGCGGGACCCTTTGCCGTTGGCTGTTTCCCACGTGCTGCACCCAGCCGCTGAAAAGGTGAGTTCGTGGCATACGTGAAATCAACCGCGTCCACTCTCCAGTCGCTTCAAGGATTGTGGCGTCATCTGGGCACAAGGCGTCGTCTCCAATTTGCCGCGCTGCTCTGCCTGATGGCAGTAGGGGCGGCGGCCGAGCTCGCAACACTTGGATCCGTGCTGCCCTTTCTTGCCTTGCTTTCCGATTCCGAAGCAATTTCAAGATTCCCGCTGGTCCATCGCCTCTTTATCTCGGCGGGCCGGCAGACAGTCGCCGATCAATTGCTCTGGGCGACCGTGCTTTTCATTTCGGTCACGCTTGCCGCAGCAGCCGTTCGCATGTTGCTGCTTTGGTACAGCGTTCGTTTTACCTACGCCCTGGGTGCCGAATTGAGCCAGCAGATCTACAGGCGAACGCTCTACCAGCCGTACGTCTACCACGTGACGCGAAATTCGAGCGAGGTGCTGGCTGGCATCAGCAAGGTCGCCACCGTGATCGGTGGCGTCATCAGCCCCCTCGTGCAAGGCGTTGTCGCGCTGGTCGTGGCGAGTGCCATCCTGCTCGGGCTTTTTGTCATCGACCCGGCGACAGCGTCAATGGCCGGAGGCGGCTTCGCGGTGCTTTATTTGCTCGTGGGTCGGCTGACGCGCCGCGGCTTGAGCCGCGCTGGCAAGGTGGTGGCCGAAACCGAGGACAAGCGAATCCAATCCGTCCAGGAGGGGCTCGGTGGTATTCGTGATGTCCTCATCGACGGGACTCATGAGATATATCTGGACCAATTTGCCTTGTTCGATCGCAGACAGCGCACGGCGATGGCCACGGGAGCTTTCATCGGGAGTGCTCCACGTTACGTCATCGAAGCGCTGGGCATGACACTCATCGCGGCAATAGCCCTATGGCTTTCGCAAGGCAAGGGTGGGTTGTCGGCCGCCGTTCCGGTGCTCGGCGCGCTGGCCATCGGCGCGCAAAAGCTGTTGCCGCAAATGCAGCTGGTCTACCAAGGTTGGGCGACCGCTAGCGGGAATTGGGCTTCCCTTCAGGATGTACTCGACCTGCTTGCGCAGGAAATTCCGCCGGAATATAGCCAGCCCGTCCACGCGCGTGACGTGCATCTGACAAGAGAACTCGTCCTTGAAAACCTTGTCTTTCGTTATCCCAATGGGCACGCCAAGGCCCTGCGCGGCATCAGCTTGCGCATTGCAAAAGGCAGCCGGGTCGGTTTCATCGGCAAAACAGGCGGTGGCAAGAGTACGCTGATTGACCTGATCATGGGACTGCTCGAGCCGACCTCGGGCACCATCCGGATCGACGACGTCGTGTTGTCGGCGCGCAATCGGCGGGCATGGCACCAGAGGATTGCCCATGTGCCCCAGTCCATTTACCTGGCCGACGCGTCAATAGCCGCGAACATTGCCTTCGGCGTTCCCGCCGCTCAGATCGATATGCGGCGCGTGGCGCAAGCCGCCGAAGGCGCGCAGATCGCTGACTTCGTAGCTACGTTGCCGATGGGCTTTCAAACGCCGGTCGGCGAGCGTGGCGCGCGTTTGTCGGGTGGGCAACGACAAAGGATCGGTATCGCGCGCGCCCTCTACAAGGGCGCAGAAGTGCTGGTGCTGGACGAAGCCACGAGCGCCCTGGACGATGCGACCGAGAGCGCCGTCATGAAGGCCATCGACTCCTTGCATGACGATGTAACCATTCTCATGGTGGCGCATCGTCTGTCGACTTTGAAGCAATGCGACGTGATCTTTGAAATCGAAGAGGGGTCTCTCAAACGCGCGCCTGACCTGGCGACTGTGGGGCCTGCGGGATGAGGCGGATGCGGTGAATTATTGGTGTCAAATTCGTCCACTGCGAGCCGTCACTGAGAAGGTCGTTTCTGTGACGTCCTCTGTGTCATGCCTGGGCTTGCAGCGTCCTGTCGACGGAGGGTGTGCGTCGTGAACTCGTCCGTAGCGGTGTCATTGCCTCCTGCCGACCTTGTTCAGGGCCTGCGCCTCAAGGGCGGCTCGTAGTGGCACATGATGGCATCGTGAAAAAGTCCGGCGGGCTGCCCAAAATCAGCTTTGTCGTCTGGGCATTCAATCAGGAGACTTTCGTCCGCGCCGCCCTGGAAGCGGCACTGGCGCAGGACTATCCAAATCTTGAGTTGGTGTTTTCGGACGACTGCTCCACCGACGCCACCTTCGAGGTCATGGCGGAAGTTGCGCGCGCGTATCGGGGTCCCCATGAGGTGGTGCTCAATTGCAATCGCGAAAACCTCGGTCTGCGGGGAATAGGCTTGCACGTCAACGCCATTATGGGTTTGGCCAGCGGAAGCCTCGTCATCCTCGCCGGGGGCGATGACATTTCAATTTCCACGAGAGCCTCGGTTCTTCATGATGCATGGGCGCAAGCTGGTTATCCCGAGGGGTGTCTTTACAGTGCGGTCGAACTGTTCGATCGAATCGGCGCCTCGCGGGGAGTGGTCGGGGGATTTGCTGAATTTGCTCAGCAATCCATCAGGCAATGTGTACGCTTGGGCGCCAAAGGCGTGCTGGGGGCCACGCTTGCGGTTACCCCGGGACTCTTCGTGCGCTTCGGCCCTCTGCCTGACGGCACGCTTTTCGAGGACAGGGCGCTCGCGTTCCGGTCCTTGCTGGCAGGGCAAGTCATCTACAGCCCGCAACCGCTCGTTCACTATCGCCATCACGGCGACAACCTCTCGGGCATCGAGAACTACTCCAGCCCGGCGCGATGGTCCAGATGGATCAATGGCGTGGGTGCGTCTTTTCTCGGTTTCTCAACCGACTACAAAACTTTCAGCAAGGACACGGGACAGCCGGTTGATCCGGGGGTATTGAAAGAAATCGACGCTGGATTGCAGAGAGCCCGGCGCTGCCGTCCGCTGGTCTCAGCGCAATGGTGGAAGCGCTTGACTGCAGCCTGGTTCTTTTCAGAAGATTTTCCGCTGCGCAGCCGTCTCGGTTTTATCCGCAGCATCACTTTGGGCAGAGATCCCCGTGGCTGAACGTTCTTCACGCATCGCTCGGATCAAGACGTCAAATCTGGCGCTGCTGCGCCTGCTGTGTGCGACCTACTGGAGCATCAAGTTCTCTGTCATGAGCCGAAGCGTACGCCTTGTCTATCGAAGGAAGGACGGCCTTGTCGTGAACAGGCAGGCGAACCTGACCTTTTGCTCATTTGAGCCGAATAGCACGACTGCTACGGATATTGAGAGATTGGCCCTGGACAACTGGGTGGGAGGTCTTGAGCTTGAGCGAGGGGCGGTTGTTGTCGACGTGGGGGCGGGCATAGGCGAGGACGCGCTGGTCTTTTCGCGGCTCGTCGGAACGAGTGGAAAGGTCTTTGCTGTCGAAGCTCATCCGCGGACCTATCAGTGCCTTGAGGCAACCATTCGCTGCAATCGAAATTTGACGAGAAACATCACGCCGGTCAATCTGGCCCTTTCCAGCTATTGTGGGCTGGCGAAGATGGCGAGTGGGGAGAGTTACCTCAGTAATGCGCTGGCTTCGGAGGGCGTCGCAGTTCGGGTAAGTACCTTGAATGCGTTTTTCGACCAGTACCAAATTTCCCGAGTCGATCTGCTCAAAGTCAATATTGAGGGCGCGGAATGGCCCCTCCTGGAGCAGGCAGACCTAAGCCGTGTTGTCAATATTTCAATTTCCTGCCACGACTTTATCGATGGGGTAGAGGAAATGCAGACCTACGATCGCGTCCGGGCAAAAGTCCTCGCCGCAGGATTTAGTCTTCTGCCCCGTCGCCAACACGCGAATCCTTGGATCAAGTTTCTCCTTTACGGCTACCGCGCCAACCCTCCTTCGCTGAATCATGAGAATTGACCTCGTCAGTGAAACGCTGGGTGTCGGCGGGGCGGAGACTTTTGTGCTGCGCCTCGCGGCTGCACTTCATCACCGCGGTCACGCGGTTCGGCTCCTGGTGCTGCGGGCTGATCGCATCGACCGGGGGCTCGTTGCGGCCTTGGCGCCCGGGATCACGGTCGCGGGATTTTCCAGCTGGGCGTTCAAAGTGCTGTCGCGGCTGGACGGGCTCTTGTACCTGGCGCGGGTGCGCTACTCGGCGACTCGGGCGCTGCAGGTCAAATGGCTGGCGCACCAGTTGCAGGCCGATCCGCCCGAAGTGGTCCACTCCCACCTGATGAATTGCGACATCGTGGCCGGCCGCGCTATGGGTTCCTCGATGGCCAGACGTGTCAGCACCATGCACGGCGACTACTTTCACCTGGAGAAATTCGGCCAAGACCGGGCTATGCGCATTCACTCGTTCGAGGATGCCGTGGCGGAGGTCGCGCAGCGGCTGTCGGACATCGTGTGCATTTCCGCCGGGCAGGTAAAGCAGGTTCATCGGCTTTTGAGCTCCGTCAGCGCTCGCGCGAAGGTGCACCGGATCCTCAACGGGTACTCGGGCTCGCCCGTCCTGCGCACGTCGGCCGGTGTCGACATTCCGGCCGGTCACTTCGTCGTTGGCATGGTCTCCAGAGGAATCCCGGACAAAGGCTGGAACGTCCTCATCCAGGCATTTCAAAAAATCAACCTTGAAAACTCGCGGTTGCTGCTGGTCGGCGCTGGCGAGTATCTCGATGATCTCAAGCGAGAAAACCGGGACGAGCGCATCATCTTTTGTGGGCAGCAGCACAACCCGCGTGACTTCATCGCGCATTTCGACGTCGCCTGTCTGCCGACCACGTACGCGCCCGAGAGCTTGCCGACCGTGGTGGTGGAATACCTGCACGAGGGCAAGCCTGTAGTGGCGACGCATTTTGCTGAAATCCCCGCGATGCTCGAGATGGGTTCGGCAAGCCCAGCCGGCATGACGATTCCTGTCGGCTCGGAGGCGGACATGATCGACGGGGTGGCTGCGACGCTAATGACCCTCTACAACTCGCCTGAACTTCGCAATACGATGGGAAGATCGGCGCGACGGGCATTTGAAAAGTTCTCGATGGAGCGATGTGTCGAGGCTTATCTGAAGGTCTATGCCGGCGGCGAGCCAACGCTCACATGAAGCTTCGAGTGCTGATGCTCATCACCAACTTCGGGCCAGGCGGTGCCGAGAAGGTGTTCTTCGACCATGCGCAGGGCTTGCGCGGCCATTTTGACATCGAGGAGGCCGTGCTCGACGCGTCCAATCGTGTCTATGACACGGGGCTTCCACTGCACGTCATCAGCGCCTGGCCCTTCAAATGGCTGGGACCGGTGGGAAGACTGCTCGCTCGCGCATGGCACCTGCGCCAACTCGTGCGGCGTTTGAAGTTTGACGTAGTTATGAGCCACATGGACGGTGCGAACTGGTTGAACCTGCTGTCCGCTTCCAGTGCGGGAAAAGTCATGGTCGTGCACGGCACGGTGCTGGGCGACAAAAACGTTTCGCCAAAAGTGCAATGGCTGCGTCGCCGCGTCATTTTTCCCTGGCTCTACAACAAGGGCTTCGCCACGGTCGGCGTGAGCGCTGGCATCGTGCAGGAACTGGAGCATCATCTCGGGGTGAAGAATGCGCGGGTGATGAGGAACTTTTTGAACTGCACGGCGCTAGGAGAAAAGTCCGCTGAAGCCCTGCCTGTCGGCCACGAGCAAATTTTCGAGCGACCCGTAATGGTGACCGTAGGCAGATTGGCGCCGCAGAAGCGGCAAATCCATTTGCTCGACATGCTGAAGGCCTTGCACGGGCGCGGCCAGCAGGCACGTCTTCTCGTCTTGGGCAACGGCGAGCGGCGTGAGGCGCTCGTTCTGCGCGCACGGGAACTCGGCTTGAGCGCCTTCGTGGCCGATGACGGAACGGGCGGCCTTCCGGTCGGCTCGTACGATGTTTACTTCATGGGATTTGTGGCGAATCCGCATGCTTATGTGGCGCGAAGCCAGCTCTTCGTCTTCCCCTCCGCCTGGGAAGGCTTTCCCCTTGCGCTCTGTGAGGCCGGTGCCTGTGGCGTGCCCCTGCTGAGTGCCGATTGTCCAACTGGACCGCGCGAAATCCTGGCGCCCGATTCCGTTCAGGGCAGCTACACACTGCGCACCGCCGAAGCGGCTCCCTACGGGATGCTGTTGCCCATGATCGAGTCAACGCAAGACACTGCTGCATGGGTCGACTGCATTCATCAAGTGCTCGCCAACAAGCCGTTTGCTGCGCATCTCGGCCAGCAGGCCCGCCTTGCCGTGCAGGGCTTGTCGGAGGAGGCCGTCATAGAGCGCTGGATCGAACTGCTTGATGAGGCCGCGGATGCCTGATCAAGCGCCGCCGCGCCCCCGCCTTCTGCTCGTTGACAACTCGCTGCAGACGACGGGCGCTTTCGTCTCGGCCATGGTGATGGCCGACTTGCTGGCGCCCCACTTCGAGTTCGAAGTTTTGCTTTCCGACCGATCGGAGCTGAAGCCGCTCGTGCAGGCGCGCGGACTCACGTGCCATACGCTGCCGATGCGTGAGCTCGGCAAGAGCCTGCCCAGGCTGCTGGCCTATCTTCCTTTCCTGCTGCTCAATACGTTGCGTCTGCGCCGGCTCTTGCGAGAGCGCCAAATAGATGTACTGGTGATGAACGATTACTACAACCTCTTGGGCGCCATGGCGTGTCTGACAGGCTGGAGCGGTGTGCTGTTCACGTGGGTAAGGCTGATGCCGCATGCGCAGCATCGGCAACTCAACAAGCTGTGGATTGCGCTGGGCTTTCGTTGCTCGCAAGCCGTGCTTGCAGTGTCGTCCGCCGTGGCGCGCCAGTTGCCGCCCGGTCCCAAACTGCACAAGCTGTACATCCCGTCCGGCTTTCTTTCTGAGACGGAGCCGGACAACAGCGTGCGCAGCGATCAGGAAGTTCGGCTCCTGTATCTTTCTAACTACATCGCGGGCAAGGGCCTGCCACAGGCATTGGCGGCATTTACCTCAGCTTTCCGGCGCAATACAGCGCTGCGTCTGCGCTTCGTCGGCGGTGACATGGCCCTGGAAAAAAATCGCCAGCTCAGAAGCAATATGGAGGCGCGCGCCAGCGAGCTGGGCTTGGCTGGCATGGTGAGCTTTGCCGACGCAACGCCGCGGCCCGCGGACGAAATCCAGCGCTGTGACATCCTGCTGAACTTTTCTGAATCGGAGTCTTTCTCAGCAACTTGCTTTGAGGCCAGCGCCCTGGGGCGGCCTGTCATCGCTACACGGTGCGGGGGGCCAGAAGAAATTATTCTGGATGGTAGGACCGGAATGCTCGTGGACGTGAACAATGTCGAGCAAATGGCCAACGCTATCGTCGAACTTTCCAATAGCGCCGAGCAGCGCACCCGCATGGGTGCTGCCGGGCGCACGCACGTCACAGAGAAATTTTCAGGCGAAGCGTTTCGCGCCAGATTCGTCGCGCTCGTCATGCAAGCTACCAAGGGCGGTCCGGCGTGCTGATCTACTTTGCCATGTTGATGGTTCCGCTGGCGTTGGGCTGGGCGCATCCCCGCATGCCACGCAAGCGCTACACCGGTCTCTGGATCTACTTTGCCGTGGCGCTGGTGTTTTGTGGACTGCGCAACGAGGTGGGCGCGGACTGGATGGGCTACTCCGCCATTTACGACCGCTACGAGGATACGGGCTTCGGCGACCTGCTCCACACCTCCGAGCAAGGCTTTTATTTCCTCAACATCGCATCGCGCGAGCTGGGCACGGGTTTTGGGGGCGTGATTTTCGTGTGTGCCTGGATGTTTCTCTACGGCTGCTTTCGCTACGCCCGCCAGACCAGCAACCCCTGGCTGGCCGTAGCGGTCGTCATGCCTTACCTGGTGTTCATCATTTCACTTAGCGGAATTCGGCAGGCGGCAGCCATTGGCGTGGGCTTGTATCTTTTTGCGACCTGGCGGGAGACCGGGCTGATCAAAAAGCTGGCGCTGATATCGCTGGCCGTCCTGTTTCACAGCAGTTCGGCGATTTACCTAATATTTATTGTGTTCGGTATCCACGGCAAGGTGGTGCTCCGCGTGGTTCTGGCGGGTGCCATCCTGGCTTTTGTCTCGACGGGACTCAACGAAACCGAAGTCTTCGACAAGTATCGCAATGTCTATATCGTCCAGAACGTTGCTTCCGATGGCGCATTCTTTCATGTGCTCCTGACGGCATTTCCGGCGTCGCTCTATCTGCTGTTCAGAAAAAAGCTCGCCGCTGCCGGCTTCTACGATCCCAACGTCATGCTGGCCTCGTTTCTTTCGCTCCTGGCACTGCCTTTGCTGTCGTTGTCGTCGACTGGAATCGATCGGCTCGTGCTGCACTTTTCCTTCGTGCAGATGTGGGTTTATCCCGCGCTGCTGTCGGCCGGCGTTGCCAATCGGGCGATGCTCAAGGCGGGTATAGCCTCAATCGTCCTGGCGATATTCTTCGTGTACTTTCTGTACGGATCGCATTCGGGTGCCTACATTCCGTACCGCAATGTTTTGCTTTCCTGACCCGCCATGAGTGGTCAAGCTGTTTTTACGATCTCGCTGGACTGTGAAGGCCTATGGGGCATGGCCGACAAGCCGGACGTGCTTGGAGCCGGTGTTATCACGAACGCGGCGCTCGACGAGGCCTACGAATTTCTGGCGCAAGCCCTGCAGCAGCGGGGGCTTCGTTGCACGGCCGCGTTCGTCACAGCCTTCGCAGCGGGACGGGAAGCGTTGCACGGGCAGTTGCCGCTGCTCGAAGCGCTGGATCGGCAGGCGCCGGGCTGGCTCACGCACGTGCTTGCCCGCCTGAAATCAGGTCGGCGCGAACAGATCGATGGCCTCGATGGCAACATCCCCTTCGAAAAGATGCGCATTGCCGGGCACGAAATGGCCTGGCATGGCGCAACCCATCTTCCCCTCGTCGATGCAACGCCTGCGGCAGCCGTCAAGCTAGAAGTGGAATTGGCCGAAGCGCTTTTCGGCGCGATGGGCGCGCGGCCGACCACGATTGTTTTTCCGCGCAACCGCGTCGGCAGTCTCGACCTGCTAGGGGCTGCGGGCTTCACCTGCTACCGGTCAGGCCGCGAAGCCAACGCCTTTTCACGCGCCACCGGTCTGCTCCGGGAAATGAATATCTGGGACCGGGGCAGTGACGAGTTGCCCGCCCTGAGCGGTGAATGGTGCGTGTGCCCGGCAGGCGCATTCCTCAATTGGCCCTCGGGCGCCCGCGCCGCCGTGCCGCTCGCCATCACTGTGAAGCGATGGCATTCCATGTTACGGGCAGCCGCCGATAAGGGAGGCCATGTTCACCTCTGGTTTCATCCGCACAACCTGATCACGGCACCGCCGATGAAGGCATCGTTGCTGCAGATTCTCGACTTCGTGGAAACGCTGGTGAAGTCTGGAGATATGGTCAATCTGACCATGGGCGAGTTGGCATCTGGCTGTGCGGGCGGGATCGTCAATGCCAATTGACGTCTCGCTCCTCCCCTACGAGACCGGGGACTTCGATGCACTGACCGGCCTGTACGCGAGCTATTTTTCGGCCAACGACCGGCTCATGGACGCGCGCTACCTGTCGTGGCAATACGTCCAGAACCCGCACGGGCGAGCCAGACTCGTCTTGGCACACGAGGGCTCGCGGCTGGTCGCAGCCATGGCCCTTGTACCCGCACGGCTGGTCAAGGGGCACGAAGAGCTGCTGGCCTATTACGTCGTCAACGTGCTGGTGCATCCCGAATGGCAGGGGCGGCATGTGTTCGGCAAACTTGTCCGCCGCGCCATCGATTTCGTGCGCAGCGAGAACGCGGCGCTCATGGGGCACCCCAACGCGCTTGCGCTGGCGCAATGGCGCCGCTCGAGAATGGTGTTTCACGCGCCGCTCAAGCCGAGTCTTGTGCTGTCAGTGCCGTGGCCGTTTGCAGCGGGCGGCAATGCGCGCGAACTGGGCGACATCCGCGCCGTAGAGCCGCTGGTGCGTGCGCTGCTTGATGAAGCACGGGGCGATTCACAGCGGTGGCGCGTGAACCTGAGCACGGATTACTTGCAGTGGCGCTATCAGGCGCATCCTGCCAACACCTACCGACTCCAGCGCATCTTCACCTCGTCGGGTGAGCCGGGCGGGCTGACCGTGACCAAGAAGATCAGGTCGGGTGTCAACCTGCTCGTCGACCATTTCATGCTCAAAGAGGCGGCGCTTTCCAAAGCCCGGCTGCCGTTGCTGACGGTCGGGTTTTTTGCCGGAGACGAGCACGACCGTAGAGGCGCAGAGATTGCATTGCCGCTGCGTAAGCGCATCCCCTTTTTCTTGACGAGTTACGCTCGACCCATCGACTCCCGCTGCGTAGCCGGACTGGGCCTGTCGACTTCCGATTTTTGATGCCATCCAGAGTACCGTTGCCGTGTCCCGAAATCTCGACCCCAAAACCGTTGCCAGCTTCGAAGACGAATGGTCCAGGTTCGACCAGGGCGCACTTTCCGAAGACGAGGCCGAGAGAATCTTCGAGGAGTACTTTTCGGAATTTCCCTGGCATCAGTTACCGCCCGGCGCGACGGGGTTCGACATGGGGTGCGGCTCGGGCCGCTGGGCAAGATGGGCAGCCCCCCGGGTGGGGCACTTGCATTGCATCGATCCGTCCGGCGCGATCGAGGTCGCCAGGGCGAATTTGACCCAGCTGTCGAATGTGAGCTTTCACCGGGCCTCGGTCGATGACGGGGTCTTGCCGCCGGAAAGCCAGGACTTTGGGTACTGCCTGGGTGTGCTGCATCACGTGCCCGACACGCCAGCCGGTTTGCGCGCCTGCGTAAAATTGCTCAAGCCGGGCGCGCCGTTTCTGGTCTACCTGTATTACGCGCTCGAAAATCGTAGTCGAGCATTTCGCTGGCTTTGGCGCGCGACCGACCTGCTCAGGCAAGGCATTTCCCGGCTGCCGGCGACGCCCAAGCATGTCGCGACCGACGCCATTGCCTTGCTCGTTTACTTGCCGCTGGCAAGAGCCGCACGCCTGCTTGAAAGTCTTGGTCTTTCTGTACAGGGCATACCGCTTTCACATTACCGCGCGCACAGTTTCTACACCATGCGCACCGATTCGCGGGACCGGTTCGGCACACCGTTGGAGCAGCGATTCACGCGCGACCAGATTGCCCGGATGATGCAGGAGGCTGGTCTGGTCGGCATTCAATTCAGAGCCGGTGCGCCTTACTGGTGTGCGGTGGGATTCAAGGCGTGATTAGAGTCCTTGCGCTGGCGCTCTACGGCCCCCTTGCCGCGAGCACCCGCTATCGGTTGCTGCAGTACGTCGATGGGCTGGCGCGACTTGGTATTGACCTGCAGGTGCGTTGCCTGCTGAACGACGATTATCTTCGGCATCGCTTCGACCATTCGGCAACTGCCCTATGGCCCATCGTCAAAGGACTGGCGTCGAGGCTGCAAATCCTTGTCGCACAGTCCCGGGTCGATCTGTTCATGGTTCACTGCGAGCTCTTCCCTTTCCTGCCTGCCCCACTCGAACGCATCCTGCTGCGCAAACCTTATCTCTATGATTTCGACGATGCCTTCTATCTAAGGTACCGCCTTGGCGCTCGACCTGTGGCGAGAACTTTGCTCGGGAATAAATTCGATACGGTGCTGGCCGGGGCGGCGTCGGTCACTGCGGGTAACGCTGTCCTGGAAGGATACGCGGTGAAGTTCAACCGCTCTGTGTCCCGGCTCCCGACCGTGGTGGATACGACGCGCTACCTTCCCGTCAAACGCACGCCGGGAAGAGCCCTGCGAATCGGCTGGATCGGCTCGCCATCGACCGCTTCCTACCTGCCAGAGCTGGTCGCACCGCTATCGCGGCTGGGCTTGGAAGGCCCGGTTGAGCTGGTGGTGATCGGCGGCAAGGCGCCGGCCATTTCCAACGTTGACGTGATCGAGCTGCCCTGGAGCGAAGACACCGAAATCGTCCTGATCAATTCATTCGACATTGGCGTCATGCCACTGCCCGATGACGAGTGGGCGCGCGGCAAATGCGCCTTCAAGCTAGTTCAGTACATGGCCTGCGCCGTTCCCGTCGTCGCCTCTCCGGTAGGGGCCAATCGTGAGCTGGTGTCGCCTGAGTGCGGCCTCCTCGCTGGCGATGAAAATGCCTGGCTGGACTGCTTGCGGCAGCTGCGCGACGACCCCGGCCTGCGCCAGCAGATGGGCGAGGCCGGGCGCCAGCGCATAGTCGAGCACTATTCCTTGCACACGGCGCTTCCCAAGCTTGCGCACGTTATCCAGTCTGCGGTCGGCCGATCATGAGCGGGCAGCCACAAGCCATTAGGTGCTGCACCTGCCATGCATCACGGCCCGGTGTCATCACAGCGCGGGCAACCTGACCATGTGCGGCATCGCAGGCATCTTCACCGTGCGGGCCGGGCAGGCGGCTCGCCATCAGGCGCTCGTGAAGAAAATGGCCGATGCCCTCGTGCACCGCGGCCCGGACGGCTCAGGCTCGTGGGCCAACGAAACGGGCTTCGCCATGAGCCATAGACGCTTGGCCATCGTCGACCTTTCGGAGGCGGGAGGCCAGCCCATGATTTCACCGAGTGGCCGCTTCGTTATCGCCTTCAATGGCGAGATCTACAACCACTTGGCACTGCGCGAAGAGCTGGCGCGTGAAGGCGGAGGCACGGACTGGCGAGGCCATTCCGATACTGAAACGCTGCTCGCGTGTGTCGACCGTTGGGGCTTTGCCGCGACGCTGCGTCGGGCGGTCGGCATGTTCGCGATTGCACTGTGGGACAGCCAGGAAACCAGCCTCCAGCTCGCTCGCGACCGTTTCGGCGAAAAGCCGCTTTACTACGGCTGGACGGGGCACGGCGACGAGCGCGCCTTCGTCTTCGGCTCCGAGCTCAAGGCCTTGCGTGCGTACCCCGGCTTTGATAATCCGCTGTGCCGCACCGCGCTTGGGCAGTACATGCGGCATATGTACGTGCCGGCACCGCGCAGCATTTACCGTCACATCTACAAGCTGGAGCCGGGCTGCGTGCTCAGCCTCAGCCAACCGCTGCACCAGCGCGACACAGACGCCCCGCCACGTGTCGGCGACTCGGCTATAGCCCTGTCGCTTTCGCGCTGGTGGTCGTTCGAGGACATGGTGGTCGGCGCGCTGACGAGGCCGATTGCGGACGAGACGCAAGCGATTGACTCGCTGGAGCGACAGCTCGATGAGACCCTCTCGCTGCAGGCGATAGCGGACGTCCCGCTGGGCGCGTTTCTTTCTTCCGGCGTGGACTCGTCGACCATCGCGGCCTTGATGCAGAAAAACTCCATGCGGCGCATCCGCACCTTCACCGTCGGCTTTGAAGAGTCGGGCTACGACGAGTCGGATGCGGCCGCTGCCATCGCAAATCATCTGGGCACGGACCACACGGCCTTCAAGGTAAGTAGCCGCGAAGCCCTGGCGCTGATCCCCGCGTTGCCTCAAATGTATGACGAGCCATTCGCAGATTCCTCGCAGATTCCCACGCACCTGGTCTGCAAGGCGGCGCGAACGCAGGTCGCCGTGGCGTTGTCCGGCGACGCCGGTGATGAGATGTTTGCGGGCTACAACCGTTACTTATGGGGGCCTGACGTATGGCGTCGGGTGTCCCTACTCCCCTTTGGGGCGCGCCAGGGCTTATCAGCGCTGATGCAGAGGGTGCCCGTGGGGGCATGGGACACCGCAGGCGGCCTTGTGAACCTCGCTCTCGGCCACAGGCGCGTAGCGCGGGCCGGTGAGAAGGCGCACAAGCTCGCAGCCAGTTTCCAGGACGCCCGCGACCTGGAGGGCCTTTACCGCAATCTTGTCTCTGAGTGGCGTGATCCGGCGGACGTGGTGCGCGGTCATGCGCCTACCGAGGAGGCTTTGCATCCAGTCCCGGCCGCGATTTCGGACGCCGCCGGCATGATGATGCGAGACACCCTGACCTACCTTCCCGACGACATCCTGTGCAAAGTCGACCGCGCCGCCATGGCGGCAAGCCTGGAGACGCGCGCGCCGTTTCTCGACCATCGGGTGGCGGAACTGGCGTGGCGCTTTCCGCAATCCCTGAAGTTGCGCGAGGGCCGCGGAAAGTGGGTGCTCAGGCAGGTGCTGTACCGTCATGTTCCGGCCGCGCTCATCGACCGGCCCAAGCTGGGTTTCAGCATGCCCATAGGAGAGTGGCTGCGCGGTCCTTTGCGTAGCTGGGCGGAGGAGTTGCTTGATGAATCGCGTCTGGAGCGTGAAGGCTTTTTGATTGCGACACCTATCCGCCAGCGCTGGAAGGAACACCTGGAAGGGCGTCGTGATCATGCTCCGGCGCTCTGGACGGTGCTGATGTTCCAGTCGTGGCTAGCGGCGCAATCCTTTCCAACACAGAGACAGACGTATGACTCTCATTCGATTGATTAAAAAAGCGTTTAGAAAGTTTGGCATTGAAATAATGCGCTCGGACAGCGTTCCCGAGTCTGTGTGGAGCCATTTGCTCGAATTGCTTCGCACTACGGAAGTCTCCGTGCTGTTTGACGTGGGCGCTAATGAAGGGCAGTTTGCTGCGACGCTCCGGGAGATCGGATACGGCGGGAGAATTATTTCCTTCGAACCGGCATCTCAGCCCTTCGCCATCTTGAGCAAGAAGGCCCATGACGATCCGCTTTGGGAGGTTCACCAATTGGGTCTTTCAGATCTGGAAGGCAGCGCAGAAATCAATGTATTTGCGGAGTCAGTTTTCGCCTCGTTGCTTGAGCCCACAGCCTTCGGGTCAGCACGGTTTACCGGATTGGAAAAGGCAGGGCGCGAGAGCATCCGCCTGACCACATTGAATAGGTTCATCGAGTCTCGTACCGATCTGCGGAATGTCCCCTACTTTTTGAAGATGGATACGCAAGGGTTGGATGTACAAGTATTTCGCGGCGCGGGCGAGCGGCTTGAGGATTGCCGTGCGTTGCTATCCGAGCTGTCCGTACTGCCCATTTATCATGGCATGCCAACGTATGAAGAGGCTCTCAAGGTGTACCGGAACGCAGGATTTTCGGTTACGGGTTTGTTTGCCCTTGCTCGGCAAACCGATCTCGCCGTTATCGAGATGGACTGTACGATGGTCAGGGCCACGGGCCATGCTGCAAGTCATTGATCACTGTGGAACGAACCGATTCGCTGTCGACGAACGAGCAAGGAAAATCGTGGATGTTTCACTCCTTCCGTATGAATGCTCTCACCACGGCGCGCGGCTCACGAGGGCGCTGGTCGACCAACGTCTACAGGTGGTGCATTTCTCGGTGCTCTGGACGGTGCTGATGTTCCAGTCGTGGCTGGCGGCGCATTCAATTCGAGGAGCAGGTTCGTGACGGCTTTCAAGCTTTGCATCGTGGTCGTCTGGTTCGGCCGGTGGCCTGCATGGATCAACCTGTTCCTGAGGTCGTGTGTGGCAAACCGACGGGTGCATTTCATCATCTTCACGGATTGCGACTATCTGGCAGCAATGAACGCGCCGAACATTCAGTATGAGCGATTGAGCCTGCAAGAATTTGCGGCCAAGATTCTCGGCTCTGTGGGGCTGACTGCGCGTCAAGATCTGAAAGCCTACAAGCTGTGTGATTTCATGCCGCTCTTCGGCTTTGCGCTGTCTGAGTATTTCAAGCCGTTCACGCACTGGGGCGTGTCTGACTCAGACCTGGTGCTCGGAGATCTAGAAGCATTCCTGGATCGGGACGCGGACATTTTCTCGACGCATGCAGACCTTATCTCCGGTCATTTTTTTTACGTCAGGAACCGCAAATTCTTCAACGAAGCTTTCAGGCTTGTGCGGGGATGGAAAGGCGCACTCCAGACAAACGTTTTCTATGGCCTCAACGAAGGGGCTTGGAGCAACGTTTTCCTAGCCAAATCCCTTAAGGCGAAGGCAATTGAAACGCTGTTGAATTTTTGTGGCATTAATTGGAAGGTGAGCGCCAAAGAGCTCTATACGACATCTCACACGGGAATCCCGTGGGTTGACGGGACACTGGAGTATCCGGATCACTGGATCGTAGTTGGGGGGAAGGTTTTCGGCGTCAAAGCCGATGCCGTCACGGAGCTGCCGTATGTTCATTTCATGAGCATGAAACCTAACGCCAAGTACATCCCCATCGAGTTGGGTGAGCCGATGTGGCAGCACACCGATCTCTCCAATGCCGAAACCGTTTGGGATTCTCCCGTCATCCGAATCGATGCAAGGGGATTTCACGAAGTAAAAACTCCGGCGTGGTGGAGCAAAGAGGGGCTGGAAACGGCTGAGACACATTGACAACAATTCTTCTCACCGGCGGAGCCGGCTACATCGGCAGCCACGTCTGCCTGGGTCTTCAGGCCGCGGGGCTGGATGTCGTGTTGCTGGACAATTTCTGCAACAGCCGGCCAGAGGTATTGACGCGCATTGCGGCCTTGAGTGGGAGGGCGCCGGTCATGGTCAGGGGTGACGTGCGCGACACTGCGCTGGTGAAGCAGACGCTCGTCGACCACGGCATTGAGGCGGTGGTGCATTTTGCGGCGCTCAAGGCAGTGGGCGAGAGTGTTCTCAAGCCGCTGGAGTACTACGAAAACAATGTCTCCGGCATGCTGTCGCTGCTGCATGCCATGCGCGAATCGGGCTGTCGTCGCCTGGTGTTTTCATCGAGCGCAACGGTCTATGGGGAGCCGCAGCAGTTGCCCATTCCTGAAACGCATCCCCGCAGCCACGGCAATCCTTATGGCCACTCCAAGCTGATGTGCGAGGACATGATGGCCGCCGTGGTGCGGGCCGATCCGGCGTGGCAAATGGCGGTGCTGCGCTACTTCAATCCAGCGGGTGCCCATCCGAGTGGTCTGATGGGCGAAGACCCGAACGGCACGCCGCATAACCTGCTGCCCTACGTCAGCCAGGTCGCCGTTGGCAGGCTGGCCTGTCTGCGCATACATGGCAATGATTACCCGACTCCCGACGGCACTGGCGTGCGGGACTATATCCACGTGATGGATCTGGCCGCAGGGCACGTTGCGGCGGTGCTGCGCCTGCTGGGCGCGCCGGGAGGTTTCACACTCAACCTCGGCAGTGGCAGAGGCCACAGCGTGTTGGAAGTGGTGGCGGCCTTCGAAGCCGCCAGTGGCAGGCAGATTGCGCATAGCTTCGAGCCCCGACGCGCGGGCGACGTAGCGGTCCTGTGCGCCGACCCGTCACAGGCGCAGGCACTGCTCGGTTGGGAAGCCCGGCTGAGCCTGGCGGACATGTGCGCCGATGCGTGGCGATGGCAGTCTGCCAACCCGAAGGGCTACGCGCCATGAGTTCCAACGCGCATGCGCAGGCAGGTGAAGCCGTCCTGGCTGCGCGGGACGATTTGACTGAGCAATCGGGGGAAGGTCCCGCCGCGAGGCAGTGGAAACCCCAAGGGGAAAGGCGCACGCAGGGCCAGGGCCAAGCGAGCGTCGCTGGGCCGAAGGTCATGATTGTCCTGAACACTGCCTGGAATCTGCAGAATTTTCGGGCCGGGCTGATTCGCGGGATGATCGCTGCCGGTTATGAGGTGGTTGCCGTGGCTCCGCCGGATGCCTACGTGGCTCGCGTGCAAGCGCTGGGTTGCCGGTTCATTGCATTGCCGCAAAGCAACCACGGCACGGCGATTCTGACCGAACTGCTGCTCGTCTGGCGCTTCTGGCGCTTGCTCCGGGCCGAGCGCCCAGCGGCGTATCTGGGCTACACCATCAAGCCCAACACCTATGGCTCGGCGCTGGCCAGCAGCCTGGGCATTGCGGTTATCAACAACGTTTCGGGCCTGGGCACAGCCTTCCTGCGCGGCGGCTGGCTGGCGCGCGTCGTGCGAGCCTGCTATTGGCTCGGCTTACGAAAATCGCGCCGCGTTTTCTTCCAGAACCCAACGGATCGTGAGCTTTTCGTTCAACTGGGGCTGGTCCAGCCGTCCCAAACCGGGCTGTTGCCGGGCTCCGGTATCGACCTGCAGGCCTTCAGGCCGCCACCGCCGCCCAAAGACCCGTCTGCCGACGAGGGAACATCCGGGCTGGTTTTCCTGCTTGTTGCGCGTTTGCTACTCGACAAGGGCGTGCTCGAGTTTGCCGAGGCGGCGCGCCGGGTCAGGCAGCGATTTCCACAGGCGCGCTTTCAATTGCTGGGCTTCGTGGATGAAGGCAATCCCCGGGGCGTTCGAAGGGCGCAACTCCAGGAGTGGGTTGGCAAGGGCGACATCGAATACCTGGGAACAACGGACGATGTCCGGCCCTTCCTGTGCGCGGCGGACTGCGTCGTGCTGCCTTCTTACAGGGAGGGAACTTCGCGCGCGCTGCTGGAGGCCGCGGCCATGGGGCGTCCGATTATTGCCACAGACGTGCCTGGATGCAGGGAGGTGGTGGACGATGGCGTCAGCGGCCTGCTCTGCCAACCGCGCGATGCAGGCTCGCTGGCCCACGCCATGGAGCGCTTCCTGCAGCTAGGCCCCGACCCCCGCGCCCGGATGGGAGAGGCCAGCCGAGCCCTGGTAGAAGCGCGGTTTGACGAGCAATTGGTGATCAAGGCCTATTTATCCACTTTATTACTTGAGCTCACGCCTGGGCTTCGACCGTAAAATGGCAGAGTAACGCTGCTGTTACGTCATGGCGGGGCTTTGTGCAAATGCAATGGTTATTGAGAGTGCTTGTTTTGCTGTCGGCCATGCTGCCGGCAACGGCCCTGCACGCGCAGTCGCAATCTCAATCTCAATCGCAAGCCGCGTCCCGGTCCGCCCAGGCCGAAGCGGCGACTCCTGAAGCTGCCCCGGGCACGCCTGTGTCGAGCAGCTCGGCCGGGGCACGCCGGGCCGAACCCTTCACCACGCTCAACAGCATGACGGCCGACTATGTCATCGGCCCGAACGACCTCATCGACATCGAGGTTTACGGCATTCCCGATCTCAAGCGCACGGTACGGGTCAATTCTTCCGGCCAGGTTTCGCTGGCACTGGCGGGCACCGTCCGGCTTGGCGGCTACACGGCCCAGCAGGCCGAAATGCTCATTGCGGGCAAGTATTCTGAAAAGTATCTGCAGGACCCGCAGGTGTCGGTTTTCATCCGCGAGTTCACCTCGCAGCGCATCACTATCGAAGGCGCCGTAGGCCGGCCCGGCATTTACCCCGTGACGGGCCAGGTCACGCTGCTCAAGGCCCTGGCGCTGGCCGGCGGCGGTGCGGCGTATTCGGACCTGTCCCAGATCATGGTTTTCCGGCCCGACGCCAAGGGCGTCATGACTTCCCAGAAGCACAACCTGGACAAAATCCGGGCTGGCGAAGTGCCGGACCCAGCCATTCTGGCCGACGACGTGATCGTGGTCCGGCGTGATCCGATGCGCGCGGCCTTGCGCGACTCGCTGTTTCGCGACGTGATCGATTCCATCAATCCTTTTTCTTCCGTTGGCAAGTGAGATGTCGCTGCGCTGCATGACCTTGAACCGCTCGACATGACACCACCGCCCAGTCAACTGCCCACCATTGGCACGCAGCCGCCTGTGGCCAGCGCGCTGCAGTTGCGCCAGCAGTCCTACATGCTTCAGGCCAGCTTGGCGCGCCAGCCCGGCGAGGATGCCGAAGAAGGAATCACGGCCAAGGACATCGTCCGGCTGCTTCTCAAGCACAAGTGGATGCTTCTGGCAGCCATCGTGCTGTGCACGTCGGTGGCTTTGCTGCGCGCCTTGACCACCCGGCCCACCTACCAGTCAACGGCCCTGCTGCAGATCGACCGCCCCGCCGCGCGCATCGTGCAGTTCAACCGCGACGTCGACAATTATCAGGAAGAGGACTACCTGATGATGCAGACGCAGCACGAACTGCTGCGCAGCCGCTCCCTGGCCGAACGCGTCATCGACGACTTGCAGCTCGACCCGATGCGTGCCCGCGGCCGCACACTCGGCGTTGCGCCGGGAGCGCCAGTTGCCGCGCCCGCGGGCGATCCGATCGAGTCGGCTGCGCCGGGCTGGATCGGTAGCATCCAGGCCGGTTACGCACGGCTGGGCAAGCCTTCGGTGCAGGACAACGAAATCCTCGGGAGGGAAGCCGTGGTCGGGCAGTTCATGTCGTCGATCAGTGTCGAGCCCGTCAAGAATTCGCGGCTGGTGAGGGTCAGCGCTTACAGCGCCAGCCCGGCCCAGGCGGCGCGCTTTGCCAACGGTCTGGCGCAAAGTTTCATCTCGGTCAGCATGGAACGGCGGATGCAGTCGTCCGTCTATGCCAAGAGCTTCCTCGAAGACCAACTCAAGGCCACAAAATCGAAGCTGGAAGAGTCCGAGCGCGTGCTCAACAGCTATACCAAATCCAATTCCATCCTGTCGCTGGACGAAAAAACCAACGTTATCAACCAGACCTACACCGAGTATTCCGCTGCGCTGTCACGTGTCGAGCAGGAAAGGCTGAAAGCCGAAGCCAATTACAACGCGGTGGCGGCCAATCCGGAAAGCGCACCCCAGGTGCTCGAGAGCCGCACCGTACAGACCTACAAGGAACAGCGCGCAAAGCTCGAAGCCGACTACCTCAATAGTCTGGCGATCTACAAGCCCGAGTTTCCCAAAATGCTTCAGCTGCGTGCGCAGATTGCCGAGGTCGATGCCCGTGTCAAAGCCGAAGTGGCCGCGGTGCTGATCTCCGTCAAAGGCCAGCTCGACGCGGCCAAGCGCCAGGAGGAGCAGGTGCGGGCGCGGCTGCTCGACACGCGCAAGGAAGTTCTCACCACGCAGGACAAGAGCGTTGACCTGAACCTGCTCAAGCGCGAGCTCGATACCAACCGCCAGCTTTACGATGGCTTGTTGCAACGGCTCAAGGAAGTCGGCGTCACGAGTGGCGTGGCGACGAACAACATTACCGTGGTCGACGAAGCGCGCACGCCGTTGTTCCCGGTGTCCCCAGACCTCCGCAAGTTCGCCGGCATGGGCATGCTTGCCGGCCTGCTGCTGGGCCTGGCGTTCATCTTCATTCGCGAGCACCTCGATGATTCGGTCAAGCACGCAGACGAGATCGAGCTGAAACTGGGCTTGCCCTTGCTGGGCATCATTCCGCAGGTTCGCAAAAAACTCGCCATGGGGCATTCGCTGGCCTTGCTGGCTGTCGACGATCCGCGTTGCGCCTTTGCCGAGGCTTACCGGTCCATGCGCACTGCGCTGCAGTTTTCCACGGCCGAGGGCGCACCGCGCCGCTTGCTGGTGACGAGCAGCGTGCAGTCCGAAGCCAAGTCAACCACCGCACTGTCGCTGGCCATCAACTTTGCACAAATGGGCCAGCGCGTGCTGCTGATCGATGGTGACATGCGCAATCCGTCGATCCACAAGGCGCTCAACTGCGCCAATGAGGCGGGGCTCTCGAGCTACCTGTCCGGCGATGAACACCGCGAATCCCTGATCCGCGACACTGAGATCCCCAACCTCTCGCTGATGACGGCAGGCCCGCATCCCCCCAGCCCGGTCGACCTTCTGATGGGGCCACACCTGCTGGAGTTGCTCGACAGCGCCGAGGCCATGGGCTTTGAGAAGATCATCATCGACGGGCCTCCCGTTCTGGGCATTGCAGACGCCATCGTGCTGGGCAACCAGATCCAGCACATCCTCTTTACCGTCAAGGCGGGCAGCACACGCCTGTCCGGCATCCGTGACGCGCTACGCCGCATGCGCATGAGCGGGTTGATGCCCCTGGGCGTTGCCTTGACGGCCGCGCCGGAGCAGTCGCAATACGGCTACGGTTATGGCTACGGTTATGGCTACGGCCCGGGGCCGGAGGCCGGCGGGGCAAAGCCGACTGGCATCAGGGACCAGCTTGGCCGACCGACTGCAGTTGAACGTCCCGCCCGCGCGGCTGCCTGAACGGCCGCACGTGGCGAGCGACCAGCGACGGGGCTTGGACCCGGACACCGTCTCACCCGCAGCCCCTCAACGGCTGCTCAAAGTGCTGTTCGAGTTCGAGTCTCAGCCCGGCCGCTACGCCGTCGGGCGCCGCGAGCCTGCGATTCTTTTCCTGCGCAGCCGGGACGTACTGGCATTGGCCGCCGCACGTCCGGTTGCTGGCCTGACGATCAGCCATGCCGATGTGCAGCGCGTGCAGCGGGCGGCCTGTTATTTCGTCCGCAGCGCGCTGTTTCGCCCCCAGGCCGACCACTACACCCTGCTCGGACTTGCGCCTGGCTTCACAGAAGACGCGCTACGAGACCACTACCGCCTGCTGATGCGGCTGGTTCACCCGGACTTCGCCGGCCCCTCCAGCCAGTGGCCTGCGGACGCAGCAACGCGTATCAACCGGGCGCACGACGTGCTCGCGTCGGCGGTGGAGCTTGCAGCTTACGAAAAGGCGAGAGCGCCCAAGGAAGTACGCAGGCTGCAGCGCCCCACACTCGGCGCAGCCATGGCCCGGCCTCTCCCCAAGGGTGGCAGTCGGGCCAGGAATCGCATCTGGGCACTTGCGGCGGGCAGTTGCTCCCTGTTGCTGCTTTGGTCGCTCTGGCGCGCAGAATCGCCCGAGGCACTCGCCGAATTTCGCCATGAAGCGCCTGCAGCCAATGCGCTTGCAGCCGGCCCCGGCTTACCCTCTGCCTCTGCCTCGGCTGACAGCGTTGAAGCCACGGCCGGGGCTTCCAGCTTGCTGGTTCAACAAGCCCTGCAAGCCAAAGCTTCCAACGTTCGGCCTTTGCCCCAGGAAGCCGATGCGAGCGAGCCGGTGATAGCCTCAGCGGTGGCCGAGCGCCCCGCTGCGCCGCATTCTTTGCAGCCATTGCCATTGCCCTTGCCATTGCCGCGGCCTGCGCTTTCAGCAGCGGCTCCCCCTACCTCCAAGTCGACGCCAACGATCGCGGCGGCGCCCCAGATTGCAAAGTCTCGTGTTACCGAGTCTCTCGTTTCTTCCGCCGATAACTTGCCAGCGGTCAACCCGGCGCCAGCGGGTGCGCGTGCGGCGTTGCCGTCCGTGATGGACGCGCAACTCCTGCTGACCCACGTCATCAATGGCATGCAAAGCGGCCGAGGCGAGGAAATACTGAGCGGGCTGGACCGCAGCCTGCGCCACAGCCCGGGTGCCGTAGAACTTGCGGGGGCTTATGACAAGCTTGTCGATGGCTCGCGCGGCGTCACGCTGGGGCAGGTTCAGCTGCAGGGTACGCCGCAGGCGGATCAGCTCACTGTGGACGGCGTCGTCCAGCTGATTGTTCAGACGCCGGGCCAGCCGGCGCGAACGCGCGAACTGCGCCTGAGAGCCGGGTTCGTGCAGCGCAACGGCCAAGCCGTGATGACGTCGCTGGGCCAAGGCGGAAGGCCATGAGCGCGCGGTCGGCCAAGCGGCCAATGGGCCACCTCGAACTGCGCAAGCCAGCCGCCGCCGTGTTGCTCATCGCTGGTCTGCTCGGCCTGGGCTGGCTGATATGGGTCGTCAATATAGAGAGAAGCTGCACGCTGCGGCAGTGGCCCGAACTGGCCCGCTGCCCGGCGGCGATCGAGGCGTCGGCCTCCCGCGCCGATGCGACGGCACTGGCCGCTCGGCTGCGAGCGCGCACGGCGCGAAACCCCGGCGATTCCGAAGCCTGGATTGCGTTGGCCCAGGCCGCGCTGCAAGCCGGCGCGGCCGACCAGGACAGTGCGCTGGACAATGCCACCCGCCTTGCACCGCAAGACCAGCGTAACCAGCGCCTTCAGGCCAGCCGAGCGCTGCAACAGGCGAACTGGCCGCAGGCCGTGCACTGGCTGATGCGGCTTATCGAGGACAACGCTGATGGCGGGGCGGCGCTGGCCATGGCAACCCTGGTTGGAGTCGAGCCTGCCATGGAGGCGATGAAGGCCGGCATCAGTCCCTCGCAGCGTTGGCTGGGGCCCACCATCGAAGCGATGGAGCGCGCCGGGCAACCCTCGGTACGGATCATGCCGCTGGTGGTCAAGGCCTTGCCGTACAAGGGAGTTCCCCCTGCGCTGGCGCAGCGCCTGATCAAGGACCTCAAGGCCGGGGGCCTGTGGATGGAAGCGCATTCGCTGTGGCTGGCTTCGCTGGGGCAGGCGCAGGCCCTGGTGTTCAACGGTAGCTTCGAAAGCGGTTTTCGCGAAGGGGGGTTCGACTGGGAAGCGAGTCCGGCCCCACCCGGTCAGGGCGGGTACCAGTTACGGCAGCTTGAAATGCCCGGGCACGGTGGTGTGCTCCAGCTGGAGTTCACCGGACGCCCGATCGCCGTCCCTATCGTGCTGCAACATGTGGTGTTGCTGGAGAAACGATACCGCTTCACCGGCGAGTTCATGTCCTCGGGTCTGCGTTCGGCTGAAGGCCTGGTCTGGGTTTTCCAGTGCACCGGCCCGGGCGGAGAAGTGGCCAGGACGCAAGCGATCCAGGATACGGGCCGACAGTGGAAAACTATTACCGCCGAGATCACGCTGCCGGCCGGATGCGGTCCGGCTGTCTCACTGCAGTTGCAGACCTTTGCAGCCTACGAATCCGTGGCGGGCATGCGCGGCCAGGCGAGCTTTGACAATTTCCGTCTCGAAAGCTTGCCGTGATTGACCTGCACAGCCATGTGCTGCCTGGCATCGACGACGGCGCGCCTACGCTGGAAGTAGCGCTGGAAATGGCGCGCATGGCCGTAGCCGATGGCATTCAAACCATGGCGTGTACGCCGCATATCTACCCCGGGCTTTACCTGAACGACAGTGCGGGCATCAACGCCGCGCGCGATGCACTTCAGGCAGAACTGGATCGGCAATCGATTTGCTTGCGGCTCGTCATCGGCGCAGACGTGCACCTAGTTCCCGGTCTGCTGCAGGGCCTGCGCGCCGGAACGATCCCCACCCTGCATGGCTCGCGGTACGTGTTGCTGGAGCCTTCCCACCACGTGGCGCCCCCAAGATTCGAGGACTCTGTATTCAGCTTGGTTGCCGCAGGCTATACGCCGGTGATCACGCATCCGGAGCGACTGACCTGGATCGAGACCCACTACCCTGTATTTGTCCGGTTGATAGAGCAGGGCAGCTGGATGCAAATCACGGCAGGGGCGCTCACGGGGAGCTTCGGCCCGCGGGCACGCTACTGGGCCGAACGCTTCATTGGCGAAGGCCACGCGCACATTCTCGCGTCCGACACGCACTCCACCGGCCGCCGCAAACCTTGTCTCTCGGAGGCCCGTCTCGCTGCAGCGGCACTGGTCGGCAACGAGGAGGCAACGCATCTCGTGGTGACCCGGCCACAGGCGATTCTCGATAACTTGCCACCGAGCCAGGCGCCTGCGCTACCTCTTGCAAAGCCGGCAGGTCCTGCCTCTGCGCTTTCCCGACTGAAGAGCTTGTTTGGCCGACCTTGAAAACGGAACGATCGCGCGCAATGGTGATGTGCAATATTTAGTATTCGTGGCTCTTCATTACTACAATGCAGCACACGTCCTTCGCTCTTCCTCTCACACAGCTTCATGCGCCTCAGAATTTACCTCGTTGAAGACAATCCGGTCATCCGCGAAAATCTCGCCGAGTCGCTGGAAGAACTGGCAGGTGCCCGGGTCGTCGGTGGCGCGACGACCGAAGCCGAAGCCTCTGACTGGCTGACCGCACACTCGGCGTCATGGGATCTGGCCGTCGTCGATCTTTTTCTCTTGCAGGGAAATGGACTGGGCGTCATAGGCCGATGCCGCAACAGGAGCCTCAGCCAGAAGATGGTGGTGCTCACTAACTACGCGACACCGACCATTCGGGAACGCTGCCTGGCCATCGGCGCGGACGCCGTTTTCGATAAATCCAACGAGCTCGAAGAGTTCACCCGGTACGCCCGGGAAGAGGTCCAGCGCGCCTCCGGCGAGACACGCTGGTAGCGGCGGCAGGGCTCGGCCCGCCAGGCAACTCGCCCTTCGCCTCCATGTGCTGTTTGCCGGCGCATGAGTCTTGCGGCCAGAACTGAAAATACATCGAAGGAATTATTTTTTGGAGCGCCGTGTGAGTCGCTCCTTGCGTTCCTCATAACGATTCATCAGCGGCGTCACCGAAATGCCGTGGGCCACCACGGAGGCCACCACCACGGCCAGCGTGATGCCGACGAGGCGCTCGGCCGTGGCGGGGTCCAGACCGTGGTTGATGGCGTACGTCAGGTAGTAGATCGATCCGATTCCCCGAATGCCGAACCAGGCCATCAGGCGCTTTTGCGGCTTGTCGACCGCCGTTCCCCACAGCCCCAGCGTCACGGCCACGGGCCGGATCACGAGGAAGAGCAAAGGGATGAACCAGAGCACTTCGTCCCTGAACTCGACGACCGCGAGCAAAGCACCGACGGCGAGCACGACGCCCACTTCGGCAAAGCGCTCGAGCTGAGCATTGAACTGGCGTACCGCCCGCATCATGTTGGCGGGGACTTCTTCGGCTGGCGCTCCCTCGGCGTTCGATTTGCCATGCTCCGCCTGCGCATTGCCCGGTGGGCTTTCTTGCTGCGGCGTATTCGGAGTCGACTTTTCCAGCCTTCCCAGCGCCAGTCCCGCTGCAAAAACGGCAAGAAATCCATAGCTCAGGCAGGCGAGTGCGACGCCATAGCTCAGTGCGATAAGGCCCAGCGCGATGAACTCGTCCGACCCCAGGGCTTCGCGGTGTTGCGTCCGCAGAAACAGCACCAGCTTGCCAACAAGGGTGCCCAGCAGGTAGCCGATGCCGAGACCGCCCAGTACGGCCCAGACAACGTCGATAGCCCACCAGCGCCATGCGCCCTCGCCAAGGTCATGCAGCGAAAGCAGGCCCAGCCCCAGCATGACAAAGGGAAAGGCCGTGCCGTCGTTCAGACCGCCTTCACCCGTCAGGCCAAAGCGAAGCCGGTCACGATCGCCCGGGTTGGAGATCTGCACATCCGACGCCAGCACCGGGTCGGTCGGCGCCAACACGGCGCCCAGCAAGACCGCTGCACCCAGGGGTAAATGCATCACGTAGTAGCCCAGCGCCGTGATCGCGCCCACCGTGATCACCATCGAGACCGTGGCCAGCTGGACCGGGATTCGCCAGCGCCTGTCACGCCAGGGTATGTCCAGCTTCATGCCGGCCACGAAGAGAGAGATGATGACGGCGATCTCGCTGGCCCGCTCCAGCAAGGCCGCGTCGCGTAGCGCATCGAGATCGAGCAGGCCCATGCCCAGCGGGCCGATCATCATGCCGACCCCGAGGTAAAGCATGGCCGCGCTGAGCGGCAGCCGCGAAATGAACGAGCCGGTGAGGGTCATGACGATCAGCAGAACGCCGATCACCATGAAACCGAGTGTGGGAAGGCTGAGTTCCATCAGGATTGCTGGACGCCAGACAGCTCGAAAATTCGCCCGTTCATGTGGATCAGCCTGTTGAAGCGGGCGCCCTACCAGTCGACCAGGCTCAAGCCCACGCTCAGGGCGGTGCGGCGCCGGTTGAAGTCGACCAGGCTATCGCCATACCCGGTGAAGAGCTGTACGTGATAGCGCAGGCCAGCGTAGGTATTGCTGCCGGGGGGCGCCATCATCCAGTCGAGGCGCGTCGAGCCGTGCGCCTGGCTGCGCAGCGAATGTCGAAAGGTCATGCCTAGGGTCTGGCGACGGTTGATTTGCCAGCGGGCCTGGATTTCACCTCGGCCGATGTAGTCCTCGATGTCGGGGTTGTCGTCGTTGCCGGACGATTCGCGCATGCGGTTCCAGACACGAGCCTGAACGGAAAGCGACGAATCAGGGCCCAGCGATTTCTCGGCGGCGCCCATTACGTACACCCGGTTCCAGCTGCGCGACAGCGGCTCGGTCTGGCCGTTCGACTGGTGCACGATGCCCGCGCCCGAGAGCCTGTAGTCCCAGCCGCCCGGCAGGGCGATGCGATGCGGGTAGATATAAATCGCTTCGGGCTCGTGGTCGGTATTGCGAAATGGCCGGGAGATGCTGCGCGTGAAAAGCTGCCAGTAGCTCTGTTGCGTGTAGGCCAACCAGAGCGAGTCCAGCCCGGCCTCATCGCCACCGCCATCGGTGAGCATGCCCTTGGCGACCTTGGTGCGCACGGACAGCTGGATCTTGGTTTCTGTATTGCGGTAGGGGACTGAGCTCAATGCCGAGTTGTTCGAACCGGCGGAGGTGGGCTGCTGGTTGACGCTGCTCGAGCTGACCAGGCTCACGCTGATCGGCCGGTAGCCGCGCAGGCCGAAGGTGTCGCAATCGCTGCCGCGCTGAAGCTCCCAGAAACGCGAGAGTTCCGAGTACTTGCTGTCACGGCAACCGGCGGGCTTGCCGTCCGGCGTCTCGTTGTTGACCGAGGGCAGCAACAGGACCGGTACGTTTGCCATGCCGACGGGCCCTGAGCCCGCGCCTGCGGCCAGCACAAGTTCAGGCACCGGCTGGCCAGGGCGAAGCTGCGACTCGGCCCAGCGCTGGTAGCAGGCCAGCTGCTGCTCGGGCTTGTCCTTGATGGCGTAGCAGGCTTGCCAGTCAGCTTTTTCCAGCGGCTTGGCTGCGGCGGCAGGGGCCGGCGCCGTGGTCGCTGCCGATGAGAGGATTTGCGCGGGTGCGGGAGCGCTCTGGGCCTGCGCGCTTCCGGCCATGACACCCGCCATAACCACAGTCATTCCCACGGTCATTCCCACGGACATGAAAAGGCCGTACACGCCGGCGGCGAGCTGGCCAGGACGCACGCAGCGGCGCGTAAACCGCAGGAGCGTGCTCACCAGCCCGCCCGCTTCGTGAGCGTGAATGCTATTTCGGGTGCGTCCGACGGTGCGGCGCTGCTGGTGTCTTTCCAGACTCCGGTAATCTTGTTTGCGCATGAGTCTTTCACGATTTCACCGTTCCAGGTCGCGGTAATGTTGATGGCGTTCGACGACTCGTCGAGCGTGAGGATGCCGTCTTCGATGTCACCGGCGAGAAAGGCCTTTCCGGCGTGGCCGGCAACGGCTCCGTCAGGCGCGCCGGATAGGTCGCGGCTCACCACGCCCGCCAGGCTTTCACTGAACTCCGCGTGCCGCTCAAGGAGCATCGTAGCCTGAGCCGGCAATCCGCGGGGCGGGTGGGTGAAACTGGCCGTCCAAAGCCCGTAGAGATGCGGTGCCTTGGCGGCCTGTGCGGACACGCAGTCGGCGGGGGCTCGAGTCTGGGCTCCTGCGGGATGCAAGCCCAGCACAGGCGCCAGCGTCAGGGCAAGAATTCTCAGCGAAGTGATCATCATCAACTCCGGTCAACGCGGCGCGTTCGCTGCTGCGGCAGCTGCGACCGAATCCGCCGACTTCTTGGCGAATTCCGCGCGCAGGGCCTTGAGCTTTTCACGCGGGTCTTCCTTGACGGTTGTTTTGTCGAGGCCCATCTCGGCAATGAAGCGGCTGGGCGTGCCGGCGATCATGTCGCGGCCCTTTTTGCGGCGCTTGAGCCACGTCACGGCCAGCGTCCGCTGCGCCCGCGTGATGCCGACATACATCAGCCGGCGTTCTTCCTGCAGGCGCTGGGCGATGCTTTCGGTATTGCTGCCGATGTCGTCCTCTTCTTCCAGCTTGAAGGGCAGCAGCCCTTCTACGCAGCCGGCCAGCATGACGTGCGGCCACTCCAGCCCTTTGGCGGCGTGCAAGGTCGACAGCGTCACCACGTTCTGGTCGCCCTCGCGCTCGCTGATGGTAGAGAGCAGGGCAATCGTCTGGATTACCTCCAGCATGGTCTTGCGCTCGGCCTGCTGGGTTGCGCCGGCGGCGTCGTCGATCTGGCCGCCGCAGCGCTGCGCCATCCAGTCACAAAAGTCCATGACGTTTGTCCATCTCGCGGCGGCCACTTTCTCGCTGTCCTCACCGTCATACAGGTGCTTTTCGTAATCGATTTCCTTGAGCCAGTCGGTCAGGAAAACTCGCGCCGCCTCGGCACCGACGGTGTTTTTGGCGCGGTACTCCAGGTCGTTAAGGGCCCGGCCGAACTCGTGCAGCGATCCGACCGCCTTGGCCGGCAGCACCGAGCCCAGCGAGTTGCTGAACAGCGCTTCGAAAAGGCTCAACTTGTACTGGCTGGCAAACGTGCCCAGCGCCTGCAGGGTCGTGTGGCCGATGCCGCGCTTGGGTGTGGTGATGGCACGCATGAATGCCGGGTCATCATCGTTGTTCGACAGCAGCCGCAGCCAGCTGCACAAGTCCTTGATTTCCGCCCTGTCGAAAAAGCTTTGTCCTCCCGAAACCTTGTACGGAATCTGGGCCCGCCGAAACGCTTTTTCGAACACCTTGGCCTGGTGGTTGGCCCGGTACAGGATGCTGAAGTCCTTGTATTCCTTGTACTGGCTGCCGACGGCCTGCAACTCGCCCCCGGCGCGCAGGCTCTGGATCCGCGCGACGATGCGCTCGGCCTCGTGGTCTTCGCTGTCGCAGTCGACCACGCGCACCGGCTCGCCCTCGCCCAGTTCGCTGAACAGCGTCTTGGGAAACAGCTTGGGATTGGGACCAATGACGTTGTTGGCCGCGCGCAAAATTGCACTTGTGGAACGGTAATTCTGTTCGAGCTTGACGACCTTGAGCTGCGGGTAATCGATGGGCAGCTTCTTCAGGTTGTCCAAGGTTGCGCCGCGCCATCCGTAGATCGACTGATCGTCGTCACCTACCGCCGTAAAGCGCCCGCGTTCGCCCACCAGCAGCTTGAGCACTTCGTACTGCGTGGCATTGGTGTCCTGGTACTCGTCGACGAGCACGTGTCCCAGCGCCTGCTGCCACTTGTTGCGCACCTCGTCGTGCTCGCGCAAAAGCTTGAGCGGCAGGCCGATCAGGTCGTCGAAGTCGACACTCTGGTAGGCCGTCAGGCGTTCCTCGTAGCGTGCCATCACGCGTGCCAGGACGACCTCTTCATCGCTGGCCGCCTGCGCCTCGGCCTGCATAGCGTTCAGGCCCATGTTTTTCCATGAACTGATGGTCCATTGCCACTGGCGGGCGGTGGCGGCATCGGTGGTGCCCCCGGCATCCTTGATGATGCGGGTGACGTCGTCGCTGTCCAGGATGCTGAACTGCTGCTTCAGACCCAGCACCGCGCCGTCCTGTCGCAGCATGCGCACGCCGAGGGCGTGGAACGTGCAGACCAGCACACCGCGCGCTTCCTTGCCGATCAGGCTTTTCGCACGCTCGCGCATTTCCGCCGCAGCCTTGTTGGTAAAAGTGATGGCGGCAATCTGGTCCGGCTTCATGCCCGACTGGATCAGGCGGGCGATCTTGTGCGTGATGACACGGGTCTTGCCCGAGCCTGCGCCGGCCAGGACAAGGCAGGGCCCATGCATGTAATTGACGGCTTCTTGCTGGGCGAGGTTGAGTCCGGACGCCAAAGCTGCGCCGGAGGAGGAATTCGATGACATCAGGCGGGGATTCAGGGCAGGCAGGAAAGGCGGTGCGATCGGGATTGGTCGTTGGATGAAAGGCCGTGGCAGCGCACCCGAAGGCCTCCTCATCATAGCCAGCGAAAGGTATCTGCCAGCCTTGGCCCCCGGCTTAGCTGTGACAATACGCTTGTGTTTGACATCCTGGTGGTCACCTTTCCGTTCTTTGCGCTGGTCCTTTGCGGGTTTCTGGCGATTTACCGCGGCATGCTGCCGCAGGTGGCGATTCCCGGCCTGAATTCCTTCGTTCTGTACTTTGCCTTGCCACCGCTGCTGTACCGGTTTGGCGCCAGCACACCGATCGGACAGCTGCTCGACGTTGCCCTGATCGGGGTCTACGCCGTCTGCGCCGTCATCATGGTGCTGTTCACGATCTGGGTGACGCGCAACGAGCGGATCGGATGGAACGACGCCTCTTTCGGCGCCCTCGTGGCGGCATTTCCCAACACCGGCTTCATGGGCGTGCCGCTACTGGTGGCGCTTCTGGGCGCGGGCGCGGCGGGTCCGGCCATCGTCGCGATTCTGGTCGACATGCTCATCACCTCGTCACTCTGCATCGCGCTGTCGCGGCTGGACGGCGCCGAGGAGCATGGCTCGGCACGGGCTTTCAGGCTTGCGCTCAAGGGGGTGGTCCTCAATCCCTTGCCCTGGGCCATCATCCTGGGTGGCCTGAGTTCGGGGATGGGCTGGAAGCTGCCGGGTCCAGTCATGGCTACCCTGACGCTGCTGGCGGATGCCGCGTCGCCGGTTGCCTTGTTCACGATAGGCGCCGTGCTGGCACGGGCGCAGCTAGGCATGGGCAAGCCCACGCTGGCGCGCGACTACGTGCCTGTGGTGGCGATCAAGCTCCTGATGCATCCGTTGCTGCTCACGGCCATCGGGCTCGGCGCCATTGCGCTTGGCGTGCCGCTGGACCGCTTTACCTTGACCGTGGTGGTGCTGGTGGCCGCCTTGCCGAGTGCCAGCAACGTGTCATTGCTGGCCGAGCGCTTTGGCGCGGACAACGGCCGGGTGGCACGCATCATTTTGCTGTCCACGACGCTGGCATTTTTCACCTTCTCCGGAGCGGTCGCTCTGGTCAAGGACTCGAAGATTTTCTAGGCGCAAAGCTAGGCTGGCGTCTCGGGCACAGACACGGGCCCGGATTTCAAATAGCCAGAGGGTCCACGTCGATGGCCCATCGAATCAAGGGCTTGAAGGCCGCGTCCTGACGGGTATCTGTCAGTACGGCCTGCCATGCCGACAGAAAAGCCTGCAAGGCCTTGCGCGAGGCGCTTTCCACCAGCATTTGAGCTCGCTCCACGTTGGCAATGCGCTGGATGGTCATGGGCACGGCCGGATAGAGCGTGACATGCGCATGGCCCGGCAAGTGCTGCTCGACCCCTGCGCGTGACGCCGCATTCAGGAAGGCCTGCGCCAGGTCCTGCGAGCGGGCCTCTGCCCGCACCAGCGCCGAGTAACCGAAAGGGGAGAGTCCTGCGGCCTGCCTGTCTTCCAGCTCCCGTTGTGCAAAGGCCGGGTAATCGTGCTGGCGAAGCGCCGCGAAAAGCGGGTGCTGGGGATGATAGGTCTGCACCCACATTTCGCTGGCCGCTCCTTGAGCCGCATTTCGACCCGCCCTTCCGGCGGCCTGCATGAGCAGGCTGAAGAGGCGCTCGGGCGCCCGGAAGTCGCTGGAAAAAAGCGCCGCATCCGGATTGACAGCCGCCACCAGGGTGATGTGCCGGAAATCGTGTCCTTTAGCGATCATCTGCGTGCCCACGAGGACATCGACCTCCTGCGCATGCACGCTGGCAAGCTGCGATTCGAGCGCGCCCTTCAGCCGTGTGGTGTCGGCGTCGATGCGGGAGATGCGGACCGGCTGGCCATCTGGCCGCGTCACGGCTGCCAGCAGCTCGGCAAGATGCTCTTCAAGGCGCTCCGTACCGCGCCCCATCGGTGCGATGTCGACATTCCCGCAGGCCGGGCACGCGCGCGGCACGCGTTCGGTAAAGCCGCAGTGGTGGCAGCGCAAGGTCCGGTCGATCTTGTGAAACACCCTGAATGCGCTGCAATGCGGGCATTCGCTTTTCCAGCCGCAGTCGTGGCAAGCCAGCACCGGCGCGTAGCCCCGGCGGTTCAGAAAAACCAGGGATTGCTCACCCCGCGCGATGCGGCTCGCGATCGCTTCGAGCAAAGGTGGCGCCAGCACGCAGTGGCGCGGCTGATGGTTCATGTCGACCAGCCGAACTGCCGGGAGCTGGCCACGCTGCGGCTCGCCATTTTCAATGTCGGGGCGGGTGCGGCTGCCAATGCGCTCATCCATGACCAGCTTTTGGTAACGGCCGGCCAGCGTCGCCTGCCACGTTTCCAGCGAAGGCGTAGCAGAGCCGAGCAGCACCTTGCAAAGCGGCTTGGGCGCATTTCCGGCCGGGCTTTCCATCGTCTGGCTCTGCAGCCTGGCACGCAACACGGCCAGATCGCGGGCCGAGTACCGGGCGCCTTCCTGCTGCTTGTAGCTGGGGTCGTGTTCCTCGTCGACCACGATCAGGCGCAAGCGCGGCATTGATGCGAGCACAGCCATTCGCGTGCCGAGAATGAGCCGTGCAGTGCCTGCATGCGCCGCCATCCAGCTCTGCAGGCGCTGTGCTGGCGTGAGGCCACTGTGAAGACAGGCCACGCCATGGCGGCCGAGGTGAGCAAACCTGCTTTCGAACCGGGACTGCAACTGCGGCGTGAGGTTGATCTCAGGCACCATCACCAGCACTTGCGCCTGCGGATCGTCTTCAAGAACCTGAGCCACGAGGCGCAGGTAGACCTCTGTCTTGCCACTGCCGGTTGCACCGAAGAGCAAGGCGGGGCGGGGGTCCGCCTGAAATGCCGCGATTGCGCTGGTTTGTTGAGGCGTGAGCTCGACGGTGGGTGGCGCCGCTTGCCCCACGGGTCCGCCGGCGCCCCTGGCTTTTTTCAAGCGCCGCGCCAGTTGTTCACCGTTCAGGTCGCGCAGTTGGGGCGCCAGCGCGGCAAGGGCCACCTCGCCGAGGGAGCGTTGGTAATAACCGGCGGTGAACTCGATCAATGCACGCCACTGCGAGGACAGCGGCGGCAGCCCGTCCATCACGCCTGCCACTGCCCGGGTCTGCTCCTGCGCGAGTCCACCTGAATCGCCCAGCAGTTTCCAGACTACCCCGAGCACCTCGCGACGGCCCAAGGGGACGCGCACCAGCTGGCCCTCCGCCAATGGCGCGTCAGCGTGGCTGTAGGTCAGCAAACCGACCGCGCTGTGCGCCGGTACGGCAACGACGATGCTCAGCCACTGCGTCATAAGACGCAACCTTTTGTTAATAAAAGCTTCAGAACCACTTGCAAAAACGAGCCTAAGTGCTTGATTGAACTGTGCTTTAAAGATCTCCAGATTTTCTGTGGATAACTTTGTTGACAGCTGCTGTCCGGAACGGCGGAAGCCTTTGAAATCAAGGGCTTTGTCAAAATGCCCCTAAAAAAAGCAGGTTGAATGATTCCTTATGAATCAACAACTTACGACCGCTATCGGTTTTATAGCGAGGAGATGGCCGTTGTGCTTGAAATAGTGCCCCGCATCACGATTTTTGTGAATAAGTCCAACTTGGAACGCGCTTTTTTGTGATAGGCGAGCGGGAAAACCCCTAGAGATTAAGGCCGAAACTGGCATGGCATACAGGGGCTCAAGACTTGTCCCGCATTTGCCGGGAGTAAGTGTGTACTGCGCTAACCAGAGTCTCGACATTTTCAGGCGGAGTGTGCTGGCTGATGCCATGCCCGAGATTGAAAATGTGGCTTGGACCGGTTGTGTTTGGGTCCGTGTGCGGCGCGCCGAACGTTTCGAGAACCCTCTTGACTTCCTGTTCGATCTGTCCGGGCATTGCAAACAAGATGTTGGGGTCGATGTTGCCTTGCAGTGCTTTGCCCGGCGTGGTGGCCGAGCCTCCGACGAGCGAGCGCGCGCGGCCGAGATTAACAGTCCAGTCAAGGCCCAGGACTTCACAATCCAGCGCCGCCATTTCCGAAAGCCAGAGGCCGCCGCCTTTGGTGAAGACGATGCGCGGAATCTTGACGCCATCGTGTTCGCGCTTCAGCTGGCTGAGCACGCGCTCGGTGTAGGCCAGGCTGAAGGTTTGAAACGCGCCGTCGGCCAGGACGCCGCCCCAGCTGTCAAAAATCATCACGGCCTGGGCTCCGGCCTCGATCTGGGCATTGAGATAGGCCGCAACGGCATCGGCGTTTACCGCCAGCATGCGGTGCATGAGGTCGGGCCGTTGGTACATCATGGTTTTGACGAGCCGGTAGTCGTCGGAGCCGGCGCCCTCGACCATGTAGCAGGCGAGCGTCCACGGGCTGCCGGAAAAGCCGATCAGGGGAACGCGGCCGACCAGCGCCTTGCGAATCGACGTGACAGCGTCGAACACATAGCGCAGCTTTTGCATGTCAGGCACTTCGAGCCGGGCTACGGCGGCCTCGTCGCGCACGGGCGACGCGAACTTCGGCCCCTCGCCCAGCGCAAAAGACAGGCCCAGCCCCATGGCGTCGGGCACCGTCAGGATGTCCGAAAACAGGATGGCCGCGTCCAGAGGGTAGCGTTCCAGTGGCTGAAGGGTGACCTCGGTGGCGTAGTCGGTATTTGTCGCCAGGCCCATGAAACTGCCGGCCTGGGCGCGCGTGGCCCGGTACTCCGGCAGATACCTGCCGGCCTGGCGCATCAGCCATACGGGCGTGTGGTCGGTCGCCTGACGCCAGCAGGCGCGCAGGAAGGTGTCGTTCTTCAAGGGGGCGTACATGAGTCGATTGTCTCCGTAATGGCTAAGCCGCCGGCAATGATGCGCGGAATGCACATTCTCGCGTCATCAGGATGAGCTTTGGGACTTGGCGTGCGGCTGGCAGCAAATTACCATGGGCTGCAGGATCACTTGATTTGGAAGGACCGCCATGCGCATGAGCGACCAGGAGTATTTCCGCAGTTGCATTGCACGCGAAAGGCAGCTCGCGCACTTGCTCGGCCACCAGCATATCGAGGAGTGCTACGAGAGCGCCGGCACCTTGTGGGACAACGCCCAGGCGCTCCCGAAATGGACACGTGACTGGCAGGCATGCGGACCCTTGCTGGCCCGGTATGCCTTGCCGTTGAGTTTCGAGCCCGAGCCCTTGCCCAAAGGCTCGGTGCGCGTGGGCTCCACCATCGTGCATGTGGCGGACCATCCGACCTGCGACAGGGCGGTGATGTACGCCATCGTCAAGGAGCTGGTTCACCGGCTGGAGCATCCACGCTCAGCAGCCCGCCCGGTTCCGGCGTTCACGGATTCGCGTCCGGATGGCGCAGCAGCAAACGTTCCGGCGCATTGAGGCTCTCGTGGGACTCGGCAAAGTTCGCAAACAAGGTGCTGTTGTCGGGCGCTGCGGCGGTTCGGTCTGACGGTGCACGCGGCACCGGCAGCACGTCCCGATGCCTGCGTAGGCTCAGAATGCCGTATCGAGAAGGCCGCTCGACAACAGTACGCGGTGGTCGATTTTGAGGCAGTGGTCCTGCACAACTTGCAGACCCGCTGCCTGCGCCTTGGCGGCGGCTCCCGCATGGGCAATGCCCAACTGCATCCAGACGGCCTTGGCACCGATTTCTATGGCCTCGTCCACCACGGGCGGAATGTCCGGGCTGTTGCGAAAACAATTCACCAGATCGATCGTTTCGTGTTGCGCGGCTTCCGAGAGGCTGGCGTAGCATTTCTCACCCAGCACTTCCTCCTCATTGGGATTGACTGGAATGATCCGGTAGCCTTGCGCCTGCATGTAGCGCGACACGTCGAAGCTGGCGCGGTGCGGCTTGGGTGAAAGCCCCACTACGGCGATGGTGCGGCAATGTTTCAGGATCCATGCGGTCCGGTCGACCGGCGTCATTTTCGGCTGCCCTGCAGCGCGTTCTTCAGCGGATGAAGTCATGGTGTTCTCGTGTCTTGCAGCGTTTTCGGGGGGCGGCAGCCAATGTCGTCTTTCATGGCTGAACACGGAGCGACAGCGCGTTACGGACATCGCTGACCGACAGAATCTCTGACAAAACCACAGGCGCCTGACCCGGGTGGTAAAAAACATAGACAGGAACGCCCGAGCGTCCTAGCTGGCGCAGCGCCTCGGTGATGGCAGGATCTCGCCTTGTCCAGTCCGCGCGCAACAACGCCACCTTCTTGTTGTCGAGCTCGGCCAGCAAGGCAGGGTCGGAAAGCGTGGTCTTCTTGTTGTACTGGCAGGTGACGCACCAGGCGGCGGTGAAGTCGACCATGGCGCTGCGTCCGGACGCCGTCAATTCCGCCGCACGATCCGCAGACCAAGGTTGCCACCGTTCCTCCTTCAGGGCAACCGCGGCCGCGGGCGCAGGGGCGGTCAGCAGGTGGCCTCCCCACCACAGGGTTGAGGCGAGCGCTAGCGCAGCAGCCAGTGCCCCTATCTGCCGTGCGCGGCCAGCGAGTGTTCCCGTCCACAGTGCAAACGCCACCAGGACCATGAGAGCCAGCAGCAACCCTGCTCCGTCGATGCCGCTTTGTTGCCCCAGCACCCACACCAGCCAGACGACTGTGGCGAACATGGGGAAAGCCATTAACCGCCGGAAGGTCTGCATCCAGGCCCCCGGTCGCGGCATTGCGTTGGCAAGGCCGGGTATCAGGCTCGCCAGCAGGTAGGGAAGCGCCATGCCCAACCCGATCGCTGCGAATACCGCCAAGGCCTGGGCGGCGGGCAAGGCGATTGCCAGACCGAGCGAGGCCCCCATGAAGGGGGCGGTACACGGCGAGGCGATCGCCGTGGCAAGCACGCCCGACAGGAATGAATTGACGGTTGGATGGCTCGCCTGTGCGCTCGCTACCCGGCTAGGAAGAAATTGGCCAAATTCGAAGAGTCCCGCCAGATTGAGTGCCAGCACGGTGAAGAGCAGCGCCAGGCCGGCTACAAAGGCGGGGCTTTGCAGCTGAAACCCCCAGCCCAGTTGTTCCCCGGCCGCCCGCAGCCCTAACAGCAGTCCACCGAGTGCAACAAATGACAGGACGGTGCCGGCGGTGTACGCCACACCCGAGGCCGCTCGGGTGCGAGGGTCATGGTGCTGGACAAAGCCCACCATCTTGACCGCCAGCACGGGGAAGACGCAGGGCATCAGGTTGAGGATCAAACCGCCGAGGAGCGCGCCCGCCAGCGCTGCGGTCAGGCCGAACACCGAGGAGGAGGCCGGCGCGGCCGCATAAGGCTTGGGGCCAGTTTCGGCGTTACTCTGGAGCGCGGCTTGCAGCGCGGGCGAAACCGCCGCTATCGGCGAAAGCGCTGGCCAGGTTCCCGTAACGGGCAGTTCGGCGCGCCAGCCCTGGAGCGGTTCGGTCTGCGGCAGGGTCACCACCAGAGCCAGTCGGTCGGGATTGGCGCTGCGATGCGCGGACAGGGGAAGCGTGGCTGTCCAGGCGGTGCCGCGCCACGCTTGCTGCCAGGCGCCCGCAGGTTCTGTAACTCCGCCTGTCTCGGGAAATACTTCGAGGGTTTTGCCGTGCAAGGCTGCTGGCAAGCCGTGCATCACCACTTTGAGGCTCTGACCGACAACCTCGACCCCATCGGACGACTTGCTCAAGATGGGGCGCGGGGCGGCCGCCCGGGCGGCTTCGAAGGCGGTGCCGTTGCCCGCCGTCGATCCCTGGACCGGTACGCGAATAGAAAAGTCGCCCTCCTGAGGAATGCACTCCTTTTTGCACACCAGCCAGGAAGCGTGCAATCCAACCTGCAGTTCGGCTGCCTTGAATTCCGGCCCGATAGTCAGGGGGACGGGTAGGAGCACGGTCTTCTCGTAGCCGTAGTTGGCCAGCGACCCTATGGGGATTTTGTGGGGCGCTGGCCATGCGATTTCGCCGGCCGTGACACCCGGAGGTAGCCGCCACTCGAGCTGGGTGGGCAAGCCCGAGTCGCCCGGATTTTTCCAGTACGTGTGCCAGCCGGGCTGGTGCGTGAGGTCCAGGCCAAGCCAGACCGTGGCTCCCGGCGCAACGCCCTGCGGGGCCTGAGCCAGCAATTCCGCCCTCACTTCGGGCGTGGTAACTGTGCTGGTGGCCCCGGCTCTCTGTCCACCGAACGACAGCGATTGGGCGCTCGCGGCTAGCGAGGCCAGCAAGGCCAGCGGAACAAGTGAACGAAGGAGCAAACGAGTCATGGGTAGGAAGTCAGGACTGGATGGAGGGGGTGCGGCGGCGGAAGTTCACCTCATGGGCTTGACCAACATCAAGCGGCACAGCAATTCATTAAATAAATCGAGATTTTTTGGCTAATTCGAGCGATTTACCTGTTTTAGGGCTTGCAGCTTGCGAATTAATCGTTTTAAACTTCAAAAACGCCAAAGGAAAGAACGTTTAAAACGAATTAAGGAGAGGCTGACTATGTCCAAACTGATCACTGCCATTTTCCTCTGTTTGACACTTCTGCAGGCCCAGGCAGATGAGAACGACGCCCTCAACGCCGTCGCCGCGGATGCGGCAACCACCGCCCTGGCATTATCGGCCGGCCTGACCGAGCTCAATCCCTTGGGTGCGATCGGCTCCATCATCGTCAAGGCAGGAACCATGGCGATCATCAAGGACATGCCTGAAACCCAGCGGCCCGCCCAGTACAACATGGTGTCCGCTCTCTGGAGCGGTGCCGCAGCCAGCAACCTGTGCTGGCTCACGGGCGCCGGTCCTGCATGCTTCCTGGTCGGCTACATCCGCAGCCATTACGTCTGGAACGCGGGCGCCGACGAGCGCACGTTCTGGGCCATGTGCGAAGGGGAGCGCCGCGTTAAGCCCGACCTCAAATGTGTCTGGAAAATCGATCACGTCTGAATTTCCAAGGGCGGGCGTTCGCACCGAAACCCTGTGTGCCGGGCGGTCGGCGCAAGGCACTGGCCGGGTTGTTCGTTCAATAATGGCGGCATGAGCCCCACTGGCGCGTCCGCTGCCCCCCTCGCGCAAGCTTCCGATTTCCAACCACCGCCGCAGGTCGCGCCGATCGTGCTGGCGACCCTCAACGCCCGCTTCATTCACGCCTCGCTCGGACTGCGATGCCTGCTGGCCAACATGGACCGGCATGGCGGCCCCGGACTCCGGTCAAAGACGGCTTTGCTCGAATTCGTGATTCACCAGTCGCCCACGCAAATCGTGGAGGAAGTGCTGGCCTTGAACCCGAGCGTGGTCGGGCTGGGAATCTACATCTGGAACGTGGTCGAAACCACGCAGGTCGTTCGCCTCCTTAAGACTCTGCGTCCTGACATCAAGGTCATCCTTGGGGGTCCGGAAGTCAGTCATGAAGTGGCTGAGCAGGAAATCTGCACGCTGGCCGACCATGTGGTGACGGGCTGGGGCGATGTCAGCTTTCCGCGCCTTTGCCAGGCGCTGCTGTACGGTCCCCAACCCCTCATGAAGGTGGTCGCCGGCGAGCAGCCTCCACTGGATGAACTTGAATTTCCCTACGCGGAGTACACGGCGGAGGACCTGTCCAAAAGGCTCTTGTATGTGGAGGCCTCGCGCGGCTGCCCGTTCAAGTGCGAGTTCTGCCTGAGTTCTCTTGACAAGACCGCCTGGGCCTTCGACCTGGACCGCTTCATGGCCGAGTTGGCGGCGTTGTACGCGCGTGGCGCCCGGAATTTCAAGTTTGTCGATCGCACCTTCAACCTCAAGGTGGGTCATTCAACGCGCATCCTGCAGTTTTTCCTGGACCGGCTTGCCGAACTCGAAGCGCAACCCGAAAAGGGCAAGCTGTTCGTTCATTTTGAAGTCGTGCCCGACAACCTGCCCGAGCGCCTGAAGGCACTGATTGCGCAGTTCCCGGAAGGTGCGCTGCAGTTCGAGGTCGGCATCCAGAGCTTCAACCCCGAAGTGCAGGCGCGGGTGTCGCGCCAGCAGGACAACCAGCGCACGGCGGACAACTTGCGCTGGCTTGTCGAGCACAGCCACGCCCACGTGCACGCCGACCTGATCTTCGGCCTGCCGGGCGAAACGCTCGACAGCTTCGCAGCGGGCTTTGACAAGCTGCATGCCCTGGCACCGCATGAAATCCAGTTCGGCATTCTCAAGCGCCTGCGCGGCACTCCCATCGCGCGCCATACGGCGCAATACGCCATGGCTTACGACCCGCAGCCGCCTTACACCATCCTGCAAAACTCGACAATCACCTTCACCAACCTGCAGCGGATCCAGCGCTTCGCCCGCTACTGGGACCTCGTCGCCAATTCGGGCCGTTTCAACCAGGCCCTGGAGCTCTTGCTGCACGGCGACCCGACCTCCGGGCAGGGCAGCTCTGTCTTCGCGCGCTTCCTGGGCTTTAGCGACTGGCTCTGGCAGCGCACCCGGAAGACGCATGAGTTCGCGCTGGAAAAACTGGTGGATCTGCTTTTTATCCACCTGACCGAAACGCTCGGGCTGGCGATGCAGCCAGTACGGCAAGCCTTGCTCGCCGACTACTTGGCGAGCGGCGCACGCGGCAAGCCCGACTGTCTGGCCGGCCTGATGGCGGGACGGCGCGAGGGCTCGGGTCTGGTCGTGGGTGCGGAGCTCGCGCAACGGCAAAGCCGGCATGTCAGCCAGCGCGAAGCGCCGAGCCACCTCGACGCGATCCGCAAAGCCGCAGCAGCTGCCTGAGGCGCGGCGCTTCGTACGGCGTCAGGCGGCGCCTGTGCTTTTTGTGCTGTCTGTGCTTTTTAATAGCGCCGCAATTTCGCTCTCGCCGTAACCCAGTTCGCGCAGCACCTCTTCGCTGTGCTCGCCATGCATGGGCGGCGGCCGGCGTAGCGGTGTACGTTCACCGTCAAAACGCACCGGCTGAGCGACGCCCTGCAGGGGGCCGAGCACGGGGTGTGTGTAGTCGAACTTCATGCCGCTCGCCCGCGTATGCGGATGCGCCGATAGCTCGCCCAGCGTGTGCAGCGGTGAGCTGGGAATACCGGCCTTGTCCAGCTCGGCCAGCCACCAATCGCGTGGCTCTTTCACTAGTGCCTTTGCGACCAGGGCTACGGTTTGCTCCCGGTGCAGCACGCGGTCGGCATTGGTGCGAAAGTCGGGATGGTCGACCACGTGCTGCAGGCCGGCGAGGGCGCAAAAGCGCTTCCACAGCGTATCGTTCGCGACGCCCAGGATGAGCGGCTTGTCGGCGGTGTCGAACACTTGGTAAGGACACAGCGACTCATGGCCTGAGCCCGGCTTCACCGGTTCCGTTCCCCGCTCCCAGAAACTCTGCAAAAAGTAGCCCAGCAGGCCGGTGGCCGTGTCGAACAGCGAAGTCTCCACCAGACTGCCCTGGCCCGTGCGCTCGCGCTTGAAGAGAGCGGCCAGAATGCCGATCAGCGCATGCAGGCCGGTCGCCTGGTCCACTGGCGAAAAGGGGCTGCGAACCGGCGCGCCGCCGGGCTCGCCGGTGATGGACAGCATGCCGCAGAAAGATTGCAGGATGACGTCGTAGCCCTTGCCATCTTTCATCGGACCAACGCTGCCGAAGCCGGAAATATCACAGTAAATGAGGCGGGGATTCCAGCCGCGCAGGACAGGGCTGTCGATGCCCAGCTTGGCCGAGACGCCCGGGCCAAAGCTCGTGATTACTACGTCGGCCCAGCGCGCCAGCCGGGCGATGACTTCCCTTCCGCCATCGGTAGTGAGGTCCAGGCAAAGGCTGCGCTTGTTGCGATTGGCACTCAGGAAGACAGCGCCTGCGCGTTGATCACCCGCCTCTCGGAAGGGGGGCCAGGAGCGGGTCTCGTCGCCAGCGCCCTGTGTCTCGATCTTGATGACATCGGCGCCCATGTCGCCCAGGTACTGAGCGCACAGCGGTCCCGCGAGTACCTTGGAGAGGTCGAGGACCCGCAAGCCCTCAAGTGGTGATGCGTTCATGAGGAGAGTCCTGAAAAAAACTGAGTAGAGCAGGCGGCTAAAAGCAGAGGGCCGACACAGAGCCAAGCGTATTGCGGTGTACAGGCAAGAGACCTCCGCCTGGGTTCTCCGGGTTTTCAGTGATACCGGTTTTATCGGACTAGTATAAAGTAGGGTAGCGTACAAAAACCGGAGACGACCATGACGACCCCACGCTTAAGCCAGATTTTTAACGCCCGTCGACGTTCCTTGCTTGCCCTTGCCCTGATGGCGCCGCTTGCACCAGCGATGGCGCAAAGTTGGCCCGGCAAGCCCGTCAAGATCGTCACGGCCTTTGCTGCCGGAAGCGCCAGCGACATCATTGCCCGCCTGCTGGCGCAGGAACTGCAGACGGAATACCAGCAGCCCTTCATTGTCGAAAACAAACCGGGTGCCTCAGGCTTCATTGCGGCTGAATTCGTCGCCAAGTCCCCCGCGGATGGCTACACATATTTGCTGTCGACCAACACCATCAACTCCGGCAACCCTCATCTCTTCAAAAAGCTTCCTTACGAGCCGCTGAAAGACTTCACGCCCATCGCGCGCATTTGCAATTTCCTGTTCATCCTGGCCGTGCCCGCGGACCAGCCCTTCAAGAACATCGAAGACCTTAAAGCCTTCGCGAAGGCCAACCCTGGCAAAGTCAATTTCGGTTACGGCAACAGTACCGGTCAGATCGCCGGCGCGGCGTTCAATTCCCTCGTGGGGCTCAATGCCACGGCCGTCCCGTACAAGAGTTCTCCGCAAGCCATCACAGCGCTGGTCAGCAACGAGATTACCTACCTGTTCACCGATCTCGCGTCGAGCCAGGCGCTGCTCAAGGGAGGGCGAATCCGCGCGCTTGCCATCACCACTGAAGCCAAAAGCAGGCTCGCACCCGATTTGCCCACGGTGGCTGCAAGCGCCAACTTGCCGGGCTTCGATCTCGCGGCATGGGTCGGCCTGCTCGGGCCGGCCAACCTGCCGGCAGACATCACCAGCAAGCTCAGCACTTCGATCAACCGCATCATCACGCGCAAGGACGTGGTTGAAAAACTTACCTCCATGGGCGCCGATGTGAACCCCGGAACTTCCGCCGAGTTGCAGGCCTACATGGCCCAGCAGTTCGTCGCATGGCGTGACAAGGTAAAGGCTGCCGGGATTCAGCCCGAATAGCAGGCGTTGGCGCTGCCGAGCCAGCGAGCCGCAGCGCTGCACCTCGACGGCGTCACGGTGTGATCGAGAAGATGCCCTTGCGCGAAAGCCGGGCAAATTCCGATTCGATCATCTTTTGCACCACGCCAAATCCGCTGTTGCCCTGTCGCTGACTTCGGGTGGCCAACACCAGCAAGCGATTGAGCTGGACTCCCGAAATCTCGGACATGGCGACTGCCTCGGACGCGAGCGGCTCTTTGAAAACCGACACGGGCATCACTGTCGCCCAGTGGCCCTGCATGACCAGTTCACGAATCGAGTCGACTGAATCGATCTGGCCCTGAACGTTGAGTTTTCCACCCAGGTGCTGGAGCTGTTTTTCCACGATGCTGCGGTGCAGCGTGGTCATGAGCAGGGGTATGCGCGCGAGCTGGCTCACCGAGACCACTGGCGGAATTTGCAAGGACCGATTCGAAGCCAATACGAACGGTTCTCCCAGCAGGGGGTGCAGCGTCAGGGCGCGGCCGGCCTCCGGGTTGGTCACGATGGCCATGTCGATCACGCCGCGCTCCAGCCAGTCGAGCAGGGCGGGGGTAAAAGCCTCGCGCGCCCGAAGCTGCACGCCGGCCAGCGAGCGGTGACAGCTTTCAAAGAGATGGGGCAAAAGCACGCGCGCCAGCGTGGGGGATGCGCCGAGCACCACCGTGCTAACAGTGGTGTCCTGCGGATCAGACAGTTGCTGGCGAACGCGCGACGCCTCGGCCAGCATGCGCTGGGCCGATTCATAGAGGGTGACGCCGGCGGGCGTCAGGATCACGCCGCGCGCGGTGCGTTGCAGCAGTTCAACCCCGAGATCGAGTTCTAGTTCTCGCAGCTGGCGCGTCAGCGCGGGTTGCGCAATAGAGATAGCCGCCGCCGCGCCGGTCAGGCTGCCAGCGTCGGCGATAGCGACGAAATACTTGAGTGCACGCAGGTTCATGGGGTGCGACGGGAGCTTGTTGCCATATCAACATGATATGGCACGCGTCAAAAAAGGCATTGGACGCTCTAGCCGCCGCCCAATAGACTTACAGGTCTCCTTTCGCGACAGGACCAGTCCGGGATCACCGGCAAAAAAGATGGCATCAAATAGCAATTCGATATTGGTCCCCTTCGACCGACTTGGCGCTTTCATCGCAAAAGCGCTCGAGCAGGCGGGGCTTCCACAAGCCGACGCGAAGCAGGTGGGCATGCTGATGGCAGAAGCCGACCTGCAAGGGTCCGATGGCCATGGCGTCATTCGGCTGCCGCAGTATGTCAAGCGCATCCGCGCGGGCGGCATCAACACGCAGCCCAAGATTCGTGTCGTGAGCGAGCGTGCGGCCATGGCCGTGGTCGATGGCGACAACGGCATGGGCCATCTCGTGATGTCCTATGCGGTGGACCTGGCGATCGACAAGGCACGCACTGCCGGCGTCGCCTGGGTTGGCGCTCGCGCCAGCAACCATGCTGGCCCGGCCTCGCTCTATGTTCGCAAGGCGGTAGAGCAAAACATGATTGCGCTGTATTTCGCCGTGGGCAATGCGAACCACTTGCCCCCGTGGGGTGGCAGCGAAATGCTGCTGTCCACCAACCCAATCGCTGTCGGCCTGCCTGCCGGTGACGAGCCCGCCGTGGTGCTGGACATGGCCACCACAGTGGCCGCCTATGGAAAGGTGAAGGCCAAGGCCAAGCGCGGCGAGCAAATGCCCGAGGGCTGGATGATTGACCGCAACGGCAAACCCCTGCTGGACCCGAAGCGCGCCGAAGAAGGTTTCCTCGTTCCTATTGGCGGCCACAAGGGCTATGGCCTGGCGCTGATCGTCGGGGTGCTCGCCGGCACGCTTAACGGCGCAGCCATGGGCCGTGACGTGGTGGACTTCAACCACGACCACGTCACGCCAACCAATACCGGGCAGTCTGTCCTCGTCATCGACCTCTCGGCGTTTGGCGAGCCCTCGATGTTCAAGGGCGCGCTGGATCATCTGGTGAAGGACATTCGCAATAGCGAAAAACTCCCCGGCGTCGAACAGATATGGTTGCCGGGCGAGCAGAGCCACCAGAAAAAGCAGCGCTATGCGGTGCAGGGTATTCCGCTGCCGGCCGGGCAAGTCGACGAATTGAATGCGCTGGCACTGGACCTCGGCATTGCGCCGCTGGTCTGAGCCATTCCATATATACGCAGCTGTCAAACAGCGCGAGAACGAGAAAAAACGGAGACACGGACTATGAAAATTACACTTTCGAAACGCATCGTGGCCACTGCTGCCCTGGTGTTTGCCACGGCCCTGCAGGCGCAATCAGCCTATCCCAACAAACCCATCAAGATGATCATTCCGCTGGCCGCGGGCAGCGCGGTGGACAACGCAGCGCGCGTGCTGGCCCAGAAGATGTCGACAGGCTTGGGCCAGTCCATCGTGATTGAAAACATTCCGGGCTCGTCGGGCCTGATAGGCGCCGAGCGCGTGGCCAAGGCCGCGCCGGATGGCTACACCATCGGCGGCTACAACGATAGTGTGCTGACCATGATCCCGCACATCTATCCCAAGATGCCGTGGAACGCCCTGACGGACTTCGACCCCTTGTCCCTTGTGGCAACGATCGAGTGGGGGCTGATCGTGAAGGCCGACTCGCCGTACAAGACCGTGGCCGACTTCATCGCCGCGGCCAAGGCATCGCCCGGAAAGATCAACTACTCCTCTGGTGGCAGCGGCAGTCCGCAGCACATCGCCATGGCGCTCTTCAGCACCCGCGCAGGCATCAATGCCCAGCACGTCCCCTATAAAGGCGCCACACCGGCGGCGGTGGCGGTAGCGGCGGGCGAGGTCGATGCCGCGTTCCAGGGTCTGGGCACCGTCACTTCACTGTTGCAAGCCGGGAAGGTGCGCCTGCTGGCCGTTTCGACCAACAAGCGCCTTGCGCAGTATCCGAATGTGCCCACGGTGGACGAGTCGGGCCTGAAGAACTTCTTCTTCAATTCATGGTTTGCCATGGTGGTGCCCGCCGGTACGCCCAAGGACATCGTGGAGCGCCTGAGCACTGAAATGAAAAAGGCGCTGGCAGACAAGGAAACGAGCGACAAGCTCATCGCACTGGGCGTGACTCTGGTCGGATCGTCGCCGGCTGAGCTGGGCGCGGCCACCAAGGACCAGTTCGAGCTGTACCGCAAGCTCATCCGCGACAACAACATCAAGGCGGATTGATCGATGATTCACTCGATCAACCCCGCCACGCAGGAGACGCTGGCATCCTATTCGCCTCACGACACACACCAGGTCGACAGCCTGCTGACCGCCGCCGTCAAAGCCCAGCGCAACTGGCGCACGCGGCCCGTCTCCGAACGAACGCCCCTGCTCGATTCAGTCGCTGCGGTGCTGCGCAAGCGCAAGCGCAAGGATGAATTTGCCCGGCTCATTACGCTGGAGATGGGCAAGCCGCTGCAGGAGGCGCGCGGAGAAATAGAAAAATGCGCCGTCACGTGCGAGTACTACGCCCGGCACGCCGCCAGCCTGCTGCAGGATGAAGTCGTGGCGAGTAATGCCACAGACAGCCGCGTTGTCTACGACCCGCTCGGCGTGGTGTTTGCCGTGATGCCCTGGAACTATCCCTTCTGGCAAGTACTGCGTGGGGCGGCGCCGGCGATCGTGGCGGGCAACGCCGTGGTGCTCAAGCATGCGGGCAACGTGCCACAGTGCGCGCTGGCACTTGCCTCGTTGTTTGAGGAAGCCGGCGCCCCGGCCGGGCTCTTCGGCGTGGCGCTGGTCGAGTCGCCTGCCGTTCGAGCGATCATCGAAGACCCGCGCATCGCTGCCGTCACGTTCACCGGTTCAACGCCCGTCGGCCGCGCGATTGCCTCGCAAGCCGGTAACGTGCTTAAAAAGCAGGTGCTGGAGCTCGGCGGCTCCGACCCCTTCATCGTGCTGGCTGATGCCGACGTGCAGGCGGCTGCCAAGGCCGCCTTGAAAGCCCGCTTTCAGAACACGGGGCAGAGCTGCATATCCGCAAAACGGTTCATCGTGGAAGAAGCGGTGGCCGATGAGTTTGCCGACGCGCTCTGCCTGCTCGCATCCAAGCTGATCGTGGGCGACCCGATGGATTCAGCCACTGAAATTGGCCCCATGGCCCGCGCCAACCTGCGCGACGAACTGCATGCGCAGGTGCTGGCGACCGTGGAGCAGGGCGCTACCTTGCGGCTCGGCGGTCAAGTACTTGCCCAAGCCGGCAACTACTACGCACCCACCGTGCTCGACCATGTGCGCCCCGACATGGTGGCCGGCAAGGAAGAGACCTTCGGCCCCGTGGCAGCCATTCTCCGGGTGCGCGATGCGGCAGAGGCCATCGAGGTAGCCAATGGCACGGAGTTTGGCCTGGGCGCCGCGCTCTGGACCACCGACATGCCGCGCGCCCAGCGCCTGTCCCGCCAGATAGAAGCCGGTGCGGTTTTCGTCAACGGGGTCGTGGCTTCCGACGCGCGCCTGCCTTTCGGCGGCCTGAAGCAATCGGGTTATGGTCGGGAGCTCGGGGCACATGGCTTGCGCGAGTTCACGAACATCAAGACCGTGTGGACCGGTCCGGCAATCTAGGCCGCAAAGCAGACTTCAGCAGCTCTGGCTATAAAGCCTTCATCGACGCAGTTTTCGTGCCTGCAACTTTTCACCACCTCATCTACACGCCAACCCCGCCAACCCTAGCCTGAAGGATCGACATGTCTCCAGTTACCAGCCGTCCCGTTGTGCTGCGGCCCACCGAAATCAAAAGCTACGACCGTGGCGGTGGCGCACGCACCACGCCGCTGGTTTCCCCCGCCATCGGCGCGGGCGCTTTCATCAATGGCATCACGGAGTTTGCGCCCGGCGTGGCCATCCCGTTTCACAGCCACAACTGTGAAGAGAGCGTCATGCTGCTCGAAGGTCACGCCATGCTGGACATGGACGGCGAGGAAACCGTGGCCCTCAATCCGCAAGACACGACGTGGATTCCGGCAAACCTTTCGCATCGCTTCCGCAACATGTCGGACACCGAGCCCATGAAGATTTTCTGGACCTATGCCTCGCAGGATGCAACCCGAACCTTGACTGCCACCGGCGAAACCCGCGCGGTTTCGGCGGAGCACAAGCGCTGACGCCCTGCTGGTTGGGATGCGCGGCTTTACGGATCGACAGCGTATCGATCAGACAGCCCGAATGCAGTGGCTATGAAGGGTGAACTCACTTCCACTTTTACTTTCAGCCTTAACTATTATCAGGAGACAAGAATGCGCTTTTTCACATCCCTGCCGCGGCTGCCAGTGTTCGCAGTTGCCCTCACGCTTGCGGCCCTGTCGGGCACTTCTTTGGCCCAGGACTACCCGAACAAGCCGCTGCGGCTCGTGGTGCCTGCCGCCCCCGGTGGAGGCGCCGACTTTCTCGCCCGCATCGTCGGCCTGAAGCTCGGTGAAGCCATGGGCCAGTCGGTGGTCGTGGAAAACCGCGCAGGGGCCTCGGGCACCATTGCCGCTGACCTCACGGCCAAGGCGCCGGGCGATGGCTACACGATGTTGATGGGCCAGTCCACCAGCATCGTGATCGCGCCGCAGATGTACCAGAAGCTCACTTACGACACCTTGCGTGACCTGACCCCTGTCACCCTGGTGGCCGAAGTGCCGAACGTGCTGGTGGTCCATCCCAGCGTGCCCGCGAACTCTGTCAAAGACCTCATCGCGCTGGCCAAAGGCAAGCCTGACCTCGTGAATTTTGCGTCGTCCGGCAACGGCGCGCCCAGCCACCTCGCTGGCGAAATGTTCAAGAGCGCGACCAATGTGTCCATGACCCACGTCGCCTACAAAGGGGCGGGTCCCGCTGTCAACGCCTTGATCGCGGGGGAAATCCAGGTCATGTTTGCGCCAATTGTGGCCGTGCTTCCCCACGTGAAATCCGGTCGACTTCGTGCTCTTGCCGTGACTTCTGCAGCGCGCACGTCGGCTGCACCCGAGTTGCCCACTCTGGCCGAGTCTGGCCTTCCCGGTTATGAGATCAGTTCGTGGTTCGGATTGTTCGTGCCGAGCAGTACGCCTGCGCCCGTGGTAGACAAGCTCTACCGCGAGACGCTCAAGGTATTGAGGTCGGCCGATGTCAAGGAACGCTTTGCGAAAGAGGGCGCTGAGCCCGTCGGCAGCAGCCCGGCCGAGTTCAAGAACTACGTGCGTCAGGAGTTCACCAAGTACGCCAAGGTCATCAAGGACAACGGCATCAAGGCTGACTGAAGTTCTTTTCTCAACTCAATTTTTCACCATAAATTTCCCGGAAAGCGCGAGATGAATACTCCCGATTTGGCGACCCTGAAGAACCGTGCCAAGCAGACCATGGCCCACAACATGACGCTCGTGTCCCATAACGAGCTGGAGGGCTTTGGCGGCATGGGCGAAGGCATCGCCATGCAGCAGGCCGACGACGGGCGCCGCATTCTCTGGATGGCGCACGAGGCTGCGCCCAAGAACTTCACGGGCGTCGACGTCACCGATCCGAAGAACCCGCGCGTGATCGTGCAGACCGAACTGCCGCACATGAAGGTGCGCTCCAATTCACTGGACGTGGTCGGCAACCTCATGGTCGTGGCCAACCAGACCAAAGAAGTCAACATGCAGCCGGCGGGCTTCAACATTTACGACATCAGCGTGCCCGAGCAACCCAAGCTGATCTCGCACTTCGACTGCTCCGGCCCGTACTCGCGCGGCGTGCATGCGGTGTGGTTCGTCGACGGCAAAACGGTGCACATGGCTTCGGGCGCGCACGACTTCCAGCCGCACAACCCCAAGGACGACCAGATCTACCGGATCATCGACATCTCCAACCCGAGCAAGCCCGTCGAGAGCGGCCGCTGGTGGTACCCCGGCACACGAGTCGGCGACACCGTGCCGCAGCCGCAGCGGCTCGAAGCCCGCTTCGACACCGGCTTTCGTGCGCACAACACCAACGTGTTTCCCGAGCGTCCAGACCGCGCCTATGTCGGCTACATCGATGGCGGCGCCGTCGTGCTCGACATTTCCAACCCGGCCGACATCAAGATCGCGTCGCAGTGGAACCACTCGCCGCCGTTCAATGGATTCACGCACACGGTTTTGCCGCTGTTCGACCGTGGCCTATGGGTCGTGAGCGACGAGTGCGTGCAAGACGACGGGAAAGACTGGCCCAAGCTGGTCTGGATGGTCGACGCTCGCTCGGACGCCAACCCAGTGCCCATCTCTACTTTTCCCGCGCCACCCTACGACGCCTTCGCCAAGCGCGGCGGTCGTTTTGGGGCGCACAACCTTCATGAGAATTTGCCGGTGCCCGTGTCCTTCAAGTCGGACACGCTCGTCATCGGCACCTTCTTCAACGCGGGCGTTCGCGTGTACGACACGAGCAACCCGTATCAGGTGGAAGAAGTCGCGTACTTCGTGCCCGGCACGCCGCGCCTTGCACCGGCTGGCGCCATCCAGCTCAACGACGTGTACGTGGACGACCGCAAGCTTGTCTACACGGTTGACCGCTTCGGTGGCGGCCTGTATATCCTCGAGATGAATCTCTGATCTCCCATCGTTCGGATTCGGCATGACGACGCGTGACCCCTTGGCAGGCAAGATTCCTGTCACCCTCATCACGGGCTTTCTCGGCAGCGGCAAGACAACGCTCATCAGCCGCTTGCTCAAGCACCCGGACATGGATAGGGTGGCTGTCGTCATCAACGAAATTGGCGAGATCGGCATCGACAACGACCTCATCAAGATGTCGTCGGAGAACGTGAGCCTGCTGGCCAACGGCTGTCTGTGCTGTTCGGTACGAACTGACTTGCAGGAAACGCTGCGTGAATTGTTCGGCGAGCGGCGCTCGGGCCAGATTCCGGATTTCGACCGGGTATTCATCGAAACCACGGGGCTGGCCGATCCCGGCCCGGTGATCCAGACACTGGCGAGCGACACCATGCTCGGCGCGCACTACCGGCTCGATGGCGTGGTCACGCTGGTCGACGCTGTAAACGCGTTTTCGCAACTCGAAACCTCACCGGAGTCCGAGCAGCAGATTGCCTTGGCTGACCGCATCTTCATCACCAAATCAGATCTGGCGACCGAAGAAAACATTGCAGGGCTGCAAAACGCGATCTCGACCATCAACCCCGGCGCTGATATTCGGCGCTGCACGATGGGCGACATTCACCCGAGCGACCTGATCGGCATCGGCCTGCAGAGCGCGCGCGCCAGCGACAACACGCTGCGTTTTTTGGGTGAACTCAAGCCGCAAGATCCAGCCGCGTCGTCCGAAGGCCCCTACCTGGGCGACAAGCTTCCTGCCCGCCACGATCCGGCCGTGAAGACCCTGGCCTTGCGTTTCGAAGAGCCATTTACCTGGACCAGTTTCTCCGCCACGATGGAGCTCGTCATCGCACTCCGAGGCAAGGACCTACTCCGGGTCAAAGGCATCGTCAACGTCGAAGGCAAACCCGTAGTCGTGCAGGGGGTAGGTCACGTGTTTCACCCACCGCTCGAGCTAAGCCATTGGCCCAGCGAGGACCACGGCAGCCGCCTGGTGTTCATCACACGCAACATGAAAGCGGATGCGCTGAAGGCCTTGTTTCAGGCGGTGGATTCGATCCAGGGCTGAGGCCCTGCGCTGCTCTACCAACCTACCCATTCCGGGTATTGCCATACCCAAATCGGGTGAGTGCGTAGGATCCAGTCGCCCTTGTTCGGGACGGCTATCGCTTGCCATGGGGGCTGCAATGCCGAAAGCTAAGCCCCAAAAGCCGTCATGCTCGCGAGATGCCTTCTGAGATGCCGACGCCATACTTTTAGAATGTTCAACAGTCAAAGTATGGAGAGTCACATGGCGAGAAGTTTGGTTGCCGCTTTAATTTCGACGGCACTGGTCGGCCCCGTTCTGGCCAAGGATGCGCCTCACGCAGCCTCAGTCTCAGCCGCATCCGCATCCGCAGCGCCTGCATTTGAAGCGCAGAACGCGGCGCTTGAGAAGAACACCGAGGAAAAGGCTTCGGGCCACAAGCACCCCGCGACCTTAATTCGAAGGCCGGACTGAACAAACGGGTCTTCATGCCCGCGCCGCCCTTTCAGCAGATGAACCTCTGCAACATTCACTTCCACAAGAACGCCGAGCACAAGGGCGGTGAGTTTACTGCCGTCGCCAGCAAGGGGCACGGCGACATGCCGCGCATGGCGCCGAGGCTGGTTTCAAGTATTCGGGCAAGTTGAGCGCCGCAGAGGCCCAACCTCTCGCCTCTGATGTATGCAAGGGCGAGCACGGTGGACTGCAAGCGGGCGACACCATCGAGCTGCATTACGTGCACAGCTCGGCCCAGGTTATGCCCGGGCCCACGCTGGGTTCGTGCCTGAGTGAAGCCGACGCCAATCCGCAACTGCGGGTCGAGGCCCAGGTGTTCGTCCTGGTGAACGACATGAAGGCGACCAATTTCGAAAGCTTCGTCAAAACCGGCGAAATCAACGGCTACCAGCAGGCCACCAACATCCCCAGGAACACGGGGCTGCCGATTCAATACGCCGGCTCCACCACCGGCCCCGCCTACAACGAGAAAGGCTCGCCCTTGCAAGTCTCCTGGAGCGTTCGGCCCAAGGTGGTCAAGGTGAGCGCGCAGTCGGTCAACCAATGGTGCACGTCGAATATCTTCAAGGAAGACCACGCGCACGGTGCACGCAACCTGGTGATCAACGCCAAGCTGCTGGCGCCGATGAAGTAACGCGGCTTGGCGCGGTTCTTGAGGTTGGCCGTAAGGCGCGGCGGCTCGCGCTCGGCTACCGCACCGCGACGATCACATGTGCCTGATCTTGCCGGATACGGGGCCTGCACCGAAGCGTTTGGCAATGGCCTGCGCGACGCGCTCGGTTGCAAGCTCAAGCAATCCGGCGTCGCGCGCTTCAATGTCGTTACGTAGGGGCGTACCTTGCAATAGGCTGTTGCCACCACTTTCGCTGATGGCGCTCGACGCGTCTTCTGTCTCGTCTCGATCGTGATGTCCGCAAACCCCGCGCGCTTCAGTTCCTCACGAATCAGGTCAATGTCGTGATATCCGTGCGGCAGCCCCCGCTACCCCGCCGTTTCCAGCACCGAGGTGGGGGGCAAAAGCGGCGACGAGTTCCGCCATGTCCCCAACATATGACTCGAAAATGCGCGAGACCATCAACGTGTCGTATGGCTCGGGTATAGATCAGCGAAAACCTATCGGTCTCTGCCAAAGTACGCCTTTCTCTTGGTCACGTATTGGCGCTATTCAAAGCCTGCTGCGAAAGCCTTTAGAGGGGGACGGGGCACACTTTCTCACTCCACCGTCAATGAATCGTCCAATGACACGGAAGATCGTTGAATTGCCTCAAAACCTCTTTGTCATTCGAGCCTTACTAAGGCTAAACGTGATGCCGTCTGTCCGGCGCCTCTTGCCTTTGATTGTTTTTTGTCTGAAGCTCAAGCTCTAGATAAATTCAGCGATCTTGCGTCAGCGAAGAGTCACCCCGATAAGACAAGCCCTTTGATATGAAAAAACTATTGCATGTGGGCTGTGGACCAAAACGAGTGGCGAACACGGTGCGTGCATTTAATGATGGCACTTGGGAAGAGATAAGGTTGGATATCGATGCTGCGGTTCGCCCGGACATACTAGGAAGCATGACGGATATGTCGTTGATCGATGACTTGGCGGTTGATGCCATCTTTTCGAGTCACAACATCGAGCATCTGTATCCCCATGAGGTCCCCATCGCTTTGAGTGAAGTCATTCGTGTACTCAAGGGTGATGGATTCTGTGTAATTACCTGCCCTGATCTGAAGTCAGTTAGTAAGCTGGTTCTTCAAGACCAACTATTAGAGCCCGCCTACATCTCGCGCGCGGGTCCCATTTCACCTTTGGACATTCTGTATGGTCATGGAGCCTCGATATCGGGAGGCAATTACTTCATGTCGCACCGTTGTGGATTTACCGAAAAAACGCTTCGGCAAACGTTGATTTCCAGTGGATTTTCGTCGGTAGCCACAAGCTGTCGACCAGGTTCCTTTGACTTGTGGGCGATTGGGTGCAAAGGTCCACGGACGGAATCCGAACTGAGAACATTGGCACAAGAATATTTTTTCGAGTAAGAATTCATCGGAGCTAAAAGATCACCATTTATTCCGCCGTGGTGGAATGTTCTTGATAGGCGGCCAAGTTGATTGCACTGCCCCAGAGCTTTTCTCCAGCGTCTCCCTTTAGCTCACATCCCGGTCCTCGCTGGTGTTCCCGGAAGTGCAAGCAGTTTCACGTTTCCGTTTGGAAAGCTCCACCCGGGTCTTCCACCTTCGTTCTTTCTGAACACCGTAATTGACCTGCAGGTACCCCTTCATGTGCTTTTCGAGCTCCGAGCATAGAACTGCATCTCCACGGACCAGTCCTTGATGGTGCTCGACATTCGTCCATTAAGTGCTCCTCAGGAGACTCTGGTGCGGATCATCCTCCAACTGAGGTAGGACGCTGGGAGCGACAGTCAGACTAATGAACACTTCAATCTCGTCGGCCGGCTCACGGCAAGAGTACTTGTGGTTGTATCAGCACGTCTTGTCTTGTTTTCGCAGATTTCGATTGGCAACTTTATTGGTGTCAGCCCATGAAAATACTAGTCATTACAAATAGTTTCGGTACAAACGGTGCTGCTGCGATGTTGCGACAAATTGCAGGATTCTGGGTTGAGGGCCTGAGCTGGGATGTTGATGCAATCTCCACGGCAAATGTGTCCAATTCGGACAAGGAATTAGTTAAGAAATCTGGTATTCGACTGATGGGGAATACTGTGGATCTCCGTCCTTACGACGTCGTTTTGATAAATACATTAGTTGATTTAAACTGGATAGAAAAAATTCCGACCAAAGTGCGTGTAGTAATCTGGGCGCATGAGGGGGAGTCGATGTTGTTCGGGGTGAACTGGTCGGCTAGGGAATGGTATGAAAAGCTTTCTAGAGCTAGATTACTGATTTTTCAGACACCCTGGCAGACTCAGTCGGTATATAAGAGCTACTTGTGGAAAATACCATCAGAAAAGATTAAAATCATTCCGAATGGAATACTCCCGATAGATTTTCAGGAATTACCATCGCAAGACAAAAATCCGGCCTTTAAGGTAATTTCAGTTGGCTCAGTTTATCCGCGGAAGAGACCCATGGATCTCGCAAGGGCTATTGTCAACTTGAATAAAAAGCTCAAAATATCGTGTAGTTTTGTTGGGGATAACAGTAATTTTTCCATGTTAGGAGAAGAGGCTTTGGATATCTCAACCAACAACTCCGAGGTTCTGGAGTGGTCTGGGGAGTTACATGGAGAGGTCTTGTATAGAAAACTCGTGGAAGCTGATATCCTGTGCCACCCCTCTGGCGATGAGAGTTTTCCACTGGCGCCGCTTGAGGCCGCTTTGCTGGGTTTGCCAGTGATTCTTGCAAATCTTGAGTGTTATGCGCATGTAGGCTGGGTGACTGAGGAGAACTGCTTAATGTTCCCTGTGGGAGACGTCTCCGCGTTACAAGACCGAATTGAGCGGCTAACAAAAGACCCTGCTCTTTTTCAGCGATTGAAATCCAATGGAAAAATACTGGCTGAGAGCATGAGCTGGAAGAGTTTTTGCACCCAAATGACGGACGCTATGGAGCAGGCATGCACAAATTAGGGCAAACGTAATTATCTTTTATAGCTGACCTCAGTTCGAGGATGCACGAGAGTCTCTTGATGAGCACTCAATGGACGAATGTCGAGTAACGGCAACGCTGCTGATGCGCAGGCACTTTGCGGGGCTATCTGGAGAACCTCTGCGCCTGATGGCATTGGATCGCGGTGGTTCTGTCTGAAACAGCGTGGCGGGTTGACTCAGGACGGACCTCAGGCGCAGAGGTCGTCCAAGATCGCCCTGTTCTTTGCGTTCGTCCGCTAAGTGCCACCCTTCAACAGCTGAGCGGCACGATCTTGTTGCTGAGGTCGCGTGGATTGACCACCCGTCAGATAGCTCACCACTCCAGAGACGCCGGATACCTGCGCAAAGGGGATGTAGGTCGATCCCCGCAGAGTGTTTTCTGTCCAGAGAAGATGGTATAGGCGCCCGGAGAGGCTTGGCGGGCTTTAGAACTGACTCCCGGTCGTGGATCGTGCAGCCGCAGGAGAGCCGGCTTGACCATGTCGGAGATACTCGGGTTGGTCCTATCAATGTTGACAGAGCGGATCATTAATTAAACCGTTTTCGATTGTCCTCGTCCCGGCTCTTCCAATCCCGTTCCTCCTTGGTGCAGTAGTAAACATGCTGATGACTGGCGATGTAGGGTTCCCCCTCGCGTCGATGCTCCGCAATGTTCACAAACCAACACACCCCTGAGCCTAAAAGTGTTGGTGGGGCGAGATTTCACTTCTTGTCGCTCGGTAGAGCTTTCGCTTTTTCTGGGCAAAATTAAAGACATCTGCCGCAATCAAGGGTGGAGTCTGGATGCGGACAGTCTCACCGACCATCTTGTCCGTGTAGTCGAAGTAGCCCGCATAGATGGGGTTGCGAAGGGCTAGTTGGATCGAGCCTAACGACCACTGGGCGTTGCCTCGCCTGGGCGTGACGCCTTGGCATACAAGCCAGTTGGATGCCTTTGACTGCAACCTCTTCAGTACCAGTCATAGATCTGTTTGACCCATTGGCTCTCGAATGGTCAACCCCAAGCCACCGTTTGTTCAGTTAATAGCCAAGGCGGGCGCAACCTATAGCCTAAGTCTAAACTCTTGGTCGGCTTTAATTTTATTAATATATCGGCTGCAAATCGCAATTTATATATTTCAGGTCATCAAAGCTGTTCAAGCCTGCGCCTCTCTAAAATCTCAACTTTTCGTTTTGAATACAAGGAAATATCGTCAGGATTTATCACTCTTTGCATGCGGTAATCCACCTCTAGCATCAAAGCATCGGGTGAATATGAAAGTTGGTTGCTCAACTTCGCAATTAAGGTGAGCTCATCATCCGCTCTTTGTGTGTGATACCCTTTATAGAAAACGTTTCCCGGGTCGTAAAAATTTTCACAGAAACTCATCCTGACAGCGCCAAATTGAGCCAGGCCGCCATTGAACCTACCATCATTAAATGCAAACAGTGACTTATCATTTTCGATTAAGTTTTTCATTGCGATCTTCAACCATCCATCACCCGCCAACGCGTCTTGGGCGACATAAACAATAAATTCGGCATTTAGTTTCAATGCAACAGCATTCAGTGTTTTTACAAAGCCGCCTCTAACCGTGTCAAGTGCGATAATCATTCGAAAAGGATATCTTGCAAAAGCAATCATTCTCCGCGCAGATTCAACTGCTTGCGCCAAGTTTGTTGTCGGCATAATGACGGCAACACCGCGACCATTCATCGAATTGACCGTCTCGCGAACTCCATCAGGGTAAATTTCATATACTTCTAGTATCATGTCTACTCAAGGATTTGTTTCTTAACTATCGTTCGGTATTACTTGGCAACCCCAAAGCAATTCACAGCCGCCTCAAGGCATCCTTCCGGATGGAAAAAACCCGGAGGGAATCCACTCACGCTCCTCTTGTCGTAAGTCAACCGAGGGATTGAAACGGTCTTCGATCTTGCAAAAGCTTCAACATTGAACCTCAGCAACAAGTTTGAGTCAATTGTAGAAGGGTCAACGCAAACCCCATTTCACTCACCAAGTTCCACCAGGTGACCCTTGCCCTTGGAACCGTATCCCTTGCGGGATGTTCAATCCAAGACATCTCGTAAATTTCCAGCTCCTGACAGCAAGAAAAACGAGCCCTCATCCAGCACCTCATCACGTCTTTCTTGACGCAGAGACATCTAAGCACCGACTCGATGTGGAGTTCACGGAGGCTGTCTCTCAAGCCTGCAAGTGAAAAGCGATCCTCAGGTGATGCCAGAGGGCACTGAGGAAGCCGGCACCTCTGGCGATGCGAGCGAGGAGGGGAATGTCGGTCTCAAGGGAGCCACTGGAAAAAAGCTCTGGAGCAGTCAACACGATTGGCTGCCTATTAAGAACAGTCCATCACGGTAGAGTGACTCGAAAAGGGACCCGGGCACCGAGCTCCTCCATAAAGCCCGCAAAGATCCTCTGCGTTGGCCGCCGACCTCTCACCCTCGACATTCGTCCGCTGAGTGCTCATCAAGAGGCTCTGGTTCAGACGATCTGCAACTGAGGTCAGACGGTTGGATCGACAGACAAATCGCTGACCACTTCAATCTCATCGGCTGGCTCGCCCCATTGGGTCAGTCCTGGCTGGCCCAGAGCGTCTTTTCCATGAGGGAGAAGTACGCGAAGCGGCTAGACAGACTTGGGGGTGCTTGGTGAGGGTGGTGGGTTTGGTCTGACGTGATCTTGGGTTAACGCTTCAGGACGGCTGAGGTTCAGTGTTGAAGCGGCTGCCAGATCGAAGAAGTTTCAAAATGAGATTCTAGGAATTATTGACGTGCGAAGAGCGAAACCATGGGGATTCGTTACTCTGTGGTAGATGCGCCAAAGCATTTAAAGCGAATAAATTGCATAACTAGGCTGCCTTTATTTATGTTGTTGTCAACTGGTCTGCAAAATCTGTATGAGAGTTTCCGCAAAGTGAGGATTACTTGTCTTTATATGCTTTAGGACTGAAATTAACTGATCTTTTCTGATTTGAATGACCTCCCCTTCGCTCAACTGGTTTGATGATCTTTCAAATAACTCTATGCCATCTTTTGTTAAAGCTCCTGCGTTATATTTGTTGGCCAAACTCGTAAGCGTGACAGAAGCCAAGTCCCTATTCGATATCATATTCCTATTTGTTTTTACAAACAACGATTCGAACGGTGACAGGGTTCGCCCATAAAAAGCACCTTTATACAAAGGGTCGCCGTTTACGGATGTCTTGTTCGTATTGATACTTCTGTTGCCCAAAGAAAACTTTTCATACGTAGGCAATATTGATGATATCGACAAATTGTTATTCATCAGAATTTGTGATAACAAGATTTCATAGCGGTCAATTAACTCGTGCTTGTTTAAGGTTTTGTCAAAATCGAAAAAACCTTTCGCTTCAATGAGCTGGTATGCATCGAGAGAAAGCGCATATGCGGTTGTTTGAACATGAATATATGGTTCGGCATAGCCGAAGCTATTGCGAAAGGAATTTGTATGTGAGCTTGATGGTGGGAGTAAGTTAATTGACGAGCCTACCATGCCGATTTCTTTGGACAACCGTGATGTTAATATTTCATCCCAGTTGCATGACAAGTAATTTGGTAAGAATGGACCTCTAACACTTGAATTGATGAAAATATAAGCGTCAAATCCATGATGTAAGCCGCTTTTATAAAAATTCAGGACTCCCCCAAAGTCGTGGTTTCTGTTCTCGATTTGTATATACTTTATATTTGGCAGATTGGGGAGTTCGGCAGAGCATGATGCAGAAATATAAAAAAAATACTCGATATGCGGTAAAATTGCATTCGATAAAAAAAATATTAAATTCTCTTTATATTTCAGGTCCAGTTCATAATAATGATATATTACTGCGGTTTTCATGGTCTCTAAATTTAGTAAAATTTGGTGATTCAAATCTGAAATGTAACACTAATTCCAATTTACGGATCAAAACTTTAGTGCAACACCCTGAGTTTTAATGGATGGGTGTGGAGTGTTGATGGGTATTCACTAGTAGTTCTTGATGAACCGGCGCAGATGACCATACGTCCCAGCTCTTGCGCGGTCGTTCGGTGATCTCACTCGCAATCGCATCCGCGTGCGCCTGGTTCTAACCCATCAATTCCCGTAACCGTGCCGGTGATGCGTTCGATCTCGCGCTGGTTGCGCCGCCTTTGAGCAGCGTCTAGATAGTAGTTTGTGGATGTGGCTTCAAGACGTTCAACCTCGGGCTCCCTCGGGATAAGGGGGTAGGAAGTAACGTCCTGCCTGTCGGGCTTCGCAGCGCCCGGCGCACCGAGTTCAATGCGTCAGATCACCTACCGAGTGGAGCAGTTTGGGTGGCCATAAGTGGAGCACCTTGGGCGGCCGCCGGGGGATCGAAAAGCTGTGCAAAATGAAGCAGGTCAAGAGTTCGGTTAGACTATTTTTGCTTAAGATAAGAAACCTCGGGCAAGAAGTACTGCTTGGTGTCCGACGCGGTAGGACGCGTTGCGTCGGGGCGGAGGTGGTGCGTAACTGAGGGCAGCCTTGACGTTATTTCGTCTAGCCCAGGCAACTAATGCAGCACCACTATCCGGGTAAAATCGCCAACAATCAACTATCGCGATCAAAAAGCTTACAATTCACTTTGAATTGCATCTGATGCAGCCCTTTCGACCCTTTTAATTTTTCGAGCTTGATTCTCGATGGCTCGATACCTCAAGCCAGCTTTCATGCCTGAGGATATTATTAAGCTAAATACAATTTAAAGAATTTTTAAAAACGAGCTAAAGTGCTTGTAGCGTTGCATGACGCCGCCGAATTTGGCTGGCGTGTAGATGCTTTTTCTAGTTAGTCAGGCTGTCGTCTAACTCTTTACTTTATTGTGGGCGGTAGGCACACCGGAAGACTATTCGGCGCAACGCTTAACAAGGAAGTTATCCTCGTTCTTCAGATGGTCGGCAATCCGTCGTTCAGACCGTCCTGGTTCAGCTTCAGGATGCGGTTTATGAGGGCTTGATGGGCAGGGTCAAGCTGGACCAAGCGTCTTGTGTTGGCTTCAATCCTGACTTGAATACAAAGGTGCAGAGGGTGGAGTTTTGACCCCAAAGAAGGTCAAAAGGAAATTACTCCACCGTCACACTCTTCGCCAGATTCCTCGGTTTGTCCACATCCGTCCCCCGCGCGCACGCCGTGTGATACGCCAGCAATTGCAGCGGCACTACGTGCAGCAGCGGGCTGAGGGCGCCGTAGTGTTCGGGCATGCGGATGACGTGGATGCCTTCGCCGTTTTCGATGCGGCTGTCGGCGTCGGCCAGGACGTAGAGCACGCCGCCCCGGGCGCGGACTTCCTGCAGGTTGCTTTTGAGCTTTTCCAGCAGGCTGTCATTGGGCGCTACCGTTACCACGGGCATGGCGCTGGTCACCAAAGCCAGCGGGCCGTGCTTGAGTTCGCCGGCGGGGTAGGCCTCGGCATGGATATAGCTGATCTCTTTTAACTTCAGCGCGCCTTCCAGCGCGATCGGATAGTGCAGGCCGCGTCCGAGGAAGAGGGCGTTTTCCATTTTGGCGAAGTCTTCTGCCCAGGCGATGACTTGCGGCTCCAGTGCCAGCACGGCTTGCAGCGCGGCGGGCAGGTGGCGCATGGCCTTGAGGTGGTCGGCTTCGTCGGCCTCCGTCAACTTGCCTTTTTCCTTGGCGAGGGCCAGGGTCAGGAGAAACAAGCCGGCGAGCTGGGCCGTGAAGGCTTTGGTCGAGGCCACCCCGATCTCGACGCCGGCACGGGTGATGTAGGCCAGCTTGCATTCGCGCACCATGGCCGAGGTCGACACGTTGCAGATGGTCAGCGTCTGGTGCATGCCCAGGGACTGGGCGTGGCGCAGCGCTGCCAGCGTGTCGGCCGTCTCGCCACTCTGCGTGATGGTCACGACCAGGGTGCGCGGGTTGGGCACGCTGGTGCGGTAGCGGTATTCGCTGGCCACTTCCACTTGGGTCGGAATGCCGGCGATGCTTTCGAGCCAGTATTTGGCGGTGCAGCCGCTGTAGTAGCTGGTGCCGCAGGCCAGGATGAGGACGGAGTCGATCTCCTTGAACACCCGATACGCGCCGTCGCCGAAAAGCTCGGGCACGATGCTGTTGACGCCTTCGAGCGTGTCGCCAATGGCGCGCGGCTGCTCGAAGATTTCCTTTTGCATGTAGTGGCGGTAGGGGCCGAGCTCGGCTGCTCCACTGTGCGCCTGCACTGTCTTGACTTCACGTTGAACGGCTTTGTGCTGGCGGTCGATCACCCAGTATTTGCCGAGCTGAATGTCGACTAGGTCGCCTTCTTCCAGGTACAGGATCTGATCCGTCACGCCGGCAAGGGCCATAGCGTCGCTGGCTAAGAAGTTTTCACTCGCGTCCTTACCCACGCCGAGGATTAGGGGTGAACCCGCCCGGGCACCCACCACTCGGTGCGGCTCGTCCTTGCAAAATGCGGCGATGGCGTAGGCGCCTTGAAGCTGGGCCACTGCGCCCTTGAGCGCCTCGAACAGGTCGCCGTCGTAGAGGCTGTCGACCAGGTGAACGATGACCTCAGTGTCGGTCTGGCTGTTGAACACGTAGCCCTTGGCGCGGAGCGTTGCGCGCAGTTCTTCGTGGTTCTCGATGATGCCGTTATGTACGAGCGCAATACGGCCGGGCTTGGCCGCGGCATCGGCACCCGGGCCGTGACTGAAATGCGGATGAGCGTTGTGAACGGCGGGTGCGCCGTGCGTCGCCCAACGGGTGTGGGCAATTCCGGTGCCGCCTTCGAGGTGGTCGGCCGACACTTGCGCTTGCAGTTCGGCTACGCGCGAGGTGCTGCGTGCACGCTGCAGGCCATCGGCATAGACGGCCACACCGCAGGAATCGTAGCCTCGGTATTCGAGCCGCTGCAGGCCCTGAACCAGGATGGGAACCGAATTTCGGGCCGAAACCGCCGCAACAATACCGCACATGCTCTTACTCCGCTAAAAAGGAAGGGCCATCGTACTGGTGGAGGTTGAATATTTGCTTCCAATTTTCCGCTTTTGGTGTAATCCGATTTCACACGGAGCATGAATTGAGTATTTATTTCATAAAATAGCCATAAATGGAACAAATAAACCTCGATGCGACCGATCTGCGGCTGTTGGACGAGTTGCAGCTCAATGCAGGGCTGAGTAATCAGGCCTTGGCCGATCGGTGCCATGTCTCGCCGCCCACCTGCTTGAGGCGCGTGAAACGAATGCGCGACGCAGGCCTGATCCAGCAGGAAGTCGCCGTGCTGAACACCGACCTTCTGGCCAAGGCCATCGGCAGGGGCTTGACCGCCCTGGTGGAGATCACTTTGGACCGCCAGGGCAATGACGAGGCGCTTGCCTTCGAGGCTCGCGTGGTGCTCGACGACGCGGTTCAGCAGTGCTACCGCGTTTCTCCGGGGCCTGACTTCATGCTCGTCATCCATGTGGCCGACATGCCGGCTTATCTGGCTTTGGCCCGGCGGCTCTTCACGAGCGACGCCAATGTGCGCAATGTGAAGGCCTTCTTCAGCATTCACCGCGCGAAATTTTTGCCGAGGGTGTTGCTGAGGCCGTGACCGGCTCGCCCGTGGGAATGTCAGCGCTGCAAACGTGGTGGGCTCATCGGACCCAGTCGGCATGGGCAAGCTTTTGCGCCAGGTACTCCACCATTGCCCGCACCTTCGGTAAAAGAAACTTCCGCGTGGGGTAGACCGCATAAATGCCAAGCTCGCTGCAGCGAAACTCGGGTAGCACCTCCACCAATGCGCCCGATTCGAGCTCACCCGCCACCAGAAAGGTGGGCTGCAACTGGATCCCCGAGCCGCTCAGCGCGGCCGCGACACAGGTGTCGCCGTTGTTCGTCCAGATGCGTGGGCGAATCTTCACGGTCACGGGCCCGGCGGGCCCTTCGAAATGCCACATGTCGCCCATGGCGAACAAGCTGTAGCCAATGATGTCGTGCCCGCGCAGTTCTGAGGGGTGAACCGGGAAGCCGCGCTGCTTCAGGTAGCCGGGTGAGGCGCACAGCACCAGGCGGGTAGAGGTCAGCTTGCGCGACACCAGGGAGGAGTCGGGCAGCCGCGCTATGCGTATGGCCAGATCGAAGCCTTCGTCGAGCAGATCGATGACGCGGTCGGCCAGCTGCACATCCAGCGTCACGCGTGGATGGGTTGCCAGAAACTCGCTCCACAGGGGCGCAAGATGCTGGACGCCGAAACTGACCGGCACGCTGACCTTCAGCAGTCCGCTGGCACTGTCGCTGCGCGTCGAAAGCTCCGCCTCCGAGGCCTCGATGCTCGCAAGAATTTCGCGGCAGCGCGCCAGGAATACCTCGCCTTCCTGCGTGAGGGACAGCTTGCGCGTGGTGCGATGCAACAGCCTTACCGCCAGCCGCTGCTCCAGGTCCGACACATAGCGCGAGATTGCCGCCTTGGACATGGCCAGGCTGTCTGCCGCGCCGACAAAACTGCCGGCGTCCACCACGGCCGTGAAAACGCGCATTTCCTGGTACTTGTCCATAACTGTCCTGATTTTTGGAACTATATGTGCCTTCGAAGCCAGTTTATCTCTTTAGCCATCTTCAATACAGTTCATTCATGCCCGCTTTGCGGTACCAATCAACCGAAAAGGAAAAGTCATGAAAGTTCTCGTCATCGGTGCCGGCAACATGGGTTCCGGCTTCGTCAAACAGCTCTCGGCCGCTGGTCATCAGGTGAGTGTCACGGCGCGTGATTCCGCCAAGGTTCAGGGGCTGGCGCAGCAGTTCGGTGCCAACGCCGTGGCAACGGCAGGTGCAGCGAACGGCGTGGATGCCATCGTCCTGGCCACGCCTTATGCAGAGGCGACTGCCGCCTTGTCAAGCGTGGGCGATGTGACGGGCAAGACCATGATCGACATCACCAATCCCTTGACGCCCGATTACATGGGCCTCACCGTAGGCCACACCACGTCGGCTGCGGAGGAAATCGCCAAAGCGGTGCCGCAAGCCGAAGTCGTGAAGGCGTTCAACACGCTGTTCGCCCAGGTGCTGGCCGGAGGTTCCGACTTCGGCGCAGGTCGGAAGGTCACAGTGTTCGTGGCTAGCGACAGCGAGCGGGCCAGGCAGACAGCGCGCGCGTTGGCCGAGAGCATGGGCTTCGAGGTGATGGATGCGGGCGGCCTGAAGAACGCCCGCTATCTCGAGTCGGTTGCTGGCCTGAATATTTACTTCGGCTACGGGGCAGGCCTGGGCACCGGCGTCGCGCCGACGTGGATACGCAAGGCCTGACCGGCGCTCGCTGCAGTGGAGGGCGGGTCAACAAATAGGGCTCGCGCCGCCAATGCATTCAGGATGCCCTATTTAGCCGGCTTTTTGACCGGCCGACTCCAGCCCGCAATGCTCACCTGCTTGCCGCGCGCCACGCTGAGCGCGCCGGGCGGGGTGTCCTTGGTGATGGTGGAGCCACCGCCAATGGTGCCTCCCGCACCCAGCGTGAGCGGCGCCACCAGCACGCAGTTGCTGCCCACATGCACGTCGGCCTCGATGACGGTACGCAGCTTGTTGGCGCCGTCGTAGTTGGCGGTGATGCTGCCCGCGCCGTAGTTCACGCGCTCGCCTACCGTGGCGTCGCCCAAATAGGCCAGGTGGTTGGCCTTGGCGCCGCGCGCCAGCGTTGAGTTCTTTACCTCGACAAAGTTGCCGATATGAACGTCAGGCCCCAGCCGCGCGCCGGGGCGCAGGCGTGCGAATGGCCCGACCAGTGCGCCTTCACCCACCTCGACGCCGATCTTTTCGCCATCGATGTGCGTGAAGGCTTGAATCACCGCACCGGCACCGATGCTCGCGTTGCTAATGACACAGTTCGCACCCACCGACGCGCCATCGCCTATCGAAACCTTCCCCGCGAACACGCAGTTGACGTCGATCTCGACGTCGCGGCCGCAGGTCAGCTGCCCCCGCACGTCCAGCCGGGACGGATCGGCGAGCCTCACGCCCTGCTCCATCAGGTCATTGGCGATGCGCAGCTGGTAGACGCGTTCGAGTTCGGCCAGCTGAACGGGGCTGTTCACGCCGGCCACTTGGGCCGCGTCGGTGATCTGGTGCGCCGCAACTGCTGCACCATCGGCTACGGCAAATTCCACGATGTCGGTCAGGTAGAACTCTCCTTGGGCATTGCGGTTGTCCAGCCGGGCGAGCCAGGGGCGCAGCAAGCGCGTCGGCACCGCCATGATCCCGCTGTAGATCTCATCGATGCGCCGCTCGCTTTCACTGGCGTCCTTGTGCTCGACGATGGCGCGCACACGGCCGTCGGCCGTGCGGACGATGCGGCCATAGCCCGTCGGGTCTTCCATCGCCAGGGTGAGCAGGGCCAGCTGCTGGCCGCCGCACAGCGCGATCAGGGCCGCCAGCGTTTCGGGCCGGGTCAGCGGTACATCGCCCGAAAGAATCAACGTGACGCCGTCGTCATCCAGCAGGGGTACGGCCTGCTGCACGGCATGGCCGGTGCCCAGCTGCGGCTCCTGCCGGACGCACTGCAGCGGAAGTGATTGCGAGCCCTGCATTCCGGCCAGCGCGGCTTCCACCGTATCTGCGCCATGGCCGGTAATGACCACGGCGCGCCGGGCCGATACCCTTTCGGCGCAGTCGATCACATGCTGGAGCAAGGCGCGGCCGCCCAAACGATGCAACACTTTGGGCTTGATGCTCTTCATCCGCGTGCCCTTGCCCGCGGCCATGATGACGACATCGATCAGAATGGTCATGAAATTTCCAGTTGTCGCTGTGCAGTTTAAAAACGTTGTCAGGATTATGAGTGTGGTGCTGCTTGCCGCTGCGGTGGCGGGCTGCAGTACGCTCAAGCTGGCCTACAGCCAGGCGCCCGAGGCGGCCTATTGGTGGGTGACCGACTACATCGACTTCAAGGATGAGCAAAAGCCTGCGGTGAAGGCGGCGCTGTCCCGCATTCACGAAACGCACCGGCGCACGCAGCTGCCGGGCTATGCCTCGACGCTGCAGTCACTGCAGCGGCAGGCGGGGGGAGACATCACACCGGCGCAGGCTTGCGCGGTGTTTTCAGAGGTAGAAAGCAAAGCGCACGCATTGGCGCAGCTCGTCGATGGCGCGGCGCCCGCGTTGGCGCTGCTGGTGACAACGCTGGACGCCGATCAGCTTGCGCGCATGGAGCGCCGCTTCACCAAGGCCAACGCAGCCTACCGCGACGAGTACGTTCTGCCGACCCGCGAGGCCAGGCACGAACGCCGCTTCAAGCAGTCCATCAAGCGCGCCGAGATGTTCTATGGATCTCTGGATGCGGCTCAGGTGGAGCTGGTGCGCCGACGGATTTCGCAGTCCACCTATGACCCCGCCATCGCCTATGCCGAGCGCGTGCGCAGGCAACAGGATGTACTTGCGACGCTGCGCGAGCTGATGGCAAACCGCAGCGCGCGCGGGGAATCGCTGGAGCCCATTCGCACGGCTTTCAAGGGGCTGATTCGCCGCAGCGTCACGTCACCTGAAGAGGGCTACCGAAGGCACGACGAAGCAAGCCGTCGCCAGGGCTGCCAAACGTGGGCGGAGCTGCACAACAGCACCAGCCCGCAGCAACGGGCCAGCGCCGTCGAAAAGCTCAGGTCGTACGAGGCCGACCTGAGCCAGATGCAGGCATTCTGAAGGAAGTTTGCCGGGCTGTGACTACTCGCCCTTGGCTTTCGAATGCGAGCGGCCTTCTTCCTCGGCCCGCTTGAGCTCTTCGGCTTCTGCGCTGCCTGCCGGCTTGGCAGCCTGGGCATCGGCTTTCACGTCGGCTTTTTCCAGATAGGTCTTGATACTCTTCTGGTAGTTTTCCGTGCCCTCGTAGCTTCCTTCGCCCATCTGCTTGGGTTTGCGGTTTGCGCCGTCGGAGGCTTTGGGCTGGTATTCACCGGAACCGCTCGACTGCTGCTGCTGGCGATCAGAACGGTACTGCGGTTGCTGCTGAAGCACCCGGTGCGTGGGTTTGCTGTCTTTCATGAAAAGTCTCCTCGGGTGAGGCAAGCCCTTCACGCGAAGAGCCCACCCGGTTGAGCCGCTGGGGCCGGGAGGCTAGGGTAAGGAGGCTCAGCAACGCGGTTTGTCAGTGCATGAGGCGGGGCGCTGTCAGTGCGCGCCTACAGCGGCTGATGCTCGGTTTTACCAGCCGAACCAGGCGCCCGGCGAAAAGACGGTGCCCATCTTCCAACGGCTTGCAGCAGCGTCTTCGGGTTCCCAGGCAAGCCATGCCGGACTGCGGTCTGCAATCACCTCGGCCACGACCTTGTCACCGGCACGAATCGACAGCGTCTGGCCCGCGCCGAGCACGTGGTCGCCGCCCTGAACCCGCGCATCCAGCGCGGCATTGCTCACCGTAGCCCAGACGCGGCCGCTGGCCACGCGCAACAGCCCGGCACGCTTGGCATTGAAAGAGACAGCGGCGCCGGGCTGGAGCGCAACCGGTGCAGTAGCGGCGGCCTTGAAGTTTGCGCGGGCGCGTTCGACCTCCCGGTCGGGACCGCAGTCGCGCAGCAGGGGCAACGGATTGCAGGGATCAAATGCGGTGCTGGCCATGAAAGCTCTCCTTGAAAAAAGCGAGATGAATCGCTGAAACAGGAGTCGATGATCCGCTCGGCGGGCTTGGCGGTCCAATGAATTAGCGTTAGGCTATTCATTCTGCTTTCGCATCAATCAGAATTCCAGACCGAGGCGCCCGATGCTCCATTCGCAAACTCATCTTCGTTCCAGGCCGATTCCCGCCGGCCAGCTGCGCGCTTTCGAAGCCGTCGCGCGCCACCTGAATTTTCGGCTGGCGTCGGAAGAACTGGCCCTGACGCAATCCGCGGTGAGCCGGCAGATCCAGTCGCTGGAAGATGACGTCGGGGTCAGTCTGTTCCATCGCCACACCCGAGCCGTGGAACTCACGGCCGCCGGTGTGGCGCTGCTCAAGGCGGTCGCGCCGTCGCTCGAGCGCATCGACAGTGCGGTGCGGCAGATTCGCCGGACGGCTGGGCGCAAGAGCGTCTCGCTCACGACTTTTGCATCTTTCGCGTCGATGTGGCTGATTCCACGGCTGGAAGCCTTTCAGCGCGAAAACCCCGACATGGACATCCGCATTGATGCGTCTGACGCGCCAATGGAGCTGGACGTTTCCGACGTCGATCTGGCCCTGCGATATGGGCCGCGGGCGAGTATGCCGGCGCACGCTATCCGGCTGTTCGGCGAACAGCTCACGCCAGTCGCCAGCCCCTGGCTGCTCAAAAGCGGACCGCGCCTGAAAAAACCCGAAGACCTGGCGCAGTTCGCCCTGATCGAGGCCGGCGACGCCCATCCTTCCCACCTCGACTGGCTGAGCTGGCGGCGCTGGTTCGAGCAGCAGGGTTTGCCCCGGCTGGAAGGCAAGCGCTGGCTGTATTTCAACTACGCCTACCAGATGGTGCAGGCGGCGCTCACCGGCCAGGGGCTGGTGCTGGCGCGCTTGCCCCTGATCGCCGAAAGCCTCGCCTCGGGTGACCTGGTGGAACCCCTGCCGCACCTGCGAATGGACTCGCCCATGGCGTATTGGCTCATTACGGGGCCGCGCATTGCGGGGCGTGCAGAGGTCAAGGCGTTCTGCGACTGGCTGCATCTGCAGGGAGAGTTGACGCGGGTTGCCATCGGCGACGTCGCCGATCCGGACACTTTGGGCGACCTCGACTGAAATCCTGAGGCTCAGGACCTGAAAACTCAGCCAAACTTGCGTTGCGCGTCCAGCGCCAGGCCGGCGCCGATGCTGCCAAAGAGGTCGCCCTCGACGCGCCGGGCATCGGGCAGCAAGGCCGAGATGCGTTCGCGCAGCAAGGGCACGCTGCTGGAGCCACCGGTGAAGAACACCGTGTCAACCTGCGCCGCCCCGACGCCTGCCTCTGCCATGAGCACTGCCACTGTTTTCTCGATCTGCGCCACCAGGTGCGCAATTGAGGCGTCGAAGTCCGCACGGCTCAGCTCGAAAAATTCTCCCGGCTCGATGCGCCCGAGGTCGATACGCGTCGTGGGCGCGTCCGACAGAGCGATCTTCGCGGCCTCGACCTGCAACGCCAGCCAGTGGCCTGCCCGCTGCTTGACGAGGTTGGCAAGGCGCTCGAGCTTGGCCTTGTCCAGGGCCTGCCGCTGCATGTCCAGGATCTCGGCCCATGACTTGCGCGTGTAGGCGAAATTGATGGTGTGCCAGGTGGCCAGGTTGAAATACTGGGCCGATGGCATCACGCGGCCGCTCTTGAGCGGGCTGCCCATGCCCAGCAAGGGCATGACGCTGGACAGGCTCAGGTACTTGTCGAAATCGGTGCCGCCGATGTGTACGCCGCCATTGGCCAGAATGTCATCGCGGCGGTCGGTCTTGCGCGCGTTGGTGGGCGAGAGCCGCACCAGCGAAAAGTCGGACGTACCACCGCCAATGTCGACCACCAGCACCAGTTCTTCACGCTCGATCTGCGACTCGTAAGCAAAGGCCGCAGCGATAGGCTCGAACTGGAAGGCCACTTCCTTGAACCCGACGGCCAGCGCAATGTCGCGCAGCGTCTGTTCGGCGAGCTGGTCCGCCTTTGGGTTGTCGTCGACGAAAAACACCGGGCGTCCCAGCACGGCGCGGGAAAAGGCTACCCCTGCGCTGGCCTCGGCCCGGCGCTTGAGCTCTCCGATGAACTGCTCGAGCAGCTTGCGAAAGGGCAGGGCGCGACCCATGAGGTCAGTGTGCTCGTCGATCATCGAGGTGCCGAGCAGGCTTTTGAGCGAGCGCATCAGCCGGCCTTCGTGGCCACTGAGGTAGTCGGCGAGCGCCGCGCGGCCGTAGCTCGCATGCACGTCTTCGGCGTGAAAGAACACCACGGATGGCAAGGTGACCTTGCCGTCTTCCAGGCTCAACAGCGCGGGCTGCCCGGGGCGGCTCCAGCCGACCGTGGAGTTGGAGGTGCCGAAGTCGAGTCCGCAAGAAGGGGAAGGCATGTGACGGGGTGCTGCGAGAGGGGGAAAGGCGATGCGTTCGAGCCGGGCAAGAGCCGGAGCAAGAATCCTGCACAGGGCATGCGAAAGAGCCGCCTTGTGCCAGCGGCTGTTGGCAAACGGCCTGCATTATCGCTTGAGTCCGATGGGCGGCGCCCCGCGCCCGCCCGCCGGGATCACACGATCAGCGGCCGCTCCTGCATGGCTTCGGTTTGTTCTTCCAGCATGTCGACCTGGCCCTTCCAGTAATCACTGCTGCCGAACCACGGGAAGTTGATCGGAAAGATCGGATCCTGCCAGCGCTGGGCGAGCCAGGCGCTGTAATGGATGAGGCGCAAGGTGCGCAGCGGCTCGATCAGTGCCAGCTCACGCCGGTCGAGTTCGCGAAACTCCTCGTAACCGTCCACCAGCGCGCCGAGCTGGCGCGTGCATTGCGCCCGGTCGCCCGACAGCAGCATCCACAAGTCCTGCACGGCCGGCCCGGCACGCGCATCGTCCAAGTCCACGAAATGCGGCCCCGCGCCTTCCGATCCTTCCGGCGTCCACAGGATATTGCCGGGATGGCAGTCGCCGTGCAGCCGCAGCGTGGCGACTTGGCCGGCCTGTTCGAACACGCCGCTGGCCACCTGCATCGCTTCATCGAAAGCCTTGCGCCAGCGCGACTCCATATCGAGCGGGAGGTAGTTGCCTGCAAGTAGAACTTCCCGGCTGTCAAAGCCGAAAGTCTGCAAGTCGAGCGTCGGCCGAACTGCAAAAGACCCGGCGCTACCGACACAGTGAATTCGCCCCAGAAAGCGGCCAATCCATTCGAGCACTTCGTTGCTCTCCAGCTCGGGCCTGCGTCCACCACGCCGGGGCGAAACGCTGAAGGAAAAGCCGCCAAAGTGATGCAGGGTTTTCGAGTCCAGTGTGAGCGGCCCGATGACGGGAATCTCGGCCGCCATCAGCTCCACGGCAAAGGCGTGCTCTTCCAGAATCTGCGCATCGCTCCAGCGATTGGGTCGGTAGAACTTGACCACCACGCTCCGGCTGGAAAGCGAGCCCGGCTCGGCACTTTCAAGCGCCACCTGATAGACGCGGTTCTCGTAGCTCGACAGCGCCATCAGGCGACCATCACCCATCAACCCGACGCTGGCCAGCGCGTCCAGCACCACGTCAGGGGTGAGGTGTTCGTAAGGATGAGCCCCGTCGCCCGCCGACGGTTTCTCTGCAAGTTGATTCATGGCCGCGATTGTGAGGCTTGGGGCCAAGCGGTTCGCCGCTCCGCTGACAGGCATCGATGCGTTTGCCTTGATCTGGGGCAAGCTGCTGTGCAAACTCGGGCTTAGGCTGCAGGCACTGGATCAGCCGTTGCCCTGCATCGAAAGGTGTTCCTCTCAGGCAATAAGTGTCATGCCAGCGTGCTTGGATGCGCCCACATCAAAAGTCATGGTTTGGGTGCAGCCAGCACCCGTTGCAGACCTTTCGATCAAACAGTCTGCAAAGTCAGCCTTACCCGCACTAAAAACGCGCAGGGCGCGCATTACCTGATCCGCACGCTCGACCACAAATTGTTTGGTTCTAAGAATTGCCTCCAGCGCTTGGACAACCTGGGTGCCTGTCAACTCGTAGCACGAGGTCAAAACCCAGTACAACTCGATGATGGACACCATGGTGATGTACCCAAGGGTCTCACCGTCCAGCGACTCAATCAGCCTGGTCGCTTTGGGCGAATTTTTCGGGTCATCTTGCATGATGTAGCGAACGAGCACATTCGTGTCGAGGCCAATCATCGAGCAGCCGCCCCGCGTTTTGCGATGGCTGCATTCATGGATTCAATGGAAACGATCTTCTTCGCCGGGCCAAACATTCCCTTGAGCGCCGTTACTTCCCTTGTAGCCGCCACGACCTCATAGCGACCGGGCGCAATCTGAACAAACTCAACGCGATCACCTGCATCGACCTTGAGGTCGTTTCGGACCTCTACAGGGATGGTGATCTGGCCTTTGGATGTGAGGGTTGCGGTTGACATGAGTAGATCCGGTGAGTTCCTTACTGTAATGTAAGGCGGTAAAACTTGTCGAGGGTGTTAGCTTCCAGGAGCGTTCCCAGTTTGGGGAAGCAGAACGGTGCAAAAGGTTCTTGGTCCAGACCACAGAGATTTATCCTCACGGTTGGCAGCTCGTTTCAATTCGCCGTACACCCGGGCGTCTTCCTGGCCGGGTGGGACCATTCGGCGCTTGCCTCTGCCGAGAACACTTCGGCAAATGCATCGTCGATTGCCAGAGCGCGGTCCTCGCTTCGAAACCTGCCGATGCCAAAAAAAACAGGTCGGAGATGGCGGGTACTGTTTTTTCCCCGTTCGCCCAAGACCCTTCGATACGATTGCGTACTCGCTCAGGTATCCAAGGATCAGGGCGGTAGTTGGCCAAAGGCACACCGCCGCCTGAATCAGGCCATCGACAAGTCGACGACGATGTTGCCGCGCGTGGCGTTCGAGTATGGGCATACCTGATGTGCCGCAGCGATCAGTTTCTCGCCGACTTCCCGATCCATGCCGGGCAGGCTCACCACCAGCTTGGCCTCGATGCCGAAGCCGGCAGGGATGGGGCCGATGCCGACGCTCGCGTCGATGGCGGCATCGGCTGGCACTGCAACCTTTTGCGCGGCGGCCACATGCTTGAGCGCGCCCATGAAGCACGCGGCGTAGCCGGCGGCAAAGAGCTGCTCGGGGTTGGTCGCGTCGCCTTTGCCGCCCATTTCCTTCGGAGGTGAAAGCTTCACGTCGAGCAGCTGGTCAGAGCTCACGGCACGGCCGTCGCGGCCTCCGGTAACGTGGGCGTGTGCGGTGTAGAGAACCTTGTCGAGTTGGGTTGTCATGGAGAGTCCTTCAGGTTGGGGATGAAAATGCGCTGTGTGATCGACAGCGCGGGAAAAAAGCTATCGGGCGAGGTTTGATCGGAGCGACTTGAGCTGTTGCGTGAGCCCCTTGACCTCGGCGACGGAACACTGGCTGGCCTCCAGCACACACGCCGGAATTCCTGCGGCGCGCGCCTTCAATTTTTTGCCTGCGTCGCTCACATGAACCCGCACACGGCGTTCATCGTCTGCCGAGCGTGTGCGTATCACGAAACCTGCCGCTTCCAGCCGCTTGAGCAACGGCGTTAGCGTTCCGGAGTCGAGAAAGAGCCGTTCGCCAAGTTCGGATACGCCCAATTCACCATGCTCCCACAGCGCCAGCATGACGAGGTACTGCGGGTAAGTCAGCCCGAGCTTGGAGAGCAGGGGCTTGTACAGCTTGGTCATGGCCAGCGAGCTTGAATACAGCGCGAAGCACAGCTGGTTGTCGAGCAAGAGTTGGGGTTGCGAGTTTGCCACATTTGTATTGTACACGATTTAATTTTATACAACTGAATCTGTCGTGTACGGGGTGTTTTGCGAGTGTTCCGGGATACGCTTGCGTAACCAATTCCTTAAGATGCGAGGTATCGAAGGGTCTGCACGCCCGCCACCGCTCGCCCTGATCCTTCGACAGGCTCAGGACAGGGTACGCAAAGCGTATCGAAGGGTCTGCGCGAACTCACGTTCAGTGCCTCTGCGAAGCATGCCGGGGGTAGCCCGGCGGCTACTCACTTTTCTTTGCTTCGCCAAAAGAAACGTAAGTCGCCCGCCGGGGCGAGACCCGGCTTGCCACGCCAAACAGCTCGCTGGCTTCGACAAGCTCAGCCCAACCGGCTGGGGAGAGACCCGGCTTCCTTCGCCAAACAGCTCGCTGACTTCCATACATCAGCCCGAACGGTGAAGAGGAATCCCCGTTCTGGCAGGGATAGCGAATTTCCAGGGCCGCCGCGTCGAGCAGAGGCCCTTTTTTCAGACCCCAAGGAAGTTATGCAACTGCTCGCTACGCGCCACGTCGTTGCCACTGCCCTGCAGCACCACGACGCCTTTTTGCAGCACCAGCGCGCGGTCTGCCTGCGCCAGCACCTTGCGGTAGTCACGATCGACGATGAGGGTGGCGATGCCGCTGGCGCGGATGGTGGCGATCACGCGCCAGATGTCGGCCACGATCATCGGCGCGAGGCCTTCAGTGGCTTCGTCGAGGATGATCAGTTCGGGGTGCGTCATGAGCGCGCGACCGATCGACAGCATCTGCTGCTCACCGCCGGAGAGTTGCGCGCCCAGGTTGCCGATGCGCTCTTTCAACCGGGGAAAGGTGTCGAGCACGCGCTCGTAAGACCAGGGTGTGCTGCCGTCTGCCGCCTTGCGCGCAGCCATGATGAGGTTCTCTCGCACGCTCAGGTTGGGAAACACACCGCGGCCTTCGGGCACGTAGGCCACGCCCAGCCGGGCTACCTCGTGCGGCGAAGCGCGCGAGGCGTCCTGGCCGAAAAAGCGGATGCTGCCCTCGCGCTGGGTCACATGGCCCAGCAAGGTACGGATCAGGGTGCTTTTGCCCATGCCGTTGCGGCCCAGCAGGCCGACCGTTTCACCGCGGCCGATTTTCAGGTCGATGCCATGCAGCACATGGCTGGAGCCGTACCAGGCATGAATGCCCTGGGCATCGAGGAGTTCGCCGGACGTCATTCGTGTTCTCCGAGGTACGCGGCCTGGACCAGCGGGTCCGAGCGAATCGCGGCGGGTTTATCGGTGGCGATCACCGCGCCATTGACCATCACCGTGATGCAGTCGGCAATCCGAAAGATCGCGTCCATGTCGTGCTCGACCAGCAGGATCGCGTGTCCCGCCTTGAGTTCTGCCAGCAAGGCGAGCATGCGGTCGGTTTCTTCGGCGCCCATGCCGGCCAGCGGTTCATCGAGCAGCAACACTTGCGGTCCCGTGGCCAGGCACATGGCAATTTCGAGCTGGCGTTTCTGGCCGTGCGACAGCAGGCCCGCTTCGCGGTCGAGCAGGCTGTCAAGGCCGCTGCGATGCGCGGCCGCATGCGCCGCCTCGCTGCTGGCGCCGCAATGCTGTGCGTCCTGCCACCAGTGCCAAGGCCGCTGGGTTGAGGCTTGCGCTGCCAGCCGGCAGTTTTCGAAGACGGTGAAGCCCGGGAAAATGGTGTTGCGCTGGTAGCTTCGCCCGAGACCGGCACGCGCTCGCCGCGGCTGCGTCCAGCGCGTCACATCTTGGCCGAGCAGTTCCACCTCACCCTCGGAAGGTGGAATTTCGCCCGAGAGAATATTGATCAGGGTGGACTTGCCAGCGCCGTTGGTGCCGATGACGGCATGCACTTCCCCGCGCAGCAGTGCTACCGACACCCGATCCAGCGCAACCAGCCCGCCCCAGCGGCGCGTAATCGACTTGCCGCGCAACAAAACTTCAGACGGCTGCATCTTCGACCTCGCTCGATGAAGGGATGACGCGGCCTTTGCCGGCCTTGCGCTTTCGCCACTGACCCGGCAGACCGACCAGGCCACGCGGCAGCCAGACAACGCTGGCAATGATGGCCAGGCCCAGGCCCAGGTTCCAGTGCTTGGCCCAGGCGCCGAAGATCGCTTCGGACTTGAAGAATTCCTGAAGCAAGGCAAAGGCAAATGCACCGACCAGCGCGCCGCGCAGGTCGCCTAGTCCGCCCAGGATGATCATGATGAGTACCGCGCCGGAAAGGTGCCAGCTCAGCATCTCGGGGTTGACGTAGCCGTCCTTGACCGCAAAAAGAAAGCCTGCCAGGCCCGCGATGCCGCCCGACACCACGAAGGCTGCCAGCTTGTACGGATAGGTGGAAAAGCCGGTGGCGCGCATGCGCTGCTCGTTGACGCGTATTCCAGCGAGCGCCCGGCCGAAGCGCGAGCGCAGCAGCACCGACAGCAGGGCGAACACCAGCACCAGCATGGCCAGTGTGAAGCCGTACAAGGTGCGCGTACTGTCGAGGTCCAACAACGAACCGAGCGCCGGCTTCATGGTCAGATAAATGCCGTCAGTGCCACCGCCCAGCGGCGTGTCGTGAATGACGTAATACGCCATCTGTGCGAAGGCGAGCGTCACCATGATGAAGTACACGCCTTTCGTGCGCAGCGAGAGCGAGCCCACGAAGAGCGCATAAAGCGCGGCGGCCAGCACGCTCGCCGGCAAAAGCCACAGCAGTGACGCGGACGCGGAAGGTGAAGAGAGCAGCACGGCCGTGTAAGCGCCGATGCCGAAAAACGCCGCGTGGCCGAAGCACACCAGCCCGGTCGTGCCCACCAGCAGTTCCAGGCTGAGCGCAAAGATCGCGTAGATCATGATCTTGCTGACGAGATCGATGCCGTAATTGCCCGCCATCAGCGGATAAGCCGCGAGCGCGGCGAAGGCCAGCACCGGCATGAGACTTTTCGAGTTGAGCATGTTCGCCATGGTCATCCTGCCTTGAACAATCCGTCCGGCTTCCACAGCAGGATCAGGGCCATGAGCACATACACCAGCACGCCGGCGGCTTGCGGCAGCAGCACTTTTCCGAAGGTGTCTACTACGCCGATAAGCAGGGCGGCAGCAAGCGCGCCGCGTATGCTGCCGATCCCGCCAATCACGACCACGACGAAGCAGATGATCAGCACTGAGCTCCCCATGCCCGGGTAGACCGAGGAAACGGGTGCGGCCACCATGCCGGCCAGCACGGCAATCGCCACGCCGGCGGCGAACACGATGCGGTAGAGAAACTTGATGTCGATGCCGAGCGACTGCACCATTTCGCGGTTGGTGCTGCCCGCCCGGATCATCATGCCCAGGCGTGTGCGCGTGAACACGAAGTACATGCCCAGCGCCAGAAGCAGGCAGACGCCAGAAATGAAGAGGCGGTACACCGGGTAGGTCATCACGTCGCCCAGTTGCAGCATGCCGGAGAGAAAGGCTGGAACCTCGACGCCATGGACGTCGTCACCCACCAGGATGCTGCGCAGTTCCTCGAAAACGAGGATGAGCCCGTAGGTCATCAGCACCTGCTGCAGGTGCTCGCGTTCATAGAGGAAACTGAAGAACACCCATTCAAGCAGATAGCCTAGCAAGACAGACAGGACCAGCCCGGTGAAAAGCGTGGCGAAGAATCCACCGCCTACTTGCGCCACCAACGGCGCCAGCGCATACGCCATATAGGCGCCGATCATGTAGAAGCTGCCATGCGCAAGATTGATCACGCCCATGATGCCGAAAATCAGCGTGAGGCCTGACGCGACGAGAAACAGCAGCAATCCGTACTGAAGCGAGTTCAGGCACTGGATCAGAAAAATGGGCAATTCCATGCAGAGGTCCTAAGGGCGGAGCGGGGATACGGCCAGCGTGTGCCGAAATGATGAGGTTATATCAAGCATGGAGCGCATTCGGTCGCTGCCGCTCCACATTGACACCGACAAATTTTGCAATGCCGTCGAGCAGGGCCTCAGGCTGGTCACGATGGGGCGAGTGGCCGCAGTCTGCAAGTTCCAGCACCCCGGCTTGGGGCAAGCGCCGGGCTATGCCGCGGACCTGCTCCAAAGTTCCATACTCGTCGTTCAGTCCCTGCACCGCCAGCACGGGGCAGCGAATGGCAGAGATTTCAGTCTCGATGGACCAGTTGCGGAAATTCGGATCAAGCCAGATCCGGTTCCAGCCCCAGAAGGCGGAATCGACATCGTGGTGATGGCGCGCAAGGCGCTGCTTCAAGTCGGTTTCGAGATAGGCCGTGCGCGCCTGGGCAATGCTTTGAACGGAAATATCCTCAACCAGAATATGCGGCGCGATGGCAATAACGCCGCCCACGGCTTGCGGATGCTGCGCGGCGTAAATCAGCGCAATCGAGGCGCCATCGCTGTGTCCCAGCAGCCAGGGCTTGCGAGCGTTGACGTCGACCTCCAAAGCCTGCAGCAAGGCCGACAGGAAGTCAGACTGCCGGTGCATGAAATCAGGCAGCCAGTTCTCGTCGGCCTCGCGCGGGGTCGACTGTCCGTAGCCCGGCCGTGAATACACGAGCCCGGCAAACCCGGTCGCCGTGCAGACCCGCTCTGGAAAGTCGCGCCACATCGAGACCGACCCGAGCCCCTCGTGCAGGAACACCATCAGCGGCGATTGCGCATGGGCTCCGGTAATCCATTCGTGCTCGATGCGCACGGTGCGTCCTGCCCAGTCCACCTCGATATGTTGCGTGCCCGTATTCACTTGGCCGCACCCTCCTGCTCGCGCAGCTTGAAACGCTGGATCTTTCCGGTGGCGGTCTTGGGAAGCTCGCTGATGAACTGAATGGTACGGGGATATTTGTAGGGAGCCAGCCGGTCCTTCACGAAGGCCTTGAGTTCGGCTTCCGTGGCAGCTTGTCCGGACTTGAGCACGACAAAAGCCTTGGTCTTGGTCAGTCCGTCGGCGTCCTGCGCACCGATGACCGCCGCTTCCAGCACAGCCGGATGCTGCACCAGCGTGGCTTCGACCTCGAAAGGCGAAACATAAATGCCGCTGACCTTGAGCATGTCGTCGCTGCGGCCGGAGTAAGTGAGCGTTCCGTCGGCGTTGCGTATGTATTTGTCGCCGCTTTTGGTCCAGGCGCCCTGAAAGGTTTCTCGCGTTTTTTCGCGGTTGCCCCAGTACAGCAGGGCCGCGCTCGGACCACTGACGAAGAGGTCGCCGGTTTCACCATCCGGAACCGGCCGTCCGTCGTCGCCGCGGAGCTCTATCTGGTAGCCGGGCACCGGCCATCCCGTGGTGCCGTAGCGCACTCTGCCCGGCACGTTCGAAACGTAGATGTGCAGCATTTCGGTCGAACCGATGCCATCGATGATTTCGACGCCGAAGTGCGCAGTAAAGCGGTCACCGATGTCCGCGGGCAAGGCCTCGCCTGCCGATGATGCCAGCCGCAGCGCGACCTGGCTTTTGGCGGGCAGGTTGGGCGATGCGAGCATGCCCGCGAAGCCCGTGGGTGCGCCAAAGAACACGGTCGGCTTGTGCTCGACCCAGCGCTTGAAAGTCGCATCGGGCGTGGGCCGCTCGGCCATCAGCACGACCGTGGCGCCGACGCTGAGCGGAAAGGTCAGGGCATTGCCCAGCCCGTACGCAAAGAACAGTTTGGCGGCAGAAAAGCAGATGTCGCTCTCGCGGATGCCCAGCACCGGCTTGCTGTACAGCTCGGCGGTCCAGAACGGGTTGGCATGGGTATGCGTGGCGCCTTTGGGCTTGCCGGTCGAGCCCGACGAGTAGAGCCAGAAGCCCGGGTCGTCGGGGCAGGTGGCGGCGGGCTTGCCCAAGGGTTCGCTCTTTTGCAGCAGGTCAGGCAAGGCCCATGCGCCGTCCGGCAAATCTCCGGTTGCTCTGGAGACAATGACGAGCCCCACTTCATGCGCGGCGCGCGCCATCGCTTCCTGCAGAACGGGGAGCAGGGCCTGCGAGACCAGCACCGCCTGCGCCCGGCTGTGGCGCAACATGTATGCGTAGTCGTCAGCTGTGAGCAGGGTATTGACCGCAACCGGCACCAGGCCCGCGTACATCGCCCCGAGAAAACTCACGGGCCAGTCGGCGCAGTCCTGCATCAGGAGCAACACGCGTTCTTCGCGCCTGAGCCCCAGCGACAGCAGGCCCGCCGCCATGCGCTTCACGCGATCGGCAAGGTCCGCATAGGTGAGCGTTTCGACGTCGTCGATGAACGCGGCCTTGGCGGGCCTTCCGGCGTTGACCGCGAGCAGATGGCCCGCGAAGTTAAAGTGCTCGCCCAGCGCGGTCGCGTTGGCCGGGGCCAGATGCTCCGCCCTCGGCAGTGTGTTCATGGCAGTCATTTTTTGTCTCCTCCTCTTCCTTACTCTTGTGTGCGGAGGCGGTGATCTACAACAATCCCAGCACGCTCGTGCTCGCCTGGATGGCGCTGCGGCGGTGGTAGAAATTCAGCGCACGCACGCCGCCGAGTTCCTCGCCGCCGCCGGCCCGGCCAGGCCCGCCGTGCAGCGACTGCGGCATGACGTTGCCGTGGCCCGTCTGCAGTGCGGCGACATCGGGCGAAATGATGTGGATGCGGCCATGGCTGTCGGCCAGCTCGAGCGCCGTTAAAGCCAGCGCCGCCGGGTCACTGCCGTACAGCGAAGTCACCAGGGAGCCCTGGCCGCGTCGGATCAGCGCCAGCGCGTGCGAGGCGTCGCGGTATGGCACCAGCGTGGCCACGGGGCCGAAGACTTCCGTGTCGTGAATGAGGTCGGCGCTGTCGCTGCCGCGTCCGTCACGCACACCCAGCAGGGTCGGGCCGACGCAGCAGGCGATGGCCGGGTCGGCGTCGACCAGCGTATGCGATGCGCCATCGTGGAGCACCTCGGCCTGCGTCTTGAGCTGCAGCAAGCCCTCATGAACAGCGTTCAGCTGGGCGCGGCTCACCAGGGCGCCCATGCGTACGCTCTCGTTGCGGGGATTGCCCACGGTCGTCTTTTTCAGGCGGGCAATGATGGCTTCGGCCACCAGCCCATAGCTGGCCTCAGGCACCAGCACGCGGCGGATTGCGGTGCATTTTTGCCCCGACTTGACGGTCATCTCGCGGGCCACTTCCTTGGCAAAGAGGTCGAGTACGTCCTGGCCGGTCTCGCCCGGCAAAAGCAGGGCGGCGTTCAGGCTGTCTGCCTCGATGTTCACGCGGACCGAGCGCTGCGTCACGGCCGGATGCGAGCGAATGGTCTCGGCGGTCGCCGCCGAGCCGGTAAAGGAGACCACGTCGAAGGGCTGCAACTGGTCGAGCAAGCCGGCGGAACTGCCGCAGATAACGGACAGCGCGCCCGCGGGCAGTACACCCGCGTCGACCACATCCTTGACCATTCGCTGGGTCAGCCAGGCCGTTGCCGTGGCGGGCTTGATGATGACGGGCACGCCAGACAGCAGCGCCGGGCCGGCTTTTTCCCACAGGCCCCAGCTCGGAAAGTTGAAGGCGTTGATGAAGAGCGCCACCCCGCGTGTGGGCGTGAGCACGTGCTGCGACTGGAACAGCGGGTCCTTGCCCAGTCGCGCCATGTCGCCGTCGAGCAGGTGCTTGCGGTCGCCCAGCGTTTCACCCATTTTGGCGTACACGCCCAGCGTGAAGATGCCGCCGTCGATGTCGACGGCCGAGTCGTTCTTGACGGTGCCGCTGTTGGACGTGGCGATTTCCCCGTAGAGCTCCCGATTGGCCTGCAAGACCTTGAGCGCCGCGCCGAGCATCGCGCCACGTTCCCGGTAGGTCATGGCACGCAGGGCCGCTCCGCCCTGCTCGCGGGCAAAGTTGAAGGCATCAGCGAGGTCGGCGCCGGTCGCGTCGACACGTACCAGTTCAGTGCCCAGCACGGGATCGAGCAGGGCGGTGCCTGCTCCGGTGCCCGATTGCCAGCGTCCGCTGAGGTAGTTCATCAAGAGTTCAGTCATGGGGGGCTTTTCAAAAAAGTGGGGGGAGTCTGTCAATGTCAGGAAACGGTGGGCAGATGATTTTCAGGTCAGCGCGTGAATTCGATCCGGCCCTGCGGCAGGAGGTAAAGCACCAGCGCTCGTCCTTCGGTGACGGTCGGGCGGTGCGCACTGCCGGGCGGGCAAACCAGCCAGCCAGCAGGGCGGCCGTCGAACCGGGCGCCTTCGTCCAGCGGCATGACCAGGTCTATTTCTCCGTTCGGGTGGCTGTGGTGCGGTCCGGCGAGGTCTTTCATGTCGACCACGTCCACCGAAAAACCATGCAGGTCGTCGGCGGGCTTGAAGATACGGCCGTAGCGCAACCCGCCGCCTTCACGGTCGCACAGCCAGCCTTCCTTCACACCCTCGACACATGCGTCCTTCAGTGCCTTGAAAGTGGCACTCTCCGCGCCATGCTGGGCGTTCAGCCAATCGTCAAGCTGGGCGTCCAGCGGGCGACCCTGAAGTTGGGCTGTCAGGACCGAAAGCTGCTCACGAAATTGGGAAGCGGACACGTATTGGGATCTCCGGGGTGCGTTCTTGTGTGCGAAAGCTGGCTTGTCAAGCTGCGCGATATGAATTATTGTGCGTGCATGAACCATAAAGCCGGAAAAGTCGAGTGTCAAGCAATATATTGCATATACCCGGGTTAACGAGCAGCCTCCCATGAACGACACCACTCCCCTCGCCGAGCCTGAAGGCGTGCAGACCGCACTTACCAGGCCCGTTGCAACGCCCATCCCCGAGCCCGAGAAAAACCCCTTCCTGGTGGCCCTGGGTGAGCGGGTCCGGGCACTGCGCTCCCGCCGCGGCATGACGCGCAAGGCCGTGGCGTTGGCTGCGGATGTTTCCGAACGCCACCTTGCCAACCTCGAATATGGCGAGGGCAATGCCTCCATTCTGGTGCTGCTGCAGGTGGCCGGCGCGCTGCAATGCTCCCTGGCCGAGATCATCGGCGACGTCACGACCTCCAGTCCCGAGTGGCTGCTGATCCGGGAACTGCTGGAGTCCCAGTCCGAGCACACTTTGCGCCGCGTGCGGATCACCTTGGGCGAATTATTGGGAACGGGAGGCGATCAGGCGAATGTCGCCAGTCCGCGTATCGCGCTCATTGGCCTGCGCGGGGCGGGCAAGTCCACGCTGGGGCAGATGTTGGCGGACGACCTCGGCTTTCCCTTCGTGGAACTGAGCCGCGAGATCGAGAAATTCGCCGGCTGCAGCGTGGCCGAGATACAGGCACTGTATGGCCAGAATGCGTACCGGCGCTATGAGCGCCGGGCGCTGGAAGAAACCATCCAGATCTACCCCGAGGCGGTGATCGCCACGCCCGGCGGCATGGTGTCAGACCCGGCTACCTTCAACCAGCTGCTCAGCCATTGCACGACGGTCTGGCTGCAGGCGGACGCCGAAGATCACATGAAGCGCGTGCTGGCCCAGGGGGACACCCGGCCCATGGCGGCCAGCAAGGAAGCGATGGAAGACTTGAAAGGCATCCTGGCCGGGCGCGCGGCGTTCTATTCCAAGGCACGCCTGAAGATAGACACCAGCGCACAACCGCTGGAACCGACGTTCTCGGCCCTGCGTAAGCAGGTCAGGCAGTTTCTCGGGCTGCCGCTCTAAAGTCCCGCTTGGTTGGCGGGCGAGGAGGGCGAATGCGAAACATGCATAAAAATGCTTGACGGCTTTTGAGACTATGCACTATTATTCATTTAGTGACACATAAACGCTGCATCCCTGCAAGCACTCTGCCCCGACCTCAGGAGACACACCGATGACCACAGCCCTGGCGCCCCGCGTCGAATACCAGACCGACCCCGCGAACTACAAACATGTGAAGCTCGCCTTCAACGGTCCTGTTGCCACCCTGTCGGTGGATATCGACGAGAACGCCGGCTTGCGTCCCGGCTACAAGCTCAAGCTCAACAGCTACGACCTGGGCGTCGACATCGAACTGAACGATGCTGTCAGCCGCATCCGTTTCGAACATCCTGAAGTCCGCACGGTCGTCGTCACCAGCGCCAAGGACAAGGTCTTCTGCTCAGGCGCCAACATCTTCATGCTCGGCGTCAGCAGCCATGCCTGGAAAGTCAACTTCTGCAAATTCACCAATGAAACACGCAACGGGCTGGAAGACTCGTCCAAGCACAGCGGGCTGAAATTCCTGGCAGCCGTGAACGGTGCCTGTGCCGGCGGCGGCTACGAACTGGCATTGGCCTGCGACGAGATCATCCTGATCGATGACCGCTCCAGCGCCGTCAGCCTGCCCGAGGTGCCCTTGCTGGGCGTGCTGCCCGGCACAGGTGGCCTGACCCGCGTTACCGACAAGCGCCACGTGCGCCACGACCTCGCAGATCTCTTCTGCACCAGCGTCGAAGGCGTGCGCGGCCAGAAGGCCAAGGAATGGCGTCTGGTGGACGACATCGCCAAGCCCGCCGTTTTCGGTCAGAAAGTGCAGGAACGTGCGCTCGCGCTGGCGGCGCAGAGTGACCGTCCTGCCGACGGCAAAGGTGTGGCGCTCACACCGCTGCAGCGCAGCATCGAGGCCGATGCGCTGCGCTACCAGCACGTCTCGGTCGAGATCGACCGCAGCAAGCGCACGGCAACCTTTGTCATGAAGTCTCCTGAAGGGACTCAGCCCATCGACCTGGCCGGCATCGAAGCAGCAGGCGCCGAGTGGTTCCCGCTGGCGATGGCGCGCGAACTCGAAGACGCCATCCTGCAGATGCGCACCAACGAGCTCGATATCGGCGTGTGGCTCATCAAGACCCATGGCGACAGCGCTGCGGTACTGGCAATGGACGCCTTGCTGCTGGCCCATCAGAGCCATTGGCTGGTGCGCGAAACGATCGGCCTGCTGCGCCGTACGTTCAGCCGCCTCGATGTGTCGTCGCGCAGCCTCTTTGCGCTGATCGAGCCCGGCTCGTGCTTTGCCGGAACGTTCCTCGAATTCGCCCTGGCCTGCGATCGCAGCTATCACCTTGCGCTGCCGGACGACGAAGCCTCTACACCCCGCATCACCGTGTCGGACACCAACTTCGGCATCTACCCGATGGTCACGGGCCAGAGCCGACTGGGCCGGCGCTTTTATGACGAGCAGCCCGCGCTCGAAGCCGTGCGCGCCAAAGCCGGACAGGCGCTCGACGCCGATGCCGCTTTCGCGGTAGGTCTCGTGACGTCCAATCCGGACGACATCGACTGGTCGGACGAGGTGCGCCTGGCCATCGAAGAGCGCGTGGCGATGTCGCCCGATGCACTCACCGGCCTGGAAGCCAACCTGCGCTTTAACGGCCCCGAGAACATGTTTACCCGCATCTTTGGCCGCCTGACCGCGTGGCAGAACTGGATCTTCCAGCGTCCCAACGCCGTTGGCGAAAAAGGCGCGCTGAAGGTCTACGGCAAGGGCGAAAAAGCGCTCTTCGACTGGACCCGCGTTTAAGCGCCAAGCCCAGCCCCTCTTGATTTTTACAAGACAGTTAGACAGAACCCACTCAACCCCAGGAGACTTCACATGTCCGGCATCAACTACAGCGAAAAAATCCCCAACAACGTGAGCCTGGGTGAAGACCGCACCCTGCAGCGCGCGCTCGAGCAGTGGCAGCCCAACTTCATCAACTGGTGGGACGACGTCGGCCCGGTCGGCACGACCGATTCCGAGGTGTACCTGCGTACCGCCGTGAGCGTCGACCCGCAGGGTTGGGCGCAATTCGGTCACGTCAAGATGCGGGACTACCGCTGGGGCATTTTCCTGAACCCCGGCGACAGCGAGCGCACGATTCACTTCGGTGACCACAAAGGCGAAAAGGCCTGGCAGGACGTGCCCGGCGAACACCGCGCCAACCTGCGCCGCATCATCGTGACGCAGGGCGACACCGAGCCTGCGTCGGTCGAGCAGCAGCGCCACCTGGGACTTACGGCGCCCAGCATGTACGACCTGCGCAACCTGTTCCAGATCAATGTGGAAGAAGGCCGCCACCTGTGGGCCATGGTCTACCTGCTGCACAAGCATTTCGGCCGCGACGGCCGCGACGAGGCCGAAGGCCTGCTCGAGCGCCGCAGCGGCGACGAGAACAACCCGCGCATCCTGGGCGCGTTCAACGAAGCCACGCCAGACTGGCTTAGCTTTTTCATGTTCACCTACTTCACCGACCGCGACGGCAAGTACCAGCTGTGCGCGCTGGCCGAAAGCGCCTTCGACCCGCTCGCCCGCACGACGAAGTTCATGCTGACCGAGGAAGCACATCACATGTTTGTCGGCGAGAGCGGCATCTCGCGCGTCATCCAGCGCACCTCGCAAAAAATGAACGAGCTCAAGACCGACGACGTGGGCAAGCTGCGCGCTGCCGGTGTAATCGATCTGCCTACGATCCAGCGCTACATCAACTTCCATTTCAGCGTCACGGTCGACCTGTTCGGCTCCGACGAGTCGAGCAATGCCGCCACCTTCTACAGCTCGGGCCTCAAAGGCCGCTACGAAGAAGGCAAGCGCACCGATGACCACGTGCTCAAGGGCCAGACCTACAAGGTGCTCGAAGCGCGCAACGGCGAGCTCGTCGAGAAAGAAGTGCCCATGCTCAACGCGTTGAACGAAGTGCTGCGCGACGACTACATCCGTGATTCCGTCGCTGGCGTGGAGCGCTGGAACAAGGTGCTGGAAAAAGCCGGCATCCCGACCCGCCTGCGCGTGCCGCACAAGGCGTTTCACCGGAATATCGGGGCGCTGTCCGGCGTCAAGGTGTCGCCGGAAGGCCGCGTGGTGTCCGACGCCGAGTGGAATGCCAACGTCGACAGCTGGCTGCCGTCCGCACAGGACCGCGCCTATGTGGCCAGCCTGATGGGCCGTGTGGTCGAGCCTGGCAAGTTTGCCAACTGGATCGCGCCTCCTGTCATGGGCATCAACCGCCAGCCCGTCGACTTCGACTACGTACGCTTTAACTAGCATCAAGGGGAAGCGGGGAGACAAACCAGAAGGGGCCGCAAGGCCCTTTCCCCTTTCCGACCCATGTGTCGCCGTGTTTTTCCCTGGATATGTCCACACACCCCGGGTGCTGGATAAGATGAACCGAACTATCTGCCGCGTTGCCCTGCAAGCCCTGAAGAGAAACCTATGACCACCACCGTCATCCAGCAGCACCTGATCGACCCCGAAATCTGCATCCGCTGCAATACCTGCGAAGCCACTTGCCCGGTCGGCGCCATCACGCACGACTCCATGAACTACGTGGTCGATGCCGAGAAGTGCAATCTGTGCATGGCCTGCGTGCCGCCGTGTCCGACGGGCTCTATCGACAACTGGCGCACGATGCCCAAAGCCAGGGCGTACAGCGTCGAGTCCCAGTTCACCTGGCAAGCACTACCCCCCGAGTTGCCCGCGGAAGAACTGGCGGAGGCGGGCGAAGCCGGCGAAGTGGCGGCTGCGGTGCAGGCCGGCGAGCTCATTGCGGAAATTGCAGCGGCCGCATCGGTGGGCGGCGTGCCGGCCGAGCAGGTGTTCAAGTCCTCCCAGTACGGCGCCACCTTGCCACCGTGGTCCGCAGCGCATCCGTACACCAATCTCTATGGCCCCAAGGCGGCGGAAAAATCCATTACCGCGACCGTCGCCGGCAATTTCCGCGTGACCGAAGTCGGCAAGAGTGCGGGCCACGACTACGACACGCACCATATCGTGCTGGACTTCGGCACCATGCCTTTCCCGGTGCTCGAAGGCCAATCGATCGGCATTCTTCCGCCCGGCGAGGATGCCAACGGCCGACCCCACTTTGCGCGCCAGTATTCGATCGCCAGCCCGCGCAACGGCGAGCGGCCCGGCTACAACAACCTGTCGCTCACCATCAAGCGCGTACTCGAAGACCACCAGGGCAAGCCCGTGCGCGGTGTGGCTTCGAACTACATGTGCGACCTCAAGGTTGGCGACAAGGTCGAGGTGATCGGCCCGTTCGGCGCGAGCTTCCTGATCCCCAACCACCCGCGCAGCAACATCGTGATGATCTGCACCGGCACCGGCAGCGCGCCCATGCGAGCGATGACCGAATGGCGCAGGCGCCTTCGCGCCTCGGGCAAGTTCGAGGGCGGCAAGCTGATGCTTTTCTTCGGTGCGCGCACGCAGGAAGAGCTGCCTTATTTCGGTCCGCTGCAAAGCCTGCCCAAGGATTTCATCGACATCAATTTCGCCTTCTCGCGCACGCCGGGCCAGCCCAAGCGCTACGTGCAGGACGTCATGCGCGAACGCGCCGCCGACCTCGCGTCGCTGCTGAACGATTCCAACACCTGCTTTTACGTCTGCGGCCTCAAAGGCATGGAAGAGGGCGTGGTGCTGGCGTTGCACGACATCGCAGAGCAGGCGGGCCTTTCCTGGGACGCGATCGGTTCTGACCTCAAGAAGCAGGGGCGGCTGCACCTGGAGACGTACTGATGAGTGGCTGCATCTTCGTGTCCGTTGCCCTTGGGCAGACGGAGCCCACATGAGCCGCCGCGTCGACCTGGCCCCCCAGCTCTGGCTGGAGTACGGCGATGACGGCGTTGCCGAGTTGGTGCTAGGCCCCGAAGGCGGCATGCCCAGCACGGGCATTGAAGCCCACGCTGCTTTAGGAGCGGTCTGGTCGCAGATAGCAGCCGAGCCAGGCGTACGGGTCATTCTGATCCGTAGCGTGGGCAAGGGATTTTGCGCGGGCGGAACGCCCGAACTTATCGAGGGCATGCTGCAGCGCGAGACGGATCGGCTGCGGGTGATGCGCGAAGCCCGAGCCCTGGTACAGGGCATGATGGACTGCGACTTGCCCATCGTCTCGGCCATCAACGGCGCAGCCGTCGGCGCGGGGGCGGCGCTGGCACTCATGGCCGATATTTCGATTGCTGGCCACAAGGCCAAAATCATCGATGGCCACACGAAAATCGGCGTGGCGGCAGGGGACCATGCGGCCCTTATCTGGCCGCTTCTGTGCGGCATGGCCAAGGCCAAGATGCATCTGCTGCTGTGCACCTCCATTGACGGCATGGAGGCCGAGCGGATTGGTCTGGTGAGCATGACAGTGCCCGACGAGGACTTGCTCGACAAGGCCCGTGAGGTGGCGCGTACGCTCGCCGCCGGCAGCCCCATGGCGCTGGCTGCCACCAAGCGCAGCCTCAACCACTGGCTGCGCGCCGCATGGCCTGCATTCGAGCATTCGCTGGTGATGGAAATGATGGGTTTCGCCGGGGCCGATGGGCGTGAAGGCATTGCCGCAGCGTCGCAAAAACGGGCGCCACGCTTCGGCGCCTGAGGTCTTCGCAATGTCGCGATCAGCGTGGCAGGCACACAGGTGTTTTCCCGAGGTCGAATTTCCTCACAGGGCTTTTCGGCACTTCTTCGGGTAACCTGATCGCAGTCCTCACCCTGCAGCCCGATCGCTGTGTGCCGCTCTGCGACATCTCGACGGGCTGACCTTGACCTTTCCAAGGAGCACCGTGCGCCTGTCCAGACGTCTTGCCCTCGCCGCCTTGTCTTCCGTGCTGCTAGCCGGTTGCGCCGGCACACCCAAAGACCCGAACTACAAGCCCGCGCGCGGGCAATCAGGCAAGGACGTGGTGTGGATCGCCACGCCGCCGCAACTGGTCGAGAAAATGCTCACCATGGCCAAGGTAACGCCTGATGACCGGGTGTACGACCTCGGCGCCGGAGACGGGATCATCGGCATCATTGCCGCGCAGCAATTCAAGGCCCAGGCGGTCGGGATCGAGTACAACCCCGAACTCGCCGAGTTTGCGCGTCGCAAGGTGCGCGAGGCGGGCGTCCAGGACAAGGTTCGTATCGTTACCGGCGACATCTTCGTGGAAGATTTCAGCTCGGCCACCGTCGTCACCATGTACCTGCTGCCCGAGCTGAACCTCAAGCTGCGGCCCACCTTGCTCCGCATGAAGCCCGGCACGCGCGTGGTCGCCCATGCTTTCGACATGGGCGAATGGCAGCCTGACGAAACCGCCACAGCAGCTGGCGCGAATGCGTTCCTCTGGATCGTGCCTGCACAGGTTCAGGGGGGCTGGACCGCCACGTTTGAGGGCAAGCCGGTGCGGCTCAATCTCGAACAGACGTTCCAGAACGTGGGAGGAACCATCACGATAGATGGGCGCACGCTGCCGCTGCTGGGTGCACGGCTGCGCGGTGAAGACCTGAGCTTTCAGTTCCGCAGGGACGCGCAGGCAATCAGCAGCTTCAATGGCAAAGCCAGTGCCGGCCGACTGACCGGTACGCTGTCCACCGACGGCGTCAACCAGCCCTTTGAAGCCAGCCGCAGCTGATCCGGCCAATTCCCGGGCCTGACATGGATAAGCACGCGGCCAGCGAAGGCGCACAACCCGCACGCCTGCTCTCCGCATCGGCGGCGGTCGCCCTGATCGTCGGCATCGTCATCGGTGCCGGCATCTTCAAAACCCCGGCGTTGGTGGCTGGTATCAGCGGCGATTCAGGCTGGGCGCTTTCGGTGTGGGTAGCGGGCGCGCTGATTTCCATGGCCGGTGCGCTCTGCTACGCCGAACTGTGTACCGCGTACCCGCATGCCGGCGGCGACTACCACTTCCTCAAGCGCGCGTTCGGCCGAGACCTGGCATTCATGTACGCCTGGGCACGCGCCACCGTCATCAACACCGGCTCGATCGCCTTGCTCGCGTTTTTGTTCGGTGACTACTTCAGCACGCTCGTGCCGCTGGGTGCGCACTCCGGTGCCATCTGGGCCTTGCTCATCGTACTTATCCTCACCGTGGTCAACATCGCTGGGCTGCAGGCCTCGGTGGGGCTTCAGATGGTGTTGCTCGCGCTGGAGGTCTTGGGGCTTGTCGCCGTCGTCGTGGCAGGTCTTTTCTTTGGCGATCCGGCGGCCCCCGCTTCGCTGAGCTGGTTTGAGAAGGCCCCGGGTGCGGGCGCGCTGGGGCTTGCCCTCGTTTTCGTGCTGCTCACTTTTGGCGGCTGGAACGAGTCGGCCTACGTGTCCGCAGAACTCAAGGGCGGGCCGCGTGCCATGGTGGGTGTGATCGTGGTCAGCATGTTCGCGATCACGGCCATCTACCTGCTGGTCAACCTCGCCTTGTTGCTCGGGCTCGGGCAGCAGGGCCTGGCGAGCAGCAAGACCGCCGCTTCAAGCCTCGTGGGCATGGCGTTTGGCCCTTGGGCCGAAAAGGCGCTGGGCCTGTCCGTGGCCATCGCCGCGCTGACCAGCATCAACGCCACGATGATCGTCGGTGCACGCACGAACTTCGCCCTGGGCCGCGACTGGAGCAGCCTGCACGCGCTGGGGCAGTGGCAGACGCGGGCCGGGGCACCCCGGAAAGCCCTTTGGGCGCAGGCATTGATCAGCATCGCACTCGTGCTGCTGGGAATGCAGGAGGCCGATGGCTTTTCTGCCATGGTCGAATTTACCGCGCCGGTCTTCTGGGGGTTTTTGTTCCTGGTCGGTGTGGCCCTCATCTGGTTGCGCCAGTCCGACCCCATCACACCACGGCCATTCAAGGTGCCGCTTTACCCGCTTTTGCCCCTGGTGTTTTGCGGTGCCTGCGCCTGGCTGACTTACTCCAGCATTGGGTACGCCATCAGCCAGAAGGCCATCCATGTTTCCGGATGGCTCGTCGTAACGGGTATTGCTGCGCTGTTTCTGCTGCGCTGGCGGGAACGCCGACATGGCCGGCTCGCGGTCGCGGCCACGCAGCTGCCGTGAGTTCGGGGTATCGAGCGAGGCACCTACACTTGTGCGTCAATGGTCAAAGCTTCCGTCCCCCCCATCGAAGAACTCCGCCCCGGTCAATCCGTCGAGCTGCTGAAAGAGCTGCACATCCTCACGCGTGAGGGCAAGCTCAACCAGGACACCCGCCGCAAGCTCAAGCAGGTGTATCACCTCTACCAGTTCATCGAGCCACTGCTGAACGAGGCCTTCAGCCGCAATCCTTCTCCCAGCCTCGCTGACCATGGCGCAGGCAAGTCCTACCTCGGCTTCATCCTGTACGACCTGTTTTTCAACGTTGCCCATCGAGGCGAAAAGAAGGCAGGGCACATCTACGGTATCGAGACTCGGGCCGAACTGGTCGAGCGTTCGCGCGCACTGGCTCACCGTCTGGGTTTCGAGCGTATGTCTTTTCTCAATCTCAGCGTGCGTGAGGCCACCGCTTCAGCGGAGCTGCCCGCAGTGGTCGACATCATCACGGCCTTGCACGCTTGCGACACGGCGACCGACGACGCGATTGCCTTTGGCCTGGCGCGTCATGCCCGGCACATGGTGCTGGTGCCGTGCTGCCAGGCCGAGGTGGCGGGGGTACTCAAGCGCAGCAAGGCGCTTTCCCTTTCGCGTACGCCGCTGGCCGAGTTGTGGCGGCATCCCTTGCACACCCGGGAGTTCGGCAGCCAGATCACCAACGTGCTGCGCTGCCTGCAGCTCGAAGCGCACGGCTACCAGGTCAGCGTGACCGAACTGGTTGGCTGGGAACATTCGATGAAGAACGAACTCATCATCGCCAGCCTGCCGGAGCGCGCCAGCGCGTCGAAGACCGAGGCCGCCCGCGAGCGCCTCGAAGAGGTACTGGCAACGCTGGGTCTGGGTGATCTGTCGGAGCGATTCGCCGCGCCGGCTGCCTCAGCCTGATCGGGCGCGCGGGGCAGAAAGTCCCTGCCGCTCGGCCGCCAGCTTGCGAACCGCTCGAATCAATTCCTGCTGCGCGCTGCTGGGCACCATGTCGGCACGCAGGGTCAGCCCGACCATTTCTTCCGTACCTTCCATGCCGACGTGCAACGGGACCAGCGTTCCGGCGTCGAAGTCCGGGCGCAGCGCTCCCAACGGCCCGCACCACACGGCGTCGCTTCCTGCGGTGTAGCCGCGCGACAGCGAAACGGACAGGGTTTCGATGGCGCGCACGGGCTGCCCGACGCCACGCGTCGCAAAAAAGCTGTCGGCCGTCTGCCGTATGGCCGTTCCGGGCATGGGTAGAACCACGGCAAATCGGCCCAGTTGCTGCATGGGGTCGCCCAGCTTGAGGAGGGGGTGGCCGGGCCGTACCGCCAGCGCGAGCGGGTCGGCATACAAATGCTCGAACGCCAGCCCCAGCATCTGGGCTGGCTCGGCAAAGCGTCCGATGACCAGGTCGAGCTCGCGCTGACGCAGCTGCGTAAGCAATTCTGGATTGGATGCCGCGTAGACCCTCATGCTGCTCGCTGGCTCGGGGCTTGCGACACGGTCGAGTTCTAGCAGCAGCCGGGGCATGAGCCAGGGCACGACGGTCGGCAGCACGCCCACCGTGAGCACGGCTCGTCCGGCGTGGCGGGTCTGACTCACACTTGCCACCGCCTCGCGCAGCGCGCTGACGCTGGTACCGGCGTGGCGCTGAAAGGCCTCGCCGGGGCGCGTCAGCACGGCGCCACGCCGGCCACGCTCGAAAAGCCTTGCACCCAGCAGAGCCTCGAGTTCCTTGAGCGTTTTGGAGATGGCCGGTTGCGTGACCGACAGCACATCGGCGGCCTTTTGCAGGCTGCCGTGCTGGGCGACCGCCAGAAAGCATTGCAGATGCCGAAACTTGATGCGCTCGTCGATCATGGTTTTCTACCGGTGCTTACTTGTGCTTTTGGTTATGGATAAAGCCATAAAAACTCACTATACATAACCTTATATGGAACTTACAGTGCGATCTTGCTGGAGAAAAGCCAGGCTAGGCCTGGCCCAAGCGACCGGCCGCCGCAGTAGACGGATGCCACTTTGAACATACCCCTGGAGACGCCATGAAAGACGACACCGAAAAAGCCACCCTCTCGCCGCGCGACTGGACTTGCCATCCGCCACACATCTATCCTTTCTACAAGTCCACTGCGCTGCGCGGCCCCAAGCAGGCGCTCGTGCCCATGAAGCACGCGTTGGCCCAGCGAAATGCACCGGTCTATGCGGCAACGCAATTCGGCCCGCTGGACAACGACATGACAAAAAACACCGTGATGAATGGGGAGCCGCTGGGCGAACGCATCATCGTTACGGGCCGCGTGCTGGACGAAGATGGACGGCCCGTGCGCAACACACTGGTGGAGGTCTGGCAAGCCAATGCATCGGGTCGCTATGTGCACAAGGCCGACCAGCACGACGCTCCGCTCGATCCCAACTTCCTCGGCGCTGGGCGCTGCATTACGGACGACCAGGGCCGCTACACGTTCAAGAGCATCAAGCCCGGCGCCTATCCGTGGGGCAACCACCCCAATGCCTGGCGCCCCAACCACATTCATTTTTCGCTGTTTGGTGATTACTTCGCCAGCCGCCTGATCACGCAGATGTATTTCCCCGGCGACCCGCTGCTGCAACTCGACCCGATGTACATGGGGGCGCCCGAGCACCTGCGCGACCTGATGGTGTCGAAGTTCAGCCTCGAGGTCACGCAGCCCGACTACGCGCTGGGCTATGAATTCGACATCGTGCTACGCGGCGCGCGCGCCAGTCGCTTCGAATAACCTCAAGAGGGAAACATTGCCATGACGCAACTCAAACAAACGCCTTCGCAAACCGTCGGCCCCTACTTCGCCTATGGCCTCACGCCCACGCAGTACGGCTATGACTTCAAGAGCCTTTTCACGCCCGTGCTGGCCCAGCCGAACGCAGAAGGCGAGCACATCCGAATCACCGGCCGGGTTTTCGACGGCGCGGGCAACCCGGTCAGTGATGCCATCGTCGAGATCAACCAGCGCAACGCCCAAGGCAACATCGTCGGCACACTGCAGGAAGTCGAGACGCGGGGTTTCACCGGTTTCGGCCGATGCGGCACCGGCACGCTGCCCGGCAACCACTATGAGTTCAGCACCGTCAAGCCGGGCGCCGCAACTCCCGCCGAGGCGCCCTTCATCGACGTGTGCGTGACCATGCGCGGGCTGCTGGTGCATACCTTCTCGCGCATGTATTTCGACGACGAAGCCGCGGCCAACGCCCGGGATGAAGTACTGCAAAGCGTGCCTGCAGACCGCCGCGCGACGCTGGTCGCCAGGCGTGAGATGACGGCCGCAGGGCCGTGCTACCGCTTCGACATCCACATGCAGGACAGCGCCGCGGGCAAGGAAACGGTCTTCTTCGATCTCTAAGGTCGGAAAGAAGAAGGGGAGGGTGCGGCTGCCTCAGAGCAGCGCCGCGCCCAGCCCTTGCCCGGTGCCCGCGCTTTCACGATAGTGCTCGAAGCCCCGCGCCCGCAGCAGGCAGGCCGGGCAGCTGCCGCAGCCGTAGCCCCACGCATGGCGGTGTTCGCGGTCGCCGAGGTAGCAGGTGTGGGTGTGCTCCACGATCAAATCGACCAGGCCTTGGCCTCCGAGTGTTTCCGCGAGCTTCCAGGTGTCGGCCTTGTCGATCCACATCAGCGGCGTCTCCACCAGGAATCGTTTGTCCATGCCCAGCGAGAGCGCCAGCTGCATGGCCTTCATCGTGTCGTCGCGGCAATCGGGGTAGCCTGAAAAGTCAGTCTCGCAGACGCCGGTCACCAGAACTGCCAGTCCGCGCCGGTAAGCCAGCGCGGCGGCAAGCGTGAGGAACAGCAGATTGCGGCCGGGCACGAACGTATTGGGCAGGCCCGAGCTTTCCATGCGAAAGGCCACATCGCGCGTGAGCGAGGTGTCGCTCACCTGCCCGAGGACACCCAGGTCCAGCAAGTGGTCTTCACCGAGGCGTTCGGACCACTCCGGAAATTGGGCCTTGAGTTCTTCCAGTACTCGCAGGCGCGCCTCGAGCTCCACGCTGTGGCGCTGCCGGTAATCGAAAGCCACCGTCTCGACGCGTTCGTACTTGCTCAAGGCCAGGGCCAGGCAAGTGGTGGAATCCTGGCCTCCGGAAAAAAGAACCAGCGCGGTGGTGTGCAGGGGCATTGGGGTGTGTGCTGAGGGCCCCGGTGCCTGGCTCGGCGTTGGGGCATCAGTATCATTCTAAGAAGGTCTGTGCGGCACTTGCCGCCAGCAGGGCGACGGGAATCTCGATGAAGAAGTTCAGGGCAGCAGCGGCAGGCGTGGCATTCGGTGCGTTGATCACGGCAGCGGCATTGGCGCGGGCCGAGCAGATTGGCGATGTCGACACCGTCTTCAAGTGGATAGGCCCCGACCACAAGATCGTGGTCGAGGCGTATGACGACCCGCGCGTCAAGGGTGTCACCTGCTTTGTCTCGCGCGCCAAGACCGGTGGCGTCAAGGGTGCGCTGGGGCTGGCCGAAGACAAGGCCGAAGCGTCCATCGCGTGCCGGCAGGTTGGCCCGATCAGCTTTTCCGCGCCGCTCGAGCAAAAGGAAGAGGTCTTCAACGAGCGCCTGTCCATTTTGTTCAAAAAGCTGCGCATCGTGCGCATGGTGGACCGCACGCGCAACACGCTGGTTTACCTGACCTACTCCGACCGCCTCATCGAAGGCTCGCCCATGAACAGCATTACCGCCGTGCCGGTGGACCGGGCGCAGGCGATCCCGCTGAAATAGGCGCGTTTAGCGCAAGGCTCAGTTGCTGACGCCTTCGCCAACCGCAACGCGCCAGTTGTCGTGGCTGTCGTGCAGGTAGCGGTGGACGCCGTGCTCCAGGGTCGGCATCACGTGGCCCCGCTCGCTGTCCAGTGCGGTATTTTGCAAAGGCGCCCCGGTATCGCTCTGGTTGACGGCGCTGGGGTCCAGACCGGCGGCGCTTGCCAGCATCTGTGCGAACCCGTGCCAGGACACCGCGCCGCGGTTGGCCAGATGCCAGATACCCTTAGCGTCGTCGATCAGCAGATCGAGCGCCGCATGGACAAGGTCAGGAACGTAGGTGGGAGAGACCGTAGCCGAGGCCGACGCCTGCACGCGTCGCCCGCGGGCGAGGTCGTGCAGCATGGCATGGGCAAAGTTGTACGAGTCCCAGGGCCCGAAGAATGCGCTCGTACGGATCACAAGCGCTTCCGGGTGAACACTGAAGATTCCGCGCTCTGCCTGCGATTTGCTGCGGCCGTAGACGTTGCGCGGGTTCACGCTGTCGCTTTCCACATAGGGGCGGCCCAGCGTGCCATCGAACACCAGATCCGAAGAGAACGAAACGCACGGGATGCCATGCCTTGCACAGGCCTGTGCGATGTTCTCTGCGCCATGGGTGTTTTCGCGGAAACAGCGCGCCTGCTCGTGCTCTGCGTCAGCGACGCGTACATAGCCCGCCGTGTTGATCACGGCCCACGGACGGTAGGCTTCGAGGGCCGCCTCGACCGAGGCCGCGTCGGCGATGTCCATGTCGTGGCGGGTGAGCAGGTCATGGTCCAGGCCCCGCAGATTGCACAAGCGCGAAAACGCCTGTCCCAACGTGCCGCTCGCCCCTGTGATGAGCAGTCGCCGTGGCGAGCCGACCACGCGCAGCCTGCCGCTTCTGGCCTTGGGCCGGTAAAAGCGTTCATCGCGTTTCCACCAGCCTGCGCGGTCCAGAACCGGATGCGCAAACTCACCCGTCGCGGCCAGCGAAGCCGTCGCCCGCGCCAGCACCGTCGGGCGTGGCGGATGCGAGCGCACGTCGAATACGCCGGGCTCATAAAAGCCGTTGCGCTGGACCAGCAGGGAGTTCCAGTCGACGGCACCGAGCAAAGACCAGACGGTTACCGCCCGTATGTCCGCGCCCTCTGCGCGCAGGGATTGCGCAGCGTGCCAGACTTCCATGAGCCAGCGCACTTGCTCGTCGCGTGTGCAGCCGTGGTGCGCTTCGGTCACCGCCATCGGCAGGCCGTAGCGCTCCCAGGCCTCGCGCAGCCGAGCCTTGGGGCCGATCTGGCTGGCGGGCAGGTCGATACGCACCGCCTCCACGTCGACATATGCGTGCGCGTCCGTGGTGTTCTGGCAAAAGCCCGGGTACATCTCGAGCCGATGGTCCAGAAAGCGCTCGCTCGTGAGGTAGTGGTTGATGCCTATGATGTCGGGCGTACAGCCGGCTTGGACAAAGAACTCGAGTTCGTCGACGCCGATGCCCGACTCCAGGCAAGTGGCGTACCACGGGTGGGCAGCGTCGACCCGGCCGCACAGCAGATCGAACCCCAGCCACCGCCGCTCGTTCTCATAGTCGGCCTGGTACTGCATGACGGGCGTACTGAAGGCTTTTCCCAGGTCGTCGGTTTGCACCAGCCGTGCTTGCGGGTTGACCTGCCGGATCGCCTGCATCGACAACACGACCGCCCTGCACTGGTTGATGAGCGCCCGCAAGAAAACCGGAACGCTGTGGCCATGCGGAAACCAGACGCCGTAAAGACCCGAAAACCTGGCCGTGGTGAGCGGCTCGTTCACGGGCGTGTAGAGGTCGATCCACGGATACCGCGCGGCCACGTCCGCGGCATGCCGGGCCACGATGTCGGGAAACGACCGGTCGACGAGGCTGGTGTACATCGGGCCGCTGCCGTGGTGCACCAGCCCCGCGATCGGCCGTATGCCGAGCTCCCGCAGGCGGCCGAGGCGCTGGTCGTGCCAGCGCCAGTCGCGCTCGCACGGGTGGTTGGGCGCGACGGTTTCGATCAGTACCGGATAACGCAGGGTGCGCACACCCAACCCGGCAATCTGGTCCAGGTCGCCCGGACGGTCCTGATGGCCTGTTTCCCGGATCTGGTTGCGAAAACTGTCGTGCAGACGGGCGACCGTGCACTCGATGCCGCCCCAGAGCTCAAGCGCTTCCCGCCTGCCCTGGAAGGCCGGGCTGGAATCACTGGTGAAAGCGGTCGAATCGTGACCGCGAGAATGGCCGGCGTTTGAATTCATGGACTGGACAATGATCGGCGCGACTGGCTTGGCAAGCAGGCGCGCAGGCGCCGTGTTGGAAGAAATTCCGGAGCGCCGTCGGACTCGGCTGCGCACGCCCGGTCAAGCCCTCGATTGAAAATTGCAGTCTGCGTATGCGGCGTAGGCCATGGCCCGGTGCTCGCCAAAGGACTTTTCCCGCAGATCCGGCGCACTGCTGCGGCCGATGCATGCCAACCGCGGCGGGTGGCATCGAGCCGCAGCCGAGTCTCGGCCCACCGGAAGATCAGGCCATCTCGCTGACTTCCTCGAGCTGCGACGAGGCCATGAGCTCGTCCTTGCGCGCCTGCAATTGCTCGCGCATGCCCACGAGGTCCAGCCTGGTCTTGCGCACCTTGGGAAACATCTCCGTGCGCTCTTCCTTGACGTGGTGATCGATGTACTCGCCCAGCACCGAAACTCGGGCGTCAAACATTTCATCGTTCTCATCCATGCCCCGGATCTGGGCGATCAGGTCTTTCGCACTGGCGTGCTCGACGGTCGCCTCGTTGAGCAAGGCGTTGTCCTTGATGGCGCCACGGACGGCGGGATAGAAAATCTCTTCCTCGATCGTCGTGTGCACGGTCAGTTCCATGCAGATCCGGTCAGCGAGCTCGCGTTTTTTTGCCGGCGCGTTGCGGCCCCTGCTCTGAGTGAGCGTTTCGAATTCCTCGAACATTTTCTTGACGGCCTTGTGGTCCGCGTCGAGCAGGTCACAAGCGTCTTTCGGACGCCGTGCAGCGGTCTTGGCGGGGGCCTTTTTCGCAGCGGTCGAAGACGCCTTTTTAGCGGGGGTTCTGGTTGCCATGGTGTTTCCTCGTGAGTTGCGGTGGGGCCGACAGCGTCAGCCAATTCCGAATCTCCGGGGTGCGCGCGCGCGCGACTGTGGGAAGCGTCAGAAGCCAACTGTAGGACGCGGGCAGCTTCAGGACGAAGCTGCGCGATCAGTTGAAGGTCTGCGCGGTGAACACCATTTGCGCGCCGGTGGCGGTCTGCACGAGTTCGACCTTTTCCGCGTTCGCCAAAGCTTGCACGTCGGCCCAGCGAAGTGCCCGGTACTCGGGTGCGCTGCTGCTTTCCGCAGGTCGGTCGGACGCACGCATCGCAATGTCCACCTGCACCCGGGTGTCGCTTTGCGGTGTGGCCGTCAACACGATGTCCAGCGGATCCGTTGCTGCGTCGACCATCGCGAGCAAGGCGGCAGGCAGCACGCTGCGCAAAGCCGTGCTCTGGACTTCAACCTCCTTTTGCCGGATCTCGTTGAGCAGCACGAAGCCGCGAAAGCGAAATTCGGTCGCGAGCAAACCCAGACATTCGGCGACACCGGACTCCAGCGGCAGGCTGGCACCTGCCCCTTTGGGCGAAATCCAGGTCATGAGATTCATGCTGGTGCCAGCGGCCGTGCGCGACAGGCTCCCGAGCGAGGCGCAGTTCTCGCGCACGCTGGCAAGGTTGGGAACCTCAGCCTGAAGCCGGCGTTCCATCATGGCAGCCACCATGCCGATGGGCTGGAACTCGCCCACCAGATGGTGCCGAATCGCCGGCGCCAATCGCCTCAGCAGGCAGTAGCGGGCAGCTTCTTCCTCGAAAGAGGGCTCGGGGCGAGCGGGAGGGGCACTGCCGGACGTTGGCGGGGCGGTCGTCAAAAACTTGGAATTGGGCATGGCAATCTTCAAGGCGTCTCGGCCAACTCCTCGGCCTGCGCTTGTGCTGTTATGGGGAAAGAGGAAGGGTTCATGCCTCTTTACTCAGGACTATTGACCAGCTCATCACCCGCCCCTGTAGGACAAAGTCTCTTTTGCGACATTCGGATACAAGCCGAGTCACACTGCATGCAGGGATGTGGCCTCAAATTGCGCAGCCGCGGCCGGTGCTAAAGTGTCGGAGTCGACCTGCCAGTCGGACGGCAGCCCTCGGCGCTGTGCGGGCAACCCCCAATAAGAGAATTTTTTCCGAATGATTTACCTCGTCGAAGACAACGACGCCTTGCGCGACAGCCTGATCACCATGCTGCGCGACTTTGCCCATGCCGATGTCGCAGGTTTCGCGAGCTCCGAGCTGGAGGCCACCAAATGGCTGAAGGCAAATCCCCATGACTGGGAGCTTGCGGTTGTCGACCTTTTCTTGCTGCAGGGCAGCGGGCTGGGCGTGGTCATCAGTTGCCGCGAGCGCAGGAGCTCGCAAAAGATCGTGGTGCTGACCAATTACGCCACGCCTGACATCCGCCGCCGCGCGCTCGCACTTGGCGCGGACGCAGTTTTCGACAAGGCCCGGGAACTCGACGAATTCATTGCCTACTGCGGCGGCGTCAAGTCAGCCAGCACCGCCTGAAAACCGCACGCCCGAGGAGCGGGCTTGCCGCGGCCCTTCAGCGCGACATCAGCCTTCTTGCCACGTAGCTGCACGCATCCACCAGGGCCACCAGAGCGATCATGGCAATGAGTACCGAACTGGTTTCCGGCATCTGAAAAAGACCCATGTGAAAGGCCAGCAACTGGCCCAGCCCACCGGCGCCGACGACGCCAAGCACGGCCGCCGCGCGGATGTTGTTTTCCCAGCGATAGAGCGTATAGCTCAGGAGCTGTGGCAACACCTGGGGCAGCGTGGCGTAAAGAAACACCCGGCCTTCGCCAACGCCCCGGCTGCGCAGCGCGAAACCAGGACCCTCGGGCACGTTTTCGACGGCCTCCGCAAACAGGCGTCCCAGCACACCGCTGGTGTGCAGCGCCAGAGCAAGCGTTCCTGCCAGTGGTCCCAGCCCTGCCGAGATCAGCAGCAGGGCGGCCCATACCAGCTCTGGAATGCTGCGCAGGGCGTTCAGCAATAGCCGGGTCGGCTCCTTCAGCCGGGCCGGATCGCCGCTGTGTGTCTTGCTGGCCGGCAAGGCCAGCACCAGGCCGAACAGGGCGGCCAGCAGCGTGCCCAGGGCCGACATGGCTAGCGTTTCGAGCGTAGCGGTGCCCAGCTTGGCCAAAAAACGCACATCGGTGCTCGGATGGGTCAGTTCCCCCAGGAAGCGGCCCATTTTGGCCAACGCGTCCCACGAGAGGAACTGCGCCCACTTCAGGTCCAGCGACCAGAAGCTCAGGCCTGCCAGCAGCACGGCGCCGAGCACCAGCCAGCATGCCTTGCAGCGCGCGTCGAAGATGGGCGGCGGCAGGCGAAAGACCTCATTGGCCGCTGCCGCGGTGTCGCCGACTTTTTGGCTATCGCGCATGCATCACCTCAGCCGAGCGCCCGGCGCAGGTAGGCGCTGGCACGGTCCGCCAGCCAGACCAGCGCCATGAACACCAGCAGCATGGTGCTGACTTCCGAACCGTTGAACATTTTCATAGAGGCATCCATTTGCTGCCCCAGGCCACCGGCGCCGACGAAGCCGAGCACGGCTGACGAACGGATGGCACATTCCCAGCGGTAGACGCTGTAGCTGGTGAGTTCGGCCGCATTCTGCGGCAGCAAGCCATAGAAGAACGCTTGCAGCCGGCCGGCGCCGTTGTGCAGCAAGGCCTGCGTTGCGTGGGTCTCGCCACTTTCCAGAATTTCCGCATAAACCTTGCCGAGCATGCCGCTGTAGGTCAGCGCAATCGCCAGCACCCCGGCCGTCGGGCCAAGGCCGACGACGCGCACGAACACCAGTGCCCAGATCAGTTCGGGCACGCTGCGCAGCAGTATGAGCAGCCAGCGAACGGCCTGCCTGAAGGCGGCGGGCAGCGGCGCCATGCGCCCGCTGAGTGAGGAAACCGACAACACGCGCACCGAAAGCAGCGCCAGTGGAATGGCCAGCGCCAAAGCCAGCACCATGCCCGCCGTGGCGATGGCCACCGTTCGCCAGCTTTCCCGCGCCACCAGCCACAAGAATTCGGGCTCGACCTTGGGCGGAATGAAGGCCGCCAGGAACTGCAGGGTCGACTTCAGGCTCTCCGGCTCCAGCATGACCCACGGCTTGAACTCGGCCAGAACCAGTGCCGGCCAGAGCAGGGCGAGCCCGGCCAGCAGCCAGAAGACGCGGCCTGGCCACGCCGGATCGCTGATCTGCCGATACGGTTTCATCGCGGTGACGGGGCGCATGGGATCGGCCGGGCGCATGCTCACCGGCAGTGCATGACGGCCGGCAACGCGGCAGCGGCAGGCAGATCGAACGCCTCGGGCGCCAGTCCGGTCAGCTCGTCGAGGTGGTGCGAGTACAGCTGGCGCAAGAGCTCGGGCGTCACCTCGGCAGCGGGCAGGTCGAACGCCAGCTCGCCTTCGCGCAGTCCGATGATGCGCGGGAAATACGCCAGCGCCATTTCGACATGATGCAGCGTGCTCACCAGCGTGGCGCCGCGTTCCCGGGCCGCTTCGGTCAGTGACGCAATGGCCTGGCGCGCCCGGGTCGGGTCAAGTGCCGAAAGTGGCTCGTCGACCAGAAGGAGGCTGGCCTTCGCGACCAGTGCACGCGCAAGGCCGACGCGCTGGCGCTCGCCGCCTGAAAGCCGGTCGACGCGTGCAAACAGCTTGTCGCTCAGGTCAAAGCGTGCAAGGGCGGCATCCGCCTCTGCAATCGCGGTAGGGTAGAAAAGGCTGCGAACGCTCTGCCACAGGCTGATGTGGGGCAGCCGGGCAGCCAGTACGGCAGTGACGACGCGCTGCCTGGGCGGCAACGGCGGCACCTGTGGCGCCAGGAAGAGCCGGCCCCGCAGGTGCTGCAATTGATGGCGGGGCAAGGCCCAAGGCTTTTTGTGGTCGAGGTGCAGGGTGCCGGACGACGGCGGCATCGCGCAGGCCAGTACATGCAGCAAGCTGGTCTTGCCGGCACCTGAAGGCCCGATGACCGCGGCTTGCTCTCCTTGGGCGAAGGCCAGGGTCAGGCTACGCAGCGAAGCGGCCGCATCCTTGCGCGCGGCCGGATGCCGGGCCGACACGGCGTCGAGTCTGATCTGCATCGATGTCTGGCGCTACCGAAACCGCGAAGGGCTACTTGAGGAGGCCGGCGCTGCGGGCTGCGGTCTCGATATTCTTGTAGTTCTCGATCTTGGTGGGGATGTAGCGCGTGGCGCGGTTCAGATCGAGGACTTCTTTGCCCTGCGGGGTGGCCGGGTCGATGTCGAGCAGCGCTTTGGTGATTTTTTCACGCAGTGCCGCCGGCATGTCCGCATGCACCGACCAGTTGTAGTTGAAGTAGCCGGGCGTGGTGTAGAAAACGTCGACGACCTTGGTATCGACTTTTCCATCCTTGACGAACTTGTTCCAGACCGTGATGTCCAGCGCTGCCGCTTCGACCTTGCCGCTCACCACCGACGCGATGGTGGCGTCGTGCGCGCCGGAGTAGGCCACCCGCTTGAAATCCTTGTCGGGGTCGATGTTGGCCTGCAGCAAGTAGCTGCGCGGCATCAGGTGGCCGGAAGTGCTCGACTGCGAGCCGAAGCTGACCTGCTTGCCCTTGAGGTCGGCCAGGGTCTTGATGCCGGAGCCGGTCTTGGCAATGAAAACCGACTGGAACTTCGTGTCCTCTTCGCGCTGTGCAATGGGAACGATCTTGTTGCCGGAACGGCTCTGGGCCTGCAGCAGCGTGAAACCGCCCAACCAGGCCAGTTCGATGTTCTTGTTCACCAGCGCCTCGACGGCGGCCGGATAGTCGCTGACGGGGGTGAACTCCACCTTCATGGCCAGCTTCTGTTCGAGGTATTTGACGATGGGGCCGAACTTTCGCATCTGTTCGGTGGCAGCCTCTTCCGGAATGGTGGTCACGCGCAGCACTTGTTGCGCTTGTGCCAGTCCGGCGGACACCACGAGCGCGGCAACAGCCGCGAACTGGCCCAGCTTGCGGGTAAGAAGAAGATGGAAACGCGAGGTCATGATTTTTTATTCCCTGAAGAGATTTGAAAAGACAGCCGGTATTAAACCTGACAACTTGCTCGCTTGCCTTTTGGGGAACCTCATGCAGCCGAGCCGCCTGGTCAACGGCGTGCGCCGCACGTGATGGCCCTGCGCCTGCTAAAGTTTCCCGATGCCCCCTCATGACCTTGCTGCAGAGCTGCACCCCCAGCTCGACGTCTCCGCCTGCCCCCGATCGCCGGCCTTTTTCCAGTTGCATCACGAAGACCACGCAGCCGTGCGGCGGGAACTGGTGCACGGTCTACTGGCGGATGCGGCCCACACGTCGCCGAAATATCTCTACGATGCGCTCGGCGCGCGACTGTTCGAAGCCATCACGCAGCTGCCCGAGTACTACCCGACGCGAACGGAAACCAGCATTTTTGAGAATCGCCTGGGCGAAATTGTTCGTGCAGTGCCGCAAGGCGCGACTCTGGTCGACCTGGGCGCGGGCAGCTGCGAAAAGGCGGCCCGGCTTTTCCCAAGCCTGCAGCCCGTGCGCTACGTGGCGGTGGACATCTCCGCAGACTTCTTGCGTCAGGCGCTGAGCGGCCTCCAGGCGCGCTTTCCGGCCATGGAAATGCTGGGCGTCGGCAGCGATTTCTCGCATGAGCTCACCCTTCCCCCGCAAGCGGGAAAGGGTCGGCGCGTGTTCTTTTATCCGGGCTCGAGCATCGGCAATTTCACGCCGGACGAGGCGCTCGGGTTTTTGCGCCAGATCCATGCGCAGTGCCATGGTGGCGGATTGCTGATAGGGGTGGACTTGATCAAACCTCGGGCTGTGCTGGAGCCGGCCTATGACGATGCGCTTGGGGTGACCGCAGCGTTCAACCGCAATGGCCTGCTGCATCTGAACCGACTGATCGGCAGCGACTTCAGCATTGCCGACTGGAAGCACGTGGCCTTTTTCAACCAGGCCGAAAGCCGTATCGAAATGCACCTGGAGGCTTGCCGCGACCTGCGGGTTCGCTGGCCGGGCGGCGAACGCGACTTCAAGGATGGCGAACGCATCCATACCGAGAACTCGTACAAGTGGACGGAAACGGCTTTCACACGACTTTTAACCGAGGCGGGCTTTGCCAGCACCCGTACCTGGACAGACGAGCGAGGCTGGTTTGCCGTCGTGTGGGCAGAGGCCTGAATGTCGGCTACCAGGCCCCGTGTCGTGATCGTCAGCCCCGCGCTTGCCGATGCCAACAATGGCAACTGGCAGACAGCGCAACGCTGGCAGCAAATGCTGGCGCCGCGCTGTGACGTACGTATCGTCAGAGAATGGCCCGACAGTCAGGCTTCGCCGCCCGATGACGCCATGCTCGCCTTGCATGCGAGGCGCTCTGCTGGCTCCATCGCCCGCTGGGCAAAGTCGCGGCCACACGAAGCGAACGCCCCTGGTCTCGCGGTCGTGCTCACGGGAACAGACTTGTACCAGGACATTCTGGTGGACCCCACCGCGCAAGCCTCGCTCAGCTATGGCGAGCGGCTGGTCGTGCTGCAGGGCAAGGCCCCCGACGCGTTGCCTGCGCAATTCCGGCACAAGGCGCGCGTGATCTATCAGTCCACCTCCGCCTTGCCGCAGGTCGAGAAAACGCCGCGCCACCTCCGCGCCGTGATGGTGGGGCATTTGCGCGACGAAAAATCGCCGCAGACGCTCTTTGCCGCGGCACGGCTGCTGGACGCTTCGGATGCGGTGTTTATCGATCACATCGGAGGGGCGCTCGATGCTGCGCTGGGCGATGCGGCGCGCGGCACGGCCGCCGAGTGCCCGCATTACCGCTGGCTCGGCGAACTCGAGCATACGAGCGTGCGGCGACACATCCAGCGTGCGCACGTGCTGGTGCACACCAGCCGCCTCGAAGGAGGCGCGCATGTGATCATGGAAGCCGTGCGCTGCGGCACGCCCGTAATTGCCTCCCGCATGGACGGCAACGTCGGCATGCTGGGGGACGATTACGCCGGTTACTTCGACTTTGGAGACGCGAAGCAGCTCGCGGACCTGCTGGGGCGCTGCCGGGCCGGCCAGTTGCAGCCGGAGTCTGCCCAGGGCCACTGGCTGGCGCAACTGCGGGCACAATGCGCCCTGCGCGCCGCATGCTTTACCCCCGAGGCGGAAGGCGCGGCACTGCATGGCCTGATGGACGAACTTCTTTCTAGTCCTCTTTCTAGCCCTTCCTGAACCGGCGCCTGGTGCGCCTTTCTTTTTCGCACAAGGTCACCGCATGCAAGCACCGGAGCAACCGGTTTTAAGAGACATCGTGCTGGTGGGCGGCGGCCACAGCCATGTGGTCTTGCTGAAGAATTTCGGCATGAAACCCATGCCCGGCGTGCGGCTGACGGTGATTTGCCGCGACACGCACACCCCCTACTCGGGGATGTTGCCGGGGTACATTGCCGGCCATTACGCCTACGACGACGTCCACATCGACCTGCGCACGCTGGCCGAGTTTGCGGGCGCCCGCTTTTTCAGGGACGAGGCCATCGGGCTGGACCGAAACGCGGGCAAGGTGTTGTGCAAAAGCCGGCCGCCGGTGCCGTACGACCTGCTGAGCATCAACATCGGATCGACGCCGCAGATGGCGCAGGTGCCCGGCGCGGCGGAGCATGCCGTCGCCGTCAAGCCGATTCACCAGTTCAATGACCGCTGGCTGGCCCTGCTGCAGCGGGTGCGGCTTCATCCGGGCAAAACACGCATAGCCATCGTCGGCGGTGGCGCGGGCGGCGTGGAACTGACGCTGGCCATGCAATTCCGGCTGCGCAAGGAGTTGCGTGAGATCGGCCGCGACCCGAACGAGCTGAGCTTTCACCTTTTTACCGCCAGCGAAACCATTGTGCCGACCCACAACCGGGGCGTTCGCGCGACCTTTGCGAGCGTGCTGAGCGAGCGGCAGGTGGTGGTGCATACGCACAGCGCCGTGACGCAGGTCTCCAGCACCCAAGTGCAGATCGCCAGTGGCGAAGTGCTGGCGATGGATGAAATCGTGTGGGTCACGCAAGCGGGTGGCGCGCCCTGGCTGCGGCAGACGGGGCTGGCGCTGGACGACGCTGGCTTCATCCAGGTCAACGATTGCCTGCAGAGCGTCACCGACCCGCACGTGTTTGCGGCGGGCGACATCGCCACGATGGTCAGCCGCCCGCTCGAAAAAGCCGGCGTGTTTGCGGTCAGGCAGGGCAAGCCGCTGGCGGAAAACCTGCGGCTTGCGGTGCAGGACCGGCCGCTCGTGCCCTACCGGCCGCAGCGCAGCTGGCTGGCCCTGATCAGCACGGGCAACCAGCACGCGGTCGCGTCGCGCGGTCGCCTCGGATTTCATGGCGACTGGGTCTGGCGCTGGAAAGACCGCATCGACCACCGCTTCATGGAAAAGTTCAGCACCTTTCCCGCCATGGGCGCGGCCATGCCCGCGAAGGGTGCTCCGTCGGCCGCATCGCTGGTCAAACTCGACGCCGAGGAAAGCGCGCAGGCGATTTCAGCCATTGCGATGCGCTGCGGCGGCTGCGGCGCGAAGGTCGGCGCGACCGTGCTGTCGCGTGCGTTGGGCGCGCTGGCGCCCGTGGAGCGCGACGACGTGCTGATTGGCCTGCATGCGCCTGACGACGCTGCCGTGGTGCGCGTTCCGCCCGGCAAGGCCATGGTGCATACAGTTGATTTTTTCCGCGCCTTCATCGACGACCCCTACCTCTTCGGCAAGGTCGCCGCCAACCATGCCCTGGGTGACGTGTTCGCCATGGGGGGCGAGGCACAGACTGCCACCGCGATTTGCACCGTGCCTTCGGGGCTGGAAAGCAAGGTCGAGGATGTGCTGTTCCAGATGATGACCGGCGCTGTCGAAGTGCTCAACGAAGCCGGCTGTGCGCTCGTAGGCGGCCACACTGGCGAAGGCCGTGAACTGGCGCTGGGTTTTGCCATCAACGGCCTGGTAGACGAAAACCTCAAGGGGGTGATGGTCAAGGGGGGAATGAAGCCGGGAGACGTGCTGATTCTCACCAAGCCCATCGGCACCGGCACGCTGTTCGCGGCCCATGCACGTCTGAAGGCGCGCGGGCGCTGGATCGACGCAGCATTGGCATCTATGGTGCTGTCCAACCGCAAGGGCGCCGAGTGCCTGAAGAAATTTGGTGCGACGGCCTGTACGGACCTCACCGGCTTCGGCCTGCTGGGACACCTGGTCGAGATGACGCGGCCGTCAGGCGTGGATGCAGAGCTGGACCTCAATGCCTTGCCCTTGCTGGATGGCGCTGCTGAAACCATCGCCGCGGGCATCCTCAGTTCTCTGCAACCGGCCAACGTGCGTTTGCGCCGCGCCTTGCGCAACCAGGAGCAGGCGCTTTCCCACCCGAACTATCCGCTGATCTTCGACCCGCAAACGGCTGGCGGCTTGCTCGCGACCGTGCCGGCGGCCAAGGCGGAAGCCTGTATCGCAGCCTTGCACGCGCTGGGCTACGGCAGGACCGTCGCGATCGGGCGCATCCTGCTGCAGGGCGATGCGATCGAGCCTATCGTTCTGAAGGTCTGAAGGTCTTTCGGTTGGCGCGCGGCCTGGGCAGACCCCCGGGGAGCCGGCCCGCCGCTACTTCGCCGGGGACTCCGAAATCCGGTAGAGCGCAGGGGAGCCCTCTGGAAGTTTTTCCAGCTCCCATTTCTTGCCATGAAACGCCGCGGCAGTAGGCCGGTGCGCAATCGACACCATGGCGCCGTTGACCGCCTTCACATGCGCCAGCAGGCGTTCATACAGCGTCTTTTCCGCCGCCTCGTCGAGGGCGCTGGTGGCTTCGTCGGCGAATATCCAGGCCGGTTTTTTCAGCAGCACCCGTGCAATCGCCAGGCGCTGCTGCTCACCGCCGGAAAGCTTTTGCGTCCAGGCATCGCGGTCATCCAGCCGGCCCGTCAGCTGGGGTAACAGCGCCTGTTCAAGCGACGCCTTCAGTTGCGCATCGGAATACGCAGAGGCGGGCTGTGGATACGCCAGCGCATCGCGCAGGCTGCCATCGGGAAAGTAGGGCCGCTGCGGAATGAACATCGCGCCTGCCGGCAAGGACGTGCGGCCTTTTGCAAAGGGCCAGATGCCGGCAAAAGCGCGAAAGAGCGTGGACTTTCCGCTGCCCGACGGTCCCTTGACCAGCACGCTTTCGCCAGGCGTGGCACGCAGCGTGACGTCCTGGAGCAGCACCGCGCCTGTGGGCAGGGCGAGCGTGAGTCCGCTGGCCTGCAGCTCGCCTGCGTCTGACGCAGACTGCCCGGCATTGGCTTGCCCGTTGATGGTCAGGCGATCGAAGCCGTCCTGGTTTTGCGCTGCGATGTGCTCTTCGAAACTGGTCAATCGGTCGGTCGTGGCGCGCCACGCGGCGAGCGTGCTGTAGTTGTCGACAAACCAGCTGAGCGAATCCTGCACGCGGCCGAAAGCCGACGCGATTTGCATCAACTCGCCCAGCTGGATGGCGCCGCTGAAAAAGCGCGGCGCAGCCACCACGAAAGGAAATACCGTCGCCGCCTGGCCAAAGAAGTTGGTGAACCACACCAGGTTCTTTTGCTTCTTGAGCAGGGTGAGGTAGTTGCCGAGAACGGAGCGAAAGCGCGTGTCCAGGTGCCCGCGTTCGACGTCTTCACCCTTGTCCAGCGCAATCGCCTCGCTGTATTCGCGAACCCGAACGAGGTGATGGCGAAAGTCGGCTTCGTAGCGCTGTTGCAGGAAGTTGAGCTTGATCTGCGGCCGGCCGATGTAGTGGGTGATGACGCTGCCTGCCGCGCAGTAGAGCACTGCCATCCAGACCATGAAGCCCGGGATGCTGTACGCCGTTCCACCCAGCGTGAAGGCAAACGCGCCGGACAGCCCCCACAGGATGCCGACGAAGCTGACCAGCGTCACCACGGCATTGAGCAGGCCCATGGTGAGCGAGACCGTGTAGGTGGTGAAAAGATTCAGGTCTTCCTGGATGCGCTGGTCCGGGTTGTCGGGGCTCGCCGCCGGATTCTGCGAATCGGTGGTCGTCGGCACGGTGAAGCGCGCGAGCTCCAGCTTGTAGAACGCGTGGTTCGACAGCCAGCGCTGAAGATAGTGGCCTGTCATCCACGCGCGCCAGCGAATCTCCAGCAGCTGGGTCAGATAGAAGCGGTAGACGGCGATGAGAATGAAGGCGAAGGCCAGGTAGGTGAAGCGGCCCAGCTCCCGCCAGAACACGGGCTGGTCCTTGTTCTGCAAGGCGTCGTAGAAAACGCGGTTCCATTCGTTGAGCAGCACCAGCATGTACACCGCGGCCAGGTTCAGCACCACGATGGCCGCCAGCAGTCCGCGCGCCTTCCACCGGTCTTCGGATTCGAAGTATGGCAGTGACAAGGCCCAGACTTTCTTCACGAAACTCTTGAAGGCGCTGATCTTTTTTACGGGATGAATGTTGGGCATGGCGGAAGTTTGGGAAGTGATCGGTTGGCCGGATGCCCCGTCTGTTCGCGGTTCATTCAAGGTTCGAAACACCGCTGGCCACATGGCCAGCGGGCACGTGCAACGCCGCCGAGGTCACATGGCCGGTCTGGTCGTCGAAGAAAAAGTCGGGCTCGAATTCCCGCAGAAATTCGCCCTTGGCGAGGCCACCCAGGAACATTGCCTCATCGACCTCGATGTTCCAGTCCATCAGCGTGCGGATCGCGCGTTCATGGGCGGGTGCGCTGCGTGCTGTCACCAGCGCCGTGCGGATGCGCATGCGCGAGGTGCCGGCCTGCTGCAGGCGGTGCAGCGCTTCAAGCAAGGGCTTGAAAGGCCCGGCCAACAGGGGTTGCGTTGCCTTGTCGCGTTCGTGCTGCTGGAACGCGGTGAGCCCGTGCGACTGGAACACGCGCTCGGCTTCATCGGAGAACAGCACGGCGTCGCCGTCGAAGGCGATGCGCACCTCGTGCGGATGCGCATCGCTGGCATGCGCCGATTGCGGATAGACCTGCGCTGCGGGAACGCCCGCCATGAGTGCGGCCCGCACGTCGCTCAGATGGGTGGACAAGAACAGGTTGGCGTGCAGCGGCTTGAGGTAGCGCCAGGGCGGCTCGCCGCGGTTGAAGGTGCCGCGCTCGATCTTCAGGCCGTAATGCTGCGCCGAACGAAACACCCGCATGCCCGAAACCGGGTCGTTGCGCGAGAGAATCACCACCTCGACGCGCTGCGCGGGCTTGTCGGGCGTCATGGCCTCGCCCAGGCTTTCAGGCGCATCGTTGAAGGCCAGCAGCTTCTTGACCAGCGAGAACGCAACGCCGGGTTTGGCCGGCACGTCCAGCCGTTCGAGCTGCAGTTGCATGTACGCGGCGTCGCGCTTCGTGCCCTCTACGGGGTGTGCCATGCCTTCTTCGAAGACGCGGTTTTCGTCTTCGAAGTCAAACAGGGCGCGCGACGAGATCGCCACCACCAGTTGTCCGTCCAGATTTGCTGCCATGTTCTTCTCTTTTTCTCGCACCTGCGTTGCCGCTCAGGAATTCATGATGTCTAGTGTGCGCCACTGGCCATAGCCCGGTGCATCGGTCGGCCAATCGGCTGCCAGCGGGGGCTGGCGCGTGCCGGCTGCAATCAGCTGCACGGCGCGCATGACGCCCGCGTGGGTGATCCAGACAACGTCGGCACGCTCGGTATGCAGGTTAGTCAGGTCGTCCCAGGCGCTGGCGACCCGCTGCATCAGCTCGTGGGTCGATTCGCCGACATCGCCTGTGCGGTAGCCTGCAAAATCGTCCGTCCAGGCGCGCAGGGCCCGCGGCTCGATGGCGGCCCAGGGCTGGCCTTCCCAATGGCCGAAGTGCATCTCGGCCAGGCGCGGATCAACGTTGTATGAAAGATCGGCGCGCCCGGCGGCCAGGGCTTCACCCAGCTCGCGGCAGCGTGAGAGCGGCGATGTGATCAGCGCACAACCCATGGGCAGTTCATGGGCGAGCGTCAGCGCAAGGGCGCGGGTTTCGGCCGCCTCGGCTGGCACGTCGAGATGGCCGTAGCATATGCCCGCGTCGATCAGGGGCCGGGCATGCCTGACCAGCCAGAGTTTCATGGGGTGCGGCGGTGGAGGATCACAGGCCCACAGGCTCACAGACTTAGAGCGAGGCCGAGGTAAAACGCGATTTCGCAGACTTGCTGCGTCGCGCCCAGACAATCGCCGGTGAAGCCCTGCAGGCGCTGGGCAAACCAGCGCTTCATCCACCAAAGCGTCAAGGTGGCCAGCCCACAGGCCAGTAGCAACCCCTCCGCAGGCAGCCACCACAACGCGAGCGCGAGCGCTCCCGCCGTCCACAGCAGCGCAATGAACAGACTGCCTGCCGAGATCGATGCCGCCAGGGGCTTGGACTTCGACCCGCCGTGGTCGCCGACGTGGGGCATGGCCCAGATGAGCAGCAGGGGCAGGGCACGCGAGACCACGTGGCCGACGAACAGCGCGGCGCATCCTGCGCCCCCTGCCAGCACGAGAGGCGCTTCGTCGGCGCCTTCGGTGGACAGCTCCAGGCCAATGGATCCGAGCAGGGCCAGCAGTGAAATCTTGGAGGCGAGCGCCAGCACCAGGGCCATGGCGCCGAAAGCACCCACCCGGGAGTCCTTCATGATTTCGAGGGCCCGCTCGCGGTCGGGGCTTCCGCCCAGCCCGTCGGCCACGTCTGCCAGTCCGTCTTCGTGAAATCCTCCGGTCAGCATGGCGGTGGCGGCCGTGCTCAGGACGGCCGCCACCAAGGTCGTGAACGGGGTGTCCGGCAAAGCCATGCACAGGCCGCCGTAAATCACGGCCGCCACCACGCCGACGAGCCAACCGATCCCGGGAAAATGCGCTGCGCTGGCGCGCAGCAGTTCAGGGCTGTACGCCACCCATTCAGCCAGCCTGCCGATGATGGGAATCCGTGTGAAAAATTGCACCGCCGTCAGGTATTCGCGCAAAAGACGAACGGGGCTTCGCATGTTCAGGACGCCCGCATCGGCTAGGCCGGCTGGGCCGGCGTGGCCGTATCGGCTGCCTTGCCGCTGATGCCGGCAGACTCGAAACTCGCCATCTCGTTCAGAAAGCCTGCCGCTGCCTGCACCAGCGGCCAGGCCAGCAACGCGCCCGTGCCTTCGCCCAGGCGAAGGTCGAGATCGAGCAGAGGACGTACCTTCAAATGGGCCAGCAGCAAGCGATGGCCGCGTTCTGCCGAACGGTGGCAAAAGACCAGGTAATCGCGCACGTTAGGTGACAGTGCCTGCGCCAGCAGTGCTGCCGCGCCGGCGATAAATCCGTCCACCAGCACGATGCGGCGCTCGCTGGCCGCCTGCAGCATGGCTCCGGCCATCATGCCGATTTCGAAGCCGCCCATGGCTGCCAGCACGTCCATGGGCAGGGTCGCGGCGGCGTGCAGCTCGGCCGCTGCTTTAAGAATTTGCTGTTTGTGCAGCAACTGCGCGTCGTCCAGGCCCGTGCCGCGGCCCGCGGCGTCCTCGACAGGAAGTTGCGCAAGCCGGGAAATCAGGAGCGCCGCGGCGGAGGTATTGGCAATGCCCATTTCGCCGAAAGCCACCACGTTGCCCGGCAGACCGCGGAGAATTTCCATCCCTGCCAGCACCGCCTGCTCGGCCTGCAGCGGCGACATGGCCGGACCTCGGCACAGGTTGGCCGTGCCGTGGGCGACCTTTCGGCTGACCAGCCCGGCATGCGGGGGAAGCTCTGCAGCCACGCCCGCATCGACCACCGTCAGCGCGAACCCGTGCTGGCGTGCGAATACGTTCACGGCAGCGCCACCCGCGAGCATGTTGAGCACCATTTGCACGGTCACAGCCTGCGGAAAAGCCGACACGCCGTCCTCTGCAATGCCGTGATCGGCGGCAAACACGACGATTTGCGGCGAGACAAGGCGCACGGAATCGCTTTGCTGGATCAAGCCTATTTGAAGCGCCAATGCTTCCAGCTCGCCCAGCGCGCCCGGCGGCTTGGTCTTGTGATCGATCTTGTGGCGCAGCCGGGCCTGCAGTTCGGCGTTGGCGCAAGGCTCAATCGGTGGCAGGGTCAGCATGCAGGGAAATCGCTTGTTGAAGACACGCGGGGCACAGGCAGGTTGCGCTGGAGGCGGGTTCACCCGATTCCGCCGGTAGACCAGGAACCGAGAAAAGATGAGGCAGCTCGAAGCACCAGCAGGTTGCGTCGCCAGCGACGCTGCCGCAGCGAAAAGCCGAACCGCATTTCGCACAAACCGATGTGGCGGGCGGCGTCGTCGCCGATGCGGGAGAGCCGGTTGTCGAGTTCATCGCTAAGTGCGGGGTTTCAGCTCTTCAGGAACAGCCGGTAGACCGGGTTGGCGGTTTCCTCGACGTGCGGATAACCCAGCGCATCGAGAAATGCCTTGAATGCCGCGTTGTCCGCCTTGGGCACCTGCAGGCCGACCAAAATGCGGCCATAGTCGGCGCCCTGGTTGCGGTAATGAAAGAGGCTGATGTTCCAGCCGGGTTGCATAAAAGACAGGAACTTGAGCAGCGCCCCGGGCCGCTCGGGAAATATGAATCGCAGCAGGCGTTCGTCACGCGACAAGGCGCTGTGTCCACCGACCATGTGCCGCACATGTTCCTTGGCGAGTTCGTCGTGGGTCAGGTCCAGCGCCTTGAAGCCATGGCGCGAGAAATTAGCGGCGATGCGCGTGCTTTCGCCCTTGCCATGCGTCGTGAGGCCGACAAACACATGCGCTTCGGCGGAGTCGCTGATGCGGTAATTGAATTCGGTGACGCTGCGCGGGCCGCCCGGCAAGTCGCCGATCAATTCGCAAAAGCGGCGGAAGCTGCCACGCTCTTCGGGAATGGTCACCGCGAAGAGGGCTTCGCGCTCTTCGCCCACTTCGGCCCGCTCGGCCACAAAGCGCAGCCGATCGAAATTCATGTTGGCGCCGCACAGGATGGCCGCGTAGGTTTCGTTCTTCTTCCGGTGCTTTTCCACGTATTGCTTGATGGCCGCCACAGCGAGCGCACCCGCCGGCTCGACGATGCTTCGTGTGTCGACGAACACGTCCTTGATGGCCGCGCACACCGCGTCGGTATCGACGGTGATGTACTCGTCGACCAGCGCGCGGCTGATGCGGAAGGTTTCTTCGCCCACCAGCTTGACGGCGGTGCCGTCCGAGAAGAGGCCCACATCGTTCAGGGTGACGCGCTTTTTCGCGCCGACGGAGCGGATCATGGCGTCGGAATCGTTCATCTGCACGCCGATCACCTTGATCTCGGGGCGCACCGCCTTGATGTAGTTGGCCACGCCCGAGATCAGGCCGCCGCCGCCGATGGCGACGAACACCGCATCAAGCTTGCCCTCGCCGATGCTCTGGATCTGGCGCAGGATCTCCATGGCGATCGTGCCTTGGCCGGCGATGACGTCGGGGTCATCGAAGGGATGAACAAAAGTTAGGCCGCCCTTTTTCTCCAGCATCGCGGCATGCACATAAGCGTCGGAATAGCTGTCGCCATGCAGCACCACGTCGCCCCCCAGCGCGCGCACGGCGTCGATCTTCAGCTGCGGCGTGGTGGCGGGCATCACGATAACGGCGCGCGTTCCCAGCTTTCGGGCGCTCAGCGCAACGCCCTGTGCGTGGTTGCCCGCAGAGGCGCAGATCACGCCTTTCTTGAGCTGGGCCGGCGTTAGGTGCGCCATCTTGTTGTAAGCGCCCCGGAGCTTGAAGCTGAAGACCGGCTGCTGGTCTTCGCGCTTGAGCAGCACGGTGTTTTTCAGGCGCTGGCTCAGGTTGCGTGCCGGCTCCAGGGCTGACTCCACGGCGACGTCATACACCCGCGCCGTCAAGATCTTCTTGAGGTAGTCGGCTGGCGAAAGCATGCGCTTGCCAGTGCGGCGGCGCGGTGAGGGCGCGGGAACACCGCCGTCGGCGGCGGCCTGATGCGCTGGCGATGCGGCGCTGTGTTTGGGATTTTCTTTTTTTGGCGGCTGCATGAGATTCTCGAGGTCCCCGCATCATAGTGGCCGGTGTCGCCCAAGAAAAAAGGCCCAGACCATCGGTCTGGGCCTGTAAATCCACCCTTTGAGGAGTGGAGGAGACAACCAGTGCAACAATAAAACCAGCCTCAGGGGCATTTCATTGGTGCGATGATTGGAGTATAGCGGTGTCATGCTGCAATGCACCATATGAACAGGGCTGAAATTTGGCGCCAACGCGACAAATTGCCCGGTTATTCGCAATCGTAAGGACGGTTATTCATGGAATGCACAGTAAGTTGGGCGGGCCAGCCCGCCGCCTCCGGCACCGGCTCCGCCATGTCGTTCGTCGCACAGACGGGCAGCGGCCACATCCTCGTTATGGACGGTGCACCCGACGCGACCAAGCCGGAAAATGGTGGCGCCAATCTCGCCCCTCGTCCCATGGAAACGGTGCTGGCCGGAACCGGCGGCTGCACCGCCTATGACGTCGTGCTGATCTTGAAGCGGGGCCGCCACGATGTTCGCGGCTGCTCCGTCAAGCTGACATCCGAGCGCGCCGCCACCGATCCCAAAGTATTCACCAAGATCCACATGCACTTCACCGTGACGGGCCGCGGTATCGCTTCCAGCGCGGTGGAACGCGCCGTTGCCATGAGCCACGACAAGTACTGCTCGGCGACCATCATGCTGGGAAAGACCGCAGACATCACCACCAGCTTCGAAGTGCTGGAAGCCGCAGTCTGAAGCTTCCGGAAGCTTCGGGAAGGGGCGGCATGCACCAGTGGCGGGCGCGAGTGCACCAGCCGGGTGACGGGTCAAATGTAGTGGGCGGTGGTCGTCATCACCCTGGATGCTGCACGCATCAGTGCCTTGGCCGGCAGGGGCAGCTCTTTCGCGCCTGATTTCTGTGCGTCGACCGCGTGCCTTGCTTCGTCTTCCTTCATTTGCGCCACGATGGCCCGGGAAGCCTTGTCGCCCGCGGGCAGACGATCCAGATGGCTGGCCAGGTGCGCCTCGACCTGGCGTTCGGTTTCGACCAGAAAGCCCAGGCTCGTGCGGTCGCCCAGGCGGCTGGCGATCAAGCCCAGTCCGAAGGCGCCGGCGTACCACAAGGGGTTGAGCAGGGAAGGTCGTGCACCGAGTTCATCGAGCCGCTCGCGCGTCCACGCCAGGTGATCACCTTCCTCGCGGCTGGCCGCGAGAAACTGCTCGCGCAGAGCCGGGTCACGCGTACCCATGGCCTGCGCCGCGTAAAGCGCCTGGGCACACACTTCACCCACATGGTTCACGCGCATCAGGGCGCCGGAGCGGGTTTTTTCTTCAGCATTGAGCAAGGTCGGCTCGCCCGCCAATGTGGGGCAGGCACGGCTTGCCCGCGGTTTTGAAAAGAGCGTACGCAGGGCGCCGTCAGCGGCGTTCAGGGCGAGGTCGAGAGGTGTGCGCATGGGGCTGGCCTGGCTGAGCTGAGCTGAAGATGATGTTCATAACATCGTAGCGTGCAACCCAAGGGCCCGCGCAGACAAAGAAAAAGCCCCGTAAACGGGGCTTTTTGATCAATCGCTTCTCGCCGAGGCGAGCGCTAATAGCTTCGCGACGCAGGAGTGTTCAGAACGCGTGGCGGATACCGAATGCCATGTTCGTGGAATCGGTGCCTGGCGCTGCCGTGACGCCGCCCAGGAAACCGTTGCCGCCCGGTGCTGCCTGGCCATTGGCGTTGTTGTTGAAGCGGGTGAGCACCGCATTCAGGTTGGTACGCTTGGACAGCGCATAGGTGTAGGTCACGCCGTAGGAGGAGGTGTCTGCATTGCTGGGGCGCTTGTCATCAAGCCGGTTGTAGGCGGTGACGATGGTGTGCGGGCCCATCGTCATCTTGTAGCCGATATGCATGAGCTTGGCATCCTGGCGGAAAGCGTTGTTGTAAGCCGCCTGGTAGGACGCCCCCACGGCAGCTGCTCCCGGTGCGCCGAGCAGGCCGACGAGGGTGGCGTTGGTCCCCACCAAGGAGCCGATGGTGGAAATGCCGCTGGGGTTTTCGTCCTTTATCGTGGCGTATTGCGCATAGATCGCGCCGGGGCCGACATCCACGCTCGCGCCCAGTACATTGTTCTCCAGAGACTTCTGGCCCAACTCGTTGTTGCGCTGGTTGCGTCCGAAACCAGCGGAGAATCCCGGGCCTTTGTACATGGCAAAGGCGCCCCAGAAACGTCCGTTGGAGTTGCTGTTGGAGCCTGCGACTTCACCCGCGCCGTACATGATGGCAGCAGTGACACCCGACATCTGGATTGCATATTGCAGGGTATTGCTCAGGCGGATGTCGAACGCGGGCGGGATGCTGGCGACCTGACCCACGGCCAGGCTGGACTGCGTTTGCGACGCATCGAAGGCCGCGCCAAGCAAGTAGGCTGGGGTGTACTGGCGACCAGCGGTGATCTGGCCAAAGGGAGTGATCATGCCGACGAAGGCCTGGCGGTCGAAGAGGCGGTTGGCCCCCGCGCCGACATTCACCCCGATACTGCCGCCCAGGGTGGAGTTCAGCCCTGGCAACACAGCGCCAGAGACAGCCAGGGCCGTACCCGTCAGGCCCAGGCCGGTGGCCGTGGTGAAACGGTCCGGCAGCACGTTAGGACTGGAGGGCGGCGTATTCGACACCGAGCCGGTGTCTATTTCGAACCGGTTTTCGAGAGTAAAGATCGTCTTGTAGCCGTTGCCCACGTCTTCCGTGCCCTTGAGGCCGAAGCGCGAGCCTTCCATGATGCCGCTGGCAAGGCCGGTATAGGTGCCGTTTTTCAGGCCTGTCACGCGGTTCAAACCTGCGTCCGCAATGCCATAAATGGTGACGGTAGAGCCCGTCTGGGCGAGCACGGAACCCGAGGAAAAAAGCGCTAGGGCCGCCGCAGCTGCCGCGGTAAGAGAAAGGTGTTTCATGGTGTCTCCGATTAAGTGATGTGGCTTCGCCGCTCAGGGCTTTGGCTGTTATGGATGAGCGCTGAACAAGAGCGTAAAACGAGGGCGAGCTGGCGTAAATAGAGGTTCTGCCCCCCGTATCGCTCGCGAGACACTGGAAAACCCTGATAACTCTGCCTTTTTGAATACTCTTAAAGCGTTCTTTTCGATTTCAAAAAGATGTCTTATAGAGCTAAAAGTGAACACATTCATGCCTTTGGACGCACCGGTCATGCTCGACCTTAAATAAGTACGACCGTTCGTTTTATTTTAAGAGAACGTCAGCTTTTTACAACGATCGGTTTCATGCACGGCATCGCGCTTGTGCGGGGCGTTTGTCTGCGCCTCCCATCAAGCGAAGCTCCGTGGCGTGGCGTTAGGTCAGTTGCAGACAAGCAACGGTTTGGGCATGTTTATTGCTTAACGTTAAAAAGTATTTGCCCGTAATCATGAGCTTGGGTCAAATACGGCTAAGGGTAAGTACTTATCCTTTTTGAACAGCTCACTGTCCTTTCAATCACCTCAAAGGGGTTTTTTCGATGAAAAAGAATTTGATCGCTCTGGCCATCCTGGCTGCTGCAGGCGCAGCTTCCGCCCAGTCGAGCGTCACGCTGTACGGTATCGCCGACGTTTACTTTGGTCGGGAAAAAGCGGCCAATGGCGTAACTAATACGAAGATCGATAGCGGTGGCGTGAGCCAGAGTCGGTTCGGGTTCAAAGGAACCGAAGACCTCGGCCGCGGCCTGAAAGCGAACTTCTTGCTGGAGAGCGGTTTTTCGCTGGATAGCGGCAGCAGCAGCGGCTATACGCAAGTGTCGGGCGCGACTACCGCCACCAATCTCTTCAGCCGTCAGGCTTACGTTGGTGTCTCGGGTGGCTTCGGTGAAGTCAAGCTGGGCAAGATGTGGACTGCCTACGACGACATCCAGGGCGCTACCAATGCAGTGTTCGATTCCGTCCTCTCGCCTAATGTGGGTGTTTGGGTGAGCGGCGGCTACAACGGCAATCCTGGCAACTCGGTGTACTACGCCACCCCAGCGTTCGGCCCCTTCAGCGGCGCCGCAAGCTACAGCCTCGGTGAGAACAAGACCAGCACCACCAGCGCAGGCAAGATCACCAGCCTTCACGCCAAATATGAAGGCGGCCCGCTCTACGCTGGCCTGGCTTACCAGACCGAAAAGGCCAATGGCACCGCTCTGACCGTCAAGTTCACCCGCGCCAATGCTTCGTATGACCTTGGCGTCGCCAAAATCCTGCTGGGTTACGGCCGTGTTGCAGACGCAGGAATTTCCGGTGGCAAAACGACCGAATACCAGATCGGCGCAGATTTCCCACTGTCCGACGCTTTGACGCTGTCCGGCGGCTTCGCCCGCTCCAAAGACAACGCGACCGCCGGCGACGCCAAGCGTACCGGCTATGGCATCGGCGCCAGCTACTCGCTGTCCAAGCGCACCTCTGTGTACGGCGGTTTCCGTGCGGGAACGGCCAAGGCGCCGGCAGTCGTCGACGTCAAGACCAGCCTGCTGGCCGTCGGCGTTCGCCACGCTTTCTGATCCGACGCTGGCCGAAGCCAGCTGAGGTCCAGTTAAGCCAGACCAAAGCCGTTCCGGCTCGTCGGAACGGCTTTTTCCATTAGTGAGGTCTTCCAGGTCCCGGCCTGTTGTGCATGAACAACGAAGAAGACGTTTTTGCTACCGTTTTCTTTGCCTATCGTGGCTCAGGATGGTGCAATAGCCACAACTTCCCGAAAGGGGGTTGGCCCGGGTCTCTGGAGGAGCTGGAAAGGCGCAAGCCCCAAGCAGCCCCCGTTCCGGAGCCCTATGTTTAACCTTGGAGAACCATCTACATGAAAAAGACCCTTATCGCTTTGGCCGCACTCGGCGCAATGGCAGGTGCAGCGCACGCACAATCCACCGTTACTCTGTACGGCCTGATCGACGTCCAGGGCGGAAGCTTCAAGAGCAACACCTATGTTGCCCCAGTTGCTCCAGCAACCGTCGGCACTTTCGTTAGCCTCTCGCAAACGAAAATCGACAACGGCGCACTGAATGGTCCACGTTGGGGTCTGCGCGGTGTTGAAGATCTGGGTGGCGGCCTGAAGGCTGTGTTCAACCTGGAAAGCGGCTTCGGCATCGACACCGGCGGCTCCACCCAAGGTGGCCTGCTCTTCGGTCGTCGCGCCAACGTCGGCGTGAGCGGTGGTTTCGGTACCGTCACGGTCGGTCGTCAGTCGTCTGCTTACGCTGACGTCGCTGCTGACCACGCCATGATGCTGCAGTCCACGTTCGATCCATCGAACACCAACAACGGTATCAGCATTGCTAACGCGCAAGCCCTTGCCGTTGCCGCCGCTGCTTACGACTTGGCCCCTACAGCTGGAACCACCAACACGCTTCTGCAAAGCAGCCTGAATTTCAGCAACCGCAACACGACCTGGATCGGTTTCAGCGAGCGTTTCAACAACAGTATCAAGTACGTTAGCCCAACCGTCGGTGGTATCACCGGTGGATTGTTCTACGCCTTCGGCGAAGACAAGACCGCTACGGTTGGTGCAAGCCGTACTATCGGCGCCAGCCTGCGTTACGCAAACGGTCCGATTCTGGCTTCTATCGGCTACCAGTCGGAAGGTGGAACACGTACCGCCACGACGAAACCCGCTCTGGAAAACACGGGCGTTAACTTCGCCTATGACTTCGGTGTGGCTCGCGTTGGTCTGGGTCTGAACCGTGCTAAATATAAGGATCTGGTTGTCGGTGGCGTTGCTGCTGACTCCGATACCTTCAACGAGTCCAGCTTGAGCGTTGCGGTCCCGATGGGTGCCCTGACCTTGAGCGCTGGCGTTGCACGCTCCAAGAACGACGACATCGGCAAATCGACCGGTATCGGCTTCCAGGGTATTTATGACCTGAGCAAGCGCACCAAGGTCTACGCTGGCTTCGGCAGCACCAAGACTTTCGACGAACTGGCTAACTTTGCTGCTGCCTCTGGTACCAGCCTTGGCAAGACCCGTTCTGTCGCTGTTGGCCTGCGTCACGTTTTCTAATTCACGGCTGGCATAAGCCAGCTTTGACTTAGTACCAAGCCGTTTCGGTCTCGACCGAAACGGCTTTTTTCTTGGCCGGAAGGCCAGCTTACTCATCCAGGCTATCGACTCCTGATGGCCCTTCCAGGCTGGCTTTTCGCAGTCTTGAAATCGCATGCGCCTTAGCACTCCACTTCTGTTCTTCGTCCTTGCCTTGATGACCTTGGTGCTGTCCGGTTGCGTTCATGCACCTGCAGGTTCCGCTGGAGCGAATGCCCCAAAGTTGAGCGCCTGGGCAGGTTTTCCACCCGTCGAATGGGTGCGCCCGGAAAGCTCGCAGATCAAGACGCTCACCGCGCCGACTCAAGCCTGGGGGCATGCCCCATTGCCGAATAAAAAAAATACTGCTTACACCTATGCGGTGTCCGAGGGACGCGCCGCGCTGAAAGCCAGTGCGGTGTCATCGGCCAGCATGCTGCGTCAACCATTGCGCGTGGGTGCGGCAGAACTGGGAGTACTGCGTTTTGCCTGGAAGGTGCCGGCACTGATTGCGCGCGCAGACCTGAGCCAGCGTGAACTGCATGACACGCCTGCACGCGTGATGCTGGTATTCGAGGGTGACCGCTCGAAGTTTTCGGCCAAAAATGCCATGCTGTCCGAACTGGCGCATGCACTGACGGGCGAGCCCTTGCCGTACGCGACCTTGTCTTACGTCTGGTGCAACGACTGCAAGCCCTACGCTACCATCACGAACCCCAGGACCGACCGGATTCGAGAGATCCCCCTGGAGTCCGGACCGGCCAGTCTGGGCCGCTGGGTGGATTACGAGCGCGATATCGTAAAAGATTTCACATCGGCCTTCGGTGAGGCTCCGGGCGCCTTGCTGGCGGTGGGGATCATGACCGACACAGACAACACGGGCGGCTCCGCCGAAGCCTGGTATGGACGGGTGAGCGTGGTGTCGCCCGCGCAGGTCCAGCGACCGGCATTGAAAGTCCCCGTCAAATTGGCGGAGTGAATTCTTGTGGAGGACTGCGACCAGAAGTCAGTGGGCTTGATCGGAAAGAGCACAGGTTTTCGTCAGGCTCGCCGAGGAGGCGTCGATCAAGGTCTTCGACAAAAAACCGACCAACGGGGGAAGGCCTCGGGCTCGGCACGTCCGTGACTTGAGGGAAACTCCTTTGGTCTGCCAAGGCACATATGTTGCATGATCCTTTCCTAAACTTTCATGTCGAAAAAGATCGTCGCCATACCGCAGCAGCGCCACCACATTTCCTAAAACCCTGAAGAAAAAGCAAGCCATGAAGAAACCGAGCACCCGAAATTTCCTGAAAACTGCTGGCCTCCTGGCCTGCACCCTTGTTCTCGCCGCCTGCGGTAAAAAAGAGGCGCCGCCTGCAGCGGTGGTGGCTGCACCGCCCCCGCCGCCACCGGCCAAGGTCTATAACGTTGGCACCGACGCCGCGTATGCGCCCTTCGAATCGCAAAACGAGAAAGGCGAAATCGTCGGCTTCGATATCGATGTCGTCAAGGCGATCGCAGCCAAAGCCGGTATTGAGGTCAAGTTCGTCAACACCCCGTGGGAAGGCATCTTCAACACCCTGAATCAAGGCGACAGGGATCTGCTGGTTTCCGCCATCACCGTGACGGACGAGCGCAAGCAAAGCATGGACTTCACGACCCCGTATTTCGATGCCAAGCAGCTGATTGCCGTGAAGGAAAGCTCGAAGATCAAGACACTGGCCGATCTCAAGAAGCTCAAGGTCGGTGTTCAGACCGGCACCACGGGCGATGAGGTCGTTACCAAGATGGTCGGCAAGAACAGCCCCAACGTGAAGCGATTCGAATCCACACCGCTCGCTCTCAAGGAGCTCGAAGCCGGCGGCGTCGAAGCTGTGGTGGCCGACAACGGCGTTGTCATCCATTACGTGGCGAACAACTCGGGCTCGAAATTCCGCGTGGTCGACGACGCGAGCTTTACCCCCGAGCAGTACGGCATTGCTGTCAAGAAAGGCAACGCGGAATTGCTGGGCAAACTCAACAGCGGCCTCGCCGCCATCAAAGGCGACGGCACTTACGACAAGCTTTACGCGCAATATTTCGGAGCAGCCCCAGCGGCAGCCGCCCCGGCCTCGGCCGCGTCCAAGTAACACCATTCCAGTGGATCCCTGCGCCACGAAAATGACGGCGCAGGGCAACATGCAGACTCCGCATTGATTCGCCAGCTTGCAGGGTCGCCCGCCATCGAGCCGGATGCGTCATGTCGTTTTTATTGAGTGAGCCGTATTGATGGATTTACGCTGGGAAATACTGAGCGGCTACGGGCCGCTTTTCGCCGCTGCGCTCTGGATGACGGTGCGGCTGGCCGTGATCGCCGTGGTTGGAGGACTCGCCCTTGGCGTCGTTCTGGGCCTGATCAGCACGTCCGCGACGGGGCCGCAACCTTCGTCAGCTCTATTGCGTGTAGCGTTGAGGTTTGTACGCGGCGTTACCGCGGTTTATGTGGCGTTTTTTCGGGGCACGCCGCTCTTCGTACAAATTTTGCTGGTCCACTTTGCGCTTATGCCCATGCTGATCCATCCGGACACGGGCCTCCTGCTTTCGGGTGAGGCAGCGCGTGAATTCCGGCAGGAATACGGGGCCTTCTTCTCCGGCTCGCTGGCCCTGACGCTCAACGCCAGCGCCTACATTTCTGAAATATTCCGGGCAGGGATCCAGAGTATTCACCGCGGCCAGACCCAGGCGGCCTATAGCCTCGGGCTCACGCACAGCAGAACGCTTCGCTTCGTCGTATTGCCGCAGGCCTTCCGGCGCATGGTGCCGGCTTTGGTGAACGAGGGCGTCACGCTGATCAAGGATTCCTCGCTCGTCTCGGCCATAGGATTGGCTGAGCTTGCGCTTGCCGCACGCACCGTGGCGGGTGCGTATTCGCGTTACTGGGAACCCTACCTAGCCATCTCGGCCGTTTACCTTGTGCTGACCCTGACCTTGAGCTTGCTGGCCAGCCGGCTGGAAACGCCGGACCATCTCAAGGGTCGTTGAAACAGCTGTTCAAGGCCTTTGTGGTTCCGCCACTGCTGCGAAAGTGGCGCACGAGGAGATGAGGCGGGTGCAAGAATGTGTTGCGACAAAGACCCACGCGCGTGATGGATGCTGCAAACCGGTTTACGCTCGAGAAATACCGTTCAAAATTCGTTTCTCATGGGCGCGGAGTGAAGAACCAGCGACCACTGGTTCGGCCACCTTGCCGGCCCCAGAAACCCGCCGAATTCATCCCCCAGGAGCTCTCGCCTGATGCTTACCGCCACTTCGCCCTACGGGTTTCACCCCGGGGGCAGCATCTTTTCCCATATCGCTGGCTTTCAGACCGAACTGAGGGCCTTGCGACGCGACTTGCATGCGCACCCCGAACTGGGTTTCGAGGAGGTCTATACGTCGGCCCGGGTGGCTGAGGCTTTGAGAATCTGCGGCGTAGATGCCGTACACACGGGTATTGCCAAAACAGGGGTAGTCGCCACCATCAAGGGCAAGGGCGGCGACAGCCGCCGCATGATCGGCCTTCGTGCCGACATGGATGCCCTGCTGATGACCGAGCACAACGAGTTTCCCTGGCGATCGGCCAAGTCCGGAATGATGCATGGCTGTGGGCACGACGGCCATACGGCAATGCTGGTGGGCGCGGCTCGCTATCTGGCGGAGACCCGCAATTTCGATGGCACGGCCGTGCTGATCTTCCAGCCGGGCGAAGAAGGCTTCGCCGGCGCGCGCGCCATGATGCAGGACGGGCTCTTCGAGCGCTTTCCGGTGGAAGCGGTTTACGCGATGCACAACTGGCCGGCACTCAAGCCCGGTATGGTTGGCCTCAATCCCGGGCCCATGATGGCAGCCGCTGACCGCATCACCATCGAAGTCTGCGGCCAGGGCGGCCACGGGGCGCATGCCTATGCGACGGTCGACGCCGTGCTGGTGTCGGCCCACATCATCACCGCCGTGCAGAGCATTGTTTCGCGCAACGTCAAGGCGGCCGAGAGTGCCGTGATCAGTCTTTGCGCCGTCAAGGCCGGGGACCTCGGTGCGATGAGCGTCGTGCCCGAAAAAGCCACGATCGTCGGGACGGTCCGCACCTTCAATCCTGAAGTACAGAACCTGGTCGAGCGTCGCCTTCACGAATTGTGCAGCGCCGTGGCACTGGGTTTCGGCGCCACGGCCACGGTCAAGTACGAACGCATCTACCCGGCCACGATCAACTCATCGGAAGAAGCTTTGTTCGCGGCCGATGTGGCGCAGTCGATCGTCGGGCCCGATCACGTGGTGCGCGATCTGGAGCCGAGCATGGGCGCGGAAGATTTTTCGTTCATGCTGCAGGCCAAGCCGGGCGCCTACCTGCGGCTCGGGCAGGGAACCGCCGCAGGTGCAGGAAGCGCTTCACTGCACAACCCGCGCTACGACTTCAATGACGACGTGCTGCCGCTGGGTTCGGCGCTGCACGCCGGAATCGTCGAGCAGTCGATGCCTGCCGCCTTGCGCTGAGCAGAAGCACGGCGCAGATTCATCACGCGTAGCGCTTGTTGCGCAGGTTGTTCTTCATGTCCTGCAAGAGGGGCTGCAGTTTCGCGCCACCTACGCGCAGTGCCACGGCCGTGACCAGAATGTCGATGATCATCAGGTGCAACAGGCGGGACACCATCGGGCTGTACCGGTCATAGCCTTCAGGGTGATCGGCCGATAGGTGAATATGCCCCGCCGACGCCAGCGGTGATCCGCTTGCCGTGATGACGATGACGGTCGCGCCGTTCTTGCGCGCGATGTCGGTTGCATCCATCAGGTCGCGGGTACGCCCCGAGTTGGAAATCACCACCAGGCAATCGCCTGGACCCAGCAGCGTGGCACTCATGACCTGCATGTGGCCATCGCTGTGGGCGATCGTATTGACCCCAAGACGAAAAAACTTGTGCTGGGCGTCGAGCGCCACGATGCCCGAGTTCCCGACACCGAAAAACTCGATCCGCTTGCCACGCTCGCACGTCAGCAGAAGCGACTCCACCGCCTTGCTGATGGCGAAGGTGCTGGCGTCGTTGCGGTACTTCAGGAAGGCCGACACCGTGTTGTCGATCACCTTGACCACCACATCGCCGACCTTGTCGTCGGTATCCACGCTGCGGTGAATGAAAGGCACGCCCTCGCTGACGCTGCCGGCAAGCTTGAGTTTGAAATCCGACAGCCCGTCGTAGCCCATGCTGCGGCAGAAGCGCACGACGGTCGGCTTGCTGACGTGCGAGCGCACAGCCAACTCACTGATGGGCAGATTGGCGAAAGCGCGTGGATCGGCCAGCACGAGTTTTCCGACCCGCTGCTCAGCTGGGGCCAGAGAAGGCAGGCAGGCTTTGATACGGTCAAGCATGGGACGTCCTCGCGTCAGATTTTGCAACCGTGCGTTCGACACGGTGGCCCTTCGATACCTCAGGGCGAACGGTTCGTGGCGCGCAGCCCTTCGATACCTCAGGACGAACGGTTCGTAAACACAGTGCGAACTGTGAGGGTGTGCCCTCCTCGGTAATGAAGAAACGCCAGCCATATCCGTTCGCCCTGAGGTATCGAAGGGCTTGCGGGTGGACCATGGTTCTGTGCGGCGCCCTCAAGCCCGCACGAGAAGTGTCCCTCAGCACTAACACTCTTCGCTCCAGCAAAAACCATCGCGCGCGATCATGGCGCTGGACGCGCTGGGTCCCCAGGTGCCGGCCGCGTACGGCCTGGGTTCGTGGGCTGCGTGTTGCCAGTGGTCCAGGATGGGCTCGACCCAGCGCCAGGCTTCTTCCTGTTCGTCGCTGCGCACGAACAGGTTGAGCCGCCCGTCAATCACATCGAGCAACAGGCGCTCGTAGGCACCTACACGCTCGGAGCCGAAGCGCTTGTCGAAGTCCAGGTCGAGTTGCACCGGGGCCAGTTGTGTCGAGGAGCTTCGCCCGCCCTGGCGCTTGTCGGCGCCTTGCGCGAGCAGATGCAGTTCGAGTCCGTCCTTGGGTTGAAGGTTGATCACCAGGCGGTTCACGGCGCCTGATGGCGTGCCAAAGATCGCATGCGGCGTCGGACGGAAATTGATGACGATGCGCGCATCGCGGCCGGCCAGCCGCTTGCCGGTCCGGATATAAAAGGGCACGCCCGCCCAGCGCCAGTTGGCGATCTCGGCGCGCAGGGCTACAAACGTCTCGGTCTGGCTGCGTGGGTCTACGCCGGCTTCTTCGCGGTAGCCCGGAACTGCCGCTCCGTTGATGCTGCCTGCGCTGTATTGCCCGCGCACCACGTGCTGCTGCAAGGTTTCAAGGGTCCACGGCTTGAGCGCACGCAAGACCTTGAGCTTTTCGTCGCGTATCGCATCGGCGTGCGCATTGATGGGTGGCTCCATGCCGATCGCGCAAAGCAGCTGCAGGGCGTGGTTCTGAACCATATCGCGCAGCGCCCCTGTGTGGTCATAAAACGCGCCGCGCTTTTCGACGCCGAGGTCTTCCGCCATGGTGATCTGGATGTTGGCGATCGTTTCGCGGCGCCACAGCGGCTCGAACAGGGCGTTGCCGAAACGCAGAGCAAACAGGTTTTGCACCGAGGGTTTGCCGAGGTAATGGTCGATGCGGAAGATCTGCTTTTCACTCAGCACGCGCCGCACCGATTCGTTGATGGCACGGTTGGACGCGAGATCATGTCCGAGCGGCTTTTCCAGCACCAGGCGTGTTTGCGGGCCGTTCAGCCCACATGCTGCTATCTGCTCCACAACGGAGGTGAAAAGCCCGGGCGCAGTGGCGACATACATAACCACCGTGTCAGCATTCCGGGCCTTGAGCATGCTGGCAAGGCGCTCGTAGTCGGCCGGCCGGGTTACGTCGACACGCAGGAAGTGCAGCAAGGCCGCAAAGCGGGAGAACTCTTCCTCGCGGGGGCGCTTGGCGAGTTCGACTTCGTCGAAACGCGCCTTGATCAGTGCCCTGTAGGCTTCGTCGCTGAGGTCATCACGGGCTACGCCGATGATGCGGCCCCCCTCGGGGAGCGACCCATGGCGAAAGGCCTGGAAGAGTGCGGGCATCAGTTTGCGCCAGGCCAGATCGCCGGTGCCGCCGAAGAGAACGAGGTCAAAACTCATGGTCAAAGCGCAGTCGGGTGCGTCGTTATGTAATAAAGTTTCAATTCTATCGGCATAATTGGTAACTTCCCGCAGAGCTCTTTGCGCTGCGTCTTCACTGCCAAAATACTTCTCATGAATCAACTCGAAGCGCTTAAACAGTTCACCACCGTGGTTGCGGATACGGGCGACTTTCGCCAGCTCGGACAGTTCAAACCGCAGGACGCGACCACCAACCCTTCGCTCATCCTCAAGGCCGTTCAAAAGGCCGACTATGCGCCGCTGATGAAAGACGTGGTGACCCGATTCAAGGGCCGGCATCTGGACGAGGTGATGGATCGGCTGCTGGTGCGTTTTGGCTGCGAGATCCTGTCGATCATTCCGGGCAGGGTCTCGACCGAGGTCGACGCGCGCTTGAGCTTCGACAGCGACGCCACGTTCTCGCGCGGGGAACGGTTGATCGAGCTCTACCAGGCTGAAGGCATTCACGTGGACCGTGTGCTGATCAAGGTCGCCGCAACCTGGGAAGGCATCAAGGCCGCCGAACGGCTGGAGCGGCGCGGCATTCACACCAATCTCACATTGCTCTTTTCCTTTTGCCAGGCCGTTGCTTGCGGTCAGGCCAAGGTTCAGCTGATTTCGCCCTTTGTCGGGCGTATTTACGACTGGTACAAGAAGTCAGCAGGCGCGGCTTGGGTCGAGGCGGAAAAGGCCGGGCCGAACGATCCGGGCGTGCAGTCCGTGCGGCAGATCTACAACCACTACAAAAAATTCGGCATCGCCACCGAAGTCATGGGCGCGAGCTTCCGGAACGTCGGGCAAATCACGGCATTGGCCGGTTGCGACCTGCTCACCATCAGCCCCGAGTTGTTGGCCCAGCTTGCTGCCACCGAGGCGCCGCTTTCGCGTCAGCTCGATCCGGCTCACGCCAAAGACCTCGACTTGCCCGCCGCCCAATTCGACGAGGCGGGCTTTCGCTTTGCCCTGAACGAAGATGCCATGGCGACGGAAAAGCTCGCCGAGGGTATCCGTGCCTTTGCGGTCGACGCCGCCAAGCTCGAGCAGCTGGTGCAAGGGCTCTGAGCTGTGGTGCCGGCCGAACGTACCCGCTGTGATCGAACGCCCGCCTGGGCGGCGCTGCAGGCGCATTACGAGCAAGCAGGCGCCTCGCTGGATCTGCGCCGGGCCTTCTCGAGCGATGCTGCACGCTTCGAGCGCTTCAGCCAGTCCGCGCCCCATGTGTTTGCGGACCTCTCGAAGAACCTGTTAGAGGCCGATACCGAGTCCATGCTATTGGCGCTGGCCGAGCAGTGCGGCGTGGCGGCGCATCGCGACGCCATGTTCAGAGGGGACGCGATCAACAACACCGAGCAGCGCGCAGTCATGCACTTTCTATTGCGTGCGCCACGGGGAAGCCAGGACTTGTTGAGCGAAGAGCTCGAGCAGGTTCACGCCACTCTTGACGCGATGCTGGCCTATGCTGCCGAAGTGCGGGCTGATGACGCGATCACCGACATCGTCAACATTGGCATTGGCGGCTCCGACCTGGGGCCGCAAATGGCTGTGGTGGCACTCGGGCAGTACGCAATGGCGGGCAAGCGCCTGCATTTTGTGTCGAACGTCGACGGCCACGAACTCGCCGCTGTGCTGAAGGCGCTCGATCCGGCAAGTACGTTGTTCCTCATCGCGTCCAAGACCTTCACCACCACCGAAACGATGACCAATGCCCGATCGGCCAAAAGCTGGTTCGAGCACAAGGTCGGGGCGCGCGCCCCCGGGATGATCGCGAAGCATTTCGCGGCGTTGACGACGAACGTCGCCGCAGCCAATGATTTCGGCATCACCACGACTTTCGGATTCTGGGATTGGGTGGGCGGCCGCTATTCCATGATGTCGGCCATTGGCCTGCCTTTGGCCATATCGATCGGCCCCGACGCTTTCCGGCAGATGCTGGCGGGCGCTCATGACATGGACGAGCACTTTCGGACCGCTCCGACAGCGCGCAACCTGCCCATGCGCCTGGGTCTTCTCGACGTTTGGTACCGCAACTTTCATGGCTTTACCAGCCGCAGCATCGCCCCGTACCATAGTGCGTTGCGCCGCCTGCCGGCGTACCTGCAGCAGCTCGAGATGGAGAGCAATGGCAAGCGCGTCGACGCGGACGGCCAGCCCCTGGCCTATGGCACTTCACCCGTCTTGTGGGGAGAGCCCGGCACGAACGGTCAACACGCTTATTTTCAGATGCTGCATCAGGGCACCGACATCGTCCCGGTGGAGTTCGTCGCCGTTAAAACGCCGGCACACACGCTGCCGGGCCATCAGCGCAAACTGCTGGCCAACGCCCTGGCTCAGGCCCAGGCTTTCATGCTTGGCCAGCCAGAAGCAGGCGGCCACAAGGACTTTCCGGGCAACCGGCCCAGCACCTTTTTGCTGCTCGACGAATTGACGCCCGCCAGCCTGGGCGCACTGATCGCGCTGCAGGAACACCGGGTATTCGTGAGCGGCTCCGTATGGGGCATCAACAGCTTTGACCAATGGGGCGTCGAGCTCGGCAAGGTGCTCGCCAAGGATATTGAACAACGCCTGGAAACGGGTGCTGCTGCCGGCCTGGATGGCTCCACGGCGGGACTTCTGAAGAAGCTTTGCAAATGAATGTCGTTTTTGATTTCGGTGCCGTACTCTTTACCTGGCAGCCGCTACTTCTGGTGCAAAAGTATTTCCCCACCCAGGCGCAAACGTCTGAGTCGGCGAGTCAGCTGGCCCATGCGATGTTCAAACATGACGATTGGAAGGCTTTCGACCACGGCACGCTTGCGCTGGACGAGGTCGTCGCGCGCACTGCGGCGCGAATCGGCCTGCCGCATGACGCGGTGAACGGCATGATCTCCTGCATCGCCGATGAGCTGCAGCCGATTGACAGCAACATAGGCTTGCTGACGCGCCTGCGCGAGCAGCGCGACGGCGGCGCGGACGATATTCGATTGTTCTACCTGTCGAACATGCCCGTGCCTTATGCCCGGACGCTGGAGCAGCGACATGATTTTCTAAACTGGTTCGACGGCGGGATTTTTTCCGGCGATGTGAACCTGGGCAAGCCCGACCTGGCGATCTTCGAGCTACTTGCGGCCCGCCACGGTCTGCAGGCTGCAGACACGATTTTCATCGATGACACTCTGGCCAACGTTCAGGCCGCGCACCAGTTAGGGTGGCAAGCCATCCATTGCGAAGATCCTGAGGCGTTGACGGGCCAGCTCGACGCCTTGATGCGCTGACATACCGGGGCTTGTCTGGACTGCAGGCCGGCAGGCTTCGATACGCTTTAGTACACGCCCCGCAGCCCCGCAGCCCTCGCAGTCCGCAGTCCGCAACCCGCAGCCCCGCAGCCCGCGGTACCGCAGTACCGTTCGCCCTGAGGTATCGAAGGGTCTGTACCGAGGCTCGCGCAGGCCTCGCTATAGAAGCCAGCGAGCCATCTGGCGCAGCAAGCCGGGTCTCGTCCCCCGATGCCTCGCCTAGCACGCAGACCCTTCGAGACCTCAGGGTGAACGGAGGTGTGGTTGGCTCGAACTCACGTTCGGACCAGCCCTTGGACCGCCCTGATTCTTCGACGGGCTCAGGACAGGGTGCGCAAGCATATCGAAGGTTCAGGGGGCGCACCACACCTCTCGGCGAGCTCGAACCCCTGAACCGCTCGCCCTGAGGTATCGAAGGGCCCGCTCGCCCGTCGGGACCGCTGGGCAGCCGATTGAATGTCCTTGGGCCGAAGGCGCACCGGCGCACCCAACAAAAAAACCCTGCAAGGCTTGCGCCTTGCAGGGTTCTTTATTGTCGGTCTCCGGTGAAGGAGTCCGGCCGGACGAGCTCGCTGGATCCGAAAGATCCCGCGAGCCCGTGGCAATTACATGCCCATGTCGCCCATGCCGCCCATGCCACCCATGCCGCCGCCCATTCCGCCGCCGGCAGGTGAGTCGTCTTTTGGCGACTCGGACACCATGCACTCAGTCGTCAGCATGAGGGATGCCACAGATGCTGCGTTCTGCAGAGCCGTACGTGTCACTTTCGTGGGGTCCAGAATACCCATTTCGATCATGTCGCCGTAGGTGTCGTTGGCAGCGTTGAAGCCGTAGTTGCCTTTGCCAGCCAGCACAGCGTTCACCACCACAGAGGCTTCGCCGCCTGCGTTGTAAACGATCTCGCGCAGTGGAGCCTCGATGGCGCGCATCACCAGCTTGATGCCGGCGTCCTGGTCAGGGTTGTCGCCCTTGATCACGCCAGCGGTTTGCTTGGCGCGCAGCAGTGCAACGCCGCCGCCAGCCACGATGCCTTCTTCCACGGCAGCGCGGGTAGCGTGCAGCGCGTCCTCGACGCGGGCTTTCTTTTCCTTCATCTCGACTTCGGTCGCAGCGCCGACCTTGATCACGGCAACACCGCCAGCCAGCTTGGCCACGCGCTCTTGCAGTTTTTCACGGTCGTAGTCGCTGGTGGCTTCTTCGATCTGGACACGAACCTGCTTGACGCGGGCTTCGATGTCTTCAGCAGCGCCGGAGCCGTCGATGATGATGGTGTTTTCCTTGCCCACTTCGATGCGCTTGGCCTGGCCGAGGTCAGCCAGCGTCACTTTTTCGAGCGACATGCCAACTTCTTCGGCGATAACCTTGCCGCCGGTCAGGACAGCGATATCTTCGAGCATGGCTTTGCGGCGATCGCCGAAACCAGGTGCCTTGACAGCAACCACTTTCAGAATGCCACGCAGCGTGTTGACCACCAGTGTTGCCAGGGCTTCGCCCTCGACTTCTTCGGCAACGATCAAGAGAGGACGGCCAGCCTTGGCGACTTGTTCCAGGGTAGGAAGCAGGTCACGGATGTTGCTGATTTTCTTGTCGTACAGCAGGACAAACGGGTTGTCCAGCAGGGCCGACTGCTTCTCAGGGTTGTTGATGAAGTAAGGGGAGAGGTAGCCGCGGTCGAACTGCATGCCTTCGACGACGTCGAGTTCGCTCTCGAGCGACTTGCCGTCTTCAACGGTGATGACGCCTTCCTTGCCGACTTTGTCCATCGCATCGGCAATGATCTTGCCGATGGTTTCGTCAGAGTTGGCGGAGATGGAGCCAACCTGGGCGATTTCCTTGGAGGTCGTCGTAGGCTTGGAAGCTTTTTTCAGTTCTTCGGTCAGGGCCGTGACAGCCTTGTCGATACCGCGCTTGAGGTCCATGGGGTTCATGCCTGCGGCAACGTACTTCATGCCTTCGTGAACAATGGCCTGGGCCAGCACCGTGGCGGTGGTGGTTCCGTCGCCAGCGATGTCAGAAGTCTTGGAAGCGACTTCCTTGACCATCTGCGCGCCCATGTTCTGAAGCTTGTCCTTCAGTTCGATTTCCTTGGCGACGGACACGCCGTCCTTGGTCACGGTGGGGGCGCCGAAGGAGCGCTCGAGCACCACGTTGCGGCCCTTGGGGCCCAGGGTGACCTTGACCGCGTTGGCCAGGATGTTCACACCCTCGACCATGCGTGCGCGGGCTTCGCCGCCGAAAATGACGTCTTTTGCTGCCATGTTGATTTCTCCGGATTCAGTTGATAGGGGTTGATGAGCGCGGGGAGATTACTTCTCGACCACGGCGAAGAGGTCTTCCTCTTTCATCACGAGCAGTTCGTCGCCATCGACCTTGACGGTCTGGCCGCTGTACTTGCCGAAGAGGACGCGGTCGCCCACCTTGACAGCCATGGCACCCATTTCGCCCTTGTCGTTCTTTTTGCCAGGACCGACGGCAAGCACTTCGCCTTGATCAGGCTTCTCGGCGGCGCTGTCAGGAATGACGATGCCGGAGGCGGTTTTGGTTTCGTTCTCGACGCGTTTGACGATCACACGGTCGTGCAGAGGGCGAAGTTTCATTGGATCTCCTTGTTGATGCGGGTTGTTAGACCAAAAAAAGGCCCAGCCCGTGAAGGGCAGGTACCGTTAATTTGATAAGCGAGGCGTTGTTAGCACTCTACTTGATCGAGTGCTAATGATACGGGCTTTTTGTCGGGTTTCAAGTCATCGGGATGAATTGGCGGCTCGCATGCACCCTGCAGGGGTTCCGAACACCAGGCTTGCCCCGGGCTCAACTGCTGGGGCCAGTACCATTGCAGCTTCGACTTTCATCAGGAAAACTTGCCATGTCATTCCTCACGCTCGCCCAAGCCCAACAGATCATCGAGGCGGCCTTGGCCAGTTCCACGGCCGCGGGCTATAAGCCCATGGGAATCGTCGTGCTGGACGAAGCCGGGAATTTGAAGGCATTTGCGCGGCAGGATGGCGCCAGCATGTTCCGCTTCGACATCGCCATGGGCAAAGCCTGGGGCGCGGTCGGCATGGGTGCATCCAGCCGCGTACTGGGCCAGCGCGCAAAAGACAACCCCAACTTCTTCCTGTCTCTCGCCTCTACCTCGCAAGGCAAGTTCCTGCCGCAGACGGGGGCGGTACTCATCAAGAATGCCGACGGGCTAATCCTCGGCGCTGCGGGCGCCAGCGGCGGCACGGGCGATGAGGACGAGGCGATCTGCATGGCCGGTATTGCCGCCGCAGGACTGATCAGCGGCTAAGGAACGAAAAATCGGGCTCACGGCCCGATTCCTGTTGAAGCGTCCGAGGAGCCCGGCCGAACGTGCGCTACCAGGCAGCGATGGAACCGTCCGTACGGGGCTCGGTTCCGCCGCAGAGCACGCCTTGCTCGTTGCGCCAGATGATCTGGCCGCGGCCGAATGCCAGGCGATTGTTCGACCATGTCAGCTCATGGCCCAGGCGTTGCAGGCCGTGGAAAAGGTGTTCCGGCACCGCGCGCTCGATGTTGACGCGGTTGCCCGCCTCCCATTCCCAGCGCGGCGCATCAAGTGAGGCTTGCGGGTTGAGGCCGAAGTCGACCGTGTTCATCACCATCTGCACATGGCCCTGCGGCTGCATGAAGCCGCCCATGACGCCGAACGGGCCCACTGCCTTGCCGTTGCGCGTGAGGAAGCCCGGAATGATGGTGTGGTACGGGCGCTTGCCCGGAGCCAGGCAGTTGGGGTGGTCGGGCTGCAGCGTGAAGTTGTTGCCGCGGTTGTGCAGAGCAATGCCGGTGCCCGGAACGACCAGGCCTGAACCGAAGCCCATGTAATTGCTCTGGATGAGCGAGACCATGTTGCCCTCGCGATCGGCCGTGCTGAGGTAGACCGTCCCGCCACGCGAAGGCTCGCCGGGCATGGGCAGCATGGCCCGGTCGCCGATAAGGGCCCGGCGATCGTTGGCGTAGCTGTCGGAAAGCAGGTCGGCCACCGACACGCGCATGTGCGAAGGCTCGGCGATGTGCGCCAGGCCATCTGCGAAGGCCAGCTTCATGGCTTCGATCTGCAGGTGGTGCGTGCGCAGGGTGTCGCGCTCGCTGAAGTCGAAGCCCTTGAGGATGTTGAGCGCGATCAGTGCCACCAGCCCGTGGCCGTTGGGCGGAATCTCCCAGACGTCATAGCCACGGTAATTCGTGCTGATCGGCTGGCACCAGTCGAGTTTGAAATCGCCCAGGTCCTGTTCGCTGAGGTGACCCCCGGCGGATTGCACGAAGGCGGCGATGCGCGATGCCAGGGCACCGCGATAAAAGCTCTCGCTTTTCGTCTCGGCGATGGATTGCAGCGTGTCGGCATGGCCGGCAGATTTGAAGATCTCCCCGGGTTCCGGTGCGCGCTCAGGTGCGAAAGTCTCGAACCAATGCTTGAAGTGATCTTCCTTGAAGTGCTGGCGAAAGAGCTTGGTGGCTTGCTGCCAGGCAAACGCAACCGATGGGGAGACCGGGAATCCGTCGCGCGCCAGTGCGATGGCGCTGGCCATGGTGGTGGTGAGGGGCAACTTGCCGAAGCGCTCCGACAAACCTGCCCAGGCCGCGGGCGTACCTGGCACGGTGACGGCCAGGGGGCCGTATTTGGGCACTTCCTTCAGGCCTTGCGATGCGAAGGTGTCGAGTGAAATTCCGCGCGGCGCCGGGCCGCTGGCATTTAGGCCATGCAGCTTGCCCTGGTGCCAGACCAGCGCGAAAGCATCGCCGCCGATGCCGTTGGCGCTCGGCTCGACCACGCTCAATGCGGCAGCCGTAGCAACGGCCGCATCGATGGCATTGCCGCCGGCCTGCAGCACCTGCAAGCCCGCTTGGGCGGCGAGCGGCTGGGAAGTGGCCACCATGCCGTGCTGGGCATAGACCACGTTGCGCCGTGAAGCGTAGGGGTAGTTGAGGGCGTCGAAAGAAGGCGTGTGCATAGGGATGAAGTCTTTGTCTCGTTATTTTTGCCGGGGGTCGAGCGCGTCGCGCAGGCCGTCGCCCAGAAGGTTGAAGGACAGCACCAGGAAAAAGATCGAGAGCCCCGGCCAGATGGCCATCCAGGGCGCATTGTCGACATAGTTCTTGGCGGTGTTCAGCATGCTGCCCCAGCTCGGCGCCGGCGGCTGCTGACCCAGCCCGAGGAAGGACAGGCTGGCTTCGGCAATGATGGCCGCCGCAATGGCCAGGGTGGCCTGAACGATGAGGGGCGGCAGCACGTTGGGCAGGATATGCCGCAGCGCGATGCGCCAATGTGGATTGCCCACCGCACGGGCGGCCTCGATGTAGTCCTCGACCTTCACGGCCATGACCTGCGCACGCGTGAGCCGGATGAAGACAGGGGTTGCCGACACGCCAATCGCGATCATGGCGTTGGTGAGGCTGGGGCCGAGGAACGCGGAAAGCGCAATCGCCAGAATAAGGAAGGGCACTGCCAGCATGGAGTCGACAAAGCGCGACACCAGCGCATCCGTCCAGCCGCCGAGGTAAGCGGCCAGCAGGCCGATAGGAATGCCCAGCGCCATCGAAATGCTGACCGAAACAAGCCCGGCCATGAGCGAAGCACGCGCGCCCCATACAACGCGCGACAGCACGTCCCGCCCAATCTCGTCCGTGCCGAACAGGTATTGCATGCTCGGCGCCTTGCGCACGGCGCTCCAGCTGGTGGCGACGGGGTCGTAGGGAGCAAGGGTCGGCGCGAAGATCGCCATCAGGATGAAAAATACAACGATGAACAGGCCGACCATCGCGCCGCGCCGGCGGATCAGGCGGCGCAGGGCTCGTCTGGCGGGGCTTGCTTCAGCCGCCGTGGGCTGATGGGAAATGACGGCGCTCATGGCTTAGCCTCGCAAACGTGGATTGACATAGAAATAGGCGAGGTCGGCCAGCAGGTTGAGCACGATGTAGACGCTCGACGTAAAGAGGACGACACCCTGCACCACAGCGTAGTCGCGGTTGAACACCGCGTCGACGATGAGTTTGCCAAAACCGGGAATGGAAAAGACCTGCTCGGTCAGCACTGCGCCCGACAGCAGTGTGCCGAATTCAAGTGCACCCAGCGTGATGATGGGCGTCAGAGCATTGCGCAGGCCGTGCTTGAGCACCACGGTGCGCTCGTCCAGGCCCTTGGCCCGGGCCGTGCGCACGTAGTCGGCATTGAGCACCTGCAGCATGGCGCTGCGGGTGTGCCGCATCAGCACCGCTGCGATGCCGTTGCCCAGCACGAAGGCGGGCATGATCATGGACGCGAGGTTTTCCTTGAGGTCTTCAAAAGGGCTCACATAGCCGGAAGCCGGCAGCCAGCCGAGGGACACCGAGAACAGCAAAATCATCAGGATGCCGAGCCAGAAGTTCGGCGTGGACAGGCCCCACAAGGCAACGATGTTGGCCACGTAATCCCACGCCGAGTCCTTGCCCACGGCCGACACGATACCCGCCGGAATGCCGATCACCACGGCAATCAGCATCGCCATGGCGGCGAGCTGAAGCGTGACGGGCAGCTTCTCCTGAATCAGGCCCAGCACCGGTTGCTGAATGCGCAAGGATTCCCCGAGGTCACCCTGAAAGACGCCGCCGATCCAGTACGCGTAGCGCACGGGCAGGGGCTCGTCGAGGTGCATCTTTTCCTTCAGGTAGGCAATGACCTGGGGATCCTGGTCTTCACCCGCGAGGATGAGGGCCGCGTCTCCCGGAAGCAATTGCTGCAGGCCGAAGATGATCACCGTAACGAAGAACACCGTGGGAACGATGGACGCCAGGCGCTTGAGGAAATAGTTGAGCATGAGTCGGTGCGGTGCCGGTGGAGGCTAGAGGGTCAGGACGCCATCTTCAGGCCCTGGATACGCACCAGGCCATCGGGCACCGTGCGCAGGCCGGTGAGCTTCTTGTTGAAAGCCCACAGCCAGTTGCGGTGGTAGAGATAGACGATCGGCTTCTCGTTCGCAGCTTCTGCCGCCAGGGTGGCGAAGATCTTGATGCGGCCGGCCGTGTCGAGCGTGTTTCGCGAACGGTTCAGCAGCTCATCCCACTGCGGGCGGCACTCACCGCTGTAGTTCAGTGGCTGTTTGCAGCCGTAGAAGCTATAGAGGTTGCCGTCCGGATCGGCGCGACCGCTCCAGGCCAGCACATACGCATCAAAAGTGCCTTTGTCGGCGAGGTTCAGCGAAGTCGCGAATTCGGTCGACTGGATCTTCACGTCGAAGCCGGCTTCCTTGGCCATGGCTTGCACCACCTGCGCCAGACGCTGCGCGTCGGACGTGGTGGGCGTCATGAGCGTGAAGGTCGGGTTGGTCACGCCAGCTTCCTTCAGCAAGGCCTTGGCACGCGCAATGTCGCGCTTGGGCATAGGGACGTTCTTGGCATAAAAGGAATTGCTCGGCGGAACCCACTGATTGCCGGCAACCGCCTCGCCGTCCATGGCAACCTTGACGATGCCTTCGCGGTCAAGCGAGAGCTCGAAGGCTTCGCGCACGCGGGCATCCTTGCCGAGCGGGTTCTTCTGTGCCTGATCGCTCTTGTGCGTGTTGATCGTGATGCCCTGGTAGCCCATCTCGGTAATGCGAGCCAGTGAAAGCTTGCGGTCTGCCTTGACGGACGCAACGTCGGAAGGTGCGATGCGCTCGATGAAGTCCAGCTGTCCCGCCCGCAGGTTGGCCAGCCGCACAGTAGCGTCAACTACCGGCAGGAAGATGACCTTGTCGAAATGGACATTGGCCTTGTTCCAGTAGTTGGCAAAACGATCGAGAACGATCCTGTCCTGGGCAACCCGCTCCGTGAACTTGAAGGGGCCCGAGCAGATGGGTTTGCTGGCGAAGTTCGTCGGCGCGGCCTGCGCGGCTTTGGGGGAGACCATCATGCCGGCACGGTCTGCCAGCACGGTGAGCAGCGGAGAAAAGGGTGCGCTGAGGTTGATCCGCGCCGTCAGCTCGTCGACGACGTCCACCGTTGACACGGGGCCGAGTTCGCCGCGGCGGTTGGAACCTGCCATCGTCTTGTGGCGGTCGATATTGAACTTGACGGCAGCAGCGTCGAACTTTTCACCGTCATGGAAGGTGACGCCGGGGCGCAGTTTCATGGTCAGCGACTTGTTGTCGGCCGACCACTGCCAGGAAGTAGCCAGCTGCGGCACGACATTGAGCTTTTCGTCGATGTCCACGAGCTTGTCGCACAGGGACGAGAAGACGATGCGGCCGACAAAGCTGCGCGCCAGCGTCGGGTCCAGCACATCCGGATCTTCAGCCAGGCCGATGCGCAGTGTTTGCGCATGGCCGATCCCGGCGGCCAGTGCCAGCGTCAGGGCCAAAAGGGTCTTTTTGCTCATTGCAGTTCCTTCAAGTTAAAAATCGGCACGCTAAGGGGACAGAAAAAAACGAGATCACGCCAGGGCGGCAGCCGGCGCAGGCTCGCCCGTCGTGCGGTTGCCAAACGCCGCTTGCAGCCTGAGGAGACGCTCATTGACGGGGTGATCCAGGGCGACGGTTGTGGGTGCTTCAATGCTTTCCCAAAAATGGCAGGCAACGGCATGGCCTTCGACCGAACGCAGGGCGGGCACCTCGGCCGCGCAACGCTCCTGCGCATACGGGCAGCGCGTGCGAAAGCGGCAACCGGACGGCGGATGAATCGGGTTGGGCACATCGCCCTGAAGGATCACGCGTTCGCGCCGCATGCCGGGCTCGGGCAGCGGAATGGCCGAGAGCAGCGCCTGGGTATACGGGTGGCGGGGCTGGGCGAACAGGCTTTTCTTGTCGGCGTACTCGACAATTTGCCCGAGGTACATCACGGCGACGTGTGAGGCGATGTGCTTGACTACGGCAAGGTCGTGCGCAATGAACACATAGGCCAGACCCAGGCGCCGTTGCAAGTCCTGCAGGAGGTTGATGACCTGAGCCTGGATAGACACATCGAGCGCCGAGACGGCCTCGTCACAGACGATCAGCTTGGGCTCCACCGCAAGTGCCCGCGCAATGCCGATGCGCTGGCGCTGGCCTCCCGAGAATTCATGCGGGTAGCGCTGCAGGTACTGCGGCGCCAGTCCCACGAGGTCGAGCAGTTCGGCCGCGCGCTCACGGTGTTTTCCGCGCGCCAGACCGTGCAGGGCCAAAGGCTCGGTCAGGGTTTGCTGCACCGTCATGCGCGGGTTGAGCGACGAATAGGGGTCTTGGAAAATCATCTGCAGCTTGCGCCGCTCGGAGCGCATCTCGGCGGCAGAAAGCGCCATCAGGTCCTGTCCGTCGAACCAGACCTTGCCTTCGGTGGCTTCGAGCAGGCGCAGCAGCAGGCGACCGACGGTGGACTTGCCACAACCCGATTCGCCGACCAGGGCCATGGTGTCGCCGGACTGGAGTTCGAAGGTCACGCCGTCCACCGCATGCACCACGTCCGTGCTGCGGCCGAACAGCGTCCGGTTGACGGGGAAATGCTTGACAAGGTTGTCAGCTCGCAGAAGCGCGCTCATGCGATTTCCTTCCGGGCGATGGCCGGCTGGTGCCCGGCCGGCGAGTCTGAATCCAGCGGTGCGCGCCAGCAGGCAGCTTCATGGCTGGCACCGACCTTCATCAGCGGAGGCATTTCCTGTGTGCAGCGATCGACGACGAAAGGACAGCGTGGCGCGAAGCGGCAGCCGCTGACGCGGGTCATGGGCGTCGGCACCTGGCCTTCGATGGCATTGAGCCGTTCCTGCTCCAGGTGAAGCTTGGGGATCGAGCCCAATAGCCCGATGGTGTACGGATGCTGCGGAGAGGCGAAGAGTTCGTGCACCGGCGCGCGCTCGACCACACGACCGGAATACATGACCACCACGTCGTCGGCGAGCTCGGCGATCACGCCCAGATCGTGCGTGATGAGAATGATGGCGGTGCCGGTTTCTTCCCGAAGTGTGCGCATGAGGTCCAGTACCTGCGCCTGAATGGTGACGTCGAGCGCCGTGGTCGGCTCGTCGGCAATCAGCAGTTTCGGCTCGCATGACAGCGCCATCGCAATCATTACGCGCTGGCGCATGCCGCCCGACAGTTTGTGCGGGTACTCGTCGATGCGCCGCTCCGGTGACGGAATGCGCACGCGGCGCAGCATCTCGATGGCGTGCTCTCGTGCCTGGGTCGCGCTGATATTGCGATGCGACCGGATGCCTTCGACCAGTTGGTCACCGATGGTGAAGGCCGGGTTCAGGGAGGTCATCGGCTCCTGAAAGATCATGGCCATGCGGTTGCCGCGCAGCGCCCGCATCTCGGCAGGATTCAGGGTGGCTAGATCGCGCCCCTCAAACACCACTGAGCCCGCCGAGATACGGCCTTGTCCTTTGGGTAGCAGGCCCATGATCGAGAGCGACGTGACGCTCTTGCCGCAGCCCGACTCGCCGACGATGCCGAGCGTTCGACCCGCCTGGACCGAGAAACTGACGCCATCCACGGCTGCGAATTCGCCGCCGCCTTCCAGCTTGAAGCTGGTGCGCAGGTCCGTGACTTCGAGCAATGCAGTCAAAGCGCCACTCCCTTGCGGCCGCTTTGCAAGGCCTCGTGAAAACGCGTGACTTCGGCCTCGAGCAAGGCGCGGTCGATCAGGCCAGCCGGGTTGTCGCGCGAAGCCAGGCAAGCGGTGAAGGGCTGGTAACGCTCCAGACTTTTCTCGTAAAGCCGCCGCAGTTCCACGATCGGCTCGTCATGGTCATCGACGCGCAAGTCCAGTGCAGGGTAGTCCTCTGTGGTGTAGATGACCAAGGCGGCGCCCTGCTTGCCACGCTTGTCGCCGCCTGCAGCGTCGCCGGCCGCAAGCGCCGCGAGCAGGCGCTCGCCAAAGCTGAGGTGACTGCCTTGTTCGTAAGCCTTCGCGGTCGACTCGACCACCTCCGGCCCGGCCAGCATGTTGCCTGCAACCGAGTAACCGTCGCCGGCGGTGTGTCCGCACCAGGGTACGCAAGCCGAGCCGGTGTGGGCGAATGAGCGGTTATGCGCGTCGATGATGTGCAGCTGGCGCTGGTCACGGCCATCGTCCCCGGCGATCAATTCCTCTACGATCTGTTCGGGCTGCTTGCCCAGTTCAAGCGCGGCAAATGCCGGCTTGACATACAGCGGATTGAGCAGGGCCTGCGTCGCCAGGGCCCCGATGCCGCTTTGCGCATGCGGGCAGAGCGCGCCCACCGCAAAAAATTTGCTCGCGACAGCGACGCCGAAGGCGCCCGAGGCGTCGCGCGCAATGATCGACCAGGTCATGCAGTGGCTTTCGTCAAAGGAGTGGATTCAGGGGCAGGGGGAGTCGGGCTGTGCGTCAGCCGTGAAGCGGCCGCGCGGGCCGAGAGCAGGTGGTTGCGCATGGCGCGCTGGGCGCCACTGGCGTCGTGCGTGAGCAAGGCTTCCAGAATGGCGGCATGCTCCTCGAAAGAGGCGCTCATGCGCTCGACGTGGCGGAATTGGGAGCGGCGAAACGGCGAGACACGGTGGCGCAGGCTGGAAGTCATCTCTATCAAGGTCGGGTTGCCGCAACTCTGGATGACGATCGCATGCCATTCCTGGTTGAGGCGGTCGTAGCGCTCGAAGTCGCCGGCGCGCATGGCCTCGCGGGACTGCGCATGTTTTGCGGCCAGCGCCTTCGCATCGGCGTGCGACATGCGAACCGCTGCGTAACGTGCGCAGGAAGCTTCAAGTTCCGCGATAGCTTCGAAGGTCCGGTCAAGTTCATCCGGAGTCATGCCCGCGACCACGGCGCCCCGGTTGGGCCGGCAAATGACGAGGCCCTGCGTTGCCAGTTGCTTGAGCGCTTCGCGCACGGGCGTGCGGGACACCGCAAACATCCCCGCGAGCATGACTTCGTCCAGCCGAGACCCGGGGGCGAAGTGCCCCATCACGATGTGGTCGGCAATTCTTTTGCTGACGAGATCAGCGCGCGCCCCCCGGCTGGCCGGTGCGGCCGTGAGCGAGGAAACGTCGGAGGGTTGGGGTTGCAATTGCGGCTCGGCAGGAAACTTATGGCACGAAGTTTCTTGCATACACCATGCCAGTGGCAAGTGATTTTGTGATGTATATAACAAGCTGTTGAATTTGAATGACTTTTTCTTCTTTGTACTTTCATTTTTTGAGCCTGGTGCCTGAATGCAAAGCCCAAGTTGTATGCACGCTCGAAGTCGGTGCAGGCTTGATTCACGGCAGGGCTTGCATGTCCTACAAGCCCATCGTCAAAATCTGACACAACCGCTGCCCCGTCCGCTCTAGGATGAACCCATGCAGGCATTCGAAGTCCTGTCAGGAGCAACCGATGATCGAATTAGGCTTGAGGGTTTCCAACCGCACCGGTCCACAGAGTAGTAACTACATGTCCGAGCGTCGCGAAGTCAAAGGACCACAGCGTGCCGCTTGGCCTTTTCCCGTGCGATCCTCCGAGAAGAAAGGCGCACGTGAGGCGTCGAAAGATGGCCGGCCTTCCCACACCTTCCAGACCTGAGCTTCAAGCATGAGGTCAGAGGTCAAGCCAGAGGTGGTGCCATTGCCGCCTAGCCAGGCCAAACCTGAAAAACCCGGTGCTGTGCGCAACAGTGAGGGGGAACCGTTCGGGCTGGAAGGTACCAACAAGACCATTCCGACGCCTCTGCCCGATGCCCGGCCTGACGACACCCTCGGCCCGGGGAAACACGTCGAGGACACGCCGTACACGCGCAAGGTCTGACTTATTTGTTGATCCATCGCGTCCAGGCTTGATGTGCCTAGCGTCAAAGAAAAAACCGCCAAATGGCGGTTTTTTCGTTTTTCACGACCCCAGACGGGTCGCTCATGAGTTCACAGGCCAGCCGCGGCCCGGAGAACGGCAGCCTTGTCGGTGCGCTCCCAGGTGAACTCTGGTTCGTCACGGCCGAAGTGGCCGTAGGCGGCGGTCTTCTCATAGATCGGGCGCAGCAGGTTGAGCATCTGGATGATGCCTTTGGGGCGCAGGTCGAAATGCTCGTTCACCAATGCGGCGATCTGCTCGTCGGGAATCACGCCGGTGCCTTCGGTGTAGATGGTCACGTTCATGGGCCGTGCCACGCCGATGGCGTACGCGACCTGGATCTGGCACTGCCGGGCGAGACCGGCTGCGACGATGTTCTTGGCAACGTAGCGTGCGGCATAAGCGGCTGAGCGGTCGACCTTGGTGGGGTCCTTGCCTGAAAAGGCTCCACCACCGTGCGGGCAGGCACCGCCGTAGGTGTCGACGATGATTTTGCGGCCCGTGAGGCCGCAGTCGCCCTGAGGCCCGCCGATGACGAAGCGACCCGTCGGGTTCACCAGATACTTGGTGTCCTTGAGCCACTCGGCTGGCAGCACAGGCTTGATGATCTCTTCGATCACCGCTTCGATGAACGCGGGTTTCATCTTCGCGCCGTCGCTCATTTCGGGGCTGTGCTGGCTGGACAGAACTACGGTGTCGATGCTGTGGGGCTTGCCGTCCACATAGCGCATCGTCACCTGGCTCTTGGCGTCGGGGCGGAGAAAGGGAAGTCGGCCGTCTTTCCTGACCTGCGCCTGGCGCTCGACCAGACGGTGGGCGTAGTAGATAGGGGCGGGCATCAGGTCTGCGGTCTCGTTGCACGCGTAGCCGAACATCAGGCCCTGGTCACCGGCGCCGGTGTTCAGGTGGTCATCGCTGGCGTGATCCACGCCCTGCGCAATGTCGTTGCTCTGCTTGTCATAGGCGACCAGCACCGCGCAGCCCTTGTAGTCGATGCCGTACTCGGTATTGTCGTAGCCGATGCGCTTGATCGTGTCGCGTGCGACCTGGATGTAGTCGACATGCGCGTTGGTTGTGATCTCGCCAGCCAGCACGACCAGGCCGGTGTTGCACAGCGTTTCGGCGGCAACGCGGGAAAGCGGGTCTTGCTTGAAGATCGCGTCGAGGATCGCGTCGGAAATCTGGTCGGACACCTTGTCGGGGTGGCCCTCGGAAACAGACTCGGACGTAAAAAGAAAATCGTTCGCCATTGCATACACTCCATCGGGTTAGTCGGCGCGTTGCCGGCTGTGAAGTGCCTCGGCGAACGCTTTAGCAGATAGGTTTAACGTCGCCCTGCAAGTTGTTCTGTAACTCGGCGACTTTCAAATTATAGGGCAGCCCCCAGCGGGCCGTACACTGCCAGCGCTGTAGCCGACGTTCGGTTTGCGCCACTGCACTACTGTGTTGAAAAGCGGGACCTCGCCTTTTTATCGATGTATCACCTGTTTCGTTTCCTGTCGCTCTTGCCACTGCGCAGCCTGCATGCGGTCGGGGCGATGCTGGGGTGGCTCGTCTGGTTCCTGAGTCCCGCTTACCGGGCCACTTTTCGCGCCAATGTCATTCAAGCTGGCTTGCCATTTGCCTTGGCGCGGCCCGCCATCTCCGAGGCGGGGCGCTTCGTGGGCGAATTGCCCAAGCTCTGGATGCGGCCCTCCGACCAGTCCTGCCTGGGCAATGTGCGATGCGAGGGGCGGGCGCATGCCGACGCAGCCTTCGCAGGTGGCAAAGGCGTGATCTTCATGGGCGCGCATTGCGGCAGTTTCGAGCTCGCTCCCCAGGCGCTGGCCGAAATGTACGGCCCCTTGACAGCGCTTTATCGTCCTGCACGCCAGCCGTGGCTGGCCCGTTTGGTCCGTGAAAACCGCGGTCGCCAGGGCTTGAACCTGGCGCCCGCCAGCCTGGGCGGCATACGTCAGATGCACAAGGCACTCAAGCGCAATGAGGCCGTCGGTCTGCTGGTCGATCAGGTACCCCCCGAAGGTCTTGGCCTGTGGGCCCCCTTTTTTGGAAAGCCCGCCTACACCATGACACTTGCTGCGCGGCTTGCCCTTCAAAGCGGCGCGGTGATCCTCCCGGTGACCTGCGAACGGCTGGCTGGCGGACGTGGCTACGCGCTGCAGATATTGCCGCCGTTGAAACTTCTCGAGACAGCAGCTGCCCCAACGCTCGACGATATCGTCAGCCAGATCAACCTGACGGTGGAAAAAATAGTCCTGATGCAACCCGGTCAATACCTGTGGGGATACAACCGGTACAAGCAGCCTCGTTCCGAGTCGGCCAAGGCACCGGCAACAGTTTCAGACAGCGCGCCGACATGATGGGATGGCTTGCAACGCAGCTGGGTATCGGGTTCATGCGCGTTCTGGCGTGGATGCCGCTGGGATGGGTTCGTGGCCTCGGTTTCGCGCTAGGGTGGCTGCTCTACCGGGCTGTCGCTTCGCGGCGCCGGATCGTGCTGACCAATCTTCGCCTGTGTTTTCCTGGCCTCCCGGAACATGAACGGGTTGCCATCGCGCGGCAGACCTTCATCTGCTTTGCGCAAACCTGGCTCGACAGAAGTTGGCTTTGGCATGCGCCGCGTGAGGTCTTGCTGCGCCGACTACAGCTGCGTGGAGCGCTGTACGAGTTCGAGGACAACCGTCCCCTGATCATGTTCTGTCCGCATTTTTATGGGCTGGACGCCGGCGGCACGGCCATCAACATGCGCATAAACCGCGACTTCATCTCGATCTACACGCCGCAAAGTAATCCGCAACTGGACGAATGGATCAGGACGGGCAGGCTGCGCTTCGGCCGGGCGAGGCTCTTTCACCGGATCGATGGCGTCAAGGCCATACTGAAGGCTCTGCGCCAAGGTGAGGGGCTTTACTTGCTGCCCGACATGGACTTTGGCCCGGATGGCAGCGTGTTCGTGCCATTTTTCGGGGTTCAGGCCGCGTGCGTGCCTTCGGTCTCACGCTTTGCGCGCCTGGGACGCGCCAAGGTGATTTCTGTGGTGCCCCGCTTGACGGCCACGGGCTATGACATCGAGGTCCTGCCGGCCTGGAAAGATTTTCCGACCGACGACCAGGTAGCCGACACCGCCCGGGTGAACCGGCATCTGGAGGAAATCATCGCCACCATGCCTGCGCAGTATTACTGGGTGCACAAGCGTTTTAAAACGAGACCTCCCGGGGAGGCGTCGGTCTACGATTCGGACGATTGAGCGCGAGGCTCCGGGCTTTCTTGCACGATAGCCCCGGCTGCGACGGCCTGAGGCAGGCCGTCAGGATGGGCCCAGTCCCACAGATGCTGCGCGACTTCGTCAACACCTTTTCGCTTGAGGGCTGAAAAAAGCTTGACGTCTCCGCCACCCGCCTGGAGCCGCACGATCGACAACACCTTGGCGGCCTCGGTCTTGTTGAGCTTGTCGGACTTTGTCAGGAGGACGAGAAACTTGAGGCCTTCCACCACACGTGGCCGGACAACGTCCAGCAGAATTTCGTCAAGTTCTGTCAAGCCCAGGCGGGGATCGCACAGCAGCACAATTCCCTTGAGGTTGCGCCGCGTCTGCAGGTAGTTCGCCATGACCTGCTGCCAGCGGTATTTCGCCTGTTTCGGGACGGCCGCGTAGCCGTAGCCGGGCAGGTCGGCCAGCACCGCGTCCGTAATGCCTTGTTTTCCGAGCGTGAAAAGGTTGATGCTTTGCGTACGGCCCGGCGTTTTGGACGCAAAGGCCAGGCGGTGCTGCTGGGTCAGGGTGTTGATGCAGGTCGATTTGCCGGCATTCGAACGCCCGACGAAAGCAATTTCGGGCACGTCCAGCGGCGGCAGGTGATGCAGTTCGGGGGCGGTTGTGAGAAAGCGGGCCGTATGCAGCCAGCCCATCGCGATTTTCGGATCAGGTGCGGATGCTGCGCTTGGAGTACGGGGGGCGGTGGTCATAGGCGATCGGTGCACGGGCAGTGCTTAAAAAGGCTGGCACGAGGGCGCACCGTTCAGGGAAGAAGCCGGCCGGCGGATGCCAGCAGCCGGCAAGAAAAGCTCCGGCACATGCGGGGCAAAGGAGGCCCGACCGCAAGGCGCAAGCTCAAGCCATTGTAAAATCAGAAGGTTGCAAGTTCGTTGCGTCACTTAATTAAAACCGATATGAAGCTGTTCGCTCCCTATTTCCTCGCCGCCTTGTTGCTGGCACCGGCTCTTCCATCGCTTGCCGCCGGAGAAGCTGCACCTTCAGCTGCACCCGCCGCGCCAGCGAAGGCCGCCAAGCCCGACCTCGTCGCAGGTGAGGCCAAATACACCGCCGTCTGTGCATCGTGCCATGGTGCCGATGGGAATTCGGGCACTCCCGCCTACCCGAAACTGTCGCAGCAGCATCCCGAGTACCTGGTCAAGCAGCTCAAGGAATACAAGAGCGGTGTACGCAAGAACGCCATCATGCAGGGCATGGCTGCGGGGCTGACGGATGAGGACATGAAGAACATCGCTTTCTGGGCCGCGTCCAAGAAGAGCAAGCCCGGATTCGCCAAGGACAAGGACCTCGTTGTTCTGGGTGAGCGCATTTACCGTGGCGGTATTGCCGAGCGCCAGATCGCCGCTTGCGCCGGATGCCATAACCCGACAGGCGCTGGCAACCCGGCCCAGTTTCCACGCCTGGCCGGCCAGCATGCCGAGTACACCGCTGCGCAGTTGACCAACTTCCGTGAAGGTGCGCGCCAGAACAACCTGCAAATGACGCAGGTCGCCGCCAAGCTCAACGACCGCGAAATCCGCGCACTGTCTGACTACATCGCCGGCTTGCGCTAAGGAGCGTTCCGTCGGGTGCTCGTTCGCTGCGAACCGCCCTTCATTTCCGGACCTCATTTAGCCGGGGGATTGAACCCCAGCCTGAAATCCCAGTCACACAGAGGCGGGTCTTTCGCAGAAAGGCCCGCCTTTTTTCTTGCCTGGCGCATCCTACCAATCTCCTCGACCCGCATCCATGACCGTTTCCACCCAGGGCATTGAACTTCGCAGCGGCTCCCGCGTAGGGCGAAGCGTGGTCGAGTTGCTGTCGTCGATGCGATTTTCGATTTCGCTATTGACGGTCATCTGCATTGCCTCGGTGATCGGCACGGTGCTCAAGCAGCAGGAGCCTTTCAGCAATTACGTCAACCAGTTCGGGCCTTTCTGGGCGCAGGTGTTCCGCTCGGCCAACCTTTACACCGTATACAGCGCGTGGTGGTTTTTGCTGATCCTGGCATTTCTTGTCACGAGCACCAGCCTTTGCATTAGCCGTAACACGCCCAAGATTCTTGCTGACCTGAAGCAGTTCAAGGAAAACGTGCGCGAGCAAAGCCTCAAGGCGTTTGGACACCGCGCCGAAAGCACGCTTGCGGAGTCGCCCGAGGCGGCGGCGCAGCGCATCGGGCAGACCCTCGTTCATGGCGGCTGGAAAGTCAAACTCCAGCAGCGAGACAACGGCTGGATGCTGGCTGCCAAAAAGGGGGCCGCCAACAAGCTCGGCTACATAGCAGCGCACAGCGCCATCGTGCTCATCTGCCTGGGCGGTTTGCTCGATGGCGACCTGGTCGTGCGTGCGCAGATGTGGTTTAACAACAAGGCGGTTTACGCTGGCGGCGGGATGATCGCGGACGTACCCCGCCAGCATTGGCTAAGTGAGTCCAACCCGACGTTTCGCGCCAATCTGCTGGTGTCCGAAGGCATGCGCTCCAGCACCGCGCTGATCAATCAGCCCGGCGGCGTGATGCTGCAGGACTTGCCTTTCTCGGTGGAACTGAAGAAGTTCATCGTTGAGTACTACTCGACCGGCATGCCCAAACTTTTCGCCAGCGAGATCGTGATACACGACAAGGAAACCGGTGAGCAGATTCCCGCGCGCGTCGAGGTGAACCATCCCGTCCGCCATCGCGGCATCGAAATTTACCAGTCCAGTTTTGACGACGGCGGGTCCAGCGTCACGCTCACAGCGGTTCCGATGACCGCAGCCACCAAGCCCTTCGAGATCCAGGGTGTGATTGGCGGATCGAGCGACCTGAGCAATGGCTCCGAAAAGCTCACCCTCGAGTACAGCGCACTTCGCGTCATTAATGTGGAGAATTTTGGCGCGTCAGCCAACAGCACGGGTGCCGACGTGCGCAAGGTCGACCTGCGCCATGCGATCGATTCCCGCCTCGGGGCGGCCAACAAGACCGCGACCCAGAAGGAACTGCGCAACGTCGGCCCGAGCGTGTCGTACAAACTGCGCGACGCCGCGGGCCAGGCACGTGAATTCCAGAATTACATGCTGCCCGTCCGCATCGACGCGGACGCGGACAGTCCGGCCGTCTTCCTGCTCGGCGTGCGCGATACCCCGGCGCAGCAGTTTCAATACCTGCGCGTCCCTGCCGACCCCGAAGGCAGTATGGCGACCTTCACCGGGATGCGGGCTGCCCTGGCTGACCCTCAGCAGCGGGCTGAAGCCGTTCGGCGCTACGTCGCCAAGGCCGTAGCGGGTGACCGCAAGGAACTTGTCGAGCAGCTGCAGGCCTCTGCGAGCCGCGCCTTGTCGCTTTACGCGGGCGCCGAGCCTGAAATCAAGGGCAAGGACGGAAAGCCTGCGGCCGGCTTGCAGGCGATCTCGGATTTCATGGAAGCCAACGTTCCCGAAGCCGAACGCAACCGGGCTGGCGATGTGCTTGTGCGGATTCTCAATGGCGTGCTCTTCGAAGTGGCCGGACTGGTCAGGGAGCAGGGCGCAATGCCGGCGCTTGAACCCGACGCCCGGACGCAGGGTTTCATGGCCCAGACGGTGCTGAGCCTGAGCGATGCCTTTCACTACCCGGCGCCCATGACGTTCCAGTTGAAGGACTTCAAGCAAGTCCAGGCGAGCGTGTTTCAGGTTGCGCGCGCACCCGGCAAGAACATTGTTTATCTGGGCTGTGCGTTTCTCATTCTGGGCATTTTCGCCATGCTCTACGTGCGCGAGCGGCGCCTTTGGGTCTGGCTGGCGCCGCCGACCGACCGGCAACAAGGTTCGAGCCACGCGACCATGGCTTTGTCGACCAATCGCAAGACAATGGACGGCGACAAGGAATTCCAGATGCTCACACAGCGACTTTTCACAGATCAGGTGATGCCATGAACACGACCACGCTCCGCCGGGATTCCGGCCACAGCTTCCTGTTGAACGAAGGCTATTTCGCGCGCCGCAACAAGCTCGACTGGCTGTTCGCTGCGCTTGTCCTGGCTGGCGGTCTATTCGCGTTCACGCGTTATCTTTCATTCATGGATGTCTACGAAAAAGGCATCCTGCTCGGCACCATTCCAGCGGCAATCGCGATGGGCTGGTTCTGGCGCCCACTGCGCACGCTGATGGTGGTAGTCGCCGCAGGCGCCCTGTTGGGAATCTATGCCTATCAGGGAGACCTTGCCCGGGCCGAGCAGGTCTTCTGGCTGAAGTACTTCTTGTCGAGCCAGTCGGCCATTCTCTGGATGAGCGTGCTGTTTTTCATGGGCACGGCGTTTTACTGGATCGGCATGTTCACCAGCCGCGGCGCATCTGGCCAGAGCGCCACGTTCGAGTTGCTGGGCTCGCGCATCGTCTGGGCTGCGGTCGGCATGGCACTGATCGGCACCATGGTGCGCTGGTATGAGAGCTACCTTATTGGCGCCGACGTCGGACATATTCCGGTCAGCAACCTCTACGAAGTATTTGTGTTGTTCTGCTGGATGACGGCTGCCTTCTATCTGTACTTTGAAGCGCAGTACGACACCCGGGCACTCGGAGCTTTCGTGATGCTGGTCGTCAGTGCCGCAGTCGGTTTCCTGCTCTGGTACACGGTCGTGCGGGAAGCGCATGAGATACAGCCGCTCGTTCCGGCGCTCAAGAGCTGGTGGATGAAGCTGCACGTTCCCGCCAACTTCATTGGCTATGGCATGTTCGCTCTAGCAGCCATGGTGTCCATGAGCTACCTGATCAAGCAGCAGGCCGATGAGACGCGCTGGTATCGCCTCACGCCCCTTTGGCTCCTGGGCGTGGTCTTGTGCTTTGTACCTATCGTGTTTCGCAAGTCGCCGGCAGAGGTGGGAGGCAGCAATTACTGGGTCGGCTATCTTCTGGTCTCGGGCGTGATCGCTGGCGGAATTTTGCTGGGGCGCAAGCGTATTGCGGCGCGCCTGCCCAGCTTCGAGATACTCGACGACGTCATGTACAAGGCGATTGCCGTCGGCTTCGCGTTTTTTACCATCGCCACCGTTCTCGGCGCGTTGTGGGCGGCGGAAGCCTGGGGCGGTTACTGGAGCTGGGATCCCAAGGAAACCTGGGCACTGATCGTCTGGCTGAACTACGCGGCCTGGCTTCACATGCGCCTGATGAAGGGTCTCAGGGGAACCGTCGCGGCCTGGTGGGCGTTGGCTGGCCTGGGCGTCACAACCTTTGCGTTTCTCGGCGTAAACATGTTTTTGTCGGGGCTGCACAGTTACGGCGAACTCTAGCCACGCGAATGCATCTGAATCTGTACGCGCCGGTGCAACGTATACAGTGGCACAGCCTTAGCATTTCGTTTTGAAGGACTTTTCATGCTGATCAAGACCCACGACAACGGCTTCGACCATGCTCACCCGAGTGAAATCACGCCGCAGCGCATCTACCGCGATCGCCGTGAGCTGATCAAATTGATGGCCGGCGGGGCAGCCGGCGCCGCGCTGGCAGGCTGGGCGGGGCGCGAGGCTTTTGCGCAGGGCGTTCCAAAGCCGGGCAAGCTCGCCGCACTCGCCGGTGCCAAGTCGTCCGTTGCGGGCGCCGTGACCATGGAAAAAATCACGGATTACAAGGACGCCAGCACGTACAACAACTTCTACGAGTTCGGCACCGACAAAGCTGACCCGGCGCGCGCCGCTGGAACGCTGGTCACCAAACCTTGGAGCGTGAGCGTGGAAGGCATGGTCAAGCAGCCCAAGACCTTCTCGCTCGAAGACCTTCTCAAGCTGAGCGCGCAGGAAGAGCGTATTTACCGGATGCGTTGCGTCGAAGGCTGGTCCATGGTCATACCCTGGGTCGGCTACTCCCTCGCCGCGTTGATCAAACAGGTCGAGCCTCTCGGTAGCGCGAAATACGTCGAATTCCTTTCACTGGCCGATCCCAAGACCATGCCTGGCGTTAATTCGCGCGTGTTGTCCTGGCCTTACGTCGAAGGCTTGCGCCTGGACGAAGCCATGCACCCCCTCACGCTGCTGACGTTCGGCATGTACGGCGAGGTGCTGCCCAACCAGAACGGCGCGCCCGTGCGCCTGGTGGTGCCCTGGAAGTACGGCTTCAAGAGCGGCAAGAGCATCGTCAAGATCCGCTTTACCGACAAGGAGCCATCGACCGCATGGAACAAAGCCGCGGCGCAAGAGTACGGTTTTTATTCGAACGTGAACCCGAACGTCGACCATCCACGCTGGTCGCAATCGACAGAGCGCCGTATCGGGGAGGATGGCCTGTTTGCCAAGAAGCGCAAAACGCTGATGTTCAACGGCTACGAGGCGCAAGTGGGCCAGCTGTATGCGGGGCTGGATCTCAAAAAGAATTTCTGAGCTGTGCTTGAGGCTTATGGGCCGCAGCTGATACAGGAACAGGACCGCATATGAAAAAACTGCTGCTGCATCCAGCCGCCAAGCCCCTGGTCTTTGTGCTTTGCCTTTTGCCTTTCGCGTGGCTCTTCTATCTGGCGTTCGCCAACCAGCTGGGGGCCAATCCCCAAGAGGCGTTGATACGCGCCACGGGTGACTGGACGCTGCGCTTCCTGTGTATCGTGCTGGCCGTGACGCCCTTGCGCGTGATCACGGCAACGCCGCCACTGGCGCGCTTTCGCCGCATGTTCGGCCTCTTCATGTATTTCTACGTGGTGGTGCACTTCCTGAGCTACAGCTGGTTCGACATGGGATTCGATATTCCGGACATCGTGAAGGACATCATCAAGCGGCCGTTCATTCTGGTCGGTTCGCTGGCGTTCTTGCTGTTGACACCCTTGGCAGCCACGTCTTTCAACGGCGCGATCAAGGCCATGGGCGCCAAACGTTGGCAGTTGCTTCACAAGCTCGTGTATGTGATTGCCGGTCTCGGCATCCTGCATTTCTTCTGGATGCGCGCGGGCAAGAACGACTTCGCCGAAGTCTTCGTCTACGCCGCCATTCTGGCCGTGCTGCTGGGCTGGCGCGTCCAGCAATATGTGAGCAAGCGGCGTTTGCAACCGCTTGCCAGCCTCAAGACCTGATCACGAGTTTTTCATGGCGCATCTGGTCGCTAGCGGTTTCCCGCTCGCGGATCAGGTGGGCCTGGCTTTTGTCGACCAGCACTTCAGCCGCCCGGCCGCGTGTGTTGTAGTTGCTGGCCATGCTCATGCAATAGGCGCCTGCCGACAACACAGCGACACGGTCACCAGCGCTGACGCTGAGCCATCGGTCCCGCCCTATCCAGTCGCCACTCTCGCAGATAGGGCCGACCACGTCGAAACAGACTGGGTCGCCCGACGATGCTTGGGTATTCAGGGGCACGATGCTGTGAAACGCCTGGTACATGGCCGGCCGGGGAAGGTCGTTCATGGCAGCGTCGATGATGCAGAAATTCTTGTGTTCACCCGGCTTGAGGAACAGCACTTCGGTCACGCATACGCCCGCGTTGCCGACGAGTGACCTGCCTGGCTCGATCATCAATTTCTTGTCGCCGTAGCCGCGCTGGTCCAGCTTGGCAAGCAGCTTTTTCCAGAGCGCGTCGGCCGCTGGCGGTTCATCGTTGTTGTAGTTGATGCCCAGCCCGCCGCCAAAGTCGATGTGCTGCAGTGCAATGCCCGCCCCTTCGATCGCGGCGACCAAATCCAGGACCCGGTCCATGGCGTCGAGGTAAGGCGTGGCATCGGTGATTTGCGAGCCGATGTGGCAATCGATCCCGACCACGGCGATTCCGGCGAGGCTGGCCGCGTGCCGATAAATGCGCAATGCATCTTCGTGGGCGACGCCGAACTTGTTGTCTTTTAGGCCGGTCGAGATGTAGGGGTGCGTCTTCGGGTCGACGTCGGGATTGACACGGATGCTCACAGGCGCCTTGACCCCGAGGGCTTGGGCCACGCCCGAGAGCACGTCCAGCTCGGCTTCGCTTTCGACGTTGAAGCAGCCGATTCCAGCGAGAAGGGCTTGGCGCATCTCCGCGCGTGTTTTGCCGACGCCCGAGAAAATGATCCGGCTTGCTTGTCCGCCCGCAGCCAGAACGCGTTCGAGTTCGCCGCCCGAAACGATGTCGAAGCCGCAACCTGCCTCCGCAAATACCTGCAACAAGCCCAGTGACGAGTTGGCCTTCATGGCGTAGCAGATTTGCGCATCGCGTCCAGCGAACCCACGTTGGTAGGCCGCGAGTGCGTCGAGCATGGCGGCTTTCGAATAGACGAAAAGCGGCGTGCCAAACTGCTCTGCAAGCGCGTCGAGCGCGAGGCCTTCCACGTGAAGCTGTTCTTCCCGATACGCTACGAAGGGCGCACCCGGCAATCGCGTGCCAGTCGCGTTGGCTCCAGCGCTGTTCATGGCGCCGACGATGCGCGCGGAGCGGGCAATGCTGCAGGTCCGTTGAGGACTGAAGGTGGAACGGCTTTCGGTGGGGTTGGCAGATAAAGGGGACCCGTCTGCCCACAGGCAGAAAGCATCAGCACAAGCGCCATGGACGCGGGCCGCGCGAGCGGCCGGTGTGCTTGGCGGCCTAAAATCGGGCCGCTGGATAGAAGTGACGACAACATGATGGGATTGTAATGACCGAGTTGGAATACCTGGACCACGCTGAGGCCGCACTCAAGGCGGTCGAACTCTGCTGCGACCAGATCAACGAGACCTCCGACGCTGACATCGATAACCAGCGAACGGGCGGCATGGTCACCCTCAGCTTTTCCAACCGCAGCCAGATCATCATCAATTTGCAAAAGCCCTTGCAGGAAATCTGGATGGCAGCGAAGTCGGGCGGCTTTCATTACCGCTTCGACGCGCCGCGTGCCCAATGGCTGGACACCAAGACCGGGACCGAATTTTTCGAGAGCCTGTCGCGCTGTGCAAGTGAGCAGTCAGGACAGTCCCTGAAGTTCCTGCAGCGCTGACGGCACCCGGGTCGCCGGCCGGAGCGCGAGTGCTTCAGCTCTTGAAGAGATCGAGTATTCGCTTGCGCTCGTCCACCGGGGGAAGCACCTGGATAGACAACGCAGGCGAGCTGTGGGCGCCCGGATCGGCTGGGGGCTTGCTTTCCATGCCCACGCTGCTCACGCCCGACCCCTTGGCATATTCCTCGTAGTACCACTCGCCGCCCAGGTTGACCACACCGGGCGGAACTGGCGGCTCGCTCACCGCCACATTTTTCAGCGCGGTTTCCATGAAGGTGATCCAGATCGGCAGACTCAGGCCACCGCCGGTTTCGCGGTCTCCGAGCTTCTTGGGTTTGTCATAGCCCATCCAGACGGCTGCGGCGAGCGTCGGCTGGTAGCCGACGAACCAGGTGTCGATGGAATCGTTGGTCGTGCCGGTCTTGCCGTACAGGTCGGGTCGCTTGAGCGTGGCCTGTGCCCGTGCCGCGGTTCCCGAGCGGGCCACTTCCTGCAGCAGGCTGGACATGATGAAGGCGTTCCTGGCCTCGATGGCGCGCGTCGACTCGTCGAGCACTGGGGCTTTGCTTTCGACCAGGGTGCGGCCCTTTTGATCGGTAACCTTGGTGATCAGATAAGGCTTGACCCGGTAGCCTCCGTTGGCAAATACCGAGTAGCCCGTGACCATTTGCATGGGCGTCACCGAGCCCGCGCCGAGCGCCATCGTGAGGTAGGCCGGGTGCTTTTCGGCCTCGAAACCGAAATGCGCGATCCATTCCTGCGCGTTCTGGGCGCCTACCGCCTGCAGAATGCGGATCGACACCATGTTCTTGGACTTCTTGAGCGCTGTTCTCAGGCTCATTGGGCCTTCGAACGTTCCGTCATAGTTCTTGGGTTCCCAGGGCTGGCCGCCGGTCACGCCCGAGTCGAAGAACAGCGGCGCGTCGTTGATGACCGTTGCCGGCGTGAAGCCCTTCTCGAGAGCGGCGGAATAGATGAACGGCTTGAAGCTGGAGCCCGGCTGGCGCCAGGCCTGGGTCACGTGGTTGAACTTGTTCTTTTCGAAATCAAAACCGCCAACCAGGGCCCGTACCGAACCGTCGCGAGGATCGAGTGCCACGAAGGCGCCTTCAACTTCGGGCAATTGCGTGATTTCCCAGGTGGCCTTGGGCGTTTTCGTCACGCGGATCAATGCGCCTCGGCGAATGCGGATGTTGGGCGGAGCCTTGTCAGACAGACCGGATTGGGCAGGCTTCAGGCCTTCTCCCGTGATTTCGACGATCTCGCTGTTCTGGCGAACAGCCGTGATTTTCTTGGCATCGGCCTGAAGTACGACGGCAGACATGACGTCACCGTTGTCCGGATTTTCCGCGAGCGCATCGTCGACGGCTTCGTCCAGGTCCTTGCCATCGGCAGGGAGTTCGAAGAACTTTTCCGGCCCACGATAAATCTGCCGGCGTTCGTAATCCATGATGCCTTTGCGCAAGGCCTTGTACGCCACCAGCTGGTCGGCACTGTTCAGCGTCGTGAAGATATTCAAGCCGCGTGTGTAGGTTTCGTCGCCATACTGCGAGAACACCAGCTGGCGGACCGTCTCGGCGACGTACTCGGCGTGAACGCGACCGGTTTCCCGGCCGGTCCGCACCTTGAGTTCTTCGCTCTTGGCGGCTGTGGCCTGGGCGCTGGTGATGAAGCCGTTTTCTTCCATGCGCTCGATGATGTAGAGCTGCCGCGAACGCGCCCGCTTCGGGTTGCTGATGGGGTTGTAGGCAGAGGGCGCCTTGGGCAGGCCGGCGAGCATGGCGGCTTCTGCAATGCTGACGTCCTTGAGCGGTTTGCCGAAGTAAGCCTCCGATGCCGCGGCAAAGCCATAGGCGCGGTTGCCGAGAAAAATCTGGTTCATGTAGATCTCAAGGATCTTGTCCTTGGTCAGCATGTGTTCGAGCTTGAAGGTCAGCAGGATCTCGTAAATTTTCCGGGTGTAGCTTTTCTCGGCCGACAGGTACACGTTGCGTGCCACCTGCATCGTGATGGTCGAGGCGCCCTGGCTTTTGGCCCGGCCGAAGTTCGCCAGGCCAGCCCGGACCATGCCCAGGTAGTCGACGCCGCCGTGCGAAAAGAACCGGGCGTCTTCGATGGCCAGCACGGCATTTTTCATCACCTGGGGAATTTCATTGATAGGCGTCAGGTTGCGCCGTTCCTCCCCAAACTCTCCGATGAGCACCCCATCGCTGGTGTAGATGCGCATGGGCAGCTTGGGGCGATAGTCCGAAAGGTCCGAAATGTCCGGCAAATTGGGGTAAGCCACCGAAAGCGCTACTGCAATAACCAAGAGCAGTCCCACGGCCCCTGCCGCAGCGATCCCTCCCGACCAGGCCAGCACTTTGACAAGCGTCCGGGCCCAGGGAGGCAGGGAGGAGTTGCCCGTGTTTTTAGGAGACGGTTCGGTTTTTGGCTGCATGAATGGCTTCGTTAGCGGAGCCTGATTATAAAAAGCTGCCGCTGAAGAGGTGTCACCGTCTGCAATCGGTCGATCGATGGCTCGTTTTGCCCCTCAGTGCGCGGCAGCCGGGCGCGGGATCCGTAGACTTTTGACAACGCGAGCCGGGCAGTAAAACGGAAAAACCCTTGGAAGCTCAACGGTCTTGCTGCTAGCATTGAAGTGATTTCTTAAGTGTCATGGCTTCCCGGCAGCCATTGTTTGAGGACCTGTCTTGATCTCTTTGGGTTCGTTGTTTTCCCGGCAGGTACCGCCTTTGCTCGGGCTCGATGTCAGCTCGTCCAGCGTGAAACTTGTCGAACTGAGCCGCGACAGTGCCGGCGGCCTGATCCTTGACCGATGCGCCATTGAGCCGCTTGAGGCCGGCTGGATCACAGACGGTAATATCGAAAAATTCGATGAAGTCGCTGCAGCGGTGCGTCGCCTGGTCAAGAAAAGCGGCACCAATACACGCAACGTCGCCATGGCGCTTCCCGCCTCCGCCGTCATCACCAAAAAGATTGTTTTGCCCAGCAACCTGAGCGATGCCGCCCTCGCCATCCAGGTCGAGGCCGAAGCCAATCAGTACATCCCGTTTTCACTCGATGAAGTCAGCCTTGACTTTTGCGTCATCGGTCCGAGCCCTGCTTCGGCTGGCGATGTTGAAGTACTCATCGCAGCGTCGCGCAAGGAAAAGGTGCAGGACCGCGAGGGTCTGGCAGAAGCCGCCGGGCTCAAGCCCATCGTGGTCGATGTGGAGTCTTACGCGTCGCGGCTGGCCGCCGGCCGGCTGATTGAAGGTCTACCGAACAGTGGCCGGGACGCGATGGTCGCGCTTTTCGAGGTGGGCGCCCTGACTACCAGCATGCAGGTCATGAAGAACGATGAAGTGCTGTATGAGCGCGACCAGGCCTTCGGCGGCGCGCAATTGAGCCAGCTCATCGTGCGCCAGTACGGTTTTTCACCGGAAGAGGCCGAGGGCAAGAAGCGCAGCGGCGAGTTGCCCGACGACTATTCCTCTGGCGTCCTGCGTCCCTTCGTCGACAACCTCGCCCAGGAAATTTCGCGAGCTCTGCAGTTTTTCTTTACCAGCACGCCCTTTCACAAGGTCGACTACATCCTTCTGGGCGGCGGTTCTGCGGCCTTGTCGGGATTGACCGAAGCGGTCACGCGCCACACCGCATCGGCATGCCTTTTGGCCAATCCGTTTGAAGGCATGAAGCTCGGTGGCGGGATCCGCGAGCAGCGGGTCCGCCGTGAGGCCGCTTCTCACCTGACCTCTTGCGGCCTGGCGTTGCGGAGGTTTCTGCAATGATCCTCATCAATCTTTTGCCGCACCGAGAGGTTGCGCTCAAGCGTAAGCGCCAGGCGTTTTTCGCCACGTTGGGGGGCTCGGTGGTGTTGGGGCTCGTCTTTGCCGGACTGATCTGGTCGTTCTACCAGGCCCAGATTTCGAACCAGCAGGACCGGAATGCCTTTCTCAAGGCCGAATTGGTCAAGCTCGATGTCCAGATCAAGGACATTGCAGCCTTGCAACAGGAAATCACGGCCCTTCGTGCACGGCAGACGGCTGTGGAAGACTTGCAGGCCGACCGCAACCTGCCGGTGCACCTGCTCGATGAACTGGTGCGCCAGTTGCCCGACGGAATCTACCTGACCAGCGCCCGGCAGGACGCCCAGACGGTGCTCATCACAGGCGTCGCCCAGTCGAACGAAAGGGTGTCCGAACTACTGCGCAACCTGGGCGGCAACAGTCCCTGGCTCAGCAAGCCGGAACTCATTGAAATCACGGGAGCTTCCTTGGCGTTGAGCCAGCGCGACAGCCGCCGTGTGGCCAACTTTTCGATGCGCATGGCCCTGAAACGGGCCAAGGACACGCCCGTCGGCGGCGTGCCCGTTCCTTCCAGCGCGGCCAGTTCGGCCAAAACCTGATTGATGAGCACGAACTGATGGCCAAGATTCCCGTCGCCTCCAGACTTTCAAAAGTCCAGGACTACCTCAAGTCCCAGTTCAGCGAACTGGACCCGAACAATCCGGCCATCTGGCCGCCCGTGCCGCGCTACCTGCTGTGCGCAGGCGTGGCCGTGGCGGTGGTTGTGGCCCTGTGGTTTGCCGTGCTGAGTTCATCCGATGATGAGCTCAAGGCAGAAGCAGTGAAGGAAGTACAGCTTCGCGAGGAGTACAAGAAGAAGGTGGGCCAGGCGGTCAATCTGGAAGCTCTGAAGAAGCAGCGCGAACAGGTGCTGCAGTACGTCACCCAGCTTGAAAAACAATTGCCCAGCAAGGCCGAGATGGATGCGCTGCTTTCAGACATCAACCAGGCGGGCATTGGACGAAGCCTGCAGTTCGATCTGTTCAGGCCTGGACAGGTCGCGGTGAAGGAATATTACGCGGAGCTGCCAATCGCGGTTCGTGTGAGCGGCAAATACCACGACATTGGGGCATTCGTGAGCGATATCGCCAATCTGTCCCGCATCGTCACCCTGAACAATCTCGTGCTGGTGCCCGGAAAAGACGGCGTCATTGCCATGGACGCTACGGCCAAGACGTTCCGCTATCTCGATGCGGAAGAGATCGTTTTGCAGCGCAAGGCTGCGACCAAGGTAGTCAAGAAATGAGACACGGTCCGCTTTTGGCGCTGCTGCTGGCCGGCGCGATGCTCGCGGGCTGTAGCGGTCCCGGTCAGGAAGAACTTCGTCAGTGGATGACCGAACAAAGGCTGAACGCGCGGCCCAAGATCGAGCCGCTGGCAGAGCCTTTCAAGTTCGCACCGTTCACGTATTCGCAGATGACGGCCATCGAGCCCTTCAGCAATGCGAAGCTGACCCAGGCGCTCAAGCGCGAGTCCACGGCGGTCAACTCCAACGCCGCCCTTATCGCGCCGGAGCTCGGTCGCCGCAAGGAGCCCCTGGAGGCTTCGCCCCTCGACTCCGTGACACTGGTGGGTAGCTTGCTGAAAGTGGGCCAGCCGGTAGCGCTCGTCCGTGTAGACAACCTGCTCTATCAGGTGCGTGTCGGAAATTACCTCGGCCAGAACTACGGCCGCATCACCAAAATTTCAGAGACCGAACTCGCCTTGCGTGAAATCGTGCAAGACGCAGCCGGCGAGTGGACAGAGCGCATCGCCACCTTACAGCTTCGAGAGGCATCCAAATGAACAAGCAGCCATTGACCTTCGCCACCCGCATGGGTCGAGCGGTGGCCGGGGTAAAGCTCTTGCTGCTGACCCTTGCCGTTGTGGTGGTACCCGTCGGGGCACAGCCGTCCGGCGCAACACCGAATGCACCGAACGCGATCGAGTCGGTCAGCGGCGCAATCCAGGGTGGTGTGGAGATCGTCCGGATCGAGCTTTCCAGGCCGCTGACTGAACTTCCCACTGGCTTCACCATTCAGTCACCCGCCCGGATCGCGCTGGATTTTCCTGGTGTTGCCAATGCGATGGGTCGGCCGGCGGTCGAGTTGAATATGGGTAACCTGCGTTCGGCCAACGTCGTTCAGGCCGGCGAGCGAAGCCGCGTCGTCCTCAATCTGAAAACCGCCACGGCCTACAAGGCGCAGATTCAGGGCAAAACCCTGTTCATCACGCTCGAGCCTGGCAGTGTCGCTGCCGCTTCGACGCCGAGTCCCGCAGCCTTCGCGGAAAACCGCAATCGCGATACCTTGCCGCTGAAGAACATCGATTTTCGCCGCGGCAATGACAGTGCGGGGCGGATCGTGGTCGACCTTGCCAACAACCAGGTCGGCGTCGACATTCGCCAGCAAGGGCAGACACTGGTGGTGGAGTTTCTGAAGACGGCCCTGCCAGAAGGCATGCGCCGACGCCTGGACGTCACCGACTTTGGCACCCCCGTCAGCACCATCACCACGACGCAGACTGACGATCGTGTTCGCATGGTGGTCGAACCCAAGGGACTGTGGGAGCACAGCGCCTATCAAAGCGACAACCAGTTTGTCCTGGAAGTACGGCCTCAAAAAATTGATCCGTCCAAACTGACGCAAGGGCCGACCTTCAGCGGCGAGAAGCTTTCGCTCAATTTCCAGAACATTGAAACTCGTGCCTTGCTCCAGGTGATTGCCGACTTCACTAATTTCAATATCGTCACCTCCGACACCGTGACGGGCTCGGTCACCTTGCGCCTCAAGGACGTCCCGTGGGATCAGGCTCTCGACATCATTCTCCAGGCCAAGGGCCTCGGAGTGCGCAAGACGGGCAATGTATTGCTCATTGCGCCGAAAGATGAACTGGCAGCCAAGGACAAGCTCGACCTGGAAGCTCGCAACGCAATCCAGAGCCTGGAGCAGGTGCGGACACAGGACTTCAAGCTCAACTACGCGAAAGCCGACGAGATTGCCAAAGGGCTGGTGGGCGGGGGCGGACCGAACGCCACGAAGATCCTTTCCGCGCGGGGCAGCGTCATTTCTGAAACGCGTACCAATCAGTTGTTCGTCACCGACATACCGTCCAAACTCGAACAGGTGCAGAGCCTGATTGCCAAGCTCGATGTACCGGTCAGGCAAGTCCTGATCGAGGCGCGCATCGTCGAAGCAAGCGATTCGTTCGGCAAATCCCTGGGTGTGCGGCTCGGGGGAAGGCCCTTCACGCTCAATGGGGAGCGCAACAGCCAGTTCGGCTCCACCTACATCAGTCCATCGATTTCATCCACCAGCCCTCCCGTGCTCGGCTCGAATTTCGGCACCACAGCTGGCAACTTCGTGAACCTCCCGGCAGTGGGCCAGAACGGCTTTGGCGCAGCGACTTTCGCGGTGTCCCTGTTTAATTCCAGCCTGACGCGTTTGCTGAACCTGGAAATCTCGGCAATGGAAGCCGATGGAAAGGGCAAGATCGTGTCCAGCCCTCGCATCGTGACGGCCGATCAGGTCAAAGCGTTGATCGAGCAGGGCACCGAGTTGCCCTATCAGCAGGCAACCTCCAGCGGCGCGACCTCAATCGCCTTTCGCAAGGCCAACCTGAAACTCGAAGTCACACCCCAGATCACGCCCGAGGGCAACATCATCCTGAATGTCGATGTGAACAAGGACAGCGTCGGCCGGTCGACCACCAACGGGTTTGCCATCGATACCAAGCACATACAGACGCAGGTATTGGTCGAGAACGGCGGGACGGTCGTCATCGGCGGCATCTTCGAGCAGACTGACAGGGAAGACGAAACCAAGGTGCCACTCCTCGGAGACCTGCCTGGCGTGGGCAATCTTTTCAAGACGCGCACCCGTACGGCGACGAAGTCGGAGTTGCTCGTCTTCATCACCCCTAAAATGCTGGCAGAAAGCGCTGCGCTGCGCTAAGCCCGGCAAAGCATTTGTTGAAGGCGCCCGGCGCCTTGCGCCGGTTCGCCGATGCTGTTGCCGAAAGGCTCGGCATCGATTCCCTGCATCAACAACTGCGCATCGACTTGAAAACACAACTCATTGCCTGTGTCGGCCTGCCTGGCTCAGGCAAGTCGACTGTGGGCCGCCAGTTGGCCCGGCGCCTGGGTTGGCCTTTCGTGGACTCGGACCACGTCATCGAGCAGCGCATCGGATGCTCGATCCGCGAATACTTCGAGCGTGAGGGGGAGTCGGCCTTTCGCGATATCGAGCAGGCGGTCCTGGACGAAATAACGCTTTCCGGATCGGGCGTGCTGTCTACAGGCGGTGGCTCGGTGCTTCGCCCGCAGAATCGCGCTGCATTGCATGACCGGACCACGACGGTGTACCTGCATTCCGCCGCGGAAGAGGTGTTTCGCCGGTTGCGTCATGACCAGAACCGGCCGCTGCTTCAGGTGTCCGATCCGCTGGTGCGGTTACGTGAGCTGTATGAGCTGCGCGACCCCTTGTATCGGCAAACAGCCCATCTGGTCATCGAAACGGGCCGTCCGTCCGTGGCGACGCTGGTCAACATGATCCTTGCACAACTGGACCTCAAGCAGCCCGAGTCGCGCGCGCCGTAGCGGCTGTCGTCGATGCGGGCGAAGTCGATTCAGTTGAAGCGGCTGGCCGCTGGCCTGCCTCTACACTTGGCGGCATGTCCCGTGTGAACACCCCCCTTCCCGCTACGAGCGTCCAGATTGCCCTGGATGAGAGAAGCTATGACATCCACATTGGTTCGTCACTGCTGGGCGCGACTTCGAGCTATGCGGGCCTTTCGCGGGCCAGCACTGCATTGATCGTGTCGAATACGACGGTGGCGCCGCTGTATGCCCAACAGCTGCGCGCGGCGCTCCAGCCGCTTTACGCCCAGGTCTTTCAGGTCGAGCTTCCGGATGGGGAAGTGCACAAGGATTGGGCACATCTCCAGACCATCTTCGACGCGCTGCTTTCGCATGGCTGTGATCGCAAGACCTGCATTTTTGCACTGGGCGGCGGCGTGGTCGGCGATATGGCGGGCTTCGCGGCGGCCAGCTACATGCGCGGCGTTCCCTTCGTGCAGGTGCCGACAACTTTGCTGGCGCAGGTCGATTCTTCCGTCGGCGGCAAGACAGCCATCAATCACCCGCTGGGCAAGAACATGATCGGGGCCTTCTACCAGCCGCAACGGGTGGTGTGCGATCTGGACGTTTTGCAAACCCTGCCACCCCGCGAGATCAGTGCCGGTCTGGCAGAAATCATCAAATACGGCCCTATCGCTGACCTGCCGTTTTTCGACTGGATCGAAGAGAACATCGATGCGCTGAAAAACAGGCAACCGGAGGCGCTTGCGTACGCGGTCAGGCGCAGTTGCGAAATCAAGGCACTGGTCGTGGGCCACGACGAGCGTGAGCAGGGGCTGCGCGCGATTCTCAATTTCGGCCATACCTTCGGTCACGCTATCGAGTCCGGCATGGGCTACGGGCAATGGCTTCACGGCGAGGCCGTTGGCTGCGGGATGGTCATGGCTGCTGAACTGTCGGCCAGGCTGGGCATGATCGGCGCGGACTTTGTCGACCGGCTCAGGCGGCTGGTCGAAAAGGCCGGGCTTCCGGTGGTGGGGCCACACATTGATGCGGCCGACAACGCCGGGCGCTACCTGGAGTTGATGCGGGTGGACAAAAAGGCCGAAGGTGGAGAAATCCGCTTCGTCCTGATCGACGAGCCGGGCCACGCTGTCGTGCGGGCCGCGCCGGATTCGCTGGTGCGGGAAGTGATCGACCAGTGCTGTGTTCAGCCGGCGAATTCTTCCGTTCAAGGCGCCTAGAAGCCGCGACTAGCCGGAGCATGCCCCTCGCCGTCTACGCCAGCCACGCATCGAACACGCGTGGGCGCCGCTTTCCGGAGGTGGAGGCGCCAACGCGCACCGACTTCCAGCGCGACCGGGACCGGATCGTCCATTCCACCGCGTTCCGGCGGCTCGTCTACAAGACGCAGGTTTTTCTGAACCACGAAGGCGATCTGTTCCGTACCCGCCTGACGCACTCGTTGGAAGTTGCCCAGCTCGGCCGCTCGATTGCGCGCCCCTTGCGGCTCAATGAGGACCTCGTCGAGGCCATCGCACTGGCGCACGACCTGGGCCACACCCCCTTCGGGCATGCCGGGCAGGATGCGCTGAACGAGTGCATGGCAGCTGAAGGCGGTTTCGAGCACAACCTGCAAAGCCTGCGGGTGGTGGACCGGTTGGAAGAGCGCTACCCGGCCTATGACGGCCTGAATCTCACGTTCGAGACGCGCGAAGGCATTCTCAAGCACTGCTCCCGCCGACAGGCCGAGCTGATCGAGGCGGCTGAACCCCATGGCGTGGCTCGGCGCTTTTTGGACCGAACGCAGCCCAGCCTCGAGGCGCAGCTTTGCAACCTGGCCGATGCGATTGCCTACAACGCGCACGATATCGACGACGGTGTTCGCTCCGGCCTTATCACGCTGGATCAGCTGGGGACGATCGAGCTCTTCGCCGAGCATCAGCAGGAAGCGCTTGCCGAGCATCCCGACCTCCAGCTCCCGGAGCGCAGCCGGCGCCTGCTGTACGAGGTGATCCGCAGGATGCTGAGCGCCCAGGTCTACGACGTAATTTCCGCGACTGCCCAAGCTCTGGAACAGGCGGCGCCGGAAAACGCCGACTCGGCTCGGCGGGCGGGGCCGCTGGTGCGCTTTACCCCGGCCATGTTCAGGCAATCGGGCGAGCTCAAGAGCTTTCTTCTTCAGCATCTTTACCGTCACCCCCAGGTGCTCCATATGACGGGTCAGGCGCAGGTCATCGTGAGGGAACTGTTCGATGCCTTCACGATGCAGAGGGCCGAGTTGCCGCCCGGCCATGCGGCAAGGCCCAACCGCAAGCGTGCCGTGGCCGACTACATCGCCGGGATGACGGACAGGTTTGCCGCCCGCGAGCATGAGCGGCTCACGGGCCGCAAGCTGCTGTAGCGCCGGGGCGACCCAAGGCAGATTCCGGTGGCACGACAACCTCGTCTGACTCTGGCTCACCAGCTGCACCTCGTGGTGCAGCGCGGCAACAATGGGCAATCCATCTTCGTCGATGATGCCGACCGAACATTTCTGATCGCGCTGCTGGCGGAGCAGGCGAGTAAGTTCCATGTTGCTGTCCACGCCTTCGTCCTGCTGGGTGACCGCTTTCAGCTGCTCATGACGCCCGCCACCGAGGTGGACGTGCCGGCCATGATGCAGGCCGTCGGTAGAAGCTACGTGCGCTATTTCAACGATCGGCATGGCCGCAGCGGCACCCTCTGGGACGGGCGCTACCGCTCGACGCTCGTGGAAGCAGACGGTTATCTCCTGGAATGCATGGTCTTCCTGGACCTGAGTCCGGTTTGGGAAGGACTCGCAGCGGAGCCGGCGAGTTACCTGTGGTCCAGCCATCGTCACTACCTGGGCTTGCAGTCTCACAAATTCCTGACGGCGCCCGCTCTGCTTTGGGTGTTGGGGAACACGCCGTTTGCGAGGGAGGCCGCCTATGCCGAATTGGTGGGAAAAGGGTTGCCCGAGGCCAAGCGCGAGCGCCTGAGTGCCTCGGCAGTCCGCGGGTGGGCGCTAGGCTCTGCCGCGTTCGTAGAGAAGTTACAGGGTCTCACCTCCAGAAGAGTGGCCCCTGGAAAAGCCGGGCGGCCCCGCAAGGCAACTAGCGTTTGATGTGTCCCCAATTAATTGGTAAGTCGCCCCGGAAACTATTTATATGAATCCGACTCCATTTTAAATGTTTGGCATTGTTGTTGCTGTGCCTTATGCTCGCTACTCCCGAAAATTTTGAGCATCGGAACGCGTCCGTCGAGGCGCGTTCCCCAGCAGAGAAGGAAACGCCATGACGACGGCAGCAGAAATCCAGCACAGCGCAGAGCACGGTTTGTACGCCAACCAGGAGCACGACGCGTGCGGAGTCGGTTTCGTGGCCCACATCAAAGGGCACAAGAGCCACGCCATCGTGCAGCAGGGCCTGAAGATTCTTGAAAACCTCGACCATCGCGGCGCAGTCGGCGCCGACAAGTTGATGGGCGACGGCGCGGGCATCCTGATTCAACTGCCTGATGCCCTGTACCGTGAAGAAATGGCGCTGCAAGGAATCGTTCTGCCGCCCCCCGGCGAGTACGGCGTTGGGATGGTGTTCCTGCCCAAGGAGCACGCTTCAAGGCTTGCGTGTGAGCAAGCGCTGGAAAGAGCCGTCCGCCTCGAAGGCCAGGTGCTGATTGGCTGGCGCGATGTTCCGGTGAACCGGGCCATGCCCATGTCGCCGACGGTGCGCGAGAAAGAGCCGATCTTGCGGCAAATCTTCATTGGACGCGGCAGTGACGTGATCGTGCAGGACGCGCTGGAGCGAAAGCTTTATGTCATCCGCAAGACCGCCAGCGCCGCCATCCAGCGCCTGCATCTGACCCACAGCAAGGAATACTACGTTCCGAGCATGTCCAGCCGTACGGTCGTCTACAAGGGACTGCTGCTTGCCGATCAAGTGGGCACCTACTATCTTGACCTGCAAGATGAGCGCTGCGTTTCGGCTCTTGGCCTGGTGCATCAGCGCTTTTCCACCAACACCTTCCCCGAGTGGCCATTGGCGCACCCCTACCGCTATGTGGCGCACAACGGCGAGATCAATACCGTCAAGGGCAACTACAACTGGATGAAGGCTCGCGAAGGCGTGATGTCTTCGCCGGTGCTGGGCGCTGACCTGCAAAAGCTGTATCCGATCAGCTTTTCCGACCAGTCGGACACCGCGACCTTCGACAACTGCCTCGAACTGCTCACCATGGCGGGCTACCCGATCAGCCAGGCCGTCATGATGATGATCCCTGAACCCTGGGAACAACACACCACGATGGACGAGCGCCGCAAGGCCTTTTATGAATATCACGCTGCAATGCTCGAGCCGTGGGACGGCCCGGCCTCGATCGTGTTCACCGATGGACGCCAGATAGGCGCCACGCTGGACCGCAACGGCTTGCGGCCCTCGCGCTACTGCGTCACCGACGATGATCTCGTCATCATGGCATCGGAGTCTGGCGTGTTGCCGGTGCCTGAAAACAAGATCGTCCGCAAATGGCGCCTGCAACCCGGCAAGATGTTCCTGATCGACCTGGAACAAGGCCGCATGGTCGACGACGAAGAACTCAAGGCCACGCTCGCGCACAGCAAGCCGTACAAGCAGTGGATCGAGAACCTGCGCATCAAGCTCGACGACGTCTCCACGGCCGCAGTCGGTGTGCCAGCGCAGCAACTCGCCGCCCCGGCCGCCTCACTGCTGGATCGCCAGCAAGCCTTCGGCTTCACGCAGGAAGACATCAAGTTCCTGATGTCACCCATGGCCACGAATGCCGAGGAAGCCACGGGTTCGATGGGCAATGACAGCCCGCTGGCCGTGCTGTCCAACAAGAACAAGCCGCTCTACAACTACTTCAAGCAGCTGTTCGCGCAGGTGACCAACCCGCCGATCGATCCGATCCGCGAGGCCATCGTCATGTCGCTGGTGTCCTTCGTGGGACCCAAGCCCAACCTGCTCGACATCAACCAGGTGAACCCGCCGATGCGGCTGGAGGTGAGCCAGCCTGTGCTCAACACCGCCGACATGCAGAAGCTGCGCAACATCGAGGCGTACACACAGGGCAAATTCCGCAGCTATACGCTGGACATCACCTATCCGCTGGCCTGGGGCCACGAAGGTGTCGAAGCCAAGCTCGCCTCGCTGTGCGCCGAGGCGGTCGACGCGATCAAGAGCGGAAAAAACATCCTGATCGTGAGCGACCGGGCAATTTCCCCCACCCAGGTGGCTATTCCTGCGGTGCTTGCGCTGTCCGCCGTCCACCAGCACCTGGTGCGCGAAGGTCTTCGCACCACGGCTGGTCTGGTGGTTGAAACGGGCTCGGCGCGCGAGGTGCATCACTTTGCGGTGCTTGCAGGTTATGGCGCCGAAGCCGTCCACCCTTACCTGGCCATCGAAACCCTGGCCGAACTGTCGGCCGGACTGCCCGGCGAACTGAGCACGGACAAAGCGGTCTACAACTACACCAAGGCCATTGGCAAGGGCCTGTCGAAGATCATGTCCAAGATGGGCGTGTCGACTTACATGAGCTACTGCGGTGCGCAGCTTTTTGAAGCCATCGGCCTCAATCGCGCCACCATCGACAAGTTCTTCACGGGCACGGCCAGCCAGGTCGAAGGCATGGGCGTTTTCGAAATCGCGGAAGAGGCCCTGCGCATGCACCGCGCCGCCTTCAGCGACGATCCCCTGCTCGAGACCATGCTGGACGCGGGCGGCGAGTACGCCTGGCGCGTGCGCGGCGAAGACCACATGTGGTCGCCCGACGCGATCGCCAAGCTGCAGCATTCCACGCGCGCCAACAGCTGGAGCACCTACAAGGAGTACGCCCAGCTGATCAACGACCAGAACCGCCGCCACATGACCCTGCGCGGACTGTTCGAGTTCAAGATCGATCCGTCGCTTGCCATTCCGATCGACGAGGTCGAGCCGGCGAGTGAAATCGTCAAACGCTTTGCCACGGGCGCCATGTCGCTCGGCTCGATCAGTACCGAGGCCCACGCCACGCTTGCTGTCGCGATGAACCGCATCGGCGGCAAAAGCAACACGGGCGAGGGCGGGGAAGACCCGAATCGCTATCGGCAAGAGCTCAAGGGCATTCCCATCCGCAAAGGCGAGACGCTCAAGAGCGTGATCGGCGACAAGGTCGTTGAAGTCGACATGGCACTGGAAGACGGGGACTCGCTGCGCTCACGCATCAAGCAGGTCGCTTCCGGGCGCTTCGGGGTTACGGCCGAGTACCTCGTTTCCGCCGACCAGATCCAGATCAAGATGGCCCAGGGCGCCAAGCCGGGCGAGGGTGGCCAGCTGCCAGGGGGCAAGGTCAGTGAATACATCGGCCAGCTTCGCTACTCGGTGCCGGGTGTCGGCCTGATTTCGCCGCCACCGCACCATGACATCTATTCGATCGAAGATCTGGCCCAGCTGATTCACGACCTTAAAAACGTGAACCCGCGCGCCAGCATCAGCGTCAAGCTGGTGAGCGAAGTGGGCGTTGGCACAATTGCCGCCGGCGTGGCCAAGGCCAAGTCGGACCATGTGGTGATCGCCGGACATGATGGCGGCACCGGCGCCTCGCCCTGGTCGTCCATCAAGCACGCCGGCTCGCCGTGGGAAATCGGCCTGGCCGAAACGCAGCAGACGCTCGTTCTCAACCGCCTGCGTGGCCGCATTCGCGTGCAGGCAGACGGCCAGATGAAGACCGGTCGCGACGTCGTCATCGGCGCGCTGCTCGGCGCCGACGAGTTCGGCTTTGCGACTGCGCCGCTGGTGGTCGAAGGCTGCATCATGATGCGCAAGTGCCACCTCAATACCTGCCCGGTCGGTGTGGCCACGCAGGACCCTGTGCTGCGCCGCAAGTTCCAGGGCAAGCCAGAGCATGTCGTGAACTACTTCTTCTTTGTGGCGGAAGAGGCGCGCCACCTGATGGCCCAGCTCGGCATTCGCAAGTTCGAAGACCTGATCGGCCGAGCCGACCTGCTCGACACCCAAAAGGGCATCGAGCACTGGAAGGCCGACGGACTGGACTTCTCGCGCCTGTTCTACCAGCCGCAAGTGCCCGCCGACGTGCCCCGCAAGCATGTGATGGACCAGGATCACGCCTTGAGCAAGGCGCTGGACGTTCGCCTGATCGAGAAGTCCCGCGCCGCCCTTGAGCGCGGCGAAAAAGTGCAGTTCATCGAGGTGGCGCGCAACGTCAACCGGACCGTGGGCGCGATGCTCTCGGGCGAACTGACGCGCCGTTATCCGCAAGGTTTGCCGGACGATACGCTGCGCATCCAGCTCGAAGGCACGGGCGGCCAGTCCTTCGGCGCGTTCCTCGCCAAGGGCATCACCATGTACCTTATCGGCGACGCCAACGACTACACCGGCAAGGGTTTGTCGGGTGGACGCATCGTCGTTCGGCCGAGCATCGATTTCCGTGGTGAAGCTGTGAAGAACACCATCGTCGGCAACACCGTGCTGTACGGGGCCACAACGGGCGAGGCCTTCTTCAGCGGCGTGGCCGGCGAGCGCTTCGCCGTGCGCCTGTCGGGTGCTACGGCAGTCGTCGAAGGCACGGGCGACCACGGTTGCGAATACATGACGGGCGGCACGGTCGTGGTGCTCGGCAAGACAGGCCGCAATTTCGCCGCCGGCATGAGCGGCGGAGTGGCTTATGTCTATGACGAAGATGGACTGTTCGCGACCCGCTGCAATACCTCCATGGTGTCGATGGACAAGGTCGTCAGCTCCGCCGATCAGCATCTGCACGACGCTTCGGGCTGGCACGGCAACGAGACCGACGAAGAGCAGCTCAAGCGCCTGCTGCAGGACCACAACCGCTGGACCGGGAGCAAGCGCGCGCGTGAGCTGCTGGACAACTGGAAGGATGCGCGCCTGAAGTTCGTCAAGGTGTTCCCGAACGAATACAAGCGTGCCCTGCTGGAGCGCAAGGAGCGCCAGCTCGAAGCCGCCACCGAAACCACGCGGGCCCAGGTGGCCACCAATCAGGAAACTGCGCCCGCCAAGTAAAGCACGCGACCGAACGAAGAACCGACAGGACTGATCAAAATGGGAAAAATAACCGGCTTCATGGAGTACGAGCGTCTCGAGGAGGGCTACAAGCCCGTCCCCGAGCGCCTGAAGAACTACCAGGAATTTGTCATCGGGCTCGACGATGCGCAGGCCAGCAAACAAGCGGCACGCTGCATGGACTGCGGCACGCCCTTTTGCAACAGCGGCTGTCCGGTCAACAACATCATTCCGGACTTCAACGACATGGTGTTTCGCAATGACTGGAAAAATGCCAGCGTCACCTTGCACAGCACCAACAATTTTCCCGAGTTCACGGGACGAATCTGTCCGGCGCCATGCGAGGCGGCCTGCACCTTGAACGTTAACGATGACGCCGTCGGCATCAAGTCCATCGAGCATGCGATTGCGGACCGGGCCTGGTCCGAAGGCTGGATCAAGCCCCAGTTGCCCAAGCACAAAACCGGCAAAAAGGTGGCCGTGGTCGGTTCAGGACCAGCCGGCATGGCGGCGGCGCAGCAGCTTGCGCGCGCAGGTCACGACGTTACGCTGTTCGAGAAAAACGACCGCGTTGGCGGCCTCTTGCGCTATGGCATCCCCGACTTCAAGCTCGAGAAAGTGCACATCGACCGCCGTGTGGAGCAAATGCAGGCCGAGGGGGTCACGTTTCGCACCAGCGTCCTGATCGGCGAGATTCCAAAAGACTCCAAAGTCACCAACTGGGCCAAGGAGACGATCTCTGCCGCCCAGTTGCAGGAAGAGTTCGACGCGGTCGTGCTGACTGGAGGCGCCGAGCAGTCGCGTGATCTGCCGGTGCCCGGCCGCGACCTTTCCGGAATTCATTTCGCGATGGAGTTTTTGCCTCAACAGAACAAGATCAATGCTGGCGACAAGCTCAAGTCACAGCTGCGGGCGGACGGCAAGCATGTAATCGTGATCGGGGGCGGAGACACAGGCTCTGACTGCGTGGGTACGAGCAACCGGCACGGTGCGCTCAGCGTGACGCAATTCGAACTCATGCCCCAGCCGCCGGTGGAAGAAAACCGGCCCATGACCTGGCCCTACTGGCCGGTGAAGCTGCGCACCAGCTCCAGCCACGAGGAAGGCTGTGAGCGCGAATTCGCCATCTCGACCAAGGAGTTTCTGGGCGAGGGCGGCAAAGTTACCGGGCTGAAGACGGTGCGTGTGGAATGGAAAGACGGCAAGATGCAGGAAGTGCCCGGCTCCGAGCAAGTACTCACGGCCGATCTGGTGCTGCTGGCCATGGGCTTCGTGTCGCCGGTCAGTACGGTTCTCAAGTCCTTTGGCGTCGATCAGGACAACCGCGGCAACGCCAAGGCGAGCACCGAATTCATCGGCGGCTACGCGACCAACGTCGCCAAGGTGTTTGCGGCCGGTGATATCCGTCGCGGGCAGAGCCTCGTGGTGTGGGCCATTCGTGAAGGCCGGCAGGCAGCTCGCGCCGTAGACGAATTCCTCATGGGCTACAGCGACCTGCCACGTTGACTCTCTGCCTGCCGACGGGCCGTTGACCGGCGAGACCGTATCATTGGCGTATCTTCCCAAAAGCCGGCAGACGCCGGCTTTTCCATGCCATGGACGACGCTTTGCCCTCTCTCGTTGAATTTCAGCAGGTCACATTTTCCTACCCGGGAAGCCAGGGCGACCGCGTCATTCTCAAGGACGTGACCCTGCAGGTGCCGCGGGGAAAAGTCACGGCGCTGATGGGAGCCTCGGGTGGCGGCAAGACCACCGTGCTCCGCCTGATCGGCGGGCAGCAAAAAGCCAACTCGGGCAAGGTGCTGTTCGATGGACGGGATGTCGGCGGCTTCGTACAGTCCGAGCTTTATGCAGCGCGCCGCCGAATGGGCATGCTGTTCCAGTTCGGCGCACTGTTCACCGATCTGAGCGTGTTCGACAACGTGGCCTTTCCTCTCAGGGAGCACACCCGGCTGAACGAAGTCATGATCCGGGACATCGTGCTCATGAAGCTCGGCGCCGTGGGACTGCGTGGCGCGCGCGATTTGATGCCCAGCGAGATATCGGGTGGCATGGCGCGACGGGTCGCACTTGCCAGGGCCATTGCGCTCGATCCCGAACTGATCATGTATGACGAGCCTTTCGCCGGGCTGGACCCAATTTCGCTGGGGACAGCCGCCCAGTTGATTCGCCAGCTCAACGACACGCTCGGCATCACCAGCATCGTCGTGTCGCACGACCTCGAGGAGACGTTTCGCATCGCGGACAAGGTCGTCATCCTCGCCAACGGCGGAATTGCCGCGCAGGGTACGGCCCAGGAGGTCATGCAATCGACCGATCCGCTGGTGCACCAGTTTGTCAATGCACTCAGCGAAGGTCCGGTCCAGTTCCACTATCCGGGACCCGACGCCGACGCGGATTTCAGCGCGCAGCCCAAAGGTGGCCGACGCTCAGGAGGCAAACCGTGACGCAGGGCTTGACCCGTCTGCTGGCCGATCTCGGTTTCGGCGTGCGCGCGAAACTGGCCGAACTCGGCGCTGCCGCACGGCTTTTTCTGCGCCTGGTCAGTCTCACCGGCTCGGCTCTGGCGCGCTTCGGCCTGGTGCGCGACCAGATTTTCTTCCTCGGCAATTACTCCCTGGCCATCATCTCCGTGTCGGGCCTTTTCGTCGGCTTCGTTCTGGGACTGCAGGGGTACTACACGCTGCAGCGCTATGGTTCGTCCGAGGCGCTCGGCCTGTTGGTCGCGCTGAGCCTGGTGCGCGAACTCGGGCCAGTCATCACGGCGCTGCTGTTTGCAGGTCGAGCCGGAACCGCATTGACCGCCGAGATTGGCCTCATGAAAGCGGGCGAGCAGCTCTCCGCCATGGAAATGATGGCGGTCGACCCGGTGCGCCGCATTCTTGCCCCGCGATTTTGGGGAGGGATCATCGCCATGCCGCTCCTGGCTGCGGTTTTCAGCGCCGTGGGCGTGCTCGGCGGTTGGTTCGTGGGTGTCGCCATGATCGGCATCGATGCCGGGTCTTTCTGGAGTCAGATGCAAGGCGGCGTGGACGTCTGGCGCGATGTCGGCAACGGCGTCATCAAGAGCATGGTTTTCGGCATCACGGTTACCTTCATCGCCTTGTACCAGGGCTTTGAAGCTCAGCCGACACCGGAAGGGGTGTCTCGGGCGACCACGCGAACGGTCGTGGTGGCGTCGCTCGCGGTGCTCGGCCTCGATTTCCTGCTCACCGCCTGGATGTTCAGCCTGTAGCGTTTTCGCGGCTTTTTGGGCTGGAGTGCACACTCGCGGGCCCCGACTCAGCGGAATCAGGTCTGGCATGCGAAAATGAGCGCCAGTCGGATGGTCAAGCTCATCCGGCAGGGAAGTAAACAAAAAAATGCAAAGATCAAGAAATGACGTCTGGGTAGGACTGTTTGTGCTCCTGGGTGCGGCAGCGCTGCTGTTTCTTGCGCTCAAGTCGGCCAACCTGCTGACGCTCAGATTTGTCGACACCTCTTACCCCGTCGTGGCGAAGTTCGACAACATCGGTGGGCTGAAGCCACGCGCGGCCGTTAAGAGTGCCGGCGTGGTCGTGGGCCGCGTCGACAGTATCACTTTCGACGACAAGTCCTACCAGGCCAGCGTGAATCTGGCGATGGAAAATCGTTATGTGTTCCCCAAGGACTCCTCGCTGAAAATCCTGACGAGCGGCCTGCTCGGAGAGCAATACATCGGCATCGAACCGGGTGCAGACGTCAAGAATCTCGCGTCAGGCGACGTGATCAAGCAAACCCAATCGGCCGTTGTGCTTGAGAACCTCATCAGCCAGTTTCTTTACAGTAAGGCGGCAGATTCCGGCGGCGGTAGCGCGGCGGCTTCCGCTGCACCCGCCGCATCAGGCGTATCGGGAAAACCATGAAACATCCCCAACTGCATCTCAATTTCCTCAGGCGCCTGGCGCTCGTCGCGCTTGCGGCCCTGGTGCTTCAGGGTTGTGCCACAGGTCAGGCGGCGAACACACGTGACCCCTGGGAGCCCTTCAATCGAAGTGTCTATAACTTCAATGAAGGCCTCGACGAAGCGTTGATCAAGCCCGTCGCCACGGCGTACCAGACCGTCATACCGTCCCCGGTGCGCAATGGGGTGACCAACTTCTTCGACAACATCTCCGACGTTTGGTCAACAGTCAATAACGTGCTCCAGCTCAAGCCCCGGGAGTCGGTGGAAATGATGTTGCGCGTGGGTGTGAACACCACCTTGGGCCTCGGCGGCGTGCTGGATGTCGCCAGCGAGATGCGATTGAACCGTCATCGTGAAGACTTTGGTCAGACCCTGGGCTATTGGGGCATTCAGACCGGTCCGTATGTTGTCCTGCCCGTGCTCGGACCTTCAACGCTGCGCGATTCGCTGGCGCTGACCGTCGATGGGCAGGGCGACCTGGTCACCCGCATCAGCGATGTCCCGCTGCGCAATTCCCTTTATTCGCTGAGGGCTGTCGACATTCGGGCGGGCTTGCTTCGTGCCGGCCAGTTCCTCAACGACGTGGCGCTGGACAAGTACAGCTTCACCCGCGATGCCTACCTGCAACGGCGCCGCGGTCAGGTTCGGGAAGAAACCAGCCTTGTTCCGGAGCGTTTTGATCTGCCTGAAGAGCCGGCTCTCGCCACTGCCGCGCAAGGTAAAGACGCGTTACCACAGGTCAACAAAACTTCACCTTGAGCCTGCGAACTCGCGGGCCAGGGCCCAGTCCAACTCTGCGAACAGGCTCACGTGCCTGTGCGCACAACCGATCAGAAAGCTGAACCCATGACATTTACCCGAAGAGTTTCAATGAAGATGATGGCCGGCGTGCTTGGCGCGATGGCCTTGCTGGCTCAGCCGCTGGCATTTGCCGCCGACGAAGCACCCGATGAGATGATTCGCCGGCTTTCCACCGAGGTGCTGGACAACATCAAGGCCGACAAGGACGTGCAAAGTGGGGACGCCCGCAAAGTGGTGGCTTTTGTCGACACCAAGATCATGCCGAACGTGAATTTCACCCGCATGACGGCATCGGCCGTGGGACGCAACTGGCGTCAAGCCACGCCTGAGCAGCAAAAGCGCCTCCAGGATGAATTCAAGAACCTGCTCGTGCGCACCTACGCCGGCGCCTTGTCGCAGGTGAAAGACCAGACCGTGTCGGTCAAGCCCTTGCGCGCAAGTCCAGGCGATACGGAAGTTGTCGTTCGCACGGAAGTCATCGGCCGTGGCGACCCCATTCAGCTGGACTACCGCATGGAAAAGTCGCCCACAGGCTGGAAGATTTATGACCTCAACGTTCTGGGCGTCTGGCTGGTGGAAACGTACCGGACGCAATTCGCCCAGGAGATATCTACCAAGGGCATCGACGGATTGATTGCCACGCTGGCGCAGCGCAACAGTTCCGGGACGGCTGCCGGCTCGGCACCCGCCAAGAAAAGCTGATTTCCGTCCAGGATGCAGCCTGCACTGACGCTTCCCGAGATCGTCACACATGATGTGGCGGCGCAGTGCGCCGCGCGCTTGAAGTCAGAGATTGGCAGTTCAGTGGGTGCATCCGACGGGGTGCTCGTCGATGCGGGTTCTTTGGTGCAGTTCGATTCATCAGTGCTTGCCCTGCTGCTGGATTGCCGCCGTGAAGCGCTGGCCTTAGGCCGGGCTTTTGCGGTGCGAGGATTGCCGGAGCGCTTGCGGCAACTGGCCGGACTCTATGGTGTGGCCGAGCTCATGCCGCCAGCAACTTCCTCGCCCTCCTGAGGTGATCCATTCCCCGCAAGGGGCAGCTCGGGCGAAGCGCCTAAAATAGCGGGTTAATGCCCGCTATCTCATTCCAATCGGTCTCCAAGCAATATCCTTCCTCCAGAGGCGCCTCCGGCAATCCGGTCCGTGCACTCGAGGAGGTCACTTTCGACATACGCCAGGGCGAGTTTTTCGGCTTGCTCGGGCCGAACGGTGCAGGTAAGACGACCCTCATCAGCATCCTGGCAGGTTTGTCGCGCGCCACCACAGGTCAGGTCAAGGTTCACGGGCACGACGTCGTGACGGACTATGCCGCTGCCCGCAAGATGCTGGGTGTGGTGCCGCAGGAGTTGGTGTTCGACCCCTTCTTTACCGTCCGGGAGGCGCTGCGCATTCAGTCTGGCTACTTCGGCGTTAAGGTAAATGACCAGTGGATCGATGAATTGCTGCACAGCCTCGGACTTTCCGACAAGGCCAATGCAAACATGCGCCAGCTTTCCGGTGGCATGAAGCGCCGTGTGCTGGTTGCACAGGCCCTGGTTCATAAGCCCCAGGTCATCGTGCTTGATGAGCCGACTGCCGGCGTCGACGTCGAGCTACGGCAAACACTGTGGCAGTTCATCGCAAAGCTGAACCGGCAGGGCAGCACCGTGCTGCTGACAACGCATTACCTGGAAGAGGCCGAAGCCTTGTGCAGTCGTATTGCCATGCTCAAGCAGGGAAAAATGGTGGCCTTGGCCTCTACGTCGGATCTGCTCAAGAATGCATCGTCGAATGTGCTGCGTTTCAAGATCGACAGCGAGCTTCCGCCCGCGCTTGCCGCCCAGGCGCGCGTGACGGGGCGCATCGTCCAGTTTCCTGCCCACAATGCCCGCGAGATCGAGCAGTACCTGGCTGCCGTTCGCGAGGCCGGCCTGACAGCCGAGGACGTGGAGATACGCAAGGCCGACCTCGAAGACGTCTTCCTTGAGGTCATGTCCGGAAAAACGGGACGCGCCCCTGCGAATGCCGAGGTGTTCGCATGACCGGCTGGCAAACCCTGCTTTACAAGGAAGTGCTCCGGTTCTGGAAAGTAGGCTTTCAAACTGTCGGCGCGCCCATTCTTACCGCGGTGCTGTACATGCTGATCTTCGGCCACGTGCTGCAGGATCAGGTCAAGGTCTACGGTCAGGTGAGCTACACCGCGTTCCTGGTGCCCGGCCTCGTGATGATGAGCGTCTTGCAAAACGCCTTTGCCAACAGCTCTTCCTCGCTCATCCAGAGCAAGATCATGGGCAACCTGGTCTTTCTCCTGCTGACTCCGCTGTCGCATTGGCACTGGTTTGTGGCCTATGTCGGCTCGTCCATCGTGCGCGGCCTGGCGGTCGGTCTGGGCGTGTTCGTGGTGACGGTGTACTTCGGGCAGCCCGGGTTTTTGTCGCCGCTGTGGATCCTCACCTTTGCCGTGCTCGGCGCGGCACTGCTGGGTGCCTTGGGCCTGATCGCTGGTCTGTGGGCCGAAAAATTCGACCAGATGGCCGTATTCCAGAATTTTGTCATCATGCCGATGACCTTCCTGAGCGGTGTTTTCTATTCCATCCATTCGCTGCCGCCCGTTTGGCAGACCGTCAGCCACCTCAATCCGTTTTTCTACATGATCGACGGCTTTCGCTATGGCTTTTTCGGCATCAGCGATGTGTCGCCCTGGATCAGTCTGGCCATCGTTGGCGGTGCGCTTGTGGTGGTCAGCGCCACGGCGGTACACCTGCTGAAGATCGGCTACAAGATTCGGCACTGAGCCAGCCGGCCTTTCCGGTTTCACCTCGACCCCAACCTACTGTCACCATGACCAGCGAAGAACTGCGCAACATCATTTCCTCGGGGCTCGCCTGCGAGCACATCGAATTGTCTGGCGACGGTCGCCACTGGTACGCGACGGTGGTGTCATCGACGTTCGAAGGCTTGCGCCTCATCCAGCGGCATCAGCGTGTTTACGCCACCTTGGGCGGGCGCATGCAAACCGACGAAGTGCACGCCTTGTCGATGAAGACTTTCACTCCAACCGAATGGGCTGCCCAAAGCGGCAACTGAAAAAGAACAATGGACAAGTTACGCATCAAGGGCGGCCGGACACTTTCCGGCACCGTGGAAATATCAGGGGCAAAAAACGCGGCGCTTCCCGAGCTCTGCGCGGCGCTGCTGACGGCCGAGCCCGTCTTGCTTGAGAACGTTCCGCGCTTGCAGGATGTCTCGACCATGCTCAAGCTCATCCGCAACATGGGCGTGTCGGCTGAGCGCACGCAAGCTTCACCCTCGACGGTCCGCATCGACGCCGGTGCGCTCGACAAGCCAGAGGCCCCCTACGAGCTGGTCAAGACCATGCGCGCTTCGGTCCTGGCGCTGGGGCCGCTGCTGGCTCGCTTTGGCCATGCGACGGTGTCGCTTCCCGGGGGCTGCGCGATCGGTTCGCGTCCGGTGGACCAGCACATCAAGGGCCTGCAGGCCATGGGTGCTGAAATCAAGGTGGAGCATGGCTACATGCTGGCCAAGCTCGCGGCAGGCCACACACGGCTCAAAGGATGCCGCATCACGACCGACATGGTGACAGTTACCGGGACGGAAAACTTTCTCATGGCTGCGTGCCTGGCCGAAGGCGAAACGATTCTGGAAAACGCGGCGCAGGAGCCCGAGATCGGCGATCTGGCAGAAATGCTGATCAAGATGGGCGCGAAAATTGAAGGACACGGCACCCGCCGAATACGCATCCAGGGTGTCGAGCGACTGAACGGCTGCACTCATCGGGTGGTCGCTGACCGCATTGAAGCCGGGACTTTTCTGTGCGCCGTGGCCGCCACCGGAGGCGACGTTGTCCTGCAAAACGCGCGCGCTGATCACCTCGACGCCCTGATCGACAAGCTGCGCGATGCCGGAGCTGTGGTCACCCCCGGAGAGGGATCTGTTCGTGTTCAGGCCAGCGGAAGAATGAAGGCGCAATCTTTTCGCACCACCGAGTACCCGGGCTTTCCTACCGATATGCAGGCTCAATTCATGGCGCTCAACGCCATCGCCTCAGGCAGCAGCACGGTGACCGAGACGATCTTCGAAAACCGTTTCATGCACGTCAACGAGATGGTCAGGCTCGGCGCCAAAATCCAGATCGAGGGCAAGGTCGCGGTGACCGATGGCGTCGAACGACTCTCGGGCGCAATCGTCATGGCAACCGATCTGCGCGCATCGGCCAGCCTCGTGATTGCGGGACTCGTTGCCGACGGCGAGACCGTCATCGACCGCATTTACCACCTCGACCGGGGTTACGACCAGATGGAAACCAAGCTGAAGGGCTTGGGCGCCGATATCGAAAGGGTCGCCTCGTGATCACGCTCGCCTTGTCCAAGGGGCGCATCTTCGACGACACGCTGCCGCTACTGCGCGCGGCGGGAATCGAAGTACTCGACGACCCTGAAAAGTCTCGCAAGCTGATTCTTGCCACCAACCAGCCTGACATGCGCGTTGTGCTGGTGCGCGCGACCGACGTGCCGACCTACGTTCAGCACGGCGGCGCTGATCTCGGTGTGGTCGGCAAGGACACGCTGCTCGAATCCGGCACGCAAGGCCTCTACCAGCCCCTGGACCTGCAAATTGCGAAGTGCCGCATCAGCGTGGCCGTGCGGGAAGGCTTCGATTACGCGGCCGCGGTACGCCAGGGCGGACGGCTGAAGGTTGCGACAAAGTACGTCGCGATTGCCCGCGACTTCTTCGCGGCCAAGGGCGTACACGTCGATCTGATCAAGCTGTACGGCAGCATGGAACTGGCTCCGCTGACGGGCCTCGCCGATGCAATCGTGGATTTGGTCTCCACCGGAAGCACCCTCAAGGCCAACCATCTCGTCGAAGTCGAGCGAATCATGGACATCAGCTCGCGGCTGGTGGTGAACCAGACAGCGCTCAAGCTCAAGCGGGCGCCGATACGCCGCATCATCGATGCGCTGTCCGAGGCGGTGGAGGCCTAGATGGTGACGCCCGAAAATTTTGTGGCGCGGCCGCTGCGACTTTCCACACTCGAGAGCGGATTCGAGGCGGCATTCGCCGCGCGCCTGCACTGGTCGGCGCAGGCGGATGCACTGATCGAGCAGAGCGTTGCGGACATTCTGGCCGATGTGCGCGAGCGCGGCGATGCGGCCGTGCTCGAGTACACGGCACGCTTTGACCATTTGCAGGTTGATGAGGTCGCGGCACTCGAACTGACGCAGGCCGAACTCAGGCAGGCATTCGACGCCATTCCCGCAGTTCAGCGCGCTGCGCTGGAGGCTGCAGCGGCGCGCGTTCGCAGCTACCACGAAGCACAAAAACAAGCTTCGGGCCAGAGTTGGAGCTATCGGGATGCCGACGGAACCCTTCTGGGCCAGAAGGTGACGCCGCTGGACCGCGTCGGCCTTTATGTTCCCGGCGGCAAGGCCGCGTATCCCTCGTCGGTGCTGATGAATGCGATCCCGGCCCATGTGGCGGGTGTTCCTGAAATCATCATGGTTGTGCCCACGCCGCGCGGTGAAAAAAATCAGCTGGTTCTGGCTGCCGCCTTCGTGGCGGGCGTTTCCCGCGCCTTCACGGTTGGTGGTGCGCAGGCCATCGGTGCGCTGGCCTACGGCACGAAGACCATTCCTGCAGTCGACAAAATTACCGGCCCCGGCAATGCCTATGTAGCTGCTGCCAAGCGGAGGGTCTTTGGCACCGTGGGCATCGACATGATTGCCGGTCCGTCAGAAATCCTGGTGCTGGCCGACGGCAGCACGCCGGCCGAGTGGGTTGCCATGGACCTCTTCAGCCAGGCCGAGCACGATGAGCTGGCGCAGAGCATTCTGCTCAGTCCCGACGCGGCTTTTATTGACGCGGTGCAGGCCGCCATCGACAGATTGCTGCCCCTGATGCCGCGTGCGGCCATCATTGCCAAGTCGCTCAATGACCGCGGAGCGCTCATACTCACCAAAAGCATGGAAGAAGCTTGCGCCATCAGCAACCGGATCGCGCCTGAGCACCTGGAAGTCGCGAGTGCCGAGCCGCAACGCTGGGAGCCGCACCTCCGGCATGCTGGAGCCATCTTCCTCGGCGCGTACACCAGCGAGAGCCTGGGCGACTACTGCGCCGGCCCCAACCATGTCTTGCCGACCAGTGGCACCGCGCGATTTTCCAGCCCGCTGGGCGTCTATGACTTTCAAAAGCGCTCCAGCCTGATCGAGGTCAGTCCGGCCGGCGCGGCGGTGTTGGGCCCTATCGCTGCCGAACTCGCCTACGGCGAAGGCTTGCAGGCCCATGCGCGCGCAGCGGAGCTGCGGCTGGATCCGATCCCACCCATGAGGAATCCCACGTGAACGCCGCCATTTCATCCGGCAAGCTGCTCGACCCCAAGCTCAAGCGCCTGATCCGCCAAGACGTGCAATCGATGCATGCTTATGCCATCCAGGACTCGGCCGGCATGGTCAAGCTCGACGCCATGGAAAACCCGCACCGCCTGCCGGTGGAGCTTCAGGAAGAGTTGGGCAAGCGGCTGGGCGCGCTGGCGATCAATCGCTATCCGGACGGCCGCGTCAACGACCTGCGGCACGCGCTTGCGGCTTATGCGGGCATGCCGCCCGGTTTCGACATCATGCTGGGCAATGGATCTGACGAACTTATTTCCCTTCTGGCCATGGCGTTCGATGTCGAGGGCGGGGCTGTGCTGGCACCGGTTCCCGGTTTTGTGATGTATGCCATGAGCGCGCAGCTGCAGGGCCTCCAGTTCGTTGGCGTCCCGCTGACGGCAGACTTCGAACTGGACGAGCCCGCGATGCTGCAGGCCATTGCCACCCATCGGCCTTCGATCGTCTACCTCGCTTACCCGAACAATCCCACCGCCAACCTCTGGGATGACGCGGTCATTGAAAAAATCGTCGAGCGTGTAGGCGAGCAGGGCGGCATCGTCGTCATGGACGAGGCGTACCAGCCTTTTTCAAGCAAAAGCTATATCGACCGCGTCGCACGCCACAGCCATGTGCTGCTCATGCGCACCCTCAGCAAGTTCGGCCTGGCAGGCGTTCGGCTCGGTTACATGATCGGCCCCGCGGCCCTGATCGCAGAAGTCGACAAGGTCCGCCCACCCTACAACATCAGCGTTCTCAACTACGAGTGCGCGCTGTTTGCGCTCGAACACCAGGAAGTGTTCGCCGCGCAGGCGGCAGACCTGGTGCAGCAACGGGAAAGGCTGATCAAGGCCCTCAGGGATCTCGGCCTGAAAGTCTGGAACAGCGATGCCAATATGATCCTGGTTCGGTTTCCTGACTCTGCCCGAACGTTCGAAGCACTGAGGGCTCGGCGGGTACTGGTCAAAAACATTTCTAAAATGCACCCATTGCTGAACGGCTGCCTGCGACTGACCGTGGGCACTGCCGACGAAAACACGCAACTGCTGGACGCCTTGAAAACCTCACTATGAACCACTCCCTGACCGTGCTGGCCGCCACCGAGCGCACGGCCGAAATCACGCGCAATACCGCCGAAACGCGCATTACCGCCAAGATCAACCTCGATGGCGTCGGGCAGTCGCGCCTTTCCACCGGCATTGGTTTTTTTGACCACATGCTGGACCAGATTGCACGCCACGGCCTGATCGATATCGACCTGCAGGCGGACGGCGACCTGCATATCGACGGCCATCACACGGTTGAAGATGTCGGCATCACCTTGGGACAGGCTGTTGCCAAGGCGGTCGGCGACAAGAAGGGCCTGCGTCGCTATGGCCACGCCTATGTGCCGCTCGATGAAGCCCTCAGCCGGGTGGTCATCGATTTTTCAGGGCGCCCCGGGTTGGTCATGAACGTGCCCTTCAAAAGCGGAATGATCGGAACATTCGACACCCAGCTGATGCACGAGTTTTTCCAGGGTTTCGTCAACCATGCGTTTGTCACGCTGCACATTGACAACCTTCGCGGAGAAAATGCTCACCACCAGGCCGAAACGGTTTTCAAGGCCTTCGCACGAGCCCTGCGCATGGCCGTCGAAGCGGACCCGAGAATGGCCGGCGTCATTCCTTCGACCAAGGGGTCGCTCTAGGCGAAATGTTTCTGCCAATATTCGCGAACCATCGCCAGCGCTTGGCCTTGCCAGTTTCCTCCCACCCACACTTCCCAACGTTCTGACCCTGGGCGCTGCCGCCCCAAGATAAAACGCCAATATGGCAATCTCAAAAAAAGTCGCCGTGGTCGATTACGGCATGGGTAACTTGCGCTCGGTATCGCAGGCGGTAGCCCATGTGGCGGGAAGCAGCGGATTCGACGTGGTGGTCACCAGCCGCGCTCAGGACGTGATGGACGCGGACCGGGTGGTGCTGCCAGGCCAGGGCGCCATGCCCGACTGCATGCGCGAGCTCGCAGAGTCCGGGCTGTTACCAGCGGTGCTGCACGCGGCCGATAACAAGCCGCTTTTCGGCGTTTGCGTTGGAATGCAGATGTTGCTCGATCGAAGCGAGGAAGGTCCCGAGCCAGTCGGCACACCGGGCCTGGGGCTTATTCCCGGAGAAGTCGTCAAGTTTCGACTGGCTGGCCAATTGCAGCCGGATGGCAGCCGCTACAAAGTCCCCCAGATGGGCTGGAACCGGGTTTTTCAGACCCCCGCAGGCATGCCTGTCGAACCCCATCCACTGTGGGAAGGCATACCGGACGGAGCCTGGTTTTACTTTGTGCACAGTTTTTATGCCCGCCCGGCGATGGCGGCACATAACGCGGGGCAGGCCGACTATGGCGCGCCTTTTGCTGCGGTGGTTGCACGCGATAATATTTTTGCTGCGCAGTTTCACCCGGAAAAGAGCGCGGAGCACGGACTGGCCCTGTACCGCAACTTTCTTCGCTGGAGCCCCTGACTACGGCATTCATCCCCGCCGCAGGGTCTCCGCTTGTCGCCGGCTCATCGCTTGCCCTCTTTGACAGTTTGTTCTTTTACATTAACCTTTTCCTGTTCACCTTACTGCAACATGCTACTCATCCCCGCGATTGACTTGAAAGACGGCCACTGCGTTCGTCTTAAACAGGGCGACATGGACCAGTCCACGGTCTTCAGCGAAGATCCGGCCGCTATGGCGCGCAGCTGGGTGGAAAAAGGCGCACGGCGGCTGCATCTGGTGGACTTGAATGGCGCGTTTGCCGGAAAACCGAAAAACGAAGCCGCCATCCGCAAGATTCTTTTGGCGGTGGGCAGCGAAATTGACGTGCAGCTCGGCGGTGGGATCCGTGACCTGGACACCATCGAACGCTACCTTGATGCCGGGCTGCGCTACGTGATCATCGGCACGGCAGCCGTCAAGAACCCGGGTTTCCTGCAGGACGCCTGCACGGCTTTCGGCGGCCACATCATCGTGGGGCTGGACGCCAAGGATGGCAAGGTGGCAACAGATGGCTGGAGCAAGCTCACGGGCCATGAGGTTGTCGATCTGGCCAAGAAGTTCGAAGACTACGGCGTCGAATCCATCATCTATACCGACATTGGCCGGGACGGAATGCTCAGCGGCATCAACATAGAAGCCACCGTGAAGCTCGCGCGGGCTCTTACCATCCCGGTGATCGCTTCTGGCGGCCTGTCGAACATGGCCGACATCGACGCGCTTTGCGAAGTCGAAGACGAGGGTGTCGAAGGCGTCATTTGTGGCCGCTCCATTTACAGCGGCGACCTCGATTTTGCGGCGGCCCAGGCACGCGCTGACGAACTCAACGGCTAAAACACCGTTTTCTTTTTCCGTGGCCGTCCTTGCGGACCCGCCGCCCATCCAACCAAATTTCCCATGCTCGCCAAACGCATCATTCCCTGCCTCGACGTCACTGGCGGCCGGGTGGTCAAGGGCGTCAACTTTCAAGCGTTGCGCGATGCCGGAGATCCGGTCGAGATTGCTGCGCGCTACAACGAGCAGGGGGCCGATGAACTCACCTTTCTCGACATCACTGCCACCAGCGACGAGCGCGACCTGATCCTGCACATCATCGAAGCCGTGGCTTCGCAGGTTTTCATTCCGCTTACGGTCGGCGGCGGCGTGCGCACGGTCGAAGACGTGCGCCGCCTGCTTAACGCCGGCGCGGACAAGACGAGCTTCAACTCTGCGGCTCTTGCCAATCCTCAGGTCATCGAAGATGCATCTTCGCGCTATGGCGCCCAGTGCATCGTCGTCGCGATCGATGCCAAAAGGCGTTCGGCCGACGAGGCGGCCACCCGGGGTGCCGGGTGGGATGTCTACAGCCACGGCGGCAGAAAAAATACCGGCCTCGATGCGGTGGCCTGGGCCACTGAAATGGCCCGCCGCGGTGCCGGTGAAATTTTGCTGACCAGCATGGACCGTGACGGTACCAAGTCTGGCTTCGACCTGGAGCTGACCCGGGCGGTCAGCGACGCCGTCAATGTGCCGGTTATCGCCTCAGGCGGCGTGGGCAGCCTGGATGATCTGGCCGACGGCATCCAGCTGGGCCGCGCTGACGCTGTGTTGGCGGCAAGCATCTTTCATTACGGCCAATTCACGGTCGAGCAGGCCAAGCGCCATATGGCCAGCCGCGGAATTCCCGTCCGGCTTTAAGCGGGCCTTCCGGCGCGCGAGGCATCATCGCCGACAATATCCGGATGAATTGGTTGGACGAAGTCCGTTGGGACGAAAAAGGTTTGGTGCCCGTTATCGCGCAGGAAGTGGGTACGGGCGATGTGCTCATGTTCGCCTGGATGGACCGGGAGGCTTTGCGCCAGACGGCCGAACTCGGCCGGGCCGTTTATTTCAGCCGCTCGCGTGGTCGCTTGTGGCCCAAGGGCGAGGAGTCCGGCCACGTGCAGACCGTGCATGAAATCCGTCTGGACTGCGATAACGACGTGGTGCTGCTCAAGGTCACCCAGCTCGGGCAAGGTACTGGCGAAAACGGCGTTGCGGCACCTTCCATCGCGTGCCATACCGGGCGACACAGTTGCTTTTTTCATCGCTACGAGGCGGGGAACTGGCGGGCAGTCGATCCGGTTCTCAAAGACCCCAAATCCATCTACAAATAAGGGCCGCCCCTCAGGTTCGCCTTTTCCACATGTCATGACCACTTCCATTGAATCGCTCGAAAAACTCGGCCAGGTAATCGACAGCCGAAAAGCGTCGAACGGGGGCGACCCGGACCAAAGCTACGTGGCTCGCCTGCTGGCCAAAGGTCCAGATGCCTTCCTCAAGAAAATCGGCGAAGAGGCCACCGAGGTGGTCATGGCCGCCAAGGATTTGGCGCATGCGGGCACGGGCGTAGCTTCGGAGCGCGAAGCCCTGGCGCGCAACTTCGTCGGTGAAATGGCTGACTTGTGGTTCCACAGCCTCGTCGCCTTGTCGTATTTCGACCTCGGGCCCGCTGACGTGGTCGCTGAACTCGAGCGCCGCGTAGGCACCAGCGGCATCGAGGAAAAGGCGCTTCGAAAGGCGCTGCAGCGCGAAGGCGGGCAATGATGCCCGTCATCACGTGTTTACGCGCTTTTTGAGGCTAGGGACTCGCTGGAGCCACTAACGATGCGCCAATCGCTGGGGAACAGGTGACGCGCCGTAGGAGGGTGAGGCGACGGCGACCAACAGTCGGGCTTTCAAGGATAGTCGGTCGCGGTGGGGCCGCATGCATGGTCACAATGTCAAAATAGCAACGAGAGCCGCTGGAGAGGCCGCGTTGCATTGCGTTGCCGCAACCTTCAACCAACACTACCGGACCTACCCATGAACGGATCCCCATTGCCTTACACCGACAACAAAACCTCTGGCGACCGCCTCGTCATGCAGGTTCTTTACGGACTGCACACGCTGGCATGGTTCAGTGGCGGGGTTTTTGCCGTCGTCGCACTGATCATCAACTATCTTCGCCGTGCCGACGAAGCGGACCCGCTTTACGTCGAACACCACAACTACATGATCTCAACGTTTTGGTGGACATTGCTGTGGCTGGTCGTGCTGTCGCCGCTGTGGCTCTTCTTCCTGCTGCCCGGCATGATCGCCTACGGAATTGTCTGGCTCTGGTATTTGTACCGCTGCATCAAGGGCTGGATGAGGTTCAACGCGAATCGGCCCGCAACGGCTGTGGTGCCTTTATGAGCGAGTCGGCCGACCACGCGACAAGCTGCCTCTTTTGCCGTATCGCGGCGGGCAAGATTCCCAGCCGCAAGGTGTTCGAAGACGACCAGCTGTTTGCTTTTCACGACATCAATCCCTGGGCGCCGGTCCACTTTCTGATCGTTCCCAAAGAGCACATCCCTTCGATGGCGCAAGTGGGTCCTCAGCATGAAGCGCTGCTGGGGCGAATGATGGCCCTTGCGCCCAGGTTGGCGCTTGAACAGGGCTGCGGGCCTTATCCTGAAGGCGGGTTCCGGATCGTCACGAACACCGGCAAGGAGGGTGGGCAGGAAGTCCACCACCTGCATGTTCATGTCATGGGAGGCCCCCGCCCCTGGTTGCGTGGCTGATCAAGTCGCCCCCGGGAATGCGAGGGTAAGCCCGTGTTGAAACACTGCCCGGATGGTCAATGTGATTCAGCGCTTTCGCATACGGCCAAGCCATTTAGAATGACCCATTAACGTCCGAAGCAGCCGCGTTGGCGCGGCGAACAGTTTTAGGAGATAAACATGGGTTCGTTTTCAATTTGGCATTGGCTGATAGTTCTGCTGATCGTGGTCATGGTGTTCGGCACCAAGAAGCTCAAGAACATTGGCGGTGACCTCGGCGGTGCCGTCAAGGGGTTCAAGGACGGCATGAAAGAGGGTGGTCAGACGCCGGCTGATGAGGCCGCAACACCACCGTCGCAAGTGACCAACGCGCAGGCAGACAAAACCACCATCGACGTTCAGGCGAGGCAAAAGTCCTGATCGCGGTTGCCAGTAGCCGCATCGACCGGCCGCTAACAGCGTTCGCAGCACATGATTGATCTGGGCATTTCCAAAATAGCGCTGATCGGTGCGGTCGCGCTCATCGTGATCGGGCCTGAAAAGCTTCCACGAGTGGCCCGGACCGTAGGCACGTTGCTCGGAAAAGCCCAGCGCTACGTCGCCGACGTCAAGAGTGAGGTCAACCGGTCTATGGACCTTGACGAGCTCAAGAAGATGAAAGAATCGGTCGAGGGCGCAGCCCGCGACGTTGAGAGCTCCATTCACACCAGTGCGAGCGACTTCGAAAAGTCCTGGGCCGAGACCACATCCGCGGCTGCGAGCGACGAGGCGGCCACCGGAATGATCAGCTTTCCCGAATATCGTCATCCCAAGAAGAACTGGCGACTTAAACAGGGGGCCGTTCCGCAATGGTTCAAGGCGCGCGCGGGCGTGCGCACCAAGGCGCTTTCCGGCGCGGCGCGTGTGGCGCGCTTTCGGCCCAAGTCCGGTTCCGGCCGAAATGCCTGAGCGTTGCGCCGCCGCCAGGCAGCAAACGCTACAGCACGCCTTCTTCTGCAACACAGCGCTTGCTTTTCCATCCCTGACTGCATGTTCTGGCGTTGCCAGTCCTGCCCGAACGCGTAAACAAATTTCATGAGCGACCCCGACACCGACAAGCCCGACGAACTCGCCGGTACAGAGCAGCCTTTCGTGCAGCACCTCATGGAGTTGCGCGACCGGATGATTCGCGCCGTCATCGCGATCGGCATCGCGGCGGCGGTGCTGGCAATTTACCCCGGGCCGGGTCATCTTTACGATCTGATGGCTGCGCCGCTGGTGGCTACCTTGCCCAAAGGTGCGACCCTGATCGCCACGAACGTCATCTCGCCCTTCGTTGTGCCCATCAAGATTCTCTTCATGGCCGCCTTCATGATCGCGCTGCCGGTAGTGCTGTATCAAGTCTGGGCTTTTGTAGCGCCCGGGCTTTATTCGCACGAGAAAAAGCTTGTCATGCCGCTGGTGATTTCCAGCACGCTGCTTTTCTTCGTGGGCGTCGCGTTCTGCTACTACTTCGTGTTCGGGCAAGTATTTACGTTCATCCAGAGCTTTGCGCCCAAATCGATTACGGCCGCGCCTGACATCGAGGAGTACCTGAACTTCGTCATTGGCATGTTCCTGGCTTTTGGACTGGCCTTCGAAGTTCCGGTGGCCGTGATTCTGCTGGTCAGAATGGGCGTGCTCACCGTCGCACAGTTGAGGGAATACCGCGGCTACTTCTGGGTCATTGCTGCCGTAGGGACGGCTTTGGTTACGCCGCCTGACGCGGGGTCCATGCTCATGCTTTTGGGCGTGGTGGGTGGTCTCTACGAAGTGGGCATTCTGGCTGCCCAGTTTTTCGTCAAGACGACCAAGCTGCCCGATGCCGAAACGGACGTGGCGGTCAAACCCTGACGAGCCTTTCTAGCAGCTCGTCCTTGTGGCCGAGCTCTGCGCCCTGGAGGGACCGAGCGGGCTACTGCCGGGGCTGAATGCGCGGCCGCTGGCGCTTGCCAGGTGTCACCGAAATCGCCACGCTCGCTTCGCCGCGCTGAACTGCAAGCGGCGCGGCTACGCCCGGCTTAAGCGCTGCAACCGAGGTCAGAAGCTCCGTGACCGTCTTCACAGGCTTGCCGTCGACCGCCGTGATGACATCGCCTGGGCGGATACCGGCCGCAGCGGCTGGCCCGTTCTGAAGCACTCCGGTAATGATCACGCCGCTTCGCGCCTTGATATTGAACGTGGAGGCAAGCTCTGCATTGAGTTCCTGCGGCTCGACGCCTATCCATCCGCGCGTTACCTGCCCTTCCTTGACGATGCTGTCCAGCACTTGCCGTGCCGTCGAAACCGGGATGGCGAACCCGATCCCCATGGAGCCCCCTGAGCGAGAATAAATGGCCGTGTTGATGCCGACCAGCCGCCCCTGTGTATCTACCAGGGCGCCGCCCGAGTTTCCGGGGTTGATGGCGGCATCGGTCTGGATAAAGTTCTCGAAAGTGTTGATGCCCAGCTGGTTGCGGCCGAGCGCGCTGATGATGCCGCTGGTGACGGTCTGTCCGACGCCGAAAGGGTTGCCGATGGCCAGAACCTGATCGCCAACCTCGATGGTTTCAGAATTGCCCAGAACAATCACCGGCAATTTGTCGAGATCGACCTTGAGAATGGCCAGATCGGTCTCCGGGTCGGTGCCGATGATCTTGGCCTTGGCCTTGCGCGCGTCGTTGAAACTGACTTCAATTTCATCCGCCCCTTCGACCACATGGTTGTTGGTAAGGATATAGCCGGAGGCGCTCACGATGACGCCACTTCCGAGTCCGACCTGCGGCTCGCCCCCCTGTCCCTGGTCGCCAAAGAAAAAGCGGAACCACGGATCTTCGGCGTTGGGGTTTCTGGCGGCGGCCTTGCTGGTGTTGATGCTCACCACCGCGGACGAAGCGGCCTTGGCGGCAGCGCTGAAGCTGCCAGCGGCCGTGACCGGCCGCGCAACGCTTCCTTCGGGAGCTTCAATCACCGATACGCCAACGCCGGAGCCGGATCGGCCAAGCCAGCCGGGTTTGAGCGTCAGGACGACAAAATAAACCGCCAGGCACACCGTGACCGCTTGGGAAAAGAGAAGCCAGAATTTGCGCATAGGTTCGAATCAAGGTGAGGTCACGGGTCGCAGGGAAGTGCAAACTCCCGTCAGCGGGAATTCTCCCCCAAAAAGTCGACTTCGATACGCGGCCCATACGGGGCTTCGGGACTGCGCCGCAAGTTGGATAATTGGCCTACAGGTGTGCGAGGTATTGCCTGTACTGGTTCTGCTCATCCGCTTCGACGATATCTTCCGACTGATCAGTCTCGAGGAACATCCCAACGTCGAGCCGGCCACGTTGCATCGATAACTCAACCCAAAGGCACCCCATGACGACTGTCGCGCATCTGCCGGTCGCCCCACGCGCGCTACTGCTCACTGCTTTCGATACCTTGCTGCAGCCGGACAGCTTCAAGGATTACGGACCCAACGGCTTGCAGGTCGAAGGCAAACCCGAGGTTCGGCACATCGTGTCCGGCGTCACGGCAAGCCTCGCGTTGATCGAGGCGGCAGCAGAGGCGGGCGCCGATGCCATTTTTGTGCATCACGGGCTCTTTTGGCGCGGGCAGGATGGGCGTGTCACAGGCTGGATGAAGCAGCGACTTGCGCTGCTGCTCGAGCACGACATCAATCTGTTTGCCTACCATCTGCCTTTGGACGCGCATCCGGAATTCGGCAATAACGCGCAGCTGGCGCTCAGGCTGGGCCTGAAGGCGCATGAAGGCGCTCATGGTCGCTTCGGAGACGCGCTGCTCGGCTTCATGGGGGAGCGACGCGACGGTGGGGTTTTCGACAGTTGCGAGGCACTGGCGGAAAGCGTGCGGCTTGCACTGGGCAGGCCCGTCATTGCAATACCTGGAAGGGACAGGCCGATTCGCCACGTTGCGTGGTGCACGGGTGGGGCTCAGGGGTATTTCGAGGACGCCATCGCCGCAGGTGCCGACGTCTTCATCACGGGTGAGATTTCAGAGCCACAGGCCCATTACGCACGGGAAACGGGGGTGGCGTTCATCGCGTGCGGACACCACGCATCCGAACGCTACGGTGCTTCGGCCGTGGCAGCCCATGTGGCGGCGCAGTTTGGCCTGGCGCATACATTCATCGACATCGACAACCCGGCCTGATCCGCTGGAAGTCCACGCCGCTGGGCCAGAATGCAGGGATGCAAACGCAACCCGGTCCCACGCCTGACGCGGCCAAGCCCTTCCTCATCACCATGGGGGATCCCGCCGGCATCGGGCCTGAAATCATCGTCAAGGCGTTTCGCAATGCGCCCCAGGAGCTGGCGCGATGCGTCGTCATGGGAGACGTGGCGACCCTGCGACGTGCGTCACGGGAGCTCGGTGGAGTATTGCCGCCGGTGGCTGAACTCGCTTCGCTGGAGGGTCTGGCAAGCGTTCCGCCGCGCTGCATCCCGGTCATGCAGGCTTGCACGCTGACCACTGAGGTGGTGCCAGGACAGGTTAGTGGGGTGGCCGGGCGTGCGGCTGCCGAATGCATCGTGGCAGCCAGCCGCCTTGCCTTGTCAGGGAAGGCGGCCGCCCTGGTGACCGCACCGATTCACAAGGAGGCGCTTGCTGCGGCTGGCGAGCCTTTCTGCGCTTTCCCCGGGCATACGGAGATGCTCCAAGCGGAGGCGGCGGCCTTCGTTGGCAAATCCATCGCCCAGATGCCGGTCCGCATGATGCTGGCCAACGACGAGTTGCGGACAGTGCTCGTCAGCATTCACGTTTCGCTGCGCGATGCCATCGAAGCCGTTACGTTCGGCCAGGTATCCGCCACGCTCCGGATTACCCACGAGTTCCTCCTCAAGGCGCTGGGCCGTCGGCCGCGTATTGCTGTGGCTGGACTGAATCCTCATGCGGGAGAAAACGGCCTCTTCGGTACTGAGGAGAGGGACGTGATCCTTCCGGCGGTGTTTGCGGCACGCCAGGCAGGGATTGATGCGGAGGGTCCTTTTGCCCCCGACACCGTGTTCATGCGTGCCCGATCGACGGCCCGCCGAGCCGGGGAGTTTGATGTGGTGGTGGCCATGTACCACGACCAGGGCCTGATTCCGGTCAAGTACCTGGGCGTGGAGCAGGGCGTCAACGTGACGCTGGGCCTGCCCTTGCTGAGGACCAGTCCCGACCACGGGACCGCGTTCGATATCGCGGGCAAGAACCGGGCTGACCCCTCCAGCCTGCTGGCGGCCATTGGCATGGCGCGCCGGCTCGCAGGCTGAAAGCGCCGAGCTTGGTTTTAGGAGCTGCGACGCAGGCTGTCGCGAATTTCCCGCAACAGAACCACATCTTCCGGCGTGGCCACGACTATGGGCGCAGCCGGTGGCTCTGCTCTCTTGAGCCGATTGATCTGCTTGATCATCAGGAAAATGACAAAAGCCAGAATCGCGAAATTCAGTGAGACGGTAATGAAGCTGCCGTAGGCCAGCACGGGCACGCCCGCCTTTTTCAAGGCATCCAGCGTCATCGCAGTCCCCGGCGGCACAGTGCCGAGCACCAGGAACAGGCTGGAAAAGTCGAGCTTTCCGAAAATGGCGCCAATGACCGGCATGATGATGTCGCTGACCAACGAGTCGACGATCTTGCTGAATGCTGCGCCAATGATCACGCCAACGGCCAGGTCGATGACGTTGCCCTTGATCGCAAATTCCTTGAATTCCTTGACCATGCCCATTTTTTGATCCTCCTGTGAGCCGCCAGCTTACGCGACTTGGGGCTCGACCATGATGAGTTCGCGAAAAAAAATTGAAGCCGGGTTTGCACCCATGTCGGAACTCACGTTCGAAATGAGCGTGTTCAGCCACTCTGAGCGGCTCTCGGGAGTCAGGGATTACGCTCCGCTACAATGCCGGGTTAATCTAAATAGCGTTTTTCAAGCGAGTTCTTGAAGGAATTTCATGACCCAAGCAAGCATGAGTGGCGGCGGCGAAACCGATGCGTCCACCGTCGACAAACAAAAAAGAAACTGGATCGTAGCGACCTGCGCCGCAGGTGGCGCAGGTGTCGCCGCCGTTGCGGTGCCCTTCGTCAGCACTTTTCAGCCATCCGAGCGTGCCAAGGCTGCAGGTGCGGCCGTCGAGGTCGACATCTCGGCCATCAAGCCTGGCGAAAAGTTGACGGTCGAGTGGCGCGGCAAGCCGGTCTGGATCATCAAGCGCACGCCCGAGCAGATCGCGGCGCTCTCGAAGGTCGACAATCAGCTGGCCGACCCCAAGTCGCAGCGCAAGCCGGGCGAATTGACGCCGGCCTACGCGCGCAATGACCTGCGCTCGATCAAGCCCGAGGTGATGGTCGCGGTGGGTATCTGCTCGCATCTCGGCTGCTCCCCGGTAGATAAATTCCAGATGGGCGCCCAGCCTTCGCTGCCCGACGATTGGCAAGGCGGTTTTCTTTGCCCCTGCCACGGTTCGACCTTCGATATGGCCGGCCGCGTCTACAAGAACAAGCCGGCGCCAGACAATCTGGAAGTGCCTCCCCACATGTACCTGTCCGATAGCCGTTTGCTCATCGGTGAAGATAAGAAGGCCTGAGGCTTGTCAGAACTTCTGCGCGCATATGTCTGCGCGCAGGGTCACCAATGAGTAGGAATAGTTATGGCTGAATTCAAAGAAGTTTCCCCCGATGCACCGGTTACGGCCAAGCTGCTGAACTGGGTCGACAACCGGTTCCCGGCTAGCAAGCTTTACAACGAGCACATGGGCGAGTACTACGCCCCCAAGAATTTCAACTTCTGGTATGTGTTCGGCTCTCTGGCGCTGCTGGTTCTGGTGATCCAGATCGTTACCGGCATCTTTCTGACGATGCACTACAAGCCGGACGCCGCGCTGGCGTTCGGTTCCGTCGAGTACATCATGCGCGACGTCCCTTGGGGCTGGCTTATCCGCTACATGCACTCGACCGGCGCAAGTGCCTTTTTCGTCGTGGTCTACCTGCACATGTTCCGTGGGCTGATCTACGGGAGCTACCGAAAGCCACGCGAGCTGATCTGGATTTTTGGCTGTGCCATTTTCCTTGCCTTGATGGCCGAGGCGTTCATGGGCTACTTGCTCCCCTGGGGCCAGATGAGCTACTGGGGCGCACAGGTGATCGTCAACCTGTTTGCCGCGATTCCTTTCATCGGTCCTGATCTTGCACTTCTGATTCGCGGCGATTACGTCGTGGGAGACGCCACGCTGAACCGCTTCTTCGCGTTTCACGTCATTGCGGTTCCGCTGGTGCTGCTGGGCCTGGTGGTCGCGCACATCATCGCGTTGCATGAGGTGGGCTCCAACAATCCCGACGGTGTCGAGATCAAGGCCACCAAGGACGCATCAGGCAAGCCTCTCGATGGGATTCCCTTCCATCCTTACTACACCGTGCATGACATCTTCGCGGTGAGCATCTTCCTGATGATCTTCACGGCGATCATCTTTCTTGCGCCCGAGGCTGGCGGTTACTTCCTTGAGTACAACAACTTCATCCCGGCTGACTCGCTGAAGACGCCGTCGCACATCGCGCCCGTCTGGTACTTCACGCCTTACTACTCCATGCTTCGTGCCATCACGGGGCAAATGATGTATGCGCTGGTCGCTTGCGTGCTTGCCGCGGCGGTTTTCACGGCGCTCAAGGGAAAAGTTGCGGCAGCACTGAAAGCCGCCATCATCATTGGCGCGGTCTTGCTTGTTGCCGCCATGCTGATGATCGACGCCAAGTTCTGGGGCGTGGTGGTGATGGGCGGCGCCGTGATCATCCTGTTCTTCCTGCCATGGCTGGACCATAGCGAAGTCAAGTCGATCCGCTATCGCCCCGACTGGCACAAGTACCTCTACGGCATCTTCGTGATCAATTTCCTGGTCCTGGGTTACCTTGGCATCAACCCGCCTTCGCCCATCAACGAACGCGTCTCCCAGATTGGCACGCTCTTTTACTTCGGATTTTTCCTGTTGATGCCATGGTGGAGCCGGCTGGGCGCTTTCAAGCGCGTGCCTGACCGCGTGACTTTTGCGGCTCACTAAGCCGGAGTGCAATAAAAAATGAAGAAAATTACACACGTCGTCCTCTCGTTGCTGGCAGCACTTACGTTCACGGGCGCACAAGCAGCGAGTGAAGGCATTGCCTGGGACAAAGCGCCCAACAAGACGAACGACATGGGCGCGCTGCAAAACGGCGCCAAGCTCTTCGTCAACTACTGCCTGAACTGTCACTCCGCGGCTTTCATGCGCTACAACCGCCTGAAGGACATCGGCCTGACCGAAGCCCAGATCAAGGAAAACCTCCTGTTCGCCACCGACAAGGTCGGCGAGACCATGAAGGCTGCGATCGATCCCAAGCAGGCCAAGGAATGGTTCGGTGGCAACCCACCCGACCTGACCGTGATCGCACGTTCACGTTCGGGCGCTCAGGGCAGTGGCGCGGACTACCTCTACACCTACCTGCGAACCTACTACCGCGACGAGACCAAGGCCACCGGCTGGAACAACCTGGCTTTTCCCAACGTAGGTATGCCCCATGTGCTGTGGGAACTCCAGGGCGCCCGCGAGCCGGTCTTCGAAGTCGAGAAGAGCCATGGTCACGACATCCAGGTCTTCAAGGGCTGGAAGCAGCTGACGCCCGGCACCATGACGCCGCTGCAGTACGACCAGGCGATGGCTGATCTGGTGGGCTACCTTCAGTGGATGAGCGAGCCAATCCAGAACACCCGCGTGCGCATCGGCGTCTGGGTGTTGATCTTCCTGGGCTTCTTCACTTTCATTGCGTGGCGTCTGAACGCTTCGTTCTGGAAAAACGTCAAATAATCTTTTGCCGGGCATCTGTCCCGGCGCCTTCTGGAGTGGCTGGTTCAAGGGTTCAACCTTGAAGTGGCCACTCCTTTGTTTCTAGGAGTTCTGCGTCATGATGGTCCTTTATTCAGGCACGACCTGCCCCTTTTCCCACCGCTGCCGCTTCGTATTGTTTGAAAAGGGCATGGACTTCGAGATCCGCGACGTAGACCTGTACAACAAGCCGGAAGACATTAATGTGATGAATCCCTACGGCCAGGTTCCGATCCTCGTGGAACGAGATCTGATCCTGTATGAGTCGAACATCATCAACGAGTACATCGATGAGCGGTTCCCACATCCGCAACTGATGCCTGGCGATCCTGTCGACCGCGCACGTGTCCGCCTGTTCTTGCTCAACTTCGAAAAAGAACTGTTCGTGCACGTGAACACCCTGGAGTCGCGCGCATCGAAAGGCAACGATAAGGCGCTGGAAAAAGCCAGGGCGCATATCCGTGACCGGTTGACCCAGCTCGCTCCTGTCTTCCTGAAGAACAAGTTCATGCTGGGTGACAGCTTCTCGATGCTGGACGTGGCGATTGCACCTCTGCTTTGGCGTCTGGACTACTATGGGATCGACCTGTCCAAGAATGCGGCGCCGCTCCTGAAATACGCAGAGCGCATCTTCTCGCGGCCTGCGTATATCGAAGCGCTGACTCCTTCTGAAAAGGTCATGCGCAAGTAATTGCCGGATTCTTCAAGCTGTGGGTGAATTCATGAATGCGCTGGACTCGACGTCGACACGGCCTTATCTCATCAGGGCGCTCTACGACTGGTGTACGGACAATGGCCTGACGCCCTACGTTGCGGTCATGGTCGACGACTCGGTCCAGGTTCCCCGTGAGTATGTGAAGAACAACGAGATTGTCCTGAACATCAGTTTCGACGCGACCAGCTCCCTCAAGCTCGGCAACGAGTTCATCGAGTTCAAGGCGCGGTTTGCCGGCACGGCGCGGGAGATCATTGTTCCCGTCGCCCGGGTCATCGCCATCTATGCTCGCGAGAACGGCCAGGGAATGGCTTTTCCTGCGCCCGTGGTGTCGTCCGCCGGGCCCACACCCGAGACCAGCAGCAGCCCGTCGCGGGCACTCTCACTGACGGGATCGGACCTCGCGACTTTTCCATCGTCAGCCTCGACTTCAGAGTCGGGCGCGGACGCCCGGGTGGTGCAGCTCGTGCCGGACTCGGGCGTGGCCTCTACGTCCCAAAGCGATGAGTCCCCCGAACCGCCAAAAACACCCGGCGGCAAGCGGCCTTCCCTCAAGCGAGTGAAGTAAACTACGCTTGTGCCGATTTAGCTCAGTTGGTAGAGCAACCGCCTTGTAAGCGGTAGGTCATCAGTTCGAATCCGATAATCGGCACCACTTCAATTTCACCGACGCCACTGCAACGCAACCGCAGCGCGGCCTCAGCGCCGGTCGGCAACCACCTTCAGGCGTATTGCGGTAACCTTCCAGCCTTGTTGAGCCAGTCGGGGCTGCAAAAGCGGCATAACCTGGCGCAGCTTCGCGGCTGCGGCATTGCCCTTGACCAGCAGGCACCAGTTTTCGCCGTCGACCGGACCGGCTTGCACTGAAGCGCGGATAGCCGCAGGCAAAACCGCCTGAACCGCTTCGAGCATGGCCGCAGACTGGCGTACCAGGTCGCTCAGTCGCGCCAAAGGTGCGGAGCTTTCGATGGCTTCGCTGAACGTTAGCGCTCGGTAGGGTTGCTTGGCGGCTTTCAATACAGGCTGGCGCTAAGCGCTTGTGGAGGAAATCGCTTGTGGAGGAGTTCGAGTGCAGTTGATTATCACGGACGCCTGGCTGTCGAGGAGCCGGGCCATCTATCTCAGCGGCGGCAAATTGCTGGCGTGGTCGCTGGCCGCGCTGCTCGCACTCACCTTGTTCGCCGCGTTGATCTACCACTGGATTTTTCTCAAGGGCGCGCGCGAAGGCTGGCCCGTAATCGGCACACTGGTCAGGTTCGTGGTCAAGGACGAGTTCGAGCAACGCGATCGCTATGTGCGGGAAAATCTCGACGTCATGGCCAAACGCCTGGGCGAAATGCAGGCGAAAGTCCTGCAGCTTGAAACCCTGGGTGAGCGGGTCTCGGGCCTGGCGGGGCTCAATCCGGCGGACATCAAGGCCATGCCGGGAAGCGGCGGCGTACTCGTTGAAGGCCGCTCTCTGACCATGCAAGAGCTACAGCTCACGCTGGGACAACTTGAGAAGCTGACGGACCAGAGAGTCGACCTGATGACCGTGCTGGAGTCCAGGCTCTTCGATCAAAAAATCAAACTCAGCATGGTGCCCACGCAACTGCCCGTTATTGCCGGCTCACTCGGCTCGGCGTTTGGCTGGCGCATCGACCCCATGAGCGGACATTCAGCCCTGCATACGGGACTGGACTTTCCTGCCGATGTTGGAACCACGATACGCGCTGCGGCGGGCGGGGTGGTGGTGGCGCAGGACGTCCATCCGGCCTATGGAAACGTGGTCGAGGTCGATCATGGCAATGACCTCGTGACGCGGTATGCCCATGCGTCCAGGGTCTTCGTCAAAAAAGGCGATATTGTCCGGCGTGGCCAGAAAATCGCTGAAGTCGGCAACACCGGACGGTCCACCGGCCCCCATCTGCATTTCGAAGTGCTGGTGGGTGGCGTCTTCCAGGACCCGCAGAAATTCCTTGATGCCGGCCGCGCCCTGGGCCAATTGCAGCCGATTTCCGGCAGTGTTGCAAAGCTCCAGGCCCCGGGCCGTACAACACGACCTTAAGAGCTCGCCACTGCAGGCTAAAATGAAGGGTTTGGCACGGTTGAACTAAGCGACGACGCCATCACCTAAGTCGTACTCACACAAGGGATTTCGGCCGCTTCGCCAGCTCCAGGGCTATCGAACGCGGCCCCGCATCTATGGCTTCGAACATACTGACAAAAATCTTCGGCAGTCGCAATGACCGCCTGCTGAAAACCTATCGTAAAACGGTCGAGTCCATCAGCCGCCTCGAGCCTGAATATGAGAAGCTGAGCGACGAGGCACTGAAGGCCAAGACGCAGGAATTCAAGGCGCGGGTTGCCGCGGGCGAGGCGCTTGACGCGGTGCTGCCCGAAGCCTTCGCCGTGGTCCGTGAAGGCAGCAAGCGCGTCATGAAGATGCGCCATTTCGACGTCCAGATGCTGGGCGGCATGGCCTTGCACAACGGCAAGATTTCCGAAATGGGGACCGGCGAGGGCAAGACGCTTACGGCGACCTTGCCTGTCTATCTGAACGCCCTGACGGGCAGCGGTGTTCACGTCGTGACCGTCAACGACTACCTGGCCAATCGCGATGCCCGCTGGATGGGCAAGCTCTACAACTTCCTGGGTTTGAGTGTCGGCATCAATCTGCCGAACATGCAGCGCGAGGAAAAGCAGGAAGCCTACCGCTCTGACATCACCTACGGCACCAACAACGAGTTCGGCTTCGACTACCTTCGGGACAACATGGTCTACGAAGTGGCGGACCGCGTTCAGCGGGGCCTGAACTTCGCCATCGTGGACGAGGTGGACTCGATCCTGATCGATGAGGCGCGTACGCCCCTGATCATCAGCGGCCAGGCTGAAGACCACACCACCATGTACCTGGCGATGAACCAGGTCGTCCCCCTCATGACCCGGCAGGAGGGCGAGGCGGACCCACGTACCGGCGAAGGCATCATCACACCGGGCGATTTCACGCTGGACGAGAAAACGCACCAGGTGTTTCTGACCGAACAGGGGCACGAGAACGCCGAGAAAATCCTGTTCGGCATGGGACTCATTCCCGAAGGCGCCACGCTGTACGACCCGGCGAATATCGCACTGGTTCACCATCTGTACGCAGCCTTGCGCGCCAACCACATCTACCACCGCGACCAGCATTACGTCGTGCAGGATGGTGAAGTTGTCATCGTCGACGAGTTCACCGGTCGCCTGATGTCGGGGCGGCGCTGGAGCGACGGCCTGCACCAGGCTGTCGAGGCCAAGGAAGGCGTCGATATCCAGGCCGAGAACCAGACCCTGGCCTCCATTACCTTCCAGAACTATTTCCGTCTCTACAAGAAGCTGTCGGGCATGACCGGCACAGCCGACACCGAAGCCTACGAGTTCCAGGAAATCTACGGTCTTGAAACCACCGTCATTCCGCCGAACCGGCCAAGTCGCCGTGATGACCAACTGGACCGCGTCTACAAGACGACGCGTGAAAAATACGAGGCAGCGATCAAGGACATTCGCGAATGCTTCGAGCGTGGCCAGCCGGTGCTCGTCGGAACCACCTCTATCGAGAATTCGGAAATCATCGACCAGTTGCTTTTGAAGGAAGACCTCCCGCATCAGGTGCTCAATGCCAAGCAGCACGCGCGCGAAGCGGACATCGTCGCTCAGGCCGGCCGGCCGAAGATGATCACCATCGCCACCAACATGGCAGGGCGTGGAACGGACATCGTCTTGGGCGGCAACGTCGAAAAGCTCATCGAAGCAGTTGAAGCCAACGAAGAACTCGACGCGTCCGCGAAAGAAGCGGAGGTCGCACGGCTTCGCGCTCAATGGACCCAGGACCATGAGTTGGTGAAGTCCCTTGGCGGCCTGCGGATCATTGCAACCGAGCGGCACGAGTCGCGCCGCATCGACAACCAGTTGCGCGGACGCTCGGGACGCCAAGGCGATCCTGGATCGTCCCGCTTCTACCTGAGCCTGGACGACCCGCTCATGCGGATTTTCGCGGGCGATCGTGTCAAGGCGATCATGGAACGCCTGAAGATGCCCGATGGTGAAGCCATCGAGGCCGGCATCGTCACGCGGAGTATCGAGTCTGCGCAGCGCAAGGTCGAAGCCCGCAACTTCGACATGCGCAAGCAGTTGCTCGAGTACGACGATGTGGCCAACGATCAGCGCAAGGTCATTTACCAGCAGCGCAACGACATCATGGACGCATCCAGCCTGCAGAGCCAGATTGCCTCGCTGCGCGAGGGTTGCTTTACGGATCTCACGCGCCAGTATGTACCGGCCGAAAGCGTCGAGGAACAATGGGACATTGCCGGCTTTGAGCGGGTGTTGCGCGAGGAATGGCAACTGGACATGGCGCTGCAGCAGCAAGTCTCGGAAGCGTCCGCCATCACCGATGAGGACGTGCTGGAAAAAGTGCTTTCTGCCGCCAACAGCGCGTTTGCGTCCAAGGTGGACGCCATCGGCGAAGAGAATTTCGTGCAGTTCGAGCGCATGGTCTTGCTGCAAAGTATCGATACCCATTGGCGCGAGCACCTCAGCGCGCTGGACTATTTGCGCCAGGGCATTCACTTGCGCGGCTATGCACAAAAGCAGCCGAAGCAGGAGTACAAGCGCGAGGCCTTCGAGCTCTTCGGGCAACTTCTCGACAGCGTCAAGAACGAAGTCACCAAAGTGCTCATGACCGTCAAGGTCCAGTCAAGGGAGCAGCTGGGGCTTGCCGCCGAGGAAATGGAAAGCCGCGCGGAAAACATCGCCAACGTGACCTACAGCGGACCGACCGAGACGGGCGAAGTCGAGACCAGCCTGGACGAGTCGACCGCACGCACCCGCGTGCCGCAAGCCAGGTCGAGCTCGGAAGCCCGCGTAGGACGCAACGATCCTTGTCCTTGTGGTTCCGGCAAGAAGTTCAAGCTATGCCACGGCAAGCTGAGCTGAGCGATCTTTCCCTTTCGGGTGAGCTCGCGCTGCCCGATGTTTTTCCCCTCTGGAGCGCCTGATGCCTGTCAACCTGGTCGCCACACCTGCTGCTGAACTCTTTCCCGTCCCTGGCGTTCGCTGGGGCATTGCCGAGGCGGGCATTCGCAAAGCAGGACGCAAGGACCTGGCCGTGATGCTGCTCGACGAGGGCGCGTCGATTGGCGCGGTATTCACGCAGAACCGCTTTTGCGCCGCGCCAGTGCAGGTGTGCCGGGAACACCTGGCCATGCCCGCGCAGATGGGCGGCATACGCGCCATGGTCATCAATACCGGCAACGCCAATGCGGGCACCGGCGCTGATGGCTTGATGCGAGCCCGCGCTTCGTGCATCGCGCTGGCGCGCGAGTTGAACCTCGCCCCCGAGCAGATACTGCCGTTTTCGACCGGTGTCATCATGGAGCCGCTGCCGAACGACAGGATCGCCGCCGGATTGCCTGCGGCCCTTGCGGACGCGAAAGCCGACAACTGGCCCCGCGCCGCCGAAGCCATCATGACGACCGACACCGTCGCCAAGGCTTTCTCGACACGTGTCGTCATCGGCGGCGCCAGCGTAACGGTCACCGGCATCAGCAAGGGCGCCGGCATGATCCGGCCGAACATGGCAACAATGCTGGGATTCATGGCCACGGATGCCGTGGTTTCGCAGGACGTGATGGCGCAGCTCGCGCTGTACCTGGCCGAAGGCTCGTTCAACCGTGTCACGGTCGATGGCGACACATCGACCAATGACTCCTTCGTGGTGGTCGCGACCAACGCGGCAGCGCATGCGCCCATCGTGTCGCTTGAAAGCGCCGAGGGCAAGGCCCTTTGCCAGGCCATGCTCGATGTCGCAAGGCGACTGGCGCAGGCGATCGTGCGCGATGGCGAAGGCGCCACCAAATTCATCACCATCGCCGTTGAAGGCGGGCGCGATGGGGCGGAGTGCCGCCAGATCGCCTACGCCATTGCGCACTCACCCCTGGTGAAGACGGCGTTTTTTGCCAGCGACCCCAACCTGGGCCGTATCCTGGCTGCGGTCGGTTACGCGGGTATTGCTGGTCTTGAGCAGACCCTGATCGATCTGTATCTCGACGATGTGCTGGTTGCCAAGAATGGCGGGCGGCATACGGCTTACGTTGAAGCCGACGGGCAGCGCGTCATGAAGCAGAGCGAAATCACGGTGCGCGTCGTTCTGGGCCGTGGCCCGGCGAGCGACACCGTATGGACCTGCGACCTGTCGTACGACTACGTCAAGATCAACGCCGACTACCGGAGCTGATGGCGTGCTGAACGAATCTGTTGAACGCCTCATGGCGCGCGTGGAGTCCCTGGTAACACGCATCGAATCCGTTCTCCCGCAACCGCTCACGGCGCCTGACTGGAGCGCCTCGGTGGCCTATCGGTACCGCAAGCGCAGTAGCGGCCATGGAGCGCTGGAGCCGGTCTTGCATTTGGCGACCCTGTCTCTGGACGATCTTCGTGAAATCGACGACCAGAAGGAAAAAATCCGCCGCAACACCGAGCAATTTGTTGCGGGAAAGCCCGCCAACAATGTACTGTTGACCGGTTCGCGCGGCACCGGCAAGTCGTCTCTCATCAAGGCCTGCCTGAACGCCTATTCGGGGCAGGGCTTGCGCCTGATAGAGGTCGACAAGGCTGACCTGATCGACCTTCCCGACATCGTCGACGTGGTGTTCGGCCTGCCCGAAAAATTCATCATATTTTGCGACGACCTCAGCTTTGAAGAGGGCGAGTCCGGCTACAAGGCACTCAAGTCCTTGCTCGACGGCTCGATTGCTGCCGCAACACCCAATGTGTTGATCTACGCGACCAGCAACCGACGGCATCTGCTTCCGGAATACATGACGGAAAACCTCACGTATACCCATACCGACGATGGCGAAGTGCATCCCGGCGAGGTGGTCGAGGAAAAAATTTCGCTCTCGGAACGCTTTGGCCTCTGGGTCAGCTTCTACCCTTTCAGCCAGGACGAATACCTCACGATCGTGGCGCAGTGGCTGTCATCGTTTGGCGTGCCTGCGCAGGCGATCGAGGCGGCCCGGCCCGCATCGCTGGTGTGGGCGCTGGAACGAGGCTCGCGCAGTGGTCGCGTGGCCTATCAATTTGCCAGGGACTACGCCGGACAGCACACTTTCGGCACGGCATGAGTGAATTGCCCGTGCTCGTCGCCAATGCCGACCGTCCACGCGCCGGAGGCGCAGAGCGGGGTGTGGTCGATGTGGCCGTCGGTATCTTGTTGCGACCCGATGGGAAATTTTTGTTGACGTCGCGGCCTCAAGGCAAGGTTTATGAAGGCTACTGGGAATTTCCGGGCGGCAAGCTTGAAGCCGGCGAGACCGTCGAGCAGGCATTGCGACGTGAACTCCAGGAGGAAATCGGTGTCATGATCGGCGCAGTCGAACACTGGAAAATTCAGCAGGTCGACTATCCGCATGCGCTCGTGCGACTGCACTTTTGCAAAGTGCGGCAGTGGCAGGGCGAATTGAGCATGCGCGAAGGCCAGTCCTCGGCATGGCAAGAACTTCCGGTCACTGTTGCGCCAGTCCTGCCCGGCACCTTGCCCGTATTGGACTGGTTCGAGACGGAGAGGGCTGCTTCAGCCGCCCCATCCTGAATCAGGGCAGGGTGCCCCGCGACATCCGCTTGTAACGCACCTCGTTTCGGTGGATGTGGTCCACACCGACAAATTCGTTTCGGGATTCGAATTTCACCTGGAAGGTCGCGAACGGCAGGTTGAGTCTTGAGGGGGCTTTGCCATTCATCAGCGTGTATTTGCGCTTGAGATTGGTACCGTCAAAAAGCCAGGTGCCTTCGTGACGCTGCTCGCTCACCTGTCCTTTGCCATCGGTGACGCGAACCAGCTCGACAAAGGAGTTGTCGGGCTCAAGCACAAGAATGCGGCGCGCATGGATAGTGCCTTCGCCATATTCACGCAGCCAGGTGCCTTCGAACTGCTCCATGGCCACATCTTCTGCAAGCTCGCTGCTGCGGCCAGCTGCGCTCGGGCTTGAACCGTCACAGCCGCCCAGAAGAACGCTGGTCATCACGAGGGTGATCAGGAAGGCAGACGGACTCGGCATGAGCGCACGGACAGGGTGACGGCAGTGACAGCGGTGATAGCGGTGATAGCGGTGACGGCGATGAAAGCGGTTCCGTGCAAACGGATCATCTTATCCGTCGACCGTCAGATGAGTACCTGACGGCTGATGCAGTCAGGCCGTGAACTGCCAGGTCTTGCTGGCACCCAGTACGGCGTCAGGATACGGCGCCCGGCCGCGCGAGCCGTTGTATCTGCCCAGGCCGAGGAAGAGGTCACCCCGCTCGCGGTCCAGATAGTGCCGAAGGATGACGCATCCGAACCTCAGGTTGGTCTGCATGTGAAAAAGCTTGCTGGCGTCGCCATCGCCGATCACGCGCGTCCAGAAAGGCATTACCTGCATGTAGCCCCGCGCGCCTACAGGGCTCACCGCAAACTTGCGGTAGTTGCTCTCCACCTGGATCAACCCCATCACCAGCGAAACCTCCAGGCCCGCTCGCTTGCTCTCGTACCAGATGGTCTGCAGGAGTTCTTTGCGGTCTTGCCATTCCGGTATCCGGCGCTTGAGGCGTTCGCTCATGGCAGCCAGCCACCTCAGGTAAGCCAGACGGTGTTCTGTGGAGGAAAACTCGGGCACGGGCGGCGCGGCGTTGTGCACGGCCGCGGTCAAGGCGTTCTTCACGGAGTCCATCAGGGGCTCTTCCAGTTGCGCCCCTGCATTGCCTGACGAGCTCCACCCGATGGACAGACCTGCCGCGAAAAGGCGTGAGAGGCGGGCAAGGCTGCCACGCCTTGACGTCACACTGATGTCCCGTTCAGAAATCATTCGCATCGCTGCGCCAACGGGCCGATCAGGTGGCGGCTTTGGACAACTGGTCTTGAATAAAGCGAAGCGCGCCCGATACCGGGACCTTGGTGGAGGCGCTATCGCGTCGGTGCTGGTATTCCAGTTCACCTTCCTTGAGCCCGCGATCACCGAGCGTCACCCGGTGCGGCACACCGATGAGTTCCCAGTCGGCGAACATGGCACCCGGGCGCTCGCCGCGGTCGTCGTAAATCACGTCGATACCGGCGCCCATCAATTGGGCGTACAGCGCTTCGGCCGCGTCACGGACGGCCGGAAAGCGCTCAGGATTGATCGCGCAAAGCACAACGGTGAATGGCGCAATGGAATCGGGCCAGATGATGCCGCGCTCGTCATGGTTTTGCTCGATGGCTGCCGCGGGCAAGCGGGTAATGCCAATGCCATAGCAACCCATTTCGAGAAACTGCGGTTTTCCGTCTTCGCCCAGAAACGTCGCATTCATGGCGCGGCTGTACTTGGTGCCCAGGTAGAACACATGCCCGACCTCAATACCGCGTTCGATGGCGAGCGTTCCTTTTCCGTCGGGTGAAGCATCACCCGCGACAACATTGCGAATATCGGCGACGTGCGCCGGCTCGGGCAGATCGCGGCCCCAATTGACGCCCGTGAAGTGAAAGCCTTCATCATTGGCGCCACATACCCAGTCGTGCATGGCCGCCACTTCGCGGTCCACCAGCAGGCAAACCGGTTGTTTCAGGTTCAAGGGGCCGAGGTAGCCGGGCTTGCAGCCGAAGTGGTCCTCGATTTCCTGCGTGGTGGCAAACCGGAAGCCTTCCAGGCCGCTGACTTTTCCGACCTTGACTTCATTCATGTCATGGTCGCCCCGCAGCAGCAGCAGCCACACGGTGGTTTTCGCGGGCTCGCCCGCTGCGGCCTGGTCGCAGGCAAGCACCAGCGACTTCACGGTCTGCTCCAGCGGCAAGCCCAGAAATTGCGCCACATCGGCGCAGGTGCTCTTGCCGGGCGTGGCCGTCTTGGTCAGCGCCAGGGTTGCGGCTTCGCGGCTTGCCTGTGGCGGCAAGGCCTCGGCCTTTTCCATGTTTGCTGCGTAATCGCTGTCGGGGCAATACACGATGGCGTCTTCGCCGGTGGCGGCAATTACCTGAAACTCTTCGCTGAGGTCGCCGCCAATGGCGCCGCTGTCCGCGGCGACGGCCCGATAGCGCAGACCGAAGCGGTCAAAGATCCGGCGGTATGCGCTGGCCATGGTCTGGTAGCTGGCTTTGGCTGCCGTCTGGTCGCGATCGAAGCTATAGGCGTCCTTCATGATGAATTCACGGCCGCGCATCAACCCGAACCGGGGGCGTCGCTCGTCCCGGAACTTCGTCTGAATCTGATAAAGATTTTTCGGCAGCTGTTTGTAGCTGCGGATGTCTTGCCTCATCACGTCCGTGATGACTTCTTCGCTGGTCGGCTGGACCACGAAGTCGCGCCCGTGCCGGTCCTGGATGCGCAGCAATTCCGGCCCCATTTTTTCGAAGCGGCCCGTTTCCTGCCAGAGTTCGGCCGGCTGAATGACCGGCATCGTGAGCTCGATGGCACCAGCCCGGTTCATTTCTTCCCGGACGATGGCCTCGACCTTGCGGATGACCCGCAGGCCCATGGGCATGTAGTTGTAGATGCCGGCGCCGAGTTTTTTGATCATCCCCGCGCGCATCATGAGCTGGTGGCTGACGATCTCAGCGTCGGCGGGCGCTTCCTTGAGTGTCGAAATGAAGAACTGGGAAGCTTTCATGCGGGCCTGGTATCCGGGTGAGCCACTGCAGTCCGGTGGCGCGCTTGGCGCTTGGGCCTTCGCTGTGCATAATGGACTCAGTTAAAAAAATTGAGGTTTGATTATGCTCGACCGGGATGGCTTCAGGCCCAACGTCGGCATCATCTTGCTCAACCAGAAAAGTCAGGTATTTTGGGGCAAGCGTATACGCACCCACTCTTGGCAGTTTCCCCAGGGCGGCATAGACCGCGGGGAAAATCCCGAACAAGCCATGTTTCGGGAACTGCATGAAGAAGTGGGGCTGCTCCCGCAGCATGTGCAGGTGCTTGCCCGAACCCGGGACTGGTTGCGCTATGAGGTGCCCGACCGGTTCATCAGGCGCGATGCGCGTGGCCACTACAAGGGCCAAAAGCAGATCTGGTTTTTACTCCAGCTCGTTGGACACGACTGGGATCTCAATCTTCGGGCGACCGATCACCCTGAGTTCGACGCATGGCGCTGGAACGAGTACTGGGTGCCCCTGGACGTCGTGGTCGAATTCAAGCGCGGTGTCTATGAGATGGCCTTGACCGAGTTATCACGCTACGTGCCGCGCTTCGACGCGCGCTATGAACCACGTCCTGACCACCGCAACCGTTTTCTGCGCGGCGGTCTGGCGCGCTCCGATGTCCTGCATCCGCAGGGCCGGGGCGGTATTCCCTTCGAGCTCCCACCCGGGGGCACTTTTGAGCCGGATCCACTGACCGCAAGCCTGGATCCAACGGTACGAACCCATGAACCTTAGCCGCACGGCAATTGCCTGTATTTTCTTTTTGTCGACTGCGGTGAGTGCCCAGCGTGCAACCGACAACCCGGACTGGAAAGAAATCGACGCGCCACCGCCTGCAGCGGTCAACTTCGACAAGCTGGTGATTTTTCCGGTGTCGGTCGCGTCGGCGATGGTCTTTGGTGTCGACCCGGACAGCATCCGCATTAGCCCGGAAGATAACGTGGTGCGCTATGTGGTCGTGGCGACCAGCCCTTCCGGTGCGCGCAATGTTTTTTACGAAGGCATCCGCTGCGGCACCGGAGAGGTCAAGAACTACGCCCGTTACAGCGGAGAAGGCCGCTGGGTCCTGGCAACCCGCCCCGAGTGGAAGTCGTTGTACGCGGGCAGCCCTTCCCAGCATTCGCTCAGGTTGGCGCAGGCCGGCGGGTGCATGAACGCGGCCTCCCCGATCTCGGTCGATTCGATGGTCCGGCAGTTGCGGAAATCCCAAGCCGGCAGTTAATACCGGCAGTTTTACCGGCCTGAAGGTTCAGCGCGTCAGCACGAGATTGGTCCTGTGGACCATCTCAGGCTCGGCGGTATAGCCGAGCAGGCGCTCAAATTCAGCCGACGTCTTGCGGCAGATAAGCCGGGCTTCGCCGCTCGAGTAATTGGCCAGGCCACGCGCGATCTCCAGGCCTTCGACATTGCGTACCGCAATGACGTCGCCGCGTGAAAAATCGCCCTGAACCTGCGTCATGCCGATCGGCAAAAGGCTTTTGCCTTCGTCCCGCACCTTGGTTTCTGCGCCCGCGTCCACGACCACCGAGCCACGCAGTTGCAGGTGGTCGGCCATCCATTGCTTGCGAGCCTGGATCTTTTGGGTTGGCGCTATCAGGAGCGTACCGATGGCTTCGCCCTTGACCAGCCGAAGCAGGGCGTCCGGCTCCCGGCCCCAGGCGATGACGGTCGAGGCGCCCGAACCTGCAGCGCGCTTGGCCGCCAGAATCTTGGTGATCATTCCGCCCTTGCCGATGCTGGAACCGGCGCCGCCGGCCATGGCTTCCAGGGCGGGGTCGCCCGCTTGCGCCTCGTGCACGAAGGTGGCGGAGGCATCCTTCCTCGGGTCAGCGGTGTACAGACCCTTCTGGTCGGTGAGGATGATCAGCGCATCTGCTTCGACCAGGTTGGTCACGAGCGCGCCGAGCGTGTCGTTGTCGCCGACCTTGATTTCGTCGTTGACGACCGTGTCATTTTCATTGATGACAGGCACGACGCCGAGCTGCAGCAATGTCAGGAGTGTGGAGCGGGCGTTCAGGTAGCGCTCCCTGTCGGCCAAATCTGCATGGGTGAGCAGTACCTGCGCGCTCCCGATGCCGTTCTCCCTGAGTTTTGACTCGTAGACCTGGGCCAGGCCCATCTGGCCTACCGCAGCTGCGGCCTGTAACTCATGAATGCCTTTGGGTCGGGTCAGCCATCCCAATCGCTTCATGCCTTCAGCGATGGCGCCACTGCTCACCATGATGACCTCGCGTCCATCCTCGACCAGCAGAGCCAGTTGACGGCACCAGTCGCCAATCGCTTCCGCGTCCAGGCCTTTGCCTTCGTTCGTCACCAGGCTGGAGCCGACCTTGATGACGATGCGCCGGGCCTGGAGAAGAACGGGACTGGAGGCTGCTTCGGCTTGCATTCGTGTTGAGGTTTGGCTGCCTGACGGCTTGTTGTGTCGTGTTGCGCGGTTCAGGCGTCAGCCTGGCCGGCGTCGGGGTTCGGGGCGGCGTCTGGAAATCGTGGATCGATTTCTTCGGGAGGCTGTTCCGTTTTCTGCGCGGCTTTGACATGCTGGTAGATGGCCTTGACCAGCGGCTCGCAGCCTTCGCGGGTGAGCGCGGAGATTTCAAAGACGGGACCTTTGAATTTCAGGCGCTTGACGAAATCCTTGACCGCCTTCGCACGCTTCTCGTCGTCCAGCATGTCGAGCTTGTTGAGCACCAGCCAGCGAGGCTTTTCATACAGCGACTGGTCGTATTTCTTGAGCTCGCCGACGATGGCCTTGGCTTGCGCAACCGGATCGGTGGCCTCGTCGAATGGCGCGAGATCGACCACGTGCAAAAGCAGACGCGTGCGCTGAAGGTGGCGCAGGAACAGATGGCCGAGTCCCGCACCTTCGGAGGCGCCTTCGATCAGGCCGGGGAGGTCGGCCACGACGAAGCTTTGCTCGGGCCCCACGCGCACAACACCCAGATTGGGGTGCAGCGTGGTGAAGGGGTAGTCTGCAATCCGCGGGCGGGCATTCGAGATCGCGGTGATAAGCGTGGACTTTCCGGCGTTGGGCATGCCCAGGAGGCCTACGTCGGCCAGCACCTTGAGTTCGAGCTTCAGACTCTTGTGCTCGCCGGGCCAGCCCGGCGTTTTCGTCCGGGGCGCGCGGTTGGTCGAACTCTTGAAGCGCAGGTTGCCGAAACCGCCGTCGCCGCCTTTGGCGATCAGCACCTGCTCGCCCGGCACCAGCAGCTCGTAGAGCACTTCGCCGGTTTCGGCATCGGTCAGTATCGTGCCCACCGGCATCTTGAGGATGATGTCGTCGCCCTTGGCGCCGAACATGTCCGAGCCTTTTCCGTGCTCGCCATTGCGGGCATCGTGCCGGCGAGAAAAGCGAAAGTCGACCAGGGTGTTGAGGTTGGAATCGGCTACCGCGTAAACGTGCCCGCCTCGGCCGCCGTCGCCGCCGTTCGGGCCGCCGAATTCCTTGTATTTCTCGTGGCGGAACGAGACGCAGCCGCTCCCGCCATCACCTGCGGAGATGTCGATATACGCTTCGTCTACAAATTTCATGGTGTTCCGCCACTCCGTCAAAGGAGGGCGCAGTCAGGGTTTCAAATAATACCGGCAAGCGATACCGGCAAGTTCAGGCCTACGGAATCAAAAAAGCCCCGGCAGGCGGGAACAAAAAAGCCCCGGCAGGCGGGGCTTCGATGCCATCGAAGTGATCAGCCTCAGGCTGGGGTCACGTTGACGGTGTGCTTGTTCAAAGCGCCTTTGATGGCAAAGGAAACCTGTCCGTCGACCAGCGCGAACAAGGTGTGGTCTTTGCCGATTCCGACATTGACGCCGGGGTGAAATTTGGTGCCGCGCTGGCGCACGATGATACTGCCTGCGTTGATGACTTCGCCACCGAACTTCTTGACACCCAGCATCTTGGGCTGCGAATCGCGCCCGTTTCGCGTAGAGCCGCCGCCTTTTTTCTGTGCCATTTTCCGTTTCTCCTGCTAGTGCCGGTTAGCCGGCGATGGCGCCGATTTGCAGCTCGGTGAAATTCTGCCGATGCCCTTGGCGTTTTTGGTAGTGCTTGCGACGGCGCATCTTGAAGATGCGCACTTTGTCGTGCCTGCCGTGTGACAACACTGTCACCGTAACTGTTGCGCCGGACACCAAGGGTGTACCAACCTTGATATCGCTGCCGTTTCCGACTGCCAACACCTGATCGATAACAATCTCTTGGCCTACGTCCGCAGCAATCTGTTCTACTTTAATTTTTTCACCGGAAGCAACTTTGTATTGCTTGCCACCGGTTTTTATGACCGCGTACATGTAAGACCCCAAATTTGATTGAGTTCTGCAGATGGATTTCCGCAGAGCCCTCGATTATAGCTCGGGAGGGCTGGGCTGTCCAGACGCCTCTGCAGTGGGCCTCCTGCTGCCCCTACAAGCTCAACCGCAGACGGGTGCGGACCCAGCGCTTCCTATAATCGCCCGAACTTCATTCTGGACCGCCTTGTCTCTCAATTCTTCAAGCACCGCCGCCGCCTTGGCCCTCATTGCAGCCGACATGCGGGAGATGGATCTGGTGATCGAAAGGCGCCTGTCTTCCGAAGTCGTGCTCATTGGCCAGGTTTCCCGCTACATCGTCGCGGCGGGAGGCAAGAGGCTCCGTCCCGCGCTGCTGCTGTTGCTGTGCGGGGCGCTGGGCTACACCGGCGAGCAACGCTTCAACCTGGCTGCAGTGGTGGAGTTCATCCACACGGCAACGCTGCTCCACGACGATGTGGTCGACGAGTCCACCCTGCGCAGGGGGCGTGCAACCGCGAACGAGGCCTTCGGCAACCCGGCCAGCGTGCTGGTGGGCGACTTCCTGTATTCGCGCGCCTTCCAGATGATGGTCGACGCCGGCGACATGCGCATCATGCAGACCCTGGCCGAAGCGACCAACGTGATCGCCGAGGGCGAAGTCCAGCAGCTCATGAACATGCACGACGCCAACCTGGCCGAGGTCGAATACCTGAAGGTCATTCGTTCCAAGACCGCCAAGCTGTTTGAAGCCAGTGCACGGCTTTCTGCAATCCTTGCGGGCTCCGGCCCCGACGTCGAAGCGGCCTGCGCGGAATATGGACAAGCGCTCGGTACGGCGTTTCAGGTGATTGACGACGTGCTCGACTACGACGGCGACGTCGCCGAGATGGGAAAAAATCTCGGCGACGACCTGCGCGAAGGCAAGGTTACGCTGCCCCTCATCATCGCCATGCAGCGTGCAGACGACGCCGAGCGTACGCTCATGCAGGAAGCCATCGAAACCGGCGGAACGGCTGAAATGGCCCGCATTGTGACCATTGTCCAGCGCACAGGGGCACTCGATGCCACGCGTCAAAGCGCCGCCCTCGAAGCTCAGCGCGCCATGGATGCGCTGGCACTGCTGCCAGACAATATTTACCGCGACTCCTTGCTAAAATTGGCATCTCAGTTGCTCGACCGCCGCGCGTGACGCGCCGCCGCTCCGGGCACGATTCGGGGTGTAGCTTAGCCAGGTAGAGCGCTACGTTCGGGACGTAGAGGCCGGAGGTTCGAATCCTCTCACCCCGACCAGAATTGCGGGATATTGGCAACGGGCAACGGGCAACGGGCAACGGGCAACGGGCAACGGGCAACGGGCAACGGGCAACGGGTGTCGGCCACCGACGAGACTAAACGACAGCTTTTAATCCCGTTGACATGGGGCCTCTACATGCGAGGTGCCAGGGGTAGTCCGAACTTCCGCTCAGGGGACGATGGCCGTGAACAGGTACACGGCAAAGATCACCAGATGCACCGTGCCTTGCATCACCGTTGTGCGCCCGGTTCCCAGCGAAATCGACGCCACTATCAGGGACAGCAGCAGCAAAACGGTGGATTTGGCGTCGATTCCCAGGGAAAGTGACCATCCCGTCATGAGCGACACCAGGGCCACCGCGGGGATCGTCAGGCCAATGCTCGCCAGGGCCGACCCGAGGGCCAGGTTGAGGCTGGTCTGCAACCGGTTGGCCCGGGCCGCCTGGTAGGCCGCAATGCTTTCGGGCAACAGGACCACTGCCGCAATCACGATCCCGACCACGGCCTTGGGCGCACCCAGTCCTGCGACTGTCGACTCGAGTATGGGCGACAGGGCCTTGGCCAGCAACACGACGCTGCCCAGGCAGCCGAGCAGCAGCGCGGCGCTGGTGGCGGCCATCTTCGCCGAGGGCGGTGGCGCATGGGCAGCTTCATCGTCGACGGCGGCCACCGGGAGGAAGTAATCGCGATGGCGAACCGTCTGCACCAGGACAAACGTCCCATACAGAACGAGCGACACGACTGCGATAAATGCCAGCTGGCTGCTGCTGTAGCTCGGCCCTGCAGTGGTCGTCGTGTAGTTGGGAAGCACCATCGTCAGAATGGAAATGGCAGCGAGAGTGGCCAGGGCAGCGGAGACGCCGTACAGGCCAAAAGTCTGCTCGCCATGCCGGCGCGCCCCGCCCAGCAGGCATAGGCCCACCATGCCGTTGAGGATGATCATCACGGCCGCAAATACCGTGTCCCGCGCCAGCCCTGTGGCCGATTCGCCCCCTGCAATCATGAGGGATACGATCAGCGCGACCTCGATGGCAGTTACGGCGATGGCGAGCACCAAGGTTCCATAAGGTTCGCCCACCTTGTGCGCGACCACCTCGGCATGGAACACGGCGGCCAGTACAGCCGCCACCAGGCCGATGACCATCAGGATGTCAAGTATTCCACCGAGGGCCTTGCCCGCGCCAAACCATGAAAGGGCCAGCAAGCCCCACGCGGCGATGAGCGATACGACCGACCAGGCCGGCACAGTGGGAGTTGGTTTCATGGGCAAAGTGTAAATACCGCGACGTGGATTTCATGGCGGGCGGATATCTGGACATTGCCGCTGGCCCCCATGGCGCAGGCCGTCCGATCAATGGCACATGACACCTGCTTCATTTGCGCCCGTGCTGAGCGTTCTCCCAACACTTCACCCGGCTGCGGGCTCTTTTGATTTACAGCCTCTAGCTCATCGGCGATGATGGCAATTTAGTTCCTTTCGAGCCATGGCCGCAGTCGACACCCCCAGCAATTCTCAAGTGCTCGCGCTTCCGGGCCTCGGTCGGGCGCTTGTGGCAGCTGGAAAGCTGGGCCAGAAGGCCGCCGAAGATATCTTTCGCAAGGCCAGCGCCTCGCGGACGAGCTTCATCGGCGAGCTGACGGGTTCGGGCGCCGTGTCGGCTTCAGATCTGGCCCACATCATGTCGTCCGCCTTTGCGGCCCCGGTGCTGGATCTCGACGCCATCGATGTGCAGCGCCTGCCCAAGGGCCTGCTTGACCTCAAGATTTGCACCGCCTACCGCATTGCCGTCTTGAGCAAGCGGAACAACCGCCTGATCGTGGCGACGGCCGACCCTTCCGACCAGGAAGCCGCCGAAAAAATCAAGTTTTCCACGCAAATGGGCGTGGACTGGATCATTGCCGAATACGACAAGCTGTCGCGCCTGGTGGAAGCCCTTTCTGCGTCGACGTCAGAAACGATGGACAACCTCATCGGCGAGGATTTCGAATTCGACGAATCGAGCGTCGAAGCGGCGCATGCGGATACCAATGAGGCGGGGGCCGCCGAGGTCGAGGACGCGCCGGTCGTCAAGTTCCTGCACAAGATGTTGCTCGACGCGTTCAACATGCGGGCATCGGACCTGCACTTCGAGCCCTACGAGTTCACCTACCGCGTCCGGTTTCGTGTGGACGGTGAACTGCGCGAGATAGCGTCGCCACCGGTGGCCATCAAGGACAAGCTCGCATCGCGCATCAAGGTCATCTCTCGGATGGACATCTCCGAGAAGCGCGTACCGCAAGACGGCCGCATGAAGCTCAAGGTAGGACCCGATCGCGTTATTGACTTTCGTGTCAGCACCCTGCCCACCTTGTTCGGCGAGAAGATCGTTATCCGTATTCTTGACCCGAGCAGCGCCAAGCTCGGCATCGACGCGCTGGGTTACGAGCCCGAAGAGCGGGAACGCCTTTTGAAGGCCGTGCAGCGACCGTACGGCATGGTGCTGGTGACCGGACCCACCGGGTCCGGCAAGACCGTGTCGCTCTACACCTGCCTGAATCTCCTGAACAAGCCTGGCGTCAATATCTCCACGGCCGAAGACCCGTCGGAGATCAACCTGCCGGGTGTCAACCAGGTCAACATGAACGACAAGGCGGGGCTGACCTTCTCGGTCGCGCTCAAGTCCTTTCTCCGGCAGGACCCCGACATCATCATGGTGGGCGAAATCCGCGACCTTGAAACAGCCGACATTTCGATCAAGGCCGCCCAAACCGGCCACCTCGTCCTGTCGACCCTGCACACGAACGACGCACCGACGACCCTGACGCGCATGCGAAACATGGGCATCGCACCTTTCAACATCGCATCCAGCGTCATCCTCATCACGGCGCAGCGCCTTGCCAGAAGGCTCTGCGCAAGCTGCAAGGCGCCCGTCGACATACCGCGCGAAACGCTGCTGGAAGCCGGCTACCGCGAGGACGAGGTGGACGGTTCCTGGACGCCCTACAAGCCGGTGGGCTGCGCAGCATGCAACAACGGCTACAAGGGTCGCGTGGGCATCTACCAGGTAATGCCGATCTCGGACGAGATCCAGCGGATCATCCTTCGCGATGGCAGCGCCATGGAAATCGCCGAGCAAGCCGAGCGGGAGGGTGTGCGCAGCCTCAGGCAATCGGGGCTGCACAAAGTCAAACTGGGCACCACCTCCCTGGAAGAGGTGCTGGGGTGCACCAATGAGTAGCACTCGGGGCGTTCCCCTTAACCTGTTCAAGTCGGCTTGACACTGCTCTGAATTTACAAAGGCACTATGGCAACGATCGCTTCACCGCGCGACATCAAGGACTTCGTCTTCGAGTGGGAAGGCAAGGACCGCAATGGGCGGCCCGTGCGCGGCGAGATCCGGGCGGGTGGAGAAAATCAGGTCAAGGCCGCGCTGCGGCGGCAAGGGGTATTGCCCAGCAAGATCAAAAAGCGGCGGATGCGGGCCGGCAAGTCGATCAAGCCCAAGGACATCGCCATCTTCACGCGGCAGCTCGCCACCATGATGAAAGCGGGCGTGCCCCTGCTCCAGTCGTTCGACATTGTCGGCCGGGGCAATGCCAACGCCAGCGTCACCAAGCTGCTGAACGACATCCGACTGGATGTCGAGACCGGTACGTCACTGAGCGCGGCTTTTCGCAAGTACCCGATGCAGTTCAATGCGCTGTACTGCAATCTGGTCGAGGCTGGTGAAGCCGCCGGTATCCTGGAGGCGCTGCTGGACCGCCTGGCCGTCTATATGGAAAAGACCGAGGCCATCAAGTCGAAGATCAAGTCCGCGCTGATGTACCCGATCTCCGTGGTGGTGGTCGCGTTTGTCGTGGTTGCCGTGATCATGATCTTCGTGATTCCCGCGTTCAAGAGCGTCTTTTCCTCCTTCGGGGCCGATCTTCCCGCTCCCACGCTGTTCGTCATTGCGGTGAGCGAGTTTTTCGTGGCTTACTGGTGGCTCATTTTTGGCGGCATTGGCGGCAGCATCTATTTCTTCATGCAGGCCTGGCAACGCAATGAAAAGGTGCAGAAGTTCATGGACCGGCTGCTGCTCAAGGTTCCCGTGTTCGGACCGCTCATCGAAAAATCATGCATTGCACGCTGGACGCGCACGCTCTCCACCATGTTCGCGGCTGGCGTTCCCCTCGTCGAGGCGCTCGACTCGGTCGGCGGAGCGTCAGGGAACTCCCTGTATGCCGACGCGACCGAAAAGATCCAGCAAGAGGTGTCTTCCGGCACCAGCCTCACCGCGGCCATGGGCAGTGCCAACCTGTTCCCGACCATGGTGCTGCAAATGTGCGCCATCGGAGAAGAGTCGGGCTCGGTCGACCACATGCTCGGCAAGGCGGCCGATTTTTACGAAGCTGAAGTCGATGAGATGGTGGCGGGTCTGGCCAGCCTGATGGAGCCGATCATCATCGTCTTTCTGGGATCACTCATCGGCGGCATCGTGGTGTCGATGTACCTGCCGATTTTCAAGCTGGGCCAGGTTGTCTGATGCCTGAGGATTTGCTGGCAGGCGGGGCGGGCATCGCCCTGATGGGGCTGTTCGGTTTGCTGGTGGGCAGCTTTCTTAACGTAGTGATTCACAGGCTCCCCAAAATGATGGAGCGCGAGTGGACAGCGGAATGCGCCGCCATGCTCGCCGAAGGCGCCCCTTCGGCTGAGCCTGCCGGGGATACCTTCAATCTGGTTGTGCCAAGGTCCAGGTGCCCCTCGTGTGGTCACTCCATCACCTGGTACGAGAACGTCCCCGTCATCAGCTATCTGCTGTTGCGCGGGAAATGCTCATCGTGCAAGGCTGCCATCGGGCTGCGATACCCGGCCGTCGAGGTGGCCACGGGCGCGCTGTTTGCGGTATGTGCGGCGCGCTGGGGAGTCGGTCCGGCCGGCCTCGCGTGGTGCGGGTTTTCGGCTGCGCTGGTTGCGCTGGCGGCCATCGACTGGGACACGACGCTTTTACCCGACGACATCACGCTGCCCTTGCTCTGGGCCGGTCTCATCGTTGCGGCGCTCGGCTGGAACAGCGGCGTGTCGCTGGGCGCCTCGCTCTGGGGTGCGGTCGGCGGCTACCTCTCGCTGTGGCTCGTCTATTGGGCCTTTCGCCTCCTGACGGGCAAAGAGGGCATGGGTTATGGCGACTTCAAGCTGTATGCGGCACTTGGTGCGTGGTTCGGATGGACGGGACTGGTGCCCATCATCCTGATGGCTTCCGTCATCGGATCGGTCGTGGGTATTGCCATGAAACTGACGAGCCGGCTTCGTGAGGGCGGCTATGTCCCCTTTGGACCGTTTCTGGCCGGAGCCGGTCTCACGGCGATGATTGCTGGCCCTCAAACGATTTTGCGTACCGTTGGCCTCTGAACCGATGACCCCCGCGAGAGCCCGCCGAGTTGGCCTGACCGGGGGGATCGGGAGCGGGAAAAGCACGGTCGCGGCATTTCTGACCGCACGGGGCGCGGTGGTGATCGACGCCGATGCCATTTCCCGCAGCGTGACGCTGCCAGGCGGCCCCGCGCTGCAGCCCATTCGTGAAGCATTCGGCGGGGGCGTCTTCGGTGCGGACCTCGCGCTCAATCGTGCAGCACTGCGTGAGCTTGTTTTTGCGGACGCAGCAGCAAGGCAGCGGCTCGAGAACATTATTCATCCTCTCGTCAGCGCCGAAACCTCGGCCGCAACGCTGCGGGCCCAAGCGCAGGGCGCGCGCTGCATCGTCTTCGATGTCCCGCTGCTGGTCGAGTCCATGCGCTGGCGGGCCCGGCTGGATCACGTGGTGGTGGTGGATTGCCGTGAATCCGTCCAGCTGGAGCGGGTGAGGGCACGTAGCGGCTGGACCGACGAGACGACGCGCGCCGTGATGGCGGGGCAGGCCAGCCGTTCGGCGCGGCTGGCGTCGGCGGACGTTTGCCTCTTCAACGACGGCATTTCTCTTGAAGCGCTGGAAGTTCTGGTGGATCGAGCGGCTTCGCGCTTCGGGCTATGATGCAAACCAGATGGGCGTCTCGCCTCTGTCATTGCGTCCAAAGCCGATAAAGATACCGCTGTGATCCTTTACGAGTATCCCTTCAACGAACGCATACGCACCTACCTTCGCCTCGAGCACTTGTTTCGCCGATTGGGCGAACTCGTGCAGCGCGAACTGCCGACCGACCACCACTTCGCGATCACGACCATCTTCGAGATCATGGACGTGGCCGCGCGCGCTGATCTCAAGACCGACGTGCTGAAGGATCTGGAAAAGCAGAAGCACGTCCTCAACGGCTACCGCGGAAACCCTGCCATTTCAGAAGTGGTGCTGGACGAAGTCACCGCTCAGCTGGATGCGTGTTTTGCCGCGCTCAATGGTCTGCCTGGAAAGGCCGGGCAATCCCTCACGGAAAACGACTGGTTGATGGCAATCCGCAGCCGGGTTGGTATTCCAGGCGGTACCTGCGAATTCGACTTGCCCGCCTATTTCGCATGGCAACACGCGGCGCCCCAAAAGCGCCACGAGGACCTGGCGCGCTGGATCGCCACCCTGGTCCCGCTGGCGGAGTCGATCACGATGCTCCTGAAGCTGCTGCGGGATTCAGGCATGCCGCAAAAGGTTCTGGCTTCTGGCGGGGTTTACCAGCAATCGCTCCCGCAAGGGCGAACATTCCAGCTGCTGCGCTTGCTGATCGATCCCGCGACGGGATACATTCCCGAAATCAGTGGCAACCGCTTGATGGTTTCAGTGCGTCTCATGCGCCATGGCGGGGACGATCGGCTGCACCCGAGCACTTCTGATGCCGAGTTTGAACTGACACTGTGTTCATGACCCGTTGACACTCGCGCGTTTCGTATGACTTCCCGTATTCCCGAAGGTGCAAAGATTGTCACCTGTCCGACCTGCGGCGGCAAAAGCGTCTATCACTCGAGTAACCTGTTCAGACCTTTTTGCAGCGAGCGCTGCAAGAATGTCGACCTCGGCGCGTGGGCCAGCGAAAGCTTTCGAATGCCCAGCGACTCACCGCCTGAGGACGAACTCTACGGGGACCCCAAGCTGCAGTAGACCAGCCTAGTAAAAGTAACGTGACGGGCAGCTATGAGCAAGTACCTGCGGATATGCCGAATTGTGGGATTGATAGCATGGCTGGGTTGCGCAGCCGCCGTTTCTGCCGGAACCCTCATGGCTCAAGAGCCGGGTCGCGTCGCCGGCCAAGGCGCCGCGACCGAGAAGCCCGGCAAGGGCAAGACGGCCAAAAAAACCAAGGCCAAGTCTGCAACTGAGAAGGCCCCGAAGGCCCCAAAAGCCACAAAAGCAGTAGGAGCCGCAAAAACAGGGAAAGCTGGCATCCAGGTGATACCGGGGTCGGCTGAAACCGTCGCAGAGCGAACGGCCAGGCTACAGCGCGAATGCAAGGGCGGCGTCAATGCCGGGGCTTGCACGGGCTACACCCGGTGAACTGACGTGGCGCTCAACCAAGGCGCGCTAAAAAAAGCCGAGCTAAAAGGCGAGGCTAACAGGGGCGCTTGCGAAGCCCTGCCAAACTCCGCGGCCGCCCCGATCCTGGTTTAGCTGGCGTTGGTACCCAGCATTTGCTGGAGTTCACCGTTCTGGTACATCTCCATCATGATGTCCGATCCGCCGACGAACTCGCCCTTGACATACAACTGCGGAATGGTCGGCCAGTTGCTGTATTCCTTGATGCCGTTGCGGATTTCTTCGTCTTCCAGAACGTTGACCGTAGCCGGCTTGCTGACGCCACAAGCTTTCAATACCTGAATGGCCCGGCCGGAGAATCCGCACATGGGGAACTGCGCGGTGCCCTTCATGAAGAGCACGACGTCGCTGGATTTGACGATCTCATCGATGCGCTGCTGGGTATCACTCATGGTCTAACTCCTCTTGTCAAAACGAGTGGCTCAGGCGCATTAGCTGGGGCGCCCGATACCAAATTCAATCGTGGGGCAATTATCGACGGCTTTGAACGCTTGCGCTCTTACCCCATCCATTGCCCCCCCGAGCAGCGCCAGATTCCTGCAATGTCGCGCCGCCCGCCGACCTGGGCGTAGCCGCGGGAGCTTAGCAAGGCCTTGACCGCATCAGCCTGGTCGTAGCCGTGCTCGAGCAGGAGCCAGCCGCCTGCCATGAGATGGTCCGGTGCGCTTTCGATAATCTGTCGCAAGTCTGCCAGCCCATCTTCCTCTGCCACGAGCGCCTGTAAAGGCTCTGCGTGCAACGCTGCCAGATGCGAGTCGTCGGGGGCCACATAGGGCGGGTTGCTCAGGATCAGGTCGAACTCTCCCGTGACCGGCTCCAGCCAGCTGCCCTGCAGGAAATCGACAGAGAGCCCAAGGCTTGCGGCGTTCGCGCTTGCTACGGCCAACGCATCTGCGCTCCGGTCCACAGCACTGACCGCCAGCTGGGGCAGGACAGACTTCAGGGCCAGCGCAATCGCGCCGCTGCCCGTTCCCAGATCGATGACCCGCGCCGCGGCCGGCTTGCCCAGCAATTCGAGCGCCCAGTCCACCAGGGTTTCGGTGTCAGCCCTCGGAACCAGTACGCGGCGGTCGACGCGCAAGGAAAGGCCGTAGAACTCCTGATGTCCGACGATATACGCCAGCGGAATGCCAGCCAGTCGTTGGCGGGTAGACGTCACATAGGCAGCGATTTGCGGGCGGGTCAGTTGCTGCTGGTCGTGCGCCAGTAGCCAAGCTCGTTCGTGCGGAGACTTTTCGAGCGCATGGAGCAGCAGGAGCTGCGCATCGAGCCGGTCCAGGCCCTGGGCGCAAGCCGAGGCCAGGGCGGCGGCCACGCTAGTGAGCTCATCCTGGAAGTCTGGCTCAGCCATTGGAACGCGTCTCAAGCTCTGCGAGTTGCTCGGCGCCACGCGCGACCTGCAAGGCGGTAACGACATCGTCCAGATCACCCTCCATGATCGAGCCCAGTTTGTAGAGCGTCAGATTGATACGGTGGTCGGTGAGGCGGCCCTGCGGAAAGTTGTAGGTGCGAATCCGGTCACTCCGGTCGCCGCTTCCCACCAGCCCCTTGCGCATGGCCGCGTCCTTGGCAGCGCGCTCAGATCGGTCCTTTTCCTGGATGCGCGCCAGCAGCACCTGAAGCGCTTTGGCTTTGTTCCGGTGCTGGCTCCGGTCGTCCTGGCACTCGGCCACGATGCCCGTCGGCAGGTGTGTCACGCGCACGGCCGAGTCGGTCTTGTTGATGTGCTGGCCGCCCGCGCCGCTAGCCCTGTAGGTGTCGATGCGCAAATCCGCCGGGTTGATCTGGATAGCCACGGCCTCGTCGGGCTCGGGAAGCACGGCGACCGTGCAGGCGCTGGTGTGGATACGCCCTTGCGTTTCCGTGGCCGGCACGCGCTGCACCCGGTGGCCGCCCGACTCGAACCTGAGCTTGCCGTACACGCCCACGCCCATCGCGTCCGTCGGCCCTTCGATGCGAAGAACCACTTCCTTGTACCCACCCAGCTCGGACGAAGACTCGCTGATGATCTCGGTCGTCCAGCGGCAACGCTCGGCGTAGCGGGTGTACATCCTGAAGAGGTCGCCCGCGAAGAGAGCGGATTCGTCCCCGCCCGTGCCCGCGCGGATTTCGACGAAGGCCGGCCGCGAATCGTCAGGGTCTTTTGGAATGAGCATCAGCTGCAGCGCTTCGTCCAGCTCTGCGATGTCGGCCTTGGAAGCGTCGATCTCTTCCTGCGCCATCGCCATCATCTCGGCATCGCCCTGCGCTTCGGCCAGCATGGCCTGTGCGTTTTGATAGTCTGCTTCGCGACGGGTCAGCAAGTTGTACTGGTTGGCGATGAGGCTGGCTTCGGAATGCTCGCGCGTGAGCGCGCGAAAGCGGTCCATGTCGCTGACGACATCGGGCGCGGAGAGCAGGGCATCGAGCTCCTGGAGCCGAAGAATCTGTCGCTCCAGCGTTTGACGCAAAAATGGTTTCATGAAGATGAGCCGCTCATGCAGCCAGGAATCGATGGTGGGAAAAGAAGAGGCGGCAAGGTTGCACGGACGCGCAACGAGCCGGGGCGAGAACGCGCGCCGCTAACGGCCGGACGGATCGCCCTTGGGAGGCGTCGCTCCCCGAAGAAACAGGCGCGATACGGTCTGGGCGGTGTGCTCCCGGCTGTGCTCGTCGCCAGCATGGAGTTCGGCCAGTGCGCCGTGCAGCATTTTTTGGGTCAATCCGCGGGACAAGGCTTCCAGCACCGCTTCAACGGACTCGCCCTTGGCCAAGAGCTTGCGCGCACGCGCAATTTCAATGGTGCGCCACTCGTCTGCCTGGGCATTTAGCTGCTGGATCAAGGGAACGGTATGCCGCTGGCTGAGCCAGTGCATGAAATTTTGCACACCGGCGTCGATGATGACTTCGGCTTGCGCGACCGCGGCCTGGCGGTTGTCCTTGCCGGTTTGCACGACCTTTGCAAGGTCATCGACCGTGTACAGGTAAATGTCCTCGAGCGCCTTGACCTCGAATTCGATATCGCGCGGCACCGCCAAATCGACCATGAAGATCGGCCGGCGCTTGCGCTGCTTGATGGCGCGCTCTACCGCTCCCAGGCCGATGATGGGCAGCGTGCTGGCCGTGCAGCTGATCACGGCGTCGAACTCATGAAGCCGCGTGGGCAAGTCGGCCAGGCGCATCACCTCGGCGCCAAACCGGCTGGCCAGGCGCTCGCCCCGCTCGAGCGTTCGGTTGGCGATGGTCATCGACTTGGGCGATCGCGCCGCGAAGTGCGTGGCGGCGAGTTCGATCATCTCGCCGGCCCCGACAAACAGAATCTTGATTTGGCCGAGGTCTTCGAACAACTGGCCGGCCAGCCGCACTGCTGCGGCTGCCATGCTGATGCTGTGCGCGCCGATTTCCGTGCTGCTGCGCACTTCCTTGGCCACGGCGAAAGAGCGCTGAAAGAGCTGATGAAGCGTGGTGCCAATCGCCCCCGCGTCCTCCGCTGCACGTACGGCGTCTTTCATCTGGCCCAGGATTTGTGGCTCGCCCAGCACCATGGAATCGAGTCCACTGGCGACCCGGAAAGCATGCCGCGCGGCGTCGCCGTCATGCAAGGTGTAAGAGTGCGAGCGCAGGAGTTCCGGCGAAACTCCACCGTTATGGGCCAGCCAGTCCAGCGTGTTGTCGAGATCGGGCCGCTCACCTGCGCAGTAGATTTCAGTCCGGTTGCAGGTCGACAGCAGCGTCGCCTCGGGTTGCCGAGACAGCGAGGCCCGCAGGCCCTTGAGCGTTGGCTCGATTTGGTCCAGTGCAAACGCAAAACGGCCTCGCAAATCCAGCGGGGCGGTGTGATGGTTTAGCCCGAGGGCCCAGACTGACATCGGCCAATTATAAATTTACAGTGGCGCTTGAGGTATCGGGGCCGCCGATAACCCGCCGGGGCCGGAAACTGCGCTGTAATCCGGAAACGCTGATTTTTCTAAACAAAGCACCATGACCGCCTACCTTCTTGCCAACCACCTGCTCAACCTGCTGGCGCCCGCGGTGTTCGTGGCGTTTGCAGTGATGGTGCTGACCGGCCTCATCATGGGCAGGCGGATTTCTCCGGCGCAGCGCACCACGCGGCAGCGCGCCGTCCGGTTTTTTGTTCTGGTGGGGGTAAATCTGCTGGTTATCCTGGCAGGTCTGGTGTTGTTCCGGCAGGACGGCAAACTCATGACGTACTCTGCGCTGGTCCTCGCTGCTGCAGCTTGCCAATGGGTCCTCATCAAGGGCTGGAAGGGCGGGAAGGGCGGGAAGGGCTAGGGCCAAGGCTTTAGTCCGGTGCGAAAAGGTCGACGCGGTCCGTGATGATGCCATCCGTGCCCAGCGTAATCAGGCGCTGCGCCTCGGTTTCATCATTGACCGTGTAACTCAGCGCTTTCATGCCGTTTTGCTGCACCTGCCGCACGGTTTCTTCGTTCCACAACCGGAAATTGCAGATGACGGCACGGCATTCCAGCCGCGCTGCATCGGCCACCGCGTTTTCACGCCATTCGTCGAGCAGCAATCCCCGGGGCAGTTGCGGCTGTGCTCTTTTCGCCGCTTCAAGCGAGGCAAGCTGAAACGACGTCAGCAGCGGCGCCACCGGGGCTGCCCGCCAGGCCAGCGCCGCCTCATGGGCGACGACCTCTCCGGTGAGGGCTTCGGCGCCCGGCGAGGGTTTGATCTCGATGTTCAGAAAGTACTGATTGCGAAGGCAATAGCGTGCAAGATTTGCCAGGCTTGCCAGTGGCTCGCCAGCGTAGGCGCGCGAATGCCAACTGCCGGCATCGAGTTGGGCAAGTTCGCTCCAGTCTCGCGATGCCGATGGCCCCGACCCGGAGGTGCATCTCTCGAGTGTGGCGTCGTGCAAGAGAAAGACCACGCCGTCTGCGCTGAGCTTGGCGTCGCATTCGAACATGCGAAAGCCGTGGCTCGCGCCCAACCGGAAAGCGGCAAGCGTGTTTTCGGGGGCTAGCTTGCCTGCGCCGCGGTGCGCGATCCAACGCGGATAAGGCCAGGCGCAGTGCTGGCTCAAAGCCGCTTGCCCTCGGCCGCGTCGAACCAGTGGAGTCGTTCCGGACGCGGTGTGACGTGAATGGTCGCCCCGAGTGCCGGCGCGGCAAGGCTCTCTTCGGTGCGGACAATCAGGAATTCATCGCCCAGGCGGCAGTACAGCAGGCGTTCGGCGCCCAGCATCTCGATGGTGTCGACCTGAACGGGCCAGCCCGACGGGGTAATTTGCAGATGCTCTGGCCGGATGCCCAGGATGGCGCCTGCCGGGCCCCCGAGTTCGGCATTCGGCCCATTTTTCAGCAGGTTCATCGGGGGCGAACCCATGAAGCTCGCCACAAACGTCGTGGCTGGCCTGTTGTAGACCTCTTCGGGTGTGCCGAACTGCTCCATGCGGCCGGCATTCATGACGATCATGCGCTCGGCCAGCGTCATGGCCTCCACCTGATCATGCGTGACGAACAGGGCGGTGATGCCGAGCTCCCGGTGAAGCTTTTGTATTTCCAGCCGCGTTTGCACGCGCAGCTTGGCGTCAAGGTTGGAAAGCGGCTCGTCGAAAAGGAAAACTTGGGGCTGCCGAACAATGGCGCGGCCCATGGCCACGCGTTGGCGCTGGCCGCCCGAGAGCGCACGCGGCTTGCGGTCCAGCAGGTGGCCGAGTTCAAGAATTTTCGCCGCCTTGTCTACGCGTGCCTTGATCTCCTCGCGCGGAATTTTGGCAATCTTCAGGCCATAGGCCATGTTGTCGAAGACGCTCATGTGCGGATACAGCGCGTAGTTCTGGAACACCATGGCGATGTCGCGTTCGGACGGCTCCAGGTCGTTGACCACGCGCCCGCCGATGGAGATCGTGCCGCCGCTGATTTCTTCCAGCCCGGCCACCATCCTCAGGAGGGTTGATTTTCCGCATCCCGAGGGTCCGACGATGACGATGAATTCGCGGTCGGTGATTTCGGCGTTGACGCCGTGGAGCACCTGAAGCGATTGCTTGCCTGCACCGTAGACCTTGGTGACGTTTGACAGTGAAATCGAAGCCATTGCGCAGTTGCCCTATTTATTTTTCGGTATCGACCAGGCCCTTGACGAACCATTTCTGCATCAGCACCACCACCACGGCGGGCGGCAACATGGCCAGCAGGGCGGTTGCCATCACGACGTTCCATTCGTTGGCGGCGTCTCCCCCGGCAATCATCCGCTTGATGCCGATCACGACGGGGTACATGTCTTCGCTGGTCGTTGCGAGCAGCGGCCACAGGTACTGGTTCCACCCGTAAATGAACTGGATGACGAAGAGAGCGGCGATCGATGTCTTGGACAGCGGCAGCAGGATGTCCCAGAAAAATCGCATCGGTCCCGCGCCGTCCATGCGCGCGGCTTCAACCAGTTCGTCCGGCACCGTCAAAAAGAACTGCCGGAACAGGAAGGTGGCGGTGGCCGAAGCGATCAGGGGAATCGTCAGTCCGGCATAGGTGTTGAGCATGCCCAGGTCAGACACCACCTGATAGGTCGGCCCGATCCTCACTTCCACGGGCAGCATGAGGGTGATGAAAATCAGCCAGAAGAAGAGGTTCTTCAGGGGAAACCGGAAATAGACGATGGCAAAAGCCGAGAGCAGCGAAATCGAAATTTTGCCGAAGGTGATGACCAGCGCCGTCACGAGACTGACCCACATCATTCGCGCGACGGGCGCGCCCGATCCGGCATTGACGTCCTGGCCGAACAGGGCGGTGCGGTAGCTTTCCAGCATATGGGTGCCGGGCAGCAAGGGCATCGGTGTCTGGACTATCTCCTGCGCGGTGTGGGTCGAGGCGACGAACGCCAGGTAGATCGGAAATGCAACGATCAGCATGCCCAGCAGCATGATGGCGTGGGCCAGCAGCCCCAGTGCAGGCCTGCGCTCTACCATTTCGGGCTCGGGAACAGGAGTTTTGCGATCTGGCCGTGCAAGCAGTCAGGCTTCATGACGCCATCGGTTGTCGAGGTGGTCGAGGTTCTTTTCAGCGCCATGGTCAGTACTGCACCTTCTTTTCGACATAGCGGAACTGGACCACCGTCAACACGCCGACGATCGCCATCAGAACCACCGACTGGGCTGCCGAGCCACCCAGGTCCATGGCCTTGAAGCCGTCGTAATAGACCTTGTAGACAAGGATGGACGTGTCCCGTCCGGGGCCGCCCTGGGTTGCCGCATCAACGATGGCGAACGTGTCGAAGAAGGCGTAGACGATGTTGATGACCAGCAGGAAAAAAGTGGTGGGCGAGAGCAAGGGAAACTGGATGGACCAGAAACGCCGCCAGGGCCTGGCGCCATCGATGGCGGCAGCCTCGATCAGTGATTTTGGGATCGACTGCAGGCCCGCCAGGAAAAAGAGGAAGTTATAGGAAATCTGCTTCCACACGGCCGCCATGATGATGAGCGCCATGGCCTGACCTGAATTGAGGAGGTGATTCCAGTCGTAGTCGAATCGGCCGAGAAAATACGAAACAACGCCGAGCGAGGGAGAGAACATGAAGACCCACAGCACCGCAGCCACCGCCGGAGCGACGGCGTAAGGCAGGATCAGCATGGTCTTGTAGACCATGGCGCCCTTGATGATGCGGTCGGCAAAGACGGCCAGCCCGAGCGAAAGCACAATGCCCAGGGACGCCACCATGATCGAGAAAAACGCCGTGGTGCGAAATGAGGCCAGATAGAGGGGGTCCTCGAAGAGCCGCCGGAAATTATCCAAGCCGACCCATTCCGTCGATGAGCCGAAGGTGTCCTGCAATTGGAACGACTGAACCAGCGCCTGGCTGGCAGGCCAGAAAAAGAAAACCAGAACGATCGCGAGCTGCGGCGCGAGCAGCACCCAGGGCAGCCACGCGGAGCGAAAAATAACGCGTTTTTCCATCAGGCAAAGAGGTCAAGTCCTGCCCGGCGGATCAGCCGGGCAGGACTGTGATGCGGCGAATTAACGCCACGAAAGCTGGACGATTTACTTCTTGCCCTTGTTGGCTTTTTCGAAGCGTTCAAGTTGCTCGTTGCCGCGCGCGACGATGGAGTCCAGGGCTTCCTTGGCTGTTTTCTTGCCGCTCCAGACCTGCTCGAGCTCTTCGTCCTCGATGCCGCGCACCTGCACATAGTTGCCCAGGCGGATACCCCGGCTCTTGTCGGTGACCTTGCGGATCATCTGGTTGACTGCGACGTCGGTGCCGGGGTTCTGCTTGTAGAAGCCCGACTTTTCGGTCAGCTGGAACGCGGCGTTGGTGATGGGCAGATAACCGGTGCGCCTGTGGCTGGCCGACTGCACTTCGGGGCTGGACAGATAAGTGAAGAACTCAGCCACGCCCTTGTACTCGGCCGGTTTCTTGCCCGCCATCACCCAGAGGCTCGCGCCGCCGATGACGGTGTTTTGCGGTGCACCCGGAACGTCCGGGTAATAAGGAAGCGGGGACAGGCCATAGGCGAACTTGGCATTTTTCGCCACATTGCCGTAAAAACCGGAAGAGGTGTTCATCATGGCGCACTCGCCGGAAACAAAGCTCGCCTCGGGTACGTTGCCGCGGCCTTTGTAGACGAAGAGTCCCTGCTTGGCCATGTTGGCCAGGTTCTCGATGTGACGCTGATGCAGCGGCGAATTCACCTTCATGCGGGCGTCCAGTCCGCCCAGTCCATTGGACTTGGTGGCGAATTCGACGTTGTGCCAGGACGAAAAGCTCTCAAGCTGGGTCCAGCCCTGCCAGGCCGTGGAGAAAGGGCACTTGTGTCCGCTGGCCTTGAGCTTGGCGGCCGCCAGAGCCACCTCGGGCCAGGTGGACGGGGCTTTCTCGGGGTCCAGGCCAGCCGCCTTGAACGCGTCCTTGTTGTAATAGAAGACGGTCGTTGAGCTGTTGAACGGGAAGCTCAGCATTTCGCCGTTAGGCGCGGTGTAGTAACCGGCCACGGCAGACACATAAGCCGTGGGGTCGAACTTCTTGCCCGCGTCCTTCATGACCTTGCCGACCGGAACGATGGCGTTTTTGCTGGCCATCATGGTGGCGGTGCCGACCTCGAAAACCTGCAGGATGGTCGGGGCGTTTCCAGCCCGGAAGGCCGCCACGGCGGCCGTCATCGATTCGTCGTAGCTGCCCTTGTAGTTGGGGACGATCTTGTAGTCTTTTTGCTTGGCGTTGAAGTCGCGGGCCAGGTCGTTGACCCACTCGTTGTTCACGGCGGTCATCGAGTGCCACCACTGGATCTCGGTCTGTGCCTGGCTGGCAAGAGGGGCTGCAAGGGTGAAAGCGGCCAGTGCCAAAGCTGAAATTCGTCGGGTCATGAGAGCTCCTGTGTCAGTCGTCCAACCGGATTCGGTCGGGCGCCGCAAGTTTAAGAACGTTTTGTGACAGGGATTTAACCGGTTTGGCATGGGGTCAACAAGGGGGATTTCCATAAGGCCATCATGGGGCCGCCTCATCCATCGGGAGGCCCTGCGGTAACATTCTCCCCTTGCGCGGGCCCGGTCTCGCCGCCCGAAAAGACACGATGAACGCACCCACTACCCTCGAAGAACTGAACGCTTTTGCAGGCGAAGCCGGGGCGGGCGATGCCGAACACGCCCGCATTCGCGAAATTCCCTACAACTACACCTCGTTTTCCGACCGGGAAGTCGTGATGCGCCTGCTCGGAACCCGGGCATGGGAATTACTGGACCGTTTGCGTGACGAGCGCCGGACCGGCCGGTCGGCTCGTATGCTGTACGAGGTTCTCGGGGACATCTGGGTCGTACAGCGCAATCCCTATCTGCAGGACGACCTTCTGGACAACCCGAAGCGCCGCAAACTGCTGGTCGACGCTCTCCTGCACCGGCTGGGCGAAGTGGAGAAACGCCGCACGCCGGACGCCGATGCCGGCCGTGACGCCGTCGTCGGCGAGTTGCTGGAAAGCGCACGTGGCGCGGTGGACCGCTTTTCCAGCTCCTTCGCGGAAATGGCCGGCCTGCGGCGCCAGACAGAGCGCAAGTTGCGCAAGCTCACGCAGGCAGACAACATCAAGTTCGACGGCCTTTCGCGCGTCTCGCATGTAACCGACGCGACGGACTGGCGGGTCGAATACCCCTTTGTGGTACTCACGCCCGACTCGGAAGTCGAGATGGCCGGACTGGTCAAGGGCTGTATCGAACTGGGCCTGACCATCGTGCCGCGCGGCGGCGGCACGGGCTACACCGGCGGCGCCATTCCCCTGACCTGGAAGTCGGCGGTGATCAACACCGAAAAACTCGAAGCCATGACCGAGGTCGTGAAGATGGCGCTGCCGGGCATCGCAGAGCCGGTAGCGACCATCTGGACCGAAGCTGGCGTTGTGACCCAGCGCGTGGCCGATGCGGCGGATCGGGCCGGTTTCGTCTTTGCGGTCGATCCGACCTCGGCCGAAGCCTCCTGCATCGGCGGCAACATTGCCATGAACGCGGGCGGCAAAAAAGCGGTGCTCTGGGGTACCGCGCTGGACAACCTGGCTTCGTGGCGCATGGTCACGCCCGACGCCCAGTGGCTGGAAGTGACACGCCTGAACCACAACCTCGGCAAGATTCACGATGCCGAGATGGCCAGCTTCGAGCTCCAGTATTTCGAGGCCGATGGCAAGACGCCGATTCGCACCGAACGGCTGGACATTCCCGGACAGAAATTCCGCAAGGAAGGCCTCGGCAAGGACGTCACCGACAAGTTCCTGAGCGGACTGCCGGGCATCCAGAAGGAAGGCTGCGACGGGCTCATCACCAGCGCCCGCTGGATCGTGCACCGCATGCCGGCCCATACCCGGACGGTCTGCCTCGAGTTCTTCGGCAACGCCAAAGATGCGGTGCCGAGCATTGTCGAGATCAAGGACTTCATGTTCGCCGAGCAAAAGCGCGGCGGCGCCATCCTGGCCGGCCTCGAACATCTGGACGACCGCTACCTGAAAGCGGTGGGCTATGCCACCAAATCCAAGCGGGGCGGTCTGCCCAAGATGGTTCTGGTCGGAGACATTGCCGGTGACGACGCCGACGTCGTGGCTCGCGCCACCTCTGAAGTCGTGCGTCTGGCCAACTCGCGGCACGGCGAAGGCTTTATTGCCATCAGCCCGGAAGCGCGCAAGAAGTTCTGGCTGGACCGCAAGCGCACCGCGGCGATTTCGAGGCACACCAACGCCTTCAAGATCAACGAAGACGTGGTGATCCCGCTGCCGCGCATG
>JAZKIC010000022.1:0-56729 GCA_040385065.1 Pseudomonadota bacterium
AAATTTCCGCGTGAATTACTTCAAAACTGGCTCAGTTTTAAGAATGAATCAACACTTTGGCAAGACGGACACTGCGGCTGTTGACCTCGATGCCGTGGAGGTCGGAGCAGGCGGATTTGTCATCGATGGACAGTCTTCCGAGGACTCGAGCGGCGTGAGTGTTGCCGGTGCGGGAGATGTGAACGGCGACGGCCTGGCCGACCTGATTGTGGGGATTTCGGATAACAGTTACTTCTCGGACCAAGCAGGGAAAAGCTACGTTGTCTTCGGCAGCACCACAGGCGCCTTTCTTCAGACCGCGGTAGATCAGCTGGGCACCAGCGGTGCCGATACCCTCAGTGACCACGACACAGCCCAGACTCTGGCAGCCGGTGCAGGTAACGACAGCATTACTGCCACATCAGCCAGCGTGCTGCTGGGTGGCGCGGGCGATGACAGCTTTATCCTGGGCAGTGCCATGATCGCAGCGCTGCAATCGCCCATGGGCAGTGGCGGCAATGACACTCAGCTGGCGCGCATCGACGGAGGCAGCGGCATAGACACCATCGTCCTCTCGGGTTCCGGCCTTACTTTCGACCTGAGCCTCGTTGCCAACCAGGGGGCCAGCACCCCCGGCAGTAGCTCCCGCCTGGAAGGTATCGAGCGCATCGACATCACCGGCACGGGTGACAACGAGCTGATCCTGACCTTGGCCGACGTGCTAGATATGGCGAGCATGAACAGCTTCAACAACGCCAACGGGTGGATAGACGGAACCTACGATATGGCAGCTGGCGGTGCCAACGGGGCCAACCCCGAGCAGCGCCACCAGCTTGTCATCGATGGCAATACAAGCGATGCAGTAACGTCAAGCGGCTGGGGTCCGACTGTAGGCACAGTTGCGCATGATGGGCACAGCTACGATGTCTACAATCAGGGCTTATACGCGCAGCTGCTGATTAACACGCTTATCAATCAAACGGTTTTCTGAAGCGGTTGCAGTCACTCAAGGGGACGCACGAAGTTGGCGACCGTGAAGAACAGTCCCGGACCCCGGCCGCCGGACCATTCTCCGGGCGCAGAGAACGTCTCCGTGCTCTGGGGCCAACTTAAAATCAAGCCCGCGCAACCCTGGGTCTGGCTACGCCTGGCGCAGCACTACGGCGCTCAGGGCCTGCTTTTGCAGGCAGCTTATGTGACCCGCCAGGCCCTGCGCCTGGATGCGCTTTTAGAGCCCGAGCTGCGGTCGCTCTCGCCAACCCCTGATTCCACCAGCTTGAAGGACGACGCATGTCTGGGGCGGCCAGTGTTGGAAGAAGGGTCCACGCTCGCTGCACGTTTCCTCGCTGTTCTCGCGGTGGAACCTGGCGATTGGCTCACCTGCCTTTACGCTGCTCGCCTGGCCGAAATGACGGGCGCCAGCGCGACAAGCCTGATCGCCGAGGCTCGAAAGCTCGAACCGATTGAAGGCGAATCCTTGCACAAACTGGGCGTATGGCGTCTCAACGCGGGAGACGCGGCGGGGGCGATTGCAGCGTTCTCGGGCCTGTTGGACGTGCGCCCGATGCGCACCGGCTCGATGATGTATCTGGGCGATGCGCTTATGCGCACAGGGCGTAGCGTCGCTGCTGAAAAGGCTTTTGCACGGGCTTCGCTGTCCAGCAATGCCGCCTTTCTGGTGGAACTGGCTGGCAAGGTGTACGCGCACAATTATTGGCAGGAAGCCTTGCGGGTGATGGACAAGGCACTGTCGATTCGTCCCGGTCATGTGCCCACTCTCCTGGCTTTGGCAAGGATGCAATCCGAGGTGTATTACCTCGCTGACTGCCAGAACACGCTCGCTCGAATCGCCCAGCTCGACCCTCAAAACGCCGAGGCCAACCTGCTGCGCGCGGGGCTCCAGGGGCGCATGGGTGACGCCGTTGGGCACCTGGGTACTCTGCAGGCTGCATACGCGCAGGACGAAAACCCTTTGTCCCGACTGGCGTCCAGCATCGCGATGACGTCTTTATATAACGACAGCATGAGCCCGCTAGAGGTTGCGGACCTGCATCGCCGCGTATGCGCACCCATCACCACCGCTTTCAGGCAGCGCACCGCCTTTAACAACCAGCTCACGGCTGGACGTCGCTTGCGGGTGGGCCTGGTGACGGGGGATCTGTATCGCCAGCACCCAGTCAATATCTTCATGCTGCCTATCCTGAAAAGACTGGACAGTGATCGCATGGAGGTGTGCGTGTATTACACGGGAACCCGTTACGACGACTTCACGCGTCAGGCCAAGTCTTGCACTCGGTACTGGCGAGAAGCCGCCACGATGGACGATATCGCGCTCCAATCGGCCATCGTGGCTGACGAGGTTGACGTACTCATCGACTTGGCCGGTCATACCGCGAGCCACCGCCTGGGCGTTTTTGCGCTTCGGGCCGCGCCCGTACAGGCCACGTTTCTGGGCTATCCCCATTCGACAGGTCTGACGAACATGGACTGGCTGATCGGCGACGCCACGGTCAGTCCCGCGGACCACGCGATGCTGTTCAGCGAGGGCATCGCCCAGTTGCCTGGCAGCGTTTTTTGTTGGCATGACGAGACGGTATATGAATTACCGATGCCGCGAGCGTCCGACGCTGCCGTGGTGTTCGGCTCCTTCAACAACGCCATGAAGCTGTCGATGAAGACGGTTGCGCTGTGGGCGCGGGTGTTGCACGCGGTGCCGGGCTCGCGGTTGCTGCTCAAGGCACCTTCCTTGCGCGACGCTGCGGTGCGGACGCGCTTCACCTCACTGTTTGAGAATCAAGGCATTGCCAGCGAGCGGCTGGAGTTGCGAGGCCCGTCGGGCCTTGCCGACATGATGCAGGAGTATGGCGATATCGATATTGCGCTGGACCCGACTCCTTACAACGGAGGCACCACGACGCTGCAAGCGCTCTGGATGGGCGTGCCCGTGATTGCGCTGGCAGGGGGCAACTTCGTGAGCCGCATGGGCGCGAGCTTTCTGACCACGCTGGGCCAAACCGACTGGCTAGCTGAAAATGAAGACGCCTATGTCAGGGCCGCAGCGGCGCTGGCGGAAAATTGCCATGAACTGCGCGGACAGCGTGCTCACTTGCGTGAGCGAATGGCCGCCTCGGGTCTGGGCGATATTTCGTCCTACGTGAAGCATTTCGAGACACTCTTGCACGCCATGTGGGCATTGCATTGCTCGGGTTCACGCCAAAAATTCATCGGAGTCCCCTCATGACAGCTTCGCCGCAAGTTTTGTGCGGCACCGGCCATTCCTCATGCAGCTTTGCGCTTCGCCGCGTTCGCGAAGGGCACGCTGACGCTTTGCTTCACCACAGGTTCGCGTTCAATGGGATGGCGATGCCTTCTACCTTTTTGCCTTTTTAACGCCCATAACAAAAACACCATGATTCTCGACAGCACGCCCGCAGTTCCCAAGTTTGACCTGACCACTTCCCGGCATCTGATGGCCTGGATGGCGGAGCAAAAGCTGTCCATTGCGCTGACGACGTACCAGATCGGCAAGCTGTTTTTGCTGGGTGTCAAAGGCAACGGCGATTTGTCCGTGTTTGAACGTACCTTCAGCCGCTGCATGGGCATGTGCCCGACGCGCAACGGTTTTTATATGAGCAGCGTCCACCAGATCTGGCGCTTCGAAAATCTGTTCAACCGCGCAGAGACCCAGGATGGCTATGACCGGCTGTATATCCCCCAGGTGGGCTACACGACGGGCGATCTCGATGTACATGACATGGCCGTGGACGCGGACGGTAGGCTCGTCTTCGTCAACACCTTGTTCGGTTGCCTGGCCACGATCAGCGAAACACACAATTTCAAGCCACTCTGGCGGCCGTATTTCATCAGCAAGCTGGCAGCCGAGGACCGTTGCCACCTGAACGGCCTGGCCATGAAAGATGGGCGCGCGGCGTACGTGACTTTGGTCGGCAAATCCGACGTGGTGGACGGCTGGCGGGAACACCGTGCCGGCGGGGGAATGGTGCTCGACGTGGCCAGCAATTGCGACGTGGCAACCGGATTGTCGATGCCTCACTCGCCGCGCTGGCATCAGGGCAAGCTTTGGCTGCTCAACTCAGGGACCGGAGAGTTCGGCCATGTTGAACTGGACACTGGGCGGTTCGTACCGGTGACCTTTTGTGCGGGCTATATGCGCGGGCTTTATTTTCACGGCGACTATGCGTTGATAGGGACATCCCGGCCGCGCCACAACAAGACCTTCAGCGGTCTGGCACTGGACGACAAACTCAGGGCTCGCGGGGCCGAGGCGCGCTGCGGCGTGCAGGTTGTGGATTTGCGAACGGGCGATGTGGTGCACTGGCTTCGAATCGAAGGCATGGTCGATGAGTTGTATGACGTCATCACATTGCCCGGAGTGCAGCGGCCCATGGCGCTCGGGTTCAAGACTGATGAGATCAAACATGTGATCAGCGTGGATGAGTGAGCGATCTGGCAGCGTCGGCAAGAAGCGTTGCGGATGAGCCCGTACCGAGTGCTGGCCAGACTGTAGCTCGCGAAGGCGATACCCATGCGAGGGGACTGCTGAGGGCGCCGCCACGCATTCCCCGCTCTGCAAGCCGGTGTAGAAGCGCTTTTTAGCGAACCAGCTGGTTCAGCTGAATGATGGGCAGCAGCACGGCCAGCACAATCACCATCACGACGGCTCCCATCACCACGATGAGCAGCGGCTCCAGGATGGTCGCCAAGTGCATGGCCCGTCGCTGGACTTCGGCGCTCAGCTGGGCGGCGGCACGTTGCAGCATGACCGGCAATTGCCCGCTCTGTTCGCCGAGCTTGGCGAACATGCCCAACAGGCCGGGGAAACGCTTCTTTTGTGACAGCGCCTGCCCCAGCGACAAGCCTTCGCGCACGCGGTCCAGTGCGTCGAGCGCATCGGCGCGCATGGCGTGATTCGAAAGCGACCCGGCCGCCGCATGCAATGCCTTGAGGATAGGCACGCCTGCGCCCGCCAGCATGGCAAGGGTGCTGGCAAAACGTGCCGCGTTGAAGTTACGCGACAGCCGGCCTATCAGCGGCAGCCTGAGCCAGGCGGCGTCGAAGCGTTCACGGGCCGGCGGGCTCTTCAGGGCGATGCGCCCCATCCACGCGCCGAGCCCGAGTGCGGCCAGCAGTGCCACACCCCAGGTCCGCACGAAGTCGCTGGCGGCCAGCAGCATGACAGTCAGAAGCGGCAGGGCCCGCTTGCTGCCCAGAAAGACCGAGGCCACCTGCGGCACCACGTAGCTCACCAGGAAGCCGACGATGACGATGGCCAGCAGCGTCACGATGGCCGGGTAGAGCGCCGCGCCCACGAGCTTGGCGCGCAGAGTCTGGGCTTCCTCCAGGTCGTCCGCCAGGCGCTGCAGGACGAGTCCCAGATTTCCCGTGGCCTCGCCGGCCGCGACGACACTGACGTAGATCGAAGGAAATGCGTTCGCATGGTGCGACAGCGCCGCCGCGAAGGAAGAGCCGCCATTGACCTCCGCGCGCAACGCTGCGACAAGATGGCGCCGGCGCTCGTCTTCGGCCTCTTCGGTGAGCGCCGTCAGCGCACGTTCCAGCGGCAGGCCCGACGAGACCAGGCCCGCGAGCTGGCGTGTCCAGATGGCCAGCGCCGGGCCGCGAAAGGCGCTGCCGGCGAACATGCGCCGCATGCCAGGCGCTGGCGCGCCCGAAGCGGCTGGCGGCAGCAAGCTGCCCGTATCGACGGTTTCGACGCGCAGCGGAATAAGCGTTTGCGCACGGAGCATGGTGCGGGCCGCGCGCGGCGTGTCGGCTTCCACCACGCCCTTGCGCAGTTGTCCCTGCAGGTTCAGTGCTTCAAACGAGTAGGCGGGCATGTCGGGCTTTCACTCTGGAAGTCTGGCGCCGTTGGCGGCGCAATCGCGCCAGCCAACTTCGCCTAATCGCGTGTAACGCGAGCCACTTCCTCGGCCGATGTCACGCCGGCCGCCACCAGCCGGTCTCCGTCCTGCCGCATCAGCGTCATGCCCGCGTCGAGCGCCGCGGCTCGGATCGCGGCTTCGGATTCCCGGTTGTGTATGCGGGCACGCAAGCCCTCGTCGGTTGCCAGCAACTCGAACACACCGGTTCGCCCTGCGTACCCGGACTTCATGCAGGCCGTGCAGCCGGCGCCCGCACAAGCGGTGCACAACTTGCGCACCAACCGCTGGGCCAGCACGCCAAGCAGGGACGAGCTGAGCAGGAAAGGGTCGATGCCCATGTCCGTGAGGCGCGTCACTGCGCTCGCCGCGTCGTTGGTGTGGAGCGTGGCCAGCACGAGATGCCCGGTCAGCGAGGCCTGGATGGCAATTTGCGCCGTCTCGAAATCACGGATCTCACCGATCATGATGATGTCGGGGTCCTGCCGCAGGATGGCGCGCAGGGCCTTGGCAAAGTCCAGGTCGATCTTCGGATGGACCTGGGTCTGGCCGATACCCGGCAGCTCGTACTCGATCGGATCCTCGACCGTCATGATGTTGCTGAGGGTGGCGTCGAACTCGCTCAGCGCCGCGTACAGGGTGGTGGTCTTGCCCGAGCCGGTCGGCCCCGTGACGAGAATGATGCCGTGCGGCTGATCGATGAGCTTCCTGAAGCGGCGCAGAGTGTCGCCCTCCATGCCTACTGAGGCCAGATCCAGCTTGCTGCCGCTCTTGTCGAGCAGTCGCAGCACGGCTCTCTCCCCGTGCGCGTTGGGCAGCGTGCTGACGCGCACATCCACCGCACGCGTTCCGATGCGCAGCGAGATTCGCCCATCCTGGGGCAGCCGCTTCTCGGCAATGTCCAGGTCCGCCATGATCTTCAGCCGCGAGATGAGGGCTGCGTGCAGCGCGCGGTTGGGCTGCACGATCTCGCGCAGCGTGCCGTCCACCCGAAAGCGCACCGCGGAGTTCTTTTCGTACGGTTCGATGTGGATATCGCTTGCGCCGTCACGGGCCGCCTGCGTCAACAGGGCATTGAGCAGTCGGATGATGGGCGCGTCGTCGCTGGTTTCCAGCAAGTCCTCGACGGCGGGTAAATCCTGGATCATGCGCGAGAGGTCGGCGTCCTGCTCGACTTCGCTCACCACGGTGGCCGCGCTGGACTCTGCGCGCGCATAGGCCGCGCTGATGCGCTGGGCCAGCTCATGCGGGTCGAGCTGCTCGATATGGCGTACCGCGTATTTGCGCATGATCTCGCCCCAGCCTGCAACGGGCGGGCCGCCGCCGTGCAGGAGCCGCAGACTGCCATGGTCCTGCTCCAGCAGCAGCTGGGCCGAGCGTGCGAACGCATACGGCAGGGGATAGCGGGTGGACATGCTCAGCGGTCCACCGAAGGTTGCGGCGAGGGTCGTACAGGAGGCTGCGCTACAGCTGCCGGGCGGGGAACTGACGGTAATTGCGGCACTTCGTTGATCGGCAGCAAACGGCTGGGCTCCGGCTGCGACTGCTGCTGCGCCCCGCGCATGAGCTCGTAGCGGTCCATCGACAGGTTGTCGGTGGACGGTGCGTCACGTACCACCACGGGGCGCATGAAGACCATGAGATTGGTCTTTTTGCGGCCCCGGCTGCGGCTCTTGAACAGGTTGCCGAACAGCGGCAGGTCACCCACGACGGGCACTTTTTCCTCGTTGTCGCTGTACTCGTCCTGCAGCAGCCCGCCCAGCACGACGATGGCGCCGTCTTCCACCAGCACGGTGGAGTCGATGGAGCGCTTGTTGGTGATCAGGCCCGAAGGCGAGTTGACAGAGCTCGCCTGCACACTGCTGACTTCCTGTGCAATCACCAGCTTGACGGTGCCGTTCTCGCTGATCTGCGGCCGCACGCGCAAGGTCAGGCCAACGTCCTTGCGCTCGATGGTCTGGAAGGGATTGACCGAGCCGTTGTTGCCCGATCCGGTGTTGGTGAACTGCCCGGTGATGAAAGGCACGTTCTGGCCAATGACAATTTTGGCCTCTTCGTTGTCCAGTGTCAGCAGGTTGGGCGTTGACAGGATGTTGCCGCTGCCGCTTTGCTCCAGTGCACGCGCCAGGAAGCCCAGCGCGTAGACACCATTGTTCCGCTGCAGCACGCCGAAGTTCACGCCGGCGCCCGGCACAACCGATCCCAGCGAGCCGCTGCTGGCACTCTGAGCCAGGTTCAGGATGTTGTTGCCGCCGCTGCCGAAGTTGGTGCCGAGCAGCCCGATGAGTCCGCTGCCATTCTTGCCGAGCGGGCCCTGCCACTGGATGCCGAATTCGGCAGCCTTGTCTGCGTTGACCTCGGCAATCAGGCTTTCGACGAAGACCTGCGCGCGGCGCGCGTCGAGCTTGTCGATCACAGCGCGCAGCTGTCGGTACTGCGGCTCGGGTGCCGTGATGATGAGCGAGTTGGTTGCAGCGTCGGCCTGTATCTGCCCACCCGTGGAGGCGGCCCCACGGTTGGCGCTGGACACCAGTCCGGCACTCGAGTTTCCGGCGCCGCCCGACCCTTGCGAGCTCGCTCCAGCAGGCACGGCGGCGGGCGAAGGCGGACTCGCCCCTGGCTCGCCGCTGATGGCGGCCCGAAGCGTGGTGGCCAGCTGCGTGGCATCCGCGTTTTTCAGATAGACCACATGAATGTTTCCCTGTCCACTGGCGCCCGCTTCAGGCGGTCGGTCCAGCTTGGCCACCAGCGCGCGCACTTGGGCGATCCGTGCGGGATTGGCGGCGCGAAGGATGATGGCGTTGCCGCGCGGCTCTGCCAGCAGCGTTGTGCGGAACGATGTGTCGGGTTGCCCTTGTCCTGCAGCGGACGCCGTGCCCGAATCGAGTAGCCGGATGGCCAGCGGAACAAGCTCGGAGGCGATCGCGAATTTCAGGGGGATGATCTCGACATCGCTGGCGTTTGCAACGTCCAGCGTCGCGATGATCTTGCCCATGCGCTGCAGGTTGTCGGCGTAGTCGGTGATGACCAGCGAGTTGTTGCCGGGGTTGACGTTGATCGTGTTGTTCGGGCTGATCAATGGCCGGAGCACGGGCACGAGGTTATTGGCCGACTCATAGCTCAGCCGGAATATCTGCGTGACGATCTGATTGCCGCCTGTTCCGCGCGGCGAAGCAGTCACCGCAGCGCTCTGCAGTTTCGCATCCGCCTCGGGCACGATTTTGTAGAGTCCGGCTGACTCGACCACGGCAAAGCCCTGCGTGCGCAGCTGCGCCGAGAACTGGTTAAACGCGGCCGCAGGCGACACCGGCCGCTCGGTGTTCAAGCTCATCGTGCCTTTGACACGTGGATCGACCACGACATTGCGGCCAGTGATGGTGGCCATCGTGCGTGCAACCGACTCGATGTCGGCGCCGCTGAAATTGAGCGTCACGGGCTCGGCCGCGCGCAACGGCGCAGGAGTCTTTTGCACAGGCGCGCTGGGCTGAGCCCGCGTAATGGCCGGGGCGGTCGCAGCCAGCAGCAACCCGAGCAGGACGGGTGCAACTGGACGGTAAGGGCGTGGAGTCATGTTTTGGATTTCGGGGAGAACTGGCAAGCGCGGATTGGCGTAGAAACGCTCGCGCGAACGACCCTGCCAATGGCTGCAAGGCGCAGGACCTCACTGTCGGGCGTGCAGAGCGAGGTCCTGCCCTTTGTGCGCCAGCACACCATGACGTCAGATTTCACCTACACCCGTTAGGCGATCCCATCCCTGCGGAAACTGCGCTGAGAGAGGAAAACGTGGCGTCCATAAACCACGGTCAGCAACGGTTGAGCTAGCAGACGCGTAGGAATTAGCCTACACACAAAATAAGGCGGAGCTTTGGTAAGCAAACACGCTTATTTGTAATTTCATGTTTGACGAGGGTGACGAAGATTTACTTTTTTGGGCGCCCATGCTTGAGCTTTAGCAATGCCGATCGAGCGCAGCTGGTGCGATCGCCTCATTTTTTATCTCCTGCTGTGCTTTTCGTGGCAGCCGCCCTGCGGTCCAATGAGGAAGCAGGAGGGGGTGAAGATTGCTGGTCCAGAAAGATTTGTCGCGCGCGAATCGCTTGATTTCGGTTGTGCCCGCGGTTGGGCGTGGCCTTTTTCTCGAGCACAGTGAACTCATCGAATTACGCCTGAACGAGGTGCTTGCGCGTCGTGGCGATCCCATCGCTTACGCCTATTTCCCGATTGAAGGGTTTATCTCGCAAGGCCTACCGACCGCCGATGCCACGCTGTCCGAGGTCGGGCTGGTCGGCAGCGAGGGCATGGTCAACTCTTCCCTGGTGCTCGGCGTTCCGCGCGCGTCTTTCACGTGCGTGGTGCAGGGCGCCGGCCGTGCGTTTCGCATGCAGCGCGAGCATTTCAATCGCCTCGTGGCACAAGACGCCCAGCTGCGCGATGTGCTGAACCGCTACATCGAGGTGCGGCAAGTGCAACTGGCACAGCAGTCGGTCTGCATGAACCAGCATTCCGTCGAGCAGCGGTTGGCGCGCTGGCTTCTGATGACGCGCGACCGCGCGCATTCAAGCGAGCTGTTTCTCACGCACGAAGTCTTGTCCGTGATGCTTGGCGTGCGCCGCGAGAGCGTCACGCAGTCAGCCCGTTCGTTTCACAACCGCGGGCTCATCAGCTACAGCCGGGGCTACGTGATGCTTCATGACGAGCCCGGGCTGCAGCGGCTGGCCTGCGGCTGCTACGACGGCGACCTGTCGGTCTACGCCAACCTGCTTCCTCACGAATACGCCGCAGGCCACTGAGCCCGGCCCTGCCCTCTGGCGCGCGGCGTGCTCAGTGCCCCGTCACGGCCTCGGCAGGCTCGCCTTCAGTCTCTGAACTGTTGGCGTCGCCTGGGGGAATCATTTGCTCCGCATCGAGGGTGTCCGTCTGGCCCGGCGGTGCTGCCAGGTTTTCCTCGTTCTGCAATTCGCACGCTTCGGCAGGGTCCTGCGGAAGCCAGCTTGCTGAGGTCACCAATAAGTGAATGAAATGCAGCTTGGCGACCACCTCGCGTGGCAATACGAAGGGGTAGAAGTCGGGCTGTCCCATTGCCCGCGACATTTCATTGAGCATGGTCGTCAGTTGCGTCCAGTCATTGAGGAAGTCGAGGAAGCGCTGCGCGTGCTCGTGTTCGGGATCGTAGAGTGCATCCATGGTGAAGGGCGTGAACTCCAGCTGCATGTTGGCTGCGCTCAAGCCAAAGCTCAGCGCCGTGTCGATCGTGTCGCGCATGTGAAGGTAGTGCGCCCAGCACTCGGCCCAGTCTTCCCAGGGATGGCTGCTGGCATAGGCGCTCACATAGTGAAGCTGCCAGCCTTCGGGCGGGCCCTCTTCGTAATTGCGCCTCAGGCTCTCCGCGTAGTCCGCGCTCTCGTCGCCGAAAAGCTGGTGAAAGCCGTCCATCCACGAGGTGTTGCTGACCAGCCGGTCCCAGTAATAGTGGCCGACCTCATGGCGGAAGTGTCCGAGCAGCGTACGGTAAGGCTCATGCATGGCCTTGCGAACGGCTTCGCGCGTGGCGTCGTCCGCCTCATCGAGGTTGAGCGTGATGAGCCCGGTGTCGTGGCCGGTCATGATGGGCGAGCCATTGACGGGCCGCAAGAAGTCGAACATCAGGCCGCGTTCCGGATCTTCCGCCAGGCGTGAAGCCACGGGCAACCCCAGCGCCATCAACGCGGACACCAGCCGGCGTTTGGCCAGTTCTATCTGACCCCACAGCACCCCGTTGTCGGGATGGGCCGGGTCGTTCAGGTCGGGAATAGTCCGGTTCAGGCGGCAGGCGCTGCACAAGCCGCTGCCGCCGAAAGGGTCCGTCACCGGAATCAGCCAGTTACAGGCCGCCGGCGTCTTCAGATTGGCGCAGCGCCAATAGCTGGGCCGCTGCTGGTCGCCAGCCGATGGATTAGTCGGCAAGGAATCCGAAAGCGTCGGGGGAACTGGCGCTTCCTCACCTTGCGCATCCGCTGGCCCGTTTTCTTGCTCTGCGGCAGCTTCGCGGGCCGCCACGACGGCGTCATCCCAGGCCTGCCACTGGTTCGGTTCGTCGCCCGGCATGAGGGGCAAAAGTCTCGCCGAGTGCGGTTCGTAGCCGAGCGGTGTATTGCATGCCAGGCATCGGCTGTTGCGAAAGAACACTGGCCGGCCGCAGTGGCAGCGGTAGGCGCGGCCAGCCAAGGTGGGCAAGTGCGGATCGGAAGAGCACGCGCCGCGAAAAGCGGTGGCTTCTGGTGTTGATGAGGACGGGGTGGAACTTGACAATGCGGGTACTCGGTGTTGGGCGTGCCGCGAAGGCACGCACGGTCGCCGTGGCGAGAGATAACACTGGATTTTTTCATGGCGAGGCTGTTCAGTCCGCTCTTCTTGGCCCGCTTGGCTGTGGGAGGAGGCTGACAAGACATGAGGCGGGATGCCCCGAGCCCCGGACTTCTGTCGCGCTGCCGGCAAGGGCGGCGTGCCGGCCGGGCTGCCGCCTATGATTGGCGCAACCTGTTTGCATCCGCCAAGAAAAAGGAACGCCATGCCCACCTACCACGTTGAAATGATGGAAGGCCGAACCATCGAGCAGAAGAAAAAACTGGTTGAGGAGATCACCCGGGTCAGCGTCGAGATCCTGGGCGGCGCGGCTGAGTCGGTCGACATCATCATTACCGACATCAAGCGCGAGAACTGGGCGACGGGTGGGCGCCTGTGGTCCGAGCCGCGCAGCTGATCGCGCACGGCGCACGTGCTTAACAGCGGCTCTTTAATCGAATTGCGCGAGCGCTACGGCGCGCGCTACCGATGGCTGCTTCTGCTCTCGGTCATGGTCGGGACCATGGCGTCGATCATGTCGTCCACCATCATCAACGTGGGCATTCCCGACATGAGCCGGAGCTTTTCGCTGGGGCAAGAGCGGGCACAGTGGGTCAGCTCCGGCTTCATGGTCGCCATGACGGTGTCCATGCTGACGACGCCCTGGCTGCTGTCGCGCTATGGCTACCGCCGCACCTATGTCGGCACCATGCTCGTGCTGATGGCGGGCGGTATCGTCGGCGGCCTGGCCAACCAGTTCAGCGTCGTGCTCGCGGCGCGCGTAGCCGAGGGGCTGGCCGCAGGGGTCGTGCAGCCCATCCCAGCCATCATCATCATGCGGGCCTTCGAACCGCATGAACAGGGCCGCGCCAGCGGCATCTTTGGCATGGGCGTGGTGCTGGCGCCGGCGCTCGGTCCCAGCGTCGGCGGCGTGTTGGTCGACCTGTTCGGCTGGCGCTCGATTTTCTTCATGGTGGTGCCGCTGTGCCTGCTGTCCATTTTCCTCGCCTACCGCTACGTGCCGGTGTCCGCGCCCGGTGGCGTGGCGACCAGCCGCGAGGGCGCGCTCGACTGGCGCGGGCTGCTGCTGGCCAGTGCAGGCACGCTGTGCCTGCTCAATGGCATGGTGGAACTGCACGGTGGTGCGGCCGGGGACGCCGGCGTTCTGCTCGGGCTGGCCGCGCTGGCATTGGCGGCGTTTCTTGCCTGGCAGCGTCGACTGGCACGGCGCGGCGGCGAACCTCTCCTGAACCTTGCACTCTTCGGCTACCGCGCGTTTGCGATGGGCAGCGTGGTGGCGTTCATCTACGGCACCGCGCTTTTTGGCTCGACCTACCTGCTACCGGTCTACATGCAGCTCGGCCTCGGTCTTTCTGCCTCGCATGTGGGCACCATCTTGCTGCCCGCGGGAATCGTGCTGGCCATCGTGATCGCTGTCGTCGGCCGCCTGGCTGATCGGCAGCCCACCTACCTGCTGGTCAGCGTCGGACTGGCGCTGCTGGCGGCGTCGTTCGCGCTGATGTTCACCGTCAAGCTGCAGACCGGCCTGTGGCTGCTGGTGGCGTTGGCGGTGCTGGGACGCATCGGGCTTGGCTTCATCCTGCCTTCGCTGAATCTGGGGTCACTGCGTTCACTCGAGCCCGCGCTGCTTTCACAGGGCTCCAGCGCCATCGGCTTTCTGCGCATGCTGGGTGGCGCCATCGGGGTGAGCCTGTGCGGCATCGTGCTGGAGTGGCGGCTGGCGGTGCATGGCGACTCGCTGTCAAATGCGGCCACCAGTTCGGCCCGGCTGTCGGCGTTCAACGAGGCTTTCCTGATGTTGGCGGGCCTGTGCGCGCTGGCGCTTGTGGCGGCCTGGCGCTTGCGCACCCCTGCGCCCCCGGCCGGGACGATTGACTGAAGGACTATTGCAAGCATGTGCCAGCTTCTCGGGATGAACTGCAATACGCCGACCGACGTGACGTTCAGCTTCACGGGCTTTGCCCAGCGCGGCGGGCGGACCGACGAACACAAGGACGGCTGGGGCATTGCTTTTTTCGAGGGCGAGCAGCAGGACAAGGGCTTGCGCCATTTCGTCGACCACCAGGCGGCTTCCTCGTCACCCGTGGCCGAACTGATCCAGCGCTACCCCATCAAAAGCCGCAACGTGATTGCGCACATCCGCAAGGCAACGCAAGGCCGCGTGGCGCTGGAAAACTGCCATCCCTTCGTGCGTGAGCTATGGGGCCGCTACTGGGTCTTTGCGCACAACGGCGACCTCAAGGATTTTCATCCGCGGCTGCATGCCGGCTTCCGGCCAGTAGGCAGCACCGACAGCGAGCGTGCCTTCTGCTGGATCATGCAGGAGATTGCCAAGTCGCATGCCGGCGTGCCGAGCATTGCAGAACTGACGCTCACGCTGCGTGAACTTGCAGAGGAGATCGCCCGCCACGGCACCTTCAACTTCTTGCTGAGCAACGGGCTGGCCTTGTGGGCGCACGCTTCGACAAATCTTTTTTATGTCGAGCGGCGCCATCCCTTTGCACATGCGCGCCTGAGCGATGAAGACCTGAACGTGAACTTCGCCGAACAAACCCAGCCCAGCGACCGCGTGGCCGTTGTCGTCACGGCGCCGCTCACGACCAACGAAACCTGGGCCGCGTTTGCGCCGGGCGAACTCAAGGTTTTTGTCGAAGGCGCTCTGGCATGAGCTGAATAAAGATCAGCCGACTCTCGCGCCGGGCCTGCTTACCCGTCGCGTCATCAGTGTTCATCAGCGTTCGCGAGTGTTCATTGGCGTCATGAGCTTCATCAAGCCGCCAGCGCGTCTTCCAGCGCCTGCACGAACATGGCAGCGACGTCGAATTCGGTCTGGTCGAAGATTTCCTGAAAGCACGTCGGACTGGTGACGTTGATTTCGGTGATGCAGTCACCGATCACATCAATGCCGGCCAGCAACAGGCCACGGGCAGCGAGCACCGGGCCGACCGCCTCGGCAATTTCGCGGTCCCGCGCCGACAACGCCTGCGCGACGCCAAGCCCGCCCGCCGCCAGGTTGCCGCGCACCTCCGTGCCCTGGGGAATGCGCGCCAGGCTGAAGGGAACCGGCTTGCCGCCGATCACCAGCACGCGCTTGTCGCCCTTGGCAATCTCGGGCAGGAACTTTTGCACCATCACGCTTTCGGCGCCGTTCTTATTAAGGGTTTCGATGATGCTGCCCAGGTTCAGCGCGTCTGCCTTGACGCGAAAAATCCCCATACCTCCCATGCCGTCGAGCGGCTTGAGGATGATGTCCTGGTGCTCGGCGTGAAAGCGCCGGATGTCGTCGGCATCGCGGGTGACGAGCGTGGGACCGATGAACTGCTGAAATTCCATGATGGCGAGCTTTTCAGGGTGATCGCGCAGCGCCCGGGGCTTGTTGAAGACGCGCGCGCCTTCGCGCTCGGCCTGCTCCAGCAGATGCGTGCTGTAGAAGTATTCGCTGTCGAACGGCGGGTCCTTTCGCATGATGACGCAGCCCATGTCCTTGAGCGCCCGGGGCTTTTCGTCGGGGTGGGATTGCGCTGCGGTGAACCAGACATCCTCATCACCCGTCAGGTGGATGTCGCGCACAAAAGCCGTCACGGGTGCGCCGCGCTGCCACATGATGTCCTTTGGCTGGCAGGCGCTGATGCGGTGCCCCCGCCGCTGCGCTTCGCGCATCATCGCGAAGGTGGTGTCCTTGTAAATCTTGAAGGACTCGAGCGGATCGGCGACGAAGAGGATGTTCATGGTTTGGGAGGGGCGGTGGACAGGGGTGAGGAAGTGGCCGGGTCGGGCAGGGGCACCGAGGCATCGGCCAGGCTGCGGAGAGGCTGGCGGTATTGTTGTACAAAGAGCGCGAACGCGCCGGCGACCACACCCCAGAACGCCGAGCCCACTCCGGCAATCACGACGCCAGACAGTGTGACGAGGAAGGTGATGAGCGCCGCTTCACGATGCGGCTCCTTGTTCAGGGCCGCCGCGAGGCCGTTGCCGATGGTCCCCAGCAGGGCCAGACCGGCGATGGCGGCCACCAGTTCCCGTGGGAAAGCGGCGAGTACCGCCGCGACGGCCGCGCCGAAGACTCCAGCCAAGGTGAAGAACAGTCCGCAGCTGACGGCCGCCGTGTAGCGCCTGGCCTTGTCTTCATGCGCTTCGGGGCCCATGCAGATGGCGGCGGTAATCGCACTCAAGTTCAACGCAAAAGCGCCGAAGGGGGCAAGCAATAGGGTGGCCACGCCCGTGAGCGTGATCACCCGCGAGATGGGGATGCCGCCGTCGGGCTCTTCGGGGCCATAACCCGCCGCCCGAATGGCGGCCACGCCGGGCAGATTCTGGGATGCCATCGTCACGACGAAAAGGGGTATCGCCAGGCTCACCAGCGCACTGAAGGTGAAGTGGGGCATGACGAACTCCGGCTTGGCAAAGGCGAGCCCCAGGGCGCCGGTTGCCAGCCGGCCGGTGCCCGCCGCCCACGCAGTGCCCGCCACCAGCGACAGCACCACGGCGTAGCGGGGAAACCAGCGCCTGCCCAGCAGATAGGCCAACAGCATGAGCAAAACCAGGGGCAGGGCGGTTTGCGCTGCCGAGAACGCCTGCAGGCCGAATCGAGCCAGCACGCCGGCCAGCAAGGCCGATGCGATGGCCACGGGAATCCGGTTCATGGTCTTCTCGAACCAGCCGGTCATGCCCGACAGCGTGATCAGGACGGCGCAGGCCATGAAAGCGCCGACTGCTTCGGCCATCGAGAAACTGCCCGCCAGTCCGGCCGATGCCAGCACGGCCGCGCCCGGCGTGGACCATGCAACCATCACCGGCTTTTTCAACCACAGCGAAGGCGCGATGGTGCACAAGCCCATTCCAATGCCCAGCGCCCACATCCATGAGGCGATCTGCGAAGGCGTTCCCTGAAAGGACTGGGCCGCCTGGAAAATGATGGCCACCGAGCTGGTGTAGCCGACCAGCACGGAAACGAAGCCCGCGGTGAACGCCGAAAGGCTGAGGTCTTTGAAAAAGCGCATCGCATGATTCTGGCAGGCATGAGCTCGGCACCATGGACCCCGCGCGGGGTGAGATTTTTTGCTGGTCATTCCGGATGTCCCGCACCTATACTTTGGAAATGGACGAAACAGTACATTCGCGCAGAAAGCCGGGCGTGGCAAGTCTGGCCAGCGCCGGCCTGAAGCAGCGCGCGGCCGTTCGCGCGGCTGCCACTGCACGGCCGCCCCAGCCGTCGCCCTCGGCCGCCAGAGCGCCGGTGCGGTCCCGGCAGGTCGCCAAGGCGCCGACCCGCGCCGACGCACCGGGAACATCCCGCACCAATGATCCTGCCCGGACCATGGCGGGTATCCTGGAAGTGGCAACGCACGAGTTTGCCGAAAAGGGCCTGAGCGGCGCGCGCATCGACGAGATCGCGGCGGCCACCCGCACCAGCAAGCGGATGATCTATTACTACTTCGGCAACAAGGAAGGCCTGTACTTGGCCGTGCTGGAGGAAGCTTACCGGCGCATGCGCAGCATCGAGGCCGAGCTGCACCTGGAAGACCTGCCACCCCTGCAGGCCCTGGAAACACTGGTGGGTTTCACGTTCGATCACCACCAGGGCAATCCGGATTTCATTCGCCTTGTGATGAGCGAGAACATCGAACGCGGTTCCTACCTGGCCCAGAGCACGCTGATACAGCAGCTCAACGTGCCCGCGATCGGCGCCATCGACAAGCTCTATGCACGAGGTGTCGAGGCCGGCGTGTTCAGGGCCGGACTGGACCCCATCGACCTGCATGCCTCGATCTCGGCGTTGACCTTTTTCAACGTCTCTAACCAGTACACATTCGGCCTGATCTTCAAGCACGACGGCCAGACGCAGGCCGCGCTTGCGGCCCGGAGAAAAAGCGTGGTGGAGATGATTTCGCGTTTTGTCAGCCGCTGAGCCTGTCGCCGCTTAAAGGCCTTCGGCGCCCAGACCTAGCTGTTTTTAGTGCGTTTTGCCCGGCTGACGTTGGCATCCGGCCGCCAGGGAGGCTTCAGGGTTTTCCCGACTTTCCATAAAACTAACCAGTTCGTACATTATGGGCTGCTCCTCTTCGAGAGATTCGTGATGGCCAAATTCATCGACGCGTATTGCAAGTTCCTGAGCTACCTGATCGGCGCCATGCTCGCGGTGATGGTGGTGCTGGTATTCGGCAATGTCTTCATGCGCTACGCGCTGAACTCCGGCTTCACGCTGTCGGAGGAACTGTCGCGGTGGCTCTTCGTATGGCTGACCTTCATGGGTGCTGTCGTAGCGCTGCGCAGCAACAGCCACCTGGGCACCGACATGCTCGTGGGCAGGCTGGGCCCAGCCGGAAAAAAACTGTGCATGGGCGCTTCGCTGCTGCTGATGCTCTACTGCCTGTGGCTGCTGTTCAAGGGCGCGTACGACCAGACCGTCATCAACCTCACCACGACCAGCGCCGTCATGGAGGCTTCGATGGCCTGGTTCTATGCGTCCGGCATGGTGTTCGCCGTTCTGGGCGCACCTATCCTCCTGTCGGATTTGTGGCGTCTTGTCACGGGGCAGATCAAGGATGGCGACCTCGTGCTGATCCAGGAATCCGAAGAAGCGCCGCATGGCGACAACGGCGCCGCGCGCTGAACCCGCTGAAAGCCTTCCCATGACCATTACCATTTTCCTCGGTTCGCTGCTGATCGCCATGGCGCTTGGCGTGCCCATCGCCTTCTCGCTGCTGCTGTGTGGGGCTGCTCTGATGTGGCACCTGAACATGTTCGACGCGCAGATCCTTGCGCAGAACGTCATGGAGGGCGCCAACAGCTTCCCCCTGCTGGCTGTGCCTTTCTTCATGCTGGCGGGAGAGATCATGAATGCGGGCGGCCTGTCGCGCCGCATCGTCAATTTCGCGATGGCGCTGGTAGGGCATATCAAGGGCGGCCTGGGGTACGTCACCATCGTCGCAGCGGTGATCATGGCGTCCCTGTCGGGATCCGCCGTGGCGGACGCTGCCGCGCTCACCGCGCTGCTGCTGCCCATGATGGTCGCAGCCGGCCATGACCGGGCGCGATCGGCCGGACTCATCGCTTCGGCCGGCATCATTGCCCCGGTCATCCCGCCGAGCATCGGCTTTGTCATATTCGGCGTTGCCGCCAACGTGTCGATCTCCAAGCTTTTCATGGCCGGAATCTTCCCGGGCATGTGGCTTGCTGCCGCGCTGTGGTTCACCTGGTGGTGGCTCGTGCGCAGGGAGGTCGTGGTTCCCCCTCCGCGCAAGTCGGCGCAGGAAGTGTTGACGGCACTGCGAGACGCCACCTGGGCGCTTGTGTTGCCGCTCATCATCATCTTCGGCTTGAAGTTCGGCGTGTTCACCCCGACCGAGGCGGCGGTCGTGGCTGCCGTGTACGCACTTTTTATCTCGGTCTTCGTGTACCGCGAACTCAACCTCAAAAAGCTGGTTCCGCTGTTCATATCTGCCGCCATAACGTGCTCGGTGGTGATGTTCCTGGTGGCCGCGGCAATGGTGTCGGCCTGGCTGATCACGGTGGCCAATCTGCCGGCGCAGGTGGTGGAGCTGATGCAGCCCCTGCTGGACAGCCCGCGGCTGCTGATGCTGGCCATCATGGTCCTGACGATGCTCGTGGGCACTGCGCTCGATATGACGCCGACCATCCTGCTGCTCACGCCAGTGCTCATGCCTGTGATCAAGGCGGCGGGGATCGATCCGGTCTACTTTGGCGTGCTCTTCATCATCAACAACGCGATCGGCCTGATCACCCCGCCCGTGGGCACCGTGCTCAACGCTGTGGCCGGCGTTGGAAAGATCGGCATGGACGAGGTGACCCGGGGCGTTTGGCCATTCATGATTGCGCAGTTCGCGGTGATGTTCCTGATGATTGCCTTCCCGCAGCTGGTCATGGTGCCCGCCCGCTGGTTCTATTGATTGATTTTCCGGTGAGGTCGCCTGCACGGGTACGCCAGATGACCACACCCTCAACTGCCGGCGTACGTCCTAACTTATTTCTTCTGGAGACAAACTCATGAAACGCCTGTTCATCAAAACCGTGATCGCCTCAGTGGCTCTGGCCGCCTTCGGCATGGCCGCAGCGCAGGAAAAAACCATCAAGATCGCGACCCAGAATCCCAAGGGCCATCCGATCGAGCTGGGCATGGTGAAATTTGCCGAGCTAGTGACGGCCAAGTCCGGCGGCAAGATCAAGGTCAACATGTTCCCCGGCGGCGTGCTGGGCAGCGACCAGGCCAACGTCTCGGCCCTGCAAGGCGGAACGCTTGAGATGGTTGTCCTGAACACCGGCATCTTGTCCAGCGTGTCGAAAGAACTGTCCATCTTCGACTTCCCCTTCCTTTTCGCGAACACGAAAGAAGCCGACGCTATCGTCGACGGTCCTGTCGGCAAGCGCTTGCATGCCACGCTCGAACCCAAGGGCATCGTCGGCCTGGCCTTCTGGGAACTCGGCTTTCGCAGCATGACGAACTCCAAGCGGCCACTGAACAAGGTCGAAGACGTCGCCGGCCTCAAGCTGCGCGTGATTCCCAGCCCCATCAACGTCGACTGGGTGAAAGCGCTCGACGCCAACCCGACGCCACTGCCATTCCCCGAGGTCTATCCCGCCCTGGAGCAAAAGGCCATCGACGGCCAGGAAAACCCGCTGACCGTGATCAACGCCAACAAGTTCTGGGAAGTCCAGAAATACGTTGCGCTGACCAACCACCAGTACAACCCACAGTCCGTGATCGTCAGCAAGAAGTTCTGGGACACGCTGTCTGCCGCCGAGAAGAAGATCCTCGACGATGCAGCGGACGAGGCGGCCAAGTACCAACGCGAGCAGTCGCGCGGCATGATGAACGCCGCCCTGGACAACCTGAAGAAAAACGGCATGACGGTGACGGAATTCCCGCCGGCCGAAGTCGCCAAGCTGCGCGAAAAAATGAAACCCGTGATTGCCAAGCACGCCGCCATCGTCGGCGAATCCACGGTCAACGAAGTCATGGCCGAGCTGGCGAAGCTGCGCAAATAAGCCTGCCTACTCAGGTCCGTCGGGACCTGCGAGAGTGACAGCACCACGGTTCAGGCCGTGGTGCTTTTTCTTCGCCTCTTCCAAAAATTCCCCTATTCGCATTGCTTTTTGAATGACATCTCTTCGCATCGCTGTCGCAGGCGCTGGCTACATCGGACAGGCCCATATGGACGTCCTGCGCCAGAGCCCGAACTGCACACTCTCGGCAATTGTCGATCCGTCGCCGGCGGCTGCCGCCATTGCAGCGCAGGCGGGTGTTCCGATCTACGCTAGCCTCGACGAGCTGCTCGCACGCAATCGTCCCGATGGACTGGTCCTCGCTACCCCGAATCCCCTGCATGTGCCCCAGGCCCTTCAATGCATCGCCGCAGGAATTCCCATCCTGCTCGAAAAGCCGATTGCCACGTCTGTCAGTGAAGGCGAGCAACTGGTCAAGGCCGCGGAGGATACGGCGGCCAAAGTGCTCATTGGTCATCACCGGGCGCACAGCCCGATCATGGCCAAGGCCAGGGAAGTGGTCGACTCAGGCAAGCTGGGCAAGCTCGTTGCCGTGATGGGCAGCGCAACGTTTCTCAAGCCAGATCACTACTTTGCCGATGCACCGTGGCGGCGCGAGGTCGGCGCAGGCCCGATCCTGCTCAACATGATCCACGAGGTTCACAACCTGCGCATACTGTGTGGCGAGATCACCGCCGTGCAGGCGTTCTCGTCGAGTGCTACACGGGGCTTTCCAGTGGAAGACACGGTGGCCATCAACCTGCGTTTCGCCAATGGCATGCTGGGCACTTTCCTGCTTTCCGATACGGCAGCGTGCGCCCGAAGCTGGGAGCAGACCAGCCAGGAAAACAAGGCCTATCCGAGCTATGACGACGAAGACTGCTATGTCATCACGGGTACCAACGGCAGCCTGTCGGTGCCGACCATGCGCCTGAAAACCTACCCTCGCCCTGAAGACCGCTCCTGGTGGAAGTCGTTCGAGGTGGGCGTTGTCGGCATGGTGCGCGACGACCCGCTCAAGCACCAGATGGCGCACTTCGCCCAGGTCATTGCAGGGCTTGCCCAGCCACTCGTCAGCGCCCGCGATGGCCTGCTGAATCTGCGCATCACCGAGGCCATTGCCGAGGCCGCACGCACCGGCCACGTGGTCGAACTGGCTGCGTGAGTTTTTTGACGATACCTCAAGCTTCCCGAATTTTTTCGTTACCTTATTGAAAGAACACCATGAAGATTCTCATGCTGCACGGCATCAACCACAACATGTTCGGCAAGCGCGATCCGGCGCAGTACGGCACGATCACGCTCGACGAGATCAACGCTTCCCTGGTTGATCTGGGCAAGGAACTGGGCGCGACGATCGAAGCCTTTCAGACCAACGATGAAGGCGCCATGTGCGACCGCATCCACCAGGGCTTTCTCGACGGCGTCGACGCCGTGCTGATCAATGCCGGCGCATGGACGCACTACAGCTACGGCATTCGCGATGCGCTCGCCGTCCTCACGTGTCCTGTGGTCGAGCTGCACATGTCGAACATTCACGCGCGCGAGGCGTTTCGCCATGTGTCGGTGTTCGCCGAGATCGTCAAGGGCCAGATCTGCGGCTTCGGCGCCGACAGCTACCTGCTGGCCTTGCGCGCGGCTGTCTCGGCCGCGAAGTCCGGCAAGAAGTAAGGCGCGCATCGCCTTTATCGCAACCCCTTCAGCGAGACTTTCATGTTGATCAACGGCCACACCGAACTCATCGCCCACATCGGGTTTCCGACGCATGCGTTCAAGGCGCCGATGATCTACAACCCCTACTTCGCGCAAGCGGGCATCAATGCCCTGGTGGTCCCCATGGGCTGCCGCGCCGAGCACTACGCCACCTTTCTGCGGTCGGTTTTTTCACTCGAGAACATTCGGGGCGCGCTCATCACCATGCCGCACAAGGTCACGACGGTGGCCCTGCTGGACGTGGTCACGCCGACCGTGCGCATCGCGGGTGCCTGCAATGCCGTGCGGCGCGATGAGGCGGGCCGCCTCGTGGGCGACATGTTCGATGGCGAGGGCTTCGTGCGTGGTATCCAGCGCAAGGGCTTCGATCCCCACGGGAAAAGCGCGCTCGTGGTCGGTGCAGGCGGGGTGGGTTCGGCCATAGCGGCGTCGCTGGCCAAGGCCGGGGTCGCCCGTATGGGGCTGTTCGACGTGCACGCGGAGTCGGCCAGCGCACTGGCCGGGCGCCTGCAGACCCATTACGCTGCGCTGCAAGTCAGCACGGGCTCGAACGATCCGGGCGGCTACGACCTCGTCGTCAATGCCACCCCCATGGGCATGAATGAGGGCGACCCCCTGCCGATGGACATGAAGCGCGTGGCTTCATCGACGCTGGTGGGCGAGGTGGTGATGAAGGCCGAGAAGACGGCTTTTCTGGCGGCGGCTGAAGCGCGCGGCTGTACCGTGCAGGTCGGCACCGACATGCTGTTCGAGCAAATTCCTGCTTATCTCGAGTTCTTCGGATTGCGGACCACCACGCCCGAGGTGCTACGCTCGGTGGCAACGCTGAACTACTGATGTGATGTAAACCTGTGCAATCACGGCTGCCCTGCAAACCAATTTTCTGTCGTTCGGGATTCATGCGTTTCAGCCTTGCGTCCGCATGATCCGAATCAATCGCGCGCAGCAGGGCATCGCCTTCGTGGTGTGTGCCATGGCCTGTTTTTCCATGCTGGATGCGGCGGCCAAATACATAGGCGCCAGCGTTCCGCTGGTCATGGCGATGTGGTCGCGCTACACGTTTCAGGTGTTTCTCACGGGCGCGGTTCTGCTCCCTCGCCGGGGCAGGCGGCTTCTGGTGACGCGGCATCCGTGGCTTCAGTTGACGCGCGGTGTGTTGATGATTGTGACCAGCAGCCTGGCATTTCTCAGCCTGCAGAGCATGCCGATGGGTGACTTCACGGCCATCCTGATGCTCACGCCCATGCTGATTACCTTGATCTCGGTTCACTCCATGGGCGATAAAGTCACGGGCTGGAATTGGATGCTTCTGGTGGGCGGCTTCATCGGCGCCATCACCGTCATACGTCCGGGGACGGCGGATTTCCAGTGGGCCACCGTGTACCCACTTATTCTGGTGGTTCTGAGCGCGTTTTTCCAGTTGCTGACCAGCTACCTCGCGCGCCATGACGATCCGGGGACGACACAGTTTTATACGGGCGCCGTTTCTTTTGCGATCGCTACGATGGCACTGCCTTTTTTCTGGCGGACCCCCGAAAGTGTTTTGCTGGTAGTCCTGCTGATGATGCTGGGTCTGTTCAGCACGATGGGCCACTATTTCATGATCCTGGGCTACGGTCGGGCAAGCCCCGCGACCCTCACGCCTTTTTTGTACTTCCAGATCGCGTTTGCCGCGTTCGCCGGCTGGCTGGTGTTCTCCGATGCGCCGGACAGATGGTCCGTCATCGGCATAGCGCTGATCACCGTGTGCGGTATAGCCAGCAGCTGGCTCGCTGGCAAGACCCGGCCCGAACTGGTGCCGACTGAGCCGGAACACTGAGCTGGCCGACCGGCAGCCTCACTCAATCGCAGCGCATGGACAAGCTCAAGCAACTCGAGTCGTTCGTATCCGTCGCTACCCGCGGAAGCCTGACATCGGCAGCGCGGGCTGAAGGGGTTGCTCCGGCCATCATGGGCAGACGGCTCGATGCCCTGGAAAGCCGGCTCGGCGTCAAGCTGCTGGTGCGCACCACGCGCCGCATCACGCTCACGCACGAGGGTAGCGCGTTCCTGGAGGACTGCCAGCGCCTGCTCACGGACTTCGCCAACGCCGAAGCGAGTGTCTCGGCCGGCGGCGTCAAGGCCAGCGGACATTTGCGCATCACGGCGCCGGCCGGCTTTGGCCGTCGCCATGTTGCCCCGCTGGTGGCGCGTTTTCGCGCGCAACACCCCGAGGTCACCATTTCATTGAACCTGAGCGACCGCGTGGTCGATGTGGCGGGCGAAGGCTTCGACTGCGCCGTGCGGGTCGGTGACATGCCCGATTCCTCACTGGTGAGCGTGCGCATGGCCGACAACCGTCGCCTTTGCGTTGCCACGCCTCAGTACCTGCATCGGAACGGCACGCCCAAGCATCCCGGTGAGCTGGCGCGTTTCGATTGCCTGACCTTGTCAAGTGATGCCTCGCAGACGCGTGGCTGGGCTTTTCAGGTCGAGGGCAAGCTCATCCACCTCAAGCCGGGCGGCCCACTGGACTGCTCCGACGGCCAGGTCCTGCACGACTGGTGCCTCAGCGGCCTGGGCATTGCATGGCGCAGCACCTGGGAAGTCGAAGCCGAAGTGGCCGCGGGCTCGCTGGTGTCCGTTCTGGAAGACTTTGCCGCGCCGCCCAATGGCATCTATGCCGTTTTTCCCCAGCGCAAGCACCTGGCTCTGCGCGTGCGGCTCTGGATCGACTTTCTGAAGCACCATTACGGACAGCCTGATTTCTGGACCACGCCTGCCGTTGGCGCACCTCCAGGCCGCATTGGTCCGCCGCTCTAGAGCAAGCTCCACAGGAGGCACACGGCGGTGCCTCCCATCATCAGCGCCACGATGCCGTCGAGCGCTCGCCATATGACCGGCGAGCCGAGCCGCCGGCCCAGCCAGAAGACCGCCGCGCCCCAAAAAATGAACCACAGCGCAGAGCCCGCTGCGGCGCCCATTCCGAACTGGGCGTTCCCTGGCTGGCCGTAGGCGAGCGAAGCGGTGCCGATCAACACGGCAGTGTCGAGCCAGGCATGCGGGTTCAGCCATGAAAAAGCAAGCGCACTGGCCGCTGCCTGCCAGGGCGTCATGTTCGTGCGGACGCTGGTCGCGTCCTGTTCCTCGATGACGCTGACAGCGGGCTTCAAAAAGCGCTGCAAGGCTTGCCAGCCATAGACCAGCAGGAACACCGCGCCCGCGCCGACCAGCGCGCCCTGCAGCTTGTCGGACAGGCCGCCGAGTTGCGCCAGCCCCAGCACACCCAGCGCGATGAGCGCAATGTCGGCGAGCACGCACACGGCCACCGTCAGGGCAACATGCTGGCGCTGCAGGCCCATTCGCAGTACGTGCACGTTCTGCGGCCCGATTGCCATGATCAACGAAAGGCTCAGGATAAGACCCGACGAAAAAGCCGGACCGAGCGCGGCAAATGAAGGAAGGGCGAAGGCGGAAGACATGACAGTGATGCGGAAGGTCGAGGTGGTGACTCAGTGGGAGGGCAGTGAGAGGCAGTTGGGAAATCAGGGAGAGAACAGACTGTGCGGGAAGCTGGCCAAAAGTTAAATAGAATTGAAAAATAATGAGTTCGCTAAAGAAATTCTTAATTAATTGTTCGAATGTTTGACGCACGCCAGCTTGAAGCTCTCTCGGCCGTGGCCGAGCACGGCAGCTTTGGCTCGGCGGCCAAGTCGCTCAGCATCACGCTCGCGGCGGTGTCACTGCGCATCAAATCGCTGGAAGAAGCGCTGGGGCAGCGACTCATCGTGCGCGGCAAACAGACACGCCTGACGCCGCCGGGTCAGCAGTTGCTGGCCCATGTCAAGCAAGTGCGGCTGATGGAAGCGGACCTGCTGACGGGCATTCAAGGGCCTCTGCGGCGGGGCAAAACTACGCCCTTTCAGAGCCTGAGCGTGGCGGTTAATGCCGATTCGCTCACCAGCTGGTTTCTGCCGGGCGTCGCCGAGGCACTCGAACGCTACCGGCTGTTACTGGACATCGCCATCGACGATCAGGACCACACGCACGACGCGCTGAAAAGCGGCGACGTGGTGGGTTGCGTCACCACGCTGCCGCAGGCGATGCGAGGCTGCGTTTCGGAACCTCTGGGCATCATGCGCTACCGCTGCGTGGCGGCTCCCGCACTCGTCGAGTCATGGCGCGGCGGCAAACCGGGCGGCAAGGTCGTGGTCCAGCGCATGCTGGCAAGCCCCGCCGTGATTTTCAACCGCAAGGATGCTCTGCAAGACGCCTTTCTAGCCCAGCATTTCAACCTTCGCGGCGCCTTGTACCCGCGGCACTTCGTCCCCGCCGTCGACGCATTCAACCTCGCGCTCGAACTTGGCATGGGTTGGGGCATGCTTCCGGAGCAGCAACTCACGGGACGCCTCGGCCAGACGCTGGCACAGGTGTTTCCGGGCGCTACCGTCGACGTGGCCCTGTACTGGCAGCGTTGGCAGAAGGAGCCCGTACTTGCGCAGCGGCTCACGACGGCCGTGAAGGACGCTGCACGGCAGCAACTGATGCTCGTGTAGGGCTATCTGTTTCGACTTTCTATCAGGGAAGCTTGCAACGGGCTTTGAGGCTTTAACAGGCGATCGTTAACATGGGATACACTTATGCTATATACATGGAGATGTGGCATGGCGGTTACGACGGTCTTTATCAATAATCGCTCGCAAGCGGTGCGCTTGCCGGCAGAGCTCCGCCTTCCCGACAACGTGAAAAAGGTGCAGGTTCGCGCGCGCGGTCCTGAACGGATCATCTCGCCGGTCGGGCAAACCTGGGACCGCTTTTTCGAAGATGGCCCTCGCGCGAGCGAGGACTTTCTGACGGAGCGGGCGTCTCAGTCCCAGCAGAACCGCGAAGCACTTTGATGCTCAAGTACCTGCTGGACACCAACATCGCGATCTACGTGATCAAGCGTCGACCCCCCGAGGTGCAGGGCATTTTTAACGAGCAAGCTGGTCGCATGGCAATATCTACCATCACGCTGGCTGAGCTGTACCACGGCGCTGAAAAAAGCACTCGCGTCGCGCAGAATCTGGAGGTGATCGAAGAGTTTTCCAGCTTGCTGGAAGTTCTTCCCTACACCGCCAAGGCTGCGCAGCACTACGGCGCGATCCGAAGCGTTTTGGAAGGCGCTGGCCAGACCATCGGCGTGAACGATTTGCACATCGCGGGCCACGCTCGCAGCGAAGGTCTGATCGTTGTGACGAACAACACCTCGGAGTTCGTCCGGGTTCCCGGGCTGATGGTCGAAAATTGGGTGAACGCTCCAATCTGATTGCCCGCTCGCGGCCAGGCTTGCTGCTGGTGAGGCGCTTGGGAAACGAGGCGAGCGGGCTGACTCGCCCCGCACCCTAAAATCCCCCGATGCTCCTCGTCAAACAAGAACTGCTCGAAGCACTCGCTTCAGAGCTGGAAAAACTACTGCCCGGCGCCGGTTCAAAAGCCGCGTTCGAATCGCCCAAGGTAGCCGCCCACGGCGATTTCGCCTCGACGGCGGCCATGCAACTGGCCAAACCGCTCAAGCTGAATCCCCGCCAGTTGGCCGAGAATCTGCGCGCGGCCCTGCTTGCCTTGCCCGCGTACGTCCGCTGGGTCGATGCCATCGAGATTGCCGGTCCCGGCTTCATCAATTTCAGGCTCAAGCCAGAAGCCAAGCAGGAGACGGTGCGCGAGGTGCTGGGTGCGGGCGAGCAGTACGGCGCCAGGCCGATAGACCCGAACCGGCACATGCTGGTGGAATTCGTCTCGGCCAACCCGACCGGGCCGTTGCATGTCGGGCATGGCCGGCAGGCCGCGCTGGGAGACGCCATCTGCAACCTCTTTGCCAGCCAGGGCTGGGACGTGCACCGCGAGTTCTATTACAACGACGCCGGCGTGCAGATCCACACCCTGGCGACCAGCACGCAGGCGCGTGCGCAGGGGCTCAAGCCAGGCGACGCCGGCTGGCCCGAGCCGGCCTACAACGGCGACTACATCAGCGACATCGCGAACGATTTCATGGCCGGCAAGACGGTGCGCGCAGATGACCGTGAAGTCACGGCCTCGGGCGACATCACGGACCTCGACGCCGTCCGCCAGTTCGCCGTGGCGTACCTGCGGCGCGAGCAGGACCTCGACCTCAAAGCGTTCTCGGTGCGCTTCGACCACTACTACCTTGAGTCGAGCCTGTATACGTCCGGCCGCGTCGAGAGCACGGTCGAAAGGCTCAAGGCTGCTGGCAAGACCTACGAGCAGGATGGCGCCCTGTGGCTGAAGTCGACCGACTACGGCGACGACAAGGACCGCGTCATGAAGAAGGGCGACGGCAGCTACACCTATTTCGTTCCCGATGTGGCCTACCACCTGGCCAAATGGGAGCGTGGCTTTGCGAAGGCCATCAACATCCAGGGTATGGACCACCACGGCACCATTGCGCGGGTGCGGGCGGGCCTGCAGGCAGCCGGCATGGGAATTCCGCAAGGCTATCCTGACTACGTCCTGCACACCATGGTCCGCGTCATGCGGCACGGCGAAGAGGTGAAGATTTCCAAGCGTGCCGGAAGCTACGTGACCTTGCGTGACCTGATCGAGTGGACCAGCAAAGACGCGGTGCGCTTTTTCCTGCTCAGCCGCAAGCCCGACACCGAATACGTTTTCGACATTGACCTCGCCCTGGCCAAGAACAACGAGAACCCGGTCTATTACGTGCAGTACGCCCATGCAAGGATCTGTTCGGTGCTGGCGGCCTGGGGCGGTGACGCGGCTGCGCTGGCGGGAGCCGACTTGACCGCGCTCGACAGCGGCCCTGCGCAGGCGCTCATGCTGCTGATCGCCAAATATCCTGACATGCTCGCCAACGCCGCCAGCGGCCTGGCGCCGCACGACGTGGCTTTTTACCTGCGCGAGCTCGCCGCCAGCTACCACAGCTATTACGACGCCGAACGCATTCTGGTCGACGATGAAACCGTCAAGCGGGCGCGGCTTGCATTGGTCGCGGCGACGCGTCAGGTATTGCACAATGGCTTGCAAGTGCTGGGCGTAAGTGCGCCTGCGAAGATGTAAACCCGAGCGCGCAAGTGAGGATGAGGCAAGCTATGAACAAGCAACGTGGAGGAACCCTGCTGGGCTTCATCCTGGGAGCCCTCGTCGGGCTGGGCGCGGCGCTCGCGGTGGCGGTCTACATCACCAAGGTGCCGATCCCTTTCATGAACAAGAGCCAGCCGCGCGGTGTCGATGGCGACGCGGCCGAAGCCAAGAAAAACCGCGACTGGGACCCCAATTCCGGCCTCTCCGGCAAGACGCCCGCGCCGGCCGCAATCCCGTCTGGCCCCTCCGCACCGCCGGTCGTGGCTGCTCCCGCGCCTGTTGTAACGCCGCAGGCTCCGGCGGCCAAGTCTGCCGACCCTTTGGGTGACCTGGCCTCCAGCAAGGCCAGATTCGAGGCGGCGACCAAGTCAGCGGCCGTTCCTGCGCCACAGGCACTGCCCGCGCCGGTGTCTCCGAGCGCTGACCCCTTCACCTATTTCGTGCAGGTGGGCGCTTTCCGCACGCCCGAAGACGCAGAGCAGCAGCGGGCCCGGATTTCCTTGCTGGGCTTGCAGGCCAAGGTCAGCGAGCGCGAGCAGTCGGGCCGCACTGTTTACCGCGTCCGCCTGGGCCCCTTCGAGAAAAAAGAAGAGGCCGACAAGGCCAAGGAACGGCTGGACGGCAATGGGGTCGAAACGGCCCTGGTCCGCGTTCAGAAGTAGCGGTACGCTGCGATAGGGTCATCGACTCATCGGGCCCGACTCAACGGGGCCGACTGAACTTTCGGCGCCGGGCGCGTCCAACCTTTTCAACCTACCATCCACGAAGGCTTCATCTAGAGGCAGGAGAAAAAACAATGCAGCGTCGCGAATTTTCCAGGACCGTCGGCTTTTCTGCGCTGAGTGCAGCGGGCCTGGCAGCCTTGGGTGCTCACCCCGCCCACGCCCAGGGCAAACCACCGGTCAACGGGACTGACTTTCTTACCCTCGACAAGCCTGCGGCGGTGGATGCCGCGCCGGGCAAGATCGAAGTGGTCGAGTTCTTCTGGTACAGCTGCCCACACTGCAACCAGTTCGAGCCGCAGTTCGACGCCTGGACCAAGAAAGTCCCCGCTGATGTGTCTGTCCGGCGGGTTCCCGTGTCGTTCAGGCCCGATTTTGAGCCGCAGCAGCGCCTGTACTACGTGCTGGAGGCCATGGGCAAGGTCGAGGAAATGCACAAGAAAGTGTTTGCCGCGATCCACGTCGACAAGCAGCTCCTCAACACCCCTGACCTCATCGCGGCCTGGGCCGAAAAGCAGGGCTTGGGCAAGGCGAAGTTCACGGAGCTCTACAACTCATTTCCTGTCAACACCAAGGTCCGCAAGGCGACCCAGTTGCAGGATCAGTTCCAGGTCGACGGGGTGCCGGCGCTCGGCGTGGCGGGCCGCTTTTATACCTCGGCGTCGCTGGCGGGCACCATGGACCGGGCATTGCAGGTGACCGAATTCCTGATTGGCCAGGCACGTAAAAAAGGCGCAAAAGCTTGACGCCCCGGCTCTGCTGAGATTGCCGCGATAAGCGCCGCACGGGCCAGAACAAGCCGGCAAAATTTGAAGGCGTTTTTTCAGCCAGACGGGCCTCGTGACACGCTGGCTGGCTACAATCGTGCCCACTCGACTGAGCAAGATTCGTGCCTTTTATGAAACACCTCCTCCCCTTTTTCGTGGCCGTCGCCATGCTGGCCGCATTGCCGGCACATGCGGAAAAGGCCGACCGCGACAAGCCCATGAATGCCGAGGCGGACGCCCTGCGTTATGACGACCTCAAGCAGACAAGCGTCTTTACCGGAAACGTGGTCATCACCAAAGGGACCATCCTGGTGCGCGGCGCGCGCGTGGACGTGTCCCAGGACCCGCAGGGTTACCAGCAGGCGGTGGTCACGGCCGCGCCCGGAAAGCTGGCCTATTACAAGAGCAAGCGCGACGGGGTGGACGAGTACATCGAGGGCGAGGGCGAACTGATCGAATACGACAGCCGCGCCGACACGGTCAGGTTTATTCGCCGGGCAGTCTTGCGTCGCTATGTTGGCGCGACGCTGGCGGACGAGACCACCGGCGCGCTCATCCGCTACGACAACACCCGCGACATCTTTACCGTCGATGGCAGTGCCGCCCAGCCCAACCCTGCAGCGGCCGCTCCTGGCGGACGCGTGCGAGCCCTGCTTTCGCCACGCAATACGCCGGCGATTACCGGGGCTGCCGGCCCTGCTGCTCCTGCCGCAGCACCGGCTGCACCTGCCACCCCGCTTCGCCCCAGCACGACGCTGGGCGGTGACCAGAAACCCAAGCAGCCCTGATGGACAGGGCTCTCCATGAAGTGGCGGCGCCAGCCAGCCGGCTTGTCGCGCAAGGCCTGAAGAAGAGCTACGGAAGCCGGCAGGTCGTCCAGGACGTTTCCCTGCAGGTGCAAAGCGGCGAGGTAGTCGGTCTGCTGGGCCCTAATGGCGCCGGCAAAACCACGTCCTTCTACATGATCGTCGGGCTGGTGCGGGCAGACGCGGGCAGTATCCTGATCGACGAGCGCCGGGTCGAAAACATGCCCATCCACCAGCGCGCGCGCCTCGGCCTGAGCTACCTGCCGCAGGAGGCTTCGATCTTTCGCAAGCTGACGGTCGAGGAAAACGTCCGCGCCGTACTGGAGCTGCAGCAGGACGAGCAGGGGCGCAGCCTCAAGGCAGCCGAAATTCGCCGCCGCACCGATACCTTGCTGCAAGACCTTCGCGTCGAGCATTTGCGCGCGTCACCCGCGCCCGCGCTGTCCGGTGGCGAGCGCCGCCGGGTCGAGATTGCCCGTGCCCTCGCAACGCAGCCGCGCTTCATCCTGCTGGACGAGCCCTTCGCCGGGATCGATCCCATTGCCGTGATCGAGATCCAGCGGATCATCGGTTTCCTGAAAGGGCGCGGCATCGGCGTGCTGATCACCGACCACAACGTTCGCGAAACGCTGGGCATCTGCGACCACGCCTACATCATCAGCGAGGGCCACGTGCTGGCCACCGGAACGCCTGCGGAAATAGTCGACAACGCCGACGTGCGCCGGGTGTATCTCGGCGAGCACTTCAGGATGTAGGGACAACGCGGTGCGGTCGATGTGTTTGCGTGTTGCTCCGGCGAATCCGGAATTTCCTGGCGGTCCTGATATTTGCGCGAGGGCCGTCTTGGCCGTCCTGGCCGGCTTGACGGGCGACCGTGCAGCGGGGGGCTGGGCATGAAGCAAGGCCTGTCACTTCGCGTCTCGCAGCATCTGGCGCTGACCCCCCAGTTGCAGCAATCGATCCGGTTGCTGCAACTTTCCACGCTCGAACTCAGCCAGGAAGTCGAGCAGATGCTCGACGAAAATCCTTTTCTCGAAGTGGCCGAAGAGGCCGCCGCCCGTGAAGACTTCGGCGTAGGCGAGGCCGACGCACCTGTCAGCCAGGACATTCGCGATTTCGAGTTCGCTTCTTCCGAAAGTTCCTCGACCTCCAGCGCCGGCGATTCCGTTGCCGAATCGGCCAGCGAGCCGGAGTCCAGCAGCGAGCCCAAGCTCGAGGAAAGCTGGGAGGGTGACGGCAGCGTCGAGACCGCCCCGGACGACAGCGAGTGGGGCAGCGACGCGCCCTCGCGCAAGAACAACAACGACAGCGATGGCGAGATGGACGCGACGGAACTGGCTCGCAGCCAGGAGTCGCTGCAAGACCACCTGCATCGCCAGGCACTGGGCTTGAGGCTGTCGGACGAAGACCGCGCGGCACTGCATTTTCTGATCGAGTCCCTGAACGACGACGGCTATCTGGAGGACTCCATCGAGTCGCTCGCCGAAGGGCTGGCCAAAGGCGATCTGGAAGAAGCCGAGGAATTGCAGCAGCGCTTTGCGATGGCGCTCAAGCTGCTGCATCACATGGAGCCCGCCGGCGTGGGCGCGCGCAATCTCGGCGAGTGCCTTAGTCTGCAATTGCTGGACTGCAAGAACACGGAAGAAACCCGGGCGGCCATGGCAGTCTGCAAACATCCGATGGAACTGCTCGCCAAGCGGGACTTTCGCCGGCTCGCGCACCTGACCGGATTTTCGGAAGCCTGCATCAAACTGGCCATCGGCGTGATCGGGCGGCTCGATCCCAAGCCCGGCCGACGCTTCGTGAATGTCGAGCGCAACGTCGTGGTGCCTGACGTGCTGGTCGTCAAGTCGGGTCGGGGTTTCAAGGTGACGCTCAACGGCGACGTCATGCCCAAGCTGCGCGTGCATGACATCTACGCCAGCGCCCTCAAGCAGCACAAAGGCCAGAATGGCCAGGCACTGCAGCAGCGCCTGCAGGAGGCGCGCTGGTTCATCAAGAACATCCAGCAGCGCTTTGACACGATCCTGCGGGTGTCGACGGCCATCGTCGAGCGGCAGAAGAACTTCTTTTCGCACGGCGAGCTCGCCATGCGGCCGCTGGTGCTGCGCGAAATTGCCGACGAACTCGGCCTCCACGAGTCCACCATTTCGCGCGTGACCACGGCCAAATACATGAGCACGCCGTTCGGCACTTTCGAGCTCAAGTATTTCTTTGGCTCGGCGCTCGGTACCGAAACGGGCGGCAATGCCTCGAGCACGGCCGTCCGTGCGCTGATCAAGCAGTTCGTCGCATCGGAAAGTCTCACCAAACCGCTGAGCGACAACCAGATATCCGAAATGCTCAAGGAGCAGGGCATCGAGTGCGCGCGCCGCACCGTCGCCAAGTACCGCGAAGCGTTGCGCATCGCACCAGCCAATCTGCGGCGCACACTCTAGTTTCAGACGACGGTCGGTCCCGGGTTTTTTCAACTCGGCCACCCCAACAGCAACCTTGACTTTCACATGAACCAACTTCAGCTCTTTCTTCCCTGCGCCGCCGGCGTCGAGGACCTGCTCGCAGCCGAGGTCAGGCGGATCACGGGAACGCAAGGCAAGGCCTGGCGAGCCGGTGTGCAGTTGCAGGGGTCATGGCGCGAAGCGATGCAGCTCAACCTGCACAGCCGGCTGGCCCAACGCGTGCTCATCGAGCTCCAGCACACGGGTTACCGCAACGAGCAGGACCTTTACAACGCGGCCGCCAGCGTGGCCTGGGAGATCTGGTTCACCCCCAAGCAGACCTTCAAGATCGAAGTGACGGCGCAGCACAGCCCGCTGACCAGCCTGAACTTTGCAGCGCTCAAGATCAAGGACGCGGTAGCCGACCGTTTTCGCGAGAAGTTCGACGTAAGGCCCGACGTTGATACGCGCTGGCCCGACGTGCGCATCTATGTTCATCTGACGACAGACACGGTGACGGTCTACATCGACACCTCGGGCGAGCCGCTCTTCAAGCGCGGCTGGCGTGAAGACAAAGGCGATGCGCCGTTGAAGGAAACGCTGGCCGCCGCGATGATCGCCGCCAGTGGCTGGAGCGGCGAGGGCGGCCTTTGTTCGCAAGGTGTGCCGCTGTATGACCCGTGCTGCGGCTCCGGCACCATCGTCATCGAGGCGGCGCAGATCGCCTGCAACATCGCGCCCGGCCTGAACCGCCGCTTTGCCTTTCAAAAATACCTGCCCTTCCAGGCGCATGTGTGGGATGGCTTGTTGCGTCAGGCTCAGGAAGCCATTACCGAGCCTACGGCGCAGGTTTTCGGCAGCGATGTGTCCTTTCGGATGGTCGACTTTGCCGAGCGCAATGCAGAGCGCGCGGGTGTGGCCGACGTGGTGCAGGTGCGCGGTGGCGATGCCTTGCAGCGCATGCCGCCCGCCCCGCAAGGCGTGATGCTGGTCAACCCGCCCTATGGCGAGCGGATCGACGTGGCCGGTGTCGCAGGCGTGTCGGGCGTGCAGGCCAGAGACCATCGCCGCCAGGCCATCGACGAGTTCGGCCAGCCCATGCCCAGCGCGCGAGATGCCTTGCCTGAGGGATCACGAGACCGCTCCAGCAACCCGGGGCGTGAGCAGGCGCTGACCGAAACCGGCGAGGACGCCGCGGACTTTTTCCCCCAGCTCGCTGCGCACTGGAAAAAGAATTACGCCGGCTGGACAGCGCACGTACTCACGCCCGACCTGAAGCTGCCTTCCAAAATGCGCCTGAAGGAATCGCGCCGGGTGCCCATGTGGAATGGCCCGATCGAGTGCCGGCTGTTCCGCTTCGACATGGTGGCCGGCTCGGCCCGGGGCAAGGCCGCGCCCGCCCCATGAGCGGGTTGCCGCGGCTGGTGCTGGACACCAACATCGTGCTGGACCTGTTCGTGTTCGACGATGCGCCCGCCCGGGCGCTCAAGGGCGAGCTGGAGGCGGGCGCCTGGGACTGGGTGGCCACAACACCCATGCGCGATGAACTCGAGCGGGTGCTCGCGTACCCGCAGATTGCACCGCGACTGAAGTTTTATGGGCTGGACCCCGCCCAGGTTCTGACCCGCTTCGACGCGCACGCGCGCCGCGTCGATGTTGCCGCCAAGGCCAGCGTGACCTGCAAGGATGCCGACGACCAGAAGTTCATCGACCTTGCCGTGGCGCACCAGGGCACCTTGCTCAGCAAGGACAGGGCTGTCACATCCATGGCGCGGCGCTTGCGCGTTTTTGAGGTGCAGGTCAGATCGGCGCTTTAGCGCCCGAACATTTCCACATTCGAAGGGGAGCCTCATGAATTTATGCCGCTTCAACGGGGACCGCCTTGGCCTGGTCGAGGGAGATACGGTGTTCGATGTCTCCAGCGCCTTGAGCGAGATCGCGCAGCCTGCATGGCCGTATCCCCCCGGCGATCCGCTCTTCATCCACCTTGACAAGGTCCTCGACAAGGCACGTCGCCTTCGGCCATCGGCGACCTGCCAGCGGCTGGCGGACGTGGCGCTGTTCAGCCCGGTCACGGCCCCGACCAAGATCATGGCGGCCCCGGTGAACTACCGGGCGCATGTGGCTGACGCCAACGACCCGGCCATCGACGCGGGCGTTCACGCCAAATCTCTGGAAGGCGTGGAAAAGCCGACCGAGCAGTTCGGCCTGTTTCTCAAGGCCAGCTCGTCGCTGGTCGGCCCGTCAGAAGGCATCTCCCTGGTCATGAAGGAGCGCCGCACCGATCCCGAGATCGAGCTTGTCGTGGTCATTGGCAAGGGCGGCCGAGATATCGCCGAGCGCGACGCCTTCGACCATGTCGCCGGTTATGCGCTCGGGCTGGACACGACGGTGCGCGGCGCGGAAGACCGCAGCTACCGCAAGTCGGCAGACAGCTATTCCTTGCTCGGCCCCTGGTTCACGACAAAGGACGCGATCGCCGATCCTTCGGATCTGACGATCTGGCTGGACATCAACGGGCAACGCCGCCAGTCGTCCTCCACGGGGCTGCTGCTCGTCAAGATCCCTGAACTGATCGCCATGGCCTCGCGCATGTATGCGCTTCACCCGGGCGACCTGATCTACACAGGAACGCCCGAGGGCGTGTCACAGATCAGGTCCGGCGACACGCTGCGCGCTGGCGGCACCGGGTTGGGCGAAATGACCGTCGCCGTGCGCTGAAACGATGCTGCGCCACCCCTCAGGCCGCCACGCTATGGCCGGTCGGGGCAGCGCTCTTCATAGGTGCGACCGCTGCGAACTGATCGGCGCTTGCCACTGGCCAATAGAGCTTGAACACATTGGGCAGCGCGCTGATGTCTTGCGCCAGCAGGGCGCCCGGCTCGATGCGCATCAACAGGTTGGCAAGCAGGCGCACCTCCGTGTCGGTCAGGCGGCGCACGATGTGGTGGGCCGTGATGTCGTTCGGATGCCGGAGCCCTGCCGCTTGCACCAGCTCCTTGAGCGCGTGCAGCGTGCTCTGGTGGTACATCCAGACGCGCTCGGCCTTGTCGGGCACCACGAGCGCCTGCTGGCGTTGCGGGTCTTGCGTTGTCACGCCCGTCGGGCACTTGCCGGTGTGGCAGGTCAGGGCCTGGATGCAGCCCAGCGCAAACATGAAACCGCGCCCCGCATTGGCCCAGTCAGCGCCGAGCGCCATCATGCGCGCGATGTCGAAGGCGGTAATGACCTTGCCAGCGCAGCCCAGCTTGATGCGGTCGCGCAGTCCGACGCCGATGAGCGTGTTGTGCACCAGCCCCAGCCCTTCCTGTAGCGGTGCGCCCACGTGGTCGATAAATTCAACCGGTGCCGCGCCCGTGCCGCCTTCGGCTCCGTCGACCACGATGAAGTCCGGGGTGATGCCGGTTTGCAGCATCGCCTTCACGATCGCGAACCATTCCCACGGGTGACCCAGGCAGAACTTGAACCCGGTCGGCTTGCCGCCGCTGAGGGTGCGCAGGCGCCCGATGAACTCAAGCATCTCGACGGGTGTGGAAAACGCCGAATGCGACGAAGGAGAAACACAGTCGATGCCCACGGCCACGCCGCGCGCAGCAGCAATCTCGGGCGTCACTTTGGCGCCCGGAAGGATACCGCCGTGGCCGGGCTTGGCGCCCTGGCTCAACTTGAGCTCGATCATCTTGACCTGCGGGTCCCGCGCGTTGACAAGGAAGCGCTCTTCGCTGAAGCGGCCGTCATCGCTGCGGCAACCAAAGTAACCCGAGCCGATCTCCCAGATCAGGTCGCCCCCATGCACGCGGTGGTGGGCCGAGATGGAGCCTTCGCCGGTGTCGTGAACGAAGCCGCCGCGCCGCGCTCCCGCGTTGAGCGCCAGGATCGCATTGGCAGACAGCGAGCCGAAGCTCATCGCCGAAATATTGAAGACGCTGCACGAATAGGGCTGGGTGCAGGGCATCAGCGACTTCGACGGTTGGTTCGGCGAGCCGCCAATCCACACCCTGAAGTCATGCGACGCCACGTGCGTCGGCTGCATCGAATGATTCACCCACTCGTAGCCTTGCCGCGCCACGTCGAGCTGCGTGCCGAAGGGCCGGTTGTCGGCTTCGCCCTTGGCGCGCTGATAAACAAGCGAACGCTGCGCCCGCGAAAACGGGGCCGCTTCGGTGTCGCTCTCGATGAAATACTGGCGCAACTCGGGCCGTATGTACTCCAGCAGAAAGCGCAAGTGCCCGACGATGGGGTAATTGCGCAGGACCGCGTGGCGCGCCTGGCGCAGGTCGCGCACGCCGAGTGCCACGAGTCCCGAAAAAGCCAGCAGCCAGATCCAGCCCCGGCCGAACACGATGATGGCGAACAGCGCGAGCAGGACGCCGAACACACAGGCGATAAGAAAGCTGTAGCGCAGCGGCAGCCAGCTGTTCAACTGATGGGCCACCGCCTGAAAGCGTGCGGCAGCGGTCGCAATGCGGGGACTTACTTGCATGAAGAATACACGGGCATGGAAAAGCTTTCGAGAAAGGAGGGCCTTGAGCGTTGCGAAAGCCGCGGCGTCGCCGCGGGAGCTGCGCCTGGCTCGCCGCGGCAGGCTGCTTTCAAGATGTCGCGGCGATACACTGCCCATCATATGAGCGCCGCTCGTTTCTTCTTTTCCACTCCGCCCCATGACTGCCGATCCTTCTTTTCCCACTGACACCGACGCCTCCGGCGAATTCATGCCGCCCGAGGCCTTCGATGAGCTGGACGGCATTCTCGAAGAGATGCGCTCGCGCTACGACGAGACGCCGCAGTGGGAGTTTTGCGAGGGCTTCATGGCGGCGCTGATCTGCGCGCGCCGGGCCGTGCCGCCGGAGGAGTATCTTCCGGCCCTGCTGGGTATTTCCCCCAGCGACGACTCAGCGCCTGCAGATGAGCCGGGCGAGCTTTCGGGGTCATTTGCCAGCGCAGCCCAGCGCGAGCGCTTCATGAAGCTGTGGCTGCGCCGCTGGGACGAGGTGCAGACGGCCCTCGATGCCAAGGTCGAATCGCTGGAAGACGACGCCTGCTACCACCCTGAAGTGATGGACGTTCGCGGCGCGGTCGCCGAGCTCCCGCCGGACGAGCAGGCCGAATTTTCGGCCGACGAGTTGCCGGCGTTTGCGCAGGTGTGGGCTCTGGGTTTCATGTTCGCCGTCGAGTACTGGCCGGAAGACTGGACTGTGCCGCGTGACAAGGACGCCTCCAAGTGGCTCGACGGCGCACTTGAAGCCATCGTTGCCATGACCGAGGACGACGAGGGCACGCCCGAAATTTCCCCCCTGAGCGAGGAAGGCCCGCCCAGCACCAGCATTGCCCGCCTCAACGCCTTTGGCGAAGCCATCTGGGCGATATACGACCTGCGTGAACTCTGGCGCACCGTCGGCCCCAAGGTCGAGACCGTGCGCAAGGCGGCAACACCCGGCCGCAACGACCTGTGCTACTGCGGCAGCGGCAAAAAATACAAGAAGTGCCACGGCGCCATCTGAGGCTGCCTCTGCCGTCCCGCCGTCAGTCCGGCGCGTGAACAGGTTCGCAGCGGACTTCGGTCTTCACGGAGTTGGCGATGAAGCAAGCCTCATGCGCCTCGTGGTGAAGGGTTTCGAGCTCGCCGCGCGTGGGCGTGAATTCCCCTGAAAAAGCGACTTGCGGCCGCAGCGTGACCAGCGTCATCGCGATTTTTCCGACATCGTTTTTGCGCATCACGCCCGAGGCGTGGTCTTCATAGCGCTCCACGCAAAATCCCCGTTTGCCTGCGATCGAGAGAAACCACAGCATGTGGCAACTCGACAGCGAGGCTACGAACATTTCCTCCGGATCGACAGCCGAGGCGTCCGACATCGGTAACGGAACTACTTGAGGAGAGGAGGAGCCCGCAATTTGAAGCCCGCCGTCGAAACGCAGGACGTGCTTGCGGCTGTAGCGGTTGCCCAGAAAATCTTCGCCATTGCGCTGCCATGTGACAGCGGCGGTATAGGTCGACATGTCAGCTGCTCCGGCCAGGCGTTTGAAAAAACTTCCGTAATGCGACGGCCGTGGCCTCCGGCTGCTCTTCAGGAATGAAGTGGCCGGCGGGCATTGCCTCGCCGGAGACATGTCCGCTGCATTGCTCCTGCCACAGTGCCAGTGGGTCGAACAGGCGATGCACCACGCCAAGCTCGCCCCACAGGACCAGCATGTCGCACAGCACCCTGGCGCCGCGCGCGCGCCCTTCGCGGTCGTGCTCCAGGTCGATGCCTGCGCTGGCCCGGTAATCCTCGCAGGCGGTGTGTATGGCTTCGGGTGTGCAAAAGCATCGTTCATACTCGGCCAGTGCCTCGGGCTCGATGTAGCCGAGCCCCTGGCTGCCCCAGCCGCCCAACTTGGCGTGCAGGTAAGCGCGTGCCAGTTCCGGATGCGTGGAGCCCATCATGAGCTCGGGCAGCGGGGAAGGCTGGATCATGTGAAACCAGTGGTAGTAGGAGCGCGCGAACTCCATGTAAGGCTCGTTGAGTGTGCGTCCTTCGTACATGTCCAGCGTCGGCGCGATGTCGATCACGCACAGCTTTTGTACGCGGGCCGGATAGTCCAGCGCCAGCCGGTGTGCCACACGTCCGCCCCGGTCGTGGCCGCACAGGCCGAACACCGAAATCCCCAGCGCGTCCATCACGGCGGCCATGTCGTGCGCCATGTTGCGCTTGCTGTAGTTGCTGTGGTCGGGCAGACCAGCGGTCTTGGATGAATCGCCGTAGCCGCGCAAATCGGGCATGACGAGAAAAAAGTGGGGTTCGAGTTGCTGCGCAACCCGTCTCCATAACGCGTGGGATTGCGGAAAGCCATGCAGAAGCAGCAGGGCGGGCTTGTCGACTTCGCCCACGACCCGGCGCGAGAAGCGCGCAAATATCGATGCGCCGTTGACTTCGAAGCTGCGCGAGTCGTAGGCATCGAACGACGTCGTCATGGCGTTTCCTTTGTGGTGCGTTGTCGTAAGTAGCGATCGAGATTCTTGCGCGCCGCTGCGCGGACCTTTCGACGAAGCCAGGAGCTCCAGCCCAGCAGCGTGCCCGGCAGGCCCAGCGCCTGCCGCGACCAGCGCCAGAAGTCGAAGCGGTCATGGTGGAGCGCGATCAGTCCGCTGCCATCGAACTCGAACTGCGCATCGATGATGTTGTGAACCTGCCGCCCCGTTGCACTGAAGCGATAGTGGGCTTCCCAGTGGGCCTGTCCCCGACGGTCATCGGCCGTGATGGCGCTGCTCTCCAGGCGCCATGCATTGCCACTGCTGGCCTTCGCGCCTTCGCAGAGCATCTGCCACATGGCCGCGATTTCCGCTTTGCCCTGCAATGAAAAGGCTTCGTCCCGAAAGATCGCGTTTTCGGCATAGCAGTCGGCCATGGTTTTTGCGTCCAGCTGCGCGAAAGCGCCATAAAAGCGGTGCAGTAGGTCTTCGGTGCGTTGCATGCGCCCTCCTTGGCCGACTATACGGCGGGGGCGCCTCAAGCAGAAGCGCACGCATTCGCTGCGCCACGTACAGCGCACCTGCCGGAAAGGCAATTACGCAACATTGCGCAGCCTCAAGGGCTGAGACAACCCTAAAATCGGACAGCTCAACAAAAGACCGAATTCATGAAGCATCTTGTCGTTTCAGCGATAACCGTGGGAGCTCTGGCTGCCTGCAGCAGCGTTCCGCTCCAGACGGGCACGGACTTCACGTACTACTGCGAACGCTCCATGCACTTCAAGGTCAGCATGGGTGAGGCAACGGCTGCGCTCGACGGCTCGCTCGGGCGCGAGTTGCTCTACCGTGACGCGGGCGGGCAAGGGCCGGCGCAACGGGTTTACAGCAACCGAAAATTGCGGGCGGAACTGGGACTCGGCGCTGATGAGCGCGACGCTGTTCTGGTTTACGCACAGCCGCCGTTGACGCTTAAATGCCAGCGGCTGCGCTGAGGTGCTGAGGTGCTGAGGTGCTGAGGTGCTGAGGTGCTGAGGCGGCGCCGGGTACGGACCGAGCGCTGAGTTCAGCTTTTCAGGGTCAAATGGCCCAAGGGCAATGCACCGCCCGCTTTTACTTCGCCCAGCGAAAAGCTGGTGTGCAAATCTTTCACGTTCGGCAAGTTCACCAGGCTCTGCAGGGCCAGCTTGCTGAAAGCTTCCAGGTCCGTCGCCACCACCTGCAACTCGAACGTTCCGGCCCCGCTGATGTAGTGGCACTCGACGACTTCCGGCAGCTTGCGTATGGCTTCTTCGAGCTGGCGCGTGGCTTCGCCGGAATTCCGGTCGGCGTCTACCCGGACGAATGCAAATACGCCCAGCCCGATTTTTTGCCGGTTGATTTCTGCCCGGTAGCCCGTGATGTAGCCGGACTCTTCCAGCGCCCGCACGCGGCGCCAGCAAGGCGCGGCAGACAGCCCGACGCGGCTGGCCAGCTCGGTGTTGCTCAAGCGCCCGTCCATCTGCAACTCGTTCAGGATGGCGATGTCAAACTTGTCAAGATTGTTCATATCGCTGGATTTTAGAAAGATCCTTGCTTGAATAGCGATTTTTCGGACATAAAACGCAAAGACATATCTGTAGGTGCGCCATACACTTCCCAGACGCTGCGTCACTGAAACCTTTTGCCGCACTTGCCTTGACGAACTGGAGACTTCGATGAACGCCCCGCTGCCCGAACACATTCGCAAAGCCCTGGAAACCGTCACGCTGGACGACAAGTACAGCCTCGACTATGGCTACGCGTTCATGAGCGGGGTGCAAGCACTTGTCAAGCTGCCGATGCTGCAACGCCTGCGCGACCAGCAGCAGGGCAAGAACACGGCAGGTTTCATCTCGGGCTACCGCGGCTCCCCCCTGGGCGGCTACGACCAGGCGCTCTGGAAGGCCTCGAAATACCTCAAGTCGCAGAACATCGTCTTCCAGCCGGGCGTGAATGAAGAACTGGCCGCCACCGCCGTGTGGGGCACGCAGCAACTGGGTTTTGCGCCCCCCGGCACCAACAAGTTCGACGGCGTTTTCGGCATCTGGTATGGCAAGGGCCCCGGTGTCGACCGCACGTCTGACGTTTTCAAGCATGCCAACATGGCCGGCACGACCCCTTGGGGCGGCGTGATTGCCGTCGCGGGGGACGACCACGTCGCCAAGAGCTCGACCGCGGCGCACCAGAGCGACCACATCTTCAAGGCCTGCGGCCTGCCCGTGTTTTTCCCGGCCAGCGTGCAGGAAATCCTCGACCTGGGTCTGCACGCCTTTGCCATGAGCCGCTACTCGGGCGTCTGGGCAGGCATGAAAACCATCCAGGAAATCGTCGAGTCCTCGGCCAGCACCCTCATCGACCCGGAGCGCGTGCAAATCAAATTGCCGACCGATTTCGAGATGCCGCCCGGTGGGGTGCATATTCGCTGGCCCGATGCGCCGCTCGATCAGGAGGCTCGCCTCTTCGACTACAAATGGTATGCGGCACTCGCGTATATCCGGGCCAATCGCCTGAACTACAACGTGATCGAAGGGCCGAACGACCGGCTCGGCCTTATCGCCAGCGGCAAGGCCTACAACGATACCCGCCAGGCATTGATGGACCTGGGGCTGGACGAGGCCACATGCCGCCAGCTGGGCATCCGCCTGCACAAGGTGGGGGTGGTGTGGCCGCTGGACGCGCAGCTGACCCGCGAATTCGCCACCGGCCTGCAAGAGATTCTGGTGGTCGAGGAAAAGCGCCAGGTCATCGAATACCAGCTCAAGGAAGAGCTCTACAACTGGCGGCCCGATGTGCGGCCCAACATCTTCGGCAAGTTCAACGAGGTCGAAGGCGATTTCAGCGGCGGAGAGTGGAGCATGCCGAACCCGACCGCCAACACCTTGCTGCGCGCAAATGCAGATCTGTCACCCGCGCTGATCGCCAAAGCCATCGCCACGCGCGTCAAGAAACTGCGGCTGGACAGTGACATTTTGGCCCGTATCGATGCGCGCCTGGCCGTTATCGAAGCCAAGGAGCGGTCCATGCAGGTAAGCACGGTCAACACCGAGCGCACGCCCTGGTTCTGTTCGGGCTGCCCGCACAACACCTCCACCAAGGTGCCCGAGGGCTCGCGTGCCATGGCCGGTATCGGCTGTCATTACATGGCGCTGTGGATGGACCGCAGCACGATGGGCTTCACGCAAATGGGCGGTGAAGGCGTGCCCTGGGTCGGACAGCAACCGTTCACGACCGACACGCACATGTTCGCCAACCTGGGCGACGGCACCTACTTCCACAGCGGCCTGCTGGCGATCCGCCAGAGCATTGCCGCCGGGGTCAACATCACCTACAAGATTCTCTACAACGACGCCGTCGCCATGACCGGCGGCCAGCAGGTCGGTGAGCGCCCCGAGGGCCACTCTGTGCTGCAGATCGCGCAGTCGGTGCAGGCCGAGGGCGCGGCCAGGATCGTGGTGGTGACGGACGAGCCTGAGAAGTACGACGGGGTCAAACTCACCGAAGGCGTGAAGGTGCACCACCGCGACGAACTCGACGCCTTGCAGCGCGAGTTCCGCGAGATCAAGGGTACGACCATCATCATTTACGACCAGACCTGCGCCACCGAAAAGCGCCGTCGCCGCAAGCGCGGAACGATGGTCGACCCGGCTGCGCGCGTGGTGATCAACGAGCTGGTGTGCGAAGGCTGCGGCGATTGCAGCGTGCAGTCGAACTGCATGTCGGTTGAGCCGCTCGAGACCGAATTCGGCCGCAAGCGCCAGATCAACCAGAGCACCTGCAACAAGGATTTCAGTTGCGTCAAGGGTTTCTGCCCCAGTTTCGTCACGGTTGAAGGCGGCACGCTGCGCCAGAAAGGCAAGGCCGACAAAGGCGACAAAGCCGAGAAGAAGCCCGACCCGTTCAACGACGCCGTGCTGGGCACCCTGCCGCAGCCGCGGATTCCAGAGCTTGGCGGCGCGGCCGAGTCGGTCTGGGGCATTGTGGTGGCGGGCGTCGGCGGAACCGGCGTGATCACCATCGGCCAACTCCTGGGCATGGCTGCACACATCGAGGGCAAGGGCATCGTCACCCAGGACGCAGCGGGGCTGGCGCAAAAGGGTGGCAGCACCTGGAGCCATGTGCTCATCAGCCAGCGGCCTTCGGACATCTGCACCACGCGGGTCGGTACCGCCAGTGCAGACCTCATCATCGGGTGCGATCCGATCGTGGCGGCCCACAAGGAAACCATGCTGCGCATGCGCGAGGGCAAGACGCACGTGGCCCTGAATGCGCACAGCTCGCCCACCGCCGCGTTCGTGCAGGATGGCAGCTGGCAAAACCCCGGCAGCGCGTGCCAGGGCGAAATTGCCCGGGCGGTCGGTGCAGCCAATGTCGGCGCCTTCGATGCCGACACCGCCGCCACCAAGCTCATGGGCGACAGCATTTATGCCAACCCCATGCTGCTGGGATATGCATGGCAAAAAGGGTGGGTGCCGCTGGGCCTGGAGTCGCTGCTGCGGGCTATCGAGCTGAACGCCGTAGCCATCGAACAGAACAAGGCGGCCTTCCAGTGGGGACGCCGCGCCGCGCACGATGCTGCGGCTGTGGCGAAGCTCTACGCCGCCGCGCAGGTGATCTGCATGCCGGCGCCGCGCCAGCGGCTCGCCGACCTGGTTGCCCGGCGTGTCGAGTTTTTGTCGGATTACCAGAATGCCGCGTATGCGCGCGCTTACTCCGACTTCATTGCACGTATTCAACAGGCCGAAGAGGCTGTCCTGGGGCAAGCGCAACCGGAGCGGCTGGTGCTGACACAGGCGGTTGCCAAGGGGCTATTCAAGCTCATGAGCTACAAGGACGAGTACGAAGTGGCGCGCTTGCACACGCAAACGGGCTTCGAGGACAGGATCAAGGCCATGTTCGAGGGCGACTATAAAGTCAACTACCACCTCGCCCCTCCTTTGCTGGCACCGCGCAATGAAAAGGGCGAGCTGCAAAAACGCAAGTTCGGCCCCTGGATGCATGGCGCGTTCCATTTGCTGGCTGGCCTCAAGGGCCTGCGCGGCACGGCACTCGACCTGTTCGGCCACACCGAAGAGCGCAAGACCGAGCGCGCGCTGATCGACGAATACCGGGCCAGCATGGAAGCTGTCATGCTGGGCCTGAACGCGGGCAACCACCCCGCAGCGGTGGAACTTGCCCGGATTCCGGAGCAGATCAAGGGCTTTGGCCACGTCAAGGAACGTCACCTTGCGGCCGCGCGCGTGCAATGGAAGACGCTCGAGCAGAACTTCCGCATGGCAGGGCATGAGGCAGCCCGAAACGTTGCCTGAGCGCGTGCTGGCAAGGTCGTTCGCAGGACGGGTTGCGCCGGCCCGGGGGTCGATTCTCCGCGGCTTTTGAGGGGCTTTGCAGCAAGGGGGCCCCGCATACAATGCGGTCTCCTTGGTTGCCGCGCCGGCGCTAGCGCGTCCGTGCGTGGCACTTTGCCTTTTCAAAAAACCCGTGTGGAGATGTCCGTGTTTATTTCTTCTGCCTTTGCCCAGACCGCCCCGGCCGCCGCCGCTGGCGGCGACATGATGTCGACGCTCACCAGCATGCTGCCGCTGGTACTGATGTTCGTGGTCCTGTATTTCGTCATGATCCGCCCACAGATGAAAAAACAGAAGGAGCACCGCGCCATGATCGATGCGCTCGCCAAGGGCGATGAAGTCGCGACGGCCGGCGGCCTGCTTGGCAAGGTAACGCGCCTGGGTGAAGGCTACCTGGGCCTGGAACTCTCGCCTGGCGTCGAGGTCCAGTTGCAGCGCAGTGCGGTCGTCCAGGTGTTGCCCAAGGGCACCATCAAATAAACAACGGCCCTTCGAGGATGCGGCCTGAAGCCGCATCCCCTTTGCTTTCCGCCTATCCCGAAAAGACCCCATGAATCGTTATCCGGCCTGGAAATACGCGATCCTCGTGATCGCGCTTTTGCTTGCGGTGCTTTACACGCTCCCCAATTTTTTTGGCGAGGCGCCGGCTGTGCAGGTGTCCAGTCTCAAGACTGCCGTGAAGGTCGACGCGACCACGGTCACCCGTGTCCAGCAGGCCTTGACGGGCGCTGGCATCGCCACGGACCAGGTCACGCTCGATGGCGCCTCCGTCCGCGCCCGGTTCAATGACACGGACACCCAGTTGAAGGCCAAGGACGCGATTCAGCGCGCGCTGGTGCCTGACCCCTCGGAACCTCAGTACATCGTTGCCCTGAACCTGCTTTCGCGCTCGCCCGCGTGGCTCACGGCCCTGCATGCCGCGCCCATGTACCTGGGCCTTGATTTGCGGGGCGGGGTTCATTTCATGCTGCAGGTCGACATGCAGGCCGCACTGACCAAGAAGTCCGAATCGCTGGCGGGCGACCTGCGTCTGGCCCTGCGCGAAAAGAACGTCCGGCATGGTGGTATCAGCCGCAATGGCCAGACCATCGAGATACGGCTGCGCGATGCCACCATGGTCGAGACTACTCGCCAGATCATTCAGGACCAGTTCGCGGACCTCCAGGCCGCGACGTCACAGGACGGCGCCGAGTTCAAGACGGTCGCCACCATCAAGCCCGAGGCAATGCGCCGGGTGCAGGACCAGGCGCTCAAGCAGAACATCGTTACCTTGCACAACCGGATCAATGAACTCGGCGTGGCCGAACCGGTCATCCAGCAGCAGGGTCTTGACCGCATCGTGGTTCAACTGCCTGGCGTGCAGGACACGGCCAAGGCAAAGGACATTCTCGGGCGCACCGCCACGCTGGAAATGCGCCTGGTCGACGAAAGCGCGGAAGCGCGTGCGGCCGAAATCAGCAACGGCACCATTCCTTTCGGCTCCGAACGCTTCATCGATCGCAACGGCCAGGCCGTGATCGTCAAGAAACAGGTCATCCTGACGGGCGAAAGCCTGACCGACGCACAGCCCGGTTTCGACTCGCAGACCCAGCAGCCCAAGGTCGATCTCACGGTCGACGCCAAGGGCGGTCGAATCATGCGGGACACCAGCCGCGAGAACCTGAAAAAGCGAATGGCGATTCTCCTGTTCGAGAAGGGCAAGGGAGAAGTGCTGACGGCGCCGGTTATCCAGGGCGAACTCGGCAACCGCTTCCAGATTTCCGGATCGATGACCGTGGTCGAGGCCAACGACCTGGCCCTGCTGCTGCGTGCCGGCTCGCTTGCTGCGCCCATGGACATCATCGAAGAGCGCACCATCGGCCCCAGCCTGGGCGCCGAAAACATCGCCAAGGGATTTAACAGCGTGGCCTGGGGCTTCCTCGTGATCGTGGCTTTCATGGGGGTGTACTACATGCTGTTCGGCCTGTTCTCTGGCCTGGCGCTTGCGGTCAACCTGCTGATGCTGATTGCCATTTTGTCCATGCTGCAGGCGACGCTCACGCTGCCGGGTATGGCCGCCATGGCGCTCGCGCTGGGCATGGCGATCGATTCGAACGTGCTGATCAATGAGCGCGTCCGTGAGGAGCTTCGCAACGGCGCGGCCCCACAGGCCGCGATCCAGACCGGCTACGACCGCGCCTGGGCCACGATTTTCGACTCCAACATCACCACGCTTATCGCCGGGCTGGCGTTGCTGGCGTTCGGCTCGGGACCGGTGCGCGGATTTGCGGTGGTGCATTGCATCGGCATCCTGACCAGCATGTTCTCCGCCGTGTTCTTCTCGCGCGGTCTGGTCAACCTCTGGTATGGCCGGCAGAAAAAACTCAAAAGTGTGTCGATCGGGACGATCTGGCGCGCTCCCGAGGCAGACGCAGGGACTAGCCCACGCAAGTCTTTGCCCTCGGCGAACTGATCACAAGGAAAACAGAGACCATGGAGTTTTTCAAGATTCGTAGGGACATTCCGTTCATGCGGCATGCGTTGATCTTCAACGTCATTTCGCTGACCACCTTCCTGTTTGCGGTGTTTTTCCTTTTCTCGCGTGGGCTGCACCTGTCGGTCGAGTTCACCGGCGGGACGGTGATGGAGGTCGCCTACTCCCAGCCCGCCGACGTGCAGAAGGTGCGCAGCAGCGTCGCGAGCCTCGGCTTCACCGACGTGCAGGTGCAGAACTTCGGCACGGCGCGAGACCTGATCATTCGCCTCCCCGCACAAAAAGGCGTCAGTACGGCGCAGCAAAGCGAGCGGGTTATGTCGGCTCTCAAGGCTGACGATCCGGGTGTCACGCTTCGGCGCACGGAATTCGTGGGGCCCCAGGTCGGCGATGAACTGGCGCAAGATGGTCTGAAGGCTCTGGCCATGGTGGTGGTCGGCATCATGATCTACCTGGCCGTGCGGTTCGAGTGGAAATACGCGGTCGCCGCGATCATCGCCAACCTGCATGACGTCGTGATCATTCTCGGATTTTTTGCGTTCTTTCAATGGGAATTCTCGCTTCCGGTGCTCGCAGCCGTGCTGGCCGTGCTCGGCTACTCGGTGAACGAATCGGTGGTGATCTTTGACCGGATCCGCGAAAACTTCAGGCGTTTTCGCAAGATGGGAACCCACGAGATCATCGACAACGCGATCACCTCGACGATCAGCCGAACCATCATCACCCACGGTTCCACCCAGATCATGGTGCTGTCCATGCTGCTTTTCGGCGGACCCACGCTGTACTACTTCGCGCTGGCATTGACGATCGGCATCCTGTTCGGCATCTACTCCTCGGTCTTCGTGGCGGCTGCCATCGCCATGTGGCTGGGCATCAAGCGGGAAGACCTGATCAAATCTTCGGCCAAAAAAGAGGAAGACCCGAATGACCCCAACGCAGGGGCAACCGTTTAAGCTATAGCTCATACATATTTCCGCAACGAAGCAAGGCAGTGGCCGCCCCCAACAGCAAAGACCTCCTGTATGCCAGACAGGCCCGCCTCAAGTTGGCGGAACAGGCGGCCGCCTGCATGCCTTCGCTTTGCCTGGCGCTTTCCAGCCGGCTCGGTCTTTTGCTCGACCAGTCCTCGACGGCGCGGGAAATGCAGGAGCACCGCGACGCACTGATGCTGTTTCAGAAGTGCGAAGGCAAGTGGTTGCGCTCCACCGTCGCCGCCTGGAATGAAGCCGCAAGCCCGGCCGCGGGCGCTCCCGTGGCGCCGCAGTCCCTGAGCGACAACACGACCCTTGAACTGGTGGCCAATGACGTGGTGGAAAACACCATCCTGGCCTCGCGCCTGGCCTTGAGCATGCTCGAAAAGGCCAGTTCGGAATACAACGATCTGCGCCTGAGAGTCCGGACGCTCGAAGGCCTCGCCGACCTGGCGCCACGCGATATCATCCGCCCCGAATCGCTCGCCAAGGCGATGGTGCAGCAGTGGAACAAAGCCTCGCTGACCGGCGGCATCTGGCTGTTGACGCAGGACGTCATTCATCAGCACATGGCAGTCCACGTAGCAGCCGCCTACCGCAACACCAATGCCCTGCTGGTCAAGCTCGGTGTAATGGTCGAGATCAACCTGCAACCGCTGGTGCGCAAGACCAATGCCGGAAATATTCCGGTCGCGGCCGATAAGGCCGTGGCGGGCGAAGCACTTGCGTCGCCGTCCTCGCCGGGCTTTTCTGACAGCATCCCCGCGCGCACGGGTGACGGAGCGCGCGCGGCGGCCGGGTCGGGCGGAGAAGAATCCGGACAGGCGCAGGGCCGCAATCCGGGCGGCTCCAATCCGGGCGCCTTTTTTCCTGGCGCTCGCAGCCTGAGCGACGCGGGCGCCTCCCGTCTGCAGAGTCCCCACACGGTTTCCGCGCAGGAAGAAACCCGCCTCGAAACCCGAATGCCCCCCTTGTTGAAAGCCCGGATGCGCGCTCAGGGCATGGTCGGGCAGCTCAGGCGCCTGATCTCGCCGGGGTCGGCCGTCGGCGCTGAGCACCAGGGCACCCAACCGGCATCGCCGCAATTGACGCGGGCCCTGGAGGTCGCCCAGAGTGCCGCCCGTTCGGAAGGCCGGAAGCTTGCGTCCCAAGGTGCTCAGAGGATTTACGACCAGAGCGACGTCGAGCAGGCGGCCTCGTCGCTGCGCCAGCGTACCAACGATCTCAAGCGCGAGGCTGGCACGCCCAGTGAAAAAGCGATCATCGAAATCGTTGCCCTGATGTTCCAGCACATTCTTGCGGAAGAGCGGATTCCGGCTTCGGTTCGCGTCTGGTTTGCCCGGCTCCAGATGCCGGTGCTACGAGTGGCGGTCGGCGAGCCAGAATTTTTTGCGTCCCTGGACCACCCCGCGCGCCGCCTGATCGACCGCATGGGGTCATGTGTGCTGGGCTTCAACGTCAACGTGGGTGGCACCGCGCTGGAGGCCGAGATCAAGCGTGTCGTGCAGGTGATCGAGCAATATCCGGAGACCGGCCGACGGGTTTTCCAGCTGGTGCACGACGAGTTTCAGCGCTTTCTGGCGCGCTTCTTGTCCGAGCATGACAAAGTCGCGAAGGTCACGACCGTGGCGCAGCAGGTCGAGCAAAAAGAGACCATGGTGATCCAGTACACCATCGAGATGCGCTCCATGCTCAACGACATGCCGGTGCGGGCTACGCTGCAGGATTTTCTTTTCAAGGTATGGGCCGAGGTGATCGCCATCGCAGCCATGCAGAACGGCCCGCAGCACGCCACGGCCATAGCGTTCAAGCGCGCCGCGGCTGATCTGGTCTGGGCTTCCAGCGCCAAACCAAGCCGCGAAGAGCGGGCCAGGGTCATTGCCGACCTCTCCCGACTGTTCCAGGTGCTGCGGTCCGGAATGGCGCTGCTGGGGCTCTCGCAGGCTGAACAGGACCGCCAGATCAAGCTGATCAGCGACACCCTCGCGGAGGCTTTCATGTCGCGCACTGGCGCCATCTCGGCCGAGCGCATCGAAGCCCTCGCGGCACGCCTGGCGCATCTGGAGGATTACCTGGCCGAGGAAAGCGTAGGGGACTTGCCCATGCAGGCGCGTAGCGTCGAGCTGATGATCGGCATCGAAGACGCCAACATGCAGGTGATCACGGATGGCGGCAGCACGCCCGGCGAGGCCATTCGCGCCTGGGTCAAGGAACTGGAAATTGGATCGTGGTTCAGCCTGGACCACAACGGTCAGGTCAGCCATGTGCAGTTCGTATGGCTCAGCGAACGCAAGCAATTGCACCTGTTCGCGGCAGCGGACGGCCGCAAATTCCTGCTGCAGGCCGGGCGGCTGGCCGCCTATCTGCAGGCGGGCTTGCTGGTGCCTACGGAAGAAGAAACACTGACGGTACGTGCGACGCGCGACGCACTGGCCAAAATCCAGGCCAATCCGGAACGCCTGAATTAGCGGTCCTCAATCTGCGGGCCAGTCCTTCAGGTAAGGGCGCCGCTCAGTGGGCGAGACGACCTTCGCTGTCGTCGCACAACTCGTCGAGCACCAGGGCGTCGGGCTCTTCGCCAAAACTCCAATAGACCATCAGGACAATGATCTTCAGGTCATCCAGCGCCAGCGGGTCGCCCGGAGCGGCCATGGCGCGGTCCATGACGATTTCACGCATGTGCGGCGGCAACACGCCGGCTGACTCAAGAAAGCTGACGAAACCGAGCGCCTCTGCGCCCAGGTGGGACTGTTCTGCGATGGAATAGACGCGAAGGCTCTCGCTCGACTGAAGCAGCATTTCCGGCTGGGCCGATGCCTGGCTGGGACTTTCATCGGCCGGGCTGACGGCAGTGCCTGCGGCAATGTTCAAGCCGTTGAGCCAAATGAGAGCCTGCTCGATTTCCTCGGGGTCGAAGCCTGCCGCTGAGAGTCGGCGACCGAGTTGCTCCAGCTCGGGGCATGCGTCCCCTTGCCAGTAATTTTCGTAAACGTACACCAGCACTTCGAACATGTAAACAATATAACGCAGATGCGCTCGCCCTGACGTCAGCTGCTGCCGCGTGGGCTTTGCACCACAGCGCTCAGACGTGGGCAATCCGCTGGAAGAGCCCGCCCGGCATCCGGGCCAGATGGCCCGCAAGCTCATGGGTGAGCAGCTGCGCCTGAAGTGCCGGCGTGGACAGTCCGGTTCTGGACTGGATGGCGTCGACGCTCACCGGATCGAAGCCCATCGCCCGAAGCACGGCGTCTTCGGCCGAGGCAGCTGCGGGGTCTTCGCAGGCGAAGTCAGCAGTCGAGGCGCCTGAGCCCGCTGCCGGGGTTGGCAGCTTGAGTTCCTCCAACACATCCTGCGCCGACTCCACCAGCTTGGCGCCTTGTTTGATGAGCAGGTGGCAACCCTTGGACTGCGGCGAGTGGATCGAGCCCGGGATCGCGAAAACGTCCTTGCCTTGCTCGACCGCGAGGCGCGCCGTAATGAGCGAGCCCGACCTGACCGCAGCCTCGACCACCAGGGTCCCCTGGGCCAGTCCCGAGATGATGCGGTTGCGCTTGGGGAAATTTGACGTCAGCGCCGGCGTGCCGAGCGGGAATTCGCTGACCAGCATCCCGCGCTCGGCGATCTGGTGCGCAAGCTCCAGGTGCTTTCGGGGATAGACGCGGTCCAGGCCGGTGCCCACGACGGCAATGGTCGTGCCGCCGCCCAGCAGCGCGCCCTCATGCGCAGCGCCGTCGATGCCCAGTGCGAGGCCTGAAACGATGCACTGGCCAGAGCCGCCAAGCGATCGGGCGAATTCCCGGGCGTTCGCCGCCCCCTGGGGCGTCGGGTTGCGGCTACCTACGATCGCCAGGCAATTGGCCGCGTTCAGCTGGCCAAGGGCTGCGGGATCGGCCAGGGCGCCTAGCAGATAAAGCATCAAGGGCGGATCTTCTGTGTCGAGCAGCGCCGCCGGGTAATCCGGATCGCCGATGCAGACAATCCGGCGGTCGTCCCCCGACGCCAGCCATTCGAAGGTTCGATCGACTTGTTCGGCCAGCCCCTCGGGTTCCTGCCTCAGTGCGGCGGCAAGGCGCTCCGTACCGAGCTGACGCAGCGCTGCTTCGCCCTGCGCGAAGATGGCCGGGGCCGAGCCGAACTCGGCCAACAGTTTGCGGGCGGTAGTGTTGCCGATGCCGGGCGTCAGCGCAAGGCGGAGCCAGGCGGCAAGGTCGTCAATTTCGGACGGCTCTCCGAGCGCCACCATGGTTTGTCAGTTGGGATTGACGATGCGGTCGCCAACCTTCACGCCATCCGTGATCTGCAGGACCAGCGCGTAGGACAGGCGGTCAAAGGTGCGAAAAACCATCAGCAGGCCGTTGCGCTCGTTCGGCAGCTTGATCTGGGGCCGGCTGCTGTCAGTGGTGTCGGTAATGCGCTGGCCGTCGCTGACGATCGCCATCACATGGCCGCGCTCGAGTCCGTCGCGCTTGCCGCGGTTGACCACGACCACCTGGTTTTGCGCCGCATACGCCACTGCGCTGCCGTAGACCGAGACGATCTGGCCGCTCATCGATGTCGAGGGCGCACGTGGCACGTAACTGACGATCTCGCGCTCGGGCTCGGGCAGCAGTCGGTCACCGACCCGCATTTCTTCCTTGGCAAGCCGGATGTCGATCGTCGCGGGGGTGATTTCCGGTTGGGGTTGGCCCGACTTGTCGAACACCTGCTGAACGGATTCGCCACGAACGAGTTCGGCTTTTCCAAGATACTGGGCCTCATAACCGAGGATTTCGCCTGTTGTCGGGTCTTTCAGCGGTGTGGCATTGCGAAAGACACGGTAGTCGCGCGCCTGGCCCCGGGCATCGCTCAGGCCACTGCCGGCAGTGCTGGTCTTGCTGTACAGCGCCCGGGCATAGGCGCGATCCCCACGGCTCAGGAGTACGCGACCTTCTTGTGTCGCCACGATACGGGGTGCGGTAGCGAAGGTCTCAGCGTCGACAATCAGCGGCTCCGCCAGGAAAGGCTCGATCAGGGCGTTCCGCAGAGTCGGGATGGAACTGTCCGGCAGGGCCTGCGCCCGGATGCCGGGTGACAGCCGAACCGTGTCGACTGGGGCTCCGGCCGGCAGGCTACCCATGCGCAAGATCGCACGTCCGTTGGCGCGCTCCAGGTAAAGCTGTTGTCCGGGGTAAATGCGATGCGGGTTGCGAATGTCGTCGAGGTTCATGCCCCAGAGTTCGGGCCAGCGCCACGGGCTCTTGAGGAAAAGCCCTGAAATTGCCCAGAGCGTATCGCCGCGCTTGATCGTGTACTGGTCTGGCGCGTCGGCACTGAGATCGCTCAGCGGCACGCCCGCCTGCGCGACCTGCACCGCCTTGCCGCGCTGTTCAGGTGTGACGACCAGCGGTGGGGAAGACTGTGAGAAAGACGCCATGGCGGCTGTTCCCAGCGCCAGCGCCAGTGAGATGTTCCTGAATTGACCGTAGTTGTTTTGCATTTGGGGAGCGGTCAAAACCCGCCTTGTTCTTCATAAAACACAATCAATTCTGGCTGCAAGCCCTTGATTAGGCAACGAATACCGGTTTGGGAATCTCCCTTGCCGCGCAAAACCCGACGAAAGTGGCGAAAATAGCGACATCCGGAAGTGCCTTTTGACAACGATGACCCAACTCACAATCCTGCGTTACCCCGACACCCGCCTTCACACCATTGCAAAACCGGTCAAGGCCGTTGACGCGCGCATTCGCACGCTGGTGGCCGACATGCTTGAAACCATGTACGAGGCCGCCGGCATCGGCCTGGCCGCGACACAGGTAGACGTGCATGAACGGCTGATCGTCATAGACGTCAGCGAAGACCACAAGCAGCCGCTGGTCCTGATCAACCCCGAAATCGTCTGGGCCAGCGACGAGAAGCGCCTGGGCGAAGAAGGCTGCCTCTCGGTGCCTGGCATTTACGACGGCGTCGAGCGCTCCACATCGGTCCGGGTGCAGGCGCTCGACCTGGACGGCAAGCTGCAGACCCATGAAGCCGAGGGCATGCTGGCCGTATGCATTCAGCACGAGATGGACCATCTGCTGGGCAAGGTCTTCGTCGAATACCTCTCGCCCCTCAAGCGCAACCGCATCAAGACCAAGATGATCAAGCAGCGCAAGGACGAACTGCGCGACGCGACGGTTTGATCGGCTGGCCATTTCTTCTTTCGCGTTCCTTTGTGTTTTCGTGGCGTCGACCGGCTTCTGCCAGC
>JAZKIC010000022.1:56739-75773 GCA_040385065.1 Pseudomonadota bacterium
CCACGGCCCTGACGGACTGACCCGCGATGCGCGTCATCTTTGCCGGCACACCCGAATTCGCCAGCGCTGCCCTGGCTGCCCTGCATGGCGCTGGCCACGACATCGTGGGGGTGCTGACGCAGCCCGATCGGCCTGCTGGCCGCGGCATGAAGCTGCAGGCAAGTCCCGTCAAGCAATGGGCCGAGGCCCACGGTCTGCCGGTCGCGCAACCGCGCAGCCTGCGGCTCGATGGCAAATATCCCGAAGATGCGCGCGCCGCACGAGGTGCCCTGGAAGCGGCCAACGCCGACATCATGGTGGTAGCCGCGTACGGCCTGATCCTGCCGCTGTGGGTGCTTAAGACGCCTCGGCTCGGGTGCCTGAACATCCATGCCTCGCTCCTGCCCCGCTGGCGTGGCGCCGCGCCCATTCACCGCGCCATCGAGGCCGGCGATGCCGAGACAGGCATCACGATCATGCAGATGGACGAAGGCCTGGACACCGGCGACATGCTGCTCATCGAGCACCTGCCTATCGAGGCAAGGGATACGACGGGGAGCCTGCATGACAAGCTGGCATCGCTCGGGGCGTCGTTGATCGTGCGGGCACTGGAAGTTGCCGGCAAGGGCGAGCTGCAGCCAAGGCCTCAGCCAGAAGCTGGCGTGATCTATGCACACAAGATCGACAAGCGGGAGGCCCTGCTCGACTGGGCACAGGATGCCGCACTTCTGGAGCGGCGCATCCGGGCGTTTTATCCTTTTCCAGGCGCCGCCACGGTGCTTGGAGATGACATTCTCAAACTGCTGCGTGCCGAGGTACTGCAGGGCACCGGTGTGCCACCGGGCGCTTCTCCCGGTTCCGTCATCGCTGCAGGGCCGGCCGGCGTCGACGTGGCGTGCGGCCAGGGCGTGTTGCGCGTGACGCGCCTGCAAAAATCGGGCAGTAAGGGGCTGGATGCCGGAGATTTCCTGCGCGGTTTTGCGCTTCGGCCCGGCCAGGTGCTGGGCAGCTCCCTTCCTGCCCCGGTTGACGCGACCCCTCCATGAGTTTGCGATGACAAGTCTTTTCCGTCACCCCGACTTTCGCGCAGGCGCGCGGGACCTGGCCTCGGTTGCACCCGGCATTGCCGCATGGGGTCTCACGACCGGCGTGGCCATGGTCAAGTCGGGCATGAGCGTGCCGGAATCCATGCTGACGGGTGTGCTGGTCTTTGCCGGCAGCTCGCAGCTGGCGGCTGTTCCACTGATTGCGGCCGGCGCCCCGATGTGGGTGATTCTGGCTACCGCTTTTTGCGTCAACCTTCGCTTTGTCGTTTTCAGCGCCCATCTGCGCCCCTACGTGATGCACCAGCCGCTCTGGCGGCGCCTCATGAGCGGCTATTTCACGGCCGACCTGAGCTATGTGCTTTTGACCAAGCGCCACCCCCACCCGGAAACAGACCCGGTGCGCCTGCGCTCGCAGGAGGCGTATTGGGCGGGCAACTGCGCGGTCAACTGGACCAGTTGGGTTTTTGCCAGCCTGCTGGGCATTGCGTTGGCCAACACAATCCCGCTCTCATGGGGGCTGGGTTTTGCAGGCATTCTGGCATTGCTGGGCATACTCTGTTCGCTGGCTACCACGCGCTTGCGCACCGTGGCGGCGGGCGTCGCCGGCAGTGCCGCGGTGGCCGCCTACGCCTTGCCCCTGAAGCTCAATATCCTGGTCGCGATCGCTGCTGCAGTGGCGGTTTGCCTGATGCTCGAGAAACCCAAGCCTCATGCTGCCGAAGCTGCAAAGGAGGCATGAGCATGGAACTCCTCAAAGGCACGGATCTCTGGACGGTGGCCACCATTTTGGGCATGACGGCAGTGACAGTGATCACGCGCTGCTTCTTCTTTCTGTCCAGCAAGCCGTGGACATTGCCCTCCTGGGCGCAACGGGGCCTGCATTACGCGCCCATCGCGGCGCTTTCCTCGGTAGTGATTCCGGAAATGGTCATGAGCCAGGGCCACCTCATCACGACCTGGCAAGACGCGCGGCTGTTTGCGGTCGCTGCCGGCATGGCGTGCTTTTATTCGCAGCGCAGCCTGCTCGGCACACTGCTCGCCGGCATGGCCGTCTACCTCCCGCTGCACATCGGCCTGGGCTGGTAAACACAACGACCCGGAGCCAGACCGTGCGGTCGGGCTTGGGCGGCTCAGCTTGTGCCGCCCCTACAATTCCGGGTCCAAGCCTCGCCTGGATTGCGTTTCGACGCGCGATCTTCCGCCTGTGGCGAGCACCCCAACTTCACCCAAAAGAACATGAAATTCCTCCGTTTTTCCGATCTGTGTGCCAACGGCCAGGCCAGTGGCAAGCGCGTCTTCATTCGGGCCGACCTGAATGTGCCGCAAGACGACAGCGGCGCAATCACCGAAGACACACGCATTCGTGCTTCGATCCCGTGTCTGCGCATGGCTCTGGACGCAGGTGCCGCTGTCATGGTCACTTCCCATCTCGGGCGGCCGGTCGAGGGCCAGTTCAAGCCTGCCGATTCGCTCGCGCCCGTGGCTCGGCGCCTCGGCGAACTGATGGATCGCGAAGTTCGGCTGGTGCCGGACTGGGTCGAGGGCGTGCAAGTGATGCCCGGCGAGCTGGTCATGCTGGAGAACTGCCGGCTCAATCCGGGGGAGAAGAAGAACGATCCGGCGCTCGCGCAAAAAATGGCCGCCCTTTGCGACATATTTGTACACGACGCGTTTGGCACGGCGCACCGCGCCGAAGCCTCGACTTACGGCATCGCGCAGTACGCGCCCATCGCCTGCGCGGGCCCCCTGCTGGCGGCAGAGATGGATGCCATTTCGCGCGCGCTGGCGCAGCCCCGGCGCCCGCTGGTGGCCATTGTGGCGGGCAGCAAGGTCTCGACCAAGCTCAGCATCCTTGAAGCGCTGGCGCGCAATGTCGACCAGCTCATCGTGGGCGGCGGCATTGCCAATACCTTCATGCTGGCGGCAGGCCTGAAGATCGGGAAAAGCCTGGCCGAGCCCGACCTGCTGGCGCAAGCGTCGTCCGTCATTGCCGCCATGAAGGCGCGCGGCGCCGAAGTGCCCATTCCCGTCGACGTGGTGACCGCGAAGTCTTTTGCTGCCGATGCGGTTGCCACGGTCAAGGCCGCGACGGACGTGGCCGACGATGATCTCATCCTGGACATCGGGCCGATTACCACCGAGCGGCTGGCAGCCCAACTCAAACGGGCCGGGACCATTGTTTGGAACGGCCCGGTCGGTGTGTTTGAATTCGACGCCTTTTCAAAGGGCACCGAAGGCATCGCCCGCGCCATCGCCGAGAGCAGTGCGTTTTCGATTGCAGGGGGCGGCGACACGCTCGCGGCCATTGCCAAATACGGCATCGAAAAACAGGTCGACTACATCTCGACCGGCGGCGGCGCGTTTCTGGAAGTGCTGGAGGGCAAGACGCTGCCGGCTTTCGAAATACTGGCCCGGCGCGCTGCTTGAACCCAGTCGCTGCTTGAACGCGGTGCGGGAACTGCCCGCCGGAGCCGCAGCGCTAAAAGCAGGGCGAAAAAAAAGGGTGCCGCAGCACCCTTCAGATCCTCCCTGTTTTTATTCCCTCGCTTCTTCTTCTTGTCTCCTATTGCGTAGCGCCGCCTCAGGCGGCGGGTAACCCGTGGGCACAGTGGCTGGTCGGCATGCCGTCGTAGCCTGTCCAGCACGCGCGCTCGAAGTCGTAAAGCTTGCACTTGCGTGCTGTCGAAAAGTACCAGCGCCAGCTGAACGGCTGGACGATGATCCGTTCGGGCAGCATCTCCTCCAGACGGGCCTGCGCGTCTTTGAGGCGGTACAGCGGGATGCTCATGTCCACGTGGTGCGCCGTGTGTTCCATGATGTGATGCAGCGCCGCGCCCATGCCCCAGGCAAAGGTCAGATGCACGGTGGTCGAGACGAAAGGCTGTGACCGGCTCCATTGGCCCTTGTCTGCATGCCACGAGACCCTGACATGCGTGTGATGGACGTAAACGACGAAGCCGATCAGGGCGTTCCACATCAGCCACGGCGCCACCAGGCCGGTCAGGAGCAGGCCCGTGACCGACTGGGAAGTGATCAGAGCGGCGGCGACCAACGCGCCCGCCCAGGCAAAGGCAAATGCGCTGACCAGCAGGCAGTCCTTTAGAAAGATGCTGCGCCGAGTCGGCATGTGCGTGCGATTGGGGAAAAACATGCGCTTCCACCAGATCTCCACCATGTAGTAGAGCCCGGGCGCCCAGCCGCTGCGGTAAATGCGGTCGAGCAGGCGGCCCGATCGCGGCAGGGCTTCGTACTCGGCCAGCGTCAGCGGGGACCAGACGAAATCGACACCCTTGAGGTTGGTGTAGCCATGGTGAACGACGTTGTGGCCGACGTCCCACAGGCTGTACGGCGTGAGCGACGGCAGGAAAGCCAGCCGGCCGATCCAGCGGTTGAGCTGGCGATGGGGCGTCAGGCTTTGATGGCATGCGTCGTGGCCGATGATGAACAGGCGGCCGATCACCAGTCCGCCGATCAGTCCGCACAAGAGTTTTGCCCAGACTGCCGAGAAAAGAACGGTGCCAGCCAGCGCGGCGAGCAGCATCGCATAGTCGAACGTCAGCAGGAGCAGAGCCCAAGGCGTGCTGCGGCTGGACAGTGGGAGCAGCCACTGGCGCAGCGTCTTGCGTGCGGGCAAGGCGTGATGGGCCGGCACGGGCAGGGGCGGACAGGCAGCAAACTGGAGTGAGGGCATGAGGTAAAGGACCAGATAAAGTGCCCAGCCAGTCCGGGCGCTTTCGAAATGCTGCAAGATGGGCTCGCAGCGCAATGCACGGATGCTAAAAGAGCTATCCGCCATCGGGACTGATCCAGATCAAGGTCTGGACGATTCGGTGCGCCGGTACTGCCGTTTCGGGAAGCCATCCGGAAGCCATCCGTAACCGCTTGGTAACCCGATCCGTGTGAAAATGGAAACCTAGTTACATGGAGACAAAACGAATGCCCAGTCGCGCCACCAAGATAGTTGCCACCCTCGGCCCCGCTTCCAACGAGCCGGCCATGCTTGAAAAAATGATTCTGGCCGGCGTAAACGTCGTTCGCCTCAACTTCAGCCATGGCAAGGCTGAAGACCACATCAAGCTGGCAGGCCTGGTGCGCGAAGCCGCTACCCGTGCCGGTCGCGAGGTGGCGATCATGGCCGACCTGCAGGGCCCCAAGATCCGGGTCGGCAAGTTCGCCGAAGGCAAGGTCCAGCTCGTCGCAGGCGAAAAATTCGTGCTCGACGCCTCCCGCGACACACCGGGCGACATCAAGGGCGTCGGGCTCGACTACAAAGAATTGCCGCGTGACGTCAAGGCCGGCGACATCCTGCTGCTCAACGACGGCCTGATCGTGCTGACCGTTGACGCAGTCCGCGGTGAAGAGGTTCACACGCGCGTCAAGCTCGGCGGCGAGCTGTCCAACAACAAGGGCATCAACAAGCAGGGGGGTGGCCTGACCGCGCCGGCCCTGACGGCCAAGGATATGGAAGACATCCGCACGGCCATGAGCTTTCAGGCCGACTACGTCGCGGTGAGCTTTCCCAAGAACGCGACCGACATGGAAATGGCCCGTCAGCTGTGCAACGTGGCAGCTGCGCAATACCGCCACAAGCCGGGCCTCATTGCCAAGATCGAACGTGCCGAAGCGATTCCCAAGCTCGAGGAAATTCTTCGTGTGAGCGACGGCATCATGGTGGCGCGCGGAGACCTTGCCGTCGAGGTGGGCAACGCAGCCGTTCCGGCGCTGCAAAAACGCATGATCAAGATGGCGCGCGCGGCGGACAAGGTTGTCATCACCGCGACCCAGATGATGGAAAGCATGATCGTCAATCCGGTGCCAACGCGCGCCGAGGTGAGCGACGTCGCCAACGCCGTACTGGATGGCACCGATGCTGTGATGCTCAGTGCCGAGACAGCCGCAGGACGCTATCCGTTGGAAACCGTCGAGGAAATGGCCAAGATCTGCATCGAAGCCGAAAAGGCCGAGTACAAAGAACTCGACGCCGACTTCAGCGGCAAGACGTTTGCCAGAATCGACCAGTCCATTGCCATGGGTGCCTTGTTCACGGCCCATCACCTCGGCGCCAAGGCCATCGTTGCGCTGACCGACAGCGGCTCGACGCCCTTGTGGATGAGCCGCCACGACATTCGCGTACCGATCTACGCCCTCACGCCGCGCCTGGCAACGCAGCGCAAGATGGCGCTTTACCGAAACGTCCGCCCCTTGCTGATGGACACCAGCATCGACCGCGATACCGCGCTCGACCAGGCCGAAGGGCATCTGCTTCGCCGCAACATCGTGCAAAGCGGCGACGTTTATGCGATCACCTGCGGCGAGCCCATGGGTGCGCCGGGCGGCACGAATATGCTCAAGATCTGCCGGGTGGCCTGAGGGCGCGGGCCCACCTTCGCTGAATCCATCGGTGCATGGCGGGCGTAGTGACTGCATGACGTCAAGGATTTCCGCATGACCCGCCGCCCCCTGCTTGCCATGCTGCCGGCACTTTTGACTGCGTGCTCGGCAGTCGACCTGCTCAACGCCACCGTTCCGACCGACACCTACCGGCGGGACGAAGGCGTTGCCTACGGTCCAGAAGCGCGGCAGCAGCTCGACGTTTATCGGCCGAAGGATCAAAAGGCAGGCGCGCCGCTGGTGGTGTTTTTCTACGGCGGCAGCTGGTCCTCAGGCGAACGCGGCGACTACCGTTTCGTGGGCGAGGCATTGGCATCGCGAGGCATCGTCACCGTGGTGGCCGATTACAGGCTGAGTCCCGAAGTGCGTTACCCGGTTTTCCTGCAGGACAGTGCGTTGGCGCTCAAGTGGGCGGCCGGGCAATCCGCCGGGCTGGGCACCGATCCGTCGCGGCTTTTCGTGATGGGCCACAGCGCAGGGGCGTACAACGCGGCGATGCTCGCGCTCGACGCCCGCTGGTTGCGTGCCGTCGGCCTTTCTCCCTCGATCCTGGCAGGCTGGATCGGGCTGGCGGGCCCGTACGACTTCCTCCCCATCATCGACAAGCAGACGCGCGTGGCGTTCAGCTGGCCCGACACGCCGGCCGACAGCCAACCCCTGGTTCACGCATCGTCCGCCTCACCGCCAGCGCTGCTGCTGGCGCCGTCCGGCGACAAGGTGGTGGACCCTCGGCGCAGCACGGTGGCAATGGCCAATGCGCTGAGCCGGCGGGGCGTGCGGGTGCAGTCGACGCTGTTCGATTCAGTCAGCCATGTCACGCTGGTGGCGAGCCTGGCAGGCGTCATGCGGGGCCGGGCGCCAGTGCTCGATCGCGTGAGTGCTTTCGTGCAGCCCACAGGCTGATCGCCTGATCCATCAGGGCGCATGCTGTCCAGCACAGCCAGGCCGTCCAAAGTTTGGCTCATGAAGTGTGCGCCGCGCACCTGCCAGCGGCCCATGCTGATGTCGTCGGCGTCATCGATGCGCGCGGCCCGCATACTTGACTACCGCCGTTCCTACACACCTGCGCGGCACACCCTGACCCCCGGCTGTTCCAGCCGCGCCCGGTTGAGCCGACTTTCCCGGCGCTCCGCGGCTAAAATGGCGGAAGTTACCAGCCGGTTACCGACTGACCCCCCACTTCTGAGGAACTACTTTTTATGGCACTCGTTTCGATGCGCGAACTGCTGGACCATGCCGCGGCAAATACCTACGGCATTCCGGCTTTCAACGTCAACAACCTCGAGCAGGTCCAGGCCATCATGCAGGCCGCCGACGAGGTCAATGCTCCGGTCATCATGCAGGCCAGCGCAGGCGCCCGCAAATATGCCGGCGAGGGTTTTCTCAAGCACCTTATCCAGGCGGCGGTCGAGAGCTATCCGCATATTCCCGTCGTCATGCACCAGGACCACGGCCAGAGCCCGGACGTGTGCCGCGGCGCCATCGGCCTGGGCTTCAGCTCCGTCATGATGGACGGCTCGCTCATGTCGGACGGCAAGACCATTGCCGATTACGACTACAACGTCGACGTCACGAAAAAAGTCGTCGAAATGGCCCACGCCACGGGCGTTTCGGTCGAAGGCGAGCTTGGTTGCCTCGGTAGCCTCGAGACCATGCAGGGCGACAAGGAAGACGGCCACGGAACCGACGCCGTCATGACGCACGACCAGCTGCTGACCGATCCCGAGCAAGCCGCTGACTTCGTCAAACGCACGCAGCTCGACGCGCTGGCAATTGCCATCGGCACCAGCCACGGCGCCTACAAGTTCACGCGCAAGCCCACGGGCGACATCTTGGCCATCGAGCGCATCAAGGAAATCAACCGCCGCATCCCGAACACGCACCTGGTCATGCATGGTTCGTCCAGCGTGCCGCAGGAACTGCTGGCGATCATTCGCCAGTACGGCGGCGACATGAAGGAAACCTACGGTGTACCGGTCGAGGAAATCCAGAAGGCCATCAAGTTCGGCGTGCGCAAGATCAACATCGACACCGACATCCGCCTGGCGATGACGGCGGCCGTGCGCAAGTTCATGGCCGAGAACCCTTCCAAGTTCGACCCGCGCGAATGGCTCAAGCCCGCCACGGCCGCCGCACGCGCCGTCTGCAAGCAGCGCTACATCGAGTTCGGCTGCGAAGGCCAGGCCGGCAAGATCAAGGGCGAAAGCCTGACGGTTGTCGCCAGCAAGTACGCCAAGGGCGAACTGGCCCAGGTCGTTCACTGAACGCAACATTTTTCCGCAGCCTGCCGGGCAGCGGATAATTCAAGGCCCGCTCGATCCAGCGGGCTTTTTTCTGTTCCTTGCTGGCGACCTTCCCGATGACCCAAGCGCTTCACACTTCCGCCCTTACATCCTTGCCCCTGCTGGCCCGCGGCAAGGTGCGCGATAACTATGCGGTCGGCAACGACCGGCTGCTGATGGTCGCCAGCGACCGCCTCAGCGCTTTTGATGTGATTCTGGGCGAGCCCATTCCAGGCAAGGGCGAGTTGCTCACAAAAATGGCGCTCTTCTGGTTCGACAAGCTGGGCCATCTGTGTCCCAACCACTTGACGGGCGAAGCGCCCGAGAGCGTCGTAACGCCTGCCGAACTGCCGCAGGTGGTGGGCCGTTCAATGCTGGTCAAACGCCTCAAGCCGATCCCGGTTGAGGCCGTGGTACGCGGATATCTGGCGGGCAGCGGCTGGAAGGAATACCAGGAAAGCCGATCGGTCTGCGGCGTGGCGCTTCCCGAGGGATTAAAGAACGCCAGCAAGCTGGCCGAGCCGATCTTCACGCCTGCAGCCAAGGCCGAAGTGGGTGAGCATGACGAAAACATCACTTACGAGCGCGTGGTCGAGATCGTGGGTGCCGACATGGCCGCGAAGATCCGTGACATCAGCATCGCCATCTATAAGGAAGCCAGCGTCATCGCGGCCGCGAAGGGCATCATCATTGCCGATACCAAGTTTGAGTTCGGGCTGGACGAAAACGGCACACTGACCCTGATGGACGAGGTGCTCACACCCGATTCGTCGCGCTACTGGCCCATTGAGGGCTACGAAGCCGCGTTTGCCGCGGGCACCAACCCGCCGAGTTACGACAAGCAGTTCGTGCGTGACTGGCTTGAAGCGGTGCGCATCAATGGCAAGCCCTGGGACAAGACACCGCCGGCGCCGCAACTGCCGCCGGAAGTGGCCCAGAAGACTGCAGCCAAGTACCGCGAAGCACTGGAACGGCTGACAAGCTGAGCTGCTAATTCGCTGACCGGCCGGTTTGCCGCTGGACGGCGTCGACTCGTGCGAGGAGCTCGACGCCTGCTCCGGCGCTGCAGGTTCAGAACATCACGGGCTGGCCGCTTTGTGCGCTTTGCGCGGCCGCATCGGCCAGCCGCTGCGCCTTGACCCCATCGGAAATCGACGTACGGAACGCGCCACCGCTTTGCAGCTGCGCGAAGAAATGCGTCAGCTCGAGCCGGTACGCATCTGCATAGCGCTGCAGGAAGAACGCTTCAGGATTGTCGGTATGGCTGCCGCGCGCGTCGAGCTGCGCTACCTGCGTCGGGGCGACGTTGTTGCATTGCAAAAGTCCCTTGGACCCCAGCACCTCGAAGCGCTGGTCGTAGCCATAGGCTGCACGTCGGGTGGTGTTGATCTGGCAAAGCCGGCCCGCATGGGTCTTGATGGTGACCGCCGTGCAGTCCATGTCGCCGGCCTCGGCGATGGCCGGGTCCGTGAGGCACGAGGCCGTAGCGCTGAGCCACGCTGCCTCGTCGCCATCACCACAGAGAATCCAGCGGAAGATGTCGAAATCATGGATCAGCATGTCCCGGAAAATGCCGCCCGACTGCTTGATGTAATCCACCGGCGGCGCGCCGGGGTCGCGGCTGGTCACGACCAGCATTTCCGGATTACCGATATCGCCTCGGTCCAGCCGCATTTTTGCTTCGCTGAATGTCGGATCAAAGCGTCGCTGAAAGCCCAGCATGCAGGCGACGCCTGCCCTGGCCACGGCCTGTTCGCATTGCTGCGCGCGCTCGACCGAGAGATCGACCGGCTTTTCGCAGAAGATGTGTTTGCCTGCGGCCGCCGCCCGCATGATTAGGTCGCTGTGGGTGGTGGTCGGGCTGCCGATGACAACCGCATCGATCGCCGAGTCTGCAAACACTGCTTCGATCGTCGACACACTCGCCCCGTGCTGGGCGGCTACCTCCTGTGCCGAGGCAGCCATCGGATCGCATACATAGTCGAGTTTGATTCCGGGCAGGGCGGCAAGATTGGCCGCGTGGATGCGCCCGATACGGCCGGCGCCAAAAAGGGCGACATGTTTCATGAAGTCTCCAAAAATAGTAGGGCGTTGCGGGTTCCATGCCCGCCGCCTGATGAGACCGCACTATACCCAGCGCAGCCCGAAATTTGAAACATTAATTCCAGAAATAACGGCTAGCGTTGGAATTTTTCATCCGGCGCTTGCGTCGCTGTGGTTTTCGCCCGCACCGGGGCGGTAGAGCAGCTCGCTCCGGTAGGCCAGTGCGATGAATAGGCTTTGCGCCAGGCACATGGTGTTAGTCAAGGAGCGAAAGCCGAAAATTGTGCTTTCGGCCACCACCAGCGTTGCGGCCGAGAGGGAGGCCAACGGGCTCATCTGGCTGTCGGTGATGGCAATCAGCTTGGCGCCGGAGGACGCGGCCAGGCGCGCGCACTGCATCGACTCCTCGGCATAGGGTGAAAAGCTCACCACGACCATCACGTCGCCTTCGGAGATGCCGCGCATCTGCCCTTCGTTCATGCCGCCCATGCCGCTGAGCAACTCGACTCGTTTGTCTGTGTGCTGCAGCGCGTAGGTGAGGTAGGTGGCTACCGGAAAGGAGCGGCGCGTGCCGGTGACCCAAATGGTGGGCGCGGCCGCCAGCAGCGAGACTGCCTCGTCGAAGACGGTGCTGTGCAGGTCGCGCTGGAGCTCCTGCATGCCGGCGACGCTGCCGCCGATGAACTCATGGGCAATGTCCGCGCTCGACAACTGTCCCTGGGCCGCCGCGATGAGTCCGCGGATACGTGCCTGGTAATCGCGGTTGGGTGAAATCTGCCTTGCGATGCCTTCCCGGAAGATCCGCTGCATTTCGCTGTAGCCCGAAAAGCCGAAGCGCTTGGCAAAGCGCACTACGGCCGACGGCTGGACGCCGCAGCGCTCGGCCACGTCCTGGATGCGTTCGAGGCCGATATGGTCCCGGTGCTGCTCGATATAGCGTGCGATCAGCTTGAGCTGGCGGCTGAGCGTCTCGAATTCGCTGGTGATGCGCTTGACCAGGCGGTCCGCATCGGGCCTTGCCGGGGGTGGGCGAATTCTTTCAGGGGCGGCAACAGGTTCGCGCATGAACTTTCCTTGCAGGCGAAACGATTTGGAAAAATAGAAAATCCATTTTACCCAATTGCCCTGATGCAATTTAATTGTTGTTTTCTACAATGCAAGCTGTTTCCGCTTCCCGGTGCATGGGGCAGGTCGTGCCAGACTGTCGCGTGACGCGTGGGTTTCACCACCTTGATTCCACCCCAAGACGCCGATGACTCCTTCCTTTCTGCCATTTACGTTGCCGCTGCAGGACCGCGCCTTCGACCTCGCATGCCTGGGCCGATTGGCCGTCGACCTGTACGCGGAACAATTCGGCGCACCGCTCGAGGACGTCTCCAGCTTCGCGAAATACCTGGGCGGCAGTTCGGCCAACATCGCATTTGGCGTGGCTCGCCTCGGCCTGAAAAGCGCCATGATCTCGCGCGTGGGAAATGAGCAGATGGGCCGCTACCTGCTGGACACGCTGGCCCGTGAAGGCTGCGACGTGAGCCAGGTGCAGGTCGATCCGCAAAGACTGACCGGGCAGGTGCTGCTCGCGCTGAAAGACCGCGACAACTTCCCGCTGCTTTTCCTGCGCGAGAACTGCGCCGACATGGCCATCGAAGCCTCCGCCATTTCAGAAGCTTTCTTGAAGCAATGCAGGGCCCTGCTGATCACCGGCACGCACCTGTCAACCGAGGGCACGCGCGCTGCTTCTCAACGGGCCCTGGCGCTGGCCGGGCAGCACGGCGCGCTTCGGGTGCTCGACATCGATTACCGGCCGGTGCTATGGGGACTGACCCCGCGCGGCGATGGTGCGCGCCGCTACGTTCCCGACGCCGCGGTGAGCCAGCGGTTGCAGGCCATGCTGCCGAGTTTCGACCTGCTCATCGGCACCGAGGAAGAATTCCTCATTGCGGGCGGTGTCGCCCATGACCTCCTCGGCAGCCTGCGCGCCGTGCGCGCCATCACGCCGGCTTGCTTGGTGGTCAAGCTCGGGCCGCTGGGCTGCTGCTTTATTCCCGGAGCCATTCCTGAATCGCTGGCCGACGCTGAAACCGTGCAGGGCGAGCGCATCGAAGTGCTCAACGTGCTGGGCGCTGGCGATGCTTTCGCGGCGGGTTTGTTGAGCGGCTTCCTGCGCGGCAAGAGCTTTGCCGAATCCGCGCGCATCGCCAACGCCTGCGGCGCCATCGTCGTGTCACGGCACGCCTGCTCGGCGGCCATGCCGACGCCGCAGGAACTCGAGCATTGGTTCAGCGGCCAGCGCCACGCGCGCCCCGACGCCGACCCGGTGCTGGCCCACCTGCATCGCGTGAGTGCCGCACGCGCCCCTTGGCCGGAACTTTACGTGATGGCGTTCGATCACCGCAGCCAGTTTTTCGAGCTGGCCCGGCAGGCGGGCGCGAGCGACGCGCGCATTCCGCTGCTCAAGAAACTGCTGGTGCAGGCGGCCGAACGCGTGGGTGAAAGCCGCCAGTTGAAAGGCCAAATGGGCGTGTTGATCGACGGCGGAAGCTACGGATCCGAAGCCCTGGCCAGTGCCACCGGCCGCGGCTGGTGGGTTGGCCGGCCGGTCGAGTTGCCGGGCTCTCGGCCGCTGCGCTTCGACGGCACCCGTTCGATCGGCAGTGCGCTGGTGCACTGGCCGCGCGAGCAGGTCGTCAAGTGCCTCGTGCATTACCACCCGGACGATGCCTTCGAGCTGCGACTTGCGCAGGAAGAAAAAGTGCTGGAGCTATGGGAAGCCACGCGCGAGAGCGGCCATGAATTGCTGCTCGAAATCATTTCGCCGCCCGGCATGACGGCCGAAGGCACGCAAGACGCCGCCGTGCTGCGCGCCGTCAAGCGCTTTTACAACCTGGGCGTCAAGCCCGAATGGTGGAAACTGGCGCCCATGCAGCAGGCCGGCTGGCAGGCGTTGTCCGACCTCATCGCCGAGCGGGACCCTTTCTGCCGCGGCGCCGTGATCCTGGGCTTGAACCAGCCCGCACAGCAGCTGATCGACAGCTTCCGTGAGGCCACGCATCCCATCGTCAAGGGCTTCATGGTGGGCCGCACACTCTGGGTCGACGCCTCGCTGCGCTGGCTGAGGGGCGACATCGACGATGCTGCGCTGGTGGCCGCAGTGGCTGAGCAATTCGAGCGTCTGGTCGATGGCTGGCGCGCCCGTAAGAACGGCATGCCCCACCCACAAATCAACAGGGAGAAGCTCGCATGATCCGAAAGGAACGCGTCACGATGGCGCAGGCGCTAGTCAGGCATCTGGCCGCGCTGCGCGTGGAGATGGACGATGGCAGTGTGCAGCCGTACTGCGCAGGCGTGTTCTCAATTTTCGGCCACGGCAACGTCGCCGGCCTGGGCGAAGCGTTGTGGGCCAGCCGCGCCGATTTGCCGACCTGGCGCGCCCACAACGAGCAGGCCATGGCGCATGCCGCCATCGCCTATGGCAAGGCGCAGTTTCGCCAGCGCATCATGGCCGTCACCACCAGTATCGGGCCGGGCGCGACCAACCTTGTCACGGCGGCGGCGCTGGCCCATGTGAACCGCTTGCCGGTGCTCCTGCTGCCCGGCGATACCTTCACATCACGCGCGCCCGACCCGGTGTTGCAGCAGGTCGAAGATTTTCACCACGGCGACCTCAGCGCCAACGATACGCTGCGGCCCGTCACCCGCTATTTCGACCGCATCAGCGCGCCCGCCCAGATTCTGACGGCACTGCCTCGTGCAATCGCCGTCATGACCGATCCGGCGACTTGCGGGCCCGTTTGCCTGGCGCTGCCGCAGGACGTGCAGGCGCAAGCCTTCGATTGTCCGGCGGAGTTCTTCGAGCCTTCGCTCATTCGTCTTCGCAGGCCCCCAGCCGATGCGGGTGAGCTGGCGCGAGCTGTGGCGCAACTCAGGGCCGCCCGCAGGCCCCTCATCATCGCGGGCGGCGGCGTGCTCTACAGTCAGGCCGGCGCCGCGCTGTGCGCATTTGCCGAAGCGCACGGCATCCCGGTTTGTGAAACCCAGGCGGGCAAGAGCAGCATCGCGTGGGACCACCCGCTGAACGTTGGTGCCATCGGTGTGACGGGTTCGCCCGCAGCCAATGCGCTGGCGCAAGAGGCTGACCTGATCTTTGCCGTCGGCACACGCCTGCAGGATTTCACGACCGGGTCGCACACACTTTTTCAGGATGCCCGTTTGCTCAGCCTGAACGTGCAGGCCATGGATGCAGCTAAGTGGCACGGGCAAGCGCTGGTGGCCGACGCTCGTGCAGGCCTGGCTCAAATCGAGGCGGCCTTGTCAGGCTGGCGAGCCGAGGAGCCGTGGACGAGCCTGGCGCAAGCGCGGGCATCGCAGTGGTCCCAGCGCGTGACCGAAATGACTTGTGCGGCCGTTGCGCCCGGCCAATTGCCTTATGACGCGGAAGTGATCGGCGCGGTGCGGGACTCGCTGAACGACGCGGGCGGCGACAGCGGCCTGCAGGACGTGGTGGTCTGTGCGGCAGGCACACTGCCGGCCGAGTTGCACAAGCTATGGCGCGCCGGCCGGCCGGGCAACTACCACGTCGAGTACGGTTACTCGTGCATGGGCTACGAGATCGCTGGGGGGCTGGGCGTGAAGATCGCAAGGCCAGGGCAGGAGGTGATTGTCATGGTGGGCGACGGCTCCTACCTGATGATGAACTCCGAGATCGCCACCTCCGTGATGCTCAGGCGAAAACTCATCATCGTCGTGCTGGACAACCGTGGCTACGGCTGCATTCAGCGCCTCCAGGCAGCCAGCGGCGGCGCCAGCTTCAACAACATGCTGGACGACTGCGGTCCTGAAGCAAGCGCTGCGCCTCGTGTCGACTTCGCGATGCATGCAAGAAGCCTGGGCGCCGAAGCCGTGCATGCGACGTGCGTGGACGAACTCAAGGCGGCTATGGTGCTGGCGCGAGCGGCGTCGAGCACACACGTCATCGTTATCGACACCACCCACACCCGCACCACCGACGACGGCGGCTGCTGGTGGGAAGTCGCGATCCCCGAGGTATCGGCCCGCCCTGAGGTGGACGTTGCACTCGAACGCTACAAGGACGGCAAGGCGCGCCAGCGCGCCTGATCCATTTTCAAACCTGAAGTAAACAAAGCCATCACATGACCTGGAACGTACGTATCGGGATCAATCCCATCAGCTGGATGAACGATGACCTGCCCGCGCTCGGCGGCGAAACCCTGCTTGAAACCGCGTTGTCGGAAGGACGCGAAATCGGCTACGAAGGGTTCGAGCTCGGCAACAAGTTTCCCAAGGACGGGCCGGGCCTCAAAGCCAAACTCGACGAATTCGGCTTGGCCTGCGTCTCGGGCTGGTACTCGGGTTTTCTGGCCGAGGACACGCTCGAAGCGGAGGTGGCGCGCTGCCGCGAGCACATGGCCAAGCTGCAGTACAACGGCGTGAAGGTCGTGGTGTACGGCGAGTGCGGCGGCACTATCCAGGGCCAGATCGACACAGCCCTGGCCAAGCGCCCAAGGTTTGCGGACGATGCCCAATGGAAGGCGTACGCCGGCAGGCTCGACGCCTTCGGCGCGCATTTGCAGGCGACCTACGGCATCACGCTGGCCTACCACCACCACATGGGCGCCTACGTCGAGTCGCCCGACGACATCGACCGCCTGATGGCGCTCACTGACCCGGCCAAGGTCGGCCTGCTGTTCGACACTGGCCATGCGTATTTCGGCGGCGCGACCGATCCGCTTGCGCTGCTCAAAAAACACGTCGGGCGTGTCGTGCATGTGCACTGCAAGGACGTGCGGCCGAGCGTGATGGCAACGGCACGCAACGACGGCTGGAGCTTCCTGCAAGGCGTCATCAACGGCACCTTCACAGTTCCGGGCGATGGCCCGATCGATTACGCGGGCATCCTCGGCTTCCTCAAGTCTTCCGGCTACGAAGGCTGGTTGGTCGTTGAGGCCGAGCAGGACCCGGCCGTGGCGCCCAGCTACCGCTACGCCAAGCTGGGTTACGACACCCTGCGCGGGATCGTCGACCGCTTGAATCAGGAGGCCTGAGATGGTAAGCCCATTGCTTTGCAAGGCAGCCCGCGAAGGCCGCGAAATCGTCAACGTCACGCCCGAGCGTGCGGGCTGGAAGCACGTCGGCTTTCGCGCGCTGCGGCTTGCCAATGGGGAAACCGAAAGCGTGGCCACCGGGGATCGGGAGCTGTGCTTGGTCGTGCTCACCGGCACGGTGGACATCACCGTCGATGGGCAGACGCACGCCGGCCTCGGGTCACGTACAACTGTTTTCGATGACGCGGCGCCGGCCGCGGTCTATGTGCCAGCTGGAAAGTCCGTGCAGGTTCGCGCTCAGGGCGCTGCAGAAGTCGCGCTGTGCACGGCTCCGGCAGGTCTGTCTCCGCGCCAGGTGAAAGTGATCGAGCCATCCAGCATGCGCCGTAGTACGCGCGGCCAGGGCGCCAACACACGCTACATCTGCGACGTGCTGCCGCACGACGACCCCACGGCGGAACACCTGCTGGTGGTCGAAGTCATCACGCCCGCCGGTCACTCTTCGAGCTACCCGCCGCACAAGCATGACCTGGAGCAGCCGCCCGTCGAAACGCAGCTCGAAGAAACGTATTACCACCGCCTCAATCCATCCCAGGGCTTCGCCTTCCAGCGCGTCTACACCGACGACCGCAGCCTGGACGAAGCCTGCGCCGTCGAGGATCACGACGTGGTGATGGTGCCGCGCGGCTACCACCCGGTCGTGGCACCCCATGGCTACGATCTCTATTACCTGAACGTCATGGCCGGGCCGAACCGCTTCTGGGTGTTCCGCAATGACCCGGCGCACGAGTGGATGCTGGCTACGCCGCCGGTGCCGTTGGCGCGTTAGAGCAGCGGGTTTCTGCCCCCTTCAGTTCGGGCTGATCCCTCAATACGCTGGCGTATCCCGTCCTGAGGTATTGAAGGATCAGGACAGGTTACGCGCCCGTACAGGCGGGCGAATGCTTCGCCGAGCCACCAACCCCCACCGTTCGGGCTGATCCTTCGATACCTCAGGACAGGTTACGCAAGCGTATAGAAGCTAGCGAGCAGTTTGGTCTATCGAGTTCGGGACGGCGAATCTATCGAAGGGTGCCTGGGCACCTGCGAAGCCGTGTCTCGCCCCGTGGATAAATTACGCGACCGTACGGGCGGGCGAATGCTTCGCCGAGCCACCACCCCCACCGTTCGGGCTGATCCTTCGATACCTCAGGACAGGTTACGCAAGCGTATAGAAGCCGGCGAGCTATTTGGCCTATCGAGTTCGGGACAGTGGGTCTATCGACACGTGCCTGGACACCTGCGGGGTCTTGATGGTGCCGTGACTGCATCCATCGCGTCAGCAGCGCGCGGAAGTATTTGAAGCCGAAGCGCATTCCTGTCGTCGGCCGGCCTATGGCTGCAGTGGCCGAATCGTCCAGCATCCGTACAGCGGGTGACAGCGCCTAAGAGGCGCGGCATCCCGTACGCCTGACGCAAGCCTGTCCTCGTCATGCCGCTCATCGGGCTTCAATGCCAAAAAACCGTATCTAAGTATTACTCTGTAACAATTAAATCGGAAAAAAATAGTCCCTAAGGGTTATTTAATTGCGAGCTCGATGTCGAGCAGATGGTCAACAGGGGGATTGTATGGTTGCAATAGTGGCGGGACGTGGTCTGGGTCTGGCGGGAACTTCAGCCGATGCGCTGGGCAGCAGGGGCGTAGTCGGCACAGCCGGTACGGGGCGAGGCGGGGACAACGTCTATGTCAATGCGGCCAACGGCAACCTGGTGGTTCAGCGCCTGGACGAGCTGGTTAAAACTACGGGCTCTGACATGGGCTTGCTGCGCACCTACAACAGCAAGGGCGTGCTCAGCGGTGCCAACGGCGATGGTGATGACAACTGGCGCATCGGGTTCAAGCGGCAAGTCACGGGCCTCGCGGGCACCGCCAATACGGCAGGCAGCACCGTAACCCGCGTTGATGCCGATGGCGCCACGCAGGGCTACACCTACGACAGCAACAGCCAAAAGTACATCAGCACCGACGGCGCGGGCAGCTACGACACACTGGTCTTCAGCGCGGGCCAGTGGACTTGGCAAGACGGCAACAGCCGCGTCAGTGAAGTCTACGGCTGGTCAGGTGGTACAGGCAAGCTGCTGAGCAGCCGGGATCTTGATGGCAACACGATCACCTACACCTACCACCCGGTTTTTGCCGGCTGTTGATACATCAAGCAAACTGAGCCAGTGTTCACGTTGAAGAGTGAGCCACT
>JAZKIC010000023.1:0-168372 GCA_040385065.1 Pseudomonadota bacterium
AGGTTTCTTTGGCGAGACAAAGAAACGTAAGTCGCCCGCCGGGGCGAGACCCGGCTTGTCACGCCAAACAGCTCGCCGGCTTCGACAAGCTCAGCCCGAACGGCTGGGGTGAGACCCGGCTTCCACGAGGAGCGTTCGGTGCCATCGATACGCGTGAACGCTCTCCGAAATCGAGAGGCCAAACCACTCGCTGGCTTCTATACATCAGCCCGAACGGTGAGGGGACGGATCGGATCGACCGGGGCGGGCTATGCCCGATCCCGATGCCGACCCCGATTCCGATTCCGGTCCCGATCGGGATCCCGAAACGCCCGTCCTGGCTGGGCCGAGGAGCGCAGCCGAAAGTGGATCAGGGCGAGCGATTGTTTGAGCCGCAGGCGAGTTTGAGCTCGACCCCACTTTCGGCGAGCACCACAGGTTGCCCGTAGCGAAGCGGAGGGTCCCAGACAGCCGGGTCGCCTTTCTTTGCCTTAGGTTTCTTTGGCGAGACAAAGAAACGTAAGTCGCCCGCCGGGGCGAGACCCGGCTTGTCACGCCAAACAGCTCGCCGGCTTCGACAAGCTCAGCCCGAACGGCTGGGGAGCGACCCGGCTTCCACGAGGAGACGATCGGTGCCATCGATACGCGTGAACACTCCCCGCAATCGAGAGGCCAAACCACTCGCTGGCTTCTATACATCAGCCCGAACGGTGATGGGACGGATCGGATCGACGACCGGGGCGGGCTCTCCCGATCCCGATCCCGATCCCGATGCCGACGCCGATTCCGGTCCCGATCGGATTCCGAAACGCCCGTCCTGGCTGGGCCGAGGAGCGCAGCCGAAACTTACCTCAGGTCAACTTCATGTTCGTCGAAATGATGAGCTGCTTCCAGCGCTCCAGGTCGGCGCTGAGGAAGTTCATGATGCCTGGACCTTCCAGCGACGTCGGCTCCGTGGCGTCCTGACGCAGGCGGGCCGCCACTGCCGGCTGCGCAATCAGTTTGTTGATGGCGGCATTGAGCTCGCCCGTGATTGCCGCGGGCGTGCCTGGTGGCGCCATGAGGCCCCAGTAGTTGTTGACGTCGAAATCCTTGAAGCCGAGCTCTTCCATGCCTGGAACACCTGGCACGCTTGGCGCGCGGGCTTTCGACGTAAGGGCGAGCGCCTTGATGCGGCCATCCTTGATGTAGGGCATGAGGGCGGGCACGCTGCCGGTCATGAAGTGGATTTGTCCTGCGATCAGGTCGGTCGTGGCGAAGGCAATGCCGCGATAGGGAATGTGCACGAGCGAGGTGCCGGTGCGCTGCTTGAGCAACTCGACCACCAGGTGGTTGATGCTGCCATTGCCGGCTGAGCCGTAGTTGTATTTGCCCGGGTTAGTTTTGATGTGGGCAATCGATTCGCGCAAGTCGTTCCCGGGCAAGCTGAGGTGGGAAGCGAACAGCAAAGGCCCGGCGCCCATGATGGCCACGGGGGTGAACTGCGTGGGCTCGTATTTCGGTGTGCCGCCTGCGGCCGCAACCGTGGTGAACGGCGATGCGATAAAAAGGAGGGTTTGACCGTCAGGCGCCGACTTGGCGACGAAGTCCGCGCCAAGGGCGCCGCCCGCGCCGGTCTTGTTCTCGACGACGACCTGACGGTTCAGGGCTTTGCCGAGCTCAGCGCCGAAAAATCGGGCCATTGCATCGCTGCCCGCACCCGGCGCAAACGGCACGATGATTCTCGTGATGGCACCGCTCGTTTGTGCGCGGAGCTGGGGGAATGCACACGCGGCGGCGAGCGAACCTGCCGCCTGAATGAGGGAACGTCTCTTCATGAAATTTGTCTCCTGCTTGTCGTTGAAATCAAAGGGTCGAAAACGTAAGACCCGGTCCAGGGTCAAAGGGAAAACCAATGTCGGGCCGCCGATGGGAAAGGCTCATTGTGGCTGTATCACCTCGGTATGCAGCACTTCGCCATCGATGTCGCACAGGCGCACGCTCAGGCAACGCGTGGCCGGGTCGATCTCGACCTCACCAAAGAACTGGTAGCCCGCCGCCGGGCTGGCACCGCGCACGGGTGAAGCGCGTGAATAGCGGACCTGGTTGCCGAAGGTGGCGTCGGGATTGAAGGGTCCGTAGGAGCCGGCATGCAGCGGGCCGGAAACGAACTCCCAGAAAGGCAGGAAGTCCTTGTACGTGGCCTGTTCAGGATCGAAGTAGTGCGCCGCCGTGTAGTGCACGTCGGCACAAAGCCACACGATGTTGTGGATGGAATTCGCCTTGATGAAAGACAGCAAGCTCGCCAGCTCGATCTCGCGGCCCCTGGGCATGCCGTCGTCGCCGTTGGCAACGCCCTGCCATTTCACCCGGCCTTCGGCATCGTGGCCATCGGGCACGTTGGTGCCGATCGGCATGCCGGCGGCAATCACCTTCCACTGGGCCTTCGAGGCCAGCAGTTGATCCTGCAGCCAGGCCGTCTGGGCCGCACCCAGGAATGCCGTGTCGGTGCTGCCTTCTTCCTGCAGGTTGTGCGAGTTGGGGCCGCGGTACGTCTGCATGTCGACGACGAAAACGTCGAGCATCGGGCCGTATTCCACCTTGCGATACAGCCGGCCCGCACTGTCGAAGCCTTCGAGCGGGATGGGCGAGTACTCGCGAAACGCCCGTGCGGCGGTGGCCGCGAGCAGGCGCAAATCCTTGATGTGGTAACGCTTGTCGCGCATCAGGTCGAGCGAGGGCGACCAGTTGTTCACCACCTCATGGTCGTCCCAGATGATGACCTGCGGCACCTCGGCGCAAAACCGCGTGAAGTGCGCGTCGAGCCAGTTGTAGCGAAAGTTGCCGCGGTAGTCTTCGATGGTTTCTGCAACACGCGTCTTGGCGAGCGTGACGACGTTGCGCCAGCTCCGGCCACGCTCGTCGTCCACGCGATGCTGCAGCGGATGGTCGGCATAGACCGTGTCGCCGCAATGAATGAAGAAGTCGAGGTGGCGCTGGCGAATGGTCTCGAACATCTTCAACCCGCCCCACTCGGGGTTGATGCCGAAACCCTGGCCGTTGACGTCGGCCGACCACGCAAAGCGGATCGCGCGCGGTGTGCTGGGCGGCGTGCGGAAGGACGACTTGCGCACCCACACGTCCGGGTCCTGCGCGCGCAAGCCGCTGGCCGTGACGGTAATGTCGACCGTGGCGTCGCGCGGCAGGCCCGTGAGCTGCACCCGCGTGGTGAAGTCGGTCACGTCGAGGGCTTGCGGCGCGCGGATGCGCTGCCACGGACCCGCCTCGCCGTGCGCACTCCAGGCTACCTCGACGTCAGCCGGATAGGCAAGACGCGCCCAGATGAGCGCACCATCGCCGCTGACTTCGCCGATCTGGATGCCGCAGACCTCGCTGTCGTCGATCAGAATGTCTTGCTTGCGCGGGGTGCGGGCAGGCACGGCCTCGACGCGCGCTCGCACGCCGTCGCGCAACTCCTTGAGCGCCAACGGAAACTCCAGAGGGCTTGGCAGGAGGCGCAAGACCTTGAGCGGTAAGTCAAAGGGGTTCATGGCCAATCGGTCCTCACTGGGGGTCTCATTTCGAATCCACGCTCACGCTGGCACTGCAATGGTTGAGCTTGTCGAGGAGGGCATCGTCGAGCCAAGCGTAGCCATTCCAGCGCAGGCGGTAAACCGTCGCAAACCCTGCTTCGAGCAGCGAGGCTTCGTCGCCCGGCACGGAATCGCCGGTGCGGCCTTTTACGTAGCGCAGCACGGTGCGGGTGCCGTCCGTGCTTTCAGCCACGATTTTTCCAGCGATCTTGGCCCGGCCGGGCGCGGCGTGGCGCAGCGGCGCTGGCGCCTGGGTCGGCAGGTTGATGCTGAGCCACTCGTCCGGCCGGTGCCAGGCGGGGATGTTGCGGGCCAGGCCGCCCACTACATCGGCAAGCCAGCGGGTCATTTCAGGCGTGTCGAAGTTGGTTTTATTGGGCGACGAAAACCCGATGGCAGGAATACCCCAGAAGGCCGCTTCCCGCGCAATCGACAAGGTGCCGGAGTAGGCCACGTCCTCGCCGATATTTCTGCCGTCGTTCACGCCCGACAGCACCAGATCGGGCTTGTCGGTCTGGTCGAAAAGCCAGGCCAGACCGGCAATGGCGCAGTCGGCCGGCGTGCCGGAGCATGCATAACGTCGCGGACCGAGCTCGCGCACCGTGAAAGCTTCATGCAGCGACACGCTGTGGCCCATGCTGCTGCGCTTGACCTCGGGCGCAATCGTCCAGACGTCGTCGCTCACGCTGGCGGCTGCTCGCTCCAGTGCGGCCAGACCGAGGGAAAAATAGCCGTCGTCGTTGCTGATCAGGATGCGCATTTCAGGCCCATCATGTAAGTTGCATTGCCGCAGCCGCGGCCACCTGCTCGCGAATAAGGCGAGCAACCAACTCCGTCGCCTCGACCTGCGGCATATGCCCGGCGCCTGCCACGCGGTGCACGGCCACATGGCCCGGCAGGTCCTGCGACTGGTGCAGCGGCACGATTTTGTCCAGCACGCCCCAGATGACCTTGACCGGCATGGGCAGGCCGTCCAGATTGGCGCGCAGCCGAGTCACCTGCGTACCGTCGGGGAACAGCCGGTCGGCCAGTTCGGCCAAGGCAGCGCGGCGCTCCTCCGAGTCGAGCTCCTGCCAGGCGGTGGCGGTGAAGGAAGCCGTCACGCGCGACTCGTCTGCGAAGAGTTGGCGCAGCCACGGCGCCAAACTTTCCTCGCGCCGGGCCGACAAAATGCCCTGGGTGAACGCGCCATTGATTTCAGGACCCAGGCCAGCGGGTGCGATGAGCGTGAGTGAGCCCAGTCGATGGGCTAGCCTTTCGGCCATGGCCAGCGCAACGCCGCCGCCCATCGAGTGTCCGACGAGGTGTAGCGCGTCGATGCCTTCAGTGTCCAACCGGTCGATGACCGCGTCGGCGATTGATGAAAAATCAGGCTGGGCAATTCGCGGCGATTTGCCGTGGCCCGGCAGGTCCAGCGCTGCCAGGGGCAAGCCGCCCAGCAGCTGGGCGAGCGGCCGCCATGACACTCGTGACGTGCCGAAACCATGCAACAGCAGCACGGGCGCACCTTCGCGTTTTTCGTACCAGTGAAGATTGAGGTCGGGGCCTGTGCGTGCGACGGGAGCACGTCCCACCGTGCTGGATGGTTTGGCCGTGACCGGAACATCCGACGCCAGAATTCGCCCATCGGGGCCGGAGCCTTTTAAGCCCTTCAGGTCGATGCCATGCGTGCGGCCCAGGCTGCGTGCCAGCGGCGTCGCGCGCAACACCCGGGCATCGCCCTGCTCGCCCAGTTGACGCGTTCCGGTTGCGTGGCCTTCCCGCTCGACGGTCTCCAGTGCTGGGGCCGTTTCGGCGGCTTCGGCGGCTTCGGCGGCTTCGGCCTGGGCAGTGTCCTCGGCCATCGCAAGCGCAGGGCCGCCTGCGACAGGTACCGACTCTCCTGGCTTCAATATCCAGGCCACCACCTGGCCCACCGGCATCATGACGCCCAGTGTGCCCTCGATTCCCTGGATGACACCGTCGGCGGAGGCGTCGATTTCCATGGTCGCCTTGTCGGTCTCGATCTCGAAGATCAGCTGACCCTTCGTAACGCTGTCGCCGTTCTTGACGTACCAATGCGCGATCTTGCCCTCGCTCATGTCCATGTCGACACGCGGCAGGATGACTTCCTCCGCCATCTCAGGCTCTCGCTTTCACGGAGCGGCGCGCCGCGGCCACGATGTCGGGGACCTGAGGCACCGCCGCTTTCTCCAGTTCGGGGTTGTAGGGCAGCGGGCAGTCCGCGCCACCGAGCCGGATGATGGGCGCGTCCAGCCGGTCGAACGCCGCGCTCTCGGCGATCATGGCGCTGACTTCGGTGCCGATGCCCAGCTGCTTGGTGCCTTCGTACACGCAGACAAGGCGCGTGGTCTTGCTGACGCTGTCGATCAGCGTGCTGTGGTCCAAGGGGCGCAGCGACCGCAGGTCGATCACTTCTGCCGATATGCCTTCTGCCGCGAGCATCTCCGCGGCCTCGAGCGCACGGTGAACCATGATGGCCGTGGCGGCGATGGTCACATCCTTGCCTTCGCGGCGCACGCGCGCCTCGTGCAGCGGCTCGGTGTAATAGCCTTCGGGCACCGGTCCCTTCATTTTGTAGAGCAGCTTGTGCTCGAAGAACATGACCGGGTCCGGGTCCTCGATGGCGGCCAGCAGCATGCCCTTGGCGTCATGCGGCGTGCTGGGCTGCACCACCTTGAGGCCGGGCACGTGGGCGAACCACGCTTCCATGCTCTGGCTGTGCTGCGCCGCAGCGCCCGTACCCGAGCCACTCGGGAAACGCATCACCAGCGGTACCGACGCCTTGCCGCCGAGCATGAAGCGCATCTTGGCGGCCTGGTTCACGATCTGCTCCATCGCCAGGGAGGCGAAGTCGGAAAACTGGAATTCATAGACAGGCCTGCGGCCCATAAGCGCGGCCCCTACCGCAACGCCCGCGCCGCCGAGCTCGGAAATCGGCGTGTCCATCACACGGTCTTCGCCGAAACGCTGGACCAGATCGCCCGTCACCTGGAAGGCGCCGCCATAGACGCCGATGTCCTCGCCCATCAGGAACACGCGTTCATCGCGTTCCATCGCAATGGCGAGGGCCTCCTGGATGGCCTGGGCATAGCTCAGTTCGCGAACTTCAGCGGACATGGCTGGCCTCCTGGCGAGGCGCCGCGTACACAAAGTCGGTCAGGCTGTCCAGGCTTGGCGAAGGACTGTCCTTGGCGAAAGTTACCGCCTCTTCGATTTCCTGCTCGACACTGGCTTTGAGCGCGTCGAGTTCACCGGCGTCGATGAGACCATGCGCCAGCAGGTCCTGCTCCAGCAGCACGATCGGGTCGCGCTCGACCCACGAGTCGATTTCTTCCTTGGTGCGGTAGCGGTTGCGGTCGCTCTTGGAATGTCCGCGATGCCGGTAGGTGAGCGCTTCGATCAGCGTTGGGCCGCCACCGCCGCGTGCGCGTTCAATGGCTTCGTGCGCCGCGTCAGCCACGTGCGCAAAGATATTGCCGTCGACCGTGACGCCGGGCATGTTGTAGGCCTGCGCGCGGGTGGCGATTGCCTTGACCGCGGTGGAGCGTTCGGTCGAGGTCGACATGCCGTATTTGTTGTTCTCGCACACGAACACTACCGGCAGCTTCCAGATCGCAGCCATGTTCAGGCCTTCATGGAAAGCCCCTTCGTTGTTCGCGCCGTCGCCAAAAAAGCAAACCACGACGTTGGGCTTTTTCATTTGCTTGAGCGCGAGCGCCGCACCGACGGCAATGGGGATGCCCCCGCCGACGATGCCGTTGGCCCCGAGGTTTCCGCCTGCGACGTCGGCAATGTGCATGGAGCCTCCGCGGCCACGGCAATAGCCCGTGTCCTTGCCGAAGAATTCCGCAAACATGTATTTGGGCTCCGCCCCTTTGGCGATGCAGTGGCCGTGCCCTCGGTGCGTCGAGGTGATGCAGTCGGCCAGGCCCAGGTTGATGCCGACGCCGACGGCGCTGGCCTCCTGCCCGATGGACAGGTGCATGGTGCCGTGCACCAGGCCGCGCATGTAGGCCTGCTCGGCGCCTTCTTCAAAGCGTCGGATCAGCACCATCTGGCGCAGCGCCTTGTGCAGGGTTTCGCGCCCGAGGCGGCTGTAGGCGGCGGGAAGGGTGTGCGTTGTCGTCATGTCCATGGTGGTCTCCGCCTCAAACGCCGTAGACCAGGCGGTCTTGCCGCCGGCGGAACTCGACGATCTTCGAGGTTTCGTCCACCGCCACGTTGGCGTAGGTGAGCAGTTCCCCCTTCTTGATCGCTCGCGTCACGGTGCCGCGTTCGATCAGGCCGCAAGGCGCGGCATTCGCAAGACGCGCCTCGCCTGCATCCATCGCCCAGGCGCGGTAGGTGTACTCGCCAATGGCATCGAGCGTGTCACCAGGCTTGAGGTCTTTCTTGGCCAGCGCACACACTTCGGCGGCCGGCTTGGGCAGCGGCGCCATGTCGGCGCGGCCATGCAGCACGGCGCGCGCGCAGGTCAGCGGCACCTCGAGGCTGCACAGGTGATAGGGACGGTAGAAGGTGTAGTACGGGCCGGTGCCGAGCTTGAGGTAGTCCATGCGCTCGCGCAGGCGCGGGTGGGCCATTTCCGCCACCACGAAGACGCCGGGCGCCACGTCTTTGCCGATGGTGTAGTCGACCACACCCTTGCGCGTGAGCAGGCCGCCATCGGCCACCGGGCAGAGGACGTTGTGCAGGTCCTTGAGCAATGCGGCCGGGCCGTGCATACCGGCAATGTCGGGAACAAGACCGGTGGCGTTGGCAATGGCCGACATTTCAACCGCCGTTTTGGACCCGTCGACAAACTCGACCAGCATGCGCGGGTTCAGGCCCATCTCCATGGCCTTGCCCAGATAGTCGTCGGGCGTGGCGTCGACATTCAGCGGATTGTTCTTGCCCTTTCCGGCAGCAATGACCGGGTAGCCCAGCGCGGAGACGAAGTTGATCAGCTCGATGGCGGCGCTCGGCTCGTCGCCAGCCCCGAGCGAATACACCACGCCGAGCCGGTCGGCCTCGTGCTTGAGGTAGGCGCCGATGGTGACGTCGGCTTCGACATTCATCATCACGAGGTGCTTGCCGTGCTCCATGGCGACGAGGCCAATCTGCGCGCCGACGGCGGGCTTGCCGGTAGCGTCCACCACGACGTCGATCATCCCCGAGGTGCAGACCAGCTGCGCATCCTGCGTGATGGCGATCTTGCGGTCAGTGATGGCCTGCTCCAGCGAACTGGCGGTGTCGACCACGCGGTGGGCATCGGCCGGATGGCCGGCTTCGGCGAGCGCGCGTTGCGCTGCGGGGACGTTCAGGTCTGCAATCGCGGCCACCACGATGCCGCGCATCTGCAGCACCTGGGTCACGATGTCCGTACCCATCATGCCCGAGCCGATCAGCCCGATACGGATGGGTTTGCCGGTCGCTTCGAGCGCCTGCAAGTCGGCGGCCAGGCCGCTGGGGGTGAATCCATTCATGAATTTGCCTTGGTGAACGTGTCGGTGTACATTTGTACTCGATCTTATATCTATGTTCACAAAATTGCCAAGCAAAACCTTCACTTCATCTGCGAGGTGGGCAAATCCGGTCTTTATTCAGAGGGCCGGCGTGGCCCTGCCCTCAGCCTGGCTGCGCCAGCCCGAGCAGCGCGCGTGCGCAGTGCTCGTCGGTGATCAGCGTGGTGGGCGACACGAGGCGGATTGCGCCGAGCAGCGCCTTCACCTTGTTGATGCCGCCCGAGGCAATGATGCGTTGCGGCACGGCGCGCAGCGTATCGACCGGGACCGACATGACGCGGCCCTGGATCGGGTCGTCGATGAGTTCACCGTCGGCATTGAAGTAATGAAACAGCAAATCGCCCACCGCGCCCATCTTGACGAAGCGCCGCCGCAGTTCTTCGGGAATCACCCCATACCGGTAGGCGGTGCCGTCGGGCGTGACGTCGCCCACGCTGAGCAACACGGCATCGAGCGTCCTGGCGTTGTCGAACACGTCGGCCAGGCCGCAGTGGTCGATCAGGGTCTGCCGCGTCTCGGGCGAATCGACCATGGCCGGCGCGGTCATCAAATAGCACTCGGCCTGGAACAGGCTGGAAAAGCGCCACGCGAACTCCGACGGATTGAAACGCCGGACCTTGGTGATGCCGCCGAGCAATGAAATGACGCCCAGGTCCGCCACCGGTGTGTCCGGCATGAAGCGCAGCGACTCGTGCAGCGTGCGGCCCCAGCCGACGCCGATGCGCATGCCCGGTCTTAACAGCCCGCCTACGTACTGGCCCGTGGCAGCCGCCACCGCCACCGCAGCGTCGGCCTGCGGATCGGACAGCGGCGCCACCACGGCCTCGGACAGGCCGAAGGCAGTTTCCAGCGCGCGCTCCAGGGCAATGCACTCGGGCACACCCTGCTCGATGCTGAACTTGATTTCATTGCGTTCGCGCAGGTCCGACAGCAAACGAACCACCGTGACACGGCCAATGCCCAGATGCTGCGCAATTTCGTTTTGCGTCATCTCCTCGACGAAGTACATCCACGCCACACGCAGGCGCATGCGCTTGCTGCGGTTGGCGCCCGGTCCCGACGGCGGGAGCTCGGCGTCTATCGGCAGACCAGGCAGGCGGGGTGGCGAAAGCGCATCACCTCGGGCTTTCGGACTTGCGGGTTTGGCCAAGTTAGCTCCTGATAGGGACACATCGTTTTTTGGGGTGCAAAATCGGGACCAGCCCGTCCCGAGTGGCTGTCATGCTAACGCACCGCCTTGACAGGATTTATATGACGCAACTTCTGCCCTCCGATCGCCCGGATCAACCCGTCGGCAACGCTGTTCAATTGGCACTGAAGGATGAACTGCGCACGCTCGAGTTCAACCTGCAAAAAGGCGCTCAATGGCTGCTGCATGACGTCGGCGACAGCCTGGTCCAGCGCGTCGCGCCCAAGAGCAATAGCGTGCCGGCACGTGGATTGCGCAAATTGCAGACACTCGTGGATTCAACCGCCCAGGCAGCTTTGTCGACCTTGCATTCCGCGCGCGACGCAGCTGCCTCCACGGTGCTCGATGACGCCGCCTACCGCCAGCTCGAGTTCAAGCTGGAGCCTTTGTCTGCCCTGCTGGCATTGCCGTCCGGCAGCGCCGCTTCGCGCCCCTTCACGAGCGCCGTGTACTGGCTCACACGCCATGCCATCGAGCTCGACCCGGTCAGCGCCGGCAAGCAGATTGCGCGCGAGCAGGCCATCGACGAGGTCTACTGGCGACTGACACGCGAAGAGGAAGACCTGATCGCCCGCGTGCGCGCGATCCCCAAAGGCGCCGCAGACGCGCGTGACCACACCTTGCTCCTCGCCGGGCTGCTGCTGGCGCTGCTGGCCGTGCATCCGCTGCGCGACGCGAACCTGCCGCCGTGGGCCGAGCGCGCCACCCCGCCGGCCGATACCACCGGCATGCTGCGCATTCTGCTTACGGTGGTCGTGACGATCGGATTGGCCGCCAAGGCCGATGCCGCGCAAACTGCCCTGTCCGAGCGGCTGCAGTTGTCCCGGCAAATGGTCAATGCGCGATTGAGCGCTTTCGAAACCGCCCTCGCCCATCCCGCACCCCAGCGCGCGCTCGCCGACGAACTGGCCTTCCTGCTTCGCCACGCTTGATGCCCGCACTGGACGACACCTCCCGACTGCTGCAGGATGCCGCGCAGTTTTCCCGAAGCTGGCTGTTCGACAGCGCGTTGCCGCTGTGGTGGGCCCGCGGCGCCGATCACCAGGGCGGCGGCTTTCATGAACAGCTGGGGCTGGACGGGCAAGCCATCGGCACGCCGTTTCGGCTACGCGTGCAGGCCCGGCAGATTTTTGTCTACGCGCGCGCCGGGGCGCTGGGCTGGAACGGCCCATGGCAGGATGCGGTGGCGCACGGGCTGGAATTCATGCTGGCGCGCTACGCCCGACCTGATGGATTTTTTCGCAGCACGCCGGTCGTGTCGGACGACGCTGTCGATCTTTACGACCAGGCTTTTGTGCTCTTTGCGCTGGCGCATGCCCACACCGCCCGGCCCGGCGATGGGCGGCTTCTGGACGTCGCGCTTGCTTTGATGCGGCAGATCGATGGGCGACTTCGTGTTGCCGACGGCCCAGGCGGCTACCGTGCGACGCTGGCATCCGCGACAGGCATGCACGCCAACCCGCACATGCACCTGCTGGAGGCGCTTTTCGCCTGGATGGAGTGCGGCGTATCGGCGCCTTTTCGCCAGCAGGCCGCGCAGATTTGCGACCTCGCCCTGTCGCGCATGATCGACCCTGCGCATGGCGGACTGGGCGAACATTTCGGCGAGGGCTGGTCAAGGCCGGCTGCGGCTGAACAATGCTTCGAGCCCGGCCACCAGTTCGAGTGGGCTTATCTTCTGATCAAGGCCGGCAAGCTGCTGGACCTGCCCGCACAGCCCGAGGCCCTGGCACTGGAGCGCTTCGCCCATGCGCACGGTATCGACGCGCAGCGCGGCGTCGCCATCTTTTCAGTCGACGTGAGCGGCCGCACTCTGGATGCCCGCGCCCGGCTCTGGGCGCAAACCGAGCGGTTGCGCACCTACAGCCTGCTGCTCACTGAAAACATCGGCCATCCCCGACGCGCTGCAGAGGAGCTGCAAGCCAGCATGGGGACGCTGCGGCGGTTTCTGGACGTTCCCGTTACCGGTCTCTGGCGTGAATGGATGGGCCTGTCTGGCGAGTTCGACGCCACACCCTGCCCGGCCTCCTCGCTTTATCACCTGATGACGGGCATGGGCGAATTGGTGGCCACGACTCCAACGCCGCCATCGCCGCCATCGCCGCCATCGCCAGTCTTACGCGAAAAAATACTCACATGAAGCATCTGCTGAACTTGTTGGCAGCCATTGCGCTGCTGGTCTGGGGAACCCACCTGGTTCGTACGGGCATCCTCCGCGTGTTCGGCGCCAACCTGCGCTATGCCTTGTCGCGCAGCATCAGCAACCGCTACACCGCCGCCATCTCGGGCATTGGCGTCACGGCGCTCGTTCAGTCGAGCACGGCGACCGCGCTCATCATCTCGTCCTTCGTCGGCCAGGGACTCGTGGTGCTTCCGCTGGCGCTGGCCGTGATGCTCGGCGCGGACATCGGCACCAGCGTCATGGCGGTGGTGTTCTCGTTCGACCTTTCGTGGCTTTCGCCGCTTTTCATCTTCGTGGGCGTGGTGCTGTTCATATCGCGCCAGGACACCAACGTCGGACGCTTCGGCCGGGTGCTGATCGGCCTGGGGCTGATGCTGCTGGCGCTGCGGCTCGTGACAGCTTCGACCGAGGTGCTGACGCAATCGCCCGTCGTCAAGGGGCTGCTGACTTCCCTGACCAGCGACCTGCTGCTGGAGATCACCGTAGGCGCCGTGCTGGCGGTCGTCGCTTATTCGAGCCTCGCGATTGTTCTGCTGACCGCCACGCTGGCGGCGTCCAGCGTGATCCCGCTCGACGTGGCGCTAGGCCTTGTGCTGGGCGCGAATCTTGGCAGTGGCTTGCTCGCAGTCCTCACCACAGGACGCTCCGCCATCGAAGTCCGGCAGGTCCCTTTGGGCAACCTCATTTTCAAGGTGCTCGGGCTGGTCGTCATGGCGCCTCTGGTCGGGCTCTGGTTGCGCCACGTCAGGCCCTACCTGGGTGATCCGGCGACCGTCGTCGTGATGTTCCACCTGAGCTTCAACACCGTGGTGGCAATGGTTTTTATCGGCCTGACGCAAGTGGTGGCTGGCTGGGTCGAGCGCTTGCTGCCAAAACCGAAAAAGACGTTGCTAGGCGGCCGCGCACACCACCTGGACCCTACGGCGCTCGCCACGCCCTCACTGGCGATTTCGTGCGCCGCGCGCGAAGCCCTGCACCAGGCCGACGTGGTTGAAACCATGCTGCGCGGACTGCTCGAGGTGATCAAGCGCGATGACCTCCAGCTCGCGCAGGACCTGCGCAAAATGGACGACTCGGTCGATGCGCTTTACTCCGCCATCAAGTACTACCTCACCAAGATCTCGCGCGAAGCCCTGGCCGAAGACGAGAGCCGGCGCTGGACCGACATCATCAGCTTCACGATCAACATGGAGCAGGTCGGCGACATCATCGAGCGCATCCTGATCGACATCGAAGACAAAAAGATCAAGCCCGGCCGGCGCTTTTCAGAGGCCGGCATGGCCGAGATCTGCGAGCTGCATGCGCGGCTGCTGGACAACCTGCGGCTGGGCATGAGCGTCTTTCTCAATGGCAATGTGCGCGATGCGCAAAAACTGCTGGAGGAAAAAGCGCGCTTTCGTGATCTCGAGCGCGCCTACGCCACCACGCACCTGGGGCGGCTCTCGGAACAAACTGTGCAAAGCATCGAGACGAGTTCCCTGCACATCGACCTGATCAGCGACTTGAAGCGCATCAACTCGCACATCTGCTCGATCGCCTACCCCATCCTCGATTCGGCCGGCGCACTGGCGCCCAACAGGCTTCGTCCGCTGGTCACGCCTGAGGTTTGACCAGCGCTTCCTGGCAGGCGGCTGTGAAGCCGAGCGCCGCGCAGAGGATCAGCGCGGCTTCGAGCGTGAAGTCGCCGCGCTGCATTCCGACGGCCAGGTCGGCCGCCTCCATCAGCCGAAACTGCGCCACTTCGCCGTCCTGGTTGTCGGGCACCATGCCCGTCGGCACGGTGGCGGAGTACCAGTCCACGTATTCGTCGACATAGCCAGCGCCGCCATCGGCACTGGGGCGTGTGGTATGCACACGGCCGCCGTACCGAACGTCCTGAAGCTCGTGCAACTGCAAGCCGGCTTCTTCCCACGTCTCGCGTGCCAGCGCAGTCTCGACGGTGTCCACGGCCGACACCATGCCGCCCATCAGGGTGTCCCACAAGCCCGGGTCGGTCGATTTGTCGAGCGCGCGCTGCTGTACCCAGAAGCGCCCATCTGCTGACTGGCCCACCAGATGCACGGCCCGGGTGACGATCCCCAGTGGCCGCACGGCCGCACGCTCCACTGTGCCCAACGGCTTGCCCAGCAGGTCGGCCACGGCGAGTTGCTCGCCCCGCCAGGCACCGGCAAGACCGGCTTCGTGCAGCACGACCGCAATCCGGTTCAGGCTCGTCGTCACATCGCCCATCACGCGCCAGCCAGATGCCGCTGAACGCTCGTCCCTGAGCAGGGGCTCATGCCCCTGAAGCATGACGCTCAAACTGGCATGGCGCAGGAAGAAATCGGGCTCCACCGAACCGATCACGGACTCGCCCGACCACAGGGGCACGCGCGGCATGAGCGGCGCCTGCCGGGCAGCGGCGTGCAGGCTCTCCAGCCAAGGCGAATCGAAAAAAGGCCGAGCCATCAGATTCCTTCAGGCGCAAGGCATTGCTCCCGGCGGGATGCAGCGGGCGCGCCTGGCCCAGTTTAAGTTGTCGGATTCATGGCTTGCAAGCCGCCAGCTCGCAGATGTGGGAGACTCTCGAGCCTCCGGTTGTCAGGCCTTCAGAAGGCCATCCAGCCGGTTGTCCCAGCTTGCGTTGGGCAAGGCATCGGCCAGCTGCGCGTCACTGAATGCGAAGGTCTGGCGAAATACCTGCGCCAGCACAGCGCGGTAGTCATGGTGGGCCGGCAGGTCACGGCCTTCGTTGAGGTTGCCTCGAGCCAGCCCCGTCCACAGCCCGTGTGGGCGGCCACCGGCAACTGCGCTGCCGATCAGCCACATCGCATTGCCGAAGCCGTGGTCGGTGCCGCGCGTGCCGTTTTCGGCGCTGGTGCGGCCGAACTCACTGAGCACGACAATCACATCGCCAGGCCTTGAGAACTCCTGCCGCAGCTGCAAGAGGCCACGCGCGAGGTTGGTGAAGTTTCCGGCCAGTTGACCGGTTACGGCGCCCTGGTTGGCATGCGTGTCCCAACCTCCGGCCGACAAAAAGCCGATCCTCAGGGCGGGGTCGTTGCGCATGAGGGTGCCCAGGTTTTGCGCATCGAGCTGCAGGCCGACCGGATCCGCCGCGCCGTTGCTGGCGGCGGCCATCTGCGCCATTTGCGCTGCGCTTGTCGGCGGCGTGCCGTCGCGGTCGAGCGCCCGGTCGCCGGGCTGCATAGCCGGACTGGCCGTCTCCATCGCGCGCCGGCTGTTCACCGCCAGCCTCTCATTGGCAAGTTGCCCCGCGCTTTGCATGCGGCTGTCGACGCCCTGGCGGAAGGCCTCACCCAGCCTGTCGTTGCCTGCGTAGAGGTCCATCAAGGCCTGCCTCGTTGCCTCGTTGGCCAGCACGCCGCTGCGCGCCGCAGCCTGTCCGCGCGGAATCAGCCGGACTGGCGCGGGCCCCGCGAGGATGGCGGGGTTGGCCTCGCCGACGCCGAGCGCTACCGGCGAGGAACTGGCCGGCGCGCGGAGCCGGGCGGCGCTGTTCAACCAGCCGGACGAGCCGCTCGCCTTGCCGCTGTGCGCGACTTCCATCTGATATTGCGCGTCGAAATGCGAGCGGTTGGGCACCGGCAGTCCTGCGGACGGCACGAAGCCGAGCACGCCCTGTTGCCACAGCGGCAGCAAGGGCGCAAGCGAGGGGTGGAGCGCAAAGCTGGCGTCCAGGCGAAGCGCGCCCTGGGCCGTGCCGTCGGGCGCGGCGATGGCAATATTGGGTCGGAGCGCGTAGTAGTCGGGATCGGCATAGGGCACAAAAGCAGAAAGGCCGTCGTACGCACCCCGCAGAAAGACCACCACGAGCCTGCCATCTCCACCGGGCGGGGCCGCCTGCGCCCACACTCGGCGGCCGATCATTGGCGAGGCCAGCGCGGCGAGCAGGCCAGCGCCCAACAGGCTTCGCCGCGGCAGGCCCTGAACTTCGCCTGGATGACTTGCGTTGGCGGGCATGGACTGCATCCTGTGTCTTGCTGGAGTTTCGTTCGGCTGTTTGCTCACTTGCGCATGAAGTCGGGACTCGCCAACAACAGGCCGGTGCGCATCGCGCCGGTTTCACGGCTTGTGCGCTCGCGTGTCGGGGCTGAGAGAAAGGTCTGCAGGTAAGCCGGATCCGGCATGCGCTCGGCGAGCGCCATCGCATAGTCGGCACGGCGCGTCAGCGCTTCGGGGGCAAGCCAGGTTGCGGCATCGGTTCTGTAGCCATCGGGCGTTTGCCAGCCATGCATCGGCTGGCCCGCCTGCGCGAGGAAGGTCAACGCCTGCACCACATCGCGCCGGTCTTTGACTCCGCCTGCGACAGTCAGGGCCGAGCAGGCGAAGTCCATGGGCGTCTTGAACAGCGTCTGCTCGCTGGCCCAGAACTCGGGCGACTCGATCAGCGTGCGCAGGACGGCCCGCATGTCGCCCTCGCTGCGCAGGAACGAGGCGGCCAGCCGATCGACCAGCGCCACCGGGGGCGCGTCGGCCACGAAAAAAGTCGCCAGCCGCCAGGCGATGCGCCGTGCCGTGGCGGGGTGACGCGCCAGTGCACGCATCGCCTCTTCGCCCTCGGCCATTCCGGCATAGGCATAGCGCTGGCCCAGCAGCACTTTTTCGCCCTTGTCGTGCAGGCGCTCGGAAAAAAGAAAGCCCTGGCCGTTGCGGATGTTCAGCGTCCAGCCCGTCAGGATGCGCGCCAGTTCGCGTACGTCGTTCTGGGTGTAGCCGCCGTTCACGCCGAGGGTGTGCAACTCCATGAGTTCGCGGGCGTAGTTTTCGTTCAGCCCCCGGTTGTTGCTCTGCGCCTGGTCAAGATACAGCAGCATGGCCGGATGCCGGGCACTGGCCAACAGCAAGTCCTCGAAACGTCCCAGCGCGTTGGCACGAATCACATGGATGGCGTAGTGGCCCACGAAGGGCCGCACCGTGCCCTTGCCGACAAAAACGTTCAGGTGGTTGAACCAGAATTCTGTCATCCGGGCCAGCAAGGGATTTTCCCGGTTCGGGTCGCTGCAGGCCATCAGGCGCCAGGCGGCGGCTTGCTGCGAAATGTCGCGGCTGAACGTGTCCGCAGCGCCCGGGGTGGCGCTCGTTACGGTCGCACCCGAGACCGTCACCAACGGCCTTGCATCGCGCAAGGTCTGGCGGGCGACGCGTTCGGCTTGCACGTCGCGCACCAGTTCACCGAGCGGCACGTCGATGCGCGCGACCTCAGGCACGAGCAAAGGCGGCTTCAGACTGGCGGCATGGGCTTCATCGACTTGGTGCAAGGCCCATGCGCGCGGGGACGGCATCGCAGCGGCCACCAGCGCCGGAGTAGGTCCGTAACCGAGGCGTGAGGTCGCGTGCCAGACTGCCATGGAAGCCGGACCCGGCAGGGCCGCGTTGTCCTGCGCCCACGCCGGCACAGCTGAAATGAGCAGCGCGGCAGCAGTCGCTATGAGCTTCGGGCAGTATTGATGGCGCATGGATGATTTGCTCCAAGCCTAACGCGCGCGTCGCGCCCATGGGGAACTGACGGCCGGACTTTACACGGCAGAAACCGGAAAACGCGGCCGCCACACGGCTACAAAGTGAGGATGGTGCAGCCTGTCGTCTTGCGTGCCTCCAGCGCCCGATGCGCCTCGGCAACGTCGGCCAGCGGAAAACGCTGGTCGATGCGGATCTCGACCTTGCCGCTGGTGACCATGCCAAACAGGTCGTCGGCCATTTCCTGCGTGCGTTCGCGGCTGGCGATGTGCGTGAAGAGCGTAGGGCGCGACACGTAGAGCGATCCCTTGGCGGCGAGCAGGTTGATGTCGAAGGGCTCGACCTTGCCGCTGGCGTTGCCGAAATTGGCCACCAGACCGAAGGGCTGGACGCAGTCGAGCGAGCGCATGAAGGTGTCTTTGCCGACCGAGTCATAGACGGCCTTGACACCCTTGCCGCCGGTGATTTCCTTGACCCGGGCGACGAAGTCTTCCTTCGCGTAATTGATGGTGAAAGCCGCGCCTTCGCTTTTGGCGAGCGCGCATTTTTCGTCGGAGCCGGCGGTCCCGATGAGCTGAAGGCCCATGGCCCGCGCCCACTGGCAGGCGATCAGGCCGACGCCCCCGGCGGCCGCGTGAAAGAGCACGAAGTCCCCGGCCTGCAGACCACCCTGCGGCTGGGTGCGGCGCAGCAGGTACTGGGCGGTCAGGCCCTTGAGCATCATGGCCGCGCCGGTCTCGAACGAAATCGCGTCCGGCAACCTGCAGACCGACTTGGCGGGCATGACCCGCAGCTCGCAATAGCTGCCGGGAGGCTGGCTGGCATAAGCGGCCCGGTCACCGGCCTTCAGGTGCGTGACGCCCTCGCCCACTGCCTCGACCACGCCGGACGCTTCCATACCGAGCTGCAGCGGCAGAGGCAGCGCATACAGCCCCGAGCGCTGGTAGACGTCGATGTAGTTCAGCCCGACGGCCTTGTGTCGGATGCGTATCTCGCCGGGGCCGGGCTCGCCAACCGCCACATCGACGATCTTGAGTTGTTCGGGTCCGCCGTTCTGGTCGATACGGACGGCTCGGGAAGTCATCGTGCTCATGCAATCTCCTGGGGTTGCGCATTGTAAAAATCGTCAGCCGGGATGTTGACACGAATTCGCCGGGCCTGCCGCCGCGCTGTGCCGGCAGCCCGGCGGCAGCCTTGCTACAGTGCATGCCATGACAAAACGCCTGACCCCTTCCACCGTTTTGTTGCTGACCATCCCGCCGCTGATGTGGGCCGGCAATGCCGTCACCGGACGGCTGGTGCACGACCTCGTGCCGCCGATGACGCTCAATCTCCTGCGTTGGCTGCTGGCCTTCGTGTTTCTGCTGCCGCTGGCGTATCGTGTGCTTCAACCCGGCAGCGGCCTGTGGAGCAGCTGGCGCCGCTTCGCCGTACTGGGGTTTCTCAGTGTCGGGGCCTACAACTCCCTGCAATACCTGGCCCTGCAGACCTCCACGCCCATCAATGTCACGCTGGTGGCGGCGAGCATGCCGGTGTGGATGCTGGGCCTGGGCTGGCTCCTGTACGGTGAGCGTATTTCACCTCGCCAGCTGCTCGGGGCCGTGCTGTCGATCTCAGGGGTCGTGCTGGTTCTCACGCGCGGCGAGTGGGCGGTGCTGTCCCAACTCAAACTGGTGTCCGGCGACTTGTATGTGCTGGCGGCCACAGTGGCGTGGGCTTTGTACAGCTGGATGCTGGCCAAGCCCAGGGAGCCCATGGCCATTCGCCAGGACTGGGCTGCATTCCTGATGGCGCAGATCGTTTTCGGCCTGGGCTGGTCGGGCCTGTTTGCGGCAGGCGAGTGGACGCTGACTGATGCGCATATCCAGTGGGGTTGGCCATTGGTTGCCGCCCTGGTGTTCATCGCGCTCGGGCCCGCGCTGCTGGCCTACCGCGCCTGGGGGGCAGGCATTCAACGCGCCGGGCCGTCCATGGCGAGCTTTTTCTCGAACCTCACGCCGCTCTTTGCAGCGCTGCTTTCGTCGGCGTTTCTGGGCGAAGTTCCGCACCTGTACCACGGCCTTGCCTTTTTGCTGATCGTCGGCGGCATCGTGGTTTCGTCGCGCCGGTGACAACCCTCAGCACGGCTTGACCGGATCGGCGGGGAAAACGAAGCGATAGCACGCCACGTTGCGGCCGCGCGTGCGGGTTTCAAATCGGGCGTGGTGCCATGCACCTGATGATCTGATGGCCGGCCCGAATTCTGCAGGTTGCAGACCTCGACCAGCACGCTCCCCCTGGCGCCTCGGCCACGCGCATTTTCGATCTGGCTGCCCTGCAAACTGTGGTGCATCAACCAAGCTCGACCGAGCTGCCTGAACAAGCGCCGCGACGTGCGCATCAGCCACGACAACTACTTTCACTCGGTCCTCGGCCTGCTCGACGTGCAAACCAGCGCCTACGAGCGCCAGCTCGACGTCTATGCGCCCTGCGTGAGTGCAAAACCTCCCCCTGACACTACCCTGTAGCGCTTGCCTTCGAAGGGCGGAAGACCGAGCATGGAGTCGATCCAACTGCCGGAGTTTTCCGTGTCATCGCCTCCACTGCCTTCATCGCCTTCATCGCCTCCTTCCGCTGCGTCCCCCTCAGTTGGATCGCGGCCCACCAGCTCAAAAACGATGCCCTGCACGCCATCGGCCGCCGACCTGGCCTCGGAATCCGTCGCTGGCGAGGAAGACCCCGGCGCCGCACTCGACCTGATGCTCCCGGCGAAGGACGCCCCGCCCGACGGCTCGCCTGCGAAGAAATGAGATTGCTGATGGGATGACATCCGTGCACTCGCGCGCGACCCATCGTTAGTACTGAACAGCACCCGGATCAACCTCTGCGCCAAGAAGACTGGCACCCGAAGACGATGCAGAGGCAGCCATGAGCTTGCATACCTTGATCGTCTTTACGGCGGCCATCGTGGCGTGCAGCCAGGCCAAGGCTGCATCGTCCCACTCCCATCTTGAAGCCCTGCAAGACCAGTTTTGGACCTGTGACCACATGGCGACGAGGAGTCTGGCCGATTCAAGTGAAGCCGCCGACTGCAGCCAGACCTTTGAAGAACTTAAGGCCGAGATGTTCAAGGGTGACTTCAGGAAGTTGCTGGCCTGGTGGCTCGCCAACAAAAAATCCGAGCACAAGAAGCGCGACGAAAAACCTAACCTTGAGAGCGGGCCAAAGCTGCCGTAACCGCGGCTTGCAGCTTTGCAATCCGCTGCCGATCAGAGGCTAAAAGGTGCCCGGGTAGGAACCGCCATCCACCAGCAGATTTTGCCCGGTCATGTAGGCCGCGTGGGTACTGCACAGGAAGGCGCAGATGCTGCCGAACTCCTCGGCGGTTCCGAAGCGTGCCGCCGGAACGGCCTTCATGCGGGCCGTCCGCACCGCCTCCAGCTGCTGGCCCGATTTTTCAGCCTGCGCACCCATGTTCGAGCGCAACCTGTCCGTGTCGAAAGGACCGGGCAGCAGGCTGTTGATGGTCACGCCCTTCGCGGCAATACCGCTGCGCGCAAGACCCGCGACGAAGCCGGTAAGCCCGCTGCGTGCGCCATTGCTGAGGCCCAGTGTGGCAATGGGCGCCTTGACCGCACTCGAGGTGATGTTCACGATGCGCCCGAAACCCCTGGCGGCCATGCCGTCGACGCAGGCCTTGATCAGCTCGATGGGCGTGAGCATGTTGGCGTCCAGCGCCTTGATCCAGGCATCCCGGTCCCAATCTCGGAAATCTCCGGTGGGCGGGCCGCCTGCGTTCGTGACGACGATGTCGAAGTCACTGCGCACCGAAAAGACGGCCGCCCTGCCGGGCACCGTGGTGATGTCGGCCGCCACCTGCGCGACTTGCGTGCCCTCGGGACGCGAAGGATCGGCCAGCAGGGCAGAAGCTGCGGCCCGCAGGTCATCGGCGCCACGCGCCACGATCAGCACATGCACCCCTTCACGCACCAGCGCCTGTGCGCAGCCAAAACCCAAGCCCTTGCTGGCGCCGCAAACGAGGGCCCAGCGGCCCGAAATTCCCATGTCCATACGAGTGCTCCTGCGAAAAAAATAACAAATAGCCGCGCGCCTACTTCGCCTACTTCGCCTTAAGGGCCGTGGTGGCCGTGCGCGTAAACACAAAAATACCCGACATCACCAACAGTGTTCCGGCGGCGATCCACAAGGTGAAAGGCTCGCCAAGAATGAAGATGCCCATGAGGATGGTGGAGATGGGCCCGATCATCCCCACCGTCGCCGCGCTGCTCGCGCCGATGCGTTCCACGGCCATCATCACCATCAGGACAGGACATGCAGTGCACACCGTGGCATTGATCAGCGACAGCCAGATCACCTCGGGCGCTACGCTGGCCGCAGCCAGCGGCCGGAGCAAAGCAAACTGCAACAGGCAAAAGATACAGGCGACAGTACTGGCCAGACCCACCAAGCGCAGGGAGCCCAGGCGCTGCACCAGCTCTCCACTGTAGACGAGGTAAAGCGCATAACTGACGGCGCTGAGAAACACCAGCAGGGCGCCCCATGCCGCTCCACTGCCCTGCGTGCTGGCCTCATGGCCGAACACGAGCACCACGCCGGCGTAACTGATTGCCATGCCGAGCAAATGGCGGGGTACGACTCGCCGCCCGTAGATCACGCGGCCCAGCAACATGACCAGCGTGGGACTGAGATACAGAATCAGGCGCTCGAGCGACGCACTGATGAACACCAGACCGGCAAAATCCAGAAAGCTTGCCAGGTAGTAGCCGGTGAAACCGAGCCAGACGACGCCGATCCAATCCTTGCGGACGAGTGGCGTTTTGCAGCGGCTGGACCACCACGCCATCACTGCGAAGATGGGCAGCGCAAACAGCATGCGATACATCAGCAGGGTGACGGCGTCCACCCCGTAGCGGTAGGCCAGCTTGGCGATGATGGCCTTGCCGCTGAAGCAGATCGCGCCCAGCAGAGCCATGACCAGTCCGAGCGTACGGTCCTTGCCGATGAAGCTGGTCGCCTGCTTGTTGACCATGGCCACCGACGTGGCTCCTGTTTCCTCGCTCAAGCCCGGGTCCGCTGAAAGGCGCAACCGCTCAAAAGCCCACCGCCTGGCCATCCCGGCGCGAGTCGCTGGCAGCCACATAGCCCTCAACTTTCGGGTCGCCCGCGCGCCAGATGAACTGGCCGGCACCGAAGTCCTGGTAAGAGTCCTGGATCACTTCCATCACATGGCCGCGCTCGGCCAGCGCCTGCACCGTGGAAGCGTTCATGGCCGACTCGACGTTGATCTCGAGCCCGGCGTTATAGCGCCAGCGCGGTGCGTCGCAGGCCGCTTGCGGGTTCTGCCCGTAGTCGAGCATGCGCACGAGTGTCTGCATGTGGCCTTGTGGCTGCATGTTGGCCCCCATCACGCCGTAACTCATGACCGGCTGACCGTTTTGCGTAAGAAACGCCGGAATGATGGTGTGAAACGGCCGCTTGCCCGGCTCCACCTGGTTGACGCCCGGATCGAGGCTGAAGCCGTGACCGCGATTTTGCAAGCTGACGCCGAACTCCGGCTCGACGCAACCCGAGCCGAAGCCCATGTAATTGCTCTGGATGAAGCTGACCATCATGCCGTCTTCGTCAGCGGCCGTGAGGTAGATGGTGCCGCCCTTGACGGGGTTGCCTGCACCGAAGTCCTGCGCCTTTTTCATGTCGATCAGTTTGGCACGGGAAGCCAGATAAGCGTCATCGAGCATCTGCTCGGCCGTCACCTCCATCGACGAGGGCTCGGCGACGTAGCGATAGACATCGGCGAACGCGAGTTTCATGGCCTCGATCTGCAGATGCTGGGAATCCGGACCATCCACCGGCAGACCTGCGACGTCGAATTTGTCCAGTATCCCCAGTGCAATCAGCGCCGCGATGCCCTGTCCATTAGGCGGAATCTCGTGCAGCGTGTAGCCGCGGTAATCGCGCGCCAGCGGCTTGACCCACTCCGGGCGGTAGTCGGAGAAGTCCCGGGCCGTCAGACTGCCGCCTTGCTGGCGCGAAAACCTTTCGATGGCTTGGGCGATCTCACCTCCGTAATAGGCTTGTCCACGCGTCTCGGCAATGGCACGCAAGCCGCGCGCGGCCGCTTTGAACTGGAACAACTCGCCCACGTTCGGCGCACGGCCCCAGGGCATAAACGCTTGGGCAAAACCGGGCAGGCCGGCAAGCTCGGGCGTGGCCGCCGCCCACTTCTCCTGCACCACGACAGGCAACAGGTAGCCGCGCTCGGCAATCTCGATGGCCGGCTCCATCAGGTCGGCAAAAGGAAGCTTGCCGAAGCGCTCGCTCATGGCGACCCAGCTCGACACCGCGCCGGGCACGGTGACGGAATCCATCCCGCGCTTGGGCGGATTAGCCGAGCCGCCTGCGTACTTGCCGCGGAAATAGTCAGGCGTCCAGGCTTTGGGCGCGCGCCCCGATGCGTTCAGTCCGTGCAGTTCCTTGCCGTCCCAGAGAATGCAAAAGGAGTCGCTGCCCAGGCCGTTGCTGACCGGCTCGACGATGGTCATGGTGGCCGCGGCAGCAATAGCTGCATCGACCGCATTGCCGCCCTTGAGCATCATGCGCAAGCCCGCCTGCGAGGCGAGCGGATGCGAGGTCGACACCACGTTCCGCGCAAAAACCGGTAGCCGGGTGGTGGAGTAAGGGTTGTTGAAATTGAAGTTCATCGAATCAGCTGGACGTCAGAGGTGAAGTGATGGGCGCTACGAGAGGGCCCGGCCGCGGTGCAAATCGAATGCATGCTTTGCAAATCCTGCATTGTGCAATGCCTGAGCCGGCGATGCAGGTGGGCAAAAATGAAAACGGCGCCCTGAGGCGCCGTTTGCGAAGTCATGCCATGCGGGCCAGTATCAATCCTCGACGAAAGCCTCTTCACGCTTGTTCTTGATCGCCGGCAGCATGACGATCACCAGCATGAGCGCTGCGGCAGTAAGCAGACCTGCGGACAACGGACGCGTCACGAAGACACTCCAGTCACCACGAGACAGTAGCAGGGCACGGCGCAGGTTTTCTTCCATCATGGGGCCGAGAATGAAACCCAGCAGCAAGGGAGCAGGCTCGCAGCCCAGCTTGGCAAAAAGGTAGCCGACCACGCCGAAGATGCCCACCATCCAGATGTCCCAGGTGTTGTTGTTCGTCGAATACACGCCGATCGCGCAGAACAGCACGATGGACGGGAAGAGGTAACGATACGGCACGGTGAGCAGCTTGATCCAGATACCGATGAGGGGCAGGTTCAGGATGACCAGCATCGCGTTGCCGATCCACATGGATGCGATCAGTCCCCAGAAGAGTTCCGGGTTGCTGGTCATGACCTGTGGGCCGGGCTGGATGTTGTGGATGGTCATCGCGCCGACCATCAGCGCCATGACGGCGTTGGGTGGAATACCGAGCGTGAGCAAGGGAATGAACGAGGTTTGCGATCCTGCGTTGTTGGCCGACTCAGGGGCGGCAACGCCCCGGATATTGCCTTGTCCGAAAGGAATTTCCCCCTTGCGGCCGCCGAGTTTTTTCTCGAGCGTGTAGGCAGCGAATGCCGACAGCAGCGCACCGCCGCCTGGCAGGATACCCAGTGCAGCGCCCAGGAACGTTCCGCGCAACACAGCCGGTGCCATGTACTTGAAATCTTGCGCGGTCGGCCAAAGTCCGGTGACCTTCGCGGTGAAGACCTCGCGCTCATCTTCCGGCTGCGCCAGGTTGCTGATGATCTCGCCGTAACCGAAGACGCCCATCGCAATCACGACGAAACCAAGTCCGTCGGTGAGCTCAGGCACGTCGAAGGCGAAGCGTGCGACACCGGAGTTCACATCCGTACCGATCAGGCCCAGAAGCAGGCCGAGCAAAATCATGGCAAGCGCCTTGAGCAGGGAGCCAGACGCCAAAACGACTGCACCGATAAGGCCAAGGACCATCAGGGCAAAGTACTCGGCAGGGCCAAACTTGAATGCCAGTTCCGTCAGCGGAGGTGCGAAGGCGGCAATGATCAGCGTACCGACACAACCTGCAAAAAACGAACCGATGCCTGCCGCGGCAAGCGCAGGCCCCGCTCGACCCTTTCGCGCCATCTGGTAGCCATCGATACAGGTAACCACAGAGGAAGACTCGCCCGGGAGGTTGACCAGAATGGCCGTGGTGGAGCCGCCGTATTGCGCACCGTAATAGATACCGGCCAGCATGATCAGGGCCGAAACGGGTGGAAGTGCGTAAGTTGCCGGGAGCAGCATCGCGATGGTGGCGACGGGGCCGATACCGGGCAAGACGCCGATCAGCGTGCCAAGGATACAGCCGGCCAGGCAATAGAGCAGATTGATGGGCGTAAAAGCGACGCCAAAACCCAGCGAAAGATGAGAGAGCAATTCCATTTTCTTGTCCTTAGCCGGTAATGAACGCAGGCCAGACCTGGAACTGCAGTTTCAGCGCAACGATGAATGCCACATAGCTCAGGACAGCGAGCGCAGTCGCAAGCGCGAGCGTGTTCTTGAACTTCCAGCCCGGCTCGGCCATGGACGCGACGAACGTGAGGACATAGATGGCAACCATCAAACCGGCAGCAGGGAGCTTGAACGCGGGCAATCCGCCCAGAAGCACGCCGAACACGAAATTCGAGGCGATGATAAAAACCAGGGGCTTCCATGCCCATTTTCCGATCTTGTCGCCGTTGACCGTCTCGATGACCAGTGCCTTGAATGTGATGACGATACCCAAAATGGCCATCAGCACGCCCAGCAGCAGCGGAAAATAACCTGGGCCCATCCGTGCACCCGAGCCGACGGTATAGGTACTCGCACCGTAGGCAAACGCGGCCCCGACGCCCATGAACATGAGCCCCGAATAAAAGTCTTTTTGACTCTTGATATTCACACTTATCTCCCCGCGGAATGATTTGAATGGCTGGATTGTGCACGGATTGCCACACGTCGGGCATGTGGCTTCCACCTATGGGAGCGGTCCGCCGCTCACGTCTGTCAAGGGGTCTTGGGGCCTTTCAGGCCAGCGGCGGTGTTGCGGCAAGAACCTCCTCGAGGGTGGTCAAGCCTTCGGCGACCTTGAGCGCACCGCCCAGGCGCAGCGGCCGCATGCCATCGGCAATGGCCTGCTTGCGCAGCGCGTCGATGCTCGGCTCCCGGGTGACCTTGTCCTTGAACGCTTCGCTGACGGTGAGCAGTTCATACAGGCCCATCCGGCCCCGATAGCCCGTCATGCGGCACTCCACGCAGCCGACGGGCTTGTACGGCTGCCAGGTGCCATTGACCTGCCAGGGCTTGACCACCTCGGCCAAGGCTTCCCGGTCGGCCGACGTGTCTTTTTCACGACAGTTGCTGCACAGCGTACGGACCAGCCGCTGTGCCAGCACCCCCAGCAAGGTGGCATTGATCAGATAAGCCGGCACGCCGAGTTCCATCAGCCGCGAGACAGCCGAGGGCGCGTCATTGGTGTGCAGCGTGCTGAAGACGAGATGCCCGGTGAGCGCCGCCTGCACCGCCATCTCGGCCGTGGCCAGGTCGCGGATCTCGCCCACCATGATGATGTCCGGGTCCTGGCGCATCAGGGCCCTCAGCCCTTCCGCAAAATCCAGGTCGAGATGCGTCTGCACCTGGGTCTGGTTGAAGGAGGGCTCGATCATCTCGATCGGGTCTTCGATGGTGCTGACATTGACCTCTTCGGTTGCCAGCCGCTTGAGCGTGGAGTAAAGGGTGGTCGTTTTTCCCGAGCCGGTCGGGCCTGTGACGAGCACGATGCCATGGGGACGCTTGAGCAGTTCTTCCCAGCGCGACACGTCATGCGCGGAAAAGCCGAGTGCGTCGAGGTTCTTGACCGTTGTGTCCGGATCGAAAATCCGCATGACCATTTTTTCGCCGAAGGCCGTCGGCAGGGTCGACAGCCGCATTTCGATTTCGTCGCCGCGCGCGTTGCGCGTCTTGATGCGGCCGTCCTGCGGCCGCCGGCGCTCGACCACGTCCATCCGGCCGAGCAGCTTGATGCGCGCGGTCATGGCGTTGTGAACGCCCATGGGCATCTGGTAGACCGGATGCAGCACGCCGTCGATTCGGAAGCGGATAACCCCCTGCTCCCGCCGCGGCTCAAGATGAATGTCGCTCGCTCGCTGGTCGAAGGCATATTGCCAAAGCCAGTCGACCACCTGGACCACGCCCTGGTCGTTGGCGTCGAGCTGCTTGCTGGTTTTGCCCAGCTCGACCAATTGTTCGAAGCTGCCGCCGCCCGAATTGCCGCCAGCCTTCAGCGCCGCCTTGACGGACTTGGCCAGCGAGTAGAACTCGGCGGTGTAGCGCGCAATCTCGACCGGTGTTGCCAGCACGCGCCGCACGGTGCGCCGCGACTGCCGTTCCACCTCTGGAACCCAGTCGGTCACGAAAGGCTCCGAGGTGGCCACCACCACTTCCGTGCCCGTGACCTGAACCGGCAGCACCTTGTGACGCCCGGCGTACTGGGCCGACATGCTGTCTGCCACCTTGCCCACGTCGACCTTTAGCGGATCGATCTTGAGATAGGCGAGGCCGCACCGCGTGGCCAGCCACGCGGTGATGGTCTCGATGTCCAGGGATTTGTCATCGGCCAGCCGCGCCATGCTGACGCTGGCCAACCTGAGGAGCGGGTGCTGCGAGCTTTGCACCTGGGCGCAGCGCTTGATCGTGCGCTGGGCTTCGGCCGCGCTGATCACGCCGTCCTCCGCCATCCATTCGACCAGCTTGCGCCAGTCCAGTGGCCCCGTCACGGCTGGCCGCGCCGGTGGCGTGGCGGGCTTCTGGAAGGCAGGTGAAGGTTGGGCGGGAGGCATCCGCAAACTTTAACTGATCCGTTTTCAGGCGAAGGCAAACCGTGCAAATCAAAACCGCCTGTCGCTAAGGCCCGAAAGTCAAATCCGGGAGGCGACGTCGAGCCTGGCTTGGAGCCCCCCGCCCTCACGGTTGGAAAGCATCAGTTTTCCTCCCACCGCCAACGCCAACTGGTGGGCAATCGCCAATCCGAGCCCTACACCTCCCGTTTCGCGGCTCCGCGAATTCTCGACGCGGCGAAACGGTTGCAGCACAGCACCGAGTTCGGTCTCCGGAATCCCGGGACCCCGATCCAGTACCGCGATGCTGAAGCCATCATCACCGCGCTTGTCGATCGAAAGTTCGGCCTGCCCCGCAAACTTGAGCGCGTTGTCCACCAGATTTCCGACGATTCGCCGCAGTGCCAGCGGCCGGGTCACGGCGGCCAGGTCGGCGCCAGGTGCCAGGCTGACAGGGTGGCCGGAGTCTTGGTAGTCGCAGGCCATGCTGTCGATCAGGGCGCGCAGATCAACCCGTACCGCAGGCTCGTCGACGCCGTGCGCCGTGCGCGCGTAATCGAGCCCTTGACTGACCAGTTCCTGCATCGCATCGAGATCCCGCTGCAGCTTGTCTCGCAGGTGGGTGTCATCCAGAAGATCAGCGCGCAGGCGCATACGGGTGATCGGTGTCTGCAGGTCATGCGAAACCGCTGCCAGGATTTGCATGCGCTCGGCAAGGTGGCTTTCTATGCGCTGCTGTATGGCATTAAGGGCGCGCGCGGCCTTGACGACCTCTCGTGGTCCCGCTTCGCTCAGAGGCCGCAGAGGCGAGCCTGGACCCAGGCTTTCGGCTGCTTCAGCCAGGCGCTGCAGGGGCCGGGTCGCCAGACGAACCGCGAGCCAGGTCAGCAGCAGCATCAGCCCCAGTTGCGCCCCGAGCACGGCAAACAACTCGGGCGAGATTCGAAGCGCTGGATTGATAATCCTCAGTGACACCGGTGTGCCGTCGCTTAGATGGAAGGCCAGCGCAAAATGGCTCTCATATCCCGTGCTCCTGATGGCAGCCACCTCGTAGGCCGGCCCCAGCGTCCGCGAAATGACCGCTGCTATCTGCTGGGACTGGGGGGAAGTTTCAGAAATCGCGCCAGCGTCGGGGGCCACCAGCGCGAACTCGTAGTTGCGCCGTGCCAGCCTGGGCAACCAGGATGCGCGCTCCACCTGCGGCACCCGCTCGAGTATTGCCACCGAGGAGGCGGCGTCCTGCGCAAGATAGGCAGTCATCATTGAGCGCGCTGCCGCCCCCCGCTCCAGAAAGACGAGCCAGAAAGACAGGGCATGGGCGGCGACCAGACCGACCAGAAAGATCAGCGCAAGGCGACCGAACAAGGTGTCAGGAAGCAAGCGGCGAAAAACGACGCGGCCGTTCACGAAGCTGATCTCATCGACGAGCCGGCTGGCCGTACCGCCTCGCTGAACACATAGCCCTCGTTGCGAACCGTCTTGATATAGCGCTGCTCCTTCGCACCGTCCCCGAGCCGCTGGCGCAGCCGGCTCACCAGCAGATCAATTGAACGCTCGAACAATTCAGCATCACGGCCTTGCGTAAGATTGAGCAATTGGTCGCGATTGAGCACGCGCTGGGGATTGTCCAGGAAGACACGCAGCAAGCGGTACTCGGCGCCGCTCAGAGCAACCTGCATGTCCGATGCATCTGTCAGGTAACGGCCCGTCGTGTCGAGCTGCCAGGCGCCAAAACTCAGCAAGCGTGACGGCTCGCTCACCTGCATATTGGGTGGCAATGCGCGGGTCCGGCGAAGCACCGACCGGATGCGCGCGAGCAGTTCGCGGGCCGCAAACGGCTTGGTGAGGTAATCATCAGCGCCCATTTCCAGGCCGAGGATACGGTCTGCTTCGTCACCGCGCGCCGTGAGCATGAGAACAGGAATTGCCATCGGGCCGCTGCGCAGTTCCCGGCACAAGGCCAGTCCATCGGTGCCAGGAAGCATCAGGTCAAGCACGATGAGATCGACCCCATGGTTGGACAGGAAGGCGCGCATCTGTCGGCCGTCAGCCACCGCACTTGCGCGCAAGCCCTGTTTGCACAGGTACTGCGTGAGTAGCTCGCGAATGTCGGCGTCATCGTCGACAACGAGGATACGGTCGGGCTCGTCCATTCCCCGGTTGTACCCCATCGATAGCGCTGCGACGACCAGGCGTTTGTATTTCACTGTATCTGCTGCGCATCCAGACAAGGACGCGTTCAAAAACGGCGTGTCCTGAAACGCTGGGGATACAGGACCTTGATGCAATGCACTTCTTCGCAACTTTCAAGGAATGCACATGAAAACGCCAGTCACCAAGGTCCGTCTGCACAGCAAAGCAGCACTTCCATGACCAATCCCTTACTGGCGGTGCTGGCCGGCATTCTGACCGTCGCCTCGCCGTGCGTGCTGCCCATGCTCCCCGTGGTGCTTGGTGCGTCCCTGGGCAAGAAAGACCGAAGCAGGCCCTTGTTCATCGCGCTCGGATTCGCGCTCGCATTTTCTGCGTTCGCGCTGCTATTTGCGAGCTTCTCGCAGGTGCTTGGACTCAAGCAGGAAACGCTGCGTGACGCGGCGGCGGTGACGCTGCTGCTTTTTGGCATTTCCATGATCTGGCGCCGGCCCTTCGACAGGCTGACGATTGCCGTGGGTGCTGGGCTGAATAGGGTCAACGCGCTTGCCGACCGCGCGGGCCCTGGCAGGCTGGGGGGTCTCCTTCTGGGCACCGCCCTGGGCGCCCTCTGGACGCCCTGTGCCGGGCCGGTGCTTGGTGCAATTTTGACGTGGGTTGCCACGGCACCTGACATCACTCAGGCGGGCTTGCTGCTCCTGTGCTTTTCCGCAGGCGCCGCGCTGCCCATGATGGCCATCGCTTACGGAGGTCAGTTCGTCACGGCACGTCTGAGGCTCGTCACGCGGCGCGCGCGCGTCATCCAGCAGACCTTCGGTGTGTTCGTCATCGCCACGGCTATCGCCACCCTTTTTCAGTATGACGCAGTGGCCACTGTGTGGCTGTCCCGCTTTTACCCATCCATTCCCACAAGCCTTTGATCATGACAAAACATCCCGCCATTTTCCCGGCAATTCAGCGCCGTGCCTTCCTGGGCACCGTGCTCGCTCTCGCCGCAACCCAGGACGCGGTCGCAGGCACCGGAGCCAGTCCGCTGCTTCGGGACCATGGCGCGGCTCCTGAATTCACCGGAATCGAGCAGTGGCTCAACACATCGGCCCTGACTCTGGCCGCTTTGCGCGGCAGGGTCGTCCTGGTGGATTTCTGGACTTATTCATGCATCAACTGCCTTCGCACGCTACCCCACGTCAACCGATGGGCAGAGACCTACAAGTCAAAGGGCCTGGTCGTCGTGGGCGTGCACACGCCAGAGTTCGGCTATGAACGCTCCGTGACGAATGTTGAATCGGCAATGCGCAGGTTTGGCGTCCGGCACCCCGTGGCACAGGACAACCACTATGCAACCTGGAAGGCCTACAGCAACCAGTATTGGCCGGCCTTTTACCTGATCGATGGCATGGGTCGCATTCGATACAAGCATTTCGGCGAGGGGCGCTACCAGGAGACCGAAGAAGCGATCAATCAACTGCTCGCTTTGGCAAGTTCCCCGTAACCGCTCGCCTAACCTCAGGACGGAAAGTCCTCCCATTTTTCAATCTTTCGCTCCACAAAAGCCATTCAACCCATCATGAAAACTTTATTGACTCCCCCGCGCCACATCTGCGTTGCGATCACCCTCATTTTGGCGACCTCAGCCGCCCTGGCCCAGTCGCCTTTGCCTCTGCCCGAAGCGACAGATCCGGTGACGCTCCAGCTGATGCAGGGCTTCCCGCCGCCTGCCGACAAGGTCGTCAAATTGGCGACTCTTCTGCGCAATTCGAACGGCCGCTGGGGCTTTCACCATTTGCGCGAGCTTGGCCCGACAGCCCAGATCTGGCGAGGAGATGCAAACCCCATCGCTATTCGCGCGAGGCCACAGGAACTAGGGCTGCTGACCTTCAATGACGGCAAATCCGGAAAGACGACCTTGGCTGACTGGCAGCGTGACACCTATACAGATGGTCTGCTCGTCATGCATAAAGGCACGATCATTTACCAGCAGCAGTATTCGGGAATGGCCGCCCACCAGCCGCACGCGCTCTTCTCCATGAGCAAGTCCTTCACGGGCTTGCTGGCGACGATGCTTATTAATGAGGGGCTGGTCGATCCGGATGCCCTCGTCAACCGGTACCTGCCCGAGCTAAAAGACAGCGCCTGGGCGGACGCCACCGTGCAGCAAACCCTCGACATGACCACCGGCGTGGCCTACAAGGAGGACTTCCGCGATCCGGCTTCGGGCATCATTCAATACCTTCATGCTGCGGGACTGGTGCCTCCGCCGCCAGGCTATAGCGGGCCCAAAACCATTCCGGACTTCCTCATGACGGTCAAGAAAGAAGGCCAGCACGGCGCCGGCTTCAAGTACAAGACCGTCGATACCGAAGTGATTGGCTGGCTTTTGCAGCGCGTCACGGGTAAGAGCTACGCAACGCTTCTTTCGGAACGCATCTGGTCGAAGATGGCTGCGCAGGACGACGCCTATGTATGGGCGGACCCGATCGGCAGCCAGATCACCAGTGTCGGTCTGAGCGCGACGCTGCGAGATCTGGGCCGAATGGGCGAGGCGATGCGAAACGGGGGCCGTATCAATGGCCGTCAGGTCATCCCGGAACGTGTCCTCGCCGAGATCCGCAAGGGCGGTGACATCGAAAAATTCAAGGCCAATGGACAGGCGATGCGGTCGGGGTATTCGTACCACAACCACTTCTGGATTCCCCACGACAGCGATGGCACCTACGAAATGAAGGGCCTGAACGGGCAGCACATGCACATCAACCCCGCGGCGGAACTGGTCGTTATCAAGCTTTCGTCCCATCCGGTGGGCGACACGAGCTTCACACACGACCTTGATCGGCGCGCATTTGCCGCTATTGCAGCGTCGGTGAGGGCGCCAAAAGCAACGGAACGCACCCCGGCTCACGAGGAAGCACGTCGTTAACGATCACTCGTCCCTTTTCAACGGATGGGCTTTCTGCGCGGGAAATCTGCTGGCTCTCCAGCGAAGCGACGACCCGCTAAGCCGGCAGGCAAGCAGGCTTGAACAGCCTCAACCATTTTTTGGCGGGCAGGCCCCACTTCGACGCAATGACTTCCGCGCGCTGCGAAAGTGCTTCACGGTCGGGCCGGGACGGCGTGCGCTGCGCTGCGACGACGGTGTTGCCTTCGCGCGTTGGCGGGAATGCCCAGACGGCTTCGGGACCGAACGCGTCGGCAATTTTTTCGAGGGAACGGGCGTAGCTCGTGTCGCGGCCGAAGAGATTCACCGTCAGCACGCCGGCTTCGCTGAGGACATTGCGGCAGTCGGCGTAAAAGGCGGCGCTGTCCAGTACAGGCGCCGCGGCGTCCGCGTCGTACAGGTCCACCTGCAAAGCGTCGACCTGGCCCTGATGCTGCGGCTTGCGGATTTCCTCGGCCGCGTCGGCCAGCAGCACTCTAAGCCGGGCGTCGTCCTGCCCCAGCTTGAACCATAGCCGGCAAGCTGCGACCACCTGGGGATTCAGCTCGACCGCCGTTGTCTTCATCTTGAGTTTGCGATGGCAGAACTTGGTCAGCGCCGCCGAGCCCAGCCCAAGCTGCATCGCCGATAGCTTGGGCACAGCGCCCGCGTCGACAAACAGCAGCCACGCCATCATGCGCTGGACGTATTCGAGCTCGATGTCGTTCGGTGCGTCCAGCAGCATCGAGCCTTGCACCCACTCGGTCCCGAGGTGCAGAAAGCGTACGTTCCCGCTGTCCGAGAAATTGACTTCAGGAAGCTCGGGGGGGGATTCGACAGGAGGAATTTTGCGCGCCATGAAACCACGAATAATTGAAGCTACTTGCAGAGCCCGAGCACGGGAAAGCAACCATGGTAAGCGGGATCAAATCGGGAAAGTCCGGATCCGACACGGCATATCTCCCCACCGCAACGTGTGTAAGTCATCAATCCAACCGTTTGCCCGATGCTCCACCGTCACCTGAACCACCAGCGTTTCACGCTCGCCGCTATAGACGATGTGATCTCGCGCGGGCGCTGGGCTGATTGGGCCGCACTGCGAAAGGCAGTTCTGGCCGACCCCGCCCTCCTCGCCAAGGTCGAACAGGTCTGCAAGGCGCGAGTCGCTGACCCCTATGCTCAACGGCATCATTTCTGGTTGAACTATGTCAAAGCACACCAAACCGTTGCCTGACTGAGAGCTCGTGTTGACCCTGCGGCACGGCGACAGCACGACTGGGGCCAGCTGAAGGCAATTTGCGCGCACATTGCCACGGTAGTATTCGACCGCGTTTGCGAAGCTGCGCAAGGCGACCAGGACCAGGACCAGGACCAGGACCAAGACCAGGACCAAGACGAGGACGGGCCAGCCCCGGCACCTTAAACGCGAACCAGCGCCTTCAGGCGGGGCAAAGCCTCCAGCGCATTCGCGGTGGTGGTCGCCGCAAGTTCATCCGGCCCAATGCCGCGAAGCTGCGCCAGCACGGCGGCGATCTGCGGCAGTTCGGACGGCTCGTTCCTGGCCTGCTGAATTCTGCCCGCGCGTGTGGCGGCGGTACGGTAGAGCCACTGCGGCGGGATGTCTGGCGAATCGGTTTCCATCACCAGTGCGCTCAGCGGCAGTTCCGTAGCCTGGCGCCGGATTTGCCGCGCGGTATCGAACGTTACCGTGCCCCCAAAGCCCAGCTTCAGGCCCAGCTTGACGAACTCGGCCGCCTGCTGGCTGCTGCCGTTGAAGGCGTGCCCGATGCCCGACCAGCCCTGCTCGGGCCTGAGCTCGCGCAGATGCCTCAGCAATTTGTCCGCCGAACGCCTTACATGGAGGATGACCGGAAGGGCGTGCTTGCGCGCCAGCTTGAGTTGCTCGCGGTAGAAGTATTCCTGGCGTTCCCGCATTGGGCTCTGAAGCAGCTCTGGCACAAAATAATCCAGCCCGATTTCTCCGACCGCAACCAGTCGCGGGTCGTCGCGCCTGAGCAGAAGCTCGGCGTCAAGCTGGGCCAGATCCCTTTCGCTGGCTTGCGGCACCAGGAGCGGATGAATGCCCAGCGCATAGCTGTCGCCATGGGCGTACGCCAGCTCACGGACCGTATCGAAATTCGCGACGGCTACGGCAGGAATCACGCAGTGGCCCACGCCGCTCGCCCGCGCCCGTTCCCGCGCCAAGCCGCGATCGTGCGTGAATTCGGCGGCATCGAGGTGGCAGTGTGTGTCTATCCAGAAAGCCATGGGCAGCCGGCAATAAGTTCCAGGTTTGATGTCTAGCCGGTCTGTCGGCAGGGAACGGGACCGGGTGGCGCGCAAGTAAGGCTGGCTCCCGATTCACCGGGCACAAGCCAAATTGGTGCACTCGTCCACATTGCGAGCGCCCGGTTTCCGGCCTTACCTGATCCAGCGTTCGATTACCTTAACACCGTGCAGGGCCAGCAAAATCGTGATACCTTGCAATTTTGAACGGCAGTGTGTTGTCTTACCCATAGGTGAACAAATGCGAAGGCCCGCCCTCTACAGCAACAGCCGTCCCTCTGGCCGCGGCGGTTCTTCCTCAGCGCCCGACGAGCCCGCCGGGCAGCCGCCTTCGCAAGTCCCGTCCCTGTCCACCGGAAAATTTTCCCTGAGCAGCCCGAGACTGCTGTGGTCGGTCATCGGACTGCTCGCGCTGCTGCTGGCCATGACGCTCGCGCTCACGCTGCACAACACACCGCGCGCGCTTACCCAGAAAGACATCGACGCGGCGGTCATCAAGACGCTGGAGACCACCCAGTTTCCCTCAGCGGCATCCAAAGCCTACGAAGCGATTCGCCCCGCCGTGGTCCGCGTCACGGGCTATGTCAAGGACAAGGACAACAACGAAGTCGAGCGCAGCGTTGGCACTGGCGTCGTCATTGTCGACAAAGGCATCATCCTGACCAACCTGCATGTGGTGCAGGGTGTCGAGAGCATCAAGGTCGAATTTTTCGATGGTTCGGAATCCAAGGCAACCGTGACGGGCGCCCAGCCCGAGAACGACCTCGCCGTGCTGCAGGCCCATACCATTCCCGACGACATGATCGCGGCGACCATGCGATCGACGCAGGACCTTCAACCCGGCGACGAGGTGCTGGCGGTCGGCTACCCCTTCGGCATTGGGCCGTCGGCGTCCACGGGCGTTATTTCCGGGCTCAAACGGTCCTTCCGGTCGCCTGAAGGCAAGCAGACCATGACCAACCTGATCCAGTTCGACGCCGCCGCCAACCCCGGCAATTCGGGCGGCCCCCTCGTGACCATGGACGGGCAGGTAGTCGGCATCGTCACCGCGATCTACAACCCGTCGAGCCAGCGCACCTTTGTCGGCATCGGCTTTGCCGTCCCCATCGAAAACGCGGCGTCGGCGGTTGGCCTGCCGCCGTTCTGACGACACATCCGCGCCTGCCGCGTTACCCAATACCGCCCTTTCTCCTGATTCTTCACGAACAGCGCACCCAAGGACCTTGAATGAACCCCTCGCATACCGACGCCTTCGGCAACTCCACCGACACCGCCCAGCTGATGGAGCAAATTCTTTACGAGGTCAAGCGCGTCGTCGTGGGCCAGGACCGCTTTCTCGAACGCGTCATGGTGGCGATACTGGCCCAAGGCCACCTGCTGGTTGAAGGCGTTCCCGGCTTGGCAAAAACCCTCACGGTCAAGACGCTGGCCAACACAGTGCGCGGCAACTTCAAGCGCATCCAGTTCACGCCCGATCTGGTCCCGGCCGATCTGGTCGGCACGCGCATCTACAACCAGAAAACCGGCGAATTCAGCACCTCGCTCGGCCCGGTCTTCACCAACCTGTTGCTGGCCGACGAGATCAACCGTGCGCCGGCCAAGGTGCAAAGCGCACTGCTTGAAGTGATGCAGGAGCGCCAGGTCACGATCGCTGGAGAAACCCACCGCGTGCCCGAGCCTTTCCTCGTCATGGCAACGCAAAACCCGATCGAGACCGAAGGTACCTACCCGCTGCCTGAAGCCCAGGTCGACCGCTTCATGATGAAGGTCCTGGTCGATTACCCCACGGACGAAGAAGAGTTCGTGATCGTCGAGCGGGTGACCGGCCCGGCCGTGCAGGTGAGCTCCGTGGCCACGACCGAGCAGCTTGCGGCCTTGCAGCGCGAATGCCGGCGTGTCTATGTGGACCCTTCGCTGGTGCAGTACGCTGTGCGCATCGTCTCGGCCACGCGCTACCCCGAACGCCACGGCCTGAAAGATCTCGCCCGCTTCATCACCTTCGGCGCCAGTCCCCGCGCCACCATCAATCTCACGGAAGGTGCGCGCGCGATGGCCATGCTGCGGGGCCGCAGCTATGCGCTGCCCGAAGACATGACCGACCTGGTGCCCGACGTGCTGCGGCACCGGCTGGTGCTCTCCTACGAAGCGCTTTCCGAAGGCCTCAACACGGACGCTGTGATCGCCAAGATTACCGCCAAGATTCCGCCGCCGGCCAAACCGCTCGAGCACGAGAAACTTGCAGCCTGATCAGGTCTGAAGCACCATGGCTTCCACCGCGTCCGCCTCCGCCCCCGCCACGACAGAGGCCGCCAAAGTGCGGTCGCCCTGGAGCGGCCCGGCCAAGGCACTTGAGGCCGCCCCTGCCAAATCGGCTGTCGGGCGCGCCGAGCAAGTGTTGAGGCGTCTGGAGTGGACGGTACTCAAGCGCCTCGACGGCCTGCTCCAGGGCGACTACCGCACCCTGCTTCGCGGTACAGGCATGGACCTCGCCGACCTGCGCGAGTACCAGCACCACGATGACGTGCGCCATATCGACTGGAACGTCACCGCGCGGCTACAGCAGCCCCATGTGCGCGTCTTCACCGAAGACCGCGAAATGAGCGCATGGTTCTTGCTCGACCTCAGCCCCTCGGTGGACTTCGGCTCGGGCGAGCAGCGCAAGCGCAATGTCTCGTCCGAATTCGTCACGGTGCTGGCGCGCATCCTGACCCGCCATGGCAACCGTGTGGGCGCCATGCTGTACGGCTCCGGCGTCGACACGGTGCTGCCGGCTCGCGGCGGCCGGCATCATGTACTGCATCTGCTGCACGCCATCCAGACCCGGCCCGAAACAAAGGGTGCGGTCACCACCCGCCTGCATGAACTCCTCAACTCCGCCGCCACCACGCTCAAGCGGCGCTCCACCGTATTCGTCGTGTCCGACTTCATCAGCGAACCCGGCTGGGAAAAGCCGCTCGGCCAGCTCGCCCGCCGCCACGAGGTCGTGGCCGTTCGGTTGTTGGACCCGCTGGAGCTTGAGATGCCCGACCTTGGCCTCATCACCATCCGCGATGCCGAGACCGGCGAGCAGCTGCTCGTCGATACCCATGACTCCGGCTTTCGCAAGCGCTTTGCACGCATTGCGGCCCAGCGCGAAGCCGAACTGCGCCAGTCGTTCACGAAGGCCGGTGTCGACACCCTCGAACTCTCGACCGATGACGATCTGGTCGACGCGATCGTTCGTTTCACCGACATGCGAAAGCGCCGCGGGCGGGCCGGCTCGGCCAGTGGCGCGCTTCCCAACCATCTCAGGCAGGTTGCCTGATGTCGCTTTAGAAAGAAGAGGAAGACCATGACCTTCCTATGGCCCCAGTTCCTGTGGATGCTGTTGGCGTTGCCTTTGCTGGTCCTGCTTTACGTGTGGCTGATGCGACGCAAAAAGAAGCTGGCCCTTCGCTATGCCAGCCTGTCGATCGTTCGTGAGGCGATGGGTGCGGGTCAGACCTTTCGCAGGCACATACCTCCCCTACTTTTCCTCCTGGCGCTGGCCGCGATGCTGGTCGCCGCGTCGCGTCCCTTCGCCGTCGTTCGGCTGCCTTCGCAAAACGAGACCATCATTTTGGCCATGGACGTTTCGGGCAGCATGCGCGCCACGGACGTCGAGCCCAACCGACTCGTCGCCGCACAGAACGCGGCCAAAGCCTTCCTGACCGATCTGCCGCGCAGCGTGAAGGTCGGTATCGTGGCCTTTGCCGGAACGGCTTCCGTCGTGCAGCCGCCTACCCTGAGCCGTGAGGACCTTGTCACCGCCATCGATAAATTCCAGCTGCAGCGCGCCACCGCCATCGGCAACGGTATCGTGGTGTCCTTGGCAGAGCTTTTTCCCGACGCGGGCATCGACCTGGCATCGATGCAGTACGGACGCGAGAAGCAGCGCGGCGCCAGCCTGGATCAGCCCAAGGACGCTTCGCCCAAGAAGGAGTTCACGCCGGTTGCGCCCGGGTCTTATTCGTCGGGGGCCATCATCCTTTTGACTGACGGGCAGCGCACCACTGGAGTCGATCCCATGGAAGCGGCCAAGCTCGCTGCGGACCGGGGCGTGCGCGTCTACACCGTGGGCGTGGGAACGGTCGCTGGCGAAACCATCGGCTTCGAAGGCTGGTCCATGCGCGTCAAGCTCGACGAGGAAACGCTCAAGTCAATAGCCAACAAGACCCAGGCCGAGTACTTCTATGCCGGCACGGCGGACGACCTCAAGAAGGTCTACACCGCACTCAGCGCGCGGCTCACCGTTGAGAAGAAAGAAACTGAAGTGTCCGGTTTGCTGGCGCTCGGCGCGGCGATCCTGTCGCTGCTCTCGGCGGGCCTGTCCATTCTCTGGTTCAACCGGATTCTTTAATAAGGTCGGGCACCTACGGGCGCCTGTGCCGCAGGCCATTGAGGCGCTTCCGGGCGCTTCAGGACTCCAGGCGGTTCAAGGCTGTTCGGTCAGGTGCCCCTGCACCAGCCGAAGTTGCCGCTGGCATCGCGCCGCCAGCGTTTCATCATGCGTGACCATGATGAATGCCGTGCCCTGATCCCGCGCCAAATCGAGCATCAGCCTGAACACGCCGTCCGCGGTCGAGCGGTCCAGGTTGCCCGTAGGCTCGTCGGCCAGCACGCAGGCCGGCTGCGCCACCAGCGCACGGGCGATGGCCACACGTTGGCGCTCTCCGCCTGACAGTTCGGCCGGCCGGTGGTGCAGGCGTTCCGACAAACCCACGGCCGCGAGCATGGCCGAGGCGGTCTTTGCCGCTTCGGCCGGCGACTGTCGCCTGATCCACAGCGGCATGGCCACGTTGTCCAGGGCGCTGAACTCGGGCAGCAGGTGGTGAAACTGGTAGACGAAGCCCAGGTGCTCGTTGCGCATCCGGCCCTGCTCGGCGGGATTGAGCGCCGACATCTCCCGGCCCAGCAATTCGACGCGGCCGCTGGTGGGCGCGTCGAGTCCGCCCAGCAAGTGCAGCAAGGTGCTCTTGCCGGAGCCCGAAGCGCCGACGATCGCCAGCGTCTGGCCGCGGAAGACGTCGAGGTCCACCCGCTCGAGCACCTGGACGTCGAGCGGACCTTCGGTGAACCGCTTGGACAGACCTTCTGCACGCAGCACCAGGGCCGATGCATGCGCCGGGCTCGGGGCACTCGCTTCGGCGCGCGGCGCTTGGACAACAGCCTCATTCATAGCGCAGCGCCTCCGCAGGATTGACTCGGCTGGCACGCCAGCTGGGATAAATGGTTGCCAGAAATGCCAGCACCAGCGAGATCACCGCGATCGGCATGATGTCGGCGTACTGTGGCTCGCTCGGCATGCGGCTGATGAGGTAGATATCGCGCGGCAGGAAGCTCGCATTGAGCAGCCGCTCCAGTGCCGGCACGATAACGTCGATATTGAAGGCCACGCCCAGGCCGAGTAGCAATCCGGAGAGCGTTCCGATCACGCCCACCATGGCGCCCTGCACCATGAAAATTCCCATGATGCTGCGCGGGCTGGCTCCCAGCGTGCGCAAAATGGCGATGTCGGCGCGCTTGTCGGTCACGGTCATGACCAGCGTGCTCACCAGGTTGAACGCCGCCACGGCAACAATCAGCGTGAGGATGATGAACATCATCCGTTTTTCGAGTTGCACAGCCGCGAACCAGGTGCGGTTCTGCCGCGTCCAGTCCCGAATCAGCAGATCGCCGGACAGCGTGCGCGAAAGCTCAGCCGCCACCTCGCGCGCCTCATGCAGGTTGCGTAGCTTCACACGGATGCCGGTCGGGCCTTCCAGCCTGAAGATGCGCGCCGCATCGTCCTGATGCAGCAGTACCAGCGCCGAGTCGTATTCAAAATGGCCGGAGTCGAAGGTTCCGACCACCGTCATCTGTTTGAGGCGCGGCACCACGCCTGCGGGGGTCACCTGGCCGCTCGGCGCAATCAAGGTTACCGTGTCGCCTTTGGCCACGCCCATGGAACGCGCCAGTTCGCCGCCGAGCACCACGCCGAACTGCCCGCTCACCAGCAAAGGAAAGGCCGTGTCCTTGAGTTGCACGGCGAGGTCAGTAACTTCGCCTTCGAGTTTGGGGTCGATGCCGCGCACAATGGCGCCTTTCATGTCCTCGCCACGCGCCAGCAGGGCCTGCGCGGCAATGAAAGTTGCCGCACCAACAACCTGCGGATTGCGCCTGATTTCAGCCAGCGTCTTGTCGGGGTCCGTCAGGGCCGCGCCGCCCGGCGCGAAAACCTCGATGTGCGAAATCACCCCCAGCATGCGGTCGCGAACCTCTTTCTGAAAGCCATTCATCACGCTCAGAACGATGATCAGCGCAGCCACGCCGAGCGCGATGCCCAGCATGGACACGCCGGAAATGAAAGAGATGAAGCCGTTGCGCCGCGTGGCGCGGCCCGCACGGGTATAGCGCCAGCCGAGTTTCAGCTCATAGGGGAATTGCATGGGGTGATTGTGGCATCCGGGTTAGGCTTCCCGGACAATAGCCCGATGCCATCGCCCCCAGCTGCCCCTCAGCCCCCCGCCAAGCCCGCTTCAGACCCGCGCCACCTGACCCATCTCATTGTTCCGTTCGCCGCATGCGCCGGAGATGCCTGGCAAGAGACGATGCAGCCACTGTGCAAGGCGCAGCTGGGCCATGTGAGCGAGCTACTCCAGGGCATGGTGCTGCTGGAATCTTTCGACGGCGATGCGCAATCGCTCAGCCCCCCGCATGAAAGGGCACTCGCCCGCGCACATGGACTGGACGCCGCCGGGCTCGCCGACGGCCTTATCCCGTGGGCTGCCTGGGAGCGCAGCCAGCGGACGCCTCCGGAAGACACTGCCCTGAAAGCCTGGGCCTTCGTGACGCCATGCCACTGGGCATTTGGCCGCGAGCAGGCAATTTTGTCCGACCCCGAAGGCCTCGCGTTAACCGAAGCCGACTCACGCACGCTGATGGCGGCCATGCAGGGCTATTTCGAGCAGGACGGCATCGCGCTGAGCTATGGCGGGCCGGACCACTGGCTGGCAGAAGGCGCCATTTTTCGGCAGCTGCCCACGGCCTCGCTCGACCGGGCAATTGGCAGAAGCGTCGATCCCTGGTTGCCGGACGGCAGCGCAGCCAAAACGCTGCGCCGCCTGCAAAACGAAATGCAGATGCTCCTTTACACGCACCCGCTCAACGACCTGCGCCAGCAGCAGGGCCTTGTGCCCGTGAATACCGTCTGGTTCAGCGGCACAGGCGACCTCCCCGAGGGGGGACGCCGCCCCGCCGCGACGGGCCCGGCGCAGCAGGTAATGGCGCCACGCGGCCTGGCGCGCGCCATGTTCACGGGCGACTGGGCCGCCTACGCAGCAGCGTGGACCGCGCTGGATGCCGGCGCCGTGCAGGAATTGCTGTCACGCCAGGGCGCAGGCCAGACCGTTCGACTGACGCTGTGTGGCGAGCGATCGAGCCGGACCTGGCAAAGCGGAACGGGCGGCCTGATTGCCAGGCTTTCGCGTCGCTGGTCCGCCAAACCCCTCTTCGACATTCTTGAGACGCTATGAAACTTCTTGTCCGCGACATCCCGCCGCGCAGCCTCTGGGCTTTGCAGCAAGCCGGCGTACATCCGCTGCTGGCCCAGCTTTATGCGGCGCGTGGCGTCCTCAGCTTCGACGAGCTCGATGACGGCCTGGCCCGCCTCCTGTCCCCCGACGGCCTGGCGGGCGCCGCGCAGGCCGCCGCACTGCTGGCCGATGCGCTCGCCGCTGGGCGCAGGATCTGCGTCGTGGCCGACTACGACTGTGATGGCGCGACCGCCTGCGCCGTCGCCCTGCGCGGCCTGCGACTGCTGGGCGCGTCTCTGGGTCCTGTAAACGTAGGCTACCTGGTGCCGGACCGTGTGGTGGACGGCTACGGCCTCACGCCGGCGATTGCCGAACGAGTCAAGGCCAGCGGCGCCGAACTCCTCGTCACCGTCGACAACGGCATCGCGAGCTTCGAAGGCGTGGACCGCGCAAAAGCTTTGGGCCTGCAGGTGCTGGTCACCGACCACCACCTCCCGGCCCTGCGAAACGGCGCAGTGGCCGTGCCGGATGCCGACGTCATCGTCAACCCCAACCAGCCGGGTTGCACCTTCGCGAGCAAATCGATTGCCGGTGTAGGCGTCATGTTCTATGTGCTGCTGGCACTGCGTGCGCAGCTGCGGCAACGCGGCGTTTTCGACGCGGCCACCCAGCCCAAGCTCGATGCCCTGCTGCCCCTTGTGGCGCTGGGCACGGTGGCCGACGTGGTGCGACTCGACGCCAACAACCGGCGGCTGGTGGCGCAAGGCCTCAAACGCATCCGCGCGGGTACCATGCCGGCGGGCCTCGAAGCGCTCTTTCGCGCAGCCGGACGCGTGGCGAAGGCGGCCACGACCTTCGACTTCGGCTTCGCCCTGGGGCCACGCATCAACGCGGCGGGCCGTCTCTCCGACATGACGCTAGGAATCGAATGCCTGCTCACGGACGACACGACACGCGCCGATGAACTCGCGCGCATGCTCGACGGCATCAACCGCGACCGGCGGGATATCGAAGCGGGCATGCGCGAGCAGGCCCAGCTGGCGGCCGACGCGATGATCGACGAGGACGAAGCGCCTCCACCGGCCATCGCCATATTCGACCCCGACTTTCACGAAGGCGTGGTGGGCATCGTCGCCTCCCGTATCAAGGACAAGCTGCACCGACCCACTTTCGTTTTCGCGGCCAGCCAGGCGCCCGGCAAGGAGCACGAGCTGAAGGGCTCGGGCCGCTCGATCCCGGGCTTTCACCTGCGCGACGCGCTCGACCTTGTCGCCAAACGCCATCCCCACGTGCTGTTGCGTTTCGGGGGCCACGCAATGGCGGCCGGCTGCACGATTGCCGAAGAGCATTTCGACGAGTTCGAGCAAGCCTTGCAAGAAGTTGCCCATGAATGGCTCGACGCCAGCACCCTGACCCGGCGGCTGGACACCGATGGGCCGTTGGCACCCGAGTACCGCCGCACCGACATGGTCGACACCCTGCACCGGGAAGTGTGGGGCCAGGGGTTTGCTGCGCCGACTTTTTGCGAAGAGCTGGAGGTTGTTTCCCAGCGCCTGGTGGGCGAAAAACACCTGGCCCTGAAGCTCAAGCATCAGGGCCAGCCCGTCGATGGCATGTGGTTCGGCCACACCGAGTCCTTGCCCGCGCGCGTGCGGCTGGCCTTTCGCCTTGATGCGGACGAGTGGCAAGGCGTCAAGCGGGTGCGTTTTTTGGTCGAAGCCGCCGAGCTTTAAAGGCAATGCACGACGCGGCGACGCGTGCGCTGCCGGGCAATCTCACCCGGAAGCCTTTGTCCGACGGTACCTGAGCAGCGCTGCCTACAGTTCAGGCTGGCAGGCCTCTGCATGATCGAACTCCAAAGATGCGTTGCCCTGACTTTGCCTTCGCAATGCGCGCTCTCAACAATCCTGGAGGACACATGAACACCATCATCTATATCGTCGGCCTTATCGTCATCATCGGCGTCATCCTGTCGTACTTCGGCTTTCGCTGAACTTGAGCGGCGTGCCAGCCGCGGTGACAACCCCGGCGAGACGCGGTCATTGGCCTTCCTTGGGGCACCTCTTGGCGTCAGCGCCTAAAATCGTTCGGTGAGCGCTAAATCAATCCTCAATGCGGACCTGCATTGCCACTCCGTCGTTTCAGACGGCACGCTGACCCCGGAAGAACTGGCACAACGCGCCAGCCAGAACGGGGTTGAACTCTGGGCCCTCACGGACCACGACGAAATCGGCGGGCAGCACCGCGCTGCGGCAGCCGCGCACGCACACGGCATGCGCTACCTCACCGGCACCGAAATTTCCGTCACCTTCGCCGGCGAGACAGTTCACATCGTCGGGCTGGGCTTTGACCCCGACGACGCCGAAATGCTTCAGGGCCTCGAACAAACCCGCGGCGGCCGCGGCCAACGCGCCATGGAAATGTCCGACGGCCTGGCGAAAGTCGGTATCAAGGGCGCGTATGACGGCGCACTGAAGTTCGTCGGCAACCCCGCCCTGATTTCGCGCACGCACTTCGCCCGTTTCCTGGTCGAGTCGGGCTTCTGTCGCGACACGTCCGAAGTCTTCCGTAAATACCTCACGGAGGGCAAGCCCGGTTATGTAGAGCACCGATGGGCAAGCCTTCAAAACGCTGTCAGCTGGATCACCCAGGCCAAAGGCATCGCTGTGATTGCTCATCCGGCCCGTTACAAGTTCACGCCAAATGAAGAGTACGCGCTCTTCACAGAATTCAAAACGCACGGAGGCCAGGCGGTTGAAGTCGTGACGGGTAGCCACACCGCGCAGGAATATGTGAAATACGCCGAAACGGCTCGCGAATTTGGCTTGGCGGCCTCGCGCGGCAGTGACTTTCACAGTCCGGACGAAAGCCACACCGACCTGGGCACGCTGCCTTTTCTGCCAGGAGGCCTCACTCCCGTGTGGGAGCTGCTGGAAGACCGTATTCAGTGATCCGCGAGAAATCCGCCCTCAAGGGCATTGTGCTGGTCACGGCGGCTGTCGGCTGCTTCGCCGCGCTTGATACCGTCACCAAGTACGTCACAGCGAGCGTGCCCTTGATCATGGCGCTCTGGTTCCGCTACTTTTTTCAGGCGGTGGCCACGTCTGCCGCGATCCTGCCTTCGCGCGGCCTTTCCATTCTGCGAACCGAACACCCGAAGTTTCAGTGCCTGCGGGGCCTCCTCTTGCTCACCAGCAGCTTCTTCGCCTTTCTCAGCCTCAGGTATATGCCAGTCGCCGAGTTCACGTCGATCGTCGCAATTGTTCCCCTCGTCATCACCTTGTTCGCAGCCATCAATCTCGGCGAGCGCGTCTCGCTTGTGCGCTGGCTTTTGGTGCTCGGCGGATTTGCCGGCACCTTGATCATCATCCGGCCAGGCAGCAGCCATTTCGGCTGGCATATCCTGTTGCCGCTGGTGGTGGTCGGGACCAATTCGTGGTTTCAAATCCTGACCAGCCGGCTCGCACGGACCGAAGACCCGATAACGATGCACCTGTATACCGGCTGGGTCGGCACGCTGGCGGTGTCGATTCTGCTTCCTTTCGTCTGGACTCAGCTCGATTCCTGGTCCCTGTGGGCGCTCCTTGTCTTCATGGGCGCTGCAGCCACCGCGGGACATTTCATGCTGATCCTGGCCTACGGCCAGGCGCCCGCCGGCACGCTGACTCCCTACATGTACACGCAAATCGGCTTTGCGATGATCGGCGGGTGGCTGCTGTTTTCGCATGTGCCAGACCGTTGGTCCCTTGCGGGGATGCTGATCATTGCAATCTGCGGCGTGATCGGTGCCTGGCTCACCTCACGTGAAAGCAGCGTGAGCCGGCGGATGCCGACAGCGGCCGTAGCGAAGTAAAGGGCAGGTTCCATGGCTCAGTACTTCGAACTTCACCCCGACAACCCGCAGCCGCGGTTGCTCAAGCAAGCTGTCGCATTGCTGTCCAAGGGCGGCATCGCCGCCGTGCCGACCGACTCCAGCTACGCGCTGGTCTGCCACCTCGATGACAAGGCCGCGGCAGACAAGCTGCGCCGCATCCGGGGCGTGGACGACCGCCACCACCTGACCCTGCTTTGCCGCGACCTGAGCGAGCTGGCCAATTACGCCCGGGTCGACAACCGCCAGTACCGGCTCGTGAAAGCTGCCACCCCCGGGCCCTACACCTTCATTCTTGAAGCCAGCAAGGAAGTGCCGCGCCGCGTCAGCCACCCTTCCCGCAAGACCATCGGCCTGCGTGTGCCGGAACACCAGACACTGCAGGCCTTGCTGGAAATGCACGGCGCGCCACTGCTGGCAACCACGCTCATTCCGAGGGGGCAAACAGAGCCGCTCAATGACGCCACAGAAATCCGCAAGCTGCTGGAACACGAAGTCGACGCAGTGCTGGATGCTGGGGCCTGCCCGCTGGAGCCGACCACCGTCATCGACCTGACGGCCATGGGGACCGGGGGCGAGGCCGTCATCGTTCGTGCGGGGCGGGGCGACACCGCATCGCTCGGGCTCGGATGAGCTGGCTCTGACACAATCCCGGGATGGACTTTGCCAAGCTGATTCAAACCGTCGCCATCTACGCCTTGCCGGTGCTTTTTGCGATTACCGTGCATGAGGCAGCACATGGCTACGTTGCACGTTACTTTGGCGATCCGACGGCGTGGACACTCGGCCGTGTGACGCTCAATCCGCTCAAGCACATCGACCCGGTCGGCACCATCGTCATGCCGCTGGTGCTGTACATCGCCACCGCAGGCACTTTCCTGTTCGGCTACGCCAAACCCGTTCCCGTCAATTTCGGCAAGCTGCGCAACCCCAAGCGCGACATGATCTGGGTTGCGCTCGCCGGCCCGGGGGCCAACTTCATCCAGGCCTTGATGTGGGGCGTGCTCTTCTACGTGCTCGCAGGCGCCGATGTGTCCGAGCCCTTTTTCGTCGAAATGTGCCGCGCGGGCATGCTGGTCAACGTGGTGATGTTCGTGTTCAACCTCTTTCCGCTGCCGCCACTCGATGGTGGTCGCATTCTGGTGGGCCTGCTGCCCTGGCGGCAGGCGCAGACTGTTTCGCGCATCGAGCCTTGGGGATTTTTCATCGTCATGGCGCTGGTGCTTGCAGGCGTCATCACGAACTTCTGGATGCGTCCCCTGATGGCCGTGACCTTCGGCGCGCTCGAAGGCATTCTTTCACCGCTGGCGTTCCTGCTGCGCTGACCGCGCGGGAGCTCACGCATCGCATCAAAAACGGTATCCGAGGATTGACTTGAACATGAGTGCACAGCGCGTCTTGACCGGCATCACCACATCGGGAACGCCCCACCTGGGGAACTACGTCGGCGCGGTTCGCCCTGCCGTACGGGCGAGCCTGGCGCCTGGTGTCGAGAGTTTTTATTTCCTGGCCGACTACCACGCGCTGATCAAGGTGGGCGAGCCGGCCCGCATCCAGCGCTCGACCCTTGAGATCGCCGCGACGTGGCTTGCGGCCGGCCTCGACCCGGAGCGGGTTGTTTTTTATCGCCAGTCCGACATCCCCGAGATTCCAGAACTGACGTGGCTCCTGACCTGCGTCACTGGCAAGGGTTTGCTGAACCGGGCGCATGCGTACAAAGCATCGGTCGACAAGAACGTAGCGGCGGGGCTGGATACCGATACCGACGTCACGGCCGGCCTCTTCATGTACCCGGTGCTGATGGCCGCCGACATTCTCATGTTCGGCGCGCACAAGGTCCCGGTGGGGCGTGACCAGGTCCAGCATATCGAGATGGCACGTGACATCGCGCAGAGTTTCAACCATCTTTACGGCGAGTTGCTGGTCCTTCCAGAAGCCGCGATCGAGGAAAGCGTGGCTACGTTGCCAGGCCTCGACGGCCGAAAGATGAGCAAGAGCTACGACAACACCATCGCGCTTTTTGCCCCGCGCGAGATCATGCGAAAGCAGATCGCCGGCATCGTGACCGATTCACGCACACCCGGGCAGCCCAAATCGCCAGAAGGCTCGGCGCTCTTCGAGATCTACCAGGCCTTTGCCACGCCCGACGAGACCGCCGCGATGCGCGCGGCCTACGCGCAGGGGATCGCCTGGGGTGATGCCAAGCAGATGCTCTTCGAGCGGATCGACCGCGAGATGGCGCCCATGCGGGAGACCTACGAGCGCCTTGTCAACGATCCGCAGGCGATCGAGGACATTCTTCAGGCGGGCGCTGCCAAAGCCCGAAAAATTGCCGCGCCTTTCATGGCCACACTGCGCGAAAGCGTCGGCTTGCGCAACCTGAAAAGCGCGACAGCGCCTGCCAAAAAGGCAGGAAAGGCAGCGCTGGCGAGCTTCAAGCAATACCGTGAAAAAGACGGCGGATTTTTCTTCAAGCTGGTCGATTCGCGCGGCACCCTGCTGTTGCAGAGCCTGCGCTTCGATTCGCCGCGCGAGGCCGCGCAGTCTATCCAGCAATTGCAGCGTGAAGGCGTCGCTGCCTTGAACGATCTTGCAGCCGTGCTGGACCTGTCCGTTGAACCGGATCTTGACGCGCTTGCGGCAGCGCTGACGCAAATCGATAAAGCCGCCTGAGTCGAAACATTGATTAGTTCTCAATAAAAATGTAACAATATGTTTTTTAAAGCGCACTAAAGTTCCTTTTCACCTTCGAGAGATGGCCCAGAGGATCGAACGAACCGTTATGCTCAACCCGTTGAAACCTACCCACCTGCCCTGCTCATGAGCATTTTCGTAATTGATGATCACCCCCTGATGCGCGAAGCGGTCGTGATGCTCGTCAGACGTCTCAATAGCAAGGCCACCGTGGTCGAACTCGACCGCGTTGCTGCGGTGACTCCGGCGCTCGAAACGCACGGGACGCCCGAGCTGATCTGCCTTGACCTGAAGCTGCCCGACACGCACGGCGTCTCCGGCGTGCGCGAACTCAAGCACAATTTCCCGAGCGTGCCGCTTGTTGTACTTTCGGCTGCTTCTGCGCTGGACTATGAAGACCTTGCCATTGAAGCCGGCGCGGACGCCTTCATTCAGAAGTCGGCCGGCGCGACCGAAATTTCGAATGTTTTGCGCGTATTTCTGGTCGACGATGCGGACGGCGAAGCCGGCGTTCCACCGGAAAAACTGTCCAAGCGCCAGAAACAACTTCTCGTCATGCTTGACAAGGGTCTGAGCAACCGCGACATCGCGGAAGAGCTGCAGATCAGCGAGCACACCGTCAAGGTGCATCTCTGGCGCCTGTTCCGTCGCCTCAACGTCAAGAGCCGCTCGCAAGCCAGCCATCTGGCCCGGACCCAGGGCCTGCTCTAAGCCGGCGGCAGTCAGGGCTCTCAAGCCTGCCAGCCAGGCAACCCTGGATAGCGTTAGCTGTCAGCTCGAAGACCGCACTACGCGCCCTGCTTTTGCGCTGACGCTAAGGCGGTTTTGTCGTGAGAGCGAAACCAAGCTAAGCGCATGCACGCACGAAAGCGCATGACGTCGCATCAAAAGGGATCCCTGCATGAGCGCACTCAATTTTTCGATCAACCGCATCGCCGCACCTCGCTTGCCGTTTGCGCAATTCGCTGCGCTCGCACGCAGGCTAGGCGTGACCACCATCGAGATCCGCAATGACCTGCCGGGCGTCGAAATGGAAGATGGGGCGCCGGCCAGGCAGATCGGGGCTATTGCCAGTGCGCACGGCCTGCGCATTCGCTCGATCAACGCGCTGCAGAAATTCGACCAATTCGACGCAACGCGCGCGCGGGAGGCAGGCGACATCATTCGCTACGCCGCCGAATGCGGTGCCGAAGCCATCGTGCTTTGCCCGACGAACAGCCATGCCGACAGTCGCAGCGCGGATGAACGGCACACCGCACTGGTCGATTCGCTGCGCCAATTGAAACCCCTGCTCGAAGCGGCAGGGCTCATCGGGCTCGTCGAACCTCTAGGTTTCGAGGAGTGTGCGGTGCGCAGAAAGTCGCAGGCCGTGCGCGCCATCAGGGAAGTTCAGGGTGAAGCTACTTTTCAGCTGGTGCACGACACTTTCCACCACCATTTGGCGGGCGAAGATCTTTTTTTTCCAGAACTGACAGGCCTCGTGCATATTTCCGGCGTGGAAGACATGCAGCTCGACGCCGGCCAGATGCGTGACGGCCACCGCGTCCTGGTGGGCGAAAGCGACCGGCTCGGCAATGCTACGCAAATCGCCCGCCTGCTGAAGGCAGGCTACGCCGGCGTTGCATCTTTTGAGCCCTTTGCCGAAGAGATTGCTGCAGCGACCGACATCGAGCAACGACTGACGACCAGCATGGCTTACCTGCGCGGCGCCGTCTCGGCGACCTGAAAACCAGGCGTCTCGGTGCGACGGGCTTACAAAGGCCAGCCGCACCTCAGGATCAAGCGCCTTCAGGTTTGATCTGCGCGCGCTCGATGACCGGCTTCCAGCGCGCCTGCTCTTGACGAATGAAGGCCTCGAACTCCGCGCCCGTGTTGCCCACGGCCAGTGCTGTTTCCTGGCTCAGTTTTTCCTTCACCAGTGCGCCGCGCGCAGCTTTGATGGCTTCGGCTTCGAGCTTGGCGATATGCGCCTTCGGCCACTTGGAAGGCGCGAGCAGCCCATACCATTGCGTCATTTCGAAGCCCTTGTAGCCCTGCTCGGCCACCGTGGGCACGTCGGGCAATTGTGGCAAGCGCTGCGCCGTTCCGGTCGCGATGCACCGCAGCTTGCCGGCCTTGATGAACTGCATCAGCGCGGGCGCGCCGACCGAAGCGGCCTGCAGGCGACCGGCCATGAGGTCGGTGAGCATGGGGCCGGTGCCGCGGTAGGGCACGTGCAGCATGAAAATTCCGCTGGCGGACTTGAGGTATTCCATGGCCAGGTGGCCGGCGCTGCCATTGCCGGCGGAGCCGTAGTTCAACTGGCCGGGTTTGCTCTTGGCGTAGGCCACGAATTCCTTGAGGTCCTTGACGGGCAGGTCAGGATGGACGACATACAGGCTAGGCACTTTTGACACCAGCGTAACGGGCACGAAATCCTTGTTGGGGTCGTAGGGCAGCTTGGCAAAGATGTAAGGGTTGACGGCCAGCGTGCCTATATGGCCCAGGATAAGCGTGTGCTCGTCGCTGGAGTTGGCGACTTCCTGCATCGCGATGTTTCCTGCGGCGCCCGGCTTGTTGTCGACAAAAACGTTCTGGCCAATGGTCTTGGCCATTTCCCCGGCAACGGCGCGCGCGACGATTTCAGAGCTGCCACCGGGTGCAAAAGGCACCACGAGGCGCAGCGGCTTGGTCGGCCAGGCGCTGCCCTGTGCGAGCCCAAGCAAGGGTGAAGATGCCAAAGCCGCAGCGCCCGAGCGAAGCAGCCAATCGCGGCGGGTGTGGGATGTTTGAACAAGAGTCATGGGATGCCTCGCAAGATGAAACGGAGATGAAAAAAATGAACGGAGTGAGTGGGTGGCTGTGCCTGCGCAGCGCTATTCTGTCGTAATGGCGCGCTCTTTGACCACACGTGCCCAGAGTTCGATTTGTTGACGAATGAACGTTTGCGCAAAGTCCGGCGTTGCCTTTTGCAGATCGCCGCCGAGCTGCGCCACGCGGGCTTTCACCTCGGGCGAGGCGAGTGCCTTTTGCAGCGCGGCTGAAATTTTCTCTATGACGGGTTCGGGTGTGCCTGCGGGAGCGAACAAGGCGTTCCATTCGTAAATCTCGGCGCCCTTGATGCCGGACTCGGCCAGCGTGGGCACATCGGGCAAGAGGGCTGAACGCTGGGTCGACGTCACGGCCAGCGCGCGCAGCTTGCCAGACTGGATATGCGGCAGCGTGGATGCCAGGTTGCCGAAGAACAGCGGAACTTGCCCGCCCAGCACGTCGTTCAGGGCCGGTCCTCCGCCCTTGTAAGGGACGTGCACCATATTCACGTTGGCGGCCGATTCGAACAGCGCGCCTGCCAGATGCTGGGCCGAACCATTTCCTGAAGAGGCGAAAGACACCGCATCTTTGCGCGATCGGGCCAGCCCAGTCAGTTCGGCAACGCTGCGCACGGGGAACTGCGCATTCACCAGAACCACATTCGGAAAGAGCGCAATCATTCCGATGGGCCGGAAGGCCTTGGCCGCGTCATACGGGAGCTTGGGATAAAGCGTCGGATTGACCGCAAACGACGATGCGTCGAGCATGAGGGTGTAGCCATCGGGCGCGGCTTTCGCCACGGCGGCGGCGCCAATCTGCCCGCCAGCGCCAGGCCTGTTCTCGACCACGACGCTTTGCCCGAGCGACTCCGCCAAGCGCGGCGCGATGAGGCGAGCCATCGCGTCGGCCCCGCCTCCAGGCGGGTACGTCACGACCAGTGTGACTGGCTTGACCGGCCATGACGCAGGCTGCGCCGTCGCCGGCCCTGCGGCAAAGGAAAGACACGCGCCGAGCATCAGGAGCAGGTGCAGATTTCTCGGTTTGAAAGTCTTCAATATGTTCACTCTGGTCTCCGCTGGGGCAAGGTAATGGTAGGCACAAGCGCTTGTTCGTTGAGCACGTCGATGGGCTGGTTGCGCCGTTTACCGAACCTGCGCCGTGTACTCGAATGCAAACGCATCACCTCGGGTCGTTCGCAATTCGACGCAGCGATCGGCAAGGTCATGGGCGCGGCGATGCACTACGACGCAGGGATGCCCGGCTTCGAGCTGAAGGCTCGTCGCCTGGGACTGGTTCAGGAGGCCGAAACTCAGCTGGTCCACCGCATGATGTATCACCACGCCACAGACACGCTGGTACATGGGATAAAGCAGGTCATCCCAATCTTTAGGGTCCGAATCCGCCAGCGGGTCGAAGGCTGGCAAAGGCAGCACCAGCGACTCCAGCAGGCAGGGGCGACCGTCTACGCTGCGAAGACGGGCGAGCGACAAAACACTTGCGCCCGAGGGCAAGCCCAGCGCTTCGGCCTCGCCAGCGTCGGCCACGCGCCGCCGGCGTCTGAGAATTTTCGAAGTGGGCGAGGCTGTCATTTCCCCGCTTTGCCGAAAGCGGAAGAAGCGCAGCATGGAAGCCCCGCCCAGGCCGGCTTTGACGAAGGTGCCTTTGCCATGCCGCCGCTCCAGCAAACCATCCGCCACCAAAAGCGCAAGCGCCTGCCGAACCGTGCCGAGCGCCACCGAGTAATGCTGCGCCAGCAGGGACTCCGGCGGAATCGGATCGCCCGGCGCCCACTCGCCTTCGTGGATGCGCGAACGCAGCGCGCCGGCAAGCCAGCCGTAGCGGCTCTGTCCCGGCTGCAGCTGATGCAACATTTGCGGCATCGAAGCGACATCTGGTGAGGCTTTAAGAGAGACGGTCATGTCTTTTAGTCATCTAGAGGACTAGAATTTATCCCATGGGCACTTTCTTGTCAAAAGATTTCGTCGACACGCATTTGCATGTGTTCGAGGCGGGTGTAAGTTCCGGCGTAGCGCCACGCTACGTGCCGAGCTACGACGCCCCGCTGCGCGACTGGCTGGTGCTGGCCGGGCGCGCGGGTGTCTCGCGCGGCGTGCTCGTGCAGCCCAGCTTCCTGGGTACGGACAACACGAGGCTGCTGAATGAACTTCACACCCATCCGGACATGCTGCGTGGCGTGGCAGTGGTTTGTCCTGATGTGGCGCAGGCTGAACTGCAAGTGATGCACGACGCCGGCGTGCGCGGCGTCCGGCTCAATCTGGCTGGCGCTTCGCACGACCTGCAGCCGTGGCACCAGAGCCCCAGGTTCTGGGACAGCCTTCAGGCATTTGGCTGGCACCTTGAACTGCACACCGACGCAGGTGCGCTGCCCGCCGTACTGGGGCAAGTACCGCAGGGCATTTGCGTCGTCCTCGACCATATGGGCAAGCCGCAAGGTGCAAGCTTGCACGACCCGTCGTTCCGGGCCGCGCTACGCCGCTCGGAGCGCTCGCCGCTATTCGTCAAACTGAGCGGGCCGTATAGGCTTCAAGGGCTCGATGCCGCCGAACTCACTCGCCTTTGGTTGCAGGCGATCGGCCCGGACCGGCTGCTTTGGGGAAGTGACTGGCCGTGGACCAACCATGAAGGCGAGGCCGACTATGCGGCCCTGCTCGGAGGCGTTGAAGACGCTTTGGGCGAGGCGAGCGCCTTCAAGACGCTCAGGGACAGCGCCCTTGAGCTCTATGACTTCGACCTCCCCGCTGCCTGCTCGGCCAGGGAACACGCAGAGGCCGGTTCAAAGAAGAGCTAGACGGGCAACATCGTCGGGTCTACCACGGTGAAGGGCCGCATCATTTCGTTGTCTTCGTGCGAAAGAATGTGGCAGTGCCAGACGTAGTCGCCAGGCTGGTCGAATTTGGCCACGATGGAAAGCATCTCGTTGGGGCATGCCACTGCGCCCCCAGTCCCTTATATCCGCGCGGGGACACTGGTCGGGTAAAACGATCGAAGGCTGAAGCATTACGCTCGCCTCGCAGGTGGGCGGGCGCTAGCTGAAGCGCTATGGACCGGACGGACCGGCCACCTTCAAAGCCGAGTCCGCCGGCAAGGTATGGCCTAGACAGTCTTCTTGGTATAGCTGCCGCACCATGCACGCGCAGCGACGGCCTTGCCCGGATACAGCGGGCAAGGCGCCTGCGGCGCGATGGCCGGCCCCTGATACAGCGCGCAGTTGGCGCACTGCTGACCAGCCTCGTATTTCGGGAATTTCACCTTGTCGGCGCGGGTCGCGTCGCTGACATAACCGAGTGCGACGGCTTGCGCGTCCTTCTCGTCCACGAGCGGCAGGGAAGTTCCGGCCGCGGCAGGTGGCGCAGCTTCCAGTGCGGGCGCGGGTGCGGGCGCCGCAGCCACTGGAGGTGGTGCGGCTGCAGGCGGTGCCGAAGGCGCAGGAGCCGGTGCACCCGCGGTGGTGGCCGACTTGTCGCCGCATGCGGCCAGCAAGCTCGCCGCACCCAGAAGGCCGGCTGCCTGGGCGGCAGGCACAGAGGACATGGCTTGAATCAACTGGCGGCGGCGTAGCGTCATTGGGGGACTCCTTAATTTGATAGCGCCAAGTTTGCCGGGGCCCTGGATTCAGGATGTCAGCGAAGCCCGGCTTTTGAAGTCGTGTTTAATCGCAGGAGAGGAAGGAGACTTCAAGCGGCGGGTCCGATGCCGCCCAGAGCACTTCGCTCAACTGTGTGCGCTGGCCCCTCTTACTCAACAATTTGTAAGCCCGGTCCGGCTACAAAACAAGGTAACGACCCGGCTTGAGCGCGGCGCTCCCGCAGGGACGATGGCTGAGCGCGACGGCGGAATGCGCAAGGACTTGCCTCAGTTGCGGCCGGAGGGGAGCACATGAGGTTACAAGCCCGAGCCGTCCACGCTCGAGTTCGATGAGACGATCGGCGCGTAGGACGTATCCCACAAGCTTCACGGCGATGTCCTACGTTCAATCCCTCAAACTCTTGACAGCCGCCTGCGGCCGCCAAATTGATTGAAAAGCCTGCCGGGGCTCGCGCTGCTTCTGCCGCGAAACCCGCAAGGCCGGCCAGTCTCAGCTCATCAGGATCCCATGCAAGTTCAACGCTCCCGCATCAAACCGTTCACCAAGGCCGCCGCTGCGGCAGCCGTTCTCGGACTCGGCCAGGCAGCCAGTGCGCTCGAAGTTTCGCCCTACTTCCATGCCTGGAGCTCAGGCACGCTGGTCCAGGCCAAGCAGGCCGCCGGCCTCGACAGCGCAACCCTTGCATTTGCCATCACCAAAGGCACCTGCCTGCTTGACGCATCTTTGACCGATCGCTTGCCCGATGCACGCAACTACGTGGCTGCCGGCGGCCGGCTCATCATTTCCTTTGGCGGCCAGAACGGCACCTATGCGGAAATCGCCTGCACAACCGATGACCAACTGTTCAACCTGATCGACAAGCTCATCATCGATTCGGGCACCTACCGCCTCGACTGGGACATCGAGGGGCTACAGCTTTCAAACACGGTGGGAACTGCTCGGCGAGCCCGGGTGCTGGCCCGCCTTCAAGCCAAATATCCGTACCTCTACAACTCCTTCACGCTGCCCGGTTGGCTCAACGGCATGAATGCCAATGCCGTGGCACTGCTCAAGACCACGGTCGCAGCGGGTGTGCGGATCGATATGGTCAACGTCATGGCGATGACCTTCGGCGCCAGCAACATCCAGACGATGGTGTCGCCATCGACGCTCGCACAGGCCGGCATCATGACCTTCAATGCGTCGGTCACGCAGATGGCCACCGTCTACCCGACCAAGACCGCAGCCCAGCTGCGCGCCATGATGGGCATCACACCCATGATCGGCACCAACGACGACGGCACCACCTTTACGCTCGCCGACGCGCAAACCATCGCCAACTTTGCGCAGCAAAACAACATTGGTCTACTGTCGTACTGGTCCTTCCAGCGCGACCGCTACCAGGCGTCTGCAGGCAATACCGATCTCGGGGCCTACAGCGGGGTGGCTCAGTCGAACTACCAGTACTACAACATTTTCAAATCGGCAGCCGGACTGCTCGCCGCCGCGCCTGCCCCAGCTCCGGCGCCCGCACCAGCCCCCGCGCCTGCACCGGCCACGTCGACAACGGTATCGACCAGCACCAGCACCTGCAGCACCTACGCCGCATGGAGCAGCGCGGCCTGGTACCCCAAGGGCAGCCTGGTGGGAAGGCTCGGGAAAAACTACATCGCCACCGGCGCCAACCAGAACTCGGCGCCTGAATGGACGCCGACGCACTGGTCGGTCAACGCTTGCGCCCCAGCTCCGGCACCTGTTGCGGTTGCTCCGGCTCCGGCTCCGGCTCCGGCTCCGGCTCCCGCACCCGCACCTGTCGCTGCACCCGCACCTGTCGCTGCACCAGCACCAGCACCAGCACCAGCACCAGCACCGGCTCCGGCGCCAGCACCCGTGAGCTACCCCGCCTGGGTACAGGGCACGTCCTATGCAGTCAAGGCCATCGTGTCCTACGGTGGATCTTTGTACATCGCCAAGGTCGCCAACCCCGGCTACAACCCGACCATTAGCACCTACTACTGGGCCCCTTACACCGGTGCAGGCACCACGACAATTGCCACGGCATGCAGCTATTCGCCGTGGTCGCAAGGGACTTTCTACAACGCGGGTGCGCTCGTGTCGTACTCAGGCTCGATGTACATCGCCAAGGTCGCCAACCCCGGCTACAACCCTGCGGTCAGCACCTACTACTGGGGACCGCACAAGTGCTGATGACGGACACGGCCGCCTGAAAGTGAAGCCCCGTTCACGAAAGCGGGCGGCGCAACTTCAGGCTGGTTAAATCTGCACGAACACCCGTCCGCCTTCAATGCGGACGGGGTAGCTGCGAATGTCCTCCGTCACCGGGGCACAAGTGCCGCGTCCGGTGCGCACGTCGAATTTGCCCTGATGCAGCGGGCATTCGATCTCATGGCCGTCCAGAAAGCCGTCGCACAAACGGGCGTGGCCGTGGGTGCAGATGTTGTCGGTGGCAAAAATTTCGCCTTCGACTTTGTAGAGGGCGACGTCGCGGCCGGCAACCTCGACACCGATCACGTCGTCCTCAGGCACATCAGCCTCTTCGCTTGCGTCAATCCAGTTCGAATGGTTCATGTCGTTCATGTCGTTCGCGTCGTTCATGGCTTAGATGGGATAGATGATGGAGTTGGGGATCATTTCGCTGTCGTACACAGACAGCCGCGAAGCGAATTTCAAACCTTGCGGGGTGCGCACGATCACGTCGATGTAGCGGCCTACATTGAAAACCGTCGACTCTTGCGACAGCTTGGTGCGAAAGACGGCGTAGTTGGCTTCCGATTCGAAGCGGTCTGGCTCGGCCTTGCGAATCAGCGGTGCGCCCACGACATGGCGCTGGTAGTAGGGGTCGTGAAACAGCGTCTCGCGAATCCCATAGACCCGGTCCTTGAGCATGCCCTGGCTTTCGAACAGCAAGGTGGCGAGTGGAAAGCCGCGTTCATGGTTTTCCCGGGGCATCAGCTTGTAGACGCAGTCCTCCGTGAAGAACCCGGGCCACAGGTCCCAGTCGCCCGAGTCCACGGCCTGGGCGTAGTCCGCATACAACTGCACCACCTGTAGATAGTCGTCGAAAGAAATGTTGGCGCCGGGGCTCATGCTTCGGCCTCCATCACTTCGCGCCAGTACTGGTACATGCCGCGTATCAAGGTTTCGGTAACCATGTGGTCGGTGTCTTCAACCGTGCGGCCTCCCAGTTCTGCGAGCGTACGGTGGTAGGGTTTCTGCTCGAAGCCCTGCTGCGAGAACTCGATCACCTCGCCGTCATCTGCCGACACGAAGCCGGCCGGGCCGAACAGGTTGGCCTGCCGGAGCCGGCGCTGCGTCATGTCTTCGGTATCGTCGGCAAAGCCGAAGTGGGTCCAGACGAAGTCGAATGAGCCATGGCCGTCGGGCTGGATGTGGCGTGTCGACACGCTGTTGACCTGTTGCTGCAGGATGACGCTGGGGAACAGCGTCATCATCACAGCGGTGGGGCCGTCCCACCACGGTTCGGGCACGATGTCGAGAAAGCGCGCATCGTGCAGCGACATGCTTTCCTTGAAGCTGGAGACCTGCGTGACCTCGGCCGCCTTGCCCGCCTGGCCGCGCGTGGAGATCATGGCCGCATGGCGATGGTGTTCGTCCATCTTCAGTTCCGATTTATTGTCGGCACGCCAAAGACCGAAGGTGACGAACCAGGTGTGCAGCAGTCCCGGGTGATACGGGTCCTTGATGTTCTCCTGCATCAGCTTCCAGTTGCCCGGAATGCGCTGGCGGTTGTAGCCCAGGATGCGCAGCTCGCGGCCGTTGAAGAGGCGGTCGAAATACCCCAGGATGACGGGCCCCAGAAACTCTTCGAGCGATGCGATCTCGTGGTCGAAGCTCGCAAACACCACGCCGCCGCGCGTAGCCACCTTGAGCTTGTTGAGGCCGTGGTCAGCCGTCTTGAAATCCGCGGGCATGCCGCCATTGACCTTGCCGTCTTGCTTGACGCCGCGGCGAAAAGGCACACCCTGCAGGTCACCCTTGAGGGTATAGCTCCACTGGTGATACGGGCAGACGAATTCTTTCTTGTTGCCGTGGCGCTCGCGGCAGAACTGCATGCCGCGATGGGCGCAAACATTCTCGACCACGCTGATGCCGCCATCGGTGTCGCGCACCATGAGGACCGAACGTTCCCCTACCACTGTCCGCTTGAAATCACCGGGTTTAGGAACCTCGGCCTCAAGGCCAACGTAATTCCAGTGCTTGCGGTAAAAGAACCGCTCAAGTTCTTTCTTGTGCTGCCCGGGGTCGGTGTAGGCCATGAAGGGGATCCGGCTCGTGCCGTCGGACTCCCATTGAATGCTGTCCGGAAAGGTCGCAGCCGGTGAGGCGGTCGGTGTGGTGGTCGATGGGGTCATATCAGTCTCCCTGTGAGGTGGATGCGTGGTCATGTGCCACTCGCATAAAACGCATCGGCATAAATCTGTTCCGGCGCCACGCCCATCTGGCGCACCAGAAAACTCGCGGCCTCGACCATGGGCGGAGCGCCGCACAGATAGGCTCGAAAGCCGTCGAGACCGGACCAGTCCCGGGCGATCGCATCGGTGACAAGCCCCGAACGGCAACCCGCAGCCTGACCGGAAGCGAGCACCAGGTGCATGTTGAGCTGCGGATGCTCGCGCTGAAGCGCTGCCAGCCAGTCGCGTCCGTAAATGTCGCGCTCGGAGCGCACGCCAAAATACAAGTGAATGGCGTTGTCCATCCCCGCAGCGATGGCGCCGCGAATGATGGAGAGAATGGGCGCCAGACCTGTGCCGCCAGCCACGCACAGCATCGGGCCCACATGTTTGCGACGCAGGTAGGCCGAACCCAGCGGCCCGCTGATGCGCACCGCATCGCCGACCTTGAGTGTGTTGGCGATAAAGCCTGTGACGCGGCCATCGGGTACGAGGCGCACATGGAATTCAAGTTCGCCATCCGAGCACAGGCCCGCCATCGAATACGGCCGGACATGCTCTGGCGTGAATTGCAGCTGTGCGTACTGCCCGGGCGAAAATTCGAGCGGCTTGGCCGGCTTCAGGCGCAGCCGCTTGATGTCATGGGTTTCATCGTCCACCGCCACGACGGTGGCCTTGATGATTTTGGCCGGATGAACAACGACCTCGTCGGGTTCGGGTATTTCCACCACGCAGGGCTCGGTGAGAAACGTCTGGCACGCCAGCACATAAGAATCCCCCGACGTGAGCGGGCGCTGCACCTGCCGGCCCGACTCCATGACCTGGCCTTCGACAACCTTGCAGCGGCAGGTACCGCAGCGGCCGGCCATGCAGCTGTACGACACCGGCACGCCGTTTTCGCGAAACGCTTCCAGCAGGTTCACGCCGACCGCCACGTTCAGCGTGCGCTCGAGAGGTCGAACCAAAATTTCCATCGGGCTTATGTCTGATTTATCGGGCCGGTAAAACCACCGGGTCATTGAAAGGATCATCGGTCGCAGGAAAAATCAGTCAATACAATGACATCAATCGGCTGTATCACCCAGATCAATAGTAGGGCGCGAGATGAAAATCCAGGACATCGACCTGAATCTGCTGGTGATCTTTAACCAGTTGCTTACCGAAAGGAAAGTGTCCAAGGTTGCCGAGAACCTGGGCTTGGGACAGCCCGCAGTGAGCAATGCATTGGCCCGGCTGCGCAAGCTATTCGGCGACGAACTCTTTTTGCGCACGTCGAGCGGCATGCAGCCCACGCCCTTTGCGGAACAGCTCGCCGAGTCAGTCAGCTATGCACTCGGAATGATTCAGGGCGCGATCAACCTGAAGAACTCCTTCGACCCCGCCAGCAGCAAGAGAAGCTTTTCGATCGGCATGACCGATATCGGGGAAATCTATTTCCTGCCCGCCTTGATGCGGAAATTGCGGGAAGTGGCGCCTGGCGTATCCATCAGCACACAGCGCAATTCGACCGTCAATCTCAGGGACGCCATGGAGGCGGGCCATGTGGATCTGGCCATAGGCTTACTGCCCCAGCTCAAGGCCGGGTTCTTTCAGCAGCGGCTTTTCATGCAGCGCTATGTCTGCCTGTTCAGGCAGGGACATCCGCTGGACCAGAAAGAAATAACGGCGTCCGACTTTTTCGCGGCGGAGCACGTCGCCATTGTGTCCGCAGGGACGGGTCACGGAGCAGTCGACGACCTGCTGGACACGCATTCACCGCAGAGACAGGTAAAACTGACCGTCCCTCACTTCGTAGCCGTTGGGCACATTCTTCAGTCGACCGAACTCGTCGCAACGGTTCCAGAGCGGTTTGCCGAACGCATGCAGATTCCGTTCGGCCTGAAATGCCTGCCACACCCTGTCAAGCTCCCCCAGTTCGCGGTCAATCTGTTCTGGCACGCCAAGTACCACAAGGACCCGGCGAACCAGTGGCTGCGGGGGCTGATCTTTGAAATGCATGCGGATAAATAGCAAATCATTGCTGAGGCTCTCGAGGACTTGGCACTGCGACTTGCGTGACGCCGGTGCAGCCGGCTAAGATCTCATGATGACGAGCACATCGCCGGGTTATTACGGCAACGCCAACCCGACCTTACTGGAGGTGGTCGACCCCTCGGCAACACGGATCTGCGAGTTCGGTTGCGGCGCAGGTGCGCTGGCGCGGGCCATCCGCCGAAAGTTGGGCAGCGTCCATTACACCGGTGTAGAGCTAAATCGGGAGCAACTGGCCCTGGCCAGCGATGCTCTAGACCTGGCTTTAGTGCGCAACCTGGACCAAGTGCCCGACTGGTCGACAGACTCCGCATTAGCGGCAGCATTGCCCATCAACCAGTTCGATCATGTGATCTTTGGTGATGTGCTTGAACACCTGTACGACCCCGCTCAAGTGCTCAGGCAAGCGGCTTGCCGGCTGCGTGCAGGCGGTTCGGCCCTGGTGTGCATCCCCAATGTGCAGCACTGGAGCGTGATGATTCAACTCATCCGCGGGCACTGGCCCCAACAGGACGCAGGGCTTTTTGACCGCACCCACATCCGCTGGTTTGCCCTGCATGACATGGTGCTGCTGCTGGAGGGTGCCGGTTTGAAGGTCGAACGCGTAATACCAAGAATCTTTAGCCCCGAAAAAGCTCAGGCACTACTCGAAGCCCTGGAGCCTGCAGCTCGTCTGCTCGGCGTCTCCGCCGAATCAATGCAGCGCGGAGCGTTGCCTCTGCAGTACGTGCTGGTCGGGCGCAGGGCCCCTTGACTCGTCCCCGATCGATTGAGCAGACAGTGCAGGCTCACCTATTAGATCAGCACGAGAGCGAAGCCGCCGACGCCCTTTGCGCGCGAACTCGCCGGATCAGTGATCGGCCGCTTATTGGTCCGCGCGCTTCTCGACGATAAGCCCCTGCAATCAAGGGTTCACCCGGTCCTTGTAGAACAGGTCGACTGCGAACGCAGAAGCTCCACAGGACGCGGCAAAGATATCCCAACGCTCAGGGCACGGAGATCGCCACGGCGCGGGTGGTGACGTTTCCGGTCGAATCCGTAGCGGTAACCTGAACTGTGCCATTCCAGCTCCGCCGGTTTTTCAGGGATATCTGGCACAGATAGGGCGTTTGGGTGGTTACGCAGATGACGCTGCCGTCCAGCATGAATTTCACATCGGACACCTTGACGTTGTCCGTCACCGAGGCAGCTGCCGAGACGCTGCTGCGGCGCTGGAATGTTTGTCCCGCGGTCGGGCTCGTGACGGTCATTACCGGAGCCTGTGTATCAGCCCCCGAGACCGGCGCTGGCGCTGGCGCTGGCGCTGGCGCTGGCGCTGGTGCTGGCGCTGGTGCTGGTGCTGGTGCAGGCGCAGGCGCCGCCGTCGCCTTCATGGCGGCGATCTGTGTGTCGGTCAGCAGGCCTCTGCTCGTGATGGTCTGTTGCTGGGCTGCAGTGAGGTTACCGCCGGCGTAGGCGGTAACCAGGAACATCTCGACCTTGGGCGTCGTCAGGTTGTACATCAGGCCGAAGCGGTTTTCGGGAGCGGCCTTTTCCGGCTCGTCCAGCATCTCGTAAAGATGAACCGATTCAAGCGTGCCGTAGGTGTTGGCGCGAACGGCCTGCAATTGCTTGTTCACCGATTTCAGGCACTGCTCGGTGTAGGGCTGACCAGCAGTGTTTTCGTAGGTCGGAAGAAAAATTTCGCCGCAGTTGAACTCGTTGAGCGTCATCGGCTTGCCGAACAGAGAGGCCTGATACAGAGGGCCGTTCGTGCCGTACCAGGGGTCGGTCAGTACGCTTGGGTGACTCAGCTCGGGATAGATGTGCAGTCCCGTGATGTCCCAGTTGATACCGTTCTGTCGCAACCAGGTCAACCATCCCCAGTCGCGTCCCACCTGGCCGATGATCACCTTCTTACCCGATGCATGAATCGCACGTTCGGCACCGCGCATGGCGGCCGTCGCCGACGCCACGCAGGGTTTGCCGGCATAGGGCGCGGCGCTAAGACCTGCGCTGTTACGGACGACTTCGCGGTTGATCCATTCCTGGAACTGAATCTCATTGAACACCTCGAAAACGTCCACGATGTCCTTCATCTGCAGCACCTGGGCATTCGTGAGGTTGTACGCATTTTGCTCAACTGCCGCCAGGTTCTGGTTGCAGGAGCTGTCCCATTCGGCGGCGTTATGAATGATGAGCTGGACCTTTCCACCTCCCGCGCGAATCTTGATGATCTGGTCGCGCAACAGGTTGGCGTCGATCCAGGGGAAAAAATCCATACGGGCCTGCTTGATATTTCGCGCCGTCATCTCGGCAGCTATTTGTGCATTGGCCGTGGCATTGCCCCCGCCAGAATGCAGGTTCACGCCAATCTCAAGCGCTTGGGTCTGCAACGCCAATAGTGCCGCCGCTAACGGCACCAGGGCCTTCATCATTGTCTTGTTCATCAGTCTCATCGCTCCGTTCATTGAGGCCTAAATTGCCCAGCAAGTTTGCTCAGCCGTTTGGAAAGGCCCGATGCTACGGTGCGAAAAAAGGCTTGCTCATCAAAGACGTAAGCGATTGCGGGCTTACCGTAACACTCGCGAACTTTCGACATCTAAAGAGCAGGGCGCGCTTACGACCCGTTGCACTGACGAGGTTGGTACTGTCCACGTGACGCCGCACCTAGCTGTTGCGGGAGACCTTCCGATCCACTGAACCGAGTTCCCAAAACACCTCGTAGGCCAAGGCGTCCTCCCTCCGCATCCAGCCGCGCATGCGTCCAGCGCCTGCGGAGTCGAACTGCGTTGCATAGCGGCGAATGGCCTCCTTTTTTCTCAGACGTTCGGCCGGAGTGAGATGAATAATTTTGGCTTGGCTGGTCACTTCCTGTGGCTTGAGCACGCCATCGAGGTAGCCGGCCCAATAGGTGCTGGCGCGGTCCAGCGAGCGCTTTCCATCCGGAGCCGCCATCCACTGCGGCCAGCCAAACCGAAGCACGTACGGGACATCCGCATACATTCGCACCTTGTATCCCCGCGCAGCAAGCACCACGCCGGCTTGCCGCACCAGCTTGTGGTCCGCATGCCCGCCAATGCCCGCAGGCACCCACATGCTGGTCGCGTCAGGTACAGCCTTGACGATCGAATCCGCCAGCTGGTTCGAATCGGGCGGCGCGATCGAATGCAGCGCCGACTCCAGGAATGGGAGCCGCAACAGTGGAAAGCGCAACAAAGGTGCGTTCCTGAGAAGCTTGTGGAGCCAGCGGCTGGGGCGAAGCCTGTACTGGCGCTCGAGCAAGCCAAGGTCGATCGGGAACTTGCCCGCCACCGCAAGCGCATCGCGGTCTTCCTCCGCACGCTGGCGCATCGCCACGGCCGAACTCGCTGCACCATTGAGCTGGTCATACCAGTACGTAAAGTCGGAGCCCGGCGCCCCCGTGAACACATTCACCACCGAGCTTGCGTGATCACGGTCCAGCAAGGACCAGCAACTCAGAACCGCATCATCGAAGTGCGGCGAGCAGATCGCGCTGCGCTCCTGTGGCCCACTCACAGGGTTCGACGCAGGGTTGGGCGCATACACGTTGGCCTTGGTTTCAAAGGCCTGAAAACCCTGCGTTGGGCTGCCGACGATAAAGGTGCCTCTTTTCATCCGCCGTCCGCGATGCTTGCGCCTCGCCCTTTGAGCATTGACGGAGCCATTGCGCGCAGTTTGTCCCGCAGGTCGCGCAACTGGGCATAGCTGCGCGCGCCGACGGATACAGCCGTGTAGTCGATCGAATACCTCGCCCCAAGATGCACGACCATTTCAACGGTGGAGCGTCTTTCATGCCACAGGTGATTCATGAAGCTACCCTCTGGCGAGCATGACTCGATCGACTCGATCGTTTCGGAGGCGAAGATTTGTTCAGTGATTTTGTCGACCAGAAGCGCACCCGGCGATAACGCGCGATATTCAGCATCGAAGGCCGTCTTCCATGTGTATGCCACGCTGCCGCACCGGAGCAACACTTGCGCCGCGACAGGGTTATGGTTCAAGGTCAGCAACGCGACCGAGGCGCATGCCTGTTGTGACAACTCCGCGATCAGCCTCCGAGCAAAGGCCGCGTCTCGCACATCACTGAGCAACGATGTGCCGGCTGAGCCCTTCCAGCCAGCATGCTCCATCTGAAGAAAGATCTCAAACGCTTTCTGCACAGCAGCGGGGGCTCGTTCATCGAGTACCTCGACATTTCCCAACGCTGTGAGCCGACGCCACTTTTGCCGGAGTTTCTTGCGCGTAGCTCCCGACGATTTTTGGAGCGCTCCCTGCCTTGTAACCACCGGGCGCTCATGTTGGGAGACCTTGAACATCCTTGCGCCACGCTCATGCAGCGCGCGCACCAAGGCCGTGTACGAGGGACAGTCACCGTCGAGGTAACGAAGGCGCATGACCTTGGGCAATCGCTCGTCGAGCTCGATGTTGTCGAGAATTCTGTTCATCGCCAGATCCACATGCTCCCGATCAAGTACCGGGCTGGAGACGAACGCATAGCTGTACGGAGGGGCGGAAAGGAATGCCGGCCCGACCGGGGTAAGACTTGCCCGCTGCAGTGCCCAGAATCCGATCAGACGCCGTGTCGAATGACCCTCGAGCCATGCGCAGAAGACCTTCAGACGCGCAAAGTCCAGGCCCCACACCGCACGCAACGCCGCGGGACACATGAACACATTGGGTGCGGCAAGCAGCGACAGAGCTGCCCATTGCTGCTCGAAGTCTTCTGGAAGCAAGCTCGAATTCAAAGCGCCGTCCACTGCACGTTTGATCTCGACATCAGGCCCTGAGGGCCAGGCGAGCGAGCATTTGCCGAACCGGGCCGAACGCCAAGTGGCAGGCAAAGCGAACCCATCGCCGTGCCCACCATGAAACTCCCTTATCGATCGACGCCGCCCGCAGCCGGAAGGCCGCGTTAACGGAGTAGCGGTCGCAGGCAACCTTCATCGGGTCCGCGTAGAACGCCCCAATTTTTTCCACGCCCATGCCCTGCGTCTGCAGCCACTGCTGCACGTGAACATTGCACAGCTGGATCACATCGGTGTAAACCTTGTCGGTGCCAGTGCCTGCTGCCGGGCATGCGCTAGAAAATGCATCGCCTACCAGGACGAGGCCGGGCTGCAGACGCCCGTGCGAACGGTAGAGATCCATCGGCCTGACCTGGACTGGACCTTCTACACAAGCGGGGCCGACGATGCTGCGCAGACCAGGCAACAATTTTCCGAGGCCGACATCGGGGTTCACGCGCATCTCCCGGACGTAGGGATCGTCCAGCGATCGATAGACCATGAGATTTGCGCGCATGACGTTACCGATCGGAAAAAGCGTGATGTACGCAACCCGATCGGTGGGACGCTCTCCGTAATACGTCAGTGAGGGAAAAGCAAAGCTGCGACCCGCCGTCGGTTTGAGATCGAAACCGAGCGTGACCGAGTGACTTTTGCTGAACACCTCACGCGTGATGCCCAATGAGCGCCGCAGTCCGTCATTCAGGCCGGTGGCCAGGATGACGAGTCGGGCCCGGATTTGCTCCCCCGTGTCAACAATGACCGATTGCTCCTGTTCGCTGCAACAGAGTGCCGTCGCTTTCCCTGGAACTCTCACAACGGCATGTGGAATGGACTTGCGCACGCAATTGACCAGCGTGTCGTAGGCGATGCCGTATTGCTCCTCCAGGCGTTTTTCCACGATGCGCCCGAAGCGCGCCACCCAGAACTCCCTGAAGGGTGTTGCGGCGGACAGCACGTCATTGACGATCGGAATTCGCCGCAGTAGAGCTACCTGACGACCACAGATTTTCTCGCAGCGCAGGCCGGGTGGGTACACCTCGTTCGGATCCACCAGAACGACCTGTACTCCTTGCCGGGCCAACAGGGCGGCTGTGAGAGAACCCGCGAGTCCGCCTCCGATGATCACCACATCGGTTTTCAGAGCCCTGCAGCTCACCATTTCAGAAACTTCAGCGTGGTCGAGTACGGGCTGCATAAGATCGCGCTCAGGTGTCGGTATCAGATTTCAGGGTTGGGCAGTCGGGCTCGGCCTCAGGCTGGCCAGGCGTGCGCGCCAACGCACAAAAGCGCTCCAGACCGCCGGCGTCTGCTTGATAAAGCGCTTCATACGCGACTGCAGGCGAATGGCCGGGGCGAGCGGCATACCGCGTACCCCCACCGCCGACACGTGATCGAACAATACAGACTGGACCTCGGACCAGTCGCGCTTGTAGGGCTCGTCGCCGATGGTGAAGTCATACGCAGCGCAACCCTGCGAAATGGCATACCTCATCAACTCCTGCAGGTGAACCGCGCCCGGGCTGAAGCGCGCCATGACTTCCTCCGTGTGACTTGCGAGAAGGTGGTGATAAGTGCCCTGGAATATCAGGCCCAGATTGATTGCACTTGCGGTCGAACCCACGTCCAGCCGGCTGGTATGAGCGAAGCCCGCTGCGTCAGGATTGCTGGCAAGGTCACGGTAAAAAGCTGCCCAACCCGGTCTTTGAAAAATGTTCCGTGCGCCCATGCCTGCAAAGGCCAAAGTCTTCTGGGCGATGAGTTGGTCCACTGAAGCGCCAATCTCCTCGGGGTTCCTGGGTGTAAAAAAAGCAATCGTTCCCAACTCGCCGAGCCGGTTGCGCTTGGTGCGCTCACGGCTACGCGTGGCCGCCGAGCGCTTGCCTGCGTAGTACGTCTCCCAGTCGCTGCCCAGTCGGGTCAGGTAAGCGTGATCCGGATGAGGATGGACGGGGAGATATAAGAAGGGATTGTTTCTGGTGCCCAGTGCGGCCGGCATGCGTACCAATTCGACGAGGTCGTAGCGCCAGCCCTGCACAGACTGAACGCGCCGAAGGATGTGCTGCCAGAGTTCCAGGAAATCCTCGCGCGTCCACTGCGGGCAATGGCGTGCAAAAAGCGGCGCGTTGTAGTCGTTGTTGTCTGAACCCAGCCATGTCAGCGTTCTCGACAAGCCATGCCACTCAACGGCCAGCGGCAGCACAAACATCAAGTCGCCCTTTTCGTCCCGACCGGTGCTGATGACGCAACGCGTTTCCTTGCGCCTTCCGATATGCCGCAGCCAGGTAGATAGCCAGATGAAAGACTGAAAAACCGTGCAGTCGGCAATTTTTTCGAAGCGCCGCCACTCGGCTTCGAGCTCGGCGATGTCTTCATGAAGTGAGACCCACATATCGATGCGTGCACCCTTCATATGCAGCGGTTCAGGCTTGCAAGCTTGCAGCTTTTCACGTGCTTGCACGGCGGCATCCGGTTGCGACACGGCCATCTCGAGGTCAGACTGCTCGATCGCTGACTTGACTTGATTCACTTGCACGCTCCCGCTTCGGCCTTGCTGCAGCGGCATTTACTAGATGCTCAAACGCTGTTTGAATTTTTTATTGTGGAGTGCCGGCCTCGTATGCGCCATGTCGATTTCTCCTGCAGTCGCTGGGAGAAAAGTACCTTTCCGCACAGCGCCGGGATTAAAAAGTACCAACCAACTCGGGACCGTTTAACTATGGAGGACTGCTTAGCGGCGCGTTCAAATCTTTTCACCGGTCAGAAAGGTTTGTTTCATGAACGAGGATCGCCGTCAACAAGTCAAGATATTGCACGTCACCCAGACTGCCCATGGCGGCGTGGGCAGTTACCTGGAAGAGATGTTGACTTTGCAGGTCAAACGCCACGGTGCCGCCTGCGTGCGAGTGGTGCTTCCCAGGGAACATGCCGAGTTCTTCCCAGGGCTGCCGCAAGAGTGCCTGCTGCCCTACAACTCGGGCAAGAAAGGCCGCCTGGGTAGTTCCATGCGCATGGCCGAGCGTGCGATGCGCAGCGTGTTGCAATGGCGGCCTGACATCGTCCATCTGCACGCCACCTTTTCAGGCTGCGTGATGCGTCCCCTGCTGGCGCTTTTGCCGCGGCCGCCCAAAATCATCTATTGCGCTCATGGCTGGTCGTTCGAGCGTCGCAAGGCCAATGGCATGGTGACCTCCTCCATGGCAGCCGTCGAGCGACATCTTTCCCGCCTGTGTTCAACCGTCGTCTGCGTTTCCCAGTTCGAAGCCGCGCGCGCCCAGGCCATAGGCATTCCAGCATCCAGGCTAAGGGTTGTGGCGAGTGGTCTGGCCGACACGCCGGTGCCCCCGTTCGAGGGCGACGATGCGCTATGGCCCAGCGACGCCATTCGGGTCCTCTTCGTCGGGCGCCTGGACCATGAAAAGGGCGTGGATGTGCTCGTCTCTGCCATGAAGATCCTGGGCGAGAAAGCCTATGCAATTGTCGTGGGAGCGGCGGTGGTGGCTGGCTACAAGTCAGCCTTGGACCACCCCGAAAATGTCAGGTACATGGGCTGGCTGAACCGGGAAAAAATCAGGCCGCTGTATGCAACGGCCGACATGCTGGTCGTTCCGTCGCGATATGAAGCGTTTGGCCTGTCGGCCATCGAAGCGATGCGCGCGGGCCTGCCCGTGATTGCCAGCCGCGTGGGCGGGCTCCCGGAAGTCGTGGTGGATCACGTCACGGGCGAGATGGTCGAGCCCGGCAAACCCGACCAGCTGGCCGCGGCCATATCGCGCATGGGCAAGGCGCAGTGCCGCGAAATGGGTACTCACGCACGCGAACGCTTTCTTGAAGCGTTTCGTATCGAACGGACCGTCGAGGAGCTGGGGCAGGTGTATGAGAACGCACTTGAAACGCTCGTCCCCGCCAGGCCGGTTCTTGTCGGCCCGGTCCAGGACACTCAATGACGGCGCCGGACACCGCAGGTTCTGCTGCCAGCGCTCCGAGCCCGGCCTGAACCGCTAAAGGTTGCGCTGTCCGGGCCGCTATCGGTACGTGGGCTACGTTGCCTGACGCCACAGGGTGCCCACGCCTGCTCCCGCACGCGACCTCAGGCTTTGCCAGGAGTAGTCCTCGAAAGCCGGCAGCCTCGACGTTGACTTCGTCTCAAGCCCCCGGAAGCCGCTGTGGATACATTTCACACAAGGCGCGAAAGCGAATCACCAGGGCGCTGGCGGCTATGCTGAGGCCGGCCGCGCAGCTGACCGCCAAGGCCGGATCCATTACAGAAAATAGATGCGTGAAGGAAGGCAAGAGGACGATTGAAAACGCGCTACTGAGCGTGAACCATCGGTCCCCCTGGGCGGCGATGAGGAGGGGCTGATAGGGCACGCACCACATAGCCACGATGGTTCCCAGGGACAAAGGAAGCAACAGGCGCGAAACGTCATGGATGCGGTTGTCATAGAAACCGCCTGCGACCAAAGTGGCGACCAGCACCGCAAACACGACGCCCACCCAGGACAGGCGTTTCGAGAACCGCTTCATGAGAAGAAGAACTTCATCCTTGTCTTGCAAGGCATAGGCCCGGATGATGGCCGGGTTCGTTTGATTCATCAGAGGATTGGCCAGAGTGGTCGGAATGGACGCAATTTTCCGAGCGACCTCATAGACGGGAATGGCGCCCAAGGCACCCATGCTTCTGAGCAGCACCATGGGCAAGAATTCTGCAGCCGAAGTTGAGACGCCACTGATCATCAGGGGGAGGGACCTCCGCAGTTCACGCGTCATCGCAACGGGAGAAACTTGAATCGCGCGCTTGAGCAAGGGCCGCACGCCGCCGGAGACGGCCATTGCCACCACTGCTGCCCCGGCATAACCGATCGCCTGGGCAGCGCCTGCAGCTTCAAACCCCCCACCCGACCGGCCCGCAAACACGAAACAGACCGAACACAGTACCGGAGGCGCGGCGTAATAGACCAATATTGAGGTAAAGATGCGCTCCATGCTGATCAGCTGAACCTCGCAGATGCGCAGAAAGGTGAGTGCGACAACCAGCGTAGAAAGCTGCACGGCTTCCATCGCCGCCAAAATCCCCAGGAAATGGGCAGCGGTGACAAACACCATGCTCAACACGGCAAACAGCAGGGCCGCGCCGACGGCGACATCACCTTTTTGTCCCGTGCAAAGCAGCCTGAGGAGCGTTTGACTCAGGTGTTGACTGACCACCCCGAAGATGATGGTCGCAATTGCGAGTACCGAAGCAGCCGATCCATAAGCATCCCGCCCCATCGCGTAGGACCCCACCAGTGGCGGTGCAGCGTTCAAGACTCCGGCGGCAAGCCGTGCAAGCAGGATGTACGAAGTGCGCACGCGCGGGCTCAGTCGAAATTCAGTGGAACTGCCCGCGAACTCATCACGTGGCTCCGCGAATGAACAGCGGCGAGGCTTTTCCGACGAGGGGTACGCCGCGTTCAAAATGCGCTCGGCAGAAGACCACGACCAGCATGGGAATCATGAAGATCATCTCGTGGCGCAGGAAAGAGCCGAAGTCCGGCTCGAAAAGCGATTGCGTGAGCGAGTACGCCACGACGAAAGCGATGCAGCGCGGGTATGTCGATCCCGGATCCCGCAGCCGCCGCGCTTGCCGGACATAACTGGCGCAGCCAGCGCAAAAAAACGCCAGCGTGGCCAGTTGAAACAAGCCGAAAAAAATATAGTGTGGCGTAGGTTCCAGCAACATGGTCAACGGAATGTTCAGGTAGAACCAGGCCAGAACTGCGTTCGCGGCATCGGTCCACATGCCAGTGTTCTCAAGCACGTTGGTGAAGGCTGAACGGGCATCCGGGCTGTCAAGGCGCACCTCGTTGACCACCATGCGCGCTTCGGTCAGTGGCAGTTGCCCTGCTGTCTGCGCCACCGCGAACGGAACCAAAAAAGCCAGCACGAACAAAATCAGAGCAGTCCACGAACGCCTGGCAACGTGCAGGCGCAGCGCCCACATCGTGCACACAAAGTAAAAGTAGCAGATGGCCCAGTACTGGCGAAAAAGCGCGGCATAAGTCAGAAACAGCAGCGCAGCCGTCAATCGCGCCAGCGGAGAGCGCGACAAGCAAAGAAACAGGGCGACCGGCAGAGCCACCAGTTCCTTTGAGGGCGGCGCCAGGAAAAATGCGCAGCACATCATCCATGCACCTGCAAATATCTGGTAGTGCACTTTGTCCACGTTGAAGACATCCAGCAATCGAATGGTCAGCAGGAACAAAGCAGCGTGGTACAGCGGAATGGCCAAGGTTTCCGAGAACACGGCGAAGACTACCGTGAGTACACGGGCGGTGTTGACCCAGCTGTCGAAGCTCAGGCCAACCCACAGGTCGCGCATGGCCATGTACTCACGCAATGTCAACGCATCGTAGGTGTACTTTGGCGGCACGAAGTACGGGTTCAAGATGCTTATCAGCAGGGACGCGACGAAGACGAACGCCCACCAGGCAAATAAGCTCGAGGATGCGGTACCAGCTGCCAAGGGCCGCCGGCCTGTCGGGTACGTCAGTTCCATCGGAGCATCCGCGTGCCGGGTATGGCGCGTTCGATAGTTACTGCGCCGTTACACCGCATTGAGCACGACTCCGCCAGGCGATCGGCCCACCTGAGAAAGGCGAAGAGCGCTTTCAATAATCTGGTCCACGTGCGTCTTGCGCGCGCGTGCCACCAGGATGACAAGAGTTGCTGCCGGTGCCATGGTGAGGACGTCGGCAGACTCCAGCACAGGGGGGGCGGCCACAACCACGAGGTCATACTCCTTGCCGGCTTGCTCCAGAAGGTCCAGGAAAACCTGGCTCGAGGCGAGCTTGTCCGCGTCAAGATCCAGGGTGCCCGCGGTGATCAGGTCGAGGCCCGGCACTTCTGTCCGCTTTACCGCGTCCTTGCGGCTGACCTTGCCGGCGATGACCTCGGAAAATCCGACGGACTTTTCAACGTTGAAGTAATCGTGCAGGGACCCGCGCGAACCTGCGGTGTCCATCAAGAGCACGCGTCGGCCAGCCGACGCCATGACCGCAGCGAGGTTTGCGCTGATGAAATGGACGCCGGCGCCGCGCGTAGGCCCCGTGATCACCACGCGGTTGCTTCCCCCTTCCCTGATTTGGTGCTGCACCTGGCTCCGCAGTTGCCGCATGCCCATGGCGATGTCAGTCGACCTGCTTGCAAGCGCGGCGAGCCCGGCATTGCGAATGCCGGAGGTCTTCTTGAGCTTGCTCAAGGGAATGGGCGACGAGTAGACCTTCACGCCGGTGGCAGACTCTATTTCCTGCACGCTTTTGACGCCGCGCGCAAAGCCGTTCCAGGCCCATACGCCAAGCATGGACAGCAACAGACCCGCACCGGCAGAGCCTGCGATCAGGAACGCCGGCCTTGGCGTAACGGGCTCATACGGGGCCACTGCGACGTCGATCAGGCGGGCATTTCCGCCGCGGCCCTCACGCACCAGCTGCAACTGAAGCAAGCTGCTGCGCATTTGCTGGTAAAGCTCACCGGTCAGCTTGGCTTCGCGCTCCAGGCGCGAGGCATCCTGCTGGGTTGCAGGCATTTCGGTGACCCTGCCCTCCAGGCGCCTGATCTCCTGCTGCAAGCCGACGATCTGCTCATTGACGATCTTCACGGCAGGGTGCTGGGACCCCAAATTGGACAGCTGGTCCGTGCGTCGCTGCTCCGCATCTGCCAGACGCAATCTCAAGTCAGCCGTCACGTCCACCAGCTTCTTCGCTTCGTCTGGAATGGAAATGGTTCCGCGTCGTGCCCTGTATCGGCTATAGGCACCTTCGGTCTGCTCCATCTGAGCTCTCACTATGGGCAGTTGTTGGCTCAAGAATGCGATCGATCGCTCGGCCTCAGCGGCCCTTCGGTTCAGTTCCTGGCTGATGTAGTTGGACCCGATAGCGTTGAGTAATTCGGCCGCCCGCACCGGATCCGTATCGCGGAAGGTCGCCTCCATGACGCCCGATTGGCGGCCGCGTTCAGAGAGCTTGAGCGATCGCTGGATGTCCTCTATCGCCTCGCCCTCGGCTTTGCGCGAGATACGGAATTCCCCTCCTGTTGTGCCTCGCAGTTGCGAGATCAGCAGTGACAGGTTTCCACTGCCGAGCGAACCCTGCAAAACCTGGCCTACTTTCCCTGAAAGGGGCTTCTCCAAAGAGTCATGGTGGACCGAATAAATCCCGTCTCCTTCGATCCGGACGATCAAGTCGCGCCCGTCCCAATTGGGGGGCACTTCGAGTCTGCGGACGCTAAGGCTGAGCGCATCGGGGACCCATTGCCAGGGCCCCAGCACAACTGCACCGGGCAAGGCGGCGGAATCGGCCGAGCGACGCTGCCAGCTCCCCTTCAGCGGAAAGCGGCGGGGTTCCACTTTTGCGGCGAGATCTCCCTTCTCTACCGCGGGAGCGATGACCATGCGTGACCGCAAGATCTCCATCTCGGCCGAAGCAGGCGTCTCGACTTCGAAGAGGCTGGAAGACGCGCCCGTGATGACTTTGGACGCAGTCGCTGTGTTGGCGACCTGGACAAGGAGGTTGGCTTCGTACTGCGGCTTCATCCCGAATGCCACCAAGACGCCCATAAGCGTGGCAAGCAGCGTAGCGCCCAGCACGAATCGGCGCTTTTCCGCAATGGAGCGCACGTGCTTCCATACGTCACTCGAGCTGGCACGCTGGCGTGTCAGCGGAGCCTGCAGATCGGCTGCAGCGAATAGCTCGCGCTCTTCTGAAAACTTCATGGCTTGTACCCCTCAACTTGACGCGTGCCATCGCCGCACTAACTCGACGAATCATTGAAGCGTCTGCACGCTATGAAGACAAGTGACAGATGCACCCCTCGTGTAGTACATCCGTCCCCTCACGAGTCAGAGCATCCATGGCTCGCCTTATTCCAAAGCTCGCGTTTTGCCGGATACACCAGCTCGTGGTGAGTAATTTCGGAATCGTCCTACGACAGCAGTACCGATTTTTTCCTTCGCTAACGCTTTCGAAAAACGATCGTGGAAAAACGATTCGTTCCAGAGTTAGTGCCCACTTGTTTTGATAAATGATGACGTTGTCGAGTAAAGGTGGGCATTGCCCCGCACGCCAGGGTTCGGGATCGCAACACCGGCGTATTTCTCGGGGATGCATTCGGCCGTCTGTCGCAGCGCAACTGGTCGCCTATCCGAAGGTGAACAACTCGGCAGCTTTCAGTCGGGGTTGCCCAGGATGGTTTCGCTATTGCCAAACACAACCCTGCCGGCCCCGACATGGGTTGCCCGCTCAACTTTGGCATCGACAAACAAGAGGTTTTCTGCAACTCAGCAAGAGGTGGCCTACCCACGCGCCAAGTTGCGATGAGCTGCTGCGAAGCGAGCGGGTTGTACCGGGAGCAGACCGCTTTGAGCAGATGGCTCAGGACGTTTTCAGCGTCCTCTACTTTTGAAAGACTCCACGCATGAAAGCACCCGAGCGCTGTATTCGCGTCATGATCGTTGACGATCATCAGACCATGGTGTGGGGCCTGTCGCGTCTGATCGACAGCGCGAAGCCACGAATGGAAGTCGTATGCACGGCCCGTAACTGCGAAGAGGCCGTGGCCAGTGCCGCCGAGTTCTTGCCCGACATTGTTCTGCTCGACCTGGACCTCAAGGGCCAGAGCAGCCTGGAAATCATTCCCTCGTTAGTGGCTAACCCTCTGACCCGGGTACTGCTTTTTACAGGTGACACCAAACCGGCCGTGCTGGATCTGGCGGTACGCCGCGGTGCGCGCGGCATCTTGCATAAAGACACGCCGGCCGAGCAAGTGCTCAAAGCCATTGAAAGAACCTTCTACGGCGAGCTCTGGCTGAACCGTGAAACGCTGGGCCGCGTGCTGAGCGGCATGATGGAGCCGATAGCCATCAACAAGCTCGACCCCGAAGCCGACAAGCACGCCAGCCTCACTGCCCGCGAGAGAAAGATCATCCAGATCGTCGTCGAGGGTCGGGGTGCGCGCAACAAGACGCTTGCTGAAAAACTCTTCATTTCAGAATACACGCTGCGCAATCACCTCACCTCGGTCTATCACAAGCTGGGCGTAAACAACAGGCTCGAGCTCTATGTGTATGCGGTCAAGCACCGCTTGGGGGCTAACTTTGCGGACGCTAAATGAGTGACAGGATTAACTGACGCACGGGCGCGACAAAGCGAAGGCTGAGTTGGCGAGAATCAAGAAACGAAAACCCACAGGAACCAAAGTACCGGGGGTTCAAGGGGGGTTTGACTGATTCCGCGGTGCCTTTGTGAACCACACGCTGGCGCTTGAACACGCTGGGCACTGCAACCGCCCTGGGCTCCTGCGCTCCTGTCATGCAAACTCATTTTGCTGATGCAACGGCGCCGTTTGTCACATTCAACCTTACGGCCTTCGACAGTCCGGCCATGACAGCGCCGGAAGCGTTATTGACGAGCTCCAGCCGAAGACTGTAGCTGCCAGGGGGTGGGCTAAACCAGCTCTCCGTTTGGCCACCTGTGAACGCGATCGCTTCCGGTTTTTGGCCGCTGCGCTCCATGACCAGACGAAAGTGTCCCGTATCGGGCACTCTCGGACCGCTGTCAGAAATATTGAAACCACTTGCGTGAAATTGAAGGCGAAAGGGGGGTCGCACTGTCTCTGCATCAGTCACACCAAGGAGCTCTATCCGGGGCGATCCCGGCAGGGTGGCCGGGTCGATGCTTTTGTTTTGCTTACTCACGGTCAACTTGAGGGGCTTGCTGTAGACGAAGTACGGGATATGACCTTGGTCCGCCAACACGAGGCGAAGGTCATACGTGCCCGGTGCCAAATTGACGACCATCTCCATCTGGCCCTTGCCGAAGTGGATGTACTGATCTGTGAACGGCAGCGGCTTTTTAAAATCCAGCGGCAGCGACTGATTGATCAGCAGGTGATGGTGGCCAGCACGTCCCGCTGTTTTACCTGCCGGGACCAAGCCACGCATTGACAAGCCGAAACGAGCGACAAAGGGGGTCTCCCGGATGTCTCCGTCTTTGAGGTTGACGAAATAGGTGGAGGGTTGATGGTTGGGTGACGGTAGAACCCAGGGATGCTGAGGGACTTCGCCCTGGAGTGGGCCGTCTACCTGTGCACCTACTCCAACAGAAATCGAAATCAAGAATAAGGCCAATAAACCTAAAACGTTCGAGCGCACAGTCAATTCATCCTATTTACCTTGCGAAGCTGCGAGATAGCGGGGTTTGCAAGGGTGACATTACTCACCAGTTAATTTTATGAACGAGTAGACATCTTTTGAGAGGGAGTCATGTAGGACAAAGCCTCAAATTGCCGAGCTCGTGGCCCGGTTTGCGAAGGCCCCCAGTTGGCAGCGAAGAAGCCACAGATAACCATCTGCGAGGCTGAAGTTTTTGGTGCACGCTGCCGTTCTGCCATGGCCCGAATCCATCACGTATACGCCAAAAGCCGGCCGCAACAAATAACCGCAACCCAGATGAGCAGTGACAAAACCGCGTGCAGTTTCGCCGACCGTGGGGGCGATGTAGCGGTATTCCAGCTTTCGACGGAGCGGTAGGCTCCTGCATGAAACACAAGGGCATTGACGCCGGCTGCCGCAATCAGGCCGAGTTTGAGCAGAAAGGCGCTGTTGCTGACAAAGTCATGTGGATGGGCAGAAAACATCATCAATCCGGCGGGCACCACTAGCGCCAGGCTAGCCAATGACCACGGCAGCAAATGCTGGCCTAACTGCTGCACCGGCAGCGATTTTGACCAGCCCAGCAGGCGCATGTCAAACATGGCGACGGCGCCCACCAGCACGACAAAACCCACAATATGCACAATCTCGACAGCGGGATAAAGCCATAGATTTCCCCGCATCGCCAGCGACAAGGAAGACGCTTCAAGCCAGCCGAGAACGCCTGCAGCGCCGGCCGCATCTTCCATCAGCGCAGCTCCGTTGTCTTCTGGCCGACGGTGATACGCTCGGCGCGGAGCTCTTCAGGCTTGTTGCGGTTGGCGTAGCCGACGACCTTTGCCCGGGCGCCCGGCGCCAGCATGTCGGCAGTTAAGCCCCGGTTTTCCATGCGGGACGGCGGCGCCAGCACAACAGTCCAGGTTTTACTTTCAGTTTTTAGCCGGGCAAAGCCGTGCGGGTGCTCATAGCCCGAGCTTTCAATGGTACCCACCAGCTCGAGCGGTTTGGTGTTGTCGTATTCACTCCAGCCGTGGTGTGCAAACACGGGCGTGGCCAGGATCAAGGCCCATAGACTCAGGTTTTTCACAGTCAACCTTTCATAAATGCGAAAAGCCCATTTTGGTAGCTTTTCGTTCTGACGGCGATGGGGCAGGATTGAGTCGCGCTGAACTGATGGGCATTCGCGTCAATATCGCATGGGCCTGTTTGTGACGCGCCGGTCCATGGAGCCATCAACAACCAAGACAGGTCGCCGACCCAATCTCCTGTCGTCCGCCGCACGTTTCCTGGCATCCCCCGCAGTAAGGGTGTCGCACCAAAGCAGGCCACGCCAATTACGCCAGCGCTCGTGAGGCCACTCGTCAAATCGCTGAAGTCGCGGCTGAAACACCTAGTGGGCTCCTAAAAAGAAAAGGCCCCTGATTTCTCAAGGGCCTTGACTAGCCGGCGGAGAGGGTGGGACAACCATGCCCAGCCTGAAAAACCTCTGGAAATCAACGACTTGAGCGGTAGCGATTGCTGAAATTTCGCTACCAGCATTGCTACTAGTAGCGCAGAGTCCAGCGTACACCAGAAGATGGCGGCAAGATTCGCGCAGAGGACGCTGAGCTACCATGTCCGCTTTCGGCCAGAAGCGGACATCGCATTGGACGATATTCCTCTGTTCTGCATCGCCACCATGACTTTTAATGCGATGCGTTCGCCAGCCGCTTGAATGTGAAAAACTGCACAAGCAGCGCAGACATCAATGCTGCTAAGAACGCCCAAGTAGTGTCCATCGCGCTCAATGTCATGGCGAGCACAAAACAGAATGTTGTGAATGCGTACAAGCCTTGGATCATCCCCGCCAGCAGGTGTGCCGCGCCAGCGCCGCCCCACACAAGCTGTGAGAACACACCAAAAAGTAGGCCTAAGACCGGAAATACTGCGATGAGTCCACTTGTAGTCGGTCCAAGCCGGTCGGCCATTTGCATGACAGCCAGCGACATCGCGCCTGCAGCCACGCAACGTATGGGCAGTTCCAACGACGAGGGCGGGCGAGCAGCCTTCCCGAGAGCTACCTTGGGAAACGAGCGTGATGCAGCAATCAAGCCCAGCACCGTTGTGATCAAGGCAAGCTCAAGATCAGCGTGGAACATAGTCAGAGCCGAGCCTACCAAGGCGAAAGCGCCAACGCCGACCGCCGCAGCCCCGTACCAAGGAGCGCGAAGCGCCATCCAAGCGTAAGCCACTATAAAACTTGCGTTGCCCAGCACCGCAATCAGCGAGGCGTGCGCGGCGGCTGCGGCAAAGCTGGTCCCCTGATCCAAAGTAATAAACAACAGAGTCGGGCCGGTGACCACCGGAAATCCTGCCACCCAGCCTGCTACCGATGGGCCCCAGCGTCGCCCCGCCAGCGTGATTAGGAGGACTAGGAATGGTACGAAGAAGAGCTTGATCAGAATCAAGGAGGGCGAGCGGCCCAGCCGCATTCATGTCCATTAATCGCCTCAGTCGGCTTTGTCTGATGCGAACGTTCCCGAAAATTGGCGCATGACCGTGTATTAGCCAGCGCAGTAGCTGACGACGATGTCGGCTTTGCCAGAGGCGCCAAGATTCTTGGCTTAGTGGGGCTCAGTGATGCGTACCAGCGAGGCCACCGGAATTTGACAGCTACTTGAATGCGGAACAAATTGGGGGATGTATGGGAAATCAGCACTCGACCCTTCTGATTCCTCGGATAAACGTTGGCGCACATTACTTCACTAATACCAACGCAAAAGTCGGAACATAGGTCACCAGCATCAGCACCACAAGCATCATCCCGATAAAAGGCATGATGGCGCGCGTCACCGGCCAAAGCTTCAATCGGCTGATGGCCATGCCCACGAAAAGGCAGTAACCTATTGGTGGCGCAGCCATTCCAATGGCCACATTTGTAACGATCATGGCGCCGAAGTGGATCGGGTCCACACCAAATTGATTTGCGATTGCAATCAGCATCGGTCCAAGAATCACCATGATGGCGATTTCGTCCATCACTGCTGCGAGCAAGAAAAATCCAATGTTGAGTGCGGCCAGCATGATCCATTTTTCATGGATATTTGCACCTAACCAGCCGGCCAGCTTGGTTGCCAGTTGCTCCTGTGAGATCAAAAAACCAAAGCCCGTGGAGACTGCCACGATCGCCATCACGATGGCACTAAGAGACATCGCACGGCCTATAACAGGCGGCAGGTGGCTCCACTTCAGACGTCTTTCCATCACGCCACCGACAAACAACGCATAGAGGCAAGCCACCACGGCAGCTTCGGTAGGCGTGAATGCGCCGCCGTAGATTCCCCCCAGAACCACTACAGGTGCCAGCAGGGCCCAAACCCCTTCCCGCAGCGCGGCTTTCACTTCTGCGGCAGTAGCACGTTTCTCACGCGCGCGCTTCTCACGCAAAGCCTGAACGGTCACGATAACGGCCATGCCAGCAGCCATCAGCAGCCCGGGCAAGATGCCCGAGAGAAAGAGCTTGGCGATGGACTGTTCGGCGATGACGCCCCAGATGACAAATGCAATCGACGGCGGTATCAACGGTGCGAGGACACTGGCGCTGACAGTCAGGGCGGTGGCGTAGGAGGGGCTGTAGCCGCGTTCAACCATGGCTGGGATCATCACAGCGCCGATTGCTGCAGTTGTTGCGGGAGCTGATCCACTCACGGCAGCAAATACCAGGGCGGCCACGATGACAACCCAGCCCATACCACCAGGCAGGTGGCGCACGAAGACATCAGCAACGCGTACCAGTCGCTGAGACATCCCGCCAGCACTCATGAGCTCGCCGGCCAGCATGAAGAAAGGAATGGCCAGCAGGCTGAAGCTCTGCGTGCCAGCCACCATAGTCTGAGGTAACAGCATGGGTTCGATGCCGGCGGCTACAACCGCCGCCAGCACCGAAAGGCCGATTGCAAAGGCGAAAGGAACGCCTATGAGGACGAGGCAAGCAAAACCAGCAGTCAGAATCAATGCGGTGATGGACATATCGGGCAGCGGTTGGACCAGTTGGGGTACTGGTGTTTACGTGGCATCAGGCTGAGCTGAAGGTGCTGGCGCCATCAAGGCACGCTCGAGCGCAAACAGGGCGACCAACGCGCCTCCTGTCGGCGCACTGGCATACAGGAATGCGATCGGATAACCGATAGCCGCCGACGTGGTTCCGAAGGAATCCACCACATAGCGCACGCCAGCCCACGCCACAAATACGCCAAATCCGGCGATACCAAGCGACACCAGTACCTCTACTGCACGCTGCAAAGAATGAGGTAGCTGGTCTACTAGAAGGTCCATGCGCACATGAATGGCGTCCCGCACCCCTACGGCGATTGCCAGCATCATCACCCAACTGAAGCAGCCGAGAGCGAGTTCTTCGCTCCAGCTCAACGCTTCATTGAAAACAAGGCGCATTACCACCTGAAGTGACAGTGACACCAGCATCAGAATTGCCAGAGCCACGATCAGGGCCCTGAGAACAACGGTCAGCCGGTCCAGCGAGCGGCTTGCCAGGTCATTCATGTTGGTCCTCATTGCATAGCAATTTGGATTCTCATTTGACGGTTGCCAGCACCTGGTCCAACAACGGACCCGCGTCACTCTTGCGGAACTTGTCGTAAACCGGGGCTACGCTCTTGCGGAAGGCCCCGACGTCGGCAACAGCGTTAATTTTCATGCCGTTCTTCTCCAGCTTGCCGACAGTGGCTTTGGCATCAGCCAATGAAACCTGGCGTTGTACAGCAGTCGCGCTCTTGGCTGCACTTAGGACAGCAGTGCGCTGCTCGGGTGTCAACTTGTCCATGGTCCGTTTGCTGATCACAAGGCCGATCATGGAATAGGTGTGGTTGGTCAGAGAGAGGAATTTGGTCACCTCGAAATACTTGTTGGCGTCAATCACTGCCAGCGGAATTTCCAGTCCGTCGATGGTTCCCTGTTGTACGGCAGTGAACGTTTCGCCCCATGCCATAGGGACCGCCGAGCCACCCAGGCTGTTGAACATGTCAATGAAGACAGGGTTCTGCATCACACGGTACTTCACCCCTGCCACATCCCCGGGCGTGTTGACTGGCCGCTTGTTGTTGATCATGTTACGGAACCCGCCCTCCATGTACCCCAATACGACGATGCCTTTAGTGGAGAGGCGTTTGGACAAGTCGGCTCCGACGGCGCCATCCAGCACCTTGTGGGCTTGCACTTCATTGGCGAAAAGAAAGGGTAGGTCGTTCACGCTGAATGCCGGCTCCAGCTGTGCGATCACCGCGTTAGTGATGATGCCAGCATCCACAGTGCCGAAGCGCATGCCTTCGAGCATCTGGCGTTCGTCGCCGAGTTGGCGATTGGGGAACAGTTGTACTTGCACAGAGCCGCGCGTTTCGCGCTCCACTGCGCTCTGAAAAGCCCTGGCACCGGATGCATAGGGGTCTTGCGCACCGTCGGATGTGGTCCATCCGAGCTTGATGACGGTGGCGGCCTGCGCCAGCGCTGGCCCGGGGACGCTCAGGCAAAGACTGGCGGTCAGGGCCAGGAGGGTGTGCAGCTTTGATCGACGGTTCATGGTTGTCTCCTTTAATAGTGATGACACGGGTGGCGGTTTTCTGTTCACTGCGCCCAGTACAGCCTGCTCGGGTTGTCAACGAGCACTTGCTGGAGCTCTGCGTCGCTGCAGGCATCCAGCAGGGCATGGACGAGGTCTCCGTCGTCAACCATCGGCGGCGAAATGGCGGGGTGTGGCCAGTCGCTGCCCCAGACTAGTTGGCCGGGGTTCGCCTGCAGCAATGCTTCAACGAGCGGCAAGGTGTCGGTAAAGCCGCTGCGCTGGCTGGTCAGTCGGTAAAGGCCGGAGAGTTTCACCCAGGCTCGCCCTTCGCGCACCAGCGCCAACAGGTTTCGAAATCCAGCACTGCCGACGGCCTGATCGGCTGGAACGTGACCGCAATGGTCCACGACCAGCGGCACGCCGAAGTCGGCGAAGGCCAGTACCTGCTGTGGATCGCGCGAGACATCCATCAGTACCTGAAAGTGCCAGCCAAAGTCCCGCACTCGGTCAACGATACGCGTGAGCGCCTGAGCTGACACTCCGCCCTCAAACAAGGCATTGAAGCGCGTGCCACGGGTACCGAGTGCATGCCAGCGTTCAATGTCCGCGGTAGGTGTGTCCGGGTAGACCACGGCCACGCCACGCATCCAGTCGCCACACATTTTCAGCCAGTGCTCAAAGCTGGTGTGGTCTCTCCCATAAACACTGGGATGCACCAGAACAGCCCGTTCCAGACCGAGCGCGTCGGCCATCGCGCGGTACGCGGCCAGTGGGGCCTTGGTCGGCGTGTAACTGCGGGGTTCTTGAAACGGGAATGGCAAGTCCTGTGAACCGCCGGGTTCAAAAATGTGGAAGTGACAGTCGCAAGCGCCGCGAGGTAAAGGACGCGCAGGGGGCGAGACCTCAGCGCGGAACGGCAGATAGCCCGGAGAGGGCTGCTCGGTGTTGGGAATGGCCGGGATAGACATCATTGATGTGCATACTAGTTATATTCTGGACTGTCCGATATGGCCAGAATCGAATATATTGAAAGGCCAGAATCCTTCAATATCAGGAGCTTGATATGGCTAGGCAGAGTTCCGGCGCGCTACTTCCAGGTCTGAACCTGTCTCGTGAAAGCTGTACACCGATCGGACGAAACTTGTTTAAGGCGTTGCGTGAATTTGTCATTTCGGGGTGCATCAAGCCAGGCATGCGAATGCCAGCGACGCGAAACCTGGCCACAGAGTTGGGGGTATCGCGCACCACTGTGGCCCAGGCCTACGAGCAGCTGAAGTCCGAGGGCTATCTGATTGGGCGGGAGAAATCGGGCACGTTCATCCCTGCAGTACTGCCCGACGCGCGCAAAGTGCTGTTGCCGCGTCAGCTCAGCGACCCAACGGCGGAGGTGGCGGCGCCTCCGCCGACGCTCGCCAAGCGAATGGAGGGCACAGCAGCAGTAAGGGCGGAGCGCGGTATGCTCGCGCAGCCTTTCCATCCCGGCATACCGGACATCGCCGCCTTCCCGGAAAAACTGTACGTACGAATCCAGCGGCGCGTATCGCTGGACGTCATCAGGCGCGGCGCAGCTCGCTGTCCTGCCGAGGGGACGCCCGTGCTTCGTGAGCAAGTGGCGGCGTACCTGGGGGCGAGCAGAGGCGTGATCTGCGATCCATCGCAGGTTTTCATCATCTCAGGGGCTCATCAGGCGCTACACCTGATCATGCTCGGGCTGTCTAACCCCGGCGACGGGGCCTGGACCGAGAATCCCGGTTATCCGGGCGCTCGCAAATCCTTCGCTTTATTCGGCCTACGGACGACGGCAGTTCCGGTCGATGCAGAGGGTCTGATGGTTGCAGAGGGGCGTCGGCGCGATGACCATGCCCGCTTCGCTTACGTCACGCCAGCGCGACAGGCTCCTTTGGGTCACACGATGAGCCTGAGTCGGCGACTCGAGTTGCTGCGCTGGGCACACGAGCGCGACGCACTGGTGCTAGAGGATGACTACGACGGTGAGTACCGCTTTGGCGGTGCCCCCGCTCCTTCGCTACAAGGTCTGGACCCGGACGGACGTGTCTTATATTTCGGCACCTTCAGTAAGACCCTGTTGCCATCGCTTGGGGTTGGCTACCTAGTGGTGCCACGACGCTACGTCGATGTGATGTCAAAACTGATTGATCTTGTGGGAAGGCCGCCCAACCTAGCCACTCAGCTCAGCATTGCGCAGCTGATTGAAAGCGGCGCGTTTGAATCCCACGTGCGTGCCATGCGTACGCACTATCGAAGGCGTCAGGATGCACTGCAGCACCATTTGCGCGAGAGTTTGCAGGACCTCGTGCGGACCGAGGTTCTCAATGCAGGGCTCCACCTTATTGGTTGGCTTCCCCCTCACCTGGACGACCGCCGTGTGGCCGAGAACGCATGGCGCTTGGGACTTTTGCCGCGCCCATTGTCTGACTTCATCGTAGAGGGGCTTTTTCCACCGGCTCTTATGTTGGGCTTTTCAAACCTAGCAGACGAAGACATTCCCGCGGCCATTCAGACACTGCGTCAGGCCATCCTTGAAGGCTGATATTTCAGTATTTCCAGTAAGCGCGTGTTGGCGGCGGCTGCCCGAGCCTTTTTGAGTGCTTGCGACGAGGATGTCCGCTTCCGGCCACTAGCGGCCGTTCGCCCTGCAATGCCGTCCGACGCTGAGCTTAAAGATTCATGTTTCAACAACAAAGCCTGGAGATTGACAGATGAGCGTTATCGTTTCTGCCGACGGGGAGCACGTTGCAATTGTTGCAAAGGATCAGGCAGAGCTAGACAGCTTGAACCGGTTCATGAGGCTTGTCGGCGAGCAGGATGAACGAGCAATGGTGCTGTCTCTTGCTACGTTCATCGAGGACACCCTTGGCCGTCTCTTGCTCGCCTATTTTCGGGACTGCAAAGCTACACGAGAGTTGGTCGAGGGCTTCAACGCTCCTCTGGGGACGCTCGGAAGCCGAATTAAGGCTGTCTATGCTGTCGGTCTAGTGACCGAGGAGCAGTTCAAGGACATGGAAATCCTTCGGAAGGTCAGGAATCAGTTTGCCCACAACTGGGAGGGGGTGTCGCTGGAACGGAACGACATCGCCGCTATGGTCGGTCAACTCTCCGGTTACAGCTTTGACGCCGCACAAATCCAAGGCGTTGGAAAGGAACGCCTGTTGAAGACGCTCTCCAACTGCTGCATCGAACTTCACTTGTTCCAAAGTCGAATTGAGGCTGGGAAGGCGGTCAAGGCACAAGACGTCAGCCATAGGTTGACGACGATTCCGCCGACTGAGCCCGCTCGGTCCAGATACGTCAAATAGTTCTTCTCGCGCATCCTGGCGCCCACTTGGGGCGGCAGCTTTGAAGCAAAGCCGGTGACCGCTGTGGGCCCATGGAGGACATTGAGGCCCCTAGTAGGCACTGCTGACAGGTTTGGAGCTGCCTGAGGCACTAGCCGACTGCAGACTGACTAAGCGGTGCAAAGTGCAATGCGATAGAGCGCCCGCCATTGGCGTTTTATCGGTGTGGTGATGCAACGACGCCATCACGTCAGCCATCGCGACTTATAGACCCGTTATAGCGTCGTCGCGCGGTGCTTTGGTCTTTGGTCGCGAATCGGGTACCCGATTCCGGGTTTTTCCTTTGGCTCGTGTAAAAGCCCTGACGCTAGGCCGGAGGCCGACGCAAGTAGGGGCGCATCGGAGTCCGCAGGACGACCCGCTCTAGCGTGCGTATGCACGCCCGTCCCCCCTCTATAAATAATCCCTCCCCCTTAAGGGAGAGGGTTTATGGAGGGGGTTAAAGAGAAGAGATAGATATGAAAAAGCCCATGTAAGTCATTGATTTACATGGGCCTTCTGCTTTTGGCGGAGAGGGTGGGATTCGAACCCACGGTAGGGTCGCCCCTACGCCTGATTTCGAGTCAGGTACATTCGACCACTCTGCCACCTCTCCTGTGTGTCGAACCCGCATTCTAGCAGGGGAAAATCCTGCCTCTTCGGTGCCAGTGGTCGTCACGCCTTCAGCGATGTCATCCCGCCCAGATAGGGCTGCAAGGCTTCCGGCACGCCGACGCTGCCGTCTTCGCGCTGGTAGTTTTCCAGCACGGCCACAAGCGTGCGGCCTACGGCCAAGCCGGAGCCGTTGAGCGTGTGGACGAACTCGTTTTTGCCTTGCGCATTTTTGAAGCGGGCCTGCAAGCGCCGCGCCTGGAAGGCTTCGCAGTTGGAGACGGAGCTGATTTCACGGTAGGTGTTTTGCGCGGGCAACCAGACTTCGAGGTCGTAGGTTTTGCTGGCGCCAAAACCCATGTCGCCGGTGCACAGCAGCACCACGCGGTAAGGCAGGCCGAGGGCTTGCAGCACGGCTTCGGCGTGGCCCGTCATGGCTTCAAGCGCTTCATAGCTCTTGTCGGGGTGGACGATCTGAACCATCTCGACTTTGTCGAACTGATGCTGGCGAATCATGCCTCGCGTGTCGCGCCCGTAGCTGCCGGCCTCGGACCTGAAACACGGCGTGTGGGCGGTGTATTTCAGCGGCAGCGCAGACTCGGCAAGCACCTCATCACGCACGAAGTTGGTCAGGGGAACTTCCGAGGTGGGAATGAGGTACAGCGACGTGCTCTGCGCTTCGGCAGCGCCCTCCTGGCCGCCCTTTTTGGCAGCGAACAGGTCTTCTTCGAACTTGGGCAACTGGCCCGTGCCGCGCAGCGAATCGCCGTTGACGATGTAAGGCACGTAGCACTCGGTGTAGCCGTGTTGCTGCGTCTGCATGTCCAGCATGAACTGCGACAAAGCCCGGTGCATCCTGGCGAGGCCGCCCTGCATGACCGTGAACCGGGAACCCGTGAGCTTGGTGCCGAGCTCGAAGTTCAGGCCCAGCGGCTGACCGACATCGACATGGTCGCGCGCGGGGAAAGCGAATGCCACCGGGGCGCCGCCGAGTCCGCCTGTGGCACTCCATTTGCGCACCTCGACGTTGCCCTCTTCGTTCGCCCCGATGGGCACGCTTTCGTGCGGCAGATTGGGCACGGACAGGAGCAGGGCCTGCATCTCTGTCTGGATCTGCTCGAGCCGCAGGGCGGTGCTTTCGAGTTCGGCCTTGGAGGCGCTGACCTGCGCCATCACGGTGCTCGCGTCCTCGCCTTTCTGCTTGAGTTGCCCGATCTGTTTGGAAAGCGTGTTGCGCTGGCTCTGGAGTTCTTCCGTGCGAATCTGGCAGGTTTTGCGTTCGGCCTCCAGTGATTGAAAAACCTCCACATTGAGGAAGGCTTGCGGTCGCTTGCGGCTTTCCAGCCGCGCCACGGCTGATGAAAGATCTTTACGGAGCAGGTTGATGTCTAGCATCGGCCGATTTTAGTGGAGCGGTCCCGCTTGCCCCCGAGCCGTGGCCCGGCTTAGCATGAACAGCGAGCCGCCGCCTGCGTTGAAGGCGACCCACCAGCCCCAGGAGATGTGATGCAGATAGAGCCTTACCTCTTTTTTGACGGCAACTGCGAGGAGGCGCTGGATTTCTACCAGGACGCCCTCGGAGGCCAGGTGCGCCAGTTGATGCGCTACGGCGGCTCGCCAATGGACACCCCCGAGCTGCCGGCCGCATGGAAGAGCCGTGTGCTGCATGCCACGCTGGATGTGGCGGGCCAGCGTTTTATGGCGGCCGATGCGATGCCGGGCAATTCGATGGAGGCTTACGCGGGATTTTCGATTTCGGTCAACATCCCGCAGGATCGCGCCAAGGCAGAAAAGATTTTCCATGCGCTGAGCTCAGACGGCACCGTCACACAGCCCTTCGGCCCTACCTTCTGGGGCGCTCTCTTTGGCATGGTGGTGGACAAGTTCGGTGTGCCCTGGATGGTCAACTGCGACCTTGCACCGGCCGATCGTTGAGTGGCCAGCGGTCGCGAGAACAGCCCGGTCAGTCCAGCACGGCAGGACTGAAGTTGGCGCCGCAAATCACCAGGCACACGGCTTCATCGGGGCGTGGACTGTAACGCCCTGACTGCAGCGCCGCGAGGGGTAAGGCAGCCGCAGGCTCGACCGCCAGACGCAAGGATTTCCAGAGCGATCGCTGCGCCTGGCTGATGGATTCATCGGTGAGCAACAAAGAGTCGGACACATGGGCCCGAGCGGCACGAAAGCCCCAGTCGCCGATGCGCCGGGCTCCCAGCGAGTCGGCGGCTACGCCACTGACCGCCACGTCGACCGGCTGGCCCATGGCCCTGGCGGTGTGCAGTGTCGGCGCCAGCTCGGGTTCCAGCGCGATCACACGACTGCGTGATGCGAACCAGCTGGCAATGCCACCGATCAAGCCGCCACCGCCCACGCTGACCAGCACCGAATCAGGCAGGCCGCCCTGCTCCTCGATCTCCAGGCCGATCGTGCCAGCGCCCGTCAGCACTTCGGGCTGGTCGTAGGCATGCGCCAGCAGTGCGCCGGTTTCCTGTTGCCTGGCCATGCAGGCCTGCAGCGCATCCGCATAGTGCGCGCCTGCGACAACCACTACGGCACCCAGCGCAGCCAGGCGATCACGCTTGGCCGCAGGGCACACCTCCGGCACGAAGACCTCGCAGCGAACGCCCAGTTCCCGCGCGGCGGCAGCGGTTGCGATTCCTGCATTGCCGCCCGAGGCGACGATCACGCCCGCCTCTGGCAAGGGATGCGCGAGCAGCCGATTAAGCATGCCGCGCGCCTTGAAACTACCACTGGTCTGAAGATGCTCCAGCTTGAGCCAGACCTCTCTGCAAGGCAGGTCGAGCGTGCGGCCCGGCAGCTTCAAGAGCGGCGTTTGAATGATGAAGTGGCTGAAGCGTTCGCGAAAAACCTGATGGCAGAGCGCTATGGCGGAGCGGTCGATCATCCGTGTCAGTTCATCTGGTGAAGGCGGCTGTCGGTGACTTCGAGCATTTGAGCGGGCGTGTCGAGCTTCAGGCCCTTGGGCAGCGGGAACTTGATGGTTTCCTCAATGCCGTCCATCTTGCGCACCGACACCGCACCCAGCGCACGGATGCGATCCACCACCGCCTTGACGAGTACCTCGGGGGCGGAAGCGCCGGCGGTCAGGCCAACGCGGCTCTTGCCTTCGAACCACGCCTCCTGCAATTCGCTGGCGTCGTCGACCATGTAGGCTTCGGTGCCCAGCTTGACGGCAAGCTCACGCAGCCGATTGCTGTTGGAACTTGTCGGGCTGCCCACCACGATCAGGATGTCTACTTGCGGACTCATCACCTTGACGGCGTCCTGCCGGTTTTGTGTGGCGTAACAGATGTCCTGGTGCTTGGGCTCGCGCACCTTCGGAAAGCGCGCCTTGACGGCCGCGCTGATCTCGGCGGCGTCGTCGACGCTCAGCGTGGTTTGCGTGACCACGGCGAGCCGGTCGGTCTGGCTGGGCTGGATACGTGCCACGTCTGCCACGTCCTCGACCAGATGGATGCCGCTTTCAAGCTGGCCCATCGTTCCTTCGACCTCGGGGTGACCCTTGTGGCCGATCATGATGAACTCGTAGCCTTCCTTGTGCAGCTTGGCGACCTCGACATGGACCTTGGTCACCAGCGGGCAGGTGGCGTCGAAAATCTGGAAGCCGCGCTGACGGGCTTCGTCCTGCACGGCCTTGCTCACGCCGTGCGCGCTGAAGACCAGCGTGGCACCGGGGGGCACATCGGCAAGCTCCTCGATGAAGATGGCGCCCTTGTGCTTGAGGTCGTTGACGACATAGGTGTTGTGCACGATCTCATGACGCACGTAGATCGGCGCGCCAAATTTCACCAGCGCTCGCTCCACGATCTCGATGGCGCGGTCGACGCCCGCGCAAAACCCGCGCGGCTCGGCCAGGAGGATTTCTTGCGGCCCGGCGGCGGATGATTCAGGCGCTGCAGACGATGCAGGGAATGGTGCAGCCGGATTCATAGGACGCCAATCACCTGGACTTCGAACAGCACGCCCTGCCCCGCCAGCGGGTGATTGAAGTCGAACTGAACCGCATCGCCTTCCGGCTTTACTTGCTGCACCGCGCCGGCATATTGCCCCATGCCATCGGGCGTCGGGAACTGCACCACGTCGCCGGGCCGGTACTGCTCCTGCGGGTCGCCGAGTTCGTTCAACAACTTGCGGGCGACCCACTGCACGAGCTCAGGACTGCGTTCACCAAAGGCCTCGCCTGGTGCCAGCTCGAAGGAGGTGCGCGCGCCTTCGGCCAAGCCGATCATGCGGTACTCGATGGCAGGAGACAGCTCACCCGTACCCAGGCTGAGGGTGGCGGGCTTTCCGCCGAACGTATTGATGATGTCCGGGCCCGTTTGTCCGGGCACGATGAGCGCGGCCATGCGGTAGTGCAGGGTCAGGAAGGAGTCTTTTTCGACCGTGGGCGGAAGACAGAATTCGGCAGAGGGGGAGGAAAGCATGCGCTACCTTCAAGAGAGATGATGCCCGGGTAACCGGGGCGTAGACAACATTGTAGAAACTCCGACGTCCATCGGGGAGTTGAGGTCTTTAGAGTTACTTTTTATCAAACCCAGCCTTCTGCCGGCTATGCTCATGCATGCTTTTGAAAGACCTCCCTCAAGACGCCCGCCCGCGGGAGAAACTGCTGGCTCGGGGAGCCGCCGCGCTCAGCGACGCCGAATTGCTGGCGCTACTGCTGCGCAGCGGCATCCGGGGCAAAAACGTGCTGGTGCTGGCGCAGGAACTGGTCGATACCTTCGGCGGCATGGCCGGCCTGCTGCACACGCAGGCTGACGGCCTGAAAAAGGTCAAGGGCATGGGCCCGGCCAAGCGCGCCGAACTGGTGGCGGTGCTGGAGCTGTCGCGCAGGGCGCTGCAGCAACAGCTCGAGCAAAAGCCGTTGTTCGACACGCCGCATGCCGTCGGCGACTACCTCAAGCTTCATCTCGGACCGCGGCCGCACGAAGTCTTTGCAGTGATGTTTCTTGACAGCCAGCACCGGCTCATCACCCTCGAAGAGCTGTTTCGCGGCACGCTCACGCAAACCTCCGTTTACCCACGTGAAGTGGTTCAGCACGCGCTGGGCCACGGAGCGGCCAGCGTGGTGCTGGCACACAACCATCCCAGCGGCTCGGCAAAACCCTCCCGCGCGGACGAGGCCCTGACGCAGACGCTCAAGGCCGCGCTCGCGTTGATCGACGTGCGCGTGCTCGACCATTTCATCGTGACACGCAACGAGGCGGTGTCGATGGCTGAACTGGGGCTCGTCTGAAGTCGGTTCGGCACGCGTTGGGTGTTGGCAGTCTGCAAGCGCGCGCCGTTTCAAAAGTGTTACAGCGGTTCTTAACCGTCGCATTCGAAACAAGGGACGAAGGCCTGCGCTAACGATTCTGGAGACTTGCGCTGATTTGAACGCTTGCTATTCATTTGATAGCTCGACGAGCTGGCCGATCCGTGAAATCGCATTTGACGTAGCTCGATGGCAAAGAGAATATTTTCGTCGCCCCGAATTTGGGGGTTTACCAAGAGGAGCGACTTATGTCTCAAGAGGGAGTCAAGAAACTCATCGGCCGGATGATCTCCGACGACCAATTCCGGAACACTTTCAACGCCGACCCCAAGGCGGCGATCGCCCAATCGGGCTACCACCTCGAGCAACACGAAATCGCAGCGGTTTCCAAGCTCAAGCCGCAGGACTTGCAGGTCAAGCTCAAACCCGGGCCGGGCGCCGCAGCTGCCAGCTACGAAATCGACGTCCGCAGCGCGAAGCTCTAGCGGATTAACGGGGAAACGGGGGAACGGGGGAACGGCTTCGCACTCCGAGGCCGCTCAAGTCGATCCACAGACTCACGTCCTGTAGCCGACCGGGAGATGGCAATGTCGACAGAGCTGGTTCATTTCTGCAAGCGGGTACCTGCCAACAGCGCGTCCCCGGTGTCAGGTCCACGCCTGCGCCCGCGTGACGAACTGATGGAGCGCCGCATTCCGCTGGCCTCCAAGCTGTCGATCATTTTGACCGACCGCTGCAACATCCGGTGCCGCCATTGCATGCCGGAGTGCACGCCTGAAAAATCCACCACGCTCGGCTGGGCAGACCTCAAGACTCTGATCGAGTCCGCGGCGCGCGTGCCCACCATGAAGACGCTGTGCTTTACAGGCGGTGAGGCGTTCATGTACCCGGAGCTTCTGGCGGACTGCATCGCGCTGACGCATCGGCTTGGACTTGAGTCGACGGTGATCTCGAATGCGTTCTGGGCCTCGTCGGTGTCCAATGCCGAGCGCATGCTGCGCCGGCTGCCGGGACTCGCGCGGCTGGCCCTGAGTACGGACTCGTTCCATCAAGAGTTCATCGGTGTCGGCAAGGTGCGCCATGCCATCGTCGCCGCACGTCGCCTGTCGATCGATTGCGCCGTGCGCATCTGCCACCTGGACGACCCGGATGCCGAAATCGAAGCCGTCAGGCAGCAGCTGGCTGACGTCGCGGGCCTGTACGAGATCGAGCATCAGCCGGTGCAGCCGCTGGGTCGGGCCGAACTGGAGGTCGAATACGACCGCATCTTTTCATACGACACATCCATGGCCTCTTGCCGAAGCGCGGACGTGCATGCGCTCAATCCGAACGGCTCTGTAACGGCGTGCTGCGGGGGCACGGGGGACTGGCCAGCGAACCACCTGCTCGACTTCGGCAAGCCTGCCGAAGTGGGCCTCGATGAAATTTTCAAGCGTGCGCAAGCGAGCTTCGCACTGCATGCGGTCCGGCTGTGGGGCCCGGCCGGACTGTTCCGGCTGGCCCGCGCGCAGGCTCAGCACGAAGGCACCGACCTGCCGGACCCGGGCATTCGCAACATCTGCGAGCTCTGCAAGTTCCTGGTGGCCGATCCCGCCCGGTCCGCACTGCTCAGGCGTGCCCTGGACGCTCCGGAAGCCCGAAGTGAAATCGCGCTGGCGCGAGCCCGCGACTTTGGCGAAATCGAGAGCTTGCTCCTGCTGCACGAAGGAGAAGGGGCATGAAGCAGAACTCACCCGTCGTACTTATCTACCCACCGCCGTCGGACCCGACCCAGCCCTACACGAGTCTGCCCACACTCACGGCCCATCTGCGTGCGCATGGGTTTTCTGTCGTGCAGCGTGACGTCGGCATCGAAGCCTTCAACCACATTTGCACAGAAAAAAGCCTGCGCAGCGCATTCGCACAGGCGCAGCGCCTGCGAGTCGATGCGCTGCCTGAAGCGCACCGCAAAACTTTTCTGGCACGCCGGTCCCGCCTGGCGCTGGCCGTCGAATTTCTCAGCCACCACATCGACACGGCGGCAGCCGTGATGCGCAGCCAGGCTTCATTCGAGAACCTCGAGCGCTATCGCTGGGCTTGCCGCCTGATGGCGCTGGCGTGCGACGTATTTTCATTGCCGCACCACCCGACGCTGCTGACCCCGAACAACTACCTCGGCGACATCGACTACAGCAAGGAGGGTATTTTCAGGGCGACTACCCCGGGCCAGTCCAACGCCTTCCACGACTATTTCAAAACCGAAGTGATTCCGTCCGTACTGGAGCAGCGGCCACTGCTCGTCGGCATCTCGGTGACTTATCACTTTCAAATGGTTCCTGCGTTCACGCTCGCGCGAATGCTGAAGGCGGCCGCCCCTGCGCTCCAGGTGGTGATGGGTGGCGCGGTGCTGGCACGCATGGAAGACCACCTCATCAGCGATGCAGACTGGTTCGATTTCGCCGACTACTTTGTCGTCGGCGAGGGTGAAACCGCGCTCCTCAATCTCGTCGAATCACTGGCTTACGACACACCGCTGGGGCCGACACCGAACCTGATCCGTCGCGAACGCGGTGCCACGGTGTACGGCGACACCTGCTTTACCGAAGACTTCGCGCACCTGCCCTGCCCCGACTACCGCGGGCTCGACCTGGAGGCGTATTTCTCGCCCGAGCCTGTGCTGCTCATGCCTACGACACGCGGCTGCTACTACGGCAAGTGCACCTTTTGCGACGTTTCGCGCCAGACAAGGACCGTCTACCGGCCGCTGTCCCGCACCGACGTTGCCGAAAACCTCATGACTCTCCACCAGCGCCACGGGGCGAAGCGCTTTTTTCTGTGTGACGACGCCGTTCCCATGAAGAACATGCTGGAGGTGGCGCGCGTGGTCGAGGAGTCGCTACCTTCCGCAACCTGGCAAGCCGAGGCGCGGCTGGAAAAGCCGATGACGCGCGAATTCATGGATGCGATTTATCGCGGCGGTTGTCGGGAACTCATTTTTGGATTCGAGTCGGCTTCGCAGCGTGTCCTCGATCTCATGCACAAGCACAACAAGGTCGAGACCGACCAGCTCATCCTGAAGGCGTGTGCCGATGCGGGGATCGCCGTCAACCTGCAGACTTTCATCGGCCTGCCGGGAGAAACGGCCGAGGAAGCCTCTTCGACCATCCGCTACCTGCTGGAGCATGAGCATCAAATCGCTTCAATCGGCTTTGGCACTTTTTCGCTTTACAAGGACACACCCATCTACAAAGACCCCGAGCGGTATCAAGTTACAGCAATTTCGACACCGATGGAGGGCAACCTGCTGGCCTCGCTGGACTTTGTGCCGCTGTCGGGTATGAGCCGCGCCGAGGCAGAGGCGCTGCACGACGACGCCATAGCCCGGTTCGGTGAAATCTATGCCACCCGCTCCGTGCTTCTGGGGGGTGCGTCTGGCGCGCACAGCCTGCTGCAGCTCTCGTACCTCGGGTACGACAAGCTCTATGGCCGGTGGCGGGCGGTGGACGACCTTGGGAAGGCCAGCGACTGGCTGGAATGGATTCCTGACCGCAGCGACTGCGAGCTGTCGGATTCTGCGCAAGCCTGCTGCGTCTTCAGCCAGCGGTCGGGCGTGGAGGTCGAGCTCGGCGCCGATGAGCGAGCCTGTTTTATCGCGTGCGACGGCAAGTCCAGCATCGACGACATCGCGTCGATGCTCTCGAGCACAACCGCTTCGCCTGACTTCGACGTGGACGCGTTCGCCACCGCCGCCACGGCGCTGCGGCGCCTGGTGTGCATGCAGGTCTTGCACCTCATGCCGTATCGAGCCACTGCGCCTGCGCATCAACCGTCTACCGCGCCGCACCTGCACGCGGCCTGACGTTTTGGAACAGCCATGCTCGACAGCCCAAGCGCCCTCTTCGATACGGTCGCCTTTCACATCACCGATCGGTGCAACATTCGCTGCGCGCACTGCATGCCCGAAAGCGCCCCCGAGTGCGTGAGCCGGATGGGTGAAGCCGAGTTGTGCGGCTGGATCGCCGCGCTCGCGGCACTCGGCAGGACGCGCAAGATTTGCCTGACCGGTGGAGAGCCTTTCGTCGAACGCAAATTGCTTCTGGCCGCCTCCGATGCGGCCGCCGCGAACGGCCTCGAGTGCGCGGTCATGACCAACGCCTCGTGGGGAACATCCGGAGAGGCGGCAGTTCGCGTGCTGCAGCGTTACCCGGGCATCACGAAGATCGGGATCAGCACCGACCGCTTTCACCGAGAATTTGTCTCGCCGGAATACGTGCGCCATGTCGTTCACGCCTGCGTCGAGTTGGGCAAGACGGTCCTGGTACGCGTGAGCTACCTGCAGGATGCGGCGGGCGAGCTCACAGAAACCCGCGCGAGCCTGGGTGCATCGCTTCGGCATCTCGACACCGTCGAAGCCCAGCCTGTCATGGCTCTGGGCAGGGCCAGAAAGCTGATCCCTTTGACCCAGCTTTTCGAGATGCCTGAAGATGCGCTCGCAGAACCGTGCCGCGTGGCGGATACGCCCGTGGTGGCGCCCGACGGTTCAGTGTTCGCCTGTTGCGGGCCTTCCATGCAGATGTCGCGCGACTCGCCGCTTTACCTCGGTGACCTGCGCACTACACGCCTGGCCGACATCCAGGCCGACGCCGAGGCGAATACCGCACTCAACTTCATTCGCGCCATCGGTCCCAAGGCATTGCTGCGAAAAATTGCGGCCGAAGGCGTACATGTCGAGGTGGGGCAACAAGCCAGGCACATCTGTGAACTGTGCACTACGGCCTTTGCAAGCGCGGCGGCCCGGCAGGCGGTGCGCGAGCTGGTGGCGCGGGATTCTGTTCAGAACGAGGTTGCCCGGGCTCGGCTCATCGAGTTGGGAGAGGTGCCGCGTGACGAAGATCTGGGCGCGGCTGTCACCTGAAGTCGTGCTGGAGACCGGCCATCCGGATGGTCAGGCTGCGGTGCACCATGCAGGCGGGTCACTGCAGCTGTCCCCTGAGCAGACCGCTGTACTAACCTCGCCTGCACCGCCACAAGATGACCTGATCGCGCGGGTTCGCTACGAGGCTGCACGCGCAACACTGCTGGCCCTCGGGGTGCTGGAACCGGAGAGCGACGATGAGCGGCTCGCACCATTTTTCCTTCCTGAGCCACCGTTGTTCGGCGCATCGAGACTTTCGGCGGACGGTGGCAGCCCGAGTGCAGAGGCCGGCGCCGCGTTTCTCGGCCTTCCCTGGGATGTGGCGGCCGGACCGGGCCTGGGCACAGCAGTCGGGCCTGCGGCTGTGCGCAGCGCTTCACAGGCGCTCGCACTGCCTTCGCTGAAATCGGGCTGGTACAGCTTTCGGGCACAACGTTCATTCGCGCCCCGGCCGCTGCTGGACCTCGGCGATCTCGGCTGCCCGGCGCTGGCCAGTTACACCACCATTGGCAACGCACTCAAGCAAGCCCTGGCCGACTTGCGGCAGCGGCAATTGCACGCCACACCGTTTTTCATAGGGGGCGATCACGGTCTGTCGGCGGCCATTCTGCCGGCCCTCGCGCATCCTCCCGCGACGCTGCTGGTGCTCGATGCGCATGACGACTTCGACGAGCAGGGAGAGCCTCTCAACCACGGCAACTGGCTGCGCCATGTGGCAAGCGGGAATCAGGTCGAAAAAATCCTCCTATGCGGCTTGCGCGGAATAGTTCCGTGCAGCCGGGTGGGAGCGCTCGAGGCGCATGGCGTCGAGGTCGTCAGCGCCGAGGCGTGGATGCGGAAGCCGGATGCGCTGACGGCCAGGCTGGACCGCCTGCCGCCCGGGCCCGTTTATGTCTCGATCGACATAGACGTGGTCGACCCCAGCCAGGCGCCGGGAACGCCGTGCCTGAGCTGGGGCGGAGTCCGGCCCGAAATGCTCGAAGACCTGATCCTGGAGGTGGCGCAGCGCCGGCCGCTGGCAGGCGTCGACCTGATGGAGGTCGCTGCGCCGAGGTATCCGCACGACCTCACGCCGCTCATGGCCAGCCAGATCCTCTTCTTTGCGGCCCATGCTGTCCAAAGATGAAGGCCGGGCGTGGCAGGCCCGCTCGGAGGCCGGCCCGGCCCTACGCTGCATGCGGTACTCCGGCAACGCTGATGGACGAGCGCCGATTGCCCTAAAGTCGTGGCATGAAATCTCCCGCCATCAAGGAATTGCAGGGCCTCAAGGCCCTGCAGCAGCAAATCCAGGATCGCGCGCGGCATGCGGCCGAAGTTCAGGCCGCCAAACGCGCCGCCGCCCGCAAGCTGCAGGCCGAAAAGGAGCTTTTCTCGCGCACGGTCGGCCCTGTGAAGCCGCTGCCGCGCCGGCACCACCCCGACCAACGCGCGGCACTGTCGATTGCGCAGCCCGCGCCCGTGCCGGTTCAGCAACAGCTCGACGAGCTGGCCGTCATGCGGGAGGCGATTTCCGACGAGTTCGATGTCGACACTCTGCTGGACACCGACGAGGCGCTGAGCTTTCGGCGTCCTGGCATGGGGCCGGACGTGGTGCGCAAACTCCGGCGCGGCGGCTGGAGCATTCAAGGCCAACTCGACCTGCACGGTTTCCGGCGCGAGGATGCACGCGAGGCGCTGGCGGATTTCCTGCGCGATGCGAAAACGCGCGGCTGGCGCTGCGTTCGCATCGTTCACGGCAAGGGCCTGGGCTCGCCCGGCAAGACGCCGGTCCTCAAAGGTCGGGTGCAGGGCTGGCTGATTCAGAAAAAGGAAGTGCTGGCGTTTGCACAGGCCCGGCCGGCAGAAGGCGGGGCGGGTGCGCTGGTGGTGCTGCTGGCGCAGTGCTGAGAATTCTGGGCGCAGAAGACCGTCAGGCGCCGCGGTTGCGTATCCAGTCGGCAGTCTGGAAGAAGGAGGCCTTGAGCTTTTCGCGCAAGCCAGCTTCGACGCCGGTTTCACGCATCGCCTGGTCCATGCAGGCCAGCCATTGGTCTCGCTCGGCGATGCCGATCGAAAACGGCATGTGGCGCATGCGCAGGCGCGGGTGCCCGAAGCGTTCCACATAATGCTGTGGCCCGCCCAGCCAGCCTGAAAGGAACCACGACAGCCGTTGCCGCGCGTTGGCCAGTTCGCTGCCGTGTGCAGCACGTAGTTCGGCGTAGCCTGGCTCCAGGTCCATGAGGTCATAGAAACGCTCGACTAGGGCGTGCACGGCTGGCTCGCCGCCGATGAGGTCGAACGGGGTCACCGTGGCAGGGGCGGATGAATGCGCAGCGGAACCAGCAACTTGAGGGCGTTGAGGGTCTTGGGTTGAAGTCATCTGCAGGTCATTGCGGCTATCGCGCTTTTTCGTTAAGTGGTTGTGCTGCGCCTGGTGCGTCTACTGCGTCTACTGCGTCTACTGCGCCTGCCGGAGCGTTTCGACCACGGGAGTCCTGAGCACCGATCGTAAGCCCCACCACCCGGCGGCCAGCGCCAGCAGCGCACCCGCCAGGCTGCCCAGCACCGGCACGGTCCAGGAGGCGGTCCATGCGAAATCGAACACATACTTCGCCAGGCCCCAGCCCACAGCCACCGCCGCAACGGAAGCCAGGAAGCCCGCGAGCATGCCAACGCCTGCCAGTTCGGCACGCTGCACCTGGCGCAACAGCGACGCACGGGCACCGACGGCGCGCATGATCGCGAACTCGCGTGCGCGCTCCTCGCGCGTGGCCGTCACCGCAGCGAACAAGACGACGAGCCCGGCCGCAAGCGTGAAGCCGAAGAGAAACTCCACCGCCCTGATGACCTGGTCCAGCACGCGTTGCACCTGGCCAATGGTGCTGGTCATGTCGACATTGGTGATGTTCGGAAAGGCGCGCACCAGCTGGTTGTCGAAACTCACCGGCCGGCCGTTCAGGCTGGCGGTGGACACTGCGCGTTCGGGTGCGCGAAACGCGCTGATGTAAGTGACTGGCACGTCCGCCATTTCGCTGACCGGGTAGATGACGAAGAAATTGACGCGCATCGAGCCCCAGTCGACCTTGCGCAAGCTCGTAATGCGGGCCTCGCTGAGCTGGCCACCGATGTCGAAACGCAGGCTGTCGCCCAGCTTGAGCCCGAGCGTCTTGGCCAGCCCGTCTTCAACACTGACCCCGCCTTTTTCTTCGGCCGTCCAGCGTCCCGCGACGATCTGGTTGTGCGGCGGTTGCACCGCCGTGTTGGACAGGTTGAACTCGCGGTCGACCAGGCGCTGGGCGCGCTCGTCGGTGTAATCCTCGGGCTTGACGAGCTTGTCGTTCACGGCGACGAGGCGACCGCGAATCATGGGATACCAGTCGTACTTCATCACCCCGCCGTCCTTTAGCGCCTGCTGGAAGGGCGCGGATTGCTCGGGCTGCACATTGATGACGAAGCGGTTGGGCGCGTCGGGTGGTGTTGCCTGCCGCCAGCTGCTGATGAGGTCGGTACGCAGCAGCACCAGCAGCACCAGCGCCAGCAGACCCACCGCCAGTGCGCTTACCTGCACCACGGCGTAGGCGGGCCGGGCCGATATCTGCCGGGTTGCCAGCACCAGCCAGCGCGGTGCGGTGGTCTCGTTGACGCTGGCGCGCAGCAGGCGCACGGCCAAATAGCTCGTGACCGCAAAAAGCAGCACCGCGCCAGCAAAGCCGCCCACCGCGATCAGCCCTAGCTTGAGGTCGCTGCTGGCGGCAAGCAGCAAGGCCGCGAAACCCAGCACCCCCACACCGAGCACCAGCATAGACGCCGGCTTGAGGTTGCCGACATCGCGCCGGATGACCCGCAACGGCGGCACCTGGGCAAGCTGAAGCACGGGTGGCAAACCGAAGGCCAGCAGCAACGTGAGGCCCATGCCCATGCCGAACAGCGCGGGCCACAGCGTGGCCGCCGGCAGCGTGCTTTCGACCAGTCCCGCAAGGAGCAGGACGAAGGCATAGTGCACGCCAAAGCCGATCAGCACACCCAGCGCACTGGCCACCAGCCCGACGACGACGAACTCGAAGGTGTAGGCCAGCGCGATGTTCCGCTGCGGCTGGCCCAGCACGCGTAGCATGGCGCAATCGTCCAGATGGCTGGCGGCGAAACCGCGCGCCACGATCGCCACGGCCACCGCACTGAGCAGTGCCGCCAGCAGCGCCACCAGGCTGAGGAATTTCTCGGCGCGGTCCAGCGTCTGCTGCATTTCGGGACGGCCGCTGTCGAGTGACTCGACGCGCAGCCCGCGCACACCCGGCTTGTTGACCTCGGCCTGTGCCCACGCCAGAAATTCACGCACCCTCGCATCCTCTCCGGCGGCCGCAAAGCGGTAGTTGGTGCGGCTGGCTGGCTGGATCAGCGCCGTCGCAGGGACATCCGCCTCGTTCAACATAACCCGCGGCGAGAAGCTGATGAAGCCACCGCCGCGGTCGGGTTCATTGGCGATGATTTTGGCGATCGTTAAACGCGCATCGCCCAGCAGGAGCGCCTGCCCGACCACCAGACCCAACGCGTCCGTGAGCGTGGGGTCGACCCAGACGGTGCCGGGCGCGGGGATGTCGCGCGTGGACCGCTCCGGCGCACCAGGCGCGTCGGCAATGCGCAAACTTCCCCGCAACGGGTAACCGGGCCCAACGGCCTTGAAGCCTACCAACTTGCTCGCGCCGCCCTCTTCGTCGCGCGCCCTGGCCATGGTGGGAAAAGTGACAGTTACCGTCGAACTCAGGCCCAGCGCCTGTGCTTTGGCCGCAAACGACGGTGGCGTGGGTTTGTCGCTGCTGATGATCACGTCGCCACCGAGCAGCTGGCGCGCATCGCGCTGCAAGCCTCCCTTGAGGCGGTCGGCAAAGAACCCGACCGCTGTCAGTGCAGCCACGGCCAGCGCTACGGCCAGGATCAAAAGACGCAATTCACCGGCGCGCAGGTCGCGCATCAAGGTGCGCCAGCCGAGTTGGATAAAAAGAGGAGCCATACCGCGACGATAGCCCAGAACGATTAACCGGAGCGCGGCGGGGCTGTGCGCCCAGGCAAGGCTACTCTGCAGTTGCAGGCGTCTCGGCGCGCCCCGCAAGACCTGGCTCGAAATCGAACCGCTCAGCCCCCGCGTAGCAAACAAACCGCTTATTCGTCGCCCGGCCAATCGCACACAAGCCCAACTGCGTCGCGATCTGATGACCCATCTGGGTCATGCCACTGCGCGACACCACGACAGGCACCCCCATCTGCGCAGACTTGATCACCATCTCGCTCGTCAGCCGGCCGGTGGTGTAGAACACCAGACCGCCTTCGCCTGAAGCCGTGCCCGGAGCAGAGCTCGGGCGCATCGGCCCGTCCGGGAGCAGCGCTGCGGCCTTCTCCAGGCCAGCAGGGGCCGCGGAACCGGCTTCGCCGGGCCGCAGGCGCAACGCCCCCTCGGGGGGCAGCGAGGACACGTCAGTGCCGAGCGTGGGGGCTCCACCCTCCAGCGCCCCCTCGGGGGGCAGCGCAGTACACGAAGTGACAAGCGTGGGGGCTCCACCCACCCACATCCACCCCGCAATCGTGTCAAGCGCGTTGTGCCGGCCGACGTCCTCGACGAACAGCAGCATGTCGCAGCTATCGCCTGCCGTGCGAAACAGCGCGCAGGCATGCACGGAGCCTGCGGACTTGTACGTGGTTTCCTTGAGCCGGATCGTGTTGACCAGCGCGTAGAGCTGGCGCTGGGACAAGCGGGCGTCCGCGGGCAAGACGATCTGGTCCACCTCGTCCATCAGTCCGCCAAAAACGCTTCCCTGCCCACAACCGGTCGTTACGACGCGACGTGACGTTTTTTCTTCGATGTCCTGAATGCCCCCCCGTGTTTTCACGGCGGCCGCGCCGACTTCCCAATCGACGGTGATGGACTCGATGTCGAAGGGCGAGGTGACGAGGCGCTGGTTTCGCAGGTAGCCCAGCACCAGCAATTCGGGATGTGCACCCAACGTCATCAGCGTCACGAGTTCGCGCTTGTCCACGTACACGGTAAGCGCCCGCTCGGCCGGAATCGCCACAAGCTGCCGCTCACCGAACTCGTTGAAGGCCTCTACCTCACAGGTCAGCGGCGCGCTGGCGCTGGTCAGTCGAGGCAATTGGGGCGGTTGGGGTGAATGGGGTAATGGGAGAGTCGGTGTGTTCGCCATGGCGTCAGCCTACCGGAAACGCGGGCAGAAAAAAGCCGACCCTTTGCAGCGTCGGCTTTTTGTCCCGTAACGGGAGGGAAGGGATTGAGTCGCTGATCGTTCCGCAGGTCAGGACTTTTTGCCCGGAATCACCGCCGCAGCGGGTGCGTTCGTGCTGGGTGGACTCACGGCATTGGTGGCTGGCGAATGCGCGCCCGAAGCTTCGATGGGCTTGGGATCCGGCGGCGTGTATGCGAAAGGTCCTGGATCCGCGCAGGGCGGTGTTTCCTTGGCGGGCTTGGCTTCCTTACCGCTGGCCTTGGCTGTCTTGTAATAGGAAGCCGCGACCTTGTCCTGGTATTTGCACAGCAGATAGCCGTCGACCTTGCCAGACCAGGCGGTCTTGGCGGCGGCCTCGGCAGCCTTGGCTTTCGCTTCGTCCGACAGCGCGGGCAGCTTGGCGCTCGCGATCACGGTAGTGCTCAGCAAAAGCGCTGCGATGGTGAGTTTTTTCATGAAAGTAGTCCTCGCTCGTTTCAAGCCTGAGCCGTCTGGCTCGGAGGCAAAGGTTGCGTACGCTGCGCCGGGATCTTGCCAGCGGCAATATCGTCGTACCAGTACTCGTGGTGTTCCTTGGCCCACGTCTCGTCGACGTAACCGGTTTTCATGCCGTCATAGGCGCCTTCCATGCCGATGGTGCCAATGTAGATATGGCCGATGAACATCGCCATCATGAGCACGGTGGCAACCGCATGGATCATGTGAGCGATCTGCATGCTGCCCCGCTCGTAGATGAAGGTCGGCAGGAGCTTGTCGAGGAAGAGGCCCGAGGCCACCACGATGATGCCCAGGAAAAACACCCCACCCCAGAAGACCAGCTTTTCGCCTGCATTGAATCGATGGGACGGCACCTCCTTGCCGCTCAGCAGTCCACCGCCCTTGAGCAACCAGCGCAAATCGCCTGCCTTGGGCAGGTTGTCTCGCACAAAAGTCACGAAGATGATGAAGAGTGACACGGCAAACACCGGGCCGGCAAAGTTGTGCATGTTCTTAAGGGCGTACGAAAGCCAGCCGAAAAGCGTGAGCCCCATCACCGGCAGCAGGAAGAACTTGCCGAACGCCATCACGATGCCCGACACCGCAAGGATCACGAAAGCGATCGCGTTTGACCAGTGGGCAGAGCGCTCGAAAGGTGTAAAGCGCTCGATCTTGCGTCCGGTGTTCGCGCCGTGCTGGCGAATCGTCCCCTTGGACACGTAAAAGAGCGCAATCGCACCGAGCACGATCAACAGCAGTGCGCCCCCGTAAGGGATGAGCCAGTTGTTGCGAACCTGCCGCCAGGCTTCACCGGCGTTGGTCAGGCGCGAGCCGGGGTATTGAACAAAGGGCTGGATCAGGTTGCCCGCTTCGGGTGCCTGCGACACGGGCAGGCTGCTGTAGCCCGTAACACCGGCGCCAACCGCGCGCCACATGGGCGCGTTGTTGCCTGGCTGGACCTTGGCGCGCTGACCATTGTTTTGCTCGGCGTAGCCCGGCATTTCGCTGGCTTCGGGCTTGACTTCAAAGATGTTGGCGCTCTGGATGCCGCCAGCCGAAGCCGACGCAGGTGCGACTACTGCGGGGGCAGCTGCTGGGGCGGTCGCCGCGGGGGCCTGCGCCCACACGCTGCTCGACCAGCCCGCAAGGGCGACAAGCAGCGCCGCCAGCGCTTTCGATGGGTGTTGCATGGACGGACCTCTGGTCTAGTTGACGCGGGTGTATTCGTTCTGGCCGTACTGACCGCGAGCGCGGAGCTGCTGCTCCCAGGCTTTCTTGTCGCCTGCCTTCCAACCGGGCGCGTTGTAGGGGTTGCTGGTGCCCTCGAACACGGGTACATCACGACGGGAGCCCGTGGTGGTTTGCGGTTTGTCGCCGCAAGCTGCCAGCGCCATCAATGCGACCAGACTCAAAGCGATGCGCATCATGATTTGACTCCGTTCGCGGGTTTGCCGGCTTGCTGCGAACCGTAAGCCGTGCCCCAGCCCCAGACTTCAGCACCCTTGCCACGCTGCACGACGCGGTTGCGGAAAATATCCGCGACCATGTCACCGTCACCGGCGAGCAGGGCCTTGGTCGAGCACTGCTCGGCGCAAGCGGGGAGCTTGCCTTCGGCCAGGCGGTTGCGCCCGTAATTCTCGAACTCGGCCTGGCTGCCGTTGACTTCTGGTCCACCGGCGCAGAACGTGCACTTGTCCATCTTGCCGCGCACACCGAATGTGCCGGACGTGGGGAACTGCGGTGCACCGAAGGGGCAGGCGTAGGAGCAGTAGCCGCAACCGATGCAGACGTCCTTGTCATGCAGCACGACGCCCTCGTCGGTGCGGTAAAAGCAGTTGACCGGGCAAACAGCCATGCAAGGTGCGTCGCTGCAGTGCATGCAGGCCACCGAGATGGATTTTTCACCGGGCACCCCGTCGTTGAGGGTCACCACACGGCGGCGGTTAACGCCCCAGGGCACCTCGTTTTCGTTCTTGCAGGCTGTGACGCAGCCGTTGCACTCGATGCAACGCTCGGCGTCGCAGACAAATTTCATCCGTGCCATTTTTTATCCTTAGGCTTTTTCGACGTTGCAGACCGTGGTCTTCGTCTCTTGCATCATCGTCACGCTGTCGTAACCGTAAGTGGTGGCCGTGTTGATGGCCTCGCCGCGCACGACAGGCGCCGCACCGGCCGGGTAGTAGGCCAGCATGTCCGCACCTTGCCAGCGCCCCGAAAAGTGGAAGGGCATGAAGACCGTGTCAGGGCCGACGCGGGGTGTCACCATCGCCTGCACGTTGAGACGCGCACCCGTTGGCGTACTGACCCAGGCGCGGTCGCCGTTGCGGATGCCTTTTTCGGACGCCACCTTGGGGTTGATCTCGATGAACATCTCCTGCTGCAGTTCGGCCAGCCAGGGGTTGGAGCGTGTTTCTTCTCCGCCGCCTTCGTACTCGACCAACCGGCCCGAGGTCATGACCAGGGGGAACTTCTCGTGGATCTTGTCCACCATGTTCTTTTCCTGGATGGACTTGAAGAGCGTCGGCAGGCGCCAGAACGCTTTTTTGTCGTCGTGCGTCGGGTACTTGGCCTGCAGGTCGGCGCGGTTGCCATACAGCGGCTCGCGGTGCTGCGGGATGGCATCGGGGAAGTTCCACACGACAGCGCGCGCCTTCGCGTTGCCGAAGGGATGGCAACCATGGCCCTGCATGAACACGCGGATCATGCCGCCCGAGGAATCAGTCTTCCAGTTCTTGCCCTCGGCAGCCACTTTCTCGACGTCCGTGAGCTCGTCCCACCAGCCGAGCTTCTTGAGCAGGACGTGGTCGAGTTCAGGGTAGCCCGTGGTGATGTCAGCACCCTTGGAATGCGAGCCGTCTTCTGCCAGCAGGCTCTTGCCTTCGCGCTCAACGCCAAAGTTGGCGCGGAAGTTACCGCCGCCTTCCATGACGTGCTTGGAGGTGTCGTACAGGTTGGGCGAGCCCGGGTGCTTGAGCTCCGGAGTGCCGAAGCAGGGCCACGGCAGGCCGAAATAGTCACCTGTGGTGTCGTAGCCGGTTTCCTTGTCTTTGCCGCCCTTGGACTTGAGCGTCTTGACGTCGAACATGTGCATGTTGCGCATGTGGGCCTTCAGGCGCTCAGGACTCTGGCCGGTGTAGCCGATGGTCCACACGGATTTGTTGATTTCGCGCAGGATGTCTTCCGGCACGGGCTCGTCCATGCCCTTGACCTTTTGCATCTTGAAGTTTTTGGAGAGCTCTTTGGCAAAGCCGAACTTCTCTGCGAACTGATGCATGATCATGTGGTCCGAGCGGCTTTCCCACAGGGGCTCGATCACCTTTTCGCGCCACTGGAGCGAACGGTTGGATGCAGTCACCGAACCGCTGGTCTCGAACTGGGTTGCCGCCGGCAGCAGGTAAACGGCACGGTTGGGGTTCAGGTCTTCCGGCTTGCCGGGCATTGCTGCCATGGCGGCCGTGGCTGACGGATACGGGTCGATCACGACGAGCAAGTCAAGCTTGTCCATCGCCCGCTTCATCTCGAGGCCACGCGTTTGCGAGTTCGGGGCATGGCCCCAGAAGACCATGGCGCGCAGGTTCGGGTCCTGGTCGATGAGTTCGTTCTTCTCGAGCACGCCATCGATCCAGCGGGACACCGTGATGCCGGGCTTGCCCATCATGGCGGGCGATGCATAGCGGCCCTTGATCCATTCGAAGTCCACGCCCCAGGTCTTGGCGAAGTGTTTCCACGAACCTTCGACCAGGCCGTAGTAGCCAGGCAGGGAGTCAGGGTTGGGGCCGACGTCGGTCGCGCCTTGCACATTGTCGTGGCCGCGGAAAATATTGGTGCCGCCACCCGAAACGCCGACATTGCCCAGCGCCAGCTGCAGGATGCACGAGGCACGCACCATGGCATTGCCGATGGTGTGCTGCGTCTGGCCCATGCACCAGACGATGGTCGAGGGCCGGTTCTTGGCCATCATTTCAGCGGCCTTGTAAACCTGTGCTTCAGGTACGCCGCAGGCTTCCTCGACCTTGTCCGGTGTCCACTTGGCCATAACGTCGGCCTTGACCTTGTCCATCCCATAGACGCGGTCGTTGATGTACTTGGTGTCTTCCCAGCCGTTCTTGAAGATGTGATACAGCATGCCGAACAGGAAAGGAATGTCCGAGCCAGAGCGGATGCGGATGTATTCGTCGGCCTTTGCTGCCGTGCGCGTGAAGCGCGGATCGACCACGATCATCTTGCAGCCGGTTTCCTTGGCGTGCAACATGTGCAGCATGCTCACCGGGTGCGCTTCGGCGGCGTTGGAGCCGATGTACAGCGCGACCTTCGAGTTCTGCATGTCGTTGTACGAATTGGTCATGGCGCCGTAGCCCCAGGTATTCGCGACGCCAGCCACCGTGGTGGAGTGGCAGATGCGCGCCTGGTGATCGGTGTTGTTGGTGCCCCAGAAACTCACGAACTTGCGCATCAGGTACGCCTGCTCGTTGTTGTGTTTGGAGGAACCCACCCAGTAAACCGAATCGGGGCCGCTTGCCTTGCGCAGGTCGAGCATGCGGGCGCTGATTTCGTTCAAGGCGGTGTCCCAGCTGATGCGCTCGTACTTGCCGTTGACCAACTTCATGGGGTAGCGCAGGCGGAACTCGCCGTGGCCGTGCTCGCGCAAGGCCGCGCCCTTGGCGCAGTGGGCACCCAAATTGATAGGAGAGTCGAACACCGGCTCCTGCCGGACCCACACGCCGTTTTGCACCACGGCATCGACCGCGCAGCCGACCGAGCAATGCGTGCAGACCGTGCGCTTGACTTCGAGCTTGCCGCTACCGTCACCCGCCTTGGCCGGATCTGCGGCCTGGGCTTTTTTCACCAGCGTGAGCTGGGTCGCTGCCAGACCGACTCCGACGCCCATTCCGGAACGACGCAGAAAGGCGCGGCGGTCCATGGTGGGAAGCGCGTTGCCGAGCCCGCGCGACAGGCTTTGCACAAAGCGGTTCGATGTCGCGCCAGCCGTGAGGTTGCGATGGGGGGCCGAAGATTTTTTCGTGAGCAGCATGGAGCTCTCCGTTGAAGGTGAATCGGAAAAGCGGGTCAGACCAAGGTGGTCTTGTAGTAGCGCTTGACGTGTTCGGACAGGTGATAGCCGCCGCCCTTTTCAGGCGCGGGCTTCACCTCGGCAGCGGGCGCTTCCGGCGCCTGGATGCCGGGGAGCGCCACGACGGCGGCGGCCGCTGCGCCCGTGGCTGCTGCGCCAAAGAAGAATCCGCGGCGGGAAGGTTTGGGTTGGCTGTCTTGCATAAAAAGTGCTCCGGAAAATGGTCGAGCTATTCGCCTTCTGTGGATGGTATGCCACGCAATGGTGCATCGGCGGCAAACAGGGTTCCAAAGTAGGACAAATCAGGGAAAACACCGAAACTAAAAAACCATTTCCAACCAATGGTGATCAAGGGTTCGTCTGTTAAAAAAGACACAGGGCAGGCTTTCAGTCAAGCATGTCGAAGCCTTGGGCCTCGACGCTGATGAAGGCCTGGGTGAAACGCGCCACACCACCATAAAAGCGCGCTTTCGGATGGGCTGTGATCGACTCGCACATCAGCGTTGCCCAAGGCTGGACATGCCGGGCGAAAAATTCGCGCTGGCGCGTGAGGTTGGCCACTGCCACGTCGTCGCCAGCGATGAGGTAGCGCATCACTTCGCAGACGTAGGCGATGTGGTCTTCCGTCTCGGGCATCGAATCGTCGCGCGCCAGACCGAGATCGGCGAGGTCGCCGCGCAGGGCAGCCAGCGGCTTTTCATTGAGAAAACCGCTCAGGTAATGAGAAGCAAAGACGTACACCTCGGGCTTGCCAACGCCGCCGAAAAGCGCGTCGAACTCGCCTTTGATCTCATCGATCGAGCGCGTCCGCGCGCCCGCTACGAGGTCCTGCCAACTGGCTTCAAGCACGGCGCCGGCGGCCGGAGCCTCGGTAACAGCAACCCGGATGCCCTCGAGCATGGCGTCGGTTGGGGGCGCGTAATACAAGGCGGACAGGAGGCCGTAAATCTCGGCGCGGGCGGTTTCCTCGTCCAGGGCCGAGGACATGAGCCCGGGCGACGCGGACAAAGGCATGGAAAGGTTCTCGGCCATCAGAAATCCGTGATCTTGAGTTCGTTGTCGGCGGAATAGATATCGATGACGCGGCAGTCGCTGCACATCTTCAGGCGCTCGGCGGCGGCGCCCTGGAACATCGCGTGGCCAGCCAGCTTGCCCAGCATGTTTTCAACAGCCTTGAGCGTGCCGAAGGGCTTGGCGCAGCGAATGCACGCGTAGGGCTGGGTCTCGTTGAGCACGCGGGCCGACTTGCGTTCGGGCGTGGTCAACAGGCGAGGCTGCAGGGTGATGGCGTCCTCGGGGCAGGTGGTGGCGCACAAGCCGCACTGCACGCAGTTCTTTTCGATGAACTTGAGCTGCGGCATTTCCGGGTTGTCCTGCAGCGCGCCGGCCGGGCAGGCACTGACGCAACTCAGGCACAGGGTGCAGGCGTTTTTGTCGACGATCAGGTTGCCGAACGGAGCGCCGTCAGCCGGGAGGGCAATGGACTCGGCCACAGGCTGTGGCGCCTGGGCCAGCAAATGGTCGATTGCAAAGTCCAGCGTAGCGCGCTTTTCCTGTGACACCGCAAAGCGGGCCGGCACGGCGGGCACCGAAGGCGTGAGCGCGGAGATGCGTTGCAGGCTTGTATCGAGCTCTTTCAGCGCCGCGGCAGTTGGCGCTCCCGCCACCTGCAGTAGATGCAAGTGCGTGCCGGCGTATCCCATGCCGTTGAGCAGGGCCTGCGCTACGGCCATCTGGCTGGCCAGGCCAGCGCGGTAAGCTGGCGCTTCTTCGTCGGTCAGCAGCACCACGATGTGGCGGGCGCCCAGCGCAATGGCGCTGAGCCAGAGGTCCAGCCCCATACTGGCGGTGTGCCAGAGAGCCAGGGGCATCATGCTGGCCGCAACGCCCTGCACGCCTTTGTCCAGCCTGGCTTCCCGCCCGAGAGCCTCGACGGCTCGCTGACCGGCTTCCTGACTGTGGAGCAACAGGCTGGCATGGCGGCCGCCGGCCTTGGCATAGGTGGTCAGCAGGGTCTTGATCCGAACGCCTTGCTCGCTGGCGCGGGGGTAGGCGTAGGTCAGCGCGCCAGTCGGGCAGACCGTGGTGCACGCACCGCAGCCTACGCACAGGTTGGGATTGACCTTGATTTGCTTGCGGTCTTTTTCGCTGCTGATAGCCTCGGCGGAACAGATCTCGACGCATGCGTTGCAGCCGATGGTTTCGTTGCGGCTGTGCGCGCAGAGCTTTTGCTTGTAGTCGAAAAATTTGGGCTTGTCGAACTCGCCCACCAGGTCACGCATTTTCACGACCATGGGCAACAGGCCGGGCGTCGCCAGGCCCGCAAAGGCGGGCTGCGAAAAATAGCCCTGCGGCAAGGCATGCATCTGCAAGAGCGGCTCGGCGCCGAGGTCGAGCACGATGTCAAAGGTTTCGGTCAGCGCCTGGGGCGCGCGGGTGAAGTCGATTGCCCCTGCAACGCCGCAGGCAGCCACGCAACTGCGGTGCGAGCTGCACTTGGCAGCGTCCACCTGATAGCTCAGGTCGATGGCGTTTTCAGGGCAGGCGTCGACACAGGCATTGCAACGCGTACACAAATCCAGGTCGATGGGATTGGTTTTATTCCAGCGCAACTCGAAAGCGCCGAGCCAGCCTTTAAGCGTGAGCGACTCGCCGCTCAGAACCGGAAACTTGCGTTCCTGGCTGGGCTGCGCCGAATCCGATCGCGGAGAGACGCCTTGCGTGAAGATAGTGACGTCCAGCACATCGGCCACCAGCGCGGCCACCTGCTCCGCGTCGTTGACGGCGCCGATAACCAGCAGCCGGCCCGCGCTTTTGTAGGTCACGGTGGAGACCGGTTCGGCATCCGGCAGATGCGCAGCGGCCAACAGGGCCGCCAGTTTGGGCATCGCGTTTTTGGCGTCCCGGCTCCAGCCACCGGTTTCGCGGATGTTGACGAATTTCACCGGCGACACGGCGCCTTCGGTCTGCTGGCCGAGTTCAGCGAAAAGCCGTTTTTCCTGGGTGCAGGCGACGACCACGTCGTCACCGCTCTGCACGGCTTTCTGGAAGGCGCCCGCTTCGCGGCGGCACAGCGCCGAATGGAGTTTCAGGTCTTCATGAAGCGCCGCGCCCAGAATCTCGGGCTGCAGCGGCATCGTCTGGTTGCAATCGCAAATCAGTGTGGGCATTTTCGTCCTGGCGTGTCGCGGAGGTCGTGGCCTCCTGCGATCGGGTGGGGTCTGGCAAATCAGTCGAAACGCCGGGCTCGTCTAGAGCCGGTTGTGACTGTGCCACGGAAGTATCGACAGCGGTATTGGCGCTTTCCCGCGTTGCCTCGGTGCCTGCGGACTCGGCCGAGGCGGCATTCGCTGCGGGTCCGGGTGCGAGGCCGGCCGGGGCAGCCTTTGCCGAGGCTTCTTCCTCTTCATCGTCGAAGAGCTTGAGGAATTTTGCGCTCGTCATCTGGCGCAACATGGCCGCGGGGATCGGGTCAGGCTGCGAGTAATCGTCGATGTAGATGTCGAGCCGGTCCATGACGTTGAAGTGCGGATCGGCAAACAGCTTCTTCATGGCGGCGTTGCGTACCCCGGGCTCGACCGCGCGCTGCATGAAGGGCTTGAAGTCCGAGTCCTTGTTCAGGTCTTTCACATCGTCGAGGGTCAGCACCTTCGCAGGTTCGGCGGGGGTTGAGGAGGCCTCGCCATGTGCGCTCGCTGGCGGCACAGGGGATAGTGCCGCGCCGGCTTCCGCGCCAGCTTTCAGGGCATCCGTGCCAGGAGGCACCTGTGCAGGAACCACCGGCTCGTCCAGTGGCTTGCCCTGGCGAACCTGCTCCTTGCGCCGCGCCCACCGGCCGAGGAAACCGTCCGCGCCCTCAGCCATGGCCGGGTCCGAATTTCTTTTCGGTCGAAACGCGCGCCGGGTTGCCGAACCGGTCCTGCAGGGTCTTGAAACTTTCCGGACGCTTGCGGCGTTTGGTCTCCTGCACGAAATGCGCGTCGACGAACTCCTGCATCCATTGAACAACTTCTGGCGGCGCCGGCACCTGCTCGACATTTTCCTGGGAGTCGAGCCAACGGCCGGCGTCGTTGTAGCTAAGCGTCACGATGCGCGGAACAGCGATGCAGTCCTCGGTGATGGCAGGCTCTTCCTCCATCCGCCAGACAACCCACAAGCACGGCTGGGGCGTGGTGAGGTTCAGGTTGTAGCCTTCGGCGTCGTCCGTGAACAGTTCCACCTCGAAGCCGGGATGAAGCCAACGCTCCTGGGCATCATCTTTGACAAGCAGGCGCGGGCTCGCTCCAAAGCTGGCCGAATGCGGAACGATCTCGGCGAGCGACCAGCGCCAGGGCTGCCAGCGGTTGTCGATGCGCTCGCGCTGCATCACGACTGCAACGCGTACGCAGGGCCGGGGTGCGCCGCGGCTGGGAGCGGAGAAATCAAATTCGAACATCGGCGGGCAGTGTAGCGGTGCAAAGCCAATCGGCAGGTTCAGTCGGACATTGCTGTTGCGCTGACGCCATAGCCTATGTCAGGCGAAAGGGTTCCACCTGCTTCGACAGAAATGGCGCAGTACTTGAATTCCGGAATCTTTCCGAAAGGGTCCAGCGCGGCGTTGGTCATGAGGTTGGCGGCGGCTTCGTAATAGGCGAATGGAACGAACACCGCACCCTGCGGCGTGCCGTCGTCGCGCCGGGCGCGCAAGGCCACTGCGCCGCGCCGTGAGCGCAGGGTCAGGATGCCGCCCTCCGCGATGTCCAGCGCCATCAAGTCGGCGCCGCACAGCGACGCCGTGGCTTCAGGCTCCAGCGCGTCCAGCACCTCGCTGCGGCGCGTCATGCTGCCGGTGTGCCAATGTTCCAGCTGGCGGCCGGTAATGAGCACAAACGGAAACCCGGCATCGGGCCGTTCGTTGGCCGGAATGATGTCGGCCGGCACCAGGTGAACACGTCCGTCGTCGGTAGCGAAGCGATCAATGAACACGGTGGGCGCGCCCGGGTCGTCTTCGGACAGACAGGGATAGGTCACGCTGGATTCGCGCTGCAGACGCTCCCACGAAATTCCGGCAATGACGCCGTGCATCGCCTGGCGCATTTCCTCGTAGACAGCAGCAACCCCGTCGCTCTCTCCGGCGTAGTTCCACGCCAACCCGAGCCGTTGGGCCAACTGCTGGATGATCCATAAGTCGGGCCGCGCCTCGCCGGGCGCAGCCAGCGCCGGCTTGCCGAGTTGCACCATGCGATCGGTGTTGGTGACGGTGCCGGTCTTCTCGGGCCAGGCCGTGGCGGGCAGCACCACGTCGGCGAGCCACGCGGTTTCCGTCATGAAGATGTCCTGCACAACCAGATGCTCCAGGCTCGCCAGCGCACGGCGGGCATGGTTCAGGTCAGGGTCGCTCATGGCCGGGTTTTCGCCCATGATGTACATGCCGCGTACCTTGTGCGGATCGCTTTCGGGCGCCAGCACCTTGTGCATGATTTCGACGACGGTGTAGCCGGGTTTCTCGTCAAGCGGGGTCTGCCAGAACTCCTCGAACCATGCATGGGCGGCGGCGCTGTCCACGCGCTGGTAGTTTGGGAACATCATCGGGATGAGGCCGGCGTCGCTGGCGCCCTGAACGTTGTTCTGCCCGCGCAGCGGATGCAGGCCCGAGCCGGGTTTGCCGATCTGGCCCGCCACAGTGGCCAGTGCGATCAGGCAGCGTGCGTTGTCGGTGCCATGCACGTGCTGGCTGATTCCCATGCCCCAGAGAATCATGGCGGATTTCGCTGTCGCATAAGCGCGCGCCACCTCGCGTATCTGGGGCGCCGGAATGCCGCAGATCGGCGCCATGGCCTCGGGGCTATAGCCCTGCACGTTTTCCTTCAGCGCCGCGTAGTTGTCGGCGCGGCGGGCGAGAAAGTCTTCGTTGGCGAGCCCTTCTTCGATGATGGTGTGCAGCATGGCGTTGAGCAGCGCCACATCGGTATCGGCCTTGAACTGCAGCGTGCGCCAGGCATGCTTGCCAATGTCGGTGATACGCGGATCGGCCAGCACGATGCGTGCGCCTCGCCGGGCGGCGTTCTTCATCCATGTTGCCGCCACCGGATGGTTGGTGGTGGGGTTGGAACCGATCACGAAAATCAGGTCGGAATGCTCGACATCGTTGACCTGGTTGCTGACCGCACCTGAGCCGACGCCTTCGAGCAGTGCAGCGACGCTGGAGGCGTGGCACAAGCGCGTGCAGTGGTCGACGTTGTTCGAGCCAAAGCCCGTGCGCACCAGCTTCTGGAACAGGTAGGCCTCTTCGTTGCTGCCTTTGGCCGAGCCGAACCCGGCCAGCGACTTCTTGCCGTGCGTATCGCGCAGCCCGGCGAGCTTTCCCCCTGCCAGATCAAGCGCTTCCTGCCAGGTCGCTTCGCGAAATACCTCGCGCCAGTCGGCCGAGCGGTTCAGCCGGCTGAGGGCGGCCGGGTCTTTGGCGACGCCGGCCTTTCTTACCAGCGGTACCGTCAGGCGTTGCGGGCTGTGCGCATAGTCGAAACCGAAGCGTCCCTTGACGCAGAGGCGGCTGTGGTTGGCCGGACCATCGCGCCCGTCGACGCTGACGATGCGGTTGTCCTTCACGTTATAGGTGATGAGGCATCCGACGCCGCAGAACGGGCACACCGAGTCGACCTTGCGGTCGACCTGCTGCGAGCCGATCTGGGTTTTGGGCATCAGCGCGCCGGTCGGACAGGCCTGCACACATTCGCCACAGGCAACGCAGGTGCTGGCCCCCATCGGATCGCCGATATCGAAGACGATTTCGCTGTGCGCGCCGCGCATTGCATAGCCGATCACATCGTTCGCCTGCTCCTCGCGGCAGGCCCTCACACAGCGCTTGCACTGGATACAAGCGTCAAGGTTTACCGCCATGGCGGGATGCGAAAAGTCCGCACGCGGCTGCTCGCGCCGCAAGGCCTTGAGCTCGGGCCGGACCGTGACGTCCAGGCGCTGTGCCCAATCGCTCAGTTCGCCATGCTGGGCTTCGGAGCGGGGCTCAGCGGCCGGGTTTTCGGCGAAATCTGAAGCGAGCTCCGCAGGGGACTGGATTGTCCACCGGTGCCCCTTGTCCGGCATATCGGACAACAGCATTTCCACCACCATCTTCTGGCTCTTGAGCGCACGCTCGCTACGGGCCTTGACCTGCATGCCCGCTGTGACGCTGCGGCAGCAACTCGGCGCCAGCGCCCTCTCGCCCTCAACCTCGACCACGCAGGCGCGGCAGTTGCCATCGGGCCGATAGCCGTCCTTGTGGCACAGGTGGGGAATCTCCACGCCGTGGCGCTTGGCGGCCGAGAAAATGGTCTCACCCACCCTTGCGCTCACGGCTTCGCCGTCCAGGTGGAACTCGAGGGTTGCGGGATCGAGCAGTCCGCCCTGTCGTGTCTGTGCGTTCACAGCGATGCTCCCGATATCTCATGCGCAAAGTACGTTTGCACGCAGCGGATCGGATTGGGCGCAGCCTGCCCCAGCCCGCAGATGGATGCATCGCCCATGACGCTGGCGAGATCGTCCAGCGTATTCACCTCCCAGCGCTGTGCCTCCATCAGCGATGCGGCCTTGGCCGTTCCGACACGGCAGGGTGTGCATTGGCCGCAACTTTCCTCGGCGAAAAATCGCATGACATTGAGGGCCGCGTCGCGCGCCCTGTCGTGCTGGCTCAGGACGATCACGGCGGCGGAGCCAATAAAGCAGCCGTAGGGCTGCAAGGTGTCGAAATCGAGCGGAACATCGGCGAGGCTGGCCGGCAGAATGCCGCCCGACGCGCCGCCCGGCAGATACGCGTACAGCACGTGCCCCTCGGCCATGCCGCCACAGTACTCGTCGACCAGTTCCTGCAGCGTAATGCCGGCCGGTGCGAGCTTCACGCCGGGCTCCTTCACCCGCCCGCTGACGCTGAAGCTGCGCAGACCCTTCCGGCCATGCCGACCAAAACCGCTGAACCACTCCGCGCCTTTTTCTGCGATGTCGCGCACCCAGTACAGCGTCTCGAAGTTGTGCTCCAGCGTGGGCCGGCCGAACAGCCCGACCGTTGCGATGTAGGGCGGACGCAGGCGCGGCTCGCCCCGCTTTCCTTCGATGCTTTCGATCATGGCGGACTCTTCGCCGCAGATGTAGGCCCCCGCGCCACGCCGCAGCTCGATCAGCGGAAGCTCGCACGGCGGGTCCGCGCGCAGCTTGTCCAGTTCGGCTTGCAGCATGCGCCGGCAGTCGTGGTATTCGTCGCGCAGGTAGATGTAGCAGGCTGAGATGCCGACCACTTTGGCCGCGAGCAGCATGCCTTCGATGAAACGGTGCGGGTCGCGCTCCAGGTAGGTCCGGTCCTTGAAGGTGCCGGGTTCACCCTCGTCGATGTTGACCGCCATCAGACGCGGCGCGGTTTGCTCGCGAACGATGCGCCACTTTCGCCCTGCCGGAAAGCCGGCGCCGCCCAGCCCGCGCAGGCCGGCGTCTTCCAGCGCCACGAGCAGCGTTTGCGCGTCGAGCGCTCCCTGTTCAAGGGCCTGAAGCACCGCGTAGCCGCCTCGCGCCCGATAGGCCGCGTAATCCACCAGCTCGCAGGGCGCAACGGGAATCGACTTGCCAGCGAAACTTGCCGGCTCGAAGGCGTCGGGCACCGGGGTGCTCGTTGCCGGTTCATGAACATTGAGCTGCACGGGCACGTTCATATCGGTGAAGCGCGCTACTTCGTTCTGAACTTTCTTCACCGTTGCATTTCCCACGGCGCATTGGTGAACCGCTACGGCAGGCGCCTGCTCGCAGCGGCCGATGCAGGGCGCAGCAATCACTCGAACTCCAGCGCCGAGCAAGACCGGCAAACGCTCGCGCAGCGCAGCGGCGCCCGCCATCTCGCACGCCAGCCCGTCGCAGACGCGGACGGTCAGTTCAGCGCCTGTCTCGCCCGCCTTGAGTATGTCGAAGTGATGGTAGAAGCTGGCAACCTCGTACACCTCGGCCATGGGAATATTCATCACGCGGCCCAGGGCGACCAAGTGCCGCTCGTGCAGGCCGTGATGAGCGTCCTGCAGGCGGTGCAGGTATTCGATCAGCAGGTCGCGCCGAAATCCCAGGTCCGGGCGCTCACCGATACAGGCCAACACCTCGGCCAGCGAGACTTCGTCCGGCTGACGGCCCTTGAGCTTGCCGATGGCACGCCAGCTCCCGCGCAGTTGGTCGGGCGTGCCCAACACAACAGTGGGCGCTAATACCAAAGAAGAATAAGTAGAAGAAAGCAAGCTCATGCCGCACTGTGAGCGGACAGCCCGACTGCGTCAAATTGGTTTGACATATGCGCTGATTCAAAAGATGAATGCGCGTTCCCCATACCGATTTTTGGAGGTGCCGTCCAAGTCGAGTGACGAACTGATCGGCTCGCGCCAAGCATTTAAAGCCGGCTCGGCATTCCTGCTTCGTCCAACCGGAATGCTGCCGGGGGCAGCCCGTCCTCGTGCAGCCGGACCATGTGCGCGTACGCTTCTTCGAGATAACGCGTAAAGCGCTCGGTATCGAAGAGCGGATGGGTATGGCGATTGCTCCCCAGGCGCTGCCGCAAGGCCATCAACTCGCCCCGTTCTAGCGCGAGTTCGACGGCGCGCTGTTCATAGGCGGGCTGGCCGGCGCAGACCAGTTCCGGCAAGCCGATGGCGGTGAGCAGGCTGGTTGCCACGCGGCCCGCGAATGCCGTACCGGTGCAGGTCACCACGGGCAGTCCGGCCCATAGCGCATCACTGGCCGAGGTATGGGCGTTGTACGGCAGGTTGTCCAGATACAAGTCGGCCAGTTGCAGACGGCGCAAATGCTCTGCCGGTGGAAGCCGCCTGGCAAAGACCAGTCGCGAGGGATCGATTCCACGCGCTTGAGCTTCGCGGTGCAGGTTTTCCTGCTGCAGGGTGGAGCTTCCCAGCAGCCAAAGAACGCTGTCGGGAACCGCATGAAGGATTCGCATCCATCCGTCGAACGTCGGAGGGGTCAGCTTGAAGCTGTTGTTGAATGAGGCGAAGACAAAAGCATCGGCCGGCAATCCGGCATCCGCGCGCGTGACTTGCTGATCGGCAATAGCGCGTTGGTCATCGTTGCACTGGTAGCTGTGCGGCAGCCACACCGCCTGCTCGCTGAAGTGCGGCCGCAAGGCTTCGGGCAGCACCTGCGGGTCGGCGATGACATAGTCGATGTAGGGCGCGCCCGTCGTGCCGGGGTAACCCAGGTAGCTCACCTGGACTGGCGCGGGGCGGTGCGCAAAGACGCCGAAGCGCGTGTCCGTTGTGAACCCCTTCAGGTCGACGGCAATGTCCACCTCCAGCGAGCGGATCAGCTCGGCGACTTCCCTGTCGGCCTTGAGCGGCACGTCGATGAATTGCGAAAAGCCACGCTTGACGCGCTCCCGCAACGCGCTCGAGTCATCCGGCCCCAGCGATATGCCGATCAGCTCGAACCGGGACCGGTCATGCGCCTCGAACACGCCCGCCATCAGCATGGCCGTGGCGTGCTCATGAAAATCCGCAGAGACGTAGGCGAGACGAATCCGGTCGTGGCGGTAGGCAATGCCGTCCGCCAAGGGCCGCGGCTTGGGCGGATATTCCTCGCTGACCAGCGCTTGCGCCGCTTGCAGATGCAAAGCGGGATCGTCGAGCAGCCCCAGCAGCGGGAACGGAGGAATGCCGGGCAACCCTTGCGCCATCTGGCGCTTGATAGCCTCGATGTCGGCGTCGAAACTTGCCCATTCGCTGCACATCATCTGGTTCGCAAGAAGGCGACCCGTCACCTGGGGATAGTCGGGGGCGACCGCCCGCAATTGTTCCAGCGTCCGGCAGGCCAAGTCATGCCGCTTCGTGGCCGCGTGCACATGGGCCAGGCCAGAAAGCGCTTCCGCATGGCGCGGATGGCGCGGGCCGTGACCGATCACGGTTTCGAAATCGGCCGCCGAACCTTTGTAATCCTTGATGTTGTATTCGATCCCCGCACGGATGAAGAGACCTTCCGCGTACGCGGGCTCGGCCGCCAGCGCACGCTGGATGCGTGAAAGAGCTTGCGAAAAATTGCCCAGGCTGGCGAATGCAGCAGCGCTGTTGACCCAGGCATCGACGAAGCCCGGGTTCAGCGCGAGTGTCCTGTCGTAATCTTGGGCTTCCTCTTCGTGCCGCTTGAGGTCGCCCAGCACCAGTCCCCGGTTGAAGTACACCTGAAACGAATCAGGACGCAGAGCCGCTGCCCGGTCCAGGCGCGGCAACCCCTGTTCCGGACGCCCGAGCGCACGCAGCGAATTGGCGCTGTCGTTGAGGGCTTCGAAAAAGTCCGGGAAAAGCGCGAGTGCTCGGTCAAACGCGGCAAGCGCCTCTTCGTGCCGCTGCAGCTTTTGCAGCGCCAGCCCCTGGTAGTACCGGACCGGGGCTGAAGCGCCGTCCATTGCACCCGCGCGTTCAAACCACTTCAACGCCTCGTGGAAGTCGTCGGCTTGCCCGGCAACATTGCCCAAGGCGCACAGTACCGAAACATCGCCAGGGGCGAGCCGGCCGGCGGCCTCGAGCGTCGCCCGCGCTTCCTCTGGGCGGTTCTGGCCGAACAACTCCGCCGCCTGCGACAGCTGTGCATTGAGCAGGTCTTCGAGTCTCAAGATGCCTGGCCCTCAGGCCCGGATGCGCCGCTGTGGCGACGCGCATCGTCGAGCCAGCCATCGTCTTTTGCCATGGCCAACGCCGCGGCCAGGGCGCGCGAGGCTTGTCCGGCGGCCAGATAGATGAAGCCCACGGGCGTAACCATCTCCGGCGACACCATGGGCCGGGCTTCAAGCCCCGGCTGGCTGCGCAAGGCAGCCACGAGCGCGCCCGGCAGCACGCTGCAGACGTCGCCGGACAGCACGCTCAGCGCAAGTGTCAGGACGGAGTTGGTTTCTATGGCGGGGCGCGCCGTTGCGCCCGCCTGCGCAAAAGCGCTGTCCACCAGGCTGCGGTTGTGCATGTCAGGCGTCAGCAGGCACAAAGGCAGGCTGGCCGCTTCAGCCCAGGGCATGGGCAGCCCACGCCGAAGACCTTCGCCCGGCTGGCTGCCGCCCTCGCAACGTCGAACCAGAAAGTAGTGCTCTTCATATTGGGGCAAGGCTAGCAAAGAACCCGAACTTTTGAGTCTGCCCGTGAAGCCCAGCGCGAGATCCAGCGAGAGGTTTTCCAGCCCTTCTTCGATGGCCTGCGAACTCATCGATTTCACCACGGGCGCGATGCCGGGGTATGCAGCCTGGATCCGCGCAGCGAAGCGCGAAGCGATGGGCACAGCTGTGGGCACCACGCCCAGCTGAAGCTGGCCGTGCGGCTGCTCCGCGCTGCCCGCCAGGTCCTGCTGCAACAACACATGCTCGTGCAGCATGCGCTGTGCCGCCGCCAGCACGCGCTCGCCTTCTGTCGTGAGTCCGGCATAGGTCCTGCCGCGCCGGACGATGGCTATGCCAAATTCTTTCTCCAGCGCACGCAGCGCATTGGAAAGTGCGGGTTGCGTGATGTTGCAGGACTGCGCGGCCCGCGCGAAATGCCGATGCTCGTTCAGCGCAACCAGGTAGCGAAACGAGGCCAGCAGGTTCATGCGTCAGTTAAGCCAGTACGGTCACTGCGGTTGGCTGCTCGCCTGGGGCGGCAGCTCAGGTGTTCTTGCTGATGGTGATGGTCGGGAACTTGGCCGAGAAATCCTTGGCCTTGGCCGCCACCGTGACGGCCATCTGGCGCGCCACCGCTTTGTAGATCGCGGCCACGTCGCCGTCGGGGTCGGCCACCACGGTCGGACGGCCGTTGTCGGCCTGCAGCCGGATGTTGATGTCCAGCGGGAGGGCACCAAGGTAGTCCATCTTGTAGTCGGCCGCCATTTTCTTGCCGCCGCCCTCGCCGAAGATGTGCTCGGCATGGCCGCACTGGCTGCAGATGTGGACGGCCATGTTCTCGACGATGCCCAAAATCGGTACACCGACCTTTTCGAACATCTTGATGCCTTTTTTCGCATCGAGCAGGGCGATGTCCTGCGGCGTAGTGACGATCACGGCGCCCGTCATGGGAACGCGCTGCGACAAAGTGAGCTGGATGTCGCCCGTGCCCGGTGGCATGTCGACGATGAGATAGTCGAGGTCGCGCCAGTTGGTCTGGCGCAACAGCTGCTCCAGGGCCTGAGTGGCCATGGGGCCACGCCAGATCATCGCTTCGTCCTGGGCTACGAGAAAGCCGATCGACATGACCTGGATGCCGTAGTTTTCCATCGGCTCCATGTTCTTGCCATCAACGCTCTCGGGCCGGCCCTCGATGCCCATCATCATGGGCTGGCTCGGCCCGTAAATGTCCGCGTCGAGCAGGCCGACACTGGCGCCTTCCGCCGCAAGCGCCAGCGCGAGGTTCACGGCGGTGGTGCTTTTGCCCACGCCGCCCTTGCCGGACGCCACGGCGATGATGTTCTTCACGTTGGGCAGCAGCTGCACACCGCGCTGCACGCTGTGGCTTGCAATCTTGAAACCGACATTGGCCGAAACGTTCTTAACGCCGGGCACCGGACGTACCGCCGCGATCAGCATTTTGCGCAGGTTCGCGATCTGGCTTTTCGCCGGATAGCCCAGTTCTACGTCGAAAGCCACCTCGCCGTCGCTGACCTGCAGGTTCTTGATGGCCTTCGTGCTGACGAAGTCTTTGCCGGTGTTGGGGTCGATGACCGATTGCAGCGCTGTGAGGATAGCCTGCTGAGTTGGGTTGTTGTCTGCCGCCATGCGGTTCTCCGGTGGATGTCTGGGGGCGCTTCAAGCCCGGCAAGGCGCGGGCGTGCGCAAAAGTCACGCAGGAGTCTAACGCCGGGGGACATCGCCCCGGCCGCGCAGGGCCAAAGGCTCATCGGCGACTTAAAATCGCGCCTCAGTCTTTCTAAAGCCCCCTCATGTCCCAGCGCCGCCTCTTTGTCACCACCGCACTGCCCTACGCCAACGGCAACTTTCATATCGGCCACATCATGGAATACATCCAGGCCGACATCTGGGTGCGTTTCCAGCGGATGCAGGGCAACGCGGTGAATTTCGTCGGCGCCGACGATGCGCACGGCGCGCCGATCATGATTGCGGCCGAAAAGGCCGGCAAGACGCCGCAGCAGTTCGTCGCCGACATCGCGGCGGGCCGCAAGCCTTACCTGGACGGCTTTCACATCAGCTTCGACAACTGGCATTCCACCGATGGCCCGGAAAACCACGTGCTGGCCGGACAGATCTACCTGGACCTGAAAAAGGCCGGTCTGATCGAGACCAAGACCATCGAGCAGTTTTTCGACCCCGAAAAGAACATGTTCCTGCCGGACCGGTTCATCAAGGGCCAGTGCCCCAAGTGTGGCGCCAAGGACCAGTACGGCGACAACTGCGAAGTTTGCGGCGCGGTTTACGCACCGACCGACCTGATCAATCCCTACTCCGCGCTTTCCGGCGCCACGCCCGTGCTGAAAAGCTCGGAACACTTCTTCTTCAAGCTGTCCGACCCGCGCTGCGTGAGCTTCCTCGAACAGTGGACGCAGGACGGAAAGCTGCAGCCCGAGGTGGCCAACAAGGTCAAGGAATGGTTCTCGGTGCGGACCAACGCCGACGGCACGCAAAGCGAAGGCCTGGGCGACTGGGATATCAGCCGGGACGCGCCCTACTTCGGCATCGAGATTCCCGATGCGCCGGGCAAGTATTTTTACGTGTGGCTCGATGCACCGGTGGGCTACCTGGCCTCGCTCAAAAACCTGCTCGACAAGCGCGGGGTGGACTACGACGCCTACATGGCCGACCCGGCGCTGGAGCAGTACCACTTCATCGGCAAGGACATCGTCACGTTCCACACGCTCTTCTGGCCGGCCATGCTGCATTTCAGCGGCCGCAAGACTCCGGACAACGTCTTCGTACACGGCTTTCTCACCGTCAACAACGGCGAGAAGATGAGCAAGAGCCGCGGCACTGGCCTGGACCCCCTGAAGTACCTGGGCCTGGGCATGAACCCCGAATGGCTGCGCTACTACCTGGCCACCAAGCTTAATGCGCGCAATGAGGACATCGACTTCAACGCGGCCGATTTCATGGCTCGGGTGAACAGCGATTTGGTGGGGAAATACATCAACATCGCCAGTCGCGCCGCGGGTTTCATCAGCAAGCGTTTCGCCGGCAAGCTCGGAAGCATCTCGGCCGACGGCGAGGCCCTGCTGGACAGCCTGCGCGCGCAGAGCGTGCCCATCGCCCAGTTATACGAGCAACGTGAACTCGCCAAGGCCTTGCGCGAGACGATGCTGCTGGCCGACCGCGTGAACGAATATGTCGATGCGAACAAGCCCTGGGAACTGGCCAAAAAGGAAGGCACGGAGGCGCGGCTGCACGACGTGTGCAGCGTCTGCATCGAGGCCTTCCGCCTGCTGACGCTCTACCTCAAGCCGGTATTGCCCGCGCTGGCCTTGCAGGTGGAAGCTTTCCTCAATACGCCGCCATTGCGCTTCGAGGACGCGTCTTCAGGCCTCGGTGCTGGCCATGCCATCGGAAATTACCAGCACCTGATGCAACGCGTGGATGCGGCGCAGCTGGAAGCCCTGTTTGAACCACCGCCCGTGGTCGAGGAAAAGCTCGTGCCGGGCGGCGAGGACATCGCCGCGCCCATCACCATCGACGACTTCGCCAAGGTCGACTTGCGCATCGCGCGCATCGTCAACTGCGAACCGGTTGAGGGCTCCGTCAAATTACTCAGGCTGACGCTCGATGTGGGCGAAGGCCGGATGCGCAATGTGTTCAGTGGCATCGCTTCGGTCTACAAACCCGAAGACCTGATCGGCAAGCACACCGTCATGGTGGCCAACCTCGCGCCGCGCAAAATGAAGTTCGGCATCAGCGAAGGCATGGTTCTGGCCGCCAGCCACGCCGATGAAAAAGCCCAGCCGGGGATCTATGTGCTGGAACCTTTTGCCGGCGCGCAGGCCGGCATGCGCATTCACTGATCGGGGAACAGAACATGATATTTCTCCTCTTCAAGTCGCCGGCGGCGCGGCGCATGGCCTTGGTAGCCGCCTTGCTCGGCTCCACCGTGCTGGTGCAGGCTTGCGCAGTCATCGCGGTGGTCGACACCGCAGCCTCCATTGCCGTCGGAACCGTCGGGCTTGCCGCGGACGCCGCGATCGGAACGGTGCGCATTGCGGGCCGGGCGATCGGCGCCACGGCGGATGCCGTCCTGCCGGGACCGACATCACCGTAGGCAGAATGCGCGGCAATCCTGATGTGTGCTGCGCCGGGTGTTTAATGCGCAAGTACACACTCCGCGATTAGCCATGTCCTCGCTGCCACTTTCCGTTGCACGCTTCCGCCCGCGTCTGATCGACGCCCTGCGCGGCTACTCGCGCGAGCGCTTGCTCAGGGACATCGGTTCAGGCGTAACCGTGGGCATCGTCGCCCTGCCGCTTGCCATGGCATTTGCCATTGCCTCGGGGCTCAAGCCTGAGGCCGGGATCTGGACCGCCATCATCGCCGGGGCGCTGGTCTCGGCTTTCGGTGGGTCCGCCGTGCAGATCGCCGGGCCTGCGGGGGCGTTCATCGTCATCGTCTACGGCATCCTGGAGCGCTATGGCCTGGCCAATCTGCTGATCTCGACGGCATGCGCCGGCGTGTTGCTTTATTTGCTGGGGCTCTTCAGGCTGGGCACGCTGGTGCGCTACGTGCCGGTCAGCATCGTCGTAGGTTTTACCAATGGCATTGCGGTGCTTATTGCGCTGTCGCAGATACGGGACCTGCTGGGCCTTGAGATCGCCCGCATGCCCGCGGATTTCTTTTCTCAGATAAGCGTCATCAGCACGCATCTGGGCGGCGTCAATTGGCAGGCGCTGGCGCTGGGCACTACCTGCGTGGTGGGCCTTTTCGTGTGGCCCTGGCTCTTTGCCGAGCGCGGCGAGAAGATGGCGGCCTTGACCGCACGCCTGAAGCGTGTGCTGCAAGCCGAAGGCCTGCCGCTGCACCGCGCCACGCGGCTGGCGGCACGCGTGCCGGGGCCCATCGTGGCGCTGGTCAGCCTGACGGCGGCGGCCTACTTTCTTCACCTGCCGGTGCAGACCATCGGCACACGCTTTGGCGGAATTCCCCAGTCGCTGCCGGCGTTTGCGCTACCGGACTTTTCCTGGGAAACGGTTAGGTTGTTGTTCGCGCCGACTCTGACCATCGCTTTGCTGGGCGCGATTGAGTCGCTGCTGTGCGCCCGGGTGGCCGACCAGATTTCGGGCCAGCCCCGCCACGATCCCAACCAGGAACTGATGGCGCAGGGCATCGCCAACTTCGTGGTGCCGTTTTTCGGTGGCATGCCGGTGACAGGGACCGTCGCGCGGACCATCACCAACGTGCGCGCTGGTGCCACCTCGCCAATATCGGGCCTTACCCACTCGCTCACGCTGCTGCTGGTGGTACTGGTCGCGGCCCCGCTAGCCGTGCATATACCCCTGGCGGTGCTGGCCGGCATCCTGATGCACGTGGCCTTCAACATGGGTGAGTGGCACGAGTTCCGGCGGCTGCGGCACTACAGCTCCCACTACACGCTGCTGATGGTGGGTACCTTCTTGCTGACCGTGATCTTCGACCTGACGGTAGCGCTGCAGGTGGGTCTGGTGCTGGCGTGCGTGCTCTTCGTGCGGCGCATGAGTTCACTGTTTCAGGTGGTCGAGACTGGCCGCGACAGCCAGAGCGCGAGCTTTCAGCTGTACGGCTCGCTTTTCTTTGGCGCGGTGGCCAAGATCGATCCCATCCTTACGGCCGTTGAAAGCGCACCGCAAGGGCTGGAGGTCCGGCTGGACGTGCAGTCCCTGCAGTCGCTGGACCGTTCCGGCCTGGATGTGCTGGAGCAGTTGCACAAGGCCATCATTTCACGCGGCGGACGCCTGCTGCTGCTCGGGCTCAATGCGCAGCCCAAGGCCGTGATGGAAAAATCCGGCTTTCTCGCCAAGGTCCAAGGACAGGGACAGGGCGACGCGGAACCTTCGTCCTGAGCCGCCGGGCTGGCGAGACTAGCGCCTTCCGCCTGGCTCCTTGTCCGGATCGTCGCTGGAAGCCGTGCTGACGACGTGCAGCTCGGGGTCGAATACGACGGTAAAGATGCGCGGGGTGTTCGGGTCGCGCAGGTAGCGCCAGTCGTAGTGGGTTTCCTGCTTCAGCGCATAGGGCGTGACCTTCATGGGTTTGCCCAGCATCTTGCGGACCTTTTCCATGGGCATGCCCGGGGTGACCAGCGAAAAATTCCGCTCGGTCAGGGTCTGCCTCAGGGCACTCATCCGGCCATCGCGGCCGATGGTGATGAGGTAATTGACGTGCCCCTGGGGCTGCCGGTTGTACTCGAAGGTGCGCGAGCCGGGCGCGGCGGCAACCTCCAGGCCCGGCAGGCCGGCCATGTCGACAGCTTCCCAGATCTTTTCGGGCTGGCCGAAACGGGCAATCACATCTGCTTCGGTCGAGACCCCTTCCTCAAGTTCACTGATGCGTTGGGCATCACAGCCGACCAGGCCGAACACGAAGGACAGAAAAGACAGGATGAAAGCGGGAAGACGGGTTTTCATGGAATTTCCTCTTGGCCTTTTCTAACCGAATTTGATGCCCTGCATCCGGGCGGTCGTCAAAAAAGAGCAAGGTCGAACGGCTCGCCTAAAATACACCCAAAGGTAAAACCAGCACATGTCCATTTTTCGCCGCCCCGACTACACCTCCGATACGACGAACTTCATCGACGAATTGAAGGCCAAAAAGCCGACACTCGAAGCGGAGCAACGCGCCGGCCGGAGCATCTGGTGGGACAAGATATTGGACCGAAGCGCAGAAACCGACTATGCGGACGCCCGGGTACCCCAGCAACCCTACGTTTACCAAAACGGCAAGCACCCGAACGGGCAGTAAGACTCGTCCGGACCTGTCCCCTTGCCCGTTGCCCTTTCTAGCGCCGCCAACGCCGGCTACACGCCGCGCGGCCCGCTTTCATGAGCGCGGCAGCTGCTGACGGCAGCATCACCCTGTTGCCCGAAACCTCGACTGAAATCCTGCAGATGCCCGCAGTGATCGATCAGGTGGCGCTGGCCCGGCTCTATGGCGAACCGCTGTTCGCCATGCCGCAGGACCTCTACATTCCGCCGGATGCGCTGAAGGTTTTTCTCGAAGCGTTCGAGGGACCGCTCGACCTGCTGCTGTACCTGATCCGCAAGCAGAACTTCAACATCCTCGACATTCCCATGGCGGCCGTCACGCGGCAGTACCTCGCTTATGTGGACGAAATCCGCTCGACCAACCTCGAGCTTGCCGCCGAGTACCTGCTCATGGCGGCGATGCTGATCGAGATCAAGTCGCGCATGCTGCTGCCGCCCAAGCGCTCGGCGGAAGGGCAGGAGGCTGAAGATCCCCGAGCGGAGCTGGTGCGCCGGCTTCTGGAATACGAGCAGATCAAGCTGGCCGCGCACAAGCTCAATGAAATTCCACAGTTCGGGCGGGACTTTCTGCGCGCGCAGGTGTTCGTCGAGCAAGCTCTGCAGCCGCGCTTCCCGGATGTCTCGGTAGTAGATCTGCAGGACGCCTGGCGCGAGATCGTCAAGCGCGCGAGGCTGGTCCAGCACCATGTCATCAGCCGCGAGGAGCTCAGCGTGCGCGAGCACATGAGCATCGTGCTGCGCAAGCTTCAGGGACAACGCTTTGTGGAATTCGAGGACCTGTTCGACCCGACGCGCGGCATGCCGGTGCTGGTGGTGACGTTTGTCGCCCTGCTCGAGTTGTGCAAGGAAGGCCTGATCGACGTGACACAGGCCGAGGCTTTCGCCCCGATCTACGTCAGGCTGGGCTATTCACAGCTGGCGGGCAGCTAGCCCGCAGAGCCACCCAGCCCGCAAGGCCACGTGGCGTTCGCGCTTTTCGCTCATATCTCGATGTTGTCGATCAGGCGCGTCATGCCCAGCTTGGCTGCGCCCAGCACCACCAGCGGCTCGCTTCCCATGGCCGCCGTCGGCGGCAGAAGGTCGGCTCGGCGCCGCACCGTGAGGTAGTCGGGCTTCCAGCCACGGCGGGCCAATGACTGCATGGCCTGCGCTTCCAGTGCGGGCAAGTCCGAGGCGCCTGCCTTCAGGGCGGCCTCACCGAGCGCACGCAGCGAGCGCGACAGCTCCACCGCTTCCTGGCGTTGGGTTTCGTTGAGATAGCCATTGCGCGACGACAGGGCCAGGCCGTCGGCTGCCCGCTGGGTTTCGCCGGCCACGATCTCGATCGGCAAGGCGAATTGCTGCACCATGCGCTTGACCACCATCACCTGCTGGTAGTCCTTTTTTCCGAAGGCCGCAATGCCGTGCGGCATGCCGGCGAAGACGCAGGAAAACAATTTGAGGACCACGGTGCTGACACCAATAAAAAATCCTGGCCGGAAGTGGCCTTCAAGAATGTCCGCAAGTTCCGACGCCGGATGGATCTTGTAGGTCTGCGGTTCGGGATAAAGCTCCTTCTCGCGCGGTGCGAACAGCACGTTGCAGCCCGCGGCCTCCAGTCGCTCGGCGTCCGCATCGAGCGTGCGCGGGTAGCTGTCGAAGTCCTCATGCGGCGCGAACTGCAGTCGATTCACGAAAATACTGGACACCGTGACGTCGCCCATGGCCTTGGCCTGGTTGACCAGCGCAATGTGACCGTCGTGCAGGTTGCCCATGGTGGGCACGAAGGCCGGTCGCTCGAAACCGCGAAGCTTCTCGCGCAGGTCGGCGATGGTGTGAACGATATGCATCCTCGGATTCCTTTTGTTGTGTAAAAAGCCGCTCCCTGCGGCCTGTCCTACCAGGCGTGCTGGCTGTCGATGGGGAAGCTGCCGTTCTTGACGGCCTGTACGTAGGCTTCGAGAGCACCGCGAACGCTTGTGGCGTCCTGCATGAAGTTGCGCACGAATTTCGGCATCTTGCCGAGGTTGATACCCAGCATGTCGTGCAGCACCAGGACCTGCCCCGCCGTATCTCGGCCAGCTCCGATGCCGATGGTGGCACATGTCTTGAGCTCGGACGTCAGGCTTGCCGACAGCGCGGCCGGCACCATTTCCAGCACCAGCATGGCAGCGCCTGCGTCCTCGAGTTCGTGGGCTTGCTGGCGCAGCAATGCGCCGGCCGCGTCACCCTTGCCTTGCACCCGGTAGCCACCCAGCGCGTGCACGGTTTGCGGCGTGAGGCCAAGGTGGGCGCAAACAGGAATTCCGCGCTCGACCAGAAAACGCACCGTCTCGGTGGTCCAGCCGCCGCCTTCGAGCTTGACCATATGTGCGCCGGCCTGCATCAGCACGCACGCGCTGCGCAGCGCCTGCTCGCGGGACTCGTGGTAGCTGCCGAAAGGCAGGTCGCCGATCAGCCAGGCGCTGGCGTGTGAGCGGCGCAGGCCGTTGGCCACGCACTCGGTGTGGTGGCGCATCGTGTCGAGCGTGACGCCCACCGTGCTCGTCAGTCCCTGGCAGACCATGCCCAGGGAGTCGCCAACCAGAATGCAGTCGACGCCTGCCGCATCCGCTACGGCAGCGAAGGTTGCGTCGTAGGACGTGAGCATTGCAATCTTTTCCCCCTGAGAACGCATCTCGCGCAGGCGCGGGAGGCTGATGGGCTTGCGCGAGGCGGCCTGTGCCACCGGCGGCAAACTGCCGTAGGCGGAAGAGGGATTGTCCGCAGTCGCGCCAGTCGTTCCGGTGGCTGAACTTGTCATCGGTGTCCTTGTAGTCGCAGGGTCCCCACGGCTGGGGGCCGGCGTAGTTTAGTGCAGCGCGAAGAGCGCCCGACGCTGGCCCTTTCGTGCTTGACACGCGCCTCTGACCGCGAACAAACGATCGCGACGCCCGATGACTCCGGGCTCGCCATCCCAAACCGTTCGCCGTAATGTATAGAAGGGCTGGCGAGGCGAACTGTTCTGTGCTCGGCGTGTTGATGGTTCATCTTGTATTTTTATTTCTGGGCTTTTCCCCACTCACACCCCTAACCCCGCTCTCGCCCCGCCGGGCGAAAGCGGGGGACTTTATTTAAGTTTCTGGTTTTTGAGTAGCAACCCTGCGTGTCTTGCGAACAGGGTGCGCAATGTTTTTCTTTTGGGCGATTGCTCAGGAAGTCGCCCTTGTTCGGGCTGCGCCTCGCTTGCTCGACGCTTCGACTCGAACGAGCCGGCGCGCGTGCTTAACACGCGCCTCAAACCGCAGTGATCGACCCCGCGCGCCCGCGGCCACAGGCGCACGTTATGTACGTGCGCCTATCAGCCGAGGCTAACTCCGTACAACGGGGCGGCGCCAGCACAAGGACACCTTGCCGCGCAGGACCAGAACAGACAGGCTGCAAAGCAGCTTAACCATCAGACACGCAGCGGTTCAGCCACCCGAAAAATTCAAATCAGGCTCCTCTCTTCCGCCCTTGCTGTATAGACCGGAGACATAGGTAACAGGTGTGCGGAGACATGGGTAACAGTTCTTCAGATCTGATGATCTGGAGGGTTCCTATGGTCTGGATGGAGAAGAGTGTGGTCGAGCAACGCCTGGAATTTGTGATGATGGCTTGTGTTGAAGGAGCCAACGTCAGTCAGCTGTGTGAACGCTTTGGGATCAGTCGCAAGACGGGCTACAAATGGCTTGTTCGCTTCGATTCGCAAGCGCCCGAGGAAAGCCTGGGCGATGCGTCCAGGCGCCCGAGAGCGAGTCCAAGGCGCAGTGACGCTGCTGTGGAAGCTCAGGTGGTGCAGCTGCGCAGGGAGCATCCTGCATGGGGTGGACGCAAGATTGCGCATCTGCTCGAACTCGAGCAAGGACTGCAAGTGGCCTGCAGCACGGTCACGTCCATCCTGCACCGCCACAAACTGATCGACAGCCGCGCCAGCGAAGCCGCTACTGCGTGGCAGCGCTTTGAGCACGTTGCACCGAACCACCTGTGGCAAATGGATTTCAAAGGGCACTTTGCCATGGCCAAAGGGCGCTGCCATCCACTGACGGTGCTCGATGACCATTCACGCTACAACATCGTGCTGCAGGCCTGCTCCAATGAGCAAGGCACCACCGTGCAAGCAGCGCTGCGGGACGTCTTTCGCCGGTATGGACTGCCCGCGCGAATCAACACTGACAACGGCCAACCCTGGGGTGATCCGCGCCAGTACCTCACGAGTCTGGGTGCCTGGCTGGTCCGCCTGGGCATCAGGGTGTCGCACAGCACGCCCATGCACCCGCAGACCAATGGGAAAGACGAGCGATTTCATCGCACCCTCAAGGCCGAATTGCTCAACGGTCGCACTTTTGCCGACATCCCGCAGTGCCAGCGAGCTTTCGAGCAATGGCGAGCGGTCTACAACATGCGCCGCCCGCATGAAGCTTTGCAGATGCAAATCCCCGTGCAGCGCTATCAGCCGAGCAATTTGGTCTACCCCGAGGTCTTGCCTGCTATCGAATACGCCCCATCAGACAAGGTGCGCCGCGTCAGTAAGGCCGGGCGTATCAGCATCAATGGCGCCAGCGTGTTCATCTCGAATGCATTGCATGGAATGCTAGTCGGGTTACGGCAAAGCAACCAAGAGGCTGACGGCCTGGACGTGTTTTTCTGCCATCACCGTATCAAGACTTTGAGGCTAAGCGAATTGCAAAAAGATTGACAATTGAACTGTCACCCATGTCCCCGCACAGGTGTTACCTATGTCTCCGGTCTATACACTTGCGGGGCGGGAGAGAGGCGGGGGTGAGTGAGTGGGGAGAAAGCCCAGAAATAAAAACACAAGATGGCCGTCATCTGACGAGCGCGAAAAGTGCGCTCGATGCGACTTTCGGGCGCGAGACTCCGGGACTCGCCATCCCAAACCGTTCTCCCTGATGTATAGAAGGGCTGGCGAGACGCGCTATGTCGTTCTCGCCGTGTTGATGGTTCATCTTGTATTTTTATTTCTGGGTTTTTCCCCCACTCACACCCCTAACCCCGCTCTCGCCCCGCCGGGCGAAAGCGGGGGACTTTATTTGAGTTTTTGGTTTTTGAGTGGCAGCCCTGCGTGTCTTCGGACGGGGGGTGAATAATTTTCTTGTGGACGATTGCGCAGCAATTTTTCCTTGTTCGGGCCGTGCCTCGCTTGCTCGCTACGTGGCGCTAATGAGCCGGCGCGCGTGCTTAACACGCGCCTCAGACCGCGGGCATTGACCGCGGGCATTGACCGCGCGCGCCCGCGGTCACAGGCGCACGTTATGTACGTGCGCCGATCAGACAGGCAATCGCCGTAACGCGGGGCGCGGCCCGAACAACGACAACTTGCGGCGTAGTTCCTGGACAGACACGCTGTACCTCAATGAATCCATAGACACGCAGCGGTTCAGCCAACCCAAAAATTCAAATCAGGCCCCTCTCTTCCGCCCTTGCGGGGCGGTAGAGAGGCGGGGGTGAGTGAGTGGGGAGAAAGCCCAGAAATAAAAACACAAGATGGCCGTCATCTGACGAGCGCGAAAAGTGCGCTCGATGCTCCTCACTGCGAGATGACTCCGGGCTCGTGCCCGCAGGAATCCAGGATGGGAGCCGATGACAAGGGTCCCGCTAAGCCGGCAGGCTTTCCAGCTTGGGGTCCCGGCCCATCAGCGCCGCGACCGCCTCCGCGGGCGCCATGCGGCCGTCCAGCAGCGCGACCACACAAGTGGCAATTGGCATGTCGACGCCCAGTTGCGCTGCCCGCTGGACCACTGTTCGCGCGCAGTAGACGCCCTCTGCCACATGGCCGAGCGAAGCAACTGCCTGCGCCAGGGACTGGCCCTGCGCCAGCAAAAGTCCGACCTTGCGGTTGCGGCTCAGGTCCCCGGTAGAAGTCAACACCAGATCACCCAGGCCGGAGAGGCCGGTGAAGGTATCGGCCCGCGCGCCCAGCGCCAACCCGAGTCGGGTCATCTCCGCGAGGCCGCGTGTGATGAGTGCAGCACGCGCGTTCAAGCCAAGATTCAGCCCGTCACACAAGCCGCAGGCGATGGCCAAGACGTTCTTGACGGCGCCCCCCACTTCGACGCCCGCCACGTCCTCGTTGGCATATAGCCGCAGGGTCGGCCCGTGAAACGCCGAGACCAGCGCGTGGATCACCTCGGCATGGGCGCTCGCGGCCACAAGGGCGGTGGGCTGGCCGCGCGCGACTTCCTGGGCAAAGCTAGGTCCACTGAGAACACCAGCCTTGAGGCCGGGCGCCACCTGTGCCTGGATTTCGTGGCCTAGCAAGCCGTGGCCGTACTGCCCCTCGACAGTAGCTTCGAAGCCCTTGCTCAGCCACACTACGGGCGCTTGCACGTCAACGCTCGCCAAGCGTGCCAGCAAGCTGCGCACTGCGGCCATCGGCGTTGCGATGACGACGAGTTCCGGACCTTCGAGCGCTTTGTCCAGGCTCTGGTCCGAACCGCCGCAGATGTCCAGGTTCGGCGGCAGCGCAATGCCGGGAAGATAGCGGGAATTGAAGCGCGTCGCCTGCAAGGCCTGTACTTGCGCTGCGTCACGTGCCCACAGGCTCACCTGATGAACGCCCGACACCCGGCTGGCGGCATTGACGGCGAGCGCCGTTCCCCATGCGCCCGAACCGACGATCAGGACCTTCATGCGCGACCGGACAAATCCAGTCCTGCACCCGGCAAGCGAGACCTAGACAATGATCTGAGGCGCAGCGGCGGCCTGCTGCGCAGCGGCATCGGCCAGTTGCTGCTGGTACATGGCCTGGAAGTTGATTTCCGCCAGATGCACGGGAGGAAATCCGCCGCGCTGGATGATGTCGGCAACGTTGCCGCGCAGATACGGGTACACGATCTGCGGGCAGGCGATGCCGAGAATGTTGCCCAGTTGCTCGACCTCGATATTGCGCACTTCAAAAATGCCGGCCTGCTTGGCTTCGCACAGGAATACGGTGCGGTCGTTGACCTTGGTATGCACGGTAGCTACGACCGACACCTCGAAAATGCCGTCAGTCACGGGCGTCGACTCGACACCGAGCTGGATCTCAACGGCAGGCTGCTCCTGCTCCAGCAGAATTTCGGGGGAATTGGGCTGCTCGAAGGACAGGTCCTTGAGGTAGATGCGCTGGATCTGGAAGACGGGTTCGAGGTTGGCTTCTGCCATGGGGTTTCTTTCGGATGGGTAAGGTTCTTGGCGTGCCGAAGAGGCGCGATGCGGGAAGAATTATGTCAGGCGAATAAAACGCGGCAGGCACGCCGCCGTCAGGTTCGTGGTCACCCCTGGCCAGGAAGTCCCGGTGGATGAAGCCGGGCGATTGCCTTCAGGCTGCGGTCAGCAGAGGCATCAGGCCACCGCGGCTGTCGAGCGCTACGAGGTCATCGCAGCCACCCACGTGTGTGTCGCCAATGAAGATCTGGGGCACCGTACGCCGCCCCGTGATTTCCATCATTTTCTGACGTTCGCCAGGCGCCATGTCCACGCGAATCTCTTCAAGTTCGGCAACGCCGCGCTGCTTGAGCAGCTGCTTGGCATGAATGCAGTAGGGGCAGGTGCCCGTCGTGTAGATCTTGACGTTTTGCATGACTTCTTTCGGCAAACTGGGGCGGAGCCTGAGAGCAGCGGCTTCAGGCCTTTTCAACAGGCAGGTTAGCTTCTTTCCAGGCTTTGAGTCCGCCGGAAAGCGATTGAGCCTGCTCGTAGCCCAGTTTTTTCACCACAGCCACAGCGCGCGCGGCCCGGGCGCCCACGGGGCAGACCAAAATGATGGGCAATGCCTTGTTTTTAACCAGGGCGGGCAGCTTTTCCTCGAGCTGGCCGAAGGGCACATTGCGAGCGCCGCCCACGTGGCCGGCGGCGAACTCGTCGGGTTCGCCCACGTCGATCACCACGGCCTTCTCACGATTGATCATTTGTACGGCGGCTGCGGCGGAAAGCGTGCCAGGGCGGGCGCCGTCGGCCACCAGCGGCCAGAGCAGCATCGCACCGGAGGCAAATGCCACCGAGATCAGCATCCAGTTGTCGATCAGAAATTTCACTTTGAACCTTTTCAGTGTTGAGCCGTTGAGCACGGAACCGCTGATTTTAGAATGCTGGACTGAACCCCTGCATCCTTCGGGGCAGACAAGCGGGTCGGGCCGTCAATGGCCTGCCCCTCGAAACCCTTCGAAGCCTTTATAAAAACAGCCCCATCTTCTATGTACAAACTCGTGCTTGTTCGCCACGGCGAATCGACCTGGAACCTTGAAAACCGCTTCACCGGCTGGACCGACGTGGACCTGACGCCCACCGGCATTGCACAGGCCCTGGCTGCCGGCAAAATTCTCAAGGCCGAGGGTTACGATTTCGACCTCTGCTACACGAGCGTCCTCAAGCGAGCCACGCGCACTTTGTGGCATCTGCTGGACGAAATGGACCGGACCTGGCTGCCGGTTGCGCACAGCTGGCGGCTCAACGAGCGTCACTACGGTGCCTTGCAAGGGCTCAACAAGGCCGAAACCGCGAAGAAGTACGGCGACGATCAGGTCCTGGCCTGGCGCCGCAGCTATGACACGCCGCCGCCTGCGCTGGAGGCCACCGACGCACGGTGGGAGGGCGGCGACAGGCGCTACGCCAAGCTGCAACCCGGTCAGGTCCCGCTGACCGAATGCCTCAAGGACACCGTGGCACGGGTGCTGCCCTTCTGGACCGAGTCCATGGCGCCCGCCATCCTCGCGGGCAAACGCATCGTCGTCGCCGCGCATGGCAACTCAATCCGTGCCCTCGTCAAATATCTGGATGGGATTTCGGACGCCGACATCGTGGGCTTGAATATTCCGAACGGCGTCCCGCTGGTCTACGAACTGGATGCCGGGCTCAAGCCGCTTCGGCACTACTACCTCGGGGATACAGCTGCCATCGAAAAGGCGGCGGCCGCAGTCGCTGGGCAGGGCAAGGCTTAGGCCGCGCAAAGGCAAACGGGCCAAACGGGCCAAACAGGGAAGGTCCTGGCGGAGATTTGTAAAAAATAAGTAAAAGCCGGGCGTTTGGGCTTGCGGCGGCTGGGTTCCTCGCAAGAGTCAGGAACTGTTTCATACGGCTTTTCTCCAAGGTGTATATTGCTTCAGACTCTGGAGCGTGGTGTTGGCTAAGCGTTTTTTAGCGCCCGTTCCAGGGCCGGAGAAAGTGGTTTTTTATGGGTCAGAAACTCAAGATAGCAGGCTGGATTTCGGTGGGCGCCATGGCGGGCGCTCTTACAACCGTGCAACTCCAGGCCGTCGCGCGCGGCGGCGTTGCGCCCCTTCCCCTGGAAGAGCTTCAGCAGCTCGCTGCGGTGTTCGGCATGGTCAAAAGCGACTACGTCGAGCCCGTCGACGAGAAAAAGCTCATTACAGATGCGATTTCCGGCATGGTCGCCAGCCTCGATCCGCACTCGGTCTACTTCGACAAGAAGTCCTTCAAGGAATTTCGTGAAGGCACGACCGGCCGCTTCGTGGGCGTGGGCATCGAGATCAGCCAGGAAGATGGCCTCGTCAAGGTGGTTTCGCCCATCGAGGGCTCGCCGGCTGACCGCGCCGGACTCAAACCTAATGATCTGATCACCAAAATCGACGAAAGCTTCGTCAAGGGCCTGTCGCTCAACGAAGCGGTCAAGAAAATGCGCGGTGAACCCCAGACCAAGGTCTTGCTCACCATCTTCCGCAAAGAAGAAAACCGCACCTTCCCGGTCACGATCACGCGCGAGGAAATTCGCACGCAGTCCGTCCGCGGCAAGGTGATCGAGCCAGGCTATGCCTGGATACGGCTGAGCCAGTTCCAGGAGCGTACGGTCGACGACTTCACCAGCAGGATCGAGCAGATCTACCGCCAGGAACCGAACCTCAAGGGCCTTGTGCTCGACCTGCGCAATGACCCGGGCGGCCTGCTCGACGCTGCCGTGGCCGTTTCTGCCGCGTTCCTTCCCGAGAACGTGACCGTAGTCTCGACCAACGGGCAGTTACCCGAGAGCAAATTCACCTACAAGGCCTCGCCCGAGTTCTACAGCCGGCGCGGCACCGATCCGCTCAAGCGCCTGCCGGCCGCCATTAAAAACGTGCCCCTGGTTGTGCTGGTCAACGAAGGCTCGGCCTCGGCCAGCGAAATCGTGGCCGGCGCCTTGCAGGACTACAAGCGCGCCACCATCATGGGCAACCAGACCTTCGGCAAGGGTTCGGTCCAGACGGTTCGCCCGCTCGGTCCCGACACAGGCCTCAAACTCACTACCGCGCGCTACTTCACCCCCAGCGGCAAATCGATTCAGGCAAAAGGCATCGTGCCGGATGTGATGGTCGACGAGACCCTGGAGGGCAGCCCGTTCGCCGCCCTGCGCACACGCGAAGCCGACCTTGAAAAGCATCTCAACAGTGGCCAGGGCGCCGAGGTCAAGGACCCCAACCGCGAGAAAGCCCGCGAAGACGCCATGAAGCGCTTCGAGGAAGAGTCGCGCAAGACGCCCGAGCAACGGCGTCCGCCGGAGTTCGGCAGCGATAAAGACTTCCAGCTTGCCCAGGCGATCAACCAGCTCAAGGGCCGGCCGGTCATGGTCAGCAAGACCATGGTCGAGCGCAAGGAAGAGAAAAAAGAAAACTAGCCCAGGCGGGCGGTGTGCCTCAGGGGCATCGCGCCGCTACGGCCTGGCCTGCGGCAAGCTGCGGGCGCACTGCATGAACGACTCCGAACTGTTGCGCTATGCGCGGCACATTCTGCTGGACGACATCGGCATAGAGGGCCAGGCCCGGCTGCTGGCATCCCGCGTGCTGATCATCGGCGCGGGTGGCCTGGGCTCTCCTGCTGCGCTTTACCTGGCCAGCGCTGGTTGCGGACATATCACCCTCGTCGACCACGATGCCGTCGAAGCCACCAACCTCCAGCGCCAGATTGCGCACACCGAGGCGCGTCTGGGACAGCCCAAGGTGAACTCCATGGCCGAGGCCATGACCCAGATCAATCCCGGCATCACTGTGGTGGCGCTGCAGCGCCGAGCCGACGACGCCCTGCTTGACGAGCTGGTCGCACAAGCCGACGTCGTTCTGGACTGCACCGACAACTTCGGCACGCGCCACGCCATCAATCGCGCCTGCGTGGCCCACGGCAAGCCACTCGTCTCCGGTTCGGCACTGCAAATGGATGGGCAGGTCTGTGTCTTCAACGCCGGGCCCGACGCTCCTTGCTACGCTTGCCTGTTTCCGGAATCGGAAGCGCCCGCCGAGGCTGACTGCGCCACCATGGGAGTGCTGGCCCCGCTAGTGGGCATTATTGGAAGCATTCAGGCCACGGAGGCGCTCAAACTGCTGGCAAGTTTCGGCCAGCCCTTGGGCGGGCGGCTTTTGATGCTTGACGGACGCCAGATGGCCTTCACCGAGGTTCGGGCACGCCGACATGCGGCTTGTGCTGTATGCGCGCCAAAAGACGGTACTGAAGAAGCGCCGCTCTGACACCCCGGCATCAGGCCGGGATCACTTGGCGGGCGGCGCCTTTGCCGAAGCCTGCTTGAGGACCTGGGCACAGTCCGCGTCCTGTCCGGGACCCGTCTCGATCGTTGCGGCCAACGCAAGCAGCGGATTGATTGCAGCCAGCGCGATGGCAATGCCGGCCCGGCCTGCCAGCGCAGATTTGACCGGCCCGGCGTCAGGTGCGCCTAGCGTGCCGGTAATCTTCAGCGGGGATCGCAGGCTGAAAATGCTGGCGTCTTTCGGCTCCGGTTCGAGCAAAAGGTCGATGGCCTCGGTGTCCAGATTGATATTGCCGCGCCCGTGCACCACCGTGTCGACCGTATCGAGCAGGAACACGCGGCTGTTCATGACTCCCTTGTTGACGTCGAACGCTACCGCAGCGCAGCGCAGGTTGACGTTACGGTCCCCCCGGATCAGGAACTTGATGATTTCGCCGCCGTCCAGCCCCATAAATTCGAGCAGGATGTTGCTGATTTCGCCGCGACCCATCAGGAAGGACACTGTCCCGGATGATGTCGCCAGCAATTGTGCCGTCGAGTTGCCGCTTCCCTTGAGCTCGACGTTTCCACTCACACGCCCCAGACTGCTCTTGCTGGTCTCCACGGACGGGAACAACTGGTTCAGCTGCAAACCGCGCGCGTCCAGCTTCACATCAATCGCGGCGGGCGTTACATGGCTGTTGATGCCCAGCCGGCCGGCCATCTGCCCACCCGCCACGCCCATCTTCAGCGGATCAAGCACCAGGACCCCGTTATCCAGTTTGATGCCCACACTGATGCTGTCCAGTGGCAAGGCCTTCATGTGCAGGACTTTGGCCGCGGTGTAATTCACATCGGCAGTCATGGTCTTCAGGCGGCCGAATTGCAGCTTGGTATCGGGCAGCACCTTGCCGCTCTGGGCCGGTCTCTTGTCGGGCTTGCCAGACTTGCCCGGCTGAGCCGGAGCTTCGCCCGGACTGCTGCGCTTGGGTGTTGGCGAGCCGGGAGTCACGCCGATCATCGGACCCAGGTCTTCAAAGTCGAGCCGTGCCGATTGCAGTTTTCCGGCCAACCGGGGCACGTCGCGCGACCGGTCGAACACCAGGTCACCGGCCAAATCGGAGTTGCCAAAACGTCCTTTCAAGCCCTGAACGTTCCAGACCAATCCCTCTTTCTTGAGTTTGCCCTGTAGCTTGTAGGCGGGCGAGCCCGGCAGCACCACACCCAGCAGGTGGTAAAGATCCTCCAGGCTCCGACCCTGCAACTCGACAGACGCATCGATGCCCCCCAACTGGGACAGATTGGTCAAGGAGCCGTTGGCGGCCAGCCGCGTTTGCCCTGACTGCAGTTGGAAATCGACCGGGAAATCGCCCCGCGTATCCTCGCTGAACTCGAGCACGCCGCCCGTTTTTCCCTGGGCATTGAACGCCTCGCCTTTGTACTTCCCGCTGGCCTTGAAGCTCAACGGAAGACGGGCTGTTGACTCGGGCGCCAGTGCCACATCGGCGCGGATGTCAGCCCCTTGTCCCGGCGCGAAATAAGTGAGCGAACCCTGGTCAACGACCAGCGTTCCGATCTCGGGCACACGGCGCTCATCTGACCCGTCCTTGCCAAGGGCCCAGGTCCGTCGGCCGTCCGCCTCCAGTTGCAAGCCGAGCCGGGGCTGGCGCAGTGCCACGCGGGGAAGGACGAAACGTCCGGACAACAAGGGCCAGAGCCTGACCTGGATTTCCGCACCTTCGGCCTGAAGCAGGTAAGGATCGCGAGCCCAGGACGGGTTGGCGAACTCGATCCCATCGGCAATGACGGTCGTGGTTCGGCCAAGCCGCACGTCCAGTTTGCGCGTGATCTCGAAGTGGCGACCCGTTCGCTCAGAGACATAGCGGTTGAGAGGCCCACGCAAGGTGTCCCAGGGGAAAAACACGAGCACCACCGCAATCAGGGCTACCAACGCCAACGCTGCCACCCCGATTTTTAACAGGACGGAACGGGTAGAGCGTGGAGCTGCAGCAGGAGTGTTCATAAGTAGCCAAATCAAACAGAGCCCGCGCCGTGGGCGACGGTTCCGACCCATGAGTTTGAGGCGCGTGTCGTGAAATTCCCATAGTCCTTCACGGGGAACCCCCGTCAGTAAGTACCTACACCTCAGCTGTAGGCTTTACCCTACAACCCGGAGCACTTCTGGATGTCAGAATGTCAGGAGAGCTCTGGATACATTCCGAAACAGATGCGATTTTTTTATGTGGGCCCAACTTTCGGACTGCCGAAAGCTCTTGTGGCGCATTCAACCCGGACCGCAGCGTGGGACTGAAGACCTTTATCGTCGAAGACAACGCGACCATTCGAGAAAACCTGACCGCGACGCTTGAGGAACTGGCCTGCATCGAGCCGGTAGGGAGCGCCGAAAACGAAAAGGACGCCAAGAACTGGCTGACCCGCGCGGACAACGCCTGGGACCTGGCCATTGTCGACCTGTTCCTGCGGCAGGGAACAGGCCTGGGTGTGATTACTGCCTGTCAAAACCGGCGGGTCGATCAAAAGGTGGTAGTGCTGACCAATTACGCAACGCCAGAAGTCCGAAGCCGCTGCGCCGAGCTGGGCGTGGACGCGGTCTTCGATAAATCCAACGAGATCGATGCGCTGCTGGAGATGTGCCTTCGCCTGGGCGAACGCCTGGGCCCAGGTTCAGCCCCGGGCTCAGGAAGTCCCCAATGACTTCCATGACGCCCACGACTCCAATGGGCCCGAGCCTGTCAGTCGATCAGCTTGTTCTTCAGGGCGTAGTAGGTGAGGTCGCTGTTGGAAGCAAGACTCATTTTTTCCATCACGCGGGTGCGGTAGGTGCTCACGGTCTTGACGCTCAGCGAAAGCGCCTTGGCGATGTCGCCTGCGGTTTCACCTTTGGCCAGCTTGAGAAACACCTGAAATTCGCGTTCGGACAATTGCTCGTGCGAGGCGATGTCGTTCGGGCGATTGAGCTGCTGCGCGAGCAATTCGGCCACGCCCGGCGTGATGTAGCGCTTACCCAGGGAGATGACGCGAATGGCGTTGACAATTTCCGAGGGGTCGCACTCCTTGTTCAGGTAGCCGCTCGCGCCCTGGCGAATCAGGTTAACCGCGTAGTGTTCCTCGGGGTAGCCGCTCAGGATGAGAATGCCCACGTCCGGCGCCTTGGCGCGGATCATGGCCAGTGCATCAATACCGCTTTGCCCCGGCATCGACAGGTCCATCACCAGAATGTCGAGCTCCACGTTACGCACCAGATCAATCGCCTCGCGGCCGCTTGCCGCCTCTCCGACGACTCGAAGATCGACTTGATCCGAGAAGAACTGCTTGAGCCCCGATCGCACAATGGCGTGGTCGTCGACGATTCCAATCTTGATCATTTCAGCGTCTTTCCAGAAAACCGGCCGCCTGCAACGGCGAACTACTTAACACATGTTCAGCTGAGGCAGCCCCTCCGCCATCAACACCCATTATTGACGAATTATTCGTCGAGTTCAGCCGGGAGAACCCCTTGAAGCGGTTTTCTATCCCGAAGATGGCGGTCAGCCTGCCGCTTGCCATCCTGGCAACGGTGGCCATGCTGCTTCTCAACGAGGTGGGTTACCGACAGTCGACCTCGGCGGCGCAGAGCATCGAGGAAGCGCAGTCGGTACGCCGGGCGGTCGGCAGGCTGATGCAAACCATCCTCGACGCAGAGACCGGACAGCGTGGCTACCTCCTGACGGGCAACCTGTCTTATCTTGCGCCCTTCGAGCGGGCGGCTGCGGAAATCGAGCCGCGCCTGCAGGAACTCCAGCAGCTGATGGCGCCCTACCCCGCCGAACGGGCCGACTACGCCCAGCTGGCCGACGCTATCAAGCGCAAGCAGTCGGAAATCACGCTGAGCATCCGGATGTACAAGGACGGCAAAGAGGATGCCTGGCGCTTCGTGCTCAATACCGACGTGGGCAAGGACCAGATGGAAGCGATCCGGGCTCTTTCTGAGAAAATGATCGAGTCGAGTTCGCGCAAGGCCCTGGCAGCGCGCGACAAAATAGGCCGCACACTGCTGCTCTCGCGCATCGGTGTGGCGGCCCTGGCCCTGGGCGGCCTCATGGGTTTTTACCTGTATCTCCTGCAAACCCAGGCGCTGCTGTCGGTGAGCAAGCGCGAGCAGGACAGCCTTCAGCGCGAGCGCGACATGCTTGAAAAGCAGGTGCGCGAGCGCACCGCGAAGCTGGCCGAACTTGCTACCCACCTGCAAGAAGTGCGCGAGGACGAGCGCGGTCACCTGGCGCGCGAACTTCACGACGAACTCGGCGCGCTGCTCACTGCGGCCAAACTGGACGTGGCCCGCATCCGCTCACGCCTGGGCAGCAACGTGCCCGAAGCTTCCGAACGTCTGGAACACCTCACGACCACCCTCAACAGCGGCATCGCGCTGAAGCGCAGGATCGTAGAGGACCTGCGCCCATCGTCGCTGTCACACCTCGGGCTCGTGGCATCGCTGGAGATCCTGGCGCGTGAGTTTGCCGAACGCTCCGGACTTCAGATCGAAACGCAGCTCGAAGCCGTGGAGCTGGGCGGCTCTGCGCAACTCACCGTGTACCGGCTGGTGCAGGAGGCACTGACCAACATGGGCAAATATGCCCAGGCCACGAAGGCCGGCATCGAGATGAAGAACGAAGGCAAACGCCTGACCGTCGATGTCTACGACGACGGGAAGGGCTTCAACGCCTCCGAGGTGCCGAGTACCAGCCATGGCATTGCAGGCATGAGGCACAGGGTCGAGGCGGCAGGCGGACACCTCACCGTCGAATCGAGCCCCGGCAAAGGGACACGCATTCGCGCCGTGCTACCCACCACCCGCTGAAAAGGCGGCGTTCTCCGCCTTTTAACGCGGACCTTCTGTGCAGCGGAAAAGTGCACTTCGGTGCACGGCAATCCTGCCCTTCGCTACCAGGGCACTCACCCATATCGGCGCAGAGAAATCCTGCCATTTGCATTTGAAACAAAGTGTGGGCCTGTGTCCTACAGGGTGTCATCTCGCACGCCGACGTATCCACCCGTAGGCCGCCGATGATGGCTTATGCAAGAGCTGCATAAGCTAGGCGCACAGGCTTCGAAAAGCATCCCGTATGAGTTCCGGCTCCCGGATGCGCCTCACATTTACCTAAGGAACCTACTATGAACAGCAACACCTCACACCGCGATCCCGCAGACGAAATGGTCCGCTCCGGCGACAAGGCCGTCGAACGCACGCGCGAATTCACGAACAAGGCCTTCGACACGGCTGAGAGCAAGCTGCACGACCTCCGCCAGAGCGTCGACCCCATGGTCGACATGCTTGCCACCAAGGCGCAGAAGCTCGCCCGTCAGAGCATGGATCTGGCTTCCGAAGCACGGCAAAAGGCTCAGGAATCGCTTTCCCGCTATTCGGACGTGACGACACGCTACGTCTCCGAGCAGCCCATGCGTTCCGTGCTCATCGCAGCTGCCGTCGGCGCTGCCGTGGCTTTGATCGTCGCCTCCACACGCAACAGCAACAGCAACAGCAACCGCTATTGATTCATTCGATTGCCATCCACTGACTTACACCCCTGATCCATGCCCATGCTTCATCCGCTTTTTTCTACGCTGATCCAACGGCCTGATCTGGTGGTGGATCATGTGTCTGCGTATGTTGATCTGATCGGCCAGGAAACGGCCCAGATCGGCAGTGATCTGGTGCATCGGGCAGTGGCGTGGGTGGTGGCTGGAGTTTGCGCCTTGCTGTTTTTGGTGTTTGCGGGCGTGGCTCTGATGCTGGGCATGGTGACCCAGCAGTTTCACTGGATTCTGGTCGCCGTGCCGGGCGTCATGCTTTTGCTGACGGCCGTTGCCTATGGACGTGCCAAGACCGCCATCCCGTCTGAACGATTCCCAGAGCTGAAATCGCAAATTAAGAGCGACACGCAGGCGCTGCGCGCTTCCTGATCTCCGCACATGACCGACAACACCGCTCCCACCCCCAAGCAGCGTCTCGACGCCACGCGCGAAGCGCTGCTGCAGCACATGTATCGCAACCAGCGCGAAGCCCAGCGGGATGACGCGCATGACGAGGCTGAGGAAGCTGAGTACCAGCGCAGCCATGCGCATTCATCGGGTCCATTGGCCAGCGTGAGCGCACTGTGGCATACGGCAACCCATGCCGCCAAGGCCTGGTGGGACTCTCATCCTGCGCACATGGCAGTCGACGTCGCACAGCCGTTTATCGGCAAGTACGGCAAGACCCATCCTCTCAAATTGCTCGGCATTGCAGCAGGCCTGGGCGCCGCCGTGGTGCTGGCCCGACCGTGGCGTCTTATTTCCTTTACCGGCCTTGCGGTCGCTGCACTGAAGTCGACTCAATTTACCGGGCTGGTGTCATCGATGCTGGCCAGCAAGAACACCCGCGATCCAAAACCGCGAGACGCCCGGCGCGAAGAGCGCAACGAGCGTGCCGAGGCGCTATAGATCAAACACTGACCAACAGGCACTGGTGCAGCCCGATGGCAGATTTTTATAACTACCGCACTTCAGACCAATAACTTAAAGGACTCTCATCATGAAATACGCTCGCGCAATTGCTTTCGCTGCCTTGGCAGGCATCACCATTCTCAGCACGGGTTGCGCCGTGGTGCGTGGCCAGGAAACCGTCGGCTCCTATGTGGATGACACCGCGATCACGACGGCCGTCAAGGCCAAGATGGTCGAGGACAAACTGGTTTCCGCCGGTTCCGTCAACGTCGAAACGCTCAATGGCACGGTGCAGCTTTCTGGTTTCGTGAAGTCCGCCGCTGAAAAGGCCCAGGCCGAGTCGATCGCGCGCAACAGCCGCAACGTGCGTTCGGTGCGCAACGACATCGTCGTTCGTCCTTAAGCTAGCCTCGGGGCCTTGAGCCCCCAGCTCCCATGAAAAGGCAGGCGCCTTAAAGTGCCTGCCTTTTTGCGTTGCTGCTCTGCGCTTGTCCTATCGGTTCACCGCTCAGCTCAACACTCAAAAACGCCCACTCTCGACACGCCGCACGGGACTTTGCAGTCAGCGAAACGTTGAAGGACAGCTCCCGTGGCGTTTGCGAAAACGGCGCGGCAGTTCCGCTTTGCCGGCCGAGAACAGCCCGCGCTTTTCCTCCTGCGCCAGCCGCTGGGCTTCCTCATAGGAACCGCGATTCGAACGGAAGCGGTACGCCCAGGCTTGTCCCTCGCGGACCATCCGCAGCCCGATGTCCTCACCCGCCAGATCTATGCGCCCCAATTCGCGCCCATAGTCATCATGGCCCAGACCCGCAACGGTGACCTGACGCCCAAGGGCCAGACGCCGCAGGACCTGCCGCGAGGCCTCACCGCCTGGTTGGCATATTTCGGGGGCATCGATCTGGGCAATGCGAACGCTGTGCGCCCGCGCCGCCCCGGCGGGCTTGACATGTAGCGTATCGCCGTCGACGACCCAGGTAACGGTTCCTTGCCAAACCGCGAGCGGCGCTGCTTCGATCCTTGCACTGGCCAGAAGTCCGAACGTGGCGATCGACAGCCCGAGACTCAGGAGCGAATTACGCACTCCCGGGTCCCGCAAGAAACCACCACGCCAAGCCACCGCCTGCGGCTGCCCAGACAAAAAATACCAGCACAGCTCCCGCCACCCACTTGGGAAGCCTGCCTTTGAAGGCGTCGGCACGCTCGAGATACTCCAGCCACAGCGGCCCAGGCACCAGCCTTACCGCCAGCGCCACGCCCAGCGGAATGAGAATAAGGTCGTCGAGCAGGCCCAGCACGGGAATGAAGTCGGGGATGAGATCGATCGGGCTCAGCGCATACGCCAGCACCAGGACCGCTACGACCTTCGGCGCGAGTGGCGCGCGCGGGTCCTTGACGAGCAACCACAGCGCCGTGACGTGCCGAAAGAGCTGCGCCTTGTTAGCCGCACCGAACAGTCTTTTCCACTTCATGCAACGTCCTTTTCCATATCGGCAAGGATACGATCCAGGCGGCTCGCCAGTTGCTCTGTCGTCATTTTTTCGCGGAAGCGTTCCACCATCAAAGGCACGCACAAGGGACTCGGATGTGCCAGTGTGACGCTGTCCAGCGTGCGCGCGGCAATGCTCTGCAGGGCCGCCGTCATGCGCGCCATGTCGAGTTCCTGGCTGAGCACCTCCTGGTCGGCTTGCGTGAGGAGCTGGTTGTCGCGGTCGTATTTGCGGAACACTTCATAGAACAGCCCGCTCGACGCCTGCAGCTGCTTCATGCTTTTGGGCGCACCGGGGTACCCCGTGAAAACCAGCCCGGCCACCCGCGCAATTTCGCGAAATTGGCGCCTTGCCAGCTCCGATGAGTTCAGCGAGTCGAGCACGTCGCGCAGCAGGTCTTCGCACGAGAACACCGCCTTGCCCAGGACCATCGGCATGTCGAATGGCTGCACGCTGAGCAGCTCAAGCCCATAGTCATTTGTGGAAATGCTGTAGGTGTTGGGCTGCTTGCGCGAAAGACGCCATGCCAGCAGGTTTGCCATGCCCAGATGGACGGCCCGGCCCGCGAACGGATAGATGAACAGGTGGTGGCCTTCGCGCGATCGAAAGCTCTCGACCAGCAGTGAGGAAGGCGTAGGCAGATGCGACAGCCGGGCTTGTGTGCGCAGCATGGGTTCTGCCGCCCGCATTTCCGGCCCCTGGTAGATGCCGCGCGCTGCGCACTCCATCAGTTCCAGCACCGCGTCGGCCATCTCATTGCTCAAAGGCATCTTGCCGCCGTTCCAGGTCGGCACCGCGCCCTTGTTCTTTTCGGCTTTTTTGACGTAGGCCGTCATGTCCTGAACGCGGACGAACTCCAGCAGCCGACCGGCGAAAACAAAGCAGTCGCCCGACTTCAACCTGGCAATGAAGCTTTCCTCGACGGAGCCAATGCTGGCGCCACGCAGATACTTCACCAGCATGGTTCCATCGCCGACGATGGTGCCGATGCTCAGTCGGTGGCGGCGCGCAATTCCGGCGTCGGGCACTCGGAAGATGCCGCTGTCGTCGGCCTTGATGCGGTGATAGTCCGGATAGGCTGCAAGGCTGTTACCGCCCCGCTCGCAAAAAGCCAGCGCCCAGTCGAATTCGTCGCGCGAAAGCTGGCGGTACGACCACGCGCTGCGCACTTCGTCGAACAGGTCGTTCGGCACGAACCCGCCGCCCAGCGCCACGGTAACGATGTGCTGCACCAGCACGTCAAGCGGCTTGGCTGGCACCGGCCGTTTTTCGATGCGCCCGGCCTTCGCGGCCATGCGCGCACCAGCGGCCTCCACCAATTCCAGCGTGTTGGTGGGCACCAGCGTGACGCGGCTGGTTCGCCCGGGCGCATGACCGCTGCGGCCCGCGCGCTGGAGCAGCCGGGCGACGCCCTTGGCCGATCCGATCTGCAGCACACGCTCCACCGGCAAAAAGTCCACGCCGAGGTCCAGTGATGAAGTCGCAACCACCGCTCGAAGCTTTCCTTCCTTCAGGCTCAGCTCGACCCATTCGCGCACCTCCCGGTCCAGGCTGCTGTGATGCAGCGCGATGGTGCCTGCCCATTCGGGCCGTGCGGCGAGCAGGAGCTGATACCAGATCTCGGCTTGCGAGCGGGTGTTGGTGAACACCAGCGTGGCGCCCGAGCTCGCGATTTCGTCGACCACGGGCTGCTGCATTCGGGCGCCGAGATGGCCAGCCCACGAGTATTTGCCGGGATTGTCGGGAATGAGGGTGTCTATCACCAGACTTTTGTCGACCTTGCCCTGTACCAGCACGGGCGCATCGGCATGGGGTGTGGATCCCATCAGCGCGTGTATCGACTCGTCCAGATTGCCGAGCGTCGCGCTCATGCCCCATATTTGCAGGCCGGGGTTCCACCGCTTGAGGCGCGCAATCGCCAGCTGCAACTGCGCTCCGCGTTTGTTGCCCATCAGCTCGTGCCATTCGTCCACCACAATGGCGCGCACGCCGCCCAGCTCCTCTGCCGCATGCGTGCGCGAGAGCATCAGGCTCAACGACTCCGGTGTGGTCAGCAAAGTGGTTGGCCAGCGCCGGTCTTGCTGGGCGCGCTCGCCGCTGCTGGTGTCGCCCGTTCGCATGCCCACCGTCCAGTGCGGGGCCAAGGCCTCCAGCGGCAACTTGAGCGCGCGCAGGGAGTCGGCTGCCAGCGCGCGCATGGGCGTGATCCACAACACGCTCAAGGGCGGCGCCCGGCTTCGCTGCTGCGCGGCATTCGCAGCCAGCGTACCCTGCGGTCGGAGTCGCGGATCGGCCAGGCAGCGTATCAGCAGTCCCAGCCATACCGCATAGGTCTTGCCCGAGCCGGTGCTCGCATGCAGCAGCCCGCTGCGGCCTTCGGCAATGTGCCTCCAGGCGTCACGCTGAAAAGCAAAGGGGGTCCAACCGCGTGAGTCCAGCCAGGCCTTGACACTTCCGGACGGACTTACCGCCATCGCCGAAAGGACTCCATCAGGTGTGCGTGCAGCCTGTCCATCGGTCCATTTTGCCGGGATCGCGGGCAAACCGTTTCATTACGGCGGGGGGCCGCAGCGGCGCAAAGGTTATCAGGCGCTCACGATCCAGCCTTCGAGCGGGTCGACCACCTCGGGCAGGCCGTACCGTGCATGGCCGGCCTCGTGCTGGCGCACCGCCCAGGCTGCCTGCATCAGGCAAAGCACGGCGTCCAGGCTGTCGCCCGTGGCGTCATCGGCCAGCCGATCACGCTGTGCATGGGTGAGCTTCAAGCGCAAACCAAGCCGCGTGCGGCCGCTTTCCAGCGCGGTGATGATGTCCTTGCGAGCGATGAGCCGGTCTGGAGTCTGCAGCGCCTTGGCGTCGTTCTTGTAGCTGCGGCGCTTCGCGGGAGTCGAGCCAACTGGCTGGAGCAGCTCACGCGCCAGCAGTCCCGGGTAGGCTTCGAGCGCAACGCGTCGGGGCATTCCGTCCTGGAGCGCATTGCCCTCATGCAAACCGGGCAGATGCGCCCCGCACGCGATCAGCGCCGGCACTCCCGCATGGAGCATGTAGGCCACGGGCGGGTTGACCCACTTCATGGAACTGCTCGACCCGGCTGGCAAGTCGGTGGCACGGTGGGCGAACTTGCCGCCAACAGGCCGGGCGTTGCAGAAAGCGGAGAAGGCCGTGCGGATTTGCGCCCGGCTCAGCGCGCCATAGTGCTCCATGCAGGCCAGCCACTGTTCAGGCCAGCCGAGGGTGCTGACCAACTCACGCGGCAGCCCGAACGGCATGTCGAAACCGCACACCCAGCTGCGCTCTTCGGCCAACCATCTGGCATAGTCCTCGAGCGTTTCGACGTACTCTAGCGAACTCAGCTGTACTCGTGCACCGCTCAGGCTGCCCAGCGCAAATACGATGGGCTTGCGGCGACTCGGGCTGCTGGAAAAGTCGCAGCCGGCGATGAAGGGCATCATGGGTAGGAGCGCAAGGCCGGCCAGAACGTGGCCTTGCAAATCAAGGCATGTCGACCGTGACGATCAGGCCCGGCCCATGATGGACGCCGTCGCCATCAGCTCCTGCAGGAGCGCCAGCGACACCTGGCCTGAAACGCCATAGGGATCGAGCTCGGGTCTTTCCGAATACTTCAGCAGGATGGAAGCATTGAGTTTGGCAACGTTGACCTGCCCCATGGTCCAGCCGCCGAAGCTGCGCTCGCTTATTTCTTCGTAGCTGAGCAGTACGACGTCCTTGTGGCGCTTGTCCTTGAGGATGTGTCCATACAGCTCGTTGACGGCCATTCGCCCGCCTTCCAGCGCCTGCAGGAAGATGCCACCGCCATAGCAAAGGATGCCCGTGATGCCGCAGCTCGGGTTGTGGCTGCGCGATTGCGCAAGAATCGCGTCGGTGAGTTCCGGGGAGTTAGGGTCAGCCGCGCGGCTGGCGTAAAGAAGGCGTACCAACATGAATTTATTCCTTGAACGAAGCCTGCAAGGCGTGTGAAGCGTGTGAAGGCGTGTAAAAGCGCGAGGGCGCTTTCAGCGGTTGGTTTTCTTGGGGATCAGGGCAAGAAACTCGCGGCGCAGGTTCGGGTCCTTGAGGAAGACGCCGCGCATCACGGAGTTGATCATCTTGCTGTCGAGGTCTTTCACGCCGCGCCAGCCCATGCAATAGTGCGACGCTTCCATGACGATGGCCAGACCGTCGGGCTGGGTTTTTTCCTGGATCAGGTCGGCCAGTTGCACCACGGCCTCTTCCTGAATCTGCGGCCGGCCCATCACCCATTCCGCCAGCCGCGCATATTTCGACAGGCCGATGACGTTGGTGTGCTCGTTGGGCATGACACCGATCCAGACCTGGCCGATCACCGGACAGAAGTGGTGCGAGCAGGCGCTGCGAACCGTGATCGGTCCGACGATCATCAGCTCGTTGAGGTGTTCGGCGTTGGGAAACTCGGTGATCGGCGGAGTCGCCACATAGCGCCCCTTGAAGACCTCGTTGAGGTACATCTTGGCGACGCGGCGAGCGGTGTTGTTGGTGTTGTGGTCGTTCTCGGTGTCGATCACCAGACTGTCGAGTACACCCTTCATCTTCTCCTCGACTTCGTCGAGCAGGCGCTCAAGGTCGCCAGGACGGACGAAGTCGGCGATGTTGTCGTTGGCATGGAAGCGCTTGCCCGCCTGGGCGATTCGCTCCCGGATCTTCACCGAAACCGGTGTGCCTTCATCGTCCGACGCGGGGACTTGCGTGGTGGTGGTCATAAGCATGAGTCATGTTACCAGCGGGTTCAAAATTCATCAGGACAGCTCGGCAGAGCCACACCGCGCTGCGGGGCCAATGCGGCGGGAGTCCGGAGCTATGAATTCAGGAGCGCTTCCAGATCCGCCAAGGTGTTGGCCTCGTGCAGCGGCTTGTCGCTGCGGATACGCAGCATACGGGGAAAGCGCAATGCAATGCCACTCTTGTGGCGTGGGCTGCGGTTGATGCCTTCAAAGCCGAGTTCGAACACCAGGCTGGGCTTGACGCTGCGCACAGGGCCGAACTTCTCCAGCGTGGTCTTGCGAATCACGCTGTCGATTTGTTTGAACTCTTCGTCGGTCAGGCCGGAATAGGCCTTGGCAAATGCCACCAGCTGCAAGGGCTCCTCGGCCTCGCCTTCGCCGCGCACAGCCACAGGCTCACGCCGGGCAATCGCCTCGACCACTGCCCTGGCCTCGGCTGCATCACGCGGTTGGCGATTCCATACGGCAAAGGTGTAGTCGGTATAAAGCGACGCACGGCGCCCATGCCCGGCCTGCGCGTAGATCAGCACACCGTCTATGGTCATGGGTTCAACTTTCCACTTCCACCACAGGCCGTCAGCCTTGGTACGCCCGGTGCCATAGGCCGCGTCGAGCCGCTTGAGCATGAAGCCTTCCACGCCGCGCGCGCGGGACTCTTCCCGCAAGTTGGCGAACTCAGCCCATGAGTGCAGGCGCTGCACCGGTGAAACGCGAATAGCCGTGCCGCAGAGCGTGGCTTCGAGCCAGCCCCGGCGCTCGCGCTGGGGCGAATCCCGCACGTCCTTGCCCTGCATTTCCAGAAGGTCGTAGGCCATGAAGGTCACCGGCGCATCCGCCAGCACCTTGCGCGTGAGCGTCTTGCGCCCGATGCGTTGCTGCAGCAGGCTGAAGGGCGCGGGCCCGCCTTCGGATTGGGGCCTGATCGGGGCGGAAACAGGCGGCGGCGCTGGCGTTGCGGGGTCTGTTGGCGCTAATGGCGCTACTGGCGCTACGTGTGCTTCAGAAGCCTCCAGCACGGCAGGCATTTCGATGGCTTCCCGCCACACCAGAATCTCGCCATCGAGCACCGTGCCGTCAGGCAAACCCTGCGCAAGGGCGACGATTTCGGGAAAGCGTTCAGTGACCAGTTCCTCGCCGCGCGACCACAGCCAGACTTGCCCGGCCCGCTTGACCACCTGCCCCCGAATACCGTCGTATTTCCACTCGACCTGCCAATCCTGCGTGTCGCCCAGACGCGCTTGAAGCACGTCGATCGACTCGCTTGAAGCCGGGATGTCGAGCTGGTGCGCCAGGAAAAATGGATACGGCTGGCCGCTGTCCGCACGCTCGCCGATGCCTTCGACAGCCGCGTCCACCAGGGCTGCGTAGGCGGCAGCCGAAGGCAATGTTTTGCCGTCGGTGTAGCCCATCATGCGTTGGGCGACGCGCTTGGCATCCACGCCCGCATGCGCCGCAAGCGCGCGCTGGACCAGCAATTTGCTGACGCCGACGCGAAAGCCGCCCCCCACCAGTTTGATGAGAAGAAAACGGCCCGGCGGGTCGAGCTCGCGCCAGTAGCGCTTGACGCGCTCGGCCACCTCTGCCTCGGGCAAGCCGCGCAGGGGAAGCAGCCGTTCCTCGATCCATTCGGCAAGGCCTGCCGTGCTTTCGGTGGACTCCAGCGGCAGCACGTGCGCAATGGTCTCGGCCAGATCGCCGACCGCCTGATAGCACTCCTCGAACAGCCACTCCTCGATTCCCGCCACTTCGCAGGCCAACGTTCTCAAGGTCGCAGTCTTGACGACCTGACGCGGTTTGCCGCCGGCCAGAAAATACACCGCCCAGGCGGCGTCAGCCGGCGCCGCCATCGCAAAATAGCGCTGCAGCGCCTCGACCTTGGCGCGCGTGGAGGTGGTCGAATCGAGCGAGGCGAAAAGGGCGGCGAAATGCTTCATGCGCCGCTCTCGCCGACCGGATCAGGAGCAGGCGACACCGCCAGCGCCTCCTCGACCGGATCGTCACCGTATTCGGTTTCAAAAGCCTGTGCCTGCAGCCCCTGCCCCGCAAGGTAACGCACCATGACCGGCACGCTGCCGTGCGTGACGATCACCCGCCCGGCGCCCGTGGCGGCAATGGCGCCCATGAGGCCAGGCCAGTCCGCGTGGTCGCTCAGGATGAATCCGCGGTCGTAGCCTCCGCGCCGACGCGCCCCGCGCAATTGCATCCAGCCGCTGGCAAAGGCGTCGCTGAAATCGCCGAAGCGCTTGATCCAGGGTCCGCCTGCGGCAGACGGCGGGCACAGCACCAGCGCGCGCTTGAAATCAGCCTTGTCCTGCACGTCGTCCACCGAGAGCGTGGCCGGCAATGCGACTCCGGCAGCGCGATACGCCGTGTTGAGCGTCTGGACAGCGCCATGCACGACGATGGGCGCGATGCTGTCGTCCACGCCGCTCAGGATGCGCTGCGCCTTGCCGAAGCTGTAGCACATGAGGACGCTGGCGCGGCCATCGGCGGCATTGGCCGCCCACCATGTGTTGATGTCGGCAAAAATATCCGCGTCGGAACGCCACCGGTAGATCGGCAGGCCGAAGGTCGACTCGGTAATGAAGACGTCGCAGCGCACCGGCTCAAAGGGCGTGCAGGTGGCGTCGGGCGCGATCTTGTAGTCGCCGCTGGCTACCCAGACCTGCCCGCCATGCTCCAGTCGCACTTGCGCCGAGCCAAGCACATGGCCCGCCGGATGCAGCGAAACGCTCACCCCGTGGTGGGTGATGCGTTCGCCATAGGCCAGTGTCTGCAAGTCGATGGGGCCTAACCGTGAGCGCAGCACCCCTTCAGCCGGGGCGGCTGCCAGGTAATGCCCGTGGCCGACTCGGGCATGGTCGGCGTGCGCATGCGTGATGACGGCGCGGTCAACCGGGCGCCAGGGATCTATATAGAAATCCCCCGCCGGGCAATACAGTCCCTCGGGTCGCTGGACGATCAGGTCTTCCTGCATCTCGGCTGTGCTGGTGGAGCGCTAACGGCGGAGTTGCTCAGTAGCGCTGGCGCGTCAGCAGCAGCGCAAAACGCATCAGCGCATAAGCGATCTGGTCGAGCACCCGCTGACGCAGCGGCCGGGCACTGTAGATGGCCGCCTTCATTTGCCGGCCATGGCCGGAAATGGCCTCGAGCAGCCGCGTGCGGAGCTCATGGGCGAAGGCGCGGTCTTCGATCACCACGTTCGCCTCGCGGGCGAGCAACAGGCTCAAGGGGTCGAGGTTTGACGAGCCTACCGTCGCCCAGTGACCGTCGATCACCGCCACCTTGGCATGCAGAAAGCTGGCCTCGTATTCGTGAATTTCCACACCCGCCTCCAGGAGCGAGCCATACACCGGCCGGGCCGCATGGTATTGCATGAAATATTCATACTTGCCCTGCAGCAACAGCGTCACCTTGACGCCACGCCGGCTGGCCTTGATCAAGGCGCGCCTGAGCCGGCCACCCGGCAGGAAATACGCGTTGGCAATCAGGATCTCATGGTGCGCCTTGCCGATGGCCTTGCGATAGGCCCGCTCGATGCTGTTGCGGTTGAGAAGGTTGTCGCGTAGCAGCAGCGCGGCCTGCAGGCGGGGACGCCGGACTTTACCTGTCACGGAGTCCGGCTCGGCCAGCACGGCCTGGGTTCGGCCGCCGTAGCCAGCCGCCTTGAAGTCGTCCCAGGCTTCCTTGAGGTGGCGTTGCCGTGCGCTGTAGCCGGCTTGCACACGCCACCACAGCATGGCCATGGCGTCCACCGCCATTTCCACCGCCGCGCCACCCAGCACCACCGCGAAATCAAAGCGCGGCGAGTCCAGCGAGCCGTGGTTGGGATCGAAAAAATCATCCAGCACATTGATGCCGCCGCAAAACATGACGTGCTGGTCGATGACGCAGAGCTTGCGGTGCAGCCGTCGCCACCGGTCGGGCATCACCAGCCCCAGCCCCGCCAGCCGTTGCCAGCGGCCACCGCCAAAACCCAGCGGGGAATACACCTGCCACTGGACGCCCGATTGCTTCAGCTGCTCCTGCCATTCGGCCGACGGTTGCTGCGTACCAACCCCGTCGACCAGCACCTGAACCGAAACGCCACGCCGCGCGGCGCGCATCAGGGCCTGCGCGACTTCGGCGCCAACGCCGTGAAAGTCGAAGATGTAGGTCTCCAGCTGTATCCAGTTCATCGCGCCGTCAATGGCCTCGATGAGCACGGAAAAATAGTCACGGCCGCCCTGCAGCAGGCGCGGCGCACCCAGCGCCGCGGCGTCAGGCTCGGGCTGTGAAACGGCTGGCGTAGGTTCGAGCGTGGTCAAAAGGGTCATGGCGTAGGCTGGCAGATGAGTCCAGGCGCGCCCATCAATGTCTTATTGAACAGCAGGCGCGTCAAGCCGGGCGTGGGCCGACTCTGCAGCTTCCTGTCAGCGCAGGCTCATTTTTCGCCCCGGGACGCATGCAGACGCGAAACGCCCTGCGCCAGAAACCTCGGCAGTTGCAGGACTGCCTCAGCGTTGGACGGTGAATAGCAGCGCTCTGCGGCCGCTTTCGCCTCCAGCCATTGCCAGGCAGTATGTTCGCGTGGACTGAGCTGGACGACCGTCCCGGCGGCCACGCACAGGCTCAGCAGGTGCTCGGTGTTGTGCGTCACCTCCGGTGCGTAGCGCCAACGCCAGGCCGGATAAATTTCGTAGATATTGGAGAGGTGCCAGTCGACGAAGCGCTCCGCCGCAGCCTGGATGCCGGTTTCTTCGAACACCTCGCGACGGGCGGTCTCCACAAGATCGCTGTCGCCCGACTCACACGAGCCGGTCACGCTTTGCCAGAAACCGGGCGAGTCCGTCCGCTCGATCAGCAGCACCTCCGCGGCTGGCGTGTGGATCACCACCAGCACCGAAACCGGCGTCTTGTAGGGGGTCATCCCAGGCGCCCCGACGCAGCGGGCCTTCGCCTCAGGCGGGCTGCGGATTGCGCAGCCGGATATGCAGTTCGCGCAACTGCTTTTCGTCCACCGGGCTCGGCGCATGCGTGAGCAGGCACTGGGCGCGCTGGGTCTTCGGAAAAGCAATCACGTCACGAATGGAATCCGCGCCCGTCATCATGGTCACGATGCGGTCCAGGCCAAAGGCCAGGCCACCGTGAGGCGGCGCGCCGTACTGCAGGGCGTCCAGCAGGAAGCCGAACTTTTCCTGCGCTTCCTCAGGGCCGATCTTCAGCGCGCTGAAAACCTTGCTCTGCACTTCGGCACGGTGGATACGGACCGAACCGCCACCGAGTTCCCAGCCGTTGAGCACCATGTCGTAGGCCTTGGCGATGCAGCGGCCAGGGTCGGTGTCCATCCAGTCTTCATGGCCGTCTTTGGGCGCCGTGAACGGATGGTGTACGGCGCTCCAGCGCTGGTTTTCCTCGTCGTGCTCGAACATCGGAAAGTCGACCACCCACAGCGGCTTCCAGCCCTTGGTGAAGAGTCCGGTTTTCTTGCCGAAGTCGCTGTGTCCGACCTTCAGGCGCAGCGCGCCGATGCTGTCGTTGACGACCTTGGCCTTGTCGGCGCCAAAGAAAAGAATGTCGCCACTTCTGGCTTCGCAGCGCTTGAGGATCTCGGCCAAGGCAGCATCGTGCAGGTTCTTGACGATCGGGCTTTGCAGGCCTTCACGGCCCTTTGCGGCGTCGTTGACCTTGATCCAGGCCAGTCCCTTGGCGCCGTAGATCTTGACGAACTCGGTGTAGCCGTCGATCTCGCCGCGGCTCATCTCGGCGCCGCCCGGCACGCGCAAAGCCACCACGCGCCCGCCCGGGGTCGTTGCTGGCGTGCTGAACACCTTGAAATCGACACCAGCCATCACATCGGTGAGTTCGGTGAATTCGAGGTTGACGCGCAGGTCAGGCTTGTCGGAGCCGAAGCGGTGCATGGCATCGTGATAAGCCATGACAGGGAACTCGCCGAGGTCGGTATCGAGCACCGTCTTGAAGATATTGCTGATCATTCCCTGGAACAGGTCGCGAATGTCCTGCTCGCCCATGAAGGACGTCTCGATATCGATCTGCGTGAATTCAGGCTGGCGGTCAGCGCGCAGGTCTTCGTCGCGAAAGCACTTGGTAATTTGATAGTAGCGGTCGAAGCCGGCCACCATCAGGAGCTGCTTGAACAACTGGGGGCTTTGCGGCAGCGCAAAAAACTGGCCTTCGTTCACGCGGCTGGGCACGAGGTAGTCGCGCGCGCCTTCGGGCGTGCTCTTGGTGAGCATGGGCGTTTCGATGTCGATGAAACCGTTGGCGTCGAGGAACTTGCGCGTTTCCATGGCGACGCGGTAGCGCAGCATGAGGTTGTTCTGCATGTACGGACGGCGCAGGTCCAGGACACGGTGTGTCAGGCGCGTGGTCTCGGAGAGGTTGTCGTCATCGAGCTGGAACGGCGGCGTGACGCTCGGATTGAGCACGATGAGCTCGTGGCACAGTACCTCGATCTTGCCGCTCTTGAGGTTGTCGTTGGCCGTGCCTTCCGGGCGGGCACGGACCACGCCGCGTACCTGCACGCAGAACTCGTTGCGCACCCCCTCGGCCGTCTTGAACATGTCGGCACGATCCGGATCGCAGACTACCTGGACGTAGCCCTCGCGGTCACGCAGGTCGATGAAGATCACCCCGCCGTGGTCGCGGCGCCGGTTGACCCAGCCGCACAGGCTGACGGTTTGGCCCATGAGGCTCTCGGTTACGAGACCGCAGTAGTGGGAACGCATTTGGGAAGCGATGGACATAAGAATTGGTTCGCGGGTTTCGCGGGTCGCTGGAAAAGGAATTGGCGTGGCTGCGGCTCAGCGGGGCTTGTAGGTGGAAGCACTGCCTGGCACAACGACACCCATGGAGATCACATACGTGAGGGCTTCGTCGACGCTCATCTTGAGCTCGATGCAGTCGGACTTGCGCAGCATGACGAAGTATCCGCCGGTGGGGTTCGGAGTGGTCGGGACATAGACACTGAGGTAGTCGCCGTCGAGGTGATTGACAACGTCGCCCCCGGGCGTGCCGGTGAGAAAGCCGATCGTCCAGACGCCTTCGCGCGGCCATTGCACCAGCAAGGCCTTGCGGAACGCATTGCCATTTTCGGAAAAGAGGGTGTCCGAGACCTGCTTGACGCTGGAATAAATGCCGCGAACGATGGGAATACGGCCCAACAGCGCGTCCCACCAGCCCACCAGCTTGCGACCGACGAAGTTGGTGGCCACGGCGCCGATCAGCAAGACGATGGTCAGTGCCAGCAGCACGCCGAAGCCCGGCACATGAAAGCCGAGAAGCTTGTCGGGCTGCCACGCCTCGGGAAGAATCTGCAAGGTCTGGTCGAGCGTGCTGAGAATCCAGTTCAGGACCCACACCGTGATGGCCAGCGGCACAAGGACAAGCAGGCCAGCCAGCAGCCAACGGCGGATGGCGGACATCACGCGCTCTTCGACGGGGTCGCGGTCGTAGCGGCTGAAGTTGCTGGCGCTGCGCTGGCGGCGGGCTTGACGGCCTCGGTCGAGGCGGGCTTGGCAGAAGCGGCATCCGCTACGGCTGGCGCGCTGGCAGCGGCGGGGGCGGGGCCGTCTTTATCGGAGCCGGCGGCGGCAGGGGCGCCCGAGTTGCCGCCCCGAAAATCAGTCACGTACCAGCCCGAGCCCTTGAGCTGGAATCCGGCCGCGGTGACCTGTTTGACGAAGGTCTCTGCGCCGCATTGCGGACACTGCGTGAGTGCCGGGTCCGAGAGCTTGCGCAGGACATCCTTGGCATGCCCGCAGGTTTCGCATTTGTAGGCGTAGATTGGCATAAGTCGGGGTGTGTTTTTCGAAGCAGGAAGCAAAGCGGCAGCGCGTGCTGCGCGGCAACTTGCAAACCTTCGATTATAACGTTGGGCTTGGACAAGGCGGCCCGGGGGCGCCTGCCGAAGCCTACGCTTCAGAAGAGCCGTACGCGCAGCAATACCTGCATGGCAACCAGGCCGAGCAAAAAGCCGACTCCCCCGTAGATAAGCCCCTGCAGCAGCTTGTTGGTACGCTTTTGTTCCGCCAACAATTCAGCCAGGCCTGTCTCGTGGCGCCCAGCGTGGGGCTTGAGGTACTGGGCGAGCAAGCGTGGCAACTGGGGCAGGAATTTGGCATAAGAAGGCGCTTCGGCCTTGAGCTCGGCCAGCAGCTTTTCGGGACCGATCTGCTCGAGCATCCAGCGCTCCAGAAAGGGCTTGGCGGTGCTCCACAGGTCCAGGTTCGGGTCGAGCTCACGGCCCAGGCCTTCGATGTTGAGCAGAGTTTTCTGCAGGAGCACCAGCTGGGGCTGGATTTCCACATGAAAGCGCCGCGAAGTCTGGAACAGGCGCATCAGTACGATGCCCAGGGAAATTTCCTTCAGGGGGCGGTCGAAATAGGGCTCGCAGCAGGCGCGGATGGCAGCTTCGAGTTCGTCCACGCGGGTGCGTGCCGGAACCCAGCCGGACTCGATATGCAGTTCGGCGACGCGCTTGTAGTCGCGCCTGAAAAATGCACTGAAGTTCTGCGCAAGGTATTCCTTGTCTACTTCCGTCAGGGTGCCGACGATGCCGAAATCCAGCGAGATATAGCGTCCGAACGTCGCGGGATCAAGGCTGACCTGGATGTTGCCGGGGTGCATGTCGGCGTGGAAAAAACCGTCCCTGAACACCTGCGTGAAAAAGATGGTGACGCCGTCGCGGGCCAGCTTGCCCATGTCCACACCCGCATCGCGCAAACGCTGCGTCTGGCTGATGGGCACCCCGTGCATGCGCTGCATCGTCATGACGTTGGGCATGCAGTAGTCCCAGACCATTTCGGGAATGATGACGAGGTTGAGGTCCTGCATGTTGCGGCGCAACTGGGCGGCGTTGGCGGCCTCGCGCAGCAGGTCCAGCTCGTCGTGCAGGTAGGTGTCGAACTCGGCGACAACCTCCCGCGGCTTCAGGCGCTTGCCGTCCGCCGACAGCTTTTCGACCCAGCGCGCCATCATGTACATCAGGGCGATGTCCTTTTCGATGGCAGGCAGCATGTTAGGGCGAAGCACCTTGACGGCGACTTCGCGGCCGGTAGGCAAGGTGGCAAAGTGCACCTGGGCAATCGACGCACTGGCCACGGGCGTGCTATCGAAGCTGGCGAATATCTGCCCGATCGGCCGGCCAAAGGCGCGCTCGATGATGCGCACGGCTATGGCGGAATCGAAGGGCGGGACCCGGTCCTGCAGGCCGGCGAGTTCGTCGGCGATATCGGCCGGCAACAGATCGCGGCGCGTGGACATGACCTGGCCGAACTTCACGAAGATGGGGCCGAGCCGCTCCAGGGCTTGACGCAGGCGCTGTCCCCTGGGAGCGGACAAATTGCGGCCGATCGAGATGACGCGAACCAGAAGCCGGACCCAGGGGCGCTCGAAACTCGACAGTACGAGTTCATCGAGACCGAAACGCAGCAGGGTCCAGACGATGAAGATGCCGCGGAAGATGCGGCTCATGCGCCAGTCCCGCCGGGCCTGGGCGTGAAAGCGTCGGCATTCGGCGCAGCAGCAGCCGGCCCCGGGGCGGAAACGGGTGCTGTGGCCGCCGGGGTAGCGGGTGCGGGTGTGGCAGCCGTGGCTGCCGGCGAAAACGGCGAGGACATTTTCGAGGCCTTGCCGATGAATTCCTGGATGGCAGCCTTGACGCGGCGCCCTATTCCGGCCAGCGTGTGTGCGGGCACATCGCCAATCACACGCGAGAGATCTTCCTCGACATCCCACCGGAGGTTTTCGGCGAGCCAGCCCAGTTCGGCGGCGAGTTGAACGTCCCCTTCGATGTTCACGGGCGGCGGCTTGCCTTGCATCACCGCTTGCGCCACGGCCATGGGGGATTCGGACGCCACGGTGAGCACGAGGTCCGGCTTGCGCGATACCGGCGCGCGGTCGGTCAGCCCGGCCGGGGTAATCAGGAGTTCAAGGGAGAACATGCCCCAGCGCAGGTGCACCACGCTGCCCTTCTTGCGCGCCAGGCGGCTTTGCGCCTCCGGCTCCTGCATCACCACATGGTTCAGGAACAGCACCACACGTTGCTGGCCCTCGTCTACGAGCCAGGCCGGCGGTTGAACGCGAGAGGCGAGGGCCTCCAGAAAGGAAAACGGGGACGCTTTATTCATACGCCCCCGATTTTGACGGATAAACAGAACCGGACCGCGCCAAGCTGCGCAGCCCCCCGCTTTAAGCGGGATTAAGGCGGGCCTTATTGCAAGGCCTGCACGCCTGCCACCAGCCAGCCACCCGGACGATTGCGCGGCTTGGTCATGTTCCAGACCTCGCGGAACGGGCTGGGGCCAGCCGACACGTCTTCGCGGATCAGGCCCGAAAATTCGACGCTCGCCATGTAGACGTCGGAGGTTTCCTCGATGCCCAGCAACTCGGCGTCAAGACGAAGCACGTCGGTCTTGTTGACGGAGCCGCCCGTGTGGGTCTCCCGGTCGGCGAGCTGCGCCTTGATCTGGTCGAGCATTTCGTCGGTCATCATCGCGCGCAGGGCCGGAATGTCCGAGCGGTCCCACGCGTCCTGCAGCGTCACGAAATTGGTCTTGCAGGCAGCAAGAAATCCCTGGGCATCGAAGCCTTCAGGGACGCCCCATGACTGCGAGCCGGTCAGCGCAGAGCCGATGATCGAGCCACCCGCCGCGCCTGCCGCAGGGGAATCGTAGGACGCGCCGGCGCGCTCCCAGGGCCGAGCCGAGGCGTCGTTGCCGACGTTTGACGGGCTGTAGGCCGGGCGCGTTGCCGCGTTGGCACCGGCTCCTTCGTAGGCAAACGGCATTTGGCCATTGGGCGGGGCTGAGGCACCGGCCTGGCCGGCCTTGAGCTTGCGCATGACAAAGCCGATCACCACCATGATCACCATCGCCAGCAAGGCGAACATGATGATCTGGCCGAATTCCTCGCCAAAGCCCAGGTGGGATGCCAACCAGGCCAGGCCCAGTCCAGCGGCGAGACCGCCCAGCATGGCGCCCCAGGGTTTGCGGGGAGCAGCGGCGGGCGCCGCGGCCGGCGCCGTTTTGGCCGGGTTGGCGGCCGTCGAATTCGCGGGGCTGGCAGGCGGCGGCGTTGCGTTTCGCTGCGTCACATTGGGCGACTGCTTGCCGAACGAGCCACCGCCACCCATGCGCTTGGCCTGCGCCTCTGCTGGGCCAAACGTCATGGCCAGCGACAGGAACATCGCCAGAACTGCAGACCAGAATTTCATGTTTCGTCTCCCCTTATTTGATTCAGCACTTTTGATTCAGCACTTGATTCCAACATGCAACGCCACCAGTCCGCCCGTGAGGTTGTGATAGTCCACATGGCCGAAACCCCCTTTATGCATGAGGGTCTTGAGCGCATCCTGGTCGGGATGCATGCGAATGGATTCAGCAAGGTAGCGGTAGCTGGCCTCGTCTTTGGCGACGAGCTTGCCCAGCTGCGGCAAGACCTTGAAGGAGTACCAGTCGTAGACTTTTTCCAGCGGCTTGGCCACCTTCGAGAACTCCAGGACGAGCAGTTTTCCCATGGGCTTGAGCACGCGGTTCATCTCGCGCAGCGCCTCGTCCTTGTGCGTCATGTTGCGCAGACCGAACGCTACCGTGACCACATCGAAGTGCGCGTCCGGAAACGGCAGGTGCTCGGCATCGCACACCACGGTCGGCAGAACAACGCCGGCGTCGAGAAGGCGGTTGCGGCCTTCCGACAGCATGGCCTGGTTGATGTCGGTATGCACGACCTGGCCGTGCGGGCCGACTTTGGCCGCAAACGCCAGCGCAAGGTCTCCCGTGCCGCCCGCGATGTCCAGCACCTTCTGGCCTTCACGCACATTGGCCACCGCCACCGTGTAGGCCTTCCAGGCGCGGTGCAGCCCGAGTGACATCAGGTCGTTCATGACGTCGTATTTCGGCGCGACCGAGTCGAACACCCCGCGCACACGCTGGGCCTTGTCGCGCTCGTCGACGGATTCGAAACCGAAATGGGTACTGCTCATGGATGCAATGCTAGGGGCAAACAGGCGCGAAACCGTCTGCGACCCCAAAGGAAGTCAGGTAATTGAGCTTCGCTGCTGCGTTTGGCGCAACGCAGCCACGGCGAACGGATGCTTGGGTCAGTGGCTCGCACAGCCGTGCCCGGCAGCGGTCGGCATGGCCGCGTCGCGTTCGGCACCCGCTGCCGCCAAGCGCGCCAGGTAATCTGACCACAGGCGGTCTTGCTGGGAGCCCAGGAAATACAGGTAGTCCCACGAAAAGATGCCGCTGTCGTGGCCATCGGAAAACACCGGCTTGACGGCGTAGTTTCCGATCGGTTCGAGCGCTGCCAGGTCGACCTCGCGCTTGCCCGTTTGCAAGACTTCCTGTCCTGGCCCATGTCCCTGGACTTCGGCCGAGGGCGAATACACGCGCATCAGCTCGAAAGGCAAACGGAAGACCGCGCCGTCTGAAAAGCCGACCTCCAGCACCCTCGACTGGCCATGCACAGTCAGCGCCGTGGGGGTCGGTGCACCCGCCTGCAATCCAGCCATCGATCAAATCCTTCGTGAAGGCGGACACGCGGCCCGCTGAAAAACAATTGCAGGCAGTGTGCCCTGCTTCCTGCTGCCTGTGGGGCATGCCCCCAGGCCCTCGCAGGGAAAGCCGCGTCCCTTCAGACCAGCACGCGCTCTATGCCGCCATGGTTGGCTGCCTCGACATAGTTCGGCATCCAGTCCTTGCCGAGAATCTGGTTGGCCATCTCGACGACGACGTAGTCGGCTTCGAGCAATCCGTTGCTGAGGTCATTGCCGTAGCGCGATAACCCCTGCAGACAGCTGGGGCAGCTGGTCAGGATTTTGACGTTGCCCTCGGCCGGTACGGACCCGGTCGCGCGCAAGTCCGCTTCACCCTTGAGCAATTCCTCTTCCTTGCGAAAGCGGATCTGGGTGGAGATGTCGGGACGCGTCACACCCAGCGTGCCGGACTCGCCGCAGCAACGCTCGTTCTTGATGACGTTGTCGCCCAGCAACGCCTTGACCGTCTTCATGGGCTCCTGCAACTTCATGGGGCTGTGGCAGGGGTCATGGTAGAGATAACCCTGGCCGGTCTGCAGCGTGATGCCTTTTTCCAGCAGGTACTCATGGATGTCGATGATCCGCGAGCCTGGGAAAATCTTGTCGAATTCATACCCCTGCAGTTGGTCGTAGCAGGTGCCGCAACTCACCACCACCGTCTTGATGTCGAGGTAGTTGAGCGTGTTGGCGACCCTGTGAAACAGCACGCGGTTGTCCGTGATGATCTTGTCGGCCTTGTCGAACTGCCCGCTGCCGCGCTGCGGGTAGCCGCAGCAAAGATAGCCCGGCGGTAGCACCGTCTGCACACCGGCGTGCCAGAGCATTGCCTGCGTCGCCAGACCCACCTGTGAGAAGAGGCGTTCGGAACCGCAGCCGGGGAAATAAAACACGGCTTCGGTTTCGGCGCTGGTCGCCTTGGGGTTGCGGATGATCGGGACGTAGTCCTGGTCCTCGATGTCCAGCAGGGCTCGCGCGGTTTTCTTGGGCAGGCCCCCGGGCATTTTCTTGTTGATGAAATGGATCACCTGCTGCTTGACCGGCGCTGGACCGACCGTGGCGGGCGGCTTGGCAGTCTGCTTGCGGGCGAATTTGCGCAGCACGTCGTTGGCCAGCCGCTGTGCCTTGAAACCGACGTCGACCATGGCGCTGCGCATGAACTTGATGGTCTGCGGATTGGTGGCGTTCAGGAAAAACATCGCCGCCGCATTGCCCGGCCTGAAGGACTTCTGGCCCATCTTGCGCAGCAGGTTGCGCATGTTCATCGACACTTCGCCGAAATCGATATTGACGGGGCACGGGCTCAGGCATTTGTGGCACACCGTGCAGTGATCGGCCACATCCTCGAACTCTTCCCAGTGCTTGATCGAAATGCCGCGGCGCGTTTGCTCCTCGTACAGGAACGCTTCCACCAGCAGTGACGTGGCAAGAATCTTGTTGCGCGGGCTGTACAGCAGGTTGGCACGCGGCACGTGGGTGGCGCACACCGGTTTGCACTTGCCGCAGCGCAGGCAGTCCTTGACGCTGTCGGCAATTGCGCCAATGTCCGACTGCTGCATGATCAGCGACTCGTGCCCCATGAGGCCGAAGCTGGGCGTGTAGGCATTGGTCAGGTCGGCAGGCAGCGAGGCGTCTCGCAGCAGCTTGCCCTTGTTGAAGTGCCCATTGGGGTCCACCCGCTGCTTGTAGTCGGTGAAAGGCCGCAGCTCGTCAGCCGTCAGGAAGTCGAGTTTGGTTATGCCGATACCGTGTTCGCCCGAAATGACGCCGTCCAGCGAGCGAGCGAGCACCATGATCCGCGCGACCGCCCGGTGCGCGGCACTCAGCATCTCGTAATCGTCGCTGTTGACGGGCAGATTGGTATGCACGTTGCCATCGCCGGCATGCATGTGCAGGGCGGCCCACACACGGCCTTTGAGCACACGCCGGTGGATCGCCACGCATTCGTCGAGGATGGGCTGGAAAGCAGCGCCGTTGAAAATCGCCTGCAGTGGCGCCTTCAACTGGGTCTTCCAGCTGGCGCGCAGGGAATGGTCCTGCAGTTGCGGGAACAAGGGCTCAACGTCAGCCAGCCAACCGCTCCACAAGGCCCGGACGTCCGCAATCAGCGAAAGCGCCTGCGCAACACGGTCCTCCAGCAATTCAGCGGAGGGAATGTCGTTGGCGTCGTCGGATTTGCCGAGCGGCAGCTGCCCGCGCTTGAAAAACGCCTCCAGCTCACCGCAAAGCTTGATCTTGTTGGCCAGGCTCAACTCGATGTTGATGCGCTCGATTCCGTCGGTGTACTCGGCCATGCGCGGCAGCGGGATCACCACGTCTTCGTTGATCTTGAAGGCGTTGGTGTG
>JAZKIC010000024.1:0-65981 GCA_040385065.1 Pseudomonadota bacterium
CAACTATCGAAACAGCCCGAATCAAACCGCTTGACTAACCGGGAAGTCCCTGTAGAGGCGTTAGGCCTTCGGCCGCTGAGCAAGTAGCCAACTCGACCACCACCCCATCAGCTCCCGTCGTTCGGGAAGGTATTCGGCACGGTTGTAGGCCGCTCTCACCTCGTCGGTTTCCTTGTGTGCAAGCTGCCGTTCAATGGCATCCTTGTGCTTGCCAGCCCCGTTCAATACCGTGCTGGCAAGCGCTCGAAACCCATGCGCCGTCATCTGCTTTCTGTAGCCCAACCGGTACAACGCGAACAGCAGGGTGTTCTCGCTGATTGGGTGCCCCGGGCGAAGGGGCGACTGCAACACGTATTCGCTGGTTCCGTTGATCGCGTGCAGCTCTTTCAGGAGGCGCAGAGTCTCCTCGGACAGCGGCACAACATGTGGCAGCCGCAGCTTCATGCGCTCAGCCGGGACCACCCATATAGGATCCCCCTTCACCAGCTCAGACCACTTCATGCCGCGCAGCTCGCCCACGCGCACGAAGGTATGGGCCATCAGGTGCAGGCCCAGCCTGGTGACGGGCTCGTCATAGGTTTCTATCGCAGCCATGAGCTGGGGCGCGAGCGCGGGATCAATTGAGGCCATCGGCTTTTGGCGCTTGCGCTCTGTAATCACGCGCGTTATTCCAGCGGCAGGGTGGCTTTCTATGTGCCCCTCGTCCACTGCATAGTTCAGAACCATGCAAACCCGGCCGGCGACCCGATGCGCAGTCTCGATGAGCCCCTTTGCCTCAACCGCCCGGACCACTACCACCACGTCGGCGCGCTTGATGGCGTCCACTCGCATCGCCCCCAGCTTTGGCAGCGCATGCTCTTCGAGGGTGCCCCTGACCTGCCCCTTGTGCTTATCGTTTGACAGCGTGGGCAGCTTGACCTTGAGCCACTGAGTCATGACCTCTTTGAAGGTCGGAGCCACTTTAAGCATGGCCCCGTCGCTGGCGTCCGCGTGAAGGCGACGCGCGTCAGCGAGTGAGACGTCCGGGAATCTGCCATAGGTCCGGGTAGCCTGTTTGGCATCGTTCTTGTAGTTGGCTCGCCAGCTCTTGAGCCCAGTCGGGCCTACGTAAAGATATAGGCCCCTGGCGTCGGCCAGCTTGTACGGTCTGTCTTTTGTGGGTGCGGTGCTAACCTGCCGGGCAGTGAGGCTCATGGTATTTTTTCCTCGATACCATGAAACGATACCATGACCGACATGAGCCTCAGCTAGCCGGGCCTGCCACCGCGTAGCTCCTTGGAGCAATCTACCAGAAGAGAATAGGCAAAAAAATAGCGCGCTAGAGTCGAATCTAGCGCGCTATAGCAGGTCCTTGGCGGAAACGGAGGGATTCGAACCCTCGATGAGGCTCTACACCCCATACTCCCTTAGCAGGGGAGCACCTTCGGCCACTCGGTCACGTTTCCTTGGCAGCGATTATGTCACGACTTGGGGCGCTTAAGCCGCCGCCTGGTCGAGGTCGAAGGCCTTGTGCAGCGCACGCACCGCCAGTTCCATGTACTTCTCATCAATGACAACCGAAGTCTTGATTTCACTGGTCGAGATCATCTGGATGTTGATGCCCTCTTCGCTCAGCACGCGGAACATCTTGGCAGCGATTCCCACATGGCTGCGCATGCCGATGCCGACGATGCTGACCTTGCAGATCTTGGCGTCGCCGATGACCTCGTTCGCACCCAACGCAGGCAGCACCTTGGCCTTGAGCAGGTCCATGGCGCGCGTGTAATCGTTGCGGTGCACCGTGAAGCTGAAGTCGGTTTTACCATCCTTGCTGATGTTCTGGATGATGACGTCCACTTCAATGTTGGCATCGGCCACTGCACCGAGGATCTGATAGGCAATGCCTGGGGTGTCTGGCACGCCCAGGACGGAAATCTTGGCTTCGTCGCGGTTGAATGCGATGCCCGATACGATGGCTTGTTCCATGTTTTCGTCTTCCTCAAAACTGATCAGAGTGCCGGAGCTGGCCTCTTCGTTGATGTCGATATTCCAGTCGGTGAAGCTGGACAGCACGCGCAGCGGCACCTTGTATTTGCCGGCAAATTCCACCGAACGGATCTGCAGGACCTTGGAGCCGAGCGACGCCATTTCCAGCATTTCCTCAAAGCTCACCGTTTGAAGTCGCCGGGCTTCCGGCACCACGCGCGGGTCGGTGGTGTAGACGCCATCGACGTCGGTGTAGATCAGGCACTCGTGCGCCTTGAGCGCTGCGGCAATGGCCACCGCCGAGGTGTCGGAGCCGCCGCGACCGAGGGTGGTGACGTTGCCGCCTTCATCCACGCCCTGAAAGCCGGTAATGATGACGACCTTGCCACTGTCGAGGTCACCGCGAACGCGCTCGTCATCGATCGATTCGATTCGCGCCTTGGTGTAGGCGCTGTTGGTCTTGATGGTGACTTGCCAGCCGGCGTAGCTTACGGCCTGCATGCCCTCGGCCTGCAGTGCGATGGCCAGCAGCGCGCTGGACGCCTGCTCGCCGGTGGAGGCCAGCGCGTCGAGCTCGCGATGGTACGCGTCGTCATGCGACGAGGGGGCGAGCTCCTTGGCCAGACCCAGCAAGCGGTTGGTTTCCCCGCTCATGGCGCTGGGAACGACCACCATCTGGTGGCCGGCGCGCGCCCACTTGGCCACGCGCTTGGCAACGTTGCGGATGCGCTCGGTCGAGCCCATCGACGTGCCGCCGTATTTATGAACGATCAAAGCCATGGAAGAGGTGCTTTAGGTTGAAGTCATGGCCAGCCGCGCAACTCAACCGATTGATGCAGGGCCTGCGTTTCAACCCGTTGCCGGGCGACCAGCAAAGCCCATGATTATAAGGGCCAGCTCTTCCGGCGCCGAGGGTTTCCCCGCACGCGCCCTGGGCGCCACCGCTTGGCCTGGCTGCCTAGCCTTTGGCCGCGTAGAGCAAATGCCCGTCCTGAAGGCTCACCTGCCCGGCGGCAACCTTGAGATCGATCCGATGGCCGCGTGTCGTGCAGGCCGAGATTTGGCCCAGCAATTCGTCAAGTTGGGCCGTGCTGGGGGTTGCTTGATGCCTACTCAGCAACCAGAAGCGCAGCACATTGGCCTGCCTTGCCGCCGACAGCGTTTGCAGCACAGCGACCGCGGGGGGCGTTCCGGTTTGCAGCAGGTCCTGAGAGGCCACTTCGGCAAGCAGTTGCGTCGCCTGTGCGGCGTGTCGTGCGCTGCGGGCAAAGGTCTGCCTGAATTGCGGGAACGCTGCATCCAGAGCGGGCAACAAGCGCGCACGGATGCGGTTTCGTGTGAACTGCTCGTGGCGATTGGTCGGGTCATCGATGAAGCCATGGCCATGCTCCAGCAGCCATGTGCGAAGCTCGTGAGCGGGTATGTCGAGCAGCGGCCGCATGAAGCGAATGCCTTCGATCTCGAAACTTGGTCGCATGCCGGCCAGCCCCGCGGGCCCCGCGCCACGGCTCAAGGCCAGGAGCATGGTTTCGACCTGATCGTCTGCGTGTTGTCCCAAGAGGACCAGGCCCACGCCTGACTCCTTCGCAGCTTTGGCCAAAGCCCGATAGCGGGACTTGCGCGCCGCGTCTTCGGGGCTCTCGCCAGGCTCCCCCCGTGCGTCGACACGCGATACCTTCAGCACGACGTCCAGCGCCGCGCAGGTTTCTCCGCAGACCCGCTCGAACTCGTCGGCCGCCGCCTGGAGGCCATGGTGCACATGAAGTGCCACCACCTCACCGGCCTGTAACGCGCAAGCTGCATGCAGCAGTGCCGTGGAGTCGGCGCCACCGCTGAATGCCACGGCCATTGCGCCAGAAAGAGGTGTGATTGCATGGGCACGCTTCAATGCGCCCAATGCGGGATTGATGGGGGCCGGCGTTGCGCTTGCTAAGCCGCTTGCGCCTGGCCCTTGCTCGTGCCGGGCCGAGCCATTAGCCTTACTGACTCTCGGCTTTTGTGTCGTTGAAGCGGCCATAGCTTTGCAGGCGGTCATAGCGCCGGTCCAGCAATTCCTTGACCTTGAGGTCACTGACCTGCCGCAGCGCATCGCCCAGTGCACGCTTGAGGAAGGCTGCCATTTGCTTGTGGTCCCGATGCGCGCCGCCGACGGGCTCACTGACGATCTTGTCGATGACGCCCAGAGCTTTGAGTCGATGGGCCGTGATACCGAGGGCGTCGGCAGCAGTTTGCGCCTGGTCAGAAGTTTTCCAGAGAATCGAGGCGCAGCCTTCAGGACTGATCACTGAGTAGATCGAGTACTGCAGCATCACCACCTGATCAGCGACCGAAATCGCCAGTGCACCGCCCGAGCCGCCCTCGCCGATGATGGTGGTGATGATGGGCACTTCCAGCTGCGCCATCTCGAAAATGTTGCGCCCGATCGCCTCGGACTGCCCGCGCTCTTCCGCATCGATGCCGGGGTAAGCGCCGGGCGTATCGACAAAGGTGAACACCGGCAAGCCGAACTTCTCGGCGGTTTTCATCAGCCGCAAGGCCTTGCGGTAGCCCTCGGGCTTGGTCATGCCGAAATTGCGCAGACCGCGCTCCTTGGTGTCGCGGCCCTTTTGGTGGCCGAGCACCATGCAGGCTGTGCCATTGAACCGCGCCATTCCACCGACGATGCTCAGATCATCGGAAAAGTGCCTGTCGCCATGCAGCTCGACGAAGTCGGTGAACAACTCGTTGATGTAGTCGAGCGTATAGGGCCGCTCGGGGTGGCGTGCGATCTTGGTGATCTGCCAGGGTGTCAGGTCACTGTAGATGTCTTTGGTGAGTTGCTGGCTCTTCTTGGCGAGCTGCTCGATTTCTTCAGAGATGTCGACCGCAGACTCGGTCTGCACGTAGCGCAGCTCATCGATCTTGCCTTCGAGGTCGGCGATCGGCTGCTCGAAATCGAGAAAGGTTTTTTTTGCCATGCCCTTGCTCCTGTTGTTGTTTCAGTAAGTGCCCTGGGGCACACCGGAGGCGCGGTGCTTCAGTACTCGACCGGGAGCGGGTCGAGCGAGCGCCAAATATACCAAGTTGCGACACTGCAATAAGGCGCCCAGGCCACCGCGACCTCGCGCGCCTCGCTGCGGCTCACGGCTTCGCCCGAGAAATAGTTCTTGCTGATGCCATTGATCAGTCCCACATCGTCCAGTGGCAGGATGTTGGGGCGCATCAAATGAAAGATGAGGAACATTTCAGCCGTCCAGCGGCCAATGCCGCGGATGGCGATCAATTCCGCAATGATGTCCTCGTCGTCCATGGTTTCCCATGCCTTGACGTGAACCATTTCATTTTCGAAATGCAGCGACAGGTCTACGAGGTATTCAACCTTGCGCGCGCTCAGGCCAGCCGCTCGCATGTCGTCGACCTTCAGGCGCAGGACGCCGCCCGGGGTGAGGTGGCTTGCCAGCGCGGCAAAGCGATTCCAGACGCTCTGCGCGGCCTTGACGGAAATCTGTTGCCCGACGATGCTGCGGGCCAATGTGACGAACGCATCACCGCGCGACTGGAGACATGCGTCCCCGAACTGCGGAATCAGCCGCTTCATCACGCGGTCTTTCTTGACCAGATGGCGGCAGGCGTCGGCCCAATAGTCGGGAACGATCGTACTGACGGGACCGCTCGATTCGGCGATCTCGACGGTGCCGGGTCCTGTCTTGGCGAGGGTCTTCATATCGAACAACTCACAAGGCTCACAGGCGTGCTTCCCATGTGGTTCCGCCGGGGGAATCCTTCAGCAAAATTCCCTTGGCGAGCAGCTCGTCACGAATACGGTCTGCCCCGGCGAAGTCTTTTGCCTTTTTCGCGGCGGCGCGCTCTGCGATCAAAAACTGAATGGCAGCATCGTCAATGACCGAACCGGCCTGCATGTAGGCCGTGGGATCGGCCTGAAGCAAGCCGAGGCATCCGCCCAAGGCCTTGAGCTGGCTTGCCAGCGCAACCGAGCGAGTACGGTTGACCTCGCTCGCAAGGTCGAACAGGACGGCAATCGCTTCGGGGGTGCCAAAGTCTTCATCCATCGCGGTTTTGAAGCGAAGGGCAAACGCTTCGCTCCAGTCGACGGGCTGATCCTGCGCTTTGACCAGGGTCAAGGCCGTGTACAGGCGCTTGAGCGCACCGCGCGCATCGTCCAGGTGGGCATCGCTGTAATTGAGGGCGCTGCGGTAGTGCGCCCGCGTGATGAAAAAGCGAATGGTTTCCGCATCGTATTGGGCAAGAACCTCACGAATCGTGAAGAAATTACCAAGTGACTTGGACATTTTCTCGTTGTCCACGCGCACGAATCCGTTGTGGACCCAAAAGCGCGCCAGCGGTTTGCCGTGGGCGCCTTCGCTTTGCGCAATCTCGTTCTCATGGTGCGGAAACTGCAGGTCGGCTCCGCCGCCATGGATGTCGAAGGTTTCGCCCAGGGTCTCGCAGCTCATGGCCGAGCACTCGATGTGCCAGCCCGGCCGCCCGGTGGCGTAGGCATAACCCAGCGGCCGGGTTTCCCACTTCGCATCGTCGGGCTCGGACTCCTTGGCGGACTTCCAGAGCACGAAGTCGAGCGGGTCGTTTTTTCCCTCGAGCGTTGCAACGCGCTCACCGGCGCGCAGTTCGTCCAGGGACTTGCCTGACAGCTTTCCGTAGCCCGGAAACTTACGGACCGAGTAGTTCACGTCACCCCCGGGCGCCTGGTAGGCCAGTCCCTTGTCCTCGAGCGTGCGGATCAGCGCCAGCATCTGAGGAACGTATTCCGTGGCTCGCGGTTCAAGGGTCGGTGTTTCGATGCCCAGCGCGCCAATATCCTGATGCATGGCCTGGATCATCTCGTCGGTGAGCTGGCGGATAGTGATGCCGCGCTCGACAGCACGCCGGATGATTTTGTCGTCGATGTCGGTGATGTTGCGGACGTACGTGACGCGCAGGCCGCTGGCCCTCAGCCATCGCTGGACCACGTCGAAGGCCATCATCATGCGGGCATGGCCGATGTGGCACAGGTCGTAGATCGTCATCCCGCAGACATACATCCGCACGTGGCCGGGCTCGATGGGGGAAAAATCTTCCACGGCACGCGACAGCGTGTTGTAAATGCGTAGGCTCATGAACGGACTGGAGGAGAGCTGGAAATAGCCTGCCGGGACCCTGGGGGAATGACGGCTTTCATGGTGGGCGAAAGGGCGAATCGGTAGAGTCCCGAAAGGCCACCCTACAGCGGTCGAACTATACCCCTCAGCTACAATCACCCAGTATATCCAGCCCTTCCGCGCAACGGATGCAGCCCTGAAGATGCGGGCATTGCGCGCCATCTCATCCGATCTGCCGCACACCCATCAGCCCATGCAAATACCTGCTTTGCCCGCTTCAGCCTTTGGACTCATCGCTCGCACGGCCGCAAGTTTTTTGCTGATGGCCGCCTTGGGGTCGGCCCGTGCCGACGAGTATTCGGATGTCAGCACCCTGCTCAGCGCCGGCAAGCCTGCCGAAGCGCTCGCCAAGGCCGACCAGTATCTGGCTGGCAAACCGCGTGATCCCCAGATGCGCTTCTTGAAGGGCGTGATCCTCACTGAAACGCGCAAACCGAACGACGCCATTGCCGTCTTTACCCGAATCACCGAGGACTATCCCGAGCTGCCCGAACCATATAACAACCTGGCCGTGCTCTATGCTGAACAAAATCAGCTCGACAAGGCCCGCGCAGCGCTCGAGATGGCAGTCAAAACCAACCCCGCCTACGCCACTGCGCACGAAAACCTGGGCGACGTCTACGCTCGCCTGGCCAGCCAGTCCTACGCCCGGGCGCTTCAACTCGAAGCTGGACGCAAGAGTGTGCCGCCCAAGCTCTCGCTGCTTAAAACCCTCTCGGGCCTGCCACAGAAGTAAGCCTGCCGAGTCTGGCGTCAACCGATCGAAAAGGAATCCCCAGGCATGTTCCCAAGCTTTCTTACGAACCTGCGCGCTCTGTTTGCCACAGGCGTTCTTGCCTGGGCTGTTTGCGGCCCCGCAGCGGCACAAGCTCCAGCACCCAAAGTCCAGTTCAAAACCAGCCTGGGCGACTTCGTGGTCGAGGTCTACCCAGACAAGGCACCCAAAACCGTCGAAAACTTTCTGCAGTACGTGCGCGACAAGCACTACGACGGCACGATATTTCACCGCGTGATCGGCAACTTCATGGTGCAAGGTGGCGGCTTCGACGCGAGCTACCAGCAAAAGCCGACCCGGGCCCCTGTGGTTCACGAAGGCCGTGAGGCGCTCGCCAAAGGCGGCTCCAAGAACGTCACCGGAACCCTGGCGATGGCGCGAACCGATGACCCGAATTCGGCGTCCTCGCAGTTCTTCATCAACGTCAAGGACAACGACTTCCTCAACCCAACGCTCATCCCGCCCGGCGATCCCGTGGCTCGCTTCGAGTACCAGGGGCAGGTCTACGAAAACGTGCCACGCTCCAGGCTCCTGTCCGCACCGCAGCTCTACGGTTACACCGTGTTCGGCAAGGTGGTCAGCGGCATGGACGTTGTGAACAAAATCAAAGCCGTGCCCACCGACAAGGCCGGCCCCTTCCCGAGCGACGTGCCCAAAACACCCATTTTCATCAACTCAGCCACCCTGATCAAAACCACACCATGAGCAATCCCAAAGTCGAACTCCACATTGCCGGACACGGCGTCATCACCCTCGAACTCGACGAGGCCAAGGCCCCCGTCACCGTGGCGAACTTCCTGTCTTACGTGAACAAGGGTCATTACGACAACACCGTGTTCCACCGCGTGATCCCCGGATTCATGGTCCAGGGCGGCGGCTTTGAAGTCGGCATGAAGCAAAAGCCCACCGACGGTGAGATCCAGAACGAAGCCACCAACGGCCTGAAAAACAACCACTACACCGTGGCCATGGCCCGCACCAGCGCGCCCCACTCGGCCAGCGCGCAGTTCTTCATCAATGCAGCCGACAACGCCTTTCTCAACCACACCGCGCAGAGCGCGTCGGGCTGGGGCTACGCAGTCTTTGGCAAGGTGGTTGAGGGCACTGACGTGGTCGACAAGATCGCAGCGGTCAAAACCGGACGCAAGGGTTTTCATGATGACGTCCCACAAACCGACGTGATCATCGAAAAGGCGGTTGCGGTCGCCTGACCGTAGCAAGCCATATCCAAGAAATTGCTCAGGCCGCCATTGCTCAAGGTGTCCGCTTCGGCAACGCCCCGCATTGCCGACCTGCAGGCGCCTGTTGCCTGGCGCTCGGTCGACTTCATTTCAGACCTGCATCTGAATGCGGCCGAGCCCGCCACCTTCGAGGCGTGGCTCTCCTACATGGCGGCGACACCCGCCGATGCGGTTTTCATCCTGGGCGATTTGTTCGAGGTGTGGGTTGGTGACGACGTCCTGGACCAGGAATCGGGCGGGCAGTTGAGCTTCGAGCAGCAATGTGGCGAAGTACTCGCCCGCACGGGTAGTCGCCTGTCCCTTTATCTCATGCACGGCAACCGCGATTTCCTCATGGGCGAGCACATGGCAGAACGCAGCAACGCCACCTTGCTGCAGGATCCAACAGCGCTGAGCATCTTTGGCCAGCGCCTTCTCTTGTCACACGCCGATCTGCTTTGCCTGGACGACGTCGACTACCTGGCGTTCAGGAAGGTGGTGCGCGGGTCGGCATGGCGCACCGAGTTTCTGGCAAAGCCGTTGCCGGAGCGCCAGGCCATCGCGCGCGGGCTTCGTGAACAAAGCGAAGCACGCAAGCAGCAGGGCATGGCTTATGCCGACGTCGACGCCCACGCGGCCATCGACTGGCTGCGCGCGGCCAGCGCGACAACACTGATTCATGGACACACCCACAAGCCGGGTCGGCACGACCTCGGAGACGGATACTCGCGCGTGGTGCTGAGTGACTGGGACGTGGGTGCTCGCCCGCCCCGGGCCGAGGTCGTGCGGCTTTCGCGCGACGGCCTGGTGCGAAGCGCGCTGGCCTAAAGCGGCAACAGCCAAAACCGATGCGCCGACAGGTATCGAGCGTCTGGCCGGATTGGCTGCTTCAGGCAGGCCGTGAGGCGCTTCGAGCCGCCGGGATCCAGTCCCGGCCGATTCCTGATGCGCTGTGGGCGGCGACGCTGCAGCAATATTCGTTTCTCGATGCCCTGGACACGGACGAACTTGCCCACCTGAAGAAGCTAAGCGCCGCGTTTTTGCAGCACAAGCAATTCACCGGCGCACAAGGCCTGGAAGTGACGGACGAAATGGCGGTCGCCATCGCGGCGCAAGCCTGCCTTCCGGTGCTTCATCTGGGCTTGCGCTGGTACCGCCACTTCAAGGGCATCGTCGTTCACCCCGGCGCCATGGTTGCGCAGCGCGAAGCCACTGATCCGGCCGGCGTGGTGCACCGCTACAGCGAAGTGCTGTTGGGCGAGGCCATGGTGCGAGGCCCCGTCACCCTGAGCTGGCAAGACGTGCAAGCCGCGGGCCAGAGCGCTGGCGCAGGGCACAACGTGGTGATACACGAGTTTGTGCATCAGCTGGACATGAAAGACGGCGTGGCCGACGGATGCCCTCCGCTTCACTCGGCCGCGCTGCGCCAGCAATGGCGCATGACCATGCTGCCAGCCTTTGAGAACTTCCGCGAAAAGGTTGCGCTGGCCGAGCGCTTCGGCCAGCCACAACCATGGCTGGATGCGTACGGCGCAACGGCCCCAGCGGAATTTTTCGCGGTGGCGTGTGAGGCCTACTTCGTCAACCGCTCCCAGTTCACCGAAGACTTCCCGGTGTTGACCGCACTCTTTGACGACTTCTTCAAACGAGGCGGGCCGCTGGTGAACTAGGAGGCTGGGCGGCAGAAGGCGTGCATAGCGAAAAGTGGCCCCGCCGAGGGCAGCTTTTGCCTGATTTGAAGGCCGATAGCCCAGCTATCGGTCGAAAAGCGGGTGAAAAATGAACCGGCGCGGCCGCTTTGCAGCGCACGTTCCTTCTGCCGCCCAGTCTCCTAGCCGCCAGCCTTGCGAAGGAACGGTCAGCGTTTGAGCAAGGTCTTCAGCACGTTTTGCAACCGGCGCGCCTGGGAGGGCTCGAACTCGCCGGCCAGTACTTTGCCCACGTCTTCGCCCCAGGTCTGATCTGGCGACGGAGCATTCCTGCGGGTCAGCAGCTGCAGTTGCAACATGCGCCGTGCCGTGAGCTGCTCTGCGGGCGTCGGCAATTCGGCCGCGATCTCAAGACGCAGCAGCGCTTCAGGATCGGCCTTGCCGGCCGGTGCGGACAGCCCCTTCACCCACGCTGCACGCGTTGCAGCGGGTACCTGTTTGCCCAAGTCCTGCGCCAGCGGCAGTTGCGCCGCATCGCGGTGCTCCCACGCGCTCAGCAAGTGTGTCAGCACTTCGCCGTGGGCTTGCATCGCCAGCTTCTTGAGTGCGGTGTTGGCGGCTTCGAAGGCCTCACGCTGGGCCCGGAAAGCTGCATCGCCCAGGCGAGGACCACGCTCTTCGAAAGCGGGACGCTCGGCAAAACGGTCCCCACGGGGGGCTCGCTCTTCGCGGTATGGCTCGAATTTGTTGTCGGTTGGCCGCGAACCGCCGGTCTTGCCGCCCGCGCCCCGCCCCCCGTCCTTGCGATCGCCGAACTTGCCGCCGCGGCCGGCAGGTGCCGGCTCTGGCTTGCGCATTCCTGGGCGGTCATCGCCGCGCATGGCGACGACGGGCTTGGGTGCGACCTTGACCGGTGTAACAGGCGCTGCCGGCTCTGCGGCCTCAGGCTCGCCAGCGGCTTCGGCCGTGGCCTCGACCGCAGGAGAGGCTGCAGCATCGAGCTGGGCTTCGTCGGCGGCCGGCTCCTGCGCGCCAGTTTGCGGCTCGCCGGAAGCGTCCGGTGCGGACTCGGCGGCCGCGGCGGTTGCCACCTGGGATTCGGCGGCCGTCATCGCGGGAGCGGGCACCGGGACCTTGCCCCGCACGATCGCTTCCAGGGCCTTGGCGGCGGCATGAATCTGCTGCACGTCGCCCGATGCCGTGGCAGCCTCGACGGCCTTGGACGCCTCCAGCACCATGCGGTCGTACTCGCCCAATGCAGAAGCAGCTTTCTCGCGCTCGGCCGTCTTGCGCTGGAACGCGTCATCGATCGGCTTGCGGAACGCGTCCCAAAGCTTTTGCTCCTGCTTGCGCTCGATGGGCACGCTCTGCGCTTCATGTTGCCAGCGCTGCTGCAAGGACTTGACGGCATCAATCCGCAGCTGAGGCTCGGCACCCAGTGCCTGCGCTTCTTCGATCATGGCGCGCCGCCGCGCCAGGCTTTCGTTGCGGGCAGCCGTGAGCGGAGCGTCAGCGACGTCCATCGCTGCTTTCCACTGGGGCTGAATCTCGGCAAACGCCTTTTCACTCAGATGGCCAGCTTCGCGCCACTTTTCGACGAACCCGTTGAGGCTGCGGATGTGCTGCTTCCAGTCGGTGTTGCCCTTGCTGGTTTCGGCCCAGGCGAGTACTTCATCGATCAGCAGTCGGCGTTGCGCCTTGGTGGCCTCCGTCTGTTCCTTGGTTTTTTCGAGCCAGGCTTCGACCACTTTGTGCGCCTCGTTGCACGCGTCGTCGAAGCGCTTCCACAGCGCGTGGTTGGGCGTGCCGCCCTGGTCGCTGGTTTTCCACTGCTCGCGCAAGGCACGCAGTGCCTCCTGTTGTTTGCGTCCACCGAGGGGCTTGGCGGCCAGCGCCTCGGCCTTTTCAACCAGTTCGTCGCGAATCTGGTCGGCGCGCCAGCGCTGCCAGCCTTCGAGTTCGCCCGCCGCCGTCAATGCGGCATGCGCTGCCGCTTCCAGGGCGCTGTCGATATGGCGGATGTTTTCCTTTAGAGCAGCGCGCAAGTCGGCTGCTGCCTTGGGAGTGGACTTGCCATGGCCTTCAGCGACTTCCTGCTCGAGCCGCGTTAATGCCTGCTGAACGGCTGCAGCAGACTTGGCGCGCGTTTCCGCAACGACCGCCGGGTCAAGCTTGGGCTTGGGCGCTCGGGCAGGCTTGTCGCCAGACCCGCTTTCCGGCGACCCACCGCGCGCCGAACGCAGCTCGTCGGCCCAAACGGGCACGGCGGGTAGCGGCGCTGCCGGATCTGCAGCAGCGGCGACCGCTTGCGACAAAGCCGCCTGGAACGCGTCCCAAACTGCCAACAGCTGCGCGCGCGAGGCGTCGAGCAAAGGAGGAAAGCGCGCATCCACGCTGGGCCAATCGGCATCTTTTGCCAACTCGTCGGCTTGCGCCTGCCAGTTTTTGACATCCCCCTGCAGCGCTTCCCACACCGCCTGTGCATCGCGCCATGGCTTGGTGGACAGCACTTCCGTGCGCTGCGCAATGAGAACTGCGGCCTCGCGCTGCACCTGCGCGCGATGCTGGAGGTCTTCGATCGACTTGACCCGGTCAGACAGGCGCGTTCGCAGGCTCGCCAGAGGCTCGCGCGAAAGGGGCGCCCCGGCTTTGGCGGCATCACGCTGCCAAGCCAGCGCGTCGGCCAGATTCAACTTGGGCAGGGCAACCAGCGCTTCAGCCTTGGCGGCCCACTCGGCGGCGGTGGCCTCTTGCGTCTTGGCCCGCTTGACCTCGTCCAGCTTTTCTTTCAGGGGCTTGGCTGCGCCTTTGTCCCGATTGGCAAGATCTTTATAGACCTCGGCCATCTGTTCGGCACTGGGGCCTTTGGCAAGCCACTCACGGATCCGGGCTGCACGCTCGCCCGAGGTGGGTGCCGAAAATGCGCCTCCGGTCATCGCGTCATGCGGATGGATTTCGGCGGATTTGGCAGGGCCGGGCTTGGCAGGGCTGGCAGGCGTGGGATCGGGTTTCGAGGTTTTGAACATTTGGTATGGGAAAGCGCGTAAAAGGAAAATCGACGAGTTCGTCACCGGCCGAGTCAGCGTTAAGCAGGCACCGCAGCGAGAGATCGCGGCCTGATCATGGTGACGGGTCGATCCATGAGGCGCTTGAACAGTCCGGTATTTTCGCCGATTTCAAGGCGGCTGCGTTCTCTTCCGCTGGACGAGGCGCCAACAAGTCCTTCAACATGAAGAAAGAGGCGAGGAAAAAGTCGCGCAGGTCGAGAAAAAACAGCACGCCCAAAATGAAGAAACCCCGGTCAGCATGCGCCGACCGGGGCTGGCGGCGGACATCATGTCCATGCCGCCGGGGGCTGCAAGTGAAAGAGTTGTTGCGTCTTTCATATGCATTGGAAGCAATTGATTGCCTCCAAGGGGGTCCGGGGTTGGTTACCCGGTGCGTCTGCTTGACAGACACCTGAAGATTACGCCCAGGCACCGCAGAAATCCAACTGTATTTTTCAATCACTTCAGGCGGCGTGATGGTAATTCCTGAGACTTATGCATCCAATCTCATCCGTTGACTCCAGATGCCGCAAGATGTCAATTTCGCCAAGGCCCCACTCGCGTTCACATCGCTCCCTCATTGAGCCCCGAAACCGGGATGGAACCGCCCAACAGCGGCCGTCGAAGCTCATCTATTGATCTTCAAGAGAATAAAGAATCACTTCTATATTCTTGACAGGTTATTAACACGCTGCTTAGAATCCGCGCTTCCGAGGCGAAAACCTCCGAACATCCCTGGACCCCGCCCCAACTGGGCCGGTTCATCCAAGGGTCTCCCTTCAAGGCTTATGACCTTGATTCGACGGTGGCCCCCAACCCAAGCCCCGGCAGCCATGCCGGGCGCACAAGAAGGAGCGCTATGACAACCCAAGTTTGTTCAGGCACAGGTTCATGGCTTGCACGCTCGCGCAACAGCGCTGGCAACGTGCTGAGCGACATCGGCCAGGGATTCTGGGAAATCACCCACAACGGCTTTGCCATGCTGGGCCTGGTCCTCGTCTTCGGCATTGCGACGCTTGTTGCACGCCCCGATTTGCGGGAAGCCGGCGAAACACGCTTGATGGCTCTGCTCATGGAGCGGCAAGAAGCTGCCATTGGCTTCATCGAGCCCGCAGCGATCGACCGGGCGACGGCTACCAATCCCAAAGACCTGCCCAAGCCCCAGGCCGCCGTGGCTTATTGGCTGAGCAAGAAGTACAACGTCGCGCCAGAGCCCTTGAGTGCACTGGTGTCCAATGCTTTCGAGATTGGCGAGAAAACCAAGCTCGACCCCATGCTGATCCTGGCGATCATGGCCATTGAGTCGGGCTTCAACCCGTTTGCCCAGAGCCCGGTAGGCGCCCAAGGCCTCATGCAGGTCATGACCGGTATTCACCACGACAAATATGAAGGCTTCGGTGGCCGCCTTGCGGCCTTCGATCCCGTGACCAACCTCCGGGTGGGCGTCAAGGTGCTGCAAGAGTGCATCACCCGCGCGGGCTCGATTGAAGGCGGACTGAAGCTTTACGTCGGCGCGGGCAATCTCGAGGAAGACGGAGGCTACACCAGCAAAGTCCTGGCCGAGCACAACCGCCTGCGTGCCGTTGTCTTGGGCAAGCGGGTGCCTTTCACAGGGGGCATCGAAGCGCCGAAGAGCATTCCGGCTTCGCTGCCCGCAGACAACAAGCCGGCAGACAAGTCTGGCCAGCAGGTCGCCTGGGCCAGTTCCTGAGTCGATTTTTGCGACCCGTCAGCTACACTTGCGAGGTGCGCGACTGGCGATAGGCGGAAAGCTCCGGATTGACTCCGGGCGACTCCGCTGACGTGGGATACCACTGGGAAGCGCACCGCTGGCGTCATGTGACCCCGCGTTCAGCCGTTCGCCTGGGCAGCCCTTGCTCCTGTCTTGAAGGACAAGGTCCTCCGTCCGAAGGACTGCCGTGTATCCAAGAAATATCCTGGTTGAACAAACCGACCCCGAACTCTGGGCCGCCATCGTGGCCGAGAACGCCCGCCAAGAGCATCACATCGAGTTGATCGCCAGCGAGAACTACGCTTCTCCCGCTGTCATGGCTGCGCAAGGTTCCCAACTCACTAATAAATACGCCGAAGGCTACCCCGGCCGCCGCTATTACGGCGGCTGCGAGCATGTGGACGTGGCCGAACAACTGGCCATCGATCGCGTGAAACAGCTGTTTGGCTCGGAATCTGCAAACGTGCAGGCCCACTGCGGGGCTTCAGCCAACGAAGCCGTGTTTCTGGCGTTCCTGAAGCCCGGCGACACCATCATGGGCATGAGCCTGGCCGAAGGCGGCCACCTCACCCACGGCATGGCGCTCAACATCAGCGGCAAATGGTTCAACGTCGTGAGCTATGGCCTGAACGAAAAGGAAGAGATCGATTACGACGCGATGGAGCGAAAAGCCCATGAGACGCGGCCTAAACTCATCATCGCGGGCGCGTCCGCTTATTCGCTTGCAATCGACTTCGAGCGATTTGCGAAAGTAGCCAAGGACGTGGGCGCGATTTTCATGGTGGACATGGCGCACTACGCTGGCCTCATTGCGGCGGGCGTCTATCCGAACCCGGTGCCGCATGCCGACGTGGTGACCTCGACCACGCACAAAAGCCTGCGCGGACCGCGCGGCGGCATCATCCTGATGAAATCGCAGCACGAAAAAGCGATCAACAGCGCAATCTTCCCCGGACTGCAAGGCGGCCCGCTGATGCACGTGATCGCGGCCAAGGCCGTCGCCTTCAAGGAAGCGCTTGCGCCAGAGTTCAAACGCTACCAGCAGCAGGTGCTCAAGAACGCGCAGATCGTTGCCGACACGCTGACCCAGCGCGGCCTGCGGATCATCAGCGGCCGAACCGAAAGCCACGTGATGCTGGTCGACCTGCGCGCCAAGGGCATCACAGGCAAAGAGGCTGAAGCCGTGCTGGGCGCCGCCCACATGACCATCAACAAGAACGCCATTCCCAACGACCCGGAAAAACCGATGGTCACCAGCGGCGTGCGCATTGGCACACCCGCCATGACCACGCGCGGCTTCCAGGACGAGGAGGCTCGCCTGACCGCCAACCTGATCGCCGATGTGCTGGACAACCCGCGTGACCCGGCCAATATAGAGGCCGTGCGCGCCAAGGTCCACGCCTTGACCAGCCGGTTTCCGGTCTACGGCTAAAGCGTGCTGGCCGAACCTTCGCACGGGCGAGTCAACCCTTTCGTGCTTGACTTGATCTCCTCCTATTGCGAAGGCTTAGCGCCATGAAATGCCCTTTTTGTGGAAACCTCGAGACCCAGGTCGTCGAGACCCGGGTTTCCGAGGACGCGGATTTCATCAGGCGCCGCCGTCAGTGTGGCGCCTGTGAAAAGCGCTTCACCACGTACGAGCGGCCAGACGTCAATTTCCCGGCCATCGTTAAAAAGGACGGCCGACGCATCGAGTACAAGCGAAGCAAGATCCAGGGGTCCATGAATCTCGCGCTGCGAAAGCGTCCGGTCAGCACCGAACAGGTCGATTCAGCGGTCGAACGCATCGAGGAAAAGCTCCTCAACCTCGGACTTCGCGAAGTGCCCTCCACCCGCTTGGGCGAATTGGTCATGCGCGAGCTCAAGAAGCTCGACAAAGTGGCCTACATCCGCTTTGCCAGCGTCTATCGAAGTTTCGAAGACATCGACGAGTTCAAAACGCTGGTGGATGAAGTCAGGCGATAACCCGCGCCGGGTTCTGCCAGTCACTGCCAGAATTGCTCCGACGGACGGCTTACATTGAACGCAGCCCAGGCCTAAGTCACACGCATTTTTTAAAACCTTAGTTTTATAATTTGCCGATGAGAGGCAAAAAGCGTGGTCCAGACAGTCGAGATAAGCCAGAAAGTGCTGCGAACGCCCGCACGCGCCTTGCGCATCAGACTGGGTTGTCAATCATCGAGGTACTGGTCGCCATCCTTGTCGTGAGCCTCGGCCTTCTGGGCGCAATCGGCATGCAAAGCGCCGCGATGCAGGCCAACCGGGAAGCCCGCCTTCTGGAAGTCGCAGTCGCGCTGGGCCAGGACCTTGCGGAAAAAATGCGGGGCAACCATGCCGTGGCTTTCGAGCCCGCCTCGGCAGCCAATCCGTATTTGCTCGACGCGCCCCCGACCGCTCAAATTCCACAAAACACGCTCAATTGCATGCGCGACACATGCTCGCCGCTTGATCTGGCCAATTGGGAAGTGCAGGACTGGATGGCCCGAACCAGATCAGCGCTCCCATCACCCCGCGTGCGGGTGTGCTTCGACGCCAGCTCCAGCCCGAGCGTCAGCTGGAATTGCACGGACAACGGAACCCTTGTGGTGGTGAAGCTGAGCTGGAGCGTCTCGAGCAACGAAGGCTTGGCATTTTCAACAACGGGCAATCCACTGGTTGCAATCGCGATCCCCGCAGGTATTCCTGAATGAGCCGACATGGCGCCAAACAGCGCGAGCGCGGCTTGACTCTGGTCGAATTAACGGTCTCCCTGGCGATCGGGTTAGCCGTCGTTCTCATTGCGCTGACTGCCCTGCTAACGGGCCAGCAAGGCTATCGCGCCGTGGATGAAGCAGCACAGCTCAGGGATCGCGCCCGCTTTGCGGCCGACCTGCTCACACGAATCATCCTGCAGGCCGGATTCCAGGACCTCGGTGCTGAGCAGCCCGAGTTGCTGGCAACAGCCAATGCGTTTTCCAGCGCCGATTCCGAGCCTGACCTATTCGGCTGGAACAACGCGGTGTTTTCAAACAGTGCGCCTTTGGCGTTGAGCGAAACAGCCAGCAGTCTCGTGGCCAACGGAAACCGACCTTCCAAATGTGCGGGCCAAACCGACACCTCGTGTGTGAATGGCAGCGATGTGCTCGTTATCCGATTTCAGGGGGCATCCGCTGCCGACGGAAGTGCAGATGACACCATGATCAATTGCCAGGGCATCTCCGAAAAGAAAAGCAGCGGCGGCGCCTCGCAACGCGCAGCCAACGTGTTTCACATCAGTCGGGATTTGAGCGGTGAGCCGTCGCTCTCCTGCTCCTACTACAGTTTCTCAAGCAACAGCTGGCGAGCCATGCCGATCGTGGAGAGTGTCGAGTCCCTCCAGATTCTTTATGGAACCGATGCAGTCACTCCCTTGACGGCCGCGCGCGCAGAAGTAGGCCAGGACGGTGTAGTCGACCGGTGGCTTCGGGCAGACCAGTTGTCTGTGGCGGGCGACCCGGATGCAACGCGAGAGAACTGGCGCCGGGTTCGAGCGCTTCGGGTCGGCCTCGTGTTGCGAGGGCCAGCCGGCTCCGCGTTGGCACCGGCGGCGATGCCGCTCAATCCGCTCGGCCCCCTCTACGCCAGCCCTTCGGACCCGGGCTCGAATTTCAGCGTGCCCGCGAGTGATTCACGACTGCGGCTCACCCACACGTTCACCCTCCATCTGCGCAACTCGTTGGCGCTGGCATTGCGCTGAACACGGCTCGCGTGATGTTGTACCAAGGGGAGCCGGACATCGAGCGGTATCGCAAAAAGCAGCGTGGCTTTTCGCTGGCCACCACTTTAGTCCTGTTGGTCATTCTGATGGGGTTGGGCCTCGCGGCGAGCCAAGTCGTTTTGTTGAGCGAACGCACCTCGCGATTTCAACGAGATTCGCAGATCGCTTTTCAAGCGGCCGAAGCTGCCCTGCTGGATGCCGAGTTCGACATTCGCGGTCCGAACGTCCATGCAAACCAGCGAGGTGATCTATTTACCGGCCACATGAATGACGCGCAGTCTTTCACCGGCGGCTGTGGCACGGGCCTCTACGCCGGCCTTTGCCTACCCAGCACGAATCCGGTCTGGTACTCGGTGGACTTCACGGACGAAGCGGCCACCAACACGGCAAGGCTTGGGCAATTCACGGGGCGATCCTTCCCCGCTGGCGCGGGCAACCTGCGCTCGGCCATGCTCCCGAGGTACATCATCGAAATCATTCCCGACCTGCAACCGGGCTCCGACGTCGCAGATTCGAGAGCGCTCTACAGGATCACGGCAGTGGGCTTTGGCCCCCACAAGAAGACGCAGTCGGTCCTTCAGACGGTATTCAGAAAGGACTAGCCGATGAACCCCAACTCAAGGGACGTGAGGCGCGCTCCGCAAGCTAGGTATCGCGCCTTCGCAAAAATGATGGTCGCGGGGCTGGTGGGTGTCGCGGGGCTGGATATGGTGACGAGCCAGACGATTGAGCCGCCTTTAGTCGAACTTGCTTCGGTGCCGCTCCAGACCGACAGTGGAAAAGCCAAAGGCAACCTCACGCTAGCCCTGTCCATCGACGCGACGTCGGTGGGACAAATGCACACCGGTCCATTCAGCAGCACGACCGTCTACCCCGGCTATTTCGATGCTCTTGCTTGCTACACCTATGGAAGCGACGAGACTCCCGAAGAAGAGTACTTCAGGTTCTCCACCAGCAAAACCACAATAGGCGCTGCCTGCCCGCTGAACGTCGAGTTCGACGGGAACCTCATGAACTGGGCTACCGCATCGTCCCTCGACCTCATGCGCCATGGCCTGACGGGAGGGAACCGGGTTGTAGACCTGGCAAGCCAGACCATTCTGGAGCGGGCCTGGTTGCCGGACCTTGTCAACGAGGCGTCGCTGCCCGGCCACGCGGTCTTTCCGGTGAAAGCACTGCAGGCCGCTGACTTTGCCGGAAGGCTAGGAATCTCGGCTCCTGGGCAGCTCTTTATCTACAACTGCCAGAACGGCGTCTATTTCGCCACCGAAGAAGATCACGGCAACGGTAGCGGCAACAGTACTTGCCGGCAACCATTCGGGAATTCGAATCCGATGGGAAACGCGCGGCTGCTCAAGGCCGCCAGAGCCCTGTCGAAGTTTCATCTGGTGCGAGTCAAGGTTTGCGACAGCGCAGACGCCGCATCGCGCCCCATGGTTTTCAACGCTGCAAACAACCAGTGGAATGGCCTTTGTCATCGTTACGGAAGCAACTACAAGCCCATAGGGCAAATACAACTCCACGCTGACTCGATGCGCATTGGCGTGTTCAGCTACTTGCCGGACCTCAAGGACAACCCCGGAAATCCGGCACCTGATTCTGCAGCGCGGTATGGGGGAGTCATGCGCGCACCGCTCAAGTACGTCGGCTTGAAGTCATACGACGCGAGCGGCAAAGCAGAAACTGTCCGCAATGCCTACGCTGAATGGGACGAGACCACCGGTGTGTTCATTGCCAACCCCCAATCGGGGCACCCGGACTACCCGGACCAAGGCTTTGGCCAGAGTGGCTTGATCAACTATATCAACCGTTTTGGCACCTTGAATCCCGCCGGCAACGGCGATTACAAACTGAAAGATCCGGTCAGCGAGCTCTATTACGAAGCACTCCGCTACTTGCAGGGGAAACCGCCCAGCAGTGATGCCCACCGTGGTCTCGAAGTTTCGGCAAATGCCCATAGACTGAAGGAGAACTTTCCTGCGTACACGTCCTGGCAGGACCCTTTCAGGAATTTCAGCGATTCATCCGGTGCAGCACAAAGCTGCCTGAAAAATTCAATCCTGGTTGTCGGGGACGTGAATACGCACAGCGATCGAACGCTCCCCGGCAACACCGACACACAAAAGTTCAACGCCGCCAGGGCAGTCGCAACCGATCCTGTCCTGGATGCTGTTTACTGGACCCATATCGTCGGCGCCTTTGAAAGCGCCGAAAGCAACTCCACGGAGCAACGCTACAGGCAAAACGGCGCAGCATCCTCATACGCGCGAAATGGCCAGGGAAATCCGGTCCATGGCTGGCTCAAAAATGCCGGAACGCTGGAAACCGGATCCAGAGGCGCGATAGATCCCGTGGGAAACTCCCCCGGCAATCTCAGTGCTGCAGGCGCCCACGGAGGCAGTTATCTCATCGCAGGGCTTGCTTACTGGGCTCACACCCAGCCTTTCAGGGTGCCCGCTTCCGTCAGCGGAGGAATCAACGCACTGACGAAAGCTCGCCTGGACACCTTCGTCATCGACCTCGATCAATATGGCGAGACGAGCGGCAACCCTGCTTACCGAAGAACCCGGCAGCTGTACCTCGCCGCCAAATACGGCGGCTTCGATGACATCGACGGGAGTGGCAACCCGTACTCTTCCGATGCGTCGAACGTGAACGTCCGCTGGCAGAAAGAAAATGGCGATGCCAAGAATTATTTCCTTGCAAGTGGCGGTACGGGCTTTCTATCGGCCATTGCCAGCATTTTTTCCAGTGCGGCCACACCGGCAGTAATTCCCGGAGGCTCAGCCGCATTCATCAGCCCACTGAGCTCTACGCAATCCACGGCGGTGTATCAAACGAGCTTCAACCCCTTTGCCCGGTACTGGAGTGGAAGACTCTCGAAGTCGCCTGTCGAACTCGTCAATACCCATGACGTTTCGGCTCCAACTGCGGTGGTATCGGCCACTGCGAGCTGGGAGGCCGCCAGTGTCCTGACGACAGCGCGGACCACGCCACGCAACATCGTCATCGGGTCTCCCGTAGGAACAGATTTGCCGCCCACCTTGTTCCAGTGGAACAGCCTCCAGGCTGCTCACCAAGCGGCCCTCAACCAGACGCCCGGCTCCCGCGAATCCGACAACTATGGAGAGCAGCGTGTCGCCTACCTCCGGGGAAGCAGGACGAACGAACGCTACACCGAATCGGGCACACCTTATTTCAGGCCTCGAGACCTGATCCTTGGCGACATCATCAATAGCGGTGTCGTCTACATGGGCGCGCCGAAGGCCAACTTCCCGGACAGCGGATACACCGAGTTTGCCGCCGCCCAAAAAGGCCGGCCCCCTGTGCTTTTTGCAAACGCCAATGACGCAATGCTGCACGCCTTCAGCGATGCTGACGGCAGCGAGGTCTTCGCTTTCGTTCCAGGCTTCGTGGCACCCAAGATGACTTTGCTGACCCGTCCGGACTACGCACACACCGCCATCAACGATTCAACCCCTGAAGTGGGCGATGCTTATGTCAATGGGCAGTGGCGCAGCGTGCTGGTGTCCGGGGCAGGCGGCGGCGGACAGGGTGTCTATGCGTTGGACGTTACGAATCCCACGGATTTCGGTCCCGCCAAAGTATTGTGGGAGTTCAACGACAGACACCATCCCGCCATGGGCAACGTGATTGGTTCGCCGCACGTGGTGAAGTTGATGGCTACCGCCGCCACCTCCAGCACGGCCGCCACGTACAAATGGTATGCAGCGGTGGCAAGCGGGCTGAACAACTACCAAAATGACGGCTATGCCTATGCGGGCGGCAACCCTTCAATTTTTCTGCTGGATCTATCGAAAGGCGCTTCCCAGGCATGGTCAGAAGGCACGAACTTCTGGCGCATCGAACTTCCCCAGGCAAATTCATCCGCAAAGGGATTGAAGGACTTTGCAACGGTAAAAAATGCGAGGACCGGCGCGGTCGACGTTTTGTATGCCGGAGATCTCCAGGGGAATGTGTGGAATCTCAACCTGCAGCAGTCGGCCGTGCATGCACTGTCGCCCAGGGATGGGGTCGCCAATCTCGCAACTGTCAACTTTGTGCGGGGAACGCAAGTGCCGTGGTTTGTTGCGAAAGAAGGCGAAGACAAGCGGCAGGCCATCACATCTCAACCGGTCGTGAGCTATGCCGGGTCGGGCCGAAGATTCGTGTCGTTCGGTACAGGGAAAATGCTTGAAAGCCGCGACAGTCTTGCACCAGGCTCCATCACTAACTCGTTCTACACACTGCTGGACAGGGGCGATGAAGCGGCTTTCAGCCGATCCGAGCTAAAAGCCATCACGCTGGATTCCGCCGCAGCAAGCCTGCTCGCCTCAAGCTTCAATTATTCATCGCTTAAAGGGTGGTATTTTGATTTCGACCGCAGCATGGCCGAGCAGCAAACCACCGCCATTTCCCTGGCTTTGGGAAAGCTTGTCTTCTCTACTTCCCGCACTTCCTCAAGCACCTGTGCAGAAATGGCTTCGAGACTTTACTCGGTGGATGTGTTCACCGGGAACGGCAGCTTCACCGCGTCGGATGCAGGATTTACGTCGGCGCCGCTGGTCATGCCGCTCGAAGCGAGCATGCCTGGCAGAACCAACAGCACGGGCCAGCGCACCCTGACGCGCAGGGCCTGGGTCTGGGCGCCGGGGTCGCGCGAGCCCGGCGTCCTCAGCCGGGATGAAACTGTCGGCCGGCTGAGCTGGCGCCAGATCAACAATTTCCAGCAGAACAAGGCGCGGCAGTGATCCCCGTTAAAGGTCGTGGTCGTGGTCGTGGTCGTGGTCGTGGTCCTAGTCCTGGCTCTGGTTCTGCCACTTCCCCGATGCTCGCGAGACGCTCCGGCTGTCTTGGTTTCAGCTTGCTGGAATTGATGATTGCAGCCGCCCTTGTGGCCATTCTCGCGACGCTCGCATACCCGGCCTATCAGGATGCGCTCGCAAAGAGCAAGCGCGTTCAGGCACGCACGGCGTTGTTCACGCTACTTCAGCAACAGGAGCGATACATGACGCAGTTCAATACGTACGTCCCCTTCGCTGCGGGGTCCTCGCCAGGCAGTCCAAAGACCTTCAAAGATCACTCGGCCCTTGACGAGTCCCGAGCCATGAGCAGCAACCATCAGTTAGGCGCTCAAGCTTGCAAAGCCAGCGGTGCAACTACGCCACCAGTCACCGACTGCATCGAGGTTTTCGCGGTGCCGCGCGCCGGGGTGTTCGACGATCAGGCGGCAACCTTGATCGCAATCGATTCACTCAACCGCAAAAGTTGCGTCCCCGTGGACTCGAAGGCTTGCTGGCCGTGATCATGCCGAATCGGCGCCGAAGCAGGCACGTGTCACCCGAATCTTCACGCCGCCACCACAGGCTGGCCAAAGGGGTCGGACTCGTTGAACTGCTCATATGCATGACCCTGGTTGCAATTCTTGCCGGGATTGCGGTGCCGAGTTTTTCGCGCTTTCGCAGCAACGCAGAACTGTCGGACTTCGTGTCGAGCTTTATCGCCGCGGCAAACAGCGCCCGTACCACCGCAATGAAGCAGGGCAAGAATGTCGTCATCCGGCGCAACGGGAACAGTTGGACGTCCGGCTGGTTTGTGTACATCGACCACAACTGGAACGTCAACTTCGATGCGGCCGGCGACGAAATAGTATTCCATCGGGAGCAGACCTATTCCGGCCTGACCATAAGCCGCGCCACAGGCACACTGGACAATGGATATCTGGTGTTCAGCGGGGCTGGCACCGCGGGTCTTGGTGCGGTGGGCGGCACTCTTGTGGTCACGAACGGTGAGCGTTCAAGCTCCGTGAAGTACCTCGCTTCAGGCCGGATCCGGTCCTGCCGCACGGGCTCGGTCGATTGCTGACCGGCCGCTTTCCAGGCTTACTTCCCCATCAGCTGATTCAGCTTATCCGCCTCGAAGGTTTCTTCGCGCGCCGCGTCTCGAGGCACGCACTCCTTGCCCGGCCGGGTAGGCGATTCAGTCAGCTTTTCAATGGCCTGCCACAGCAGGGCGATCTGATGCTCCTGGCCAGCCGCGTTATCGATCAGGCCTCGCATGGCTTGCGATAGCGGGTCATCGTTCTGCGTCACGCCGTAGGCCGAAAACCCCATCTGGCTGGCCGCTTCCTCGCGTTTGACGTCGGCCTCGGCCTGGATGATTCGCGCCGGGTTGCCCACCGCAGTTGCACCCGCTGGCACGGGTTTGACCACCACGGCATTCGAGCCGATGCGTGCGCCGTCGCCCACAGTGAAGCCGCCCAGCACTTGCGCGCCCGCGCCAACGACCACGTTTCGCCCCAGGGTCGGATGGCGTTTGGCTCCCTTGTATAGCGAAGTACCACCCAGCGTCACCCCCTGGTAAATAGTGCACCCGTCGCCAATTTCCGCAGTTTCGCCCACCACGACACCCATGGCATGGTCAAAGAAAACGCGTTCGCCAATACGAGCGCCCGGATGAATTTCAATCCCGGTCAGCCAGCGTGAAACATGCGAGATAAAGCGGCCCAGCCATTTGAAGCCGTGCGTCCAGCATCCGTGCGCGCAGCGGTGCAGCATGACGGCGTGCACACCGGGATAGCAGGTCAGCACTTCCCAGGCCGTGCGTGCGGCGGGGTCGCGCTCGAGAATGCATTGGACGTCAGCTCGGAGTCGGGAGAACATGATGTTGAGTCTACCGGTCCGGCGCTTCGTCCGCTTGCAGCGGGGCAGCCGCCGGAAGCAAGGCCCGAGCACGATTTGCAGTACCGCTGGCGGCCTGCGACATCGACTTGGCAATGCCGCGCAAAATGTGGATCTCTTCCGGCGACAGGCCTGCGCGGTTGAAGAGCTGGTTAAGCCGCGGCATGAGCTTCTTGGGAGAAGCCGGGTCAAGAAATCCAATCTCAGCCAGCGATCGCTCCCAGTGCGCCAGCATTCCCGCCACGTCGACCGCGTCTGCCAGGCTGGGTACAGGCGTGGCTGACTGAACGCTGAAACCGCCGAGAGCCTGCCGCCAGTCGTAGGCGATCAACTGCACGGCGGCCGCCAGATTGAGCGAGCCGAAGTGGGGGTCTGTCGGGATGCTCAGGCATGCATGGCAACGGTACACGTCATCGTTTTGCATGCCGAATCGCTCGGAGCCGAAGAGAAAGGCGACCGAATCAGGCCTCTTCTGAATTACCTGATTTTCTTGATTTTCCTGACCTGCTGTGCCGATCAAGCCCGCCAGTGCCGCGAAATGCTGCCGGGGTTCTACCGTCGGCGGCCCGAAGTCGCGCGGCGTCATGGCGGTTGCGCACAAGTGCGTGACGCCGTCGAGCGCCTCGTCGAGGGTGGCGACGATCCGGGCATTTTTCAGCACGTCCAGCGCTCCGCTGGCCCGTTGAATCGTCTCTTCCCGGTTGAGCACATTGGCCCAGCGCGGCGCGACAAGAACCATGTCGGTGAAGCCCATGACCTTCATGGCACGCGCTGCGCCACCGACATTGCCCGCATGGCTGGTCTGGATGAGTACGAATCGCGTTTTCATGTGTTGGGCTCGGACTTTAGGGCTGGCCGGACGCGCTGCAAGGTCGAGCCGGTAAAATGCCGGTATTGTCGCCTGCACGCCGGTTACCGGCCTGCAGCCCTGCTCCGCTCTTTCTTACTGTCCATGTCCAATCTCCACCCCATGCTCAACGTGGCCGTCAAGGCTGCGCGCGCCGCTGGCGCCATCATCAACCGCGCGGCCCTCGACGTCGAAGCGGTGCGTATCTCGGTCAAGCAAACCAATGATTTCGTGACCGAAATCGACCAGGCGGCCGAGGCGGCCATCATCGAGACGCTGCTGGCGGCCTACCCGGGGCACGGCATCATGGCTGAGGAGTCGGGCAATCAACATGGAGCTCAGGACTCCGATTTCGTCTGGGTCATCGACCCACTCGACGGCACCACCAATTTCATCCACGGTTTTCCGGTCTATTGCGTCAGCATCGCGCTCACGGTCAAAGGCAAGGTCGAGCAGGCCGTGGTCTATGACCCCACCCGCAACGACCTTTTCTGCGCCACTAAAGGCCGGGGCGCGTACCTCAACGACCGTCGTATCCGCGTGGCCAAACGCACTCGGCTGCAGGAATGCCTCATCAGCACCGGCTTTCCCTACCGGCCCGGCGACAAGCTCAAGAGTTACCTCAACATGCTGGGTGAAGTCATGAGTCAGTGCGCCGGTGTCAGGCGTCCCGGCGCTGCAGCGCTCGACCTGGCGTATGTGGCGGCGGGCTTTTCCGACGGCTTTTTCGAAACCGGCCTGAAAGCCTGGGACGTGGCCGCAGGTTCTCTGCTCGTGACGGAAGCGGGCGGCCTCGTCGGCAACTTCACGGGCGAATCCGAGTTCATGGATCAGGGCGAGTGCGTTGCCGGTAATCCGCGCATCTATGGCGCGCTCGTCAACACGCTGGCCAAGTACAGCAAATTTGCAGGCGCAGGTGACAAGGCCGCAGTTCGGCAGGCCCTGCAAAACGAAGTGGGCGCCGGTCTGGTGGATGACAGCGCTGACCTTCCCGCGGCTGCGCCAGAAAAAGCGACCCTCAAGTCCCGCAAAGGCAAGGCATCGGCTGCGGTTGCGGCTGCCCAGCCTGCACCGGTGCCTGACGCCCCCTTCTGAGCTTTCAGACGCGAGGCCTGTCGAGCTTCGCGAACGTCTATGGCAACGGTATAAAGGCCTGAACGCCAGCCCTCGAAGCCTTATGAAGCCCACCCACAGCCTTTCGGCCGCACTGCGGCAAACCGATGTGGAGGCGCACGCCTCGCTGCACACCCTTGGCAAACATGCGCTGCTATTGGGGGCCCTGCTTGGCTTAGGCCGTGTCGAACTCCTGAATGCCCAGACGCTGGAGCCCGTGGTGGTCACGGCGAACCGGGCCTTGCAGCGCAGCTTCGACGCGCCCGCCGCGATTGACGCAGTAGATCGTGAGTCCATCGAATCGGCAGGACCCCAGGTCAATCTGTCGGAGTCGCTCAAACGCATTCCGGGGCTCACACTGCTCAACCGGCAGAACTATGCGCAAGACCTTCAACTGTCGATTCGCGGCTTCGGCGCGCGATCGGCGTTTGGCGTTCGCGGCATACGCCTGATCATCGACGGCATTCCTGCAACAACTCCCGATGGGCAGGGCCAGGGTTCTTCCATCAGCCTGACCTCCACCGACCGCATCGAGGTGCTGCGTGGGCCGCTGGCACAACTGTATGGAAATTCCGCTGGCGGCGTCATCCAGGCGTTTACCCGGGAAGCCCCAGAGCAGCCCGAGTTCAGCGGCCAGTTCTACACGGGCTCCTACGGCTTATGGCGCAGCGACTGGCAATACGCAGGCCGCATTGCAAACTATGGGCTGGTTGCCGACTACAGCACTTTCGACATCGATGGCTATCGGGCCAACAGCCATGCCGAACGGCAGCAGTTCAATGCCAAGCTGCGCTTCGAGCCGAACACACAGACGCAGGTCAACGTGGTCTTCAACCGATTTGACATGCCACTGGCCGAGGACCCTTTGGGCCTGACAGCGAACCAACTGGCGGCTGACCCGCGCCAGGCCGGCACCAACGCCATCAGTGCGCGCGTCCGAAAGATTACCTTGCAAAACCAGTTGGGTACGTCGCTCAAGTACACCATCGACGCAGACAGCGCCTGGACGGCGCGCCTCTACGGCGGGGGCCGCGACAACCTGCAATACCAGGCGAACAACACCTGGGTCGGTCTGGACCGCAGCTACTTCGGCGCGGGCCTGCAGTACAACCGGCAAGCCCGCCTCAATGGCCGGCCCGCAAGCCTGGCCGCGGGCCTGGAGATCGACTATTCAAAGGAAGGCCGACGGGGTGGCCAGGCCGTCGCGGGCGAAAAAGCGCCAGGCTCGCTGACGCGGGACGAAAGCAACGTCGCGCAGAACCAGGACTTATTTCTCCAGGGCACGGCCATGGCGGCGGACAGCTTGTCGCTTACGGCCGGGGTCCGTTCGAGCACCGTGCGCTTTCGCAGTGAAGACAGCTTCCTCACCGATGGTGACGGCTCGGGTGCGGTGCGTTATCGCGCGATAAACCCTGTGCTGGGCATGACCTTTCACGCGCGTGACGACCTCAACCTCTACGCCAACTTCGGCAAAGGCTTCGAAACCCCGACGCTGGCGGAAGTCGCCTACACCGCCAACACCAGCCCGACGCCTTCAACGCTCTTCAACCCCTCGCTCGGCGCGTCGCGCAGCCGGCACTTTGAACTCGGCGCCAAATGGAGGCCGGCCGAGAGCACACGCCTAGACCTCACCGCCTTTCAGGTGCAATCGCGCGACGAAATCGTTGTGGCAACCAGCAATGCCGGACGCACAGCATTCAAGAATGCGCCCGGTACCACCCGCAGCGGTGTGGAAGCCTCTGCCCGCTTTCAACTATCTGCGCACTGGGAAGCATCACTGGCGGGAAGCTGGATCAACGCACGCTTCAGCGATGCCTACACCAACAACTCCAGCCTGGTGGCTTCAGGAAACCGCTTGCCAGGCATTCCCCGGCATTTCGTGTTTTCGGAATTGCTGTGGTCGCAGAACACAAAGGCCAGCGAGGCGCGCGAACAGCGTGGTACCCAAGCTGGTCTCGAATTCACCAGCGCGGGAGGGATGGCCGTCAACGATGTGAACTCGGCATTTTCGGAAGGCTACCGGACGCTGAACGCACGCCTGAGCCAGACCTGGCGCATCGGAGCCTTTCGCCTGACGGCCTACGGCCGCATCGACAACCTGACCGACAAACGCTACGTCGGCTCCGTCATCGTCAACCAGGCCGCAGGTCAGTATTTCGAACCCGCACCGGGGCGAAACTGGACGTTGGGGCTTAAGGCTGTACTTCCACTTTGAGGCTCGGCTGTCAAAAAAAGGCCATTCAAGGAAGCGACCGCTCGCGAAACGACTGCGATGACCCGCTGAGCCGGCCCGGACCTCAGCGGATAATGCATGGCAACCCTGCTGGCCCCGCCAGCGCCTCTTCCGCTGCTCTGACCGTCAGGCCGCCGCCAGCGGCCAAATCATCCATTCGAAGCATGCGCATCAGCGAACCTCTTTCCAGCCAGCCTGCAGGCAGCTCGCTCTCTGTGGCGGGGCATACACCCATGATGGCCCAGTACCTCGCGCTGAAGGCCGATCATCCCGACACCCTGCTCTTCTACCGCATGGGTGACTTTTACGAGCTCTTTTACAGCGATGCGGAGAAGGCGGCGGGCCTGCTGGACATCACGCTGACGCGACGGGGCAACTCCGCCGGGGAGCCGGTGACGATGGCGGGCGTGCCCTTTCATGCGGTCGAGAACTATCTCGCCAAGCTGATCAAGCTGGGCGAGTCGGTGGCCATTTGTGAACAGATCGGCGAGCCGACAGGCAAGGGACCGGTCGAGCGTAAGGTGGTGCGCGTCGTGACGCCGGGCACCCTGACCGACACCGAACTCCTGAGCGACAAGACCGAATCGATCCTGCTGTGCGTTCACCAGGGCAGCCGGAATACCTGCGGACTTGCCTGGCTAAGCGTTACTCAGGCCGAGCTTTATCTTGCGCAATGCCCAAGCGACGAAGTCGAAGCGTGGATCGGCCGCATCGGGCCGAGCGAAGTCATCTACAACGTGGACGCCACACCGGCCTTTGAACAGCGACTGAAGACGCTGCGGCAAGGCTTTCAGCCGGGCGCCCAGGCCACGCTAACGGCACGGCCAGCGTGGCAGTTCGAGGCCACATTGGGCGTGCGTCGACTGATGGCGCAGCTGCAGGTGGCATCACTGGCCTCGTTCAACGCCGAAGCGATGGGCGAGGCGCACGCAGCGGCGTCGGCGTTGCTGGGCTATGCCGAGCACACGCAGGGCCGGGCGCTCAGCCATGTTCACAGCCTTCAGGTGGTGCGGTCGGGCGAATTCATCGACCTGCCGCAAACGACGCGCCGCAATCTGGAACTGACGCAAACGCTGCGGGGCGAGGATTCACCCACGCTCTTTTCCCTGCTGGACACCTGCGCCACAGGCATGGGCAGCCGGCTGCTCAAAAGCTGGTTGCTGACGCCCAGGCGCGACCGGGCGCAGGCCGCCGCGCGGCTCCAGGCCATCACGGGCCTGCGCGCCGGACTCCAGCAAAGCCTGCGCGCGGGCCTCAAAGGCTGCGGTGACGTCGAGCGGATTACCGCTCGCATCGCCCTGCGGCAGGTACGGCCACGCGAGCTCATAGCGCTGCGCGACACCTTGCGCAAAGCGGAGAAATTGCCGCTGAACTATCAAGGCTTCGAAGCTCTCCTGACGCAGCTGTTTGCCGAGCTACAAGCGCCGCCCGAATGCGCTGCGCTGCTGGAACGCTACGTGCTCGACGAGCCTGCGGCTCTGGTCCGCGACGGCGGTGTGATCAACCACGGCTGCGACGTGGACCTCGACGAGCTCCGCGCGATCCAGACCAACTGTGACACCTTTCTGCTCGACCTCGAAGCGCGCGAAAAAGCGCGAACCGGTATCGCGAACCTGCGCGTTCAATACAACCGCGTGCACGGTTTTTATATCGAGGTCACGCAGGGCCAGGCCGACAAGGTCCCCGACGATTACCGCCGTCGCCAGACCCTGAAAAATGCCGAGCGCTTCATCACACCCGAACTCAAGACCTTTGAAGACAAGGCCCTGTCGGCGCAGGAGCGTGCGCTGGCTCGTGAGAAATTCCTTTACGAGCAGTTGCTTGATGAACTGCAGGCGCATATTGCTGTCTTGAGCCGCGTGGGCAAGGCCATCGCATCGCTGGATGCGCTCTGCGCGCTGGCCGAGCGCTCACTGACGCTGGACTGGGCGCAACCCGTCTTTGCCAAGGAGCCCTGCATCGAGATTGTTCAAGGGCGTCATCCTGTTGTTCAGGCGCGCCTGGCAGAAACGGGCGGCGGCGCTTTTATCGCCAACGATTGCGCCTTGAGCAGCAAATCGCGCATGCAGGTAATCACGGGGCCCAACATGGGCGGCAAGTCGACTTACATGCGGCAGGTGGCGCTCATCGTGTTGCTGGCAAGTATTGGTTCCTATGTGCCTGCGGCGAGCTGCCGCTTGGGTCCGATAGACGCAATCCATACGCGTATCGGCGCCGCCGACGACGTGGCCAATGCCCAGTCCACCTTCATGCTCGAAATGACGGAGGCGGCGCAGATTCTTCACGCAGCGACGCCTTGCTCACTGGTGTTGATGGACGAGATTGGCCGCGGCACGTCCACCTTCGATGGCCTGGCATTGGCGAGCGGTATCGCCGCATACCTGCACAGCAAAACGCAGGCCTTCACGCTTTTTGCCACACACTATTTCGAACTCACTGAATTTCCGGCCCGGCACCATGGCGCGGTCAATGTGCACGTCAGCGCGGTGGAGTCCGGTTCAGACATCGTTTTCCTGCACAACATCGAACCCGGGCCGGCCAGCCGGAGCTACGGCATTGCGGTGGCTAAACTCGCTGGCGTTCCCGCTGCGGTCGTCAACCACGCGCGCCATGCACTCGGCGCACTCGAAACGCAGCAAACGGAGGCACGCGCGCAAGTCGACCTGTTCGCCGCGCCGCCCGAGCAGCCCGCCACTGAGCCCAGCGCCGTAGAAAAAACCTTAAGTACCATAGACCCCGACGCGCTCAGCCCGCGCGAGGCGCTTGATGCCCTTTACCGGCTCAAGAAACTGGCCTCCTCCCTTGCTAAAACTTCCTCCTGAGTCGCTCATGACCTATTGCGTTGCCATCAAACTGAATGCCGGACTGGTGTTCCTTTCCGACTCGCGTACCAACGCAGGCCTGGACCACATCAGCACCTTCCGGAAAATGATCGTCTACGAGCGACCGGGCGATCGTTTCATGGTGCTGCTCACGGCGGGGAACCTGTCGATCTCGCAATCGGTGCGCGAGATCCTGCAAATCGAAAAGCTGCAGGACCCCGACGGCGGGGAGCCCATCACGATCTGGAACGCCAAGAGCATGTTTGACGCTGCGCGCGTGCTCGGCTCGGCCATCCGCCGCGTGCACCAGCGCGATGCCGAGGCGCTCAAGTATTCGGACGTCGACTTCAATGTGTCGCTGGTCTTTGGCGGACAGGTGAAGGGCGAGGGCATGCGCCTGTTCCAGATGTATTCGGCAGGCAATTTCATCGAAGCAACGGGCGAGACGCCCTACTTCCAGATTGGCGAGTCCAAATACGGCAAGCCAGTCCTCGACCGCGTCATTACGCCCGAGACACCTTTGGAAGAAGCCGCCAAGTGCGCGCTGGTGTCGATGGACTCCACCATGAAGTCCAACCTCTCGGTCGGTTTTCCGCTCGACCTTGTCGTCTATGAAGCCGACCGGCTTCAAAGCGACAAGATGGTCTGCATCGACCAGAACAATCCCTATTACCGCATGATGCATAACAACTGGGGCGACAAGCTGCGCCAGGTGTTCGACAGCATCGAAGATCCTGTGTGGGATGACGCGCACACTGACACGCCGCTGAAGATGCCGGCCGCGCGGCACGATGTGCTCAGGAAGATCACCACGCCCGACGAAAAGCTGATCTGACAGCGTCCTCCGCAGTGCCTGCAACCCGCCCTCAGGACGCTCGTCCGCTTGTCATTTTCTCGCACGGCAACAGCTTTCCGGCCAGCACTTATCGCGTACTTCTTGAAAATCTGGAAGGGCGCGGCTTTGCCGTCAAGGCCATCGAGAAGTTCGGCCACGACGAGCGCTATCCTGTCACCAGCAACTGGCCTCACCTGGTGCAGCAGCTCGCCGACTTCACCCGGGAGCATGTGGAGCAGACGGGCCAGGCCGCATTTCTGGCGGGCCATTCCCTAGGGGGGTTTCTAAGCCTCATGTGCGCGGCTTTGCACCCCGACCTCGGCCAGCCCGTGCGCGGAGTGCTCATGCTGGACTCACCCATTCTGGGCGGCTGGCGGGCAACGGCACTCAGCGTTGCCAAGAAAGCGCAGCTGGTTGGATCGATTTCTCCGGGGGCCATCAGCCGCAGGCGCAAGCAGGAATGGCCTGGGCAAGACGAAGTTCTGGCGCACTTTCGCAGCAAAAAGACTTTCGCCAGCTGGCACGAGCAGGTGCTGCGCGACTACATCGAGCATGGCACGCAGGAAGTCGATTCAGGCGGTCGCCGGGTGCTCGCGTTCGACCGTGAGATCGAGACCGATATCTACAACACCCTTCCCGACAACCTGGAGCAATTGCTCAAGCGCCATCCGCTCAAATGCCCGGCTGCGTTTATCGGTGGGCGCAACTCGCGGGAGATGAAACAGGTAGGCATGAGCCTGACCGAGCGGGTCACCAAGGGCCGCATCATGATGCTCGACGGTTCGCACCTCTTCCCTATGGAAAGGCCGGCCGCCACGGCTGCTGCCATGGAAGCTGCGCTGCTGAACATGACGCCGACCTGAAAGGGCCGGCCCGGCACCGGCCTCAGGCGGTCCAGGACACCCAGCCGAAGCGCGCGGTCAGCAGCACAACAATGCCCGCTGCAATGCGGTACCACGCAAACGCCACGAAGCTGTGGGTCGCGATATAGCGCAGCAGCCAGCGTATGCACAGCCACGCACTGACAAAAGCAAACACCAGCCCCACGCCAAACATTGGCAGATCGTGCACATCCAGCAGCGCACGGTCCTTGTAGAGGCTGTAGGCACCCGCGCCGATGAGCGTGGGGATGGCCAGGTAAAAAGAGAAGTCCGTCGCCGCCTTGCGGGAAAGGCCAAAGATCATGCCGCCGATGATCGTGGCGCCGCTGCGGCTCATGCCCGGTATCAGTGCCACGCATTGCGCCAGCCCAACCTTCAACGAGTCCATCAGGGTCATGTCTTCCGCCTCAACCACGCGAACGGCCGCGGGGTTACGCGCCTGGCGCGCCTCGGCCCACAGAATGATGAAGCCGCCGACGATGAGGCTGATGGCCACCACTTGCGGCGTAAACAGGTGGGCTTTGATGCCTTTGCCCAGGGCAAGTCCGAGGACGACGGCGGGTACGAACGCAACCGCCACGTTCAGGGCGAACCGCTGCGCTTCGCGCTCCGTGGGCAGCGCCACAAGCGTCGTACGGATCTTCTGCCAATACACGAGGATGACCGCAAAGATCGCGCCCGTCTGAATGGCGATGTCGAAGACCTTGGCCTTGTCGTCATCGAACCCTAGCAATGCCCCGGCGAGAATCAAGTGGCCGGTTGAAGAGATCGGCAGGAATTCCGTCAGTCCTTCGACGACCCCCATGATGGCCGCCTTGATCAGCAATGCAATATCCACTCAAGCTCCAGAAAAAGTTGGCCGAATTATGCTTGAGTGGCCAAGCTCGACGGCTCCGCGGCGCACCGGCCTTCACCCTCTAATCCTTTTCCCAGAGTTCTTTGATGCCAAACCACTCCGCCCACGATCCCCGCAACGAAGTAGTTGCCCCGGACGATGTCCTCGCCTTTTGGCTAGGCGACGGGATGACCGAAGGCTGGCCAACGACGGAATTGAAGCAGCGGTGGTTTTTGGGAGGCGCAGAGCTCGACGCCGAAATCCAGGCCACGTTCGGAGCTGCCGTGCAGGCCGCCTTGCGAGGCGAACTGCGCTCCTGGGAGGTGTCGCTGCACGACCGGCTCGCCTTGGTCGTTCTGCTGGATCAGTTCACGCGCAACATATTTCGCGGCGACCGTCGCGCATTTGACGGTGACCCGCACGCCCAGCAACTGGCCCTGGCTACGCTGGCCCGACACGAGGATCGCGATCTGCCGTGGGTAGCGCGTGTATTCCTGTATATGCCGCTGATGCATGCCGAAAATCTGGCGCTGCAACGCGAGTGCGTAGCGTGTTTCGAACGGCTGGTGGACGATGCGCCCGAGAAACTCAAGGAGCGGCTGCGCGATAACCTGGACTTTGCGCGGCGCCATGAAGCGATCATTGAGCGCTTCGGCCGCTTTCCCTACAGAAATGCAGTGCTGGGCCGTGAAAATACGGCTGAGGAAGACGTATTTCTCAAGGATGGCCCGCGCTTCGGGCAGTGACCTCCGCGGCTTGCTGCAGTCCTGCAGTCCTGCTGTCCTGCTGAAAGCCATGCTGCAGGGCACCGCCATCCACCGCCGGTCTTGAAAAATATTTGCGGATGTTGAATCCAGCGCGAATCCGGTTGCGTATTCTTGAGTAGCACGTCTTCGAAAGCGTGCGCTGCCGCGATTGCATAGTCGCATCAGTCCTCATCAACACACCAGGGAACCTCACCATGACCCCACGTCTTGCCACCGCCGCGTTCATTGCCAGCATTGCCGCGCTTGCCGGCTGCACCACCATGTCTCCGATGATGCCCGCCTATTCGCAGGCGAATCTCCCAGCCGCAGTCCAGGTTCCAGCCGGGCACAAAGTGGCAATGGAAACCGTGGGAAGTGGAAAGATTACCTACGAGTGCCGTGTTAAAACGGGCGCTGCAGGCCAATACGAATGGTTTTTCGTCGGCCCCGATGCACGCCTCGACGACCGCAAGGGTATGCAGGTCGGCAAGTACTACGGCCCGCCTGCCACCTGGGAAAGCCTCGACGGCTCCAAATTGACAGCAACCCAGGTTGCCGTCGCACCGGCCATGGCCGGCTCCATTCCGCTCCAACTGGTCAAAGGCAATCCCGCCATGGGCATGGGATCGATGCAGGGCGTCACCTACATTCAGCGCGTCGCCACCAAGGGCGGTGTCGCTCCGGCGGCGGCCTGCGCTGCCGGGAACCTCGGCGCTAAAGAGGTCGTCAACTACAGCGCCGACTATATTTTCTACAAGGCCATCTAAGACAAATCCTATTTCAGGGTGAGCGGTCAGCATGGGCGCTGGCCGTTACTGTCCACAGTGATTCTTTCGGGGACCACTGTGGACTTTTTTGCGCCCGGGCCCTGATGCGGGCAGGCAAAAAAAACCGCCGGACGTGCCGGCGGGATTGTGTTGAGAAGGCCGGCATTTGCAGAGCCGGCCGAGGCTTTCATCGCCCGTGATAACCACCGGACTGGTAGCCGATAGAGCCCCGGTACTGCGGCTGGGAGTAAGCCTGAGGCGCGATATAGCCGCCTTGCTGGTAGCCATAACCCTGCGCCCGGTGGTCATGCTTGCGATGCCAACCGTGAGCGCGTCCGCGTGGCTCCCAACCCGACCGGTAGACGGGAGCGGGCTGGACATACACAGGCGCGGGCTGCACGTAGATAGGACGGGGCTGAACATAAACCGGACGCGGCTGAACGTAGACCGGTGCAGGCTGCACGTAAACCGGTTGCGGATAGTAGGGCTGTGAATAGGCCGGGTAGGCATTGCTCACGCCGACGGTGATGCCCGGAGCGGCGTTGACGCCGACTGACCAGAAGACATTGCTGTCGGCGCGCGCCCCGCCCGCAAAGGCCATGGCGGCAACGCCCACCACCGCAGCAGCGGTAGCCCATACGGCCGAACGGCCGGGATTGTTGGAAGCGTCCTTGAGTTGCACTGATTTGTCCATTGAGGTCTCCTTAGAAGCGAGCAAAGGCTGCCCATGAAGTTATTAAACGCTCCAGTGCATTTCCGCGTACCGCACGTCCCGTGAAGACCGTAGCCAAACGTAACGCTCGAGAGGCGCCGTCTAGAATCGACGGCATGAGCTCCCCCTTCTCTTCTGACGGCCCTGCACCGCCGACGCCTCCCAGCACGACAGACCGCGCGGCATCTGCAAGCCAACGGCCCGCAGAGCCCGACACGACGCATGCAAAACACAGCAACTTCCTGCGGCAGATCATTGAAAAAGACCTGGCAGAAGGTAGCTACGCAGCACGGCACTGGGGCGGCTCGCCAGGCGATTCCGCGCATCATGCCCATGGGCCGGTCGATGCTGCTCGCGTAAGGCTGCGCTTTCCGCCGGAGCCCAATGGCTACCTGCATGTTGGACATGCCAAAAGCATCTGCCTGAACTTCGGCCTCGCGCGAGACTACGGTGGCGTCTGCCACCTGCGCTTTGACGATACCAACCCGGAAAAAGAAGACTCCGAATACGTCAACGCCATCATCGATGCCGTCAAGTGGCTGGGCTTTAGCTGGGAAGCCAACGGCACGGCGCACCTGTATCACGCCAGCGACTATTTTGACTTCATGTACCGGGCGGCTGAATACCTCGTCGAATCAGGCCTGGCCTATGTCGACGAGCAAAGCGCCGAAGAAATGCGGCATAACCGAGGGGACTTCGGCCATCCGGGCACCGACAGCCCGTTTCGAGCGCGCAGCCCCGCTGAAAACCTGCAGCGCTTGCGCGACATGCGCGATGGCAAGCTGGCCGATGGCGCTGCGGTCCTGCGCGCAAAAATCGACATGGCGTCGCCCAACATCAACCTGCGCGACCCGGCGATCTACCGCATTCGCCGCGCGACTCACCACAACACGGGTGACAAGTGGTGCATTTATCCGATGTACACATTTGCCCACCCTATCGAGGACGCGCTGGAGCAGATCACGCACAGCATCTGCACGCTGGAGTTCGAAGACCAGCGGCCCTTCTACGACTGGCTGCTCGACCGCCTTGCCGAAGGCGGTCTTATCGCGACCCCCCATCCGCGCCAGTACGAGTTTGCGCGACTCAATCTCACGTATGTCATCACCAGCAAGCGAAAGCTTGCGCAACTCGTGAACGAACAACGCGTCAGCGGATGGGACGACCCGCGCATGCCGACCATTGCGGGTCTTCGCCGGCGCGGCTATACCCCCGAGGCGTTGCAGCTTTTCGCGGAACGTATCGGCGTCACCAAAAGCGACAGCTGGATCGACTACAGCACCCTGGAAGGTACGTTGCGCGACACCCTTGACCCTATCGCACCGCGCGCAATGGCCGTGCTCGACCCGGTCAAGCTGGTGCTCACCAATTGGGACGAAGTAATGGGTGCGGGCACGCTCGATCCCTGCAGCGCACCGGTGCATCCACATCATCCCGAACGGGGCCTGCGCAGTTTCAGGATCGGCAAGGAAGTCTGGATCGAACGCAGCGACTACGAAGAAACGCCGCCGAAAGGTTTTTTCCGGCTCTTCCCCGGCAACAAGGTTCGCCTTAAATACGGCCATGTCATCGAGTGCACGGGAGCCCTCCGGGACGGCAGCGGCCAGATCATCGAGGTCCAGGCGCGCCTGATCACCGACACCAAGAGCGGCACGCCGGGCAGTGACTCCGTCAAGGTCAAGGGCGTCATCACGTGGGTCGGTGTTGCAGATGGCGTCGAAGCGGAAGTACGCCTTTATGACCGTCTGTTCACCGTGCCGCATCCCGATACTGGCGACAAGGACTTTCTGGAAGAACTGAACCCGGACAGCCTCAAGGCGGTGCGCGCCTACGTCGAGCCGTCACTGGCAACCGGCGGCGCCATCGAGGCCAGCCCTGAAGCGCGCTTTCAATTTGAGCGGCATGGCTATTTCGTGGCGGACCAGAAAGGGCACCGAGCCGGTGCCATCGTGCTCAACCGGATCACCGGGATGAAAGACAGCTGGGCCAAGTAAAACCCCCTGCGTGGCGCGTCCGATTCACGGGCCTGCCATGTCGGGCGTCAGCTCAGAAACCCCACACGCTGCTTGCTGGCCTGTGCAGGCGGCAGGTCTTCACACAGGACCTGGAAGCGGTCTTTCAGGCGCGCGTTGCCGAAGCCTGTCATCCACGCACGCCGCATCTCACGCGGCGGCATGTCCATCATGCAGTCGAGCACATCGTCGCCTGGCACGGGATCGAAACGCTGCCCCCAGTCGTGCTCCGACAGGATGCCCCGGTAGAGCTGCGCCGCGATTTTGCGGGCCGCGTCCAGCGTGGGCGCCTCCACGGCAAACACGTTCATGCGATTGAGGATGGGCGATGGAATGTTGCGTTCATCGTTGGCAGTGGTGAACCACGTGACCTGGCTGGCGTCGATGGCGACTTCCGCAAACTCATCAGTGAAACACTGCGCTGTGTCGTGCTCCAGAAGGCTGTAGAGCGCCCCCAGCGGGTCGTACTGGGCGTCGCAGCTGGCCTTGTCGATCTCGTCGACGACGATGACCGGGTTGGCGTATTTGCCCTCCACGAGGGCTTCAAAGACTTTGCCGGGACGCGCGCCCTTCCATTGCGAAGATGAACCCGAGAGCAGCCAGCCTGCCGTCATTGAACTCATGGGTACGAGGGTCATGCCGGTGCCGAGCAGGTCGGCGATTTGCCGCGCGAAATGCGTCTTGCCAACACCGGGCGGGCCAAGCAAAAGTATCGGCGTGAGCTCGAGGTGGTCCCGGCTGTCCTGGCTTAGCGCCAAATGCCTCCTGACTTCATCGAGCACCGGTTTGAAATTAGGCAGGCTGTCGTAAAGGTCTTCCATCTCCGGCATGCCCGCGGGCTTGACGGAGAAGCGTTCCGATCCGTTTTGCAACATGCGCTCGTAGGTCTTGCACAAGGACTCGCGTTCACGCGTCTGGCCGCTGTCCTTGAGTTGATTGAGTTTTCGCTCAACTTCCACCGGGTCGTAAACACTGTGCATGTTTGCGATCGGCAATCGCAACTTGCGTGTGTCGACAAGGCTGCGGGAAGTCATGGTGTTCTCCTTCAGGAAGTCCGATCACTTGAGCAATAAAGATGCCAGAAACCGATGGCGGAAGCAACGCTGAATTGCCCTTACCACCCAAGTCGATCGGCCTTGTTGCCCGGTGAAACGGCTTACATCGCGCTTCAGGATCAGGACTTGCGCAAGGTGCCGTCCTGCATTGACGTCATTGGCCGACATCGGGGCTGAAAACGACGAGCTAGTCTCGCGGGTGTAGCCAGCAGGCCTTGTGTGGCCAGCAGGCCTTATATGCGCGCCGAAGCATTCGCCAGACCATCGCAGCTCTTGCGCCCCGCCCAACGAACACAGAGGAAAAGTTCATGTCCCGATTTGCAATGGTTACCGCCGACGACGTCACCTACACGCCAGGCGACGGCGCTCCCATACCCATTCCCCGGGTTCGAATCGAAGTGGATCTGGCACCCGACAGCGCAACCTTGAGCTGGGAGGCTGCCGAGGGAATTCCTGGCGTCACAGCCATCCCGCGCACACAGTTCGACGACTACATGCGGGACGGCAAGATCACATGGATCGAGAACTAGGCGCCGCCTTTGCGGGCAGGCCTTGCAGCTTCGGCAAAGCCGCCACCGTAAAGTAAAAGGAAGCGCCCTCGCCCGGCTTTCCTTCGGCCCAGGCTCGCCCGCCATGGCGCTCCACCACACGCCTGACGGTGGCAAGCCCAATACCGTTGCCCGCGAACTCCTGCGGCGAATGCAGGCGCTGGAATGTTCCGAACAGCTTGGTGGCAAACGCCATGTCGAAACCGACGCCGTTGTCCTTGACGAAAAACACGGCGTCGCCGGTAGCTTGGGCTTGGCAGCCAATGTCGATGCGTGTGCAAGCCTGGCGCGAGGAGAATTTCCACGCGTTAGCCATGAGGTTCTGGTAGACCGCCAACATGAGGCGTGGATCGCCCTGCGCTGTCATTCCCGGCTGGATCACTATTTGGGCTTTTCGCCCGGGCTCGCGTTCCTGCAGGTCATCGGCAAGCCGCCGTGCGATGGCGGACATATCGACCTTCTCGAGTCTGGGCAGTTCGCGCGACAGTGCGGCCAGCGTCAGCAGGCCCTCGATCAGCTCGCCCATCTGCGCTGCGCCCGCCAAAATGCGCGCCAGGTAGTGCTGGCGCTTCTCGCCTGCCTCGGGGCCGTCGGCCTTGGCCAGCAGTTGGCTGAACCCGTGAATGGTGCTCAAGGGCGCGCGAAGATCGTGAGACACCGAATACGCGAAGGCTTCAAGCTCCTGGTTGAGCGATGCAAGCTGCGCGGTACGTACTTCGACGCGCGTCTCGAGCTCGCTGTTGAGTGACTGGATTTCGGCCTGCTGACGCCGGCGTTCCGTGATGTCGCGCTCAACCGCGACCCAATGGGTCAGCGCGCCTTTCGAATCGGCGATTGGCGCGATGTCGATCTCCAGCCAGAGCGCTTCGCCAGCCTTCGTATAGATCACGATTTCGGCCCGGGCCGGTTGCCAGGCCTTCATGGCGGCCAGTATGCGATCGAGTTCCTCGCTCGACGTGCGGGGTCCCCACAGGAATTCCGGCGAATTGCCGATCGCATCCTCTCGGCCATAGCCCGTCGTGCGCTCGAAGGCATCGTTGACAAACACAATGCGCGGATGAAGCGCGGTCTCAACGCCCGCCTCGATGATCACGACCATGTCGTTCAATCGGGCCACGGCAGTTTCTAGCAGCAGCAGCTGCGCTTGCTCGGAACGCCTTTGCGTTACGTCCTGAAAGTAGACAGCAAGTCCCGCCTGGGTAGGATAGGCCTTGACGTCGAACCAGCTGCCCAGGGCCTCGTCATGGAATTCGAAATGGGCCGTTTGTTGCCGCTCCAGCGCGAGCCGGTAATGTTGCTCGATCAAACTGCCCGCCGCTAACGCAAACACGTCCCAGAGGACTGCACCCACGAGCTCACCCCGTGCACGCCTGAGCATCCGCTCCGCGGGGCCGTTGATGAAACTGATCTTCCATTCACGGTCCACCAGGTAAAACCCGTCCGTGATGCTTTCCAGCGTGGTCATCAGGCGCATCTCGAGTGCGAGCATGCGCTCTTGCGCCATGCGCTGCTCCGTGATGTCCTGAAAAGCGCCCTGCAGCCGCACAATCTTGCCGGACGCATCGCGCAAGGCTTCGCCGATTGATCGAACCCAGATGCGCCGCCCTTTGGCGGTGTTCTTGGGCAGCACGAACTCGTAAGGTGTGCCTTCCTGCGCGCACAGCGCTACGTGGCGCTTCACGATGTCGCGGTGCTCTGGCAGAAAGTAGCTGATGCCTTCGTCGAGGGTCGGCTGATAACCGGGCGGAACATCGTGAATGGCACAGTTCTCGTCCGACCACGTGAGCTTGAGGTCGGGCAATTCGATGGTCCAGCCCCCCAGCCGGGCGACCCGACCTGCAATCCGGTTGATGGCCTCGCTCTTTTCGAGAATTCCGGCGGCTTGCTTGAGATGGTCGATATCGGTGAGCGATCCGACCCAGCTGGAAACGGCTCCGCCTTCGTTACGCTGCGGCAAAGCGCGAGCGAGCATCCATCGGAAGGTGCCATCAGCACCTCGCAGGCGGTACTCGACTTCACACGGCAGGCCAAGCGGGAGAGCCGATGCCCAGTAGTCCACCACGCGGGCTCGGTCGTCCGCATGGACTTGCGATAGCCATGAATGCTTCAGGCCACGCTCCTGGCTCAGACCGCAGTAATCGGCCCAGGCGCGATTGCACCACGTGCAGGAACCATTCGCCTCCATCGTCCAGACGATGTGCGGCAGCAGATCAGCCAGGTCGGTCGTCGTCGAGCTCAAAACCTGCGTCACGCCGCCAAGACCAACTCGGCTCGCAAGAAGAACGATGGCGCGGCTAGTCGCGCTGGCAGGTCAATGCCCAGATTTACGGGCGCGTCGAGTACCCATTCAGAGGGAATTTTCATGGGGTGACCTTTCATGAGGCGCTCCGCAAGGACGCCGATTTATCCAAGGCGCCCAAGCCGGGGCCAGTGCTCATTGATCACGTCTTTCGAATGATCAGTTTAGCCCCCTGTTACCGCTAGCCCAGCCATAAACGCACATTTGTGGTGCGATCACCCCAAGTGTTCAACCAACTTTTGCGTTAGCGCAACACTACATCAATCGGCTGATTTCTTTAACGCAAGATACCGGCGCACGAGCTCGAAAAAGCGGTCGTAGAACGCATCGTTGGTGATGGTCTCACTGCCTACCTTCACCAAGGCGTCGTTGCTCGAGCTGAACGGCAGCGAGACCGAACCGATGGCGCCAACACCCAGGCTCGCCGAGTTATTGCTTTTCTTCAAGGCATAGCGGTCCTGCATGGCGGTAACAAAGCCAATGCTGCCAGCTCCTTCGGGGCCGCTGGGCACGCACACGACACGAATTTCCATCTGTACATGGGACTCGGCCTCGGGCTGGAAATTTTTGCGTCCCTCCACCAGGTCCACACGAGCGGAGTTAATCAGGTAGCCTTGGCTGAGGAGCGCCCGGCGTGAGGCCTCGCAAGCATCCGCCGCACTCGTATCGAATGAACGCGAGTAGGTTGCGGTAGAGCCGAATTGCTCCTGAAGCGGCAGAACTTTGCTCGGTCCAGCGCAACCCGCCAGCAAAAGAGTGGCGTACACGAGTCCTAAAGGCGCCGTCGAATGAAGGCAGCGCTGCGTGCAGCGGAAGATTTTCAAGGGTCGCCGCTCATTTCTTGGGCCGGCTGGATTTGTTGCCCGCTGGCTTCGCCGTTTTCTCTGCCTCGCGAAAATTGTGATCGCTCGGGGCCCCCGGACTGCCCGGCTCGCGCATGGTTTCGCCGCTGCCGTGGGCGATCCGTTCCTGCTTGGCGTGGATGTTGGCGTAAAGCCCGGGCTTTTTCTTGGCTGCCATCGTCGGTAAAGTATGAAAGCTGCGAATCAGGCTCGTCGGTACGATATAGAACCACGACGGCAGGCAGGCACTCCCCCACGCCGAGCTTCTTGTAGGACGAGAGCTTGCACCGCCCGCGGACAAACGAAAAAAAGCCAGGCCGCGCGAACGGCCTGGCTTGTGGAGGCCGCGACAAGCATCGCGGCAACCGGTTTAGCGCTTAGCCGCGTCCGCGACGGTCGATCATGCGCTCGACGTCGTCACGCAGATTGGCAAGTTCATCACGCAGCTGGCGGCGCTCCTGCTGTGTCACGACGCCATCGCGTTTAGCCTGGGCTTCGTGCTGCGCAATTTCCTGCTCGCGGCGATGGAGACGGCGCGCATCGCGCTGACTCAGATAGCCCTGGCGCACACCTTCATCGATTCGGCGCGCGATTTCAGCCCGGCGGTTGTCGATGCCTGGCGTGTTTGCGCTGCCGGGACGGACGGCGTCAGCGTTGGCCATCATGCGCTCGACCTCCTGGCCCAGTGCGACCAGCTCTGCGCGCAGTGCCTGGCGTTCCTGCGGTGTGGCACGACCGTCAGACTTGAACTGCGCCTCGCGCGTTTCAAGGTCGCGTTCGCGACGCAGCAGGTACTGCGCTTCGGACGGCGTGATCTGCCCCGTGCGCATGCCTTCCTGAATCCGGGCGCTGATGGACTGCTGTGCACGTTCGATCTGTGGCGTGTTTGTCTGGGCCAAGGCCGGGAGGGCAAAGGCGCCACCAAACATGGCCGATGCGATCAACGAAGCGGTAAAAATTTTCGATTTCATAAGTCTCTCCTATTGGATAACTGCCGCAACCCTGAAACACTTCCTCTGGACATACCCGAGTGCCGGATTGCTCTGAAACTGCCGCCCCTTCGTTGTCTCCGACGAAGCTCAGGGTGGCGGCTTCAGTGGGATCATTGTTGGCTGCGGTCTGTTAACGCTGTGTAAGGCAATGGTAGATTTACCCGGCGTTTACCTCTCGACTGCAGTGGTGTCAAAGTGCGCGTAGCGTGTCGGCCGAAAGGCCATGATGGCAGCCGACAGATTCCGGTTTCCAAAGGGTCCAGCCGATCCGTTATGAACTACGAGCTGTCGCCGCGCAAGCGCTCTTTCCTGAAAGCTCCCCAGGCGCACAGCAGGGCAAGAAGACTCGTGAGGACAGACACCCAGTAAACGCTGACGAGTCCATAACGCGTGCTCAAGAGACCCCCGGCAATACCGCCGAGCAAGCCGGGGAACCCATAAGCGACAACCGTGTAGAGCGCCTGGCCGCGTCCGCGCAACGCACCCGAGAAATGGCGCGAGAGCATGGCAATGCACACCGTGTGATGCGTCGCGAACGTCAAGGCGTGCAACGCCTGGGCAACGAGCAGCAGTGCCAGCACGCTCGCACTGCTGGCCGTGATGCCCATGCGCAGCGCCATTGCACCGGCGCACAACATCAGCCATGCCGGAAGGCTAAGCTTCGGGAGCCACAGCGACTGGGTGAAGAACCAACCGATCTCCACCACCACCGAAAGGGCCCACAGCAAGCCAATGAGCGTCTTGCTATAACCAATCGAATCCAGGTAAAGCGAGAAGAACGCATAGATGCCGATATGCGAGAGCACTTGAAAAAATGCAGAGGCAAAAAACCATTGCACGGCAGGTTCACGCAAAACCGGCAATACGCTCGCAGACTCGTGGTTGGCACCTCGGGCCTCCCGCAAGTCCGGCAAGCACCAGACACTCACCGTCACGGCCAGGATGGTCAGGAAGGTCCAGGCAGGAAAGTGGCGCATGCCGTCATGCTCGAACCAGATGCCCGCAGCCAGAACCGTGACAAGAAACCCGACCGACCCGAACAGTCGCACGCGACCATAGCGGCGTGCATCGAACACGCCGTCTTGCGTGACGAGATGCGCCATGGCGGCCTCGCTCATGGGCATCATGGAACTGGTGTGCGTGAACATGACCAGCAGCACCACAAACAGCCATGTGACGCCCCACGGCAGCCAAAGGCCTGCCGACGCCACCAATGCGGCCGAGGCGCTGTAGCGCAACAGTCGGATGCGCTCGCCAGTCTTGTCGCTCAGCCAGCCCCAGCCATATGGTGCAAAAAGGCGCGTTGCGGACTGCACCGACACCAGCACGCTGATCGCAAAAATGCTCAGCCCCATCTCTTTCAACCACAAAGGCAGGTAAGGGTTGAAGAAACCGATGTGCGCGAAATAGCTCGCCGACAGTGCGGCGAATGGCACCAGCTGACGCCGGGATGTCATGCTGTCATGCTGTCATGCGGGCCGATGGAACGAAAGCATCAACCGCCCACAGGAGCAAGCCGCGCAAGAACGCATCAGCGCCCGCTTCGGTTCGCGTCCTGGCCGGCAATGAGCGGAGAGTGGACCCGAACGTCACCACACTGGGCGCGATGCTGCAGCGCGTGCTCCATCACCACGAGCGCCAGCATGGCTTCCGCGATCGGCGTCGCCCGGATGCCGACGCATGGGTCGTGCCGGCCCTTGGTCACGACCGTGGTGCTTTGGCCGCTGATGTCGATGGACTCGCGCGGCGACACGATCGAACTGGTCGGCTTGATTGCGATGGAGACCTCGAGATCCTGGCCGGTGCTGATGCCGCCCAGCACGCCGCCTGCGTTGTTGCTTTTGAATCCGTCCGGTGACAGCGAATCGCCATGAAAGGTCCCGCGTTGTGCCACGCTGGCAAAACCCGAACCGATCTCGACCCCTTTGACCGCATTGATACCCATCATCGCGTAGGCGATGTCGGCGTCGAGCTTGTCGAAAAGCGGTTGACCCAGCCCTACCGGCATGTTGCTCGCGGTCACGCGAATGCGGGCGCCACATGAATCGCCCGCCTTGCGCAACGCGTCCATGTAGTCTTCCAGCGCCGCGACATCAGCGGCTGGGGCGAAGAAAGGGTTGCTGCCCACGTGGTCCCAGGATTCGAAGGGCACGGCCATATCCCCGATCTGGGTCATGCAGCCGCGAAACACCGTGCCGTACTGCTGGTGCAGCCACTTTTTAGCCACGGCACCGGCCGCCACCATCGGCGCGGTGAGCCGTGCGGATGATCGTCCGCCACCGCGCGGATCCCGCAGTCCGTACTTGTGCAGATAGGTGTAGTCCGCGTGGCCGGGGCGGAAGGTTTCGAGAATGTTGCCGTAGTCTTTGCTGCGCTGGTCGGTGTTGCGTATCAGGAGGCATATCGGCGTGCCCGTCGTCTGGCCTTCATACACGCCTGAAAGAATCTCGACGGCGTCGGGCTCATTGCGCTGGGTCACGTGCCGGCTTGTGCCCGGTCTGCGGCGGTCGAGGTCATGCTGGATATCAGCCTCGCTCAGCGTCATGCCGGGCGGGCAACCGTCAATAACACAGCCAATGGCCGGGCCGTGCGATTCGCCAAAATTGGTGATCGCGAATAGCGATCCGAAAGTGTTTCCGCTCATGCACAGGATTATCCCCGACGGCCTGGTCCCTCATCCAAACCGGCGCAGCAGCTGGAACGCTTCATGCTTTTGTTGCGACGCAACATTTTCGTCATGCACAACAGGAGGAAAACTCATGCTCGACCGCACTGCCACCCAGTTCTCTCACGTCAAGGAGGGCGACACGCCATTCGTCTCTGGCGGTCTGCGCGACTTTTTTCTTTACCGCGATCTCGGCATCGCCGAAGCCACGCACGGAAAAGTGATTGCGCACCTCGTAAAAGCCAATATGGCACCGGAAACAGGCACCGGCTGGCATAGGCACGAAGCTGACTTCCAGATCGTCATCATGGTCAAGGGTTGGGCGCGATTCATGTACGACGACAAGGAAACGTTGGTGGAAGCCGGCGATGTCGTGCATCAGCGCCCTGGCATCGCGCACTACCTGTTCGACTATTCGCCCGACATGGAATACCTCGAAATCGTCTCACCGGCGGATTTCAAATCGGTCGACGTCGATCCTGTGTGCGACGTGCCTCAACCCACGCCGTGGCCTGAGGCCTGATCTTGCAGTGCTGGGCGAGCATCAAGCGCGCCAGTTAAACCCACCTCAGCGCGCTCGCTGCTTAACGTCACAACTCGGCCTCTAGCTCATCGATGTCTTCGGGCTCCAGCAAGGCCCCCGCAACCCATTCCTTCATGGCCGGCAGTTCCATCATGCGCTTGGCATAGGCCGAGCACACCTTGTCCAGCGGTATGTCGTAGGTGATAAAGCGGGTCACGACTGGCGCGAACATGGCATCGGCCACGGTAAGTTTCTTGCCAAAAAGATAGGGGCCACCATAGCTGGCGAGGCAGGCTTTCCAGATGGACAGCACATGGTCGATGTCAGTCTGCGCGCGCGAGCAGACTTTGAAGCCGGGAAATCGTGCCTTGATATTCATCGGCAGTGCTCCTCGCAAGGATGCAAAGCCCGAGTGCATCTCGCCCGATACGGCCCGGCAATGCGCTCGTGCACCCGTCTCGGCAGGCAGCAGTCCGGCGTTGGGCTTGATCTCGTGAAGGTATTCGGCAATGGCCAGCGTGTCCCACACCTTCACGTTGCCATGTTGCAAGGACGGCACCAGCATGGTCGACGAGAGCAGGAGTATTTCCGCCCTCATGGCCGGGTCGTCCGGGGGAATGACTTTCTCCGAAAACTCGAGTCCCGCCAATTTGACCAGCAACCAGCCTCGCAAGGACCAGGCGCCGTAGTTTTTACTGCTGATCGTCAAGACGGGTTTGGGCATGAAGTACTCCTGCAGAACGCAACAAATTTCTGTCAGGTTTCGCAAGGGTTGTGCCAGCCGGACGACCGTTCAGCGACCTGGGCGTGCACCTTGCGCGACAGGCACAAGTCCACAGGACGTCGCAAGCTTTGCCAGGCCTTGCAGCTCAACGGATTCGTGGAAAGTGGTCTCGATGCGCTTCAGTGGCCCCAGGAAGACCCGCCTCGTCATGCCAAGCCGTTCGCCCTGATGTATAGAAGGGCTGGCGAGACGCACTATGTCGTGTTCGCCATGTTGCTGGTTCATCTTGTATTTTTGTTTCTGGGTTTTTCCCCCACTCACACCCCTCGCCCCGCTCTCGCCCCGCCGGGCGAAAGCGGGGGACTTTATTTGAGTTTTTGGTTTGTGAGTGGGAGCCCTGCGTGTTTTGCCCGCAGGTTGCTGATAGGTTTTCCTGTCGACGATTTGCGCAGGAAGTTGTCCTTGTTCGGGCAACGCCTAGTTTGCTCGATGTGTCTGCTCGAATGAGCCGGCGCGCGTGCTTAACACGCGCCTCAGAGCGAAGAAAGATCGACCGTGTGCGTCCGCGGTCTCAGGCGCACGTTAAGCACGTGCGCCGATCAGACGATGAAACGATAGTTAAACGGGGCGCTGCCCGAACAAGGGCAATTTGCAGCGCAGTTCTGGGACGGAGCCGCTGCAAAGCACGGAATCAAAAGACACGCAGCGGTTTAGCAACCCCAAAAATTCAAATCAGGCTCCTCTCTTCCGCCCTGAAGGGGCGGGAGAGAGGCGGGGGTGAGTGAGTGGGGAGAAAGCCCAGAAATAAAAACACAAGAGGACCGGCTATCAAAAGCACATGCACCTTGGAACCACGCGCGACAGCCGCACTTCGCCGCGCGCTTGAATACAGCAAGTCGAGTTCAACGGCTAAGCGCGAATCTTCCATTCAGGCAGCAACTCCGATACCCTGACGCCTCGAAGTTCAGGAGGCACGATGCATCTTGCCCAACCTTTCCACCACTGCCTGCCAGCCGGCTTGCTGATGCTTGCCGCCTGCGCCAGCATCGCGCAACCCCCCATCATCGAACCCATAGTGCCGGTCACCTCCACCATAGCGTCCTGCCCGGCTCCCACCGAAGCAGCCTTGAGCCAGGCCGAGATCGCAGCAGACGAGCATGTCAGGACTCAGCACGGCACCAGTTGCTATTTGTCAGGCCGTTGCCGGCTGCCCAATTCCTACCTCTACGACCGCGAACTCGTACCGCGGGTGGTGAAATACCTGGGACAGGACGAACGGTTCAAGGACACCCAGGTGTGGGTATCGGTCAAGCGCAGACTGGTTACGCTGATCGGCTGTGTGCACACGGCTGAGCAGGCTGCAGCGATGGAGCGGTCCGTGTTACTGGTCGACGACGTCATGGGCGTCATCAATGAGCTGCGCGTCGTTGCCCACTGACGCGCCGGCTTGTGGCTAACGCTGCGGCGCTTCGTCCTCTTCGGCCGGCCAGTCGCGTATATAGGCCTTGAGCATCTTGTTCTCGAAATTCTGGCTATCGACGACGGCCCTGGCTACGTCGTAGAAGCTGATCACACCCATCAGCATTTTCTGGTTCATGACTGGCATGTAGCGGGCGTGGCGGTCCAGCATCATGCGACGAACTTCGTCGAGTTCGGTCTCGGAGGTACACGTCAGGGGGTGGTCGTCCATGGCGGTGCGCACCAGCGTGTTGCCGATCTCGCCGCCGTTCTTGACGAGGCAAAGAATGACTTCGCGAAAGGTGAGCATGCCCACCAGATCGCCGTGCTCCATCACGACGAGCGAACCGATGTCCTTGTCAGCCATGATGTTCGTGGCTTTGGCCAGCGGCTCGTCAGGCTGGACGGTATAAAGCGTATTGCCTTTGACTCGCAGGATGTCAGCAACTTTCATGGGATCTCCTCCTTGTTCCTAACGTCAGAAGCGGCTCGCGGGCCGCCTCCGCGCGCAAAGCGCTATTGCAATATAGCCCACAATCACCGGGCCAGCCAGCTCGGATGCTACCGAGAATAACGACCTGCAAGGAAGAAACCATGCCCGGTTACCTCGACCCCGGATTTGACACACTCGCGCTTCACGCCGGCGCCACACCGGACGCCACCGGCGCTCGGGCCGTGCCCATCCATCTCACGACGTCCTTCGTCTTCGAGTCCAGCGAACATGCTGCCAGCCTGTTCAACCTGGAGCGCGCAGGCCATGTCTATTCGCGCATCAGCAATCCGACCAACGCCGTGCTGGAGCAGCGCATTTCCGCGCTCGAAGGTGGCATCGGTGCCATTGCCACCGCCAGCGGGCAGGCGGCCTTGCACCTGTCCGTGGCAACCCTCATGGGCGCCGGCTCGCACATTGTCGCCAGCACGGCCCTGTATGGCGGCTCGCAGAATCTTTTGCACTACACGATGAGCCGCTTCGGTATCGAGACGAGCTTCGTGAAGCCCGGCGATATCGATGCCTGGCGCGCTGCGGTGCGACCCAACACCAAGCTCTTCTTTGGCGAGACCGTAGGCAACCCAGGCCTTGACGTGCTCGACATTCCCACCGTATCGGCCGTCGCTCACGAGGCGAAAGTTCCACTGCTGGTGGACTCGACGCTGACATCGCCCTGGCTCATCAAGCCCTTCGACCACGGCGCCGATCTGATCTACCACTCGGCCACCAAGTTCTTGTCGGGGCATGGCACGGTCATTGGCGGGCTCGTGGTCGATGCCGGGTCTTTCGACTGGGAAGCCTCGGGCAAATTCCCCGAGTTCACCGAGCCCTACGCTGGCTTTCACAACATGGTGTTCAGCGAAGAAAGCACCGTCGGCGCATTTCTTCTGCGGGCACGGCGGGAAGGGCTTCGCGACTTCGGTGCCTGCATGAGTCCGCACACGGCCTGGCTGATTTTGCAGGGTATCGAGACGCTGCCGCTGCGCATGGCGCGACACATGACCAACACGCAAAAAGTGGTTGAGTTCCTGGCGGCGCAGCCCAGCGTTGCGCGCGTCGGCCACCCGCTGCTGAGCACGCACGCAAGCCACGCACTGGCTAAAAAGCTGCTGCCGCGTGGCGCAGGCTCGGTTTTCAGTTTCGACATCAAGGGCCATCGTGAGCAAGGCAAGGCCTTCGTGGAAGGACTCAAGGTGTTCAGCCATCTTGCCAACGTGGGCGATTGCCGTAGCCTCGTGATTCACCCGGCCAGCACGACGCATTTCCGCATGAGCGACGAGGCCCTCGCAGGGGCGGGCATCACGCAGGGGACGATCCGGCTAAGCATAGGACTCGAAGATCCCGACGACCTGATCGAAGACCTCAAGCGCGCGCTCAAGGCCGCCGAGAAAGCGGCCTGACCATGATGCTCGATGTCGATGGTCAACCCACCTATTGCTATACCGGCGGCAAAAATCTTGACACATCCAAGCCGACCGCAGTGTTTATTCATGGTGTGCTGGACGACCACAGCGTGTGGATTCTGCAGAGCCGCTATTTGGCGAACCATGGCTGGAACGTTCTGGCCATTGATCTACCCGGCCATGGCAAGAGCCGGGGCGAAGCGCCGCAAAGCGTGGAAGCTGCAGCAGGTTTCGTTGGCCGTCTGATTGACAGCGCCGGTATTTCGCGCGCGGCGCTGGTCGGGCACAGCTGGGGCTCGCTGATTGCGCTGGAGGCAGCCGCGGCGCTGAAAGAGCGCATCAGCCATCTGGTGCTCATCGGCACGGCGCACCCTATGAAGGTGTCTCCCATGCTGCTCGACGCCTCGGTAAATGATCCGCTCAAGGCGCTGGCGCTCATCAACGTGTATTCGCGCAGCACGCTGGCTCCTCCGCCATCAGCCATGGGGCCGGGCACCTGGGTCTTTGGCTCGGGCATGGCGCTGGGCAAGCGCGTCCTGCAAAGCAACCGCGAGGTCAACGTGTTTCATCGCGGCTTTCTCGCCTGTGACCGCTACGCCAACGGCGAGCGCGCCATTGCGAACATCAGCTGCCCGGTCCTGTTCCTGCTCGGCAAGCTTGACCAGATGACACCACCCAAGGCAGCGCAAGGGCTGATAGCTGCAGCCCGCGAGGCTGGCAATACCGCCAAGGTCGTGACGCTGGACGTGGGACACCGGCAGATGCTGGAGGCGCCTGAAGAAACGCTGCATGCCCTCGTCAGCTTTTTGAACGCACCTCTAACCTCGACCTGACAGCGCATGACGCTCGCTCAGTCCGTGCGTCCCGCTTGCAGCTGAGCCAGCAAGGCCTCATACGCTGGAGCCGCGATGACACGCGGCGCGGGATCGGTGAGCTTTGCTTCGATCAGTCGAAGCAGGCTTCCCACCTGCGGCTGAAGCGGCCCCACAAAGTGAATCTGTCCGGCCCCTGCGATCAACACCGTGGGAAACGTTTCAACTTCTGCGTCCCCCACCAGGTCCGCTTCATCCTCGACGTCTACCCACAGGAATTTCAACTCCGGGTGCGCCTGGGCTGCCTGGTCAAAAGCACTCCGGTAGTCCCGGCAAACCCCGCACCAGGCGGCGCAAAGGCAAACTACCCATTGCACACGCGACGCAGGGCTGCTTTGCGCCAAGGAGGTAGCGTTCGCCGGCAATTTCGAATCAGGCATGAACGCAAGGATAAGGCCGAGCCGACGCCCACTTGGGTGAGCAACTCATAGAACCTGGCGCAAGCGCAGTTTGTCCCAGCCCACCCGATCCCATAGCTTTCCCGTGGCTGCGGTCTTGTCGAGCAGGGTGGCCCCGACCAAAGGCTCGACCACTTCCTTGTCCGGGTCGACGAGAAGCACGAAGCGGGGCTCGGCGTCGCTGTCGGCATCAACCAGTTGCCCTATCCAGTTCAAGCTGGTCAGGAGATCGATGACGGGCTCCAATTCGAGCGCATCGACCTGTACCGACTGCCCGATCTGTGTGACCGTGAGGCCCCGGCGCTGTGAATCGCGCGTCCGGTCGAGCAACTGGAGCATTTCGAGCGCCAGCTGAAAGCGCCAGCCCTGCGCCGTGGCCCGGCGCGGAACGCCCGCCATCAGGCTGGGCAGGTAGGCTGCGATGACGGCACCCATCAGCACGATGACCCAGGCCAGATAGATCCACACCAGCAAGATCGGCAAGGTAGCGAAGGCACCATAAACCATGGAATACGTCGGCACGTAGCTGAGGTAGAACGAAAGAAGCTTCTTTGCGGCTGCGATACCTAGCGCCACGAAAACCCCGCCTGCCCAGGCATGGGCCCACTTGACGTAGGTGTTGGGCATGTAGTGGTATAGCGAGGCCATCGCGCCCGCCACCGCAATGAACTCGACGCTGTCGATCAGGAACTGCATGGTCGGACCGGGCGCCGGACCGCCCCGCATGACGGGCAGCAGATACGAGGTCACCGCGAGGCTGCCGCCCAGCATCAGTGGGCCTAGCGTAAGCGCTGCCCAATAGATCAGGACGCGCTGAGCGAAGGGGCGGGGCCGCCGAACGCGCCAGATGCCATTGAGTGTGCGGTCAATGGTCAGGACCAGCGCCGTGGCCGTGACGATCAGCAAGCCCAGCCCGGCGATGCCCAGTTTGTTGGCCTGCCGTGTGAACTGCGTCAGGTAGCCCAGCACCTGCCGAGAAATGTTGTCGGGAATCAGGCTTTCGACCAGCCACACCTGGAGCGCACCCTGCAGCTTGGCGAACATCGGGAACGCCGTGAAAATCGCCAGGGCCACCGTAAAGAAAGGAACCAGCGCGATCGACGTGGTGAAGGTCAGGCTGCTGGCGGTCAGGCCCATATGGTCATCGCGAAAGCGGTTCCGCAAGGTGATGGCGGTGTCCCGCCAGGGAAAGCGGGAGAAGTCTTCCATCAGCTGCGCAAAATTCATCCCCGGTATCATGCCATCGACATGAACAAAACCCTTCAAATCGACCTCACCCGCTGGCTTGCGGCCGGCAGCCTGCTTGGGCTTATCGCGCTGGGGCTGGCATGGGAGTTGTGGCTGGCGCCGCTGCGTCCTGGCGGCTCCTGGCTCGCACTGAAGGTCCTCCCCTTGTGCATTCCGTTGGCAGGCGTGCTCAAAAATCGTATGTATACCTACCGCTGGGTCAGCCTGATGGTCTGGCTGTATTTCACGGAAGGTGCGGTACGCGCCTGGAGCGATCCCGTTCCCGGCAACTATCTGGCGATGGCACAGGTGCTGCTTTGCCTGACACTCTTTACGGCCTGCGCGCTGCATGTGCGCGTGCGGCTGAAAGGCGCCCCCGCGCCCACCCCGGTGCCCTCCGGGTCCTGATCGCGAGGCGCACATGACACAAGCATTCATCGACAGCCTGCGCGGCATTTGCGGCACGCCGAATGTACTTACGGAAGGCGACCTCGAAGCGTGGGAGATGGACTGGCGCAAGCGCGAACGCGGCAAGGCTCTGGCAGTAGTGCGGCCAGCCAGTACGGACGAAGTGGCTGCCGTGGTCAAGGCCTGCGCGGCTGCGGGCGTCAGCCTGGTGCCCCAGGGCGGCAACACCGGACTGGTCGTGGGCTCCACGCCGGATACGTCCGGAACGCAGGTGGTGCTGAGCCTGCAACGCATGCGCGCCATCCGGGTGATCGACCCCGCCAACCTGACCGTCACGGTGGAGGCAGGATGCGTGCTGCAGACCCTGCAGGAGGCAGCGCGGGACGCCGGCTTTCTATTTCCGCTCAGCCTGGCCGCGGAAGGCAGCTGCACTATTGGTGGCAACCTCGCCACCAACGCGGGTGGAACCCAGGTCGTGCGCTATGGCAACGCGCGCGATCTCTGCCTGGGACTGGAAGTGGTGACGGCCCAAGGCGATATCTGGAACGGTCTCACGGGACTGCGCAAGGACAACACCGGCTACGACCTGCGCGACCTTTACATCGGCAGCGAAGGCACGCTGGGCATCATCACGGCGGCTACGCTCAAGCTCTATCCCTTGCCGGCGGCGCGCCTGACAGCGTGGGCAGCCGTACCGTCGATGGACCAGGCCGTCGCGCTGCTGGGCCTGGCGCACCAACACCTCGGTGCAGGCCTCACGGGCTTCGAAGTGATGGGCCAATTTGCGCTGAGCCTGGTCGCCCGACACTTCAAGCAGCTGCGCGTACCGCTTTACGAAGACTCCGCGTTTTGCGTGCTCCTTGAAAATTCCGACCATGAGTCCGAGGCGCATGCGCGCGAGCAGTTCGAGCGCCTGCTCGAAGCGGCTATCGAGCATGGGTGCGTCACCGACGCGGTAGTGGCAGAAAACCTGGCGCAGGCCAAACAGTTGTGGCACGTGCGCGAAAGCATTCCGCTGGCCCAAGTCGAGGAAGGGCTGAATATCAAGCATGACATTTCGGTGGCGGTTTCGCGCATTCCTGAATTCGTGGCTGCTACCGACGCCTTGCTTGAGCGCGAGATTCCTGGCGTCCGGCTGGTCAACTTCGGCCACCTGGGCGACGGCAACCTGCACTACAACGTGCAGGCGCCTGCGGGCGGCGACCCAAGGCAATTTCTGCGCGAGCATGAAGACCGCGTGAATGCGCTGGTTTATGACTCGGTCGCGCGATTCGATGGCTCCATTTCCGCCGAACATGGCGTCGGCAGCCTGAAGACAGAAAAACTGGAAGAGCACAAATCTCCGGTTGCACTTGGCTTGATGCGCAGGGTCAAGCAGGCGCTGGACCCCGACAACCTGATGAACCCAGGGCGCGTGCTCAAGGCCTGAAAGGCAGGGCGGGAAAGTCGCACTTCGCCGACGCTTCCCAACCTACAATCCCAACGATTCGCACCCTCTGACGGGTTGTCAGTGCCGCTTTTCTTTTCGCCATGGATTCCACACCCGCTTCCGACTCCCGACCCGTACGTTCGCAGTACGAAGACTTCATGCGCCACGTCGACACCCACGGGGTGTTCAAGCCTGATCGCACCGGTACCGGGACCAAGAGCGTTTTCGGTTACCAGATGCGCTTCGATCTGAACGAGGGGTTCCCGCTCGTCACGACAAAAAAGGTGCATCTGAAGTCGATCATCGTGGAGCTGCTCTGGTTCCTGCAAGGCTCCAGCGACAACAACTGGCTCAAGGAGCGGGGCGTCACCATCTGGGACGAATGGGCACGCGAGAACGGCGACCTGGGCCCCGTCTACGGCGTGCAGTGGCGCAGCTGGCCCACGCCAGACGGCGGCCACATCGACCAGATTGCCGACGTCATCAAGACGCTCAAGACAAATCCCGACTCGCGCCGCATCATCGTGAGTGCCTGGAACGTGGCCGACCTCGGCAAGATGGCGCTCATGCCCTGCCACGCGTTTTTCCAGTTTTACGTGGCGCCCGGTGAAGCCGGCGGGCGGGGGCGATTGAGTTGCCAGCTTTACCAGCGCAGCGCCGACATATTTCTGGGCGTACCGTTCAACATTGCGAGCTACGCGCTGCTCACGCACATGGTGGCGCAGCAGTGCGACCTCGACGTGGGCGATTTCATCTGGACCGGAGGCGACTGCCACATTTATAGCAACCACCAGGAGCAGGTCGCGCTGCAACTCAGCCGTGAACCCCTGCCCTACCCGACGCTGCACATCAAGCGCAAACCAGCGTCCCTTTTCGAGTACGCGTTCGAGGATTTCGAGTTCCCCGACTACCGCCACCATGCGCCGATCAAGGCACCTGTTGCGGTCTGAGCTTTCTGTAGGCCATCCGATGAGCCGCGTGAACCTGATATTTGCCCGTGCCCGCAACGGCGTGATCGGAAAGGACAACGCCATGCCCTGGCACCTCCCCGAGGACCTCGCGCATTTCAAGCAACTGACGCAGGGCTCACCGGTCATCATGGGCCGCAAGACCTGGGACTCGCTGCCCCCGAGATTTCGTCCGCTCCCTGGCCGCAGCAACGTCGTGATCACCCGTCAGGCAGACTGGGTCGCAACGGGTGCGCAAATGGCACTCAGCCTCGAGCAGGCGCTCGCGCTGGCAGCTCACGCGCCCGAGGTCTGGGTGATCGGTGGGGCGCAAATTTACGCGCAGGCCCTGCCTCTTGCCGAGCGTATTGATGTTACTGAAATTGACGCCGATTTTGACGGCGACGCCTTCGCTCCCGCACTCGGCCCAGAATGGCGCGAATGCGCAAGGCAAACCCATCTTTCCCGTGACGGGCTGCCCTTCAGCTTCGTCACCTACGTCCGGACACCCAGGAAATGAATCATGTCTTCAGGCGGCTTTCACGTACACGGACCCCATGACCACGCGGTAGAACATGCAGTCGAACACGCAGGCCAGGAGCACGACGCACATGCGGGCGAGAAAAGTGGGGGCATGACGGCGCAGATTGCCGTGGTCACGGCCATCATCGCGACGATTGGTGCCGTGTTCTCGTACATGGGTGGCGCGACGCAGGCCAATGCGGGGCTTTACAAGAACAACGCCGCCATCAGCAAGACCGAGGCTGCCAACCAGTGGAGCTACTTCCAATCCAAAAGCACCAAGCAGTCCCTGTCGGAATTCGCCCGTGACCTTGCTCCTGAAGACAAGAAGATCGCCTACCAGGGCAAGATCGACCGCTACGAAAAAGAAAAGAACGACATCAAGGGCGTGGCGGAAAAGTTTGAAGCAGACGCAACGGCCTGGAACAAATCATCGGACGAGCAGATGCATCAGCACCATCGCTGGGCTCAGGCCACCACTGTGCTGCAGGTGTCCATCGCGCTGGCAGCCATCGCCTTGCTGACGCGCAAGAAATGGCTGGAGTACGGAATGTTCGGGCTAGCAGCCGTTGGCCTGGTGCTGGGCGCCCTCGCGGAACTGCATATCTGAACGCGCCTGGACGGCCCGGTCAAAAGCCCGGAGCCCAGGCTTTCATCCAGCCCTGAGCGTGTTCTCAGCGCCGAGTACAAAGAAAAAGGTTGCACCTTCGCCAACGCGGCCTTCCGCCCAGATGGAGCCTCCATGGCGCTGCAAGATGCGCTGCACCGTGGCCAGCCCGACGCCCGAGCCCGGGAATTCCGTGACTGAGTGAAGTCGCTCGAACGTGCCAAAAAGCTTGTGCGCCATGGTCATGTCAAAACCCGCGCCGTTGTCCCTGACGTAATAGACGGGGCCTGCGGCGGCGTCGTCGAGTTCCCCAATCGATATCTGGGCATTAGCGGCACGGCCGGTGAATTTGCAGGCGTTGCCAATCAGGTTGGTCATGACCACCTTCAGCAGCTTTGTGTCGCCGTAGGTTTTCATACCCTCCGAGATCTGCACGCTGACGTGGCGATTCGGTTCGAGCTCACGGCAGGCCTGTACTGCGCCCTGAGCAAGATCGGAAAGATCGATGGCCTGCATTGAGAGCGGGACACGCGATACCTGTGCCAGCGCCAGCAACGCCTCGATCAGTTCGCCCATATGCCTGACGGCGGCGCGGATGCGCTGAACGTAGTGCAGTGGACGCTCTTCCGCCGAGCCGATGCGGTCACCCAACAGCTTGCTGAAGCCGTCAATTGTGTTCAACGGCCCGCGCAGATCATGCGAAACAGAATAGGAAAAAGCTTCCAGTTCCCGGTTCGACAGTTCGAGCTGCGCCGTGCGCTGGCGCACCCTGTCTTCGAGCTCACGGTTCAGTCGCTGGATCTGTTCATCCTTGCGTAGCCGTTCGGTGATATCGCGAAATATCATGCAGGTGTATTGCTCGCCATCGGGCCCGGCATAGACGCTCGAGCTCAATTCAACCTGGATCATTTCTCCGTCCCCCCGCAAAAAGGTCAGGTTCCCACGGGTTTGGCCGGACTCGTCCCTCTCCCGCAAAAGGTCGTCAAGGCGCTCGTCCGCCAAGTCCACGAGGCCATACCGGCCCAGCTGTTGGATGTCGGCTTCGGAGCGCATCAACATGGCGCAAGCCGCTGCGTTCGCATGCACCACCCCCCCATTCAGGCGGGTCTGCATCACACCGTCCAGGCTGTTTTCAAAGAGCAGTCGATACCGCTTTTCGCTGTCCATTAAAAGTGTGTTCGCGAGCGTCTCGACGGTCACATCGCGGGCGCCACTAAAGACGCGAACCACCTCGCCGGAAGCATCGCGAAGGAGCCGCGCACGCTCAAGCGCGTAGGTGACGCTGCCGCCCTCGTTCCCATCTCCCGTCCTGTACCGGCTTTGCCAGTGTTCGCAGCCTGACGCTATCGCCTCGGCCCACTCGGCCGCGACACGGCCGTAGTCCTGAGGATGAACACTGGCGAGCCAGTGCTCATGCGTCAACTCTGACTGCCTTGTCGCATCCGTCGGTTCCTGAAACGGCAGGCGGTTGCACCAGAACTCCCCCGTGGAGCGGTTCCACTCGAAGATGGCATCGTTCGTGGCTTCGGCAATCAGGCTGTTGCGCTCCGAAAGAGCCGACAGCCGTGCCTTGTCCTCTTCCACCGACGCGATCATCGCGTTGACGGCCTCTTCGATCGGCGTCAGCTCGTCGCGCACGCTGAGCGCAATCCGCTGGCCATAGTTGCCAGCCGAGACGGCATGGGCGACATCGATGAGGCTGCGCGTGCGGGCCAGCACGACGGGACGAATCGCCACCATCGCGATGCCGACGATCAAGCCAATGGTGAGGATCACAACACTCACATAGAAAAGCGCTTCCCTGCGGACTGCCTCGGAAAGCAACTGGACATCGGTTTCGGCGGCGATGTAAAACGCCAGCTGGTCATGAAAAACAAGCTGTCGAGCGCTGACGAGCCTCATTCTGGCGTCTATGCCCGGCAACTCTGCCACTCCACCGGGGTTTTCACGCAGCCAGGAGAACAATGCCGTGTCGGCATAAGATTTGCCGCGCTGGCGCGCACTCGACCGGTTATTGTCACTGAGCAAAACGCCTTCTCGATCGAAGAGCAAGACCGTGACGGCGCCGTTTTCCTGCACCAGATCGAGCGTCAGGCCCGACGGGTCAAAGGCCGCAAGCGCCACGGCGACTATGTCGTTGCTTTTTCCAAAAATAGGAACAGCGAACTGGACAACTTCCTGCCGCGTCACTCGGCCGACCGTGTAGCCGCTCAGGACGCTGGTTCGGCTGGCAAGAACAGACTTGAAATAGCTGCGGTCCGCCACGTTGACGCCGGCGGGGACCTCCAGGGCGCTACAGATCACGTCTCCCTTGGGACTTGCCAGTGAGAGATTTCGAATCTTGGGATTGAACTTCACCGCGTTGCGGAGCGCCTGGCTGCACCAAGGTGAAAATTCCCCCGCGCTCGGCCCCAGAGTGCCAATCGTGCTGACCACGCTTTCGACAGAGGCGAGCAATGAGCCAACCCGCTCTTCAAGCCGCAACGCGGCCGTCTTGGCTTCGGCTTGACCCCGTTCGCGGATCACCCGCGTCTGCACCGCGAACTGGAGCGCGATGACCAGCAGGGCGGGAAATGCACACATCAAAGCGAACACGACCAGACGGCCCCCGAGGGACATCACGGGTGCCCACAGCAGCGACTTAAAAGCTTTCACAAAATCGGCACTGAGGATGGGGTTGAAGTGACATAGACGAAAACACCTCTGAAACTCAACTGCGTCACAGGGGTGAGCTCTGGACCAAAACGAACCGATGAGCTCGTCGCTACACTCTAACGTCCTTATTTGCCATTTCCTTCAGCGCATTCCCTCACATGAAAATCGTCACCTGGAATGTCAATTCACTTGCCGTTCGTTTGCCGCAGGTGCTCGACTGGCTGCAGGTCAATCCCGTCGATCTTCTGTGCCTGCAGGAGTTGAAACTTTCGGATGACAAGTTCCCGCTTCAGGCAGTCCAGGCGGCGGGGTATGAACACTGTGCGGTCTTCGGACAAAAGACCTACAACGGCGTTGCGATCCTGAGCCGATGGCCGCTGAGCGACGTGGTCAGGAACATCACCGGATTTTCTGACGAGCAATCCCGCGTGCTGTCTGCGACGCTGCAGACTGCGACCGGTCCGCTGCGCGTGGTCAACGGCTACTTCGTCAACGGCAATGCACCGGGGACTGAAAAGTTCGAGTACAAACTGCGCTGGCTCGACGGGCTGCGCGCAGCGCTGCGCGATGAACTCGCGGCCTCATCCCGGCTGGTGCTGGTAGGAGACTTCAACATCACGGCCGACGACCGTGACAGCCATGATCCGGAAGGCCTGCGCGAAACAATCCATCACACGAGCCAAGAGCGGCAACACTTCGACGGGCTGATTCAGTTGGGCCTGTGCGATGCGTTTCGCATGTTCGAGCAGCCCGAGAAAAGTTTTTCGTGGTGGGACTACCGTGAGTTTGCGTTTCGCCGCAACCGCGGCCTGCGCATCGACCACATCCTGGTAAGCGACTCGCTCAAGGCGGAAGTCAAAAGCTGCGTGATCGACAAGCTACCGAGAAAGAACGAACGCCCTAGCGACCACGTCCCCGTGGTGCTGGAACTGGCCTCGCCTGGTGTGTCCTAGCCCGCGGCGGTGACGAGCCGCTCCTGGGCCGGCAGGCAAACGCGCTCCAGGTCGTAACCCCGCACGATCGTCTGACGGGCAGCATCTCGCAGGCGGGTGAGCTTGTGGCGTCTTTTCAAAGCGTCCGCGACGGTTTCGGCCAGCGCCTCGGGATCGAAAAAATCGGTGAGCAGACCGTTTTTTCCATGCTGGATCAACTCCTCCACAGGTCCGGTCTTCGAACCGATGATCAGGGTTCCGATGCTCATGGCCTCCATCAAGGACCAGGACAGCACGAACGGATAGGTAAGGTAGACATGCGCCGCAGAAACCTGGAAAAGTTGGGTCAGCACCGCATGCGGCAAACTGCCGACGAAATACACGCGGTCGCGGTCCAGTTGCGACACGACTTCGCTCAGGAAAATGTTCTTCCAGGTGCTACCGGCGGGCGCGGCCGAGCCGTAGCTCGCGCCGTCGCCACCCACGATCACCACCCGCGCCTGAGGCCTTAGCTTGAGCAATTTGGGCAAAGCACGCATGAAGATGTGATAGCCGCGGTAAGGCTCGAGCTGCCGCGCCACGAAGGTCACAACTTCGTCGCCTGGCCGCAGCGTGGGACCGCCGTTTCCCAGGGTGACGAATGCTGCAGGATTCGGACAAAAAATATCGGTCTGTATGCCATCGTGGATCACGTCGATCCGGTCCTGGGCCCAGTCGGGATGCTGCTGGCGCTGGAATTTGGTTGGCGACAGGCCCCTGTCCGCAGCGCTGAGCGCATGCAGCAGGTGGGTGTTCTTGATGCGCATGGAACGCAGCATCTCCGGGGTTCTGCTGGAGAATTCGGGATCGAAACCCGAATCGCCGCCTTCGGCGCCGTAGAAATATTCCGCATACACCAGGAGCCTGCTCGAGGGGAAGACGTCCTTGATGAAGAAGGCCTCGCCCCAACCCGAATGCGCAAACACCACGTCCGGCACGAACCCCTCCGCCTTGAGAGCCTGCATGGCTCTGGCTGCGGACTCACCCCGGGCCATCTTGGCGAACAACTCGCGCATGGACACGGGCATATCGGCATTTTGCGGGTTGTGCGTGACGTACCTCACGCCCGGCAGGGCTTGCTGCAGCCCATTGATACCGAGCCCCACCACCTCGTGGCCTCGCGCGGCCAAGGCGGGGGCCAGGTGCTTGAACTGGCCAGGGAAATTTTGATGGACAAAGAGGATTTTCATGCCGCATTGCGCCAGAAATCACCCATAAGCCAGTTTGAGCTTTCTGCTGCTAAGCCATCAGATTCGCCGCTTGCCCGATTACTTTTGTATGCCATTTCCCGCCTCCGTTACCGGATGCTAACGCGAAACTGGACAGTCAAAAAAATCAGGCTTTGGGTATCTCTTCGCAGAAGACTCGGACGGCAGGTCCCACGCAGGGCCTCATCCTTACTCCAGCCCCAACTCCTGGATCTTGCGCGTGATCGTGTTGCGGCCGATGCCGAGTTTTTGCGCGGCCTCGATGCGGCGCCCGCGCGTGTTCACCAGCGCAGTTTGAATCAGCTTGGACTCGAACCTTCGGGTCAGAACATCCCACACATCGCTTCGTCCTGTTCCCAGGAGTGCCAGAGCCTCGGCTTCGAGGCCAGTCTCCCAGCTCGTATTGCCGGACGCCGCAGGCCATGGCGAGCCCTCGCCAGGCTGTTCAGCACGGGCAGGCGAAGGGCTGTCGCTTGAATCGCTGCGACTCGGGGCCGCCGCTGCGGACGGTTCGACATGCGCAGGCGAATGGCGCCTGACCTCGGGTATCTGGCCCTGCACCTCAGGCGGCAGATCCTTGGCTTCGATCACCTGGGCGGGCGCCATGACCGTCAGCCAGTGGCAGATGTTTTCCAACTGGCGAACGTTGCCCGGAAAGCCGAAAGTGCTCAGCTGCTGCAGCGCTGCGTCGGTAATGCGCTTGGGTTCGACACCGAGTTGCTTGGCGCTTTGCTGCAGAAAATGCCGGGTGAGCATGAACACGTCCTCGCGACGCTCGCGCAGCGCCGGCAGCCTGAGCCGGATGACGTTGAGCCGGTGGAACAAGTCTTCGCGAAAACCTCCGTCCTTGACGCTTTGCTCGAGGTCCTGATGCGTTGCCGCGATCACGCGCACATTGGCCTTGACGGCGTTGTGCCCACCGACCCGGTAGAAGTGTCCGTCAGACAGCACACGCAGCAAACGCGTCTGCAGGTCAAAAGGCATGTCGCCGATCTCGTCCAGAAAAAGCGTGCCACCCTCGGCCTGCTCGAAGCGGCCGCGGCGCATGGTTTGCGCACCGGTGAAAGCACCGCGTTCATGGCCGAACAGCTCCGACTCCAGCAGGTCCTTGGGAATGGCTGCGGTATTGATGGCAATGAAAGGACCATTGGCGCGGGGGGAATGCTTGTGGAGGGCGCGAGCCACGAGCTCTTTTCCAGAACCTGACTCGCCCGTGATCATCACGGTGACGTTGCTCTGGCTGAGGCGTCCGATGGCGCGGAACACGTCTTGCATCGCGGGCGCCTGCCCCAGCATTTCAGGGGCGGCCGCCATGCGTTCCTCGGCCACTTCCTCGCGCTGGCTTTCTTCGACGGCGCGACGGATGAGCTCGACCGCCTTGGGCAGATCGAAGGGTTTAGGCAGGTATTCGAAAGCCCCTCCCTGGAAGGCCGAGACGGCACTGTCAAGGTCGGAAAACGCCGTCATGATGATGACGGGCAATCCCGGCAGCTTGGCCTTGACCTTCTCAAGAAGGTCGAGCCCTGAGCCCCCTGGCATGCGTATGTCGCTGACCAGAATCTGCGGGCCATCGTCCTCGCCGGCGGTTTCGAGCGCGGCCAGCACCTCGCGCGGATTGGTGAAACTGCGAGTAGCCAGGCCTTCACGGAGCAAGGCCTTTTCCAGAACGAACCGGATGGACTGGTCATCGTCAACTATCCAGATCGGCTTCATGTGGCGGTGTCCCTTTTGTTATGGCCTCGTATTGATTTCGACAGCTTCAGGGCAGAGGAATGAGAATCTTGAAGTCTGTACGGCCGGGGACGCTGTCGCACTCGATCAACCCGTGGTGTTGCTGGACAAAGGTTTGTGCCAATGTCAGTCCCAACCCGGAACCGCCTTCGCGCCCTGAGACCAGGGGATAGAAAATTCGGTCTTTGATGGAGTCCGGCACGCCCGGTCCATTGTCAATGACATGCAATTCCAGTGCCAAGCG